>NZ_NBXD01000023.1 GCF_003399645.1 Subtercola boreus
ACAGCAAACGAAGGATTTCATCATGCGCAACTTCACCAAGGTCGCCACCGCGATCGCCGCATCCGGCCTGCTCGCGTTCTCGCTCGCCGCCTGCTCCACCACCTCCAGCACCACCTCCACCCCGGCCGCATCCGCATCCGCATCCGCATCCGCGTCAACGAACGGCACCCCGCTCGCCTCGATCCCCGCGCTCACCGGAGTCGACACCGAAGTCACCGTCGACGCCGGCTTCCTCGCCGCCCTGAAGAGCCTCAGCCTCACCCCCGGCGTGCTCGGCACCGCCACCCTCTCCGACGCCGGCGTGCTCGCATTCCCCATCACCGGCGGCAACGTGAAGTACTTCGACCCCAACGAGTCCTACCGCCCCTACGTCCAGGGCAGCATCAACCACGAAGGCTCCGGCCTCAGCCTCACCGGCGGCGGCATCGAAGTCGACCTCACCAACTTCACCGTCGACCCCGGCACCTCCAAGCTCTACGGAGACGTCGCAGCCAACGGCGCCGAAGTCGCCAAGCAGGCCTTCCTCTTCGACCTCGACGGCTCCACCCTCAAGCCCCTCCAGACCTCCGGTGACACCGCCATCCTCGAAGGCACCACCGTGCACGTCTCCGCAGACGCCGCCGCCCTCCTGAACAAGACCTACGGCACCACCGCCGTCAAGGAAGGCCTCCTCGTCGGCGTCGCAAAAATCACCGTCAACACCAAGTAACACCCCCGCACCACCCACACCACAGCAACCGAAAGCCCCCGACCACACCGGCCGGGGGCTTTCGCCGT
>NZ_NBXD01000024.1 GCF_003399645.1 Subtercola boreus
CCGCCGTCAAGGAAGGCCTCCTCGTCGGCGTCGCAAAAATCACCGTCAACACCAAGTAACACCCCCGCACCACCCACACCACAGCAACCGAAAGCCCCCGACCACACCGGCCGGGGGCTTTCGCCGTGCCTGCGACGAATAGGCTGGCAAACCGGTTTTCGGTGCACCACTTCTCCACAGGCGCGGTTCGTTGCGTTGCTGTAAACAATCGGCCGAATGGTCTGAGCGCGCTCTCCGGTTGTGTTAAGACTGGTTACACAGCAAACAGCAAACCGAAAGAGGTAGACGTCCATGTCGTCCGCATTCATCAATCGAAAGCGCGTGCTCGGGGTCTCCGCGGCCCTCGCGGTCTCGGCTCTCGCACTCGCCGGCTGCTCCGGCAGCAACTCCGGTTCGTCCTCCAGCGGTGGCAGCGCCTCCGGCTCGATCACCATCGGCACGACCGACAAGATCACCACGATCGACCCGGCCGGCTCCTACGACAACGGCTCGTTCGCCGTCGAGAACCAGATCTACCCCTTCCTGGTCAACTCCCCGCTCGGCACCTCCGACGTGAAGCCCGACATCGCCGTCTCCGCCGACTTCACGGCACCCACCGAGTACACCGTCAAGCTCAAAGAGGGCCTGAAGTTCGTGAACGGTGACGACCTCACCTCCTCCGACGTGGAGTTCAGCTTCGACCGCGTCGTCGCCATCGCCGACGAGAACGGCCCGTCGTCGCTCCTCGGCAACCTCGCGAGCGTCGCCGCACCCGATCCGACCACTGTGGTGTTCACCCTGAAGAACCCGAACGACCAGACCTTCGCGCAGGTGCTCTCGAGCCCCGCCGGTCCGATCGTCGACGAGCAGGTCTTCTCGGCGACGGCCCTCACTCCGGATGTCGACATCGTCAAGGCGCACCCGTTCGCCGGCCAGTACGACATCTCGAGCTACGACTTCAACAACACCATCCAGTACAAGGCCAACCCGAATTACCAGGGTCTCCTGGGGGCGGCGAAGACCGGCACGGTCAACGTGAAGTACTACGCCGAGGCTGCGAACCTCAAGCTCGACATCCAGCAGAACAACATCGACGTCGCCTACCGCAGCCTGTCGGCCACCGACATCGCCGACCTGTCGACGAACGACAAGGTCAAGGTCGTCGACGGCCCCGGCGGCGAGATCCGCTACATTGTCTTCAACTTCAACACGATGCCCTACGGTGCGACGACCCCCGAAGCCGACCCGGCCAAGGCCCTGGCCGTTCGCCAGGCCGCGGCCGACCTGATCGACCGTGACGCCATCGCCTCACAGGTCTACAAAGACACCTACACCCCGCTGTACTCCTACGTGCCCGCCGGGCTGACCGGCGCGACGACCGTGCTGAAAGACCTCTACGGCGACGGGTCGGGCAAGCCGAGCGTCGACAAGGCGAAGGCCACGCTCGCCGCGGCCGGCGTCACCGACAAGGTCACGCTGAACCTGCAGTACGTCTCCGAGCACTACGGCCCGTCGTCAGGCGACGAGTACGCGCTGATCAAAGACCAGCTCGAGGCCAGCGGCCTGTTCACGGTGAACCTGCAGACCACCGACTACGTGCAGTACTCCAAAGACCGCACGGCCGACGTCTACCCGGAGTACCAGCTCGGCTGGTTCCCCGACTACTCCGACGCCGACAACTACCTGACGCCGTTCTTCTCGGCCGACAGCTTCCTCGCCAACCACTATGAGAACACCACGGTGCAAGACGAGATCACGAAGCAGGTCAGCGAGACCGACCCGGCAGCCCGTACAGCGCTGATCGAAGACATCCAGGCCAAGGTCGCGGCCGACCTGTCGACGATCCCGTACCTGCAGGGCTCGCAGGTCGCCGTCGTCGGTTCGACGGTGAACGGTGCCGCCGACACGCTCGACGGTTCGTTCAAGTTCCGCTACGGAGCACTCTCGAAGGGCTAGTCACCCGCGTCACGCTGGGGGCGATCCGCACCGCCGGATCGCCCCCAGCCGCGTGTTCGACCCGCATCTCCCCCCCTCCAGCTCCCTCCCTGACGATTGGTACCCATGACAGCGACCGCCCCGGCTGTTGGCACCCCCGCCCCCGGCCCGACCGCACTGCCCAAGACGGCCAGGCGGATGCCCGGCGGAGGCCTCGGCCGCTACCTCGTCGTCCGTTTCCTGCTGATCATCCCGACCATCTTCATCCTGGTCACGCTCGTGTTCTTCCTGATGCGGGCCACCGGCGACCCCATCACCGCCGCCCTCGGTGGCCGGCTGAGCGGTGCCCAGCTGCAGGAGCGCATCCACGCGGCCGGCTACGACCGGCCCATCCTCGTGCAGTACGTCGAGTACCTCGGCCAGATCGCCACCGGCAACTTCGGCACGAGCATCAGCGACAACCGGCCCATCAGCACCATCCTCGTCACCTACGGCGTCGCCACGCTCGAGCTCGCGTTCTACGCCCTCATCGTGGCGTTCATCGTCGGTATTCCGCTCGGCATGCTCGCCGCCTACTTTCGCGACCGTGGGCAGGACGCCGTGCTGCGGGTCTTCGCCATCCTCTGCTACGCCACTCCGGTCTTCTTCGCCGGCATCCTCCTCAAGCTCGTCTTCTCCGTCTGGCTGAACGTCCTCCCGGTGGCGGGGCGCGCGTCGACCTCGTCCGAGCTCGAGATGCAGTTCCTGCCGAACAAGACGGGCATCTATCTCATCGATGCCTTCCAGACGGGCGAGCCGGCGGTCATCGGCGACGTTCTCGCGCACGCCGTTCTGCCGGCCATCGCCCTCGGGCTGCTCACGGCGGGAATCTTCCTGCGGCTTGTGCGCACGAACGTGATCGGCACCCTCTCCACCGACTACGTGGATGCCGCCCGGTCGCGCGGTGTGAGTGAGTACCGTCTCGTTCGACGTCACGCCTACAAGCCGGCACTCATCCCGATCATCACCGTCATCGGCCTGCAGATCGCCCTGCTGCTCGGTGGTGCCGTGCTCACCGAATCGACGTTCGAATGGAAGGGGCTCGGTTTCCAGCTCGCCCAGTACCTCGCGGCGCGCGACTTCGTCGCCGTTCAGGGCATCGTCGCCCTGCTGGCCGTGATCGTCGCCGTGACCAACTTCATCGTCGACATCATCGCGGCGCTCATCGACCCGAGGGTGAGGTACTGAGCATGAGCGCACCCACCGCTCCCGTCGCCCGCGCCGCGCGCGCACCCCGGCGCACCCTCCTCTCCCGCCTCCCCGTCGTGCACCAATTGGGCCAGAGCGTCGGTCTGCAGCGCGGGATGCTCGTGGCCGGCCTCATCATCACGGGCGTGTTCGTCATCTGTGCGCTCTTCGCCCAGCTGATCGCTCCGTACGGATTCGCCCAGCTCCGTGATGAGAACGGCCAGTTCGGTGCGCAGCTCGAACCGAGCGCCCAGCACATCTGGGGCACCACCGTCGGCGGGTACGACGTGTTCTCCCGGGTCATCTGGGGTGCCCAGACGGCTCTGGAGGTGATGATCGTCGCGATCATCCTGTCGATCTTCCTCGGCGTGTTCCTCGGGCTCGTCTCCGGGTACTTCGGCGGCTGGCTCGACCGCATCCTCGTGGTGCTGGCCGACGCGATCTACGCGTTCCCCTCGCTGCTGCTGGCGATCGTGATGTCGATCGTCATCTCGGGCGGGCAGTCGAACCTCTACGGCGGCATCCTGGCGGCGGCCATCTCCATCACCGTCGTCTACATTCCGCAGTACTTCCGCGTCATCCGCTCCGAGACCGTGCGCATCAAGGGTGAGGCCTTCGTCGAGTCGGCGAAGGTCATCGGCGCCTCGAACGCCCGCATCATGGTGCGGCACGTGCTGCGCAACTCCACCCGCACGCTGCCGCTGATCTTCACCCTGAATGCCTCTGAGGCCGTGCTGACACTCGCAGGGCTCGGCTTCCTCGGGTTCGGTATCGAGCCGACCGCTGCCGCCGAGTGGGGCTTCGACCTCAACAAGTCGCTCTCCGACGTGACGAGCGGCATCTGGTGGACGGCGGTGTTCCCGGGCCTCGCGATCGTGCTCTCGGTACTGGGCGTCACCCTCGTCGGCGAGAGCCTGAACGATCTCGCCGACCCGCGCCTGCGCGGCCGACGCGCGGTCACTGCCGCAGGCGGGGCCGTGGCCGCGACCTCGGTCGTACCCGGCGGAACGCTCGAAGCCGGCCCCGCCGGAATCACCGGTCTCGAAGGAACCAGCTCATGAACAACGAAGCCACAGGGCGCCAGACGATCGTCTCCATCGAAGACCTCGAGGTGTCGTTCTCGACCGACGCCGGCGCCATCAAGGCCGTCGACCGGGTCAGCCTCTCCGTTGCGGCGGGCGAAGTGCTCGCGATCGTCGGCGAGAGCGGATCGGGCAAGACCGTGACGGCGAAGTCGATCCTCGGCCTGTTGCCCGAGACCGCGACGGCGCGCGGCGCGATCGTGCTCTCGAGCCGTGACGGCGGCAGCCGGGGAACGCGCGCCACGAACGACGTCATCAGCCTGTCGAAGAGGCAGCTGCGCGGCATCCGGGGCACCGATGTGTCGATGGTGTTCCAGGAGCCCTCCACCGCGCTCAACCCGGTCTACACGGTCGGCTGGCAGATCGCCGAGGGGCTGCGGGCGCACGGAAAGCTCTCGCGCGCCGAGGCGAAGGCCAAGGCGATCGACATTCTGAGGAGGGTCGGCATTCCCGACCCCGAGACACGGGTGAACTACTACCCGCACCAGTTCTCGGGCGGGCAGAAGCAGCGCGTCGTGATCGCGCAGGCGCTCGTGCTCGACCCCGGGCTGATCGTGGCCGACGAACCCACCACCGCCCTCGACGTCACCGTGCAGGCCGAGATCCTCGACCTGCTGCGCCGCTGCCGCGACGAGTTCGGAACGGCGATCGTGCTGATCACCCACAACATGGGGGTGGTCGCCGACCTGGCCGACCGGGTGGCCGTGATGTACCAGGGCACGGTCGTCGAAGAGGCGGATGCGGTCACTCTGTTCGCCCACCCGCAGAACGACTACACGAAGAAGCTGCTGGCGTCGGTGCCGCACATCGGCCAGGGTGCGCTGCAGACCGCCGAACGGGCATCCGGCCGCGCGGAGGCCTGGCAGGACGCCAAGCCGGTCGTGGTCGCGAAAGACCTGCGCATCGAGTACCCGGGCCGGTTCGGGCGTGGCGGGTTCGTGGCGGTCGACGGGGTCGACTTCGAGATCCGTGCGGGTGAAGTGCTCGGGCTGGTCGGCGAGAGCGGATCGGGCAAGACCACGATCGGCCGCGCCATCGGGGGCCTCACCAAGGTCACCGGCGGGTCACTGCAGGTGCTCGACCACGAGATGAACGGCATTCGAGAGCGCGTCTTCAAGAAGGTGCGCAGCGACATCGGCTTCGTGTTCCAAGACCCCGCGTCGAGCTTCAACCCGCTGCTCACGATCGCGGAATGCGTGGCCGAGCCGCTGGTCGTGCACGGTCGCGCGCGCGACCCGCGTGCCGCACGGGCGCGGGTCGACGAGCTGCTCGAGGCGGTTCAGCTGCCGAAGAGCTACGGCGACCGCTACCCGCACGAACTCTCCGGTGGCCAGCGCCAGCGCGCGAGCCTGGCCCGGGCCCTGGCACTGGAGCCGTCGCTGCTCATCGCCGACGAGCCCACCTCGGCGCTCGACGTGTCGGTGCAGGCCCGGGTGCTCGAGCTGTTCGCCGAGCTGCAGCGGGAGTTCGGTTTCGCGGCCCTGTTCATCAGCCACGACCTGGCGGTGGTCGACCTGCTGGCCGACCGCATCGCGGTGCTCTACAAGGGAAAGCTGGTCGAGGAGGGAACGGGAGCCGAGGTGCTCGGTGCACCGAAGCATCCCTACACCCAGCGCCTCTTGGCCTCGCTGCCGGTACCAGACCCGGTCGAGCAGGCCGAGCGCCGCGAGGCGCTCCGTGCCCTGCGGGCGGCCGAGCGGGTCTAGCGGGGCCCGCCGTAAGCTGGTGCCGTGAGTTCCACCGTCATGATGCAGGCCGCCGGGGTGCCGTTCCCGGCGTTCGTCGCCTACCCCGCGGGCGCCCCGGAGACGTACCGGGGGGCTGTCATCGTGCTGCACGAGGTCTGGGGTCTGGGCGACGAGATCCGGCGGGTCGCCGAGCGGTATGCGGCCGAGGGATTCGTGGCGCTGGCCCCCGACCTGATGGGCGAGCGGGCGGTGCCGCCCGAGGAGGCCGCCCTGCTGCAGGGCCAGTTGGTTCACCCCGACCCCGAGGTGCGCGAAGCCGCTCAGCCGCGCCTGCTCGAGCTGATGGCACCGATCGCCGCGCCCGCGTTCGCCACCGCCGCCCTGCAGAAACTCGTCGCCTGCCTCGACCTCCTCGACCGGGAGGAGGGCGTCGCCGGTCGCCTCGGAATCACCGGTTACGGCCTCGGCGGCAGTTACGCGTTCACCCTCACGATCGCCGATGCGCGCGTGCGGGCGTCGGTGCCGTACTACGGCTATGCGAACTTCCCGGTCGAACTGCTGGGCGAGATCGCCTGCCCCATTCTCTCCTTCGTGGGCGAAGACGACCTCGCCCTCTTCGCCGCTCTGCCCGCCCTGACCGCGCAGATGAAGGAGGCCGGGGTCGAGTTCACCGCGATCGCCTACCGCGGCGCAGGCCACGCCTTCGCAAACGAGGGCAACCCGGGGGCCTACCGCAGGGATGCCGCACAGGACTCGTGGAAGAAGAGCATCGCGTTCTTCACCGAGCGGCTCACATGAGCCGTGGCAACCTCGCAAAGCGCCTTGCCGGCTGGTCGCTGAAACCGCCCACCCCCAGCGCCCAGCCGCCGGATGACGTGGCCATCGACACGTCCATCCTGACGATGCTCCGCACGCTCGGCATCGCCATGCTGGCCTCCAGCCAGGCCACGAACGATGTCGAGTCGACACTCTACGAGATCGCCTCGACCTACCATCTGACGGGCATCCGTATCGCCGTGCTTCCCACGCTGGTGGTGCTCCAGCTCGACAGCATCCCGTCGGTCGCCGTCGACACGGGCATCATCGACACCATCCGGGGTGAGAGCGGGCGCGGCGACGCGGGCCGCACCGACACCGGCCGCATCAGGGCCGCGCGCGCCGCCGCGCGCGCCGAGCCGGTTCGGGCGGGGCGCACCGACCTCGACACCGTTTCCAGCCTCGCCATCCGCCTCGACCAGGCCGCCGCCATCGACGAGCTGGTGCAGGAGGCGCGTCTCGGCCGACTCGACCCCGACGACGCCGCCCCGCGATTCGCGCTGATCCGATCATCCACGCCCCGCTTTCCGGCCTGGATGATCGTGGTGGGCCACACGGTGCTCTGCCTCGGCTTCGGGTTGACCCTCAACCCCACCATCGCGGCCGTGCCGGCGTATGTCCTGCTCGGCGCCATCGTCGGGCTCATGCTGCTGCTCGGCCGAAAACTCCCCACGCTGGCGAGCGCGATGCCCGTCTTCGCGGCGTTCATCGTGACGGTGGTCACCGCACTGTTCCTCTCCGACGCGGCGGGCGGCGACCCGCTGCGCCTCGTGACCCCGGCTCTCGTGAGCTTTCTGCCCGGGCTGACGCTCACCGTGGCATCCATCGAGCTGACCAGCAACCAGATCATCGCCGGTGCGAGCCGCATTGTGTACGGCGTCGCCCAGTTGCTGCTGCTCACCTTCGGCGTCATCGCCGGGCTCACGGTGACGGCCAGCGTCTCGATGGCGTCGACGACCCCGACCCTCGGCTGGTGGACCTCCGTTCTGGGCATCGCGCTGGTGGCCCTCGGCTATGTGTTGTTCCTGTCTGCCCCGAAACGTTCGTTCCTCTGGATCCTGCTGGCCCTCTTCGTGGCCTACAGCGCCCAGCGGCTCGGTGCGCTCGCCATCGGGCCCCAGCTCGCCGGCTTCGTCGGGGCCCTCGTCATCGTGCCGATCAGTCGGTTGTTCGCCAGGTTCCGCACCGCTCCGCCGGCGACGGTCATGACCCTCGCGTCGTTCTGGTTGCTCGTGCCGGGTGCACTCGGGTTCATCGGCATCAGCGAGACGGCGACCGAGGCGGCCGGCAGTGCGACGACGATCGTCAACACGGCACTGTCGCTGTTCTCGATCGCGCTCGGTATCCTCGTCGGCACCGGGCTGACCCGCGACTTCGACCGGGCGAGGCGCGCGCGTCTGAAGCGGTAGCGAACACCCTCTACTGCAGCGGCAGGAGGAACCCGTCGTCGACCAGCTGCCGAAGGCGCGGCAGCACATCGGCGACCAGCGCCTCTTCGTCGACCTCGAGCAGGTGCGCGATCGCTCCGCACAGCTGGCCGATCGTCAGGTCGCCGTCGCAGGCACCCACCAGCGCTGCCAGGGCGGTGTCGAGCGGAACGGTACGTGCGAACCCGCTGCCCTGCCGGAGCGTCATCACCGTCGGGTTCTCCTGCCCGGGCCAGTAGTGCCGCTCCTCCGTGACATCGGGTGCGTACGTCACGATCGAGGTCAGCAGGCTCTGGTCATCCCTCGACGCCTGCCAGTCGTAGTTGGCCAGCGCGGTCTGGAAGTACTCGCCGAGACCGGCCGGATTCTCGCCCCGGCCGCCGTGCAGGGTCTCGAAGCGCGAGAGCCGCGGCGTGAGCGGCCGTCGGGTCGCCCCGCCGGGCGCCCGCAGCAGAACGTAGCCGAACCCCACCTGCGTCACCCCCCGCCTGTCGAAGTCATCGAGCCAGGCCGCATACAACTCCTCGAACTGCGGTGTGCCCTGGCGCGTACCGCCGTCACGGATCCAGGTCTCGGCGTACTGGGGAGCATCCTGCAACTCGCGCTCGATGACCCACGCGTCGAGACCGGTCGGCGAGACCCAGCCGCGAACCCGGTCGATTCCGGATGTCGCGGGGGCCCCTGGAGCCCGGTACTCCCAGTTGCCCAGCAGCTGTGCGACACCGCCCGGGGTGAGGTGCGCGGCCGCACCGCGGATCACCGTCTCGACCAGCGCGTCCCCTTCCAGTCCGCCGTCCCGGTACTCGTACAGGGGGACGCCCTCACGGCGGGGAGTGATGACGAACGGCGGATTCGACACGATCTGGTCGAACCGATCATCCTGCACCGGCTCATAGAGGCTGCCGAGGCGGAACTCGATGTTGTCGATCGCGTTGAGCTCGGCGTTCAGGGCGGCGAGCCGCAGCGCCCGCGCGGAGATGTCGGTGGCGACCACCCGGCGGGCATGGCGCGAGGCGTGCATGGCCTGGATGCCGCAGCCGGTTCCGAGGTCGAGAACCGTGTCGACGTCGGCCCCGATCATCAGCGAGCTGAGGGTGGTGGAGGCGCCGCCGACGCCGAGCACATGGTCGACCTCGAGCGGCCCGCCGACGGCCAGCTCGCCGAGATCGGAGACGATCCACCAGCTGCCGGCGCCGGAGGTGTCGACGAAGCTGTAGGGGCGCAGGTCGAGAAGGGCGCGGAACCGACCGCCACCCTCGACCGGGCCGACCAGCCCCAGCTCCGCGGCACCCGCAGAGGTCAGCTGCGGAAGCGCCGTATCGACGGCGCTGTGCTCGAGAGGTTCGTTCAGCACGAAGAGTGTCGCGAGCGCCTCGGCCCGGGTGAGCGGGATGCCCGCCTGCCGGCGATGGTACAGGGCGTTCAGGGCCGGCCGTCGCTGGCCCCGGAAGAGCGCGGCCGCGGCCGTCTCGCCCCAGAGCTCCCCCACCGTCTGCACGCTGAAGGACGAGGTGACGAGGTCACGGCGGAGGGCGGCGATGAGAGGGGACGGCACCCCTCCATTCAAGCGCACGCGGGGGCGGATGCCCGTGTCGGAGGCCGCGCGTAGAGTGTGCGCATGATTCATTCCATCGTTCCCCCGTACCTGCTCGAGAAGATCGCCCAGACCGACGATGAGCGCATGGTCCGGGCTGCCACGGCGGCCCGGCGGGCGCTGCTCGCGCGCGACGTCATCCAGGAGGCGCGCACCACCCCGACACGGCCGACACAGGTGCGCACGGCCCAAGGCCCGGCATCCGGCCTCGACCGCACCATCTTCGACGCCCACAACACCGAAGATCTTCCCGGCACGCGCGTTCGTGAGGAGGGGTCGAAGGTGTCTGCCGACGTGACCGTGAATGAGGCGTACGACGGGCTCGGCGCGACCTACGACCTCTACAGAACGGCGTTCGGCCGTGACTCCGTCGACGGCAAGGGGCTGCCGCTCCTCGCAACGGTGCACTACGGAACCGGCTACGACAACGCCTACTGGGACGGTGAGCGCATGGTCTTCGGCGACGGTGACGGCGAGGTCTTCGGCCGATTCACCGCCTCCGTCTCCGTGATCGGTCATGAGCTCTCGCACGGGGTGACCCAGTTCACGGCCGGCCTCGACTACCAGGGGCAGTCGGGCGCCCTGAACGAGTCGTACTCCGACGTGATGGGCGCCCTCGTCGAGCAGTTCCAGAAGAAGCAGACGGCCGCCGAAGCCAGCTGGCTCATCGGGCAGGGCCTGTTCACACCGGCGGTCAAGGGTGAGGCTCTGCGCTCCATGCTCAACCCCGGCACCGCCTACGACGACCCGGTGCTGGGTAAAGACCCGCAGCCCGCCGACATGGCGCACTACGTCGAGACGACCGACGACAACGGTGGGGTGCACCTCAACTCCGGCATTCCGAACCGGGCGTTCGCGCTCGCGGCCATCGAGATCGGCGGTGACGCCTGGCTCGGTGCCGGGCAGGTCTGGTACGACACCATCACCGGGCCCCTCGCCGCCGATGCCGACTTCGCTGCCTTCGCCAGGGCGACGGTGGCGGCGGCCACCGCACGGTTCGGGGCCGGTTCGGCCGAGACAGAAGCCGTTGGCACCGCGTGGGTGAAGGTGGGAGTCTTGACGAATGGAGCAACCAGCTGACGCCGGCGACCAGACCGAGCATGCCGTCGCGGTCACCGTCGTGCGTTCGGGCGGGTTCGCTGGGCTCAAGCGCACCTGGGAGGCCACCACAGACGACCCCTCCGCCGCTGAGGGCTGGCTCGGCCTCGCCGACGCCCTGCCGTGGGGGCAGGCCCCGACGCGCGACACACAGAGCGCCGACCGGTTCGTGTACCGCATCGTGATCGTCGTGCGCGCCGAGATCAGGCATGAGGCGACACTTCCCGAGAGTGCGCTGACGGGAGGCTGGCGAGATCTCGTCGACCGTGTGCAGAAACAGGCCGCCAGCGCCGGGTAGCCGACGCCGGGAACGATTCGGGGCCCTGGTGGGTTGTATAACGTATGTCGATTCCGATCTCCATTCTTGACCTCGCCCCCATCGCGCCCGGCGAGACCGCCCGCGAGAGTTTCGCCGCCAGCGTCGCCCTCGCGCAGACGGCTGAGCGGTCGGGGTATCGCCGCGTCTGGTACGCCGAGCACCACAACATGCCCACGATCGCCTCGTCGGCCACCAGCATCCTGATCGGCCACGTCGCAGCCCAGACCACGAGCATCCGGCTGGGATCGGGCGGCATCAAGCTGCCGAACCACGCCCCGCTCACCATCGCCGAGCAGTTCGGAACGCTCGCCAGCATCTACCCGGGTCGCATCGACCTGGGTCTCGGCCGAGCTCCGGGCAGCGACCAGGAGACGATGCGCGCCATGCGCCGCGACCCGATGTCGTCAGACCGTTTTCCGGAGGACGTACTCGAGCTGCAGGCCTTCCTCGCCGGCCAGTCGCGCATACCCGGCGTTCAGGCGATCCCCGGAGCGGGCACCAACGTCCCCCTCTACATTCTCGGCTCCTCGCTCTTCGGTGCCCAGCTCGCCGCGATGCTCGGGCTTCCCTACGCTTTCGCCTCGCACTTCTCGCCCGACGCACTGCACGAGGCCGTGAGCCTGTATCGCCGAGACTTCAAGCCCTCGTCTCAGCTCGATGCCCCCTACGTTCTGGCCGGCGTGAACGTGATTGCTGCCGATGACGCTCAGGATGCCCGCCAGCAGTTCGACGTGACGAGGCGCGCGCGCGTGCGCGGCATGCTCTCGCGGGGGCCTGCCGGCACGGAGTACTCCGACGAGCAGGTCGACCACTTCCTCACCACGGCGTCGGGGCGGGGGATCGCCAACATGATGCGCTACTCGGCGACGGGAACGCCTGACGAGGTGCGCCGTTTTCTCGAGAACTTTGCGGCCACCGCCCACGCCGACGAACTGATCATCGCCCACCAGTCGCAGAACATCGCCGACCGGCTCCGCTCGGTCGAACTGACGGCCGATGCCCTGCAGGGCGCCGCAGTCGCAGCCTAGCTCCGTCGTCGAACCCAGAAAGCAGAGGGGTGGGTGGACGGGCGGGCGGGGTGCGGGGAGAATTGAGGCATGCCCGAGTTACCTGAAGTCCATGCGCTGGTCACCGATCTGGGAAGACGGCTGACAGGGCAGGTGGTCGAGCGCTTCGATGTGCTCTCCTTCTCCGCACTCAAGACGTTCTCGCCTCCCGCGTCTTCGCTTGCGGGCCAGGTGGTGCGCGGGGTTGAGCGGCACGGCAAGTTCCTCGACCTGCGGATCGGCGAGGTGCACCTTGTCATGCATCTGGCGCGGGCGGGGTGGATGAGGTGGCGCGAGGGGCCGCCGCCTGCCTCGAGCGGTCGCCCGGGCAAGAGTGCGCTGGCTGCGCGGCTGGTGATGGCGGGCGACGACGCGGCCGTCGCACCCGGCTCCGGGCTCGACATCACGGAGGCGGGCACGAAGAAGAGCCTCGCGATCTACCTCGTCACCGACGTGAACGAGGTGCCCGGCATCAGCCGGCTGGGGCCCGACCCGCTCGACCCGGCGTTCACCCTGGAGGTGTTCGCGGGCATCCTGGGCTCGTCGGGGCGTGCTCAGATCAAGGGTGTGCTTCGCAACCAGTCGAACATCGCCGGTATCGGCAATGCCTACTCCGACGAGATTCTGCACACCGCCCGCATGTCGCCGTTCAAGCCGTCGGCGATGAGCGACGAAGAGACGGGCCAGCTCTACGACGCCCTGCAGTCGACTCTCCGCGGGGCGCTGGCCCGCGCAGACGGGCTCGCCGCGTCGGAGCTGAAGAAGGAGAAGAAGCTCGGCATGCAGGTGCACGGTCGCGTCGGCGAGGCGTGCCCGGTGTGCGGCGACACGGTGCGACAGGTCATCTTCCACGACTCGACGCTGCAGTACTGCCCGACCTGCCAGACCGGTGGCAAGCTCCTGGCCGACCGGGTGCTGTCGCGGCTGCTGAAATAATCGAGGATGCCCACACCCCTGCACTTCTCGGCGTTCGTGATGAACACGAACTCGCACATCCAGCACGGTCTGTGGCGGCATCCGACCGCCCGGCAGGCCGACTTCACCGACGTGAAGCTCTGGATCGGGCTGGCGAAGACACTCGAGGCCGGCGGCTTCGATGCGATGTTCTTCGCCGATGTGGTCGGGCTGTACGGCCCGGTGAACGGCTCGTACGAAGTGAATGCCCGGGAGGGCCTGCAGATTCCGTCGAACGATCCGTCGGTGCTGCTGTCAGCGCTCGCGGTGAGCACCGAGCATCTCGGGCTGGCATTCACGAGCTCGATCCTGCAGGCGCATCCATTCGACTTCGCCCGCAGAGTCTCGACCCTCGACCACATCTCCGAGGGGCGGATCGGGTGGAACGTGGTGACGAACTCGCTCGAGAACGCCGCCCGCAACTTCGGTTCCGACCGCCTCATCGAGCATGACGAGCGCTACCGCTGGGCCCAGGAGTACATGGACGTCGTCTACAAGCTCTGGGAGGGATCCTGGGACGACGGGGCGCTGCTGAAAGACAGGGCGGCGGGGATCTACGCCGACTACACGAAGATCCACAAGATCAACCACGTCGGCGAGCGGTATCGGGTCGAGGGTCCGCACCTGCCGTCGCCGTCACCGCAGCGGTCGCCGGTGATCTTCCAGGCCGGGTCGTCGCCGGCAGGCCGGGAGTTCGCCGCGCGCAATGCGGAGGCACAGTTCATCCTCTCCCCCACCCCCGAGATCGCGGCGGGCGACATCGCTCAGACGCGCGCGTTGGCCGTCGGATACGGGCGACGGCCGAGCGATATCCAGTTCTTCCAGGGGCTGACGTTCGTGATCGGCAGCACCGAGGAGGAGGCGAAGCGCAACGAGGCCGAGATCGACGAGTACATCTCGACCGACGGTTTTCTCGCGCACATCAACCTCGGGCTCGACCAGGCCACAGGCACGCCGCTCGACCCCGACATGCCGCTGAAGGACATCAGGCACGAGGGCGGCCAGTCTCATACGAAGTGGCTGCGGGAGGCGGCGCCCGATCGGGAGCCGACCGTGCGCGACCTCGCGAAGATCACTGCGAAGGTGCGCGGCCGCTTCGTCGGTACGCCGGAGCAGATCGCCGACCGGCTCGAGGAGTTCCAGCGCGCCGGAGTAGACGGTATCAACGTCATGAACTGGACGCTCCCGGGCTCCTACGAACTGTTCATCGACGAGGTCATGCCCACCCTCCGCGCCCGGGGACTCGCGAAGCACGAGCCGGTCACCGGCACCCTGCGCCGCAAGCTGTTCGGCCACGACCAGCTGCTGCCCACCCACTACGGCCGCCAGTTCCGCGGGGCGTTCTCGGGCGGCTGAGGATCGCCGCCGCGAGATGAGGGGCCGCGCGGAGGGGCGCGCAGCTCAGTGCGAGGCGGCGAGCATCCCGAGCATCCTGTCGTAGGTGCCGGTCGCCGTCGCGGTGCGAAGCGGCAGCACGTTCTCGACGAGGATCTCCTTCGCCTCGGGCTGTGACCGGAAGATCCCCATCACCTCGGTGAGGAAGTCGTCGAGCGGCATGGCATAGTCGCTCGTCTCCTGCCCGGGCATGAGCGTGGTCTGCACCGCCGGAGGCACCAGCTCGATGACCTGCACCGAGGTGTCGGCCAGCTGCAGCCGCAGAATCTCCGAGAAGGAGTGGATCGCCGCCTTCGTCGCGTTGTAGGTGGGCGTGTGCACCAGGGGCACGAACGCGAGACCCGACGACACGGTCACGATGGTGGCAGCATCCTGAGCCTGCAGGAATTCGCTGAAGTTGGCGATCAGGCGAAGAGGCCCGAGCAGGTTCGTGGTGACGATCGCCTCGGCCGTCGGCAGGAAGTCCGCCCCGGTCAGGTTCTCGGCTCGCATGATGCCGGCCATCGCGATCAAGACGTTCGTCGACGGCCAGCGCCGCTGCACTTCGGCCGACACGCTGGCGATGGAATCCGCGTCGGCGGTGTCGATGTACACGCCCTCGATGCCGGGGGTGTCGCGGCTGATCTGCTCGAGCAGTTCGCGCCGGCGCCCGCCGACGATGACCGTGTTGCCGGCCGCGGCGAACCGCTGGGCGAGACCGAGGCCGATACCCGACGTGCCGCCCGGAAGAAAGATGGTGTTCCCTTGAATGTTCATACTCCGAGTCTGCGTCATGCCCGGTGGGAGTACGAGAGGAGCGTTCACCCGCGGACTGCCGATCCCTGCCTCTCGCCGCCCGGATAGAGCAGGATGGAGCCATGGACAGACCCGCACTCGCCGACTTCCTGCGTCGCCGCCGCGAGGCGCTGCGGCCGAACGATGTCGGCCTGCCACCCGGATCGAGGCGGCGCACCACCGGCCTCCGCCGCGAAGAGGTCGCCGCCCTCTCGGGCATGTCCACCGACTACTACGCGCGCATGGAGCAGCAGCGCGGCCCGCAACCCAGTGAGCAGATGCTGACGGCGATCGCCCGCGGCCTGCGGCTGACCCAGGATGAACGGGACCACCTCTTTCGTCTCGCCGGCCACTCTGCACCCCGGCGTCTGCGCCGTACCGAGCACGTCAGCCCGGCTCTGATGCGCGTGCTCGACCGGCTCGATGACAGCCCGGCGATGGTGTTGTCGGATCTCGGCGACACCCTCGCCCAGAACCGCCTCGCCGTCGCCCTGCTCGGCGACCACAGCGGCTACACCGGGCTCTCCCGCAGTGCCTTCTACCGCTGGTTCACCGACCCCGCCGACCGGGTGCGCTACCCCGCGCGCGACCATGACCGGCAGAGCTCCATCCAGGCGGCGGGCCTTCGCGCTGCCCTGTCGATCGGCGGTGCGGATGCCCGGGCCCTCGCCATCGTCGAACGGCTGCTGCAGCAGAGCCCCGAGTTTCGCGCCGTGTGGGAGCGGCACGAGGTGCGCACCCGGTTCGACGACCACAAGACACTGGTGCATCCCGAGCTCGGCGAGATCGAGGTCGACTGCCAGGCGCTCTTCACCGAGAACCAGGCGCAGACGCTGCTGGTGCTCACAGCGTCACCCGGAACAGAGGGGTACGAGAAACTGCAGCTGCTGTCGGTCGTGGGAACGCAGCAGTTCAGCGGCTGAGACTCACGCGCAGAGGTGTTCCCGAATCCACGCCTCTGTCTCAGCGAGCGGCAGGTCGCCCGACCGCACCAGCGCAGCGAAGCGGATCGCCTCCTCCGAGAGCCGCCCGTCGGCCGAGTCGAGCGGGTCGCGCCGCACATGCACCGACACCCAGCGGGTCACGGCTGCTCCGAGGCGCGCTGCTGCCGCAGCGGTTCCGGCGAAGTGTCGGGCCTGGCCCGTCGAACCGTCGTCGAGGGCCGGGCTGAAGCCACGCCCGGGCAGGCGGTTGCGGCCCGCGAGGGTGGCATCGATCATCCAGAGCGCACCCCGACGGATGCCCCCACCCTCTTCTCCGAGACGCACCAGGAACCTCCGTGGCGAGGTCTCGCCCACGGCGAGACGGCCGGCGAGGGTAGCGAGTTCGGCACAGGCGTCCATGCCCCGACCGTACCGGACGCCGGGCGGCACGTGCGGCTACTCCTTCGCCTGCCGGGCGCGCTGGGCGCGGGTGAGGGTGCGGTTCGCCCAGAGGGTGTCGCCGTCGCCGCGGTCGGCGTGGAGCGCCATGGTGTTCCAGCCGGCGTAGACCGCCGCAGGCCCGCCCCCGGGAGGTCCGGGTGCGAGGAGAGAGGCGCCGCGGGCGGTGACCGTGCCGACGAGGCTTCGGATCTCCTTCAACAGGGAGTCCGGACCGGTGCCAGTACCGTTGCCGGTGCCGGTGCCTGCGGCGGTGCCGGTGCCTGCGGCAGCGTTCGGGGCCGGGTCGGCCGCGTGGTCTCCACCGCTGAACGGCGGGTCGAGGTAGACCAGGTCTTCCTCGGCGACCTGCGCGACGATCGCGAAGAACTCCCGCACCTCGAAGCGCACGTCCCGGTTCTGCAGCAGCGCCGAGAGTCGGCGCGCGTTCGCTTCGTCGAAAGCCACGGCCTGCCGGGCCGACCCGTCGCGGTCGGTGCCGCCCCGCAGGTAGACGAACCGGGCCGCACGCTCGGCGGGTGTCATGCCGGCGAGGTGAGCGGGGGCATCCCGCTCGCTGACCGCCACCAGGTGTGCTCGATCATGCCGGTCGCGGTGCTCCCGCACATGTGCGATGAGGGTTTCGGCGTCTGAGGCGATCACCTGCCAGGCGTTCACCGTCTCTGGGTCGGCGCTGCTCAGGTGGAAGGTGCTGTCGGCGGACCGTTCCATCATCGCGATCGCGACGGCACCACCGTTGAGAAACGGCTCGATGTACGTCTCGAAGACCGCCGGCGCATGGCCCACCACGAAATCGGCCCACCGTCGCCCGCCGCCCGCCGTGAGGTAGGGCGGCGTGAGTGGTCTCAGACGGTCGGGCACCCTCCATTCTCACCCGCCGCGACCGCTCGGCCGCGGCGCCGACCGATTCGACGGGGCGCGCGGGCGTGAGACGATCGGGGGATGCGACGCGGTGATGACGAGAAGTGGGTCACGCTCAGCGGCATGGGTTGGTTGACGCCCTTCGTCGTCGTCAGCCCCATCCTGCTGACGCTCGCGGTGACGAACGGGGTGCACATCACGGCGATTCTGGCGCGCCGGTTTGCGCTGCCGTGGGTGATCGTGCTGTCGCTCGGCGCCGGCGCGGTGGCCTTCGGGCTCGTCGTGCTGGTTCTGCGGCTGCTCGTTCCACCGGTGCGGGTGAACCCGGGAGCCGGACTGCTGAGGGCCGGGCGCCGCACCTTCTCGTACGAAGATGTCACGGCGGCGCAGCTCGTGGTGGGAACCTCGAAGACCCGCCGCAACCTGAACCTCGTGCTGCGGTCATCGCGGGGCAGGCGGGCCGCCATTCTGGTGCGCGATGGGAAGGGACGCACCCTGACCGCGGAGGAGTCACGGCTGGTCGTCGACCTCATCGGCCGGTCGAACATCGCGATGCCGACGTCGCCCGACGACCCCACAGGCGCGTTCGCCCGCTACAACTTCCCCGGCAACGTGACCAAGGCCGATGCGCTCGCCCTGGTCGAGCATCCGCCCACCTTCAGCGACCCGCTACCGATCCCGCCGGTGGTCTGAGCGGCCAGCGACCCGCCACCAGAAGAAGAACCGCGCCCGGTAGGCGAAGACGACGGCGCCCATCGCGATCGCGAAGCTCAGGGCGGCACACCCCGCCAGCGCGAGGGGCCGGGTGGTGCGGAGGCCTTCGTCGAACTGGAGCACGAAGAACCACACGACGGCAGCGGCGACCAGCAGAATCGAGAGCACCTTCAGCGCCATCGGCGGGTGGGGGCGCGAGCGTGCACGCAGGCGCAACCGGTCGACGACGAGGGCCCAGGGAATGCAGAGCAGAGAAACGAAGGGGAGCGAGAACCCCGGCAGCGCGAGGTGCACCGTCATCACCGTCGCATACGCCGCCACCAGCAGGGCCAGCGCGCACCAGGCGAGAACCGCCGTGCGATCGCTGACGGGCAGAGGGTCTGGCGAGATGCCGAGCTGATACCGCGGGGATCGTCCCTGCTCATCCACCGGGGGGCGCTCACGTCTCACGATCGTGGCCGCGCTCGCCCGGTGGATGCCGCAGTCGAACGGCGTGTCAGGCGCGCTTGCGGCGCGTCGCAACGAGTGCGGCGCCCGCGAGGCTGAGGGCGCCGGCTGCAGCGAGGAGGCCCCGTGCGTCGACGCCGGTGTTGGCGAGCTGGTGACCGGATGCCGCCGCAGCCACCGTGGTCGGTGTGGGCGCCGGGGTCACGACGACGACGGGAGCGGCAGGGGTCGCCGCGAGCACGAACTGCACCGGAGCCGAAGGGGGCGAGATCAGGGAGACGAGTTTGCCCGCAGCATCGATGTCGGCGAGCACCGCGGTCGCGGTGTAGTCGTTCGGCTCAGCCGTGAGGGTCACCGACCAGTTGCCGTCCTTGTCGACGATGATGGGGTCGGCCGGGTCGGAGGGCTCCGGGGCGGCCTGGGCGCTGCGGGCGTTCGCCGCCGCATCGAGGGCCGCGGTCGGCAGGGCGACGACGACGACGTTCTTGCCGGGGGTACCCGTTCCGGTGAAGGTGACCGAGTCGCCGTAGACCGTCGAACCGGCGGTGGGTGCGGTGATCACCGGCGCGGGCAGGCTCTGGTCGGGCAGAGTGAACGACCGCTTGACCGTGTTGAGGTCATTGCCGTCGAGTGTTCCGGTGACCGTCACAGACTGGGCGACGGATGCCTCGGGGCCGTAGGTGTACGCGACGACGAAGACATTCAGCTCACCGACGGTGGCCGTGCCGAGCACCGTCTTGTCGGAGCCGGTGACGGTGATGACGGCGCCCGCGGGAGCGGTGCCCCCGAACACGACGGAGCGCGCGATGGCCGGCTTGCCGGCCTCGGGGGTGAGCAGCGAGATCTCGGTCGGAACCGGGGCTGGGGTGGCGGTCGGCGCAGGAGTCGGGTCGCCCGTCGGCGCCGGTGTCGGCGTCGCAGTCGGTTCCGGCGTCGCCGTCGGTTCCGGTGTCGCGGTCGGTTCCGGCGTCGCTGTCGGCTCGGTCGTGGCTGCGGGGGCGGGTGTGGCCTCGTCGGCGAACGCCGCGGCGCCCGAAACGAGCACCCCGCCCAACCCGATCGATGCCGCCAGGGTAGCCACAAGGAGTTTGTGGCGCAGAGATGTCGTCATGATGCTGTCTTCCAACTAACCCACCCCGAAAGTAAGAAGTACGCCGTGCGTGGGACTCACGGCAACATCTGTGAACCTATCAGCTTGCACCGGTCTCCCTGCACTCCCCCGAAAGGGGCAGGCTTGCACAAACGGATGCGCCGCGAGAGCATCGAAGAGCACCGACGCCCGGAAAGGCATGAATGATCCGCCGAGCCACACCCGCCGACCTCGATCTGCTGCTCTCCGCCCGTCAGCACGACCCGGTTGCCCTCGTCGACGAGGAGCGGTTCCGCCGGGAGCTCGACCTCGGCCAGTACCGGTTCGAGTGGAGTTTCGTCGATGAGGTGGAGGGCCGGTTGCGCGCCCGGGCGCTCTGGTGGGGGCCACCCGAGGCCGAGCATCCGATCTCCCTCGACTGCGTCTGGGTCGACCCCGCCGAGGCAGACCCCACGACCGTCGCGGCGCAACTCGTACGGGCCGGCCACCAGGCCCTTTTCGCGGCCGGGCTGAAGACCCGGCCCGACTTCATCGTGACCGTCGACCCGGCCTGGCGGAAAGACCCCGACGCCGTGGTGGCAGCGCACTGGCGCACCGAGGCGGTGGCCCGGGCCGGCCTCACCGAGCGCATCGAGCGCCTCAGCTACGCGTGGACGCCCGCCGATCCTCTCCCGGCCCGCAGCACCCGGCTGACGTTTGACCCGGCCGACGATTCGGCGTTCCTCGACGTCTTCGCGCAGGTCGCCCAGCAGAGTCTCGACCTGCTCACCCTGCAGAATCTCCGCGAGCTCGGCGCTGAAGCGCAGGCGGCCGACGACCTCGAGTTCTACCTCAGCCTGCCCGGCGACCGGGGGCTCTGGCGATTGGCCCGGAACGCAGAGCGTCACCTCGTCGGGTTCGTCATCCCCTCGCGAAGCGCCTATGACGCCAGCGTGAGTTACCTCGGCGTGGTGCCCGGGCAGCGGGGGCACGGTTTCGTCGACGATCTGCTCGCCGAGATCACCCACGTGCACGCGGCGAACGGCGCCCCGCGCATCACCGCAACCACCGACACCACAAACGCACCCATGGCGGCCGCGTTCCTGAGAAACGGCTACCGCATCACGAAGGCCCGGCTCGTCTTCACCGCCCCGACAAGCTGACGGAGCTACCCGGACTTCCCCGAAGCGTCAAGCGCCGCCGGGTTCAGGCGGCGACCGCCACAATGGCGTCGACGAACTCCTTCGGCGAGCGCGAACCGAACTGCCCCGAGACCGGCATGAACACGTCTCGGGTGCCGGGCATGTGGAAGAACTCGAGCGGGGCATCCGGAGTCATCTGCGCCGACGGCGCGTGGATGACCGTGAGGGCCACCCCGTCGGCGATCAGTTTCTGGTTCAGCTCGTAGACGGTCGACCCGTACCGGAACACGGCCGGGTAGATGGAGTTGTACCGCTCGAGGTTGACGACGGCCTCGGCCACGCAGAGCGACAGGTCGCGCGGGCTGTCGGTGCCGTAGAGCCCGACGTTCTTCTTCCAGAAGTACTCGAAGAGGGAGCCGTCTTCGGTGACGGTCAGGTCGGGCGCCCAGTTCTCGGCCCAGTACTCGTCTGCCTCGGGGTCGGGCAGGCTCAGCGAGTAGAGCACGGCTGCCGCCACCCGGCCGCTACCGGCGAGCGTCGCCACCTGAGTGGCCAGTGTGCTGCCCGTCTTCATACCCACCGCGGTGAAGTCGCCGATGCCGAGGGCGTCGATCGCCTGCAACAGGATGCGCCCGTAGTCGGGAATGCCGGAACCCGCGGGAGCGGAGTCGGAGAGTCCGAACCCGGGGGTGTCGAAGGCGAAGGCCGTCAGGTGCTCGCCGAGCGGCTTCATGATCGGCTCGTAGACCAGCGACGAGCGCGGCGACTCGTGGAAGAGCACAGCGACGGGCCCGCCCTCGCTGACGGCCGGTCCGCTCGAACGGTAGTGCAGCTGGCCCCAGTCGGTGTCGACGTATCCGCGCATGTGTGTCGTGCCTTTCGGTGGTGAAGAAGCGTGAGAAGAAGTGTCAGAACTCGAGCAGGTTGTCGCGCAGCTGGTCGAAGGAGTAGCCGCGCCGGGTGAGCCCGCGGCGCTGCAGCTCGGGCACGAGCCCATCGGTGATCTCGGCGATGAACCGGCGGGTGACGCCGTTGGTGCCGATCAGAAAGCCGTCGCCGCCGACCTCGGCCATGATGTCCTCCATCAGTCCGGCCACGCGGTCGGGTGTGCCGACCAGGGCAGGGCCCGCCGAGCCGCTTCGGCTGATGGTCGCCTCACGCAGGGTCTTCGTGGCGTTGCGCGACGAGAATTCGGCGAACTGCTGCGTGCCGTTGGTCGAGAGTCCGAGTTCGCCGAGGGGAACATCGAGCGGGATGTTCGCGAAGTCGATGTCTGTGCTCTTCGCCATCGCGGCGAGCGCCACCTCGATGTTCTCCGCGACATCCGTGCGCTGAGCGGCGACGCGATCGTCGGCCTCGGACTGGCTCGCCCCGACGGTCGGCCAGATGCCGAACAGCACCTTGACGTCGTCGGGGTTGCGCCCGAACGAGACCGCGGCCTCGCGGACCTTCTCGCGGTACTCCTTCATCTTCGCGGGAGTGGCCTGGATGGCGATCACCGTGTCGGCGTATTTGGCGGCGAACGCTATGCCCCGGGGAGACCCGCCGGCCTGCGAGATGATCGGCCGGCCCTGCGGCAGCGGCCCCGAGTTGAGCGGGCCCCGGGTCGAGAAAGTGGAACTGGTGAAGTCGGCGCGGTGCACCTTCGTGTGGTCGGCCCAGACGCCGGTCTCGGCATCGGCCACCACCGCATCCGGTTCCCAGGTGTCCCAGAGGGCGAGCGAGGCGTTGATGAAGTCCTCCGCGGTGTCGTACCGCGAGTCGTGCTCGCCCATGCCGGGATAGCCGTAGTTCTGCAGCGCCCGGTCGCTGGTGCCGGTGACGAGGTTCACGCCCATCCGGCCCTTCGACAGCTGGTCGAGCGAACCCACCAGTCGGGCGAGCATATACGGGTGGTACGCGAACGACCCCGCGGTCGGAATGATGCCCAGCCGTGAGGTGGCCTGCGACAGCAGCGTGGCGACGATCATCGGGTCCTGCCGCGGCGCCTGGAACGCGTGCTTGAGGTACACCTCCATGGAGTCGCCGTAGCGGTCGCCGACGAAGGTGTTGTCCTCGATCAGCACGTAGTCGAAGCAGGCACGTTCCATCGCTCGGGCGAGGTCGACGAAGATGTCGGCCGACTGCCACTGGGTGCCGATCGCCCCGGAGAAGGGCTGCCCCCAGGCCGGCACGCTGGTGCCGTTCAGGAACCAGCCGAGATGGAAGGGTGTGACGCTCATGTGGATGCCGGTTCCTTAGAACGAAGCCAGGTTGGCTTTGAAGGTGGTCTTGTCGTAGTCGCTGCGGATGAGGCCGCGCCGGCGGAGCGCCGGCGCCAGGCCCGAGGCGATTTCGTCGATGTAGCGCCTCGAATGGGTGCGCACCGGCTCGCCGCGGATGAGGAAGCCGTCGCCACCGACGAACTCCATCACCTCGTCCATCTGTTCCGCGACGGAGTCGGGCGTGCCCACGAGCCGCACTCCCCCCGGCTTCGCGCTGAGGGCCTCGCGGATGGTACGACCGGCGGCCGCTTTGCGGAACCCGGCCAACCCCGACTGGTGCCCGTTCGTCTGCACATCGTCGGGCAGCGGCCTGTCGAGGTCGAACTGCTTGAAGTCGATCTCCATGGTGATCGACATGATGCCGAGCTGAGTCTCGATCTGGTCCTGGCTCATTTCGTAGGTGCGATCGAAGAGCTCCTCGGCGTCGTCCTGGGTCTCACCGAGCACGGGCTGGATGATGAACATCACCTTCACCCCGTCGGGGTTGCGACCGTGGGCCGCGGCCCGGGCGCGGATGTCGTCGCGGTACTCCTTCATGCCCTCGACGGTGTTGCTCGAGGCCAGCAGCACGTTGGCGTGCTTGGCGGCGAAGTCCCGGCCCTTGGGCGAGCCTCCGGCCTGGCAGATCACCGGATGGCCCTGCGGACCGGCCGGAAGGTTGAGGGGCCCGCGCACCTTGAAGTATTTGCCCACGTGGTTGATCTCATGCACCTTGGTGTGGTCGGCGTAGTACCCGGTCTCGCGGTCGGCGACGATCGCGCCGGGCTCCCAGGAGTCCCAGAGGTTCTTCACGACCGTCACGAACTCCTCGGCCATGTCGTAGCGCTCGTCGTGCTGCAGCAGCTGGTCGAGGCCGTAGTTCTGCCCGGCGAGGTCTTCGCTCGAGGTCACGACGTTCCAGCCGACGCGGCCCCGGGTGAGGTGGTCCATCGTCGCCATCACCCGTGCCACGAGGAACGGCGGGTAGAACGAGGTCGACATGGTGGCGATGAACCCCATGTTCTCGGTCGCCGCGGCGAGCAGGGGAAGCAGGGGAACCGGATCCGCCTTCGGCGCGTGCAGCGCGTGCTTCAGGTCGTTCTCCGTCGTGCCTCCGTAGCTGTTCGACACGAGCGTGGAGTCCTCGAACATCATGAAGTCGAAGCCGGCCCGTTCGAGCTGCTTGGCCATGTCGATGTAGTAGTCGCCGTTGAACCAGGTCAGCGCCGTGTCGTTCGCCCAGGGGCTCTTCCACGCGGGGGCCTTGAACGGGGTGAACCATGCGAGGTGGAACGGGTCTGCGGACATTACTGGTGCTCCTTATGTAGTTCTGGATCTGTGGCGCCGGCGAGCGCCTCGAGCGCCGCTTCTCCGCCCGGCTGGGCGCCGATCCATTCGTCGGTGCCCGCCGGCACGGTGTGCCGGTATTCGTTGGTGACGGTCGTGTAGAGCGACCCGCCGAGCCGGCCGACGGGCCGGTACTTCAGCACGTCGACCCGACCGCTCTCGTCGAGAATGTCGTCGTCGGCATGGATGCCCAGCACCTGCCCGATCACGACATGGGTGTCGTAGACCTCGATCTCACTGAGGAACATGCACTCCAGAGACACCTTCGCGACGGCGAGGCGCGGCGGGGTGATGCGGGTCGAGGGCAGGGTCTGAAGGCCCAGCAGGGCGATCTCGTCGACCTCGGCCGGCAGGATCGCCGCCGAGGCGGTCTCGACCTCGGCCAGGCCCTCGCTCACCATGTTGACGACGAACTCCCCCGTGGCCTTGATGTTGTCGTAGCTGTCCTTCTGGCCGACGAACGAGATCATCAGGGTCGGCGGGTCCATCGAGACGAGGTTGAAGTAGCTGTACGGTGCGAGGTTGCCGCGCCCCGAGGCATCCTGGGTCTGCACCCAGGCGATCGGGCGCGGCACGACGGAGTTCTTGATCATCCAGATGAAGTCGACGTTCGATCCGGTGTCGTCGGCGAGATACATCCGTCTCCCCTACTTCCAGGCTGCCGTGCGGAAGTCGACCTGGCCGTCAGATCGCGGAGTCCAGTCGAGCTGCGCCGCGAGCCCGTAGGTGCCCGTCGAGTAGTCCACATTCGCGATGTAGTTCTTCTCCGCGTTGATGGCCCAGATCTTCGCGATGACCGCCTTGCGGGCCTCGGGGTCGACCGTGGTGCCGGCCTCGACGATCAGTCTGTCGATGTCGGGGTCGGAGAACAGGGCGTAGCCGGTCGGGCCGTAGAGGTAGTTGAGCGTGGTGGCCGCATCCATCATCGACGGGGAGAACTGGTACAGGTACAGCCCGGCGAGCTTCTTCGAGGTCCACAGCAGGGTGAAGCTGGCAATGTCGCCGCCGGTCAGGGTCACGTTCACACCGATGTCGGCGAGCTGGGCGGCGATGGACTGCGCCATCTCGTTCGTCATGGGCACGTTGCCGTCGGTCTGGTAGTCGAACTCGATGGGACTGCCGTCGTAGCCCGACGAAGCCACGAGCGCCTTCGCCTTGTCCACGTCGAAGGGCAACGGCTCGAGCGAGTCGTCGTAGCCGTTCACATCGGGGGTGACGGATGCCGCGGTCGCGACGGTTCCGTTACCACCGAGCAGGGTGTCGATGAGTGTCGCCCGGTCGATGCCCATGCTGATGGCAGCGCGCAGGTCGACATTGGCGAGCGGCCCGGTGAGGGTGTTCATACCGAGGTAGACCACCTGGTTGCTGGCGGCGCTGACCTCGGCGTAGCCAGAACCGGCGTTCTTGACCGTGTCGACCTGCGAGGGGGCGATCGCCGTGAGATCGATCGACCCCGACAGCAGACCGTTCACACGGGCCTCGGAGTCGGCGACCGGAACGACGGTGATGTCGGTGATGGTGCCCTTGGCGCCCCAGGCGTCGGGGTTCTTCTTCAGCACGGTGGAGACGCCCGGGGTCCAGCTGACGAAGGTGTACGGGCCCGATCCGATGGGCGCCTTGGCGAAGCCCTCAGCGCCGAGCGCCGTGTAGACGGCCTTCGGCACGATCGAGATGTAGTAGACGATGCGGGTGAAGTTGGCGTCGCCCGACTTGAGCGTGAAGGTCACGTTGCCGGCGCCGGTCGACGACATGCTCTCGATGTTGTTCGTGTAGATGTGGTTCAGCGAGGTCGAGGTGTCGATGACCGTCTGGAAGCTGAAGATCACATCGTCGGCCGTCACGGGCGACCCGTCGGAGAACGTCGCCGCGCTGTTCAGCGTGAAGCTCCAGGTCTTGGCGTCTTCGCTGGCCGTCCACTCGGTGGCCAGGCGGGGCTGCAGGGCGCCCGTGCCGTCGACCTCGGTGAGCTGGTCGAACACCGCGTGGAAGATGTTGAGGCTGAGCAGGCCGTTGTCGATCACGGGATCGGGCGTCTTCAGGTCGGCGGGCTGCGCGACGGTGATCGAGTCGGCGTGCTCGGGAAAGGAGGCGGCCGAGTCGGAGGACGAGCCGGCGCTGCAGGCGGTCAGGGCGGCGATCACGCTGGCGGTCAGCACGACGGCGGCGAAACGTTTCGTTCTGTGGAACATGGGGTGGTTCCTCTCGGGGTTGGCGAAAGCAGGGGGTGGCGACCTGCGGGGTTGGCGAAGAGCGCGCTCGGGCAGGGTCGGTGACGAACCAGAGCGCGTGAGGGTAGGTGTGGGACGGGATGCGAGGTCTAGGCGGCAGCGGCTCCCGAACGCTGGCGACGACGGGGGTCGGGAAGGGGGGCCGAAGCGAGCAGCCGCTGGGTGTACGCGTGCTGCGGCGAATCGAAGACGCGGGCTGTCGGCCCGGTTTCGACGAAGGTGCCCTGGTACATCACGGCGACGTGGTTGGCCAGGGAGCGCACGACCGAGAGGTCGTGCGACACGAAGAGGTAGGCGAGACCGAGCTCGGCCTGCAGGTCTTTGAGCAGGGCGATCACCTGGGCCTGGATCGACACGTCCAGCGCCGACGTCGGTTCGTCGAGCACGAGCACCTGCGGCTTGAGGGCGAGTGCCCGCGCGATTCCGATGCGCTGGCGCTGCCCGCCCGAGAACTCGGCGGGCTTCCGCCAGGCCATCTCCTTCGTGAGCCCGACCTGATCGAGCACCTCGGCGACACGGGCGGCGCTGTATCGGCCATTGATGCGCAGGGGCTCGGCCACGATGTCGTGCACGCTGAGCCGCGGGTCGAGGGAGGAGTACGGGTCTTGGAAGACGGCCTGGATGGCGGGCCGGAGCGGCCGGCGCTGCCGGTCCGTCATGGCCGAAACGTCCCTGCCCTCGAAGCTCACGCTGCCCGAGGTGAGCTTCTGCATGCCGAGGATGGCGCGCACCAGTGTCGACTTGCCGCAGCCCGACTCGCCCACGAGCCCCATCGTCGTGCCGGCGCCGAGGTCGAACGAGACCCCGTCCACCGCCTTGAACGGGTCGGCCTTCCGGCCCCACGCCCCCCGCAGCGGGTAGTGGATCTTCACGTCTCTCACCTGCACCACGGCATTCGCGGCTGCGTGCGCCTCGGTCTCGTCGGCCTGGTCGGCCGTGACGATCGGATGCACGGCTGTCGCCGTGTCGACGGGGTCGCCGGTCACGGGCAGGATGCTCGACAGCAACCGGATCGTGTACGGGTCTCTGGGGCGTTCGAACACGTCGACGGTCAAGCCGCTCTCGACGATCTTTCCCTTCAGCATGACGAGCACGCGATCCGCATTCTCGGCGACGAGACCGAGATCGTGCGTGACCAGCACCAGCGAGGAGCCGATGCGTTCGCGCACCTCCTGCAGAACATCCATCACCTGGGCCTGCACCGTGACGTCGAGTGCGGTCGTCGGCTCGTCGGCGATGAGCATCCGTGGTTCGTGGGCGATCGCCATGGCGATCATCACCCGCTGGCGCTGGCCACCCGAGAGCTCGTGCGGAAAACCTCGCAACCGGCGTTCGGGGTCGGGCAGATGCACCAGGTTCAGCAGCCGCAGCGACTTCGCCCTGACCTCTTCGCGGCTCAGCCCCTTCTCGTGCAGGGTGATCATCTCGGCGAGCTGGGTGCTGATGCGCTGTACCGGGTTCAGGGAAGTCATCGGGTCTTGGAAGATCATCGACAGTTCACCGCCGCGCACCCTCCGAAGCGCATCTTCGGAGACCGTCAGCAGGTTCCGCCCGCCGAGCAGCACCTCGCCCGACACGACGCGCACACCGCGGGGAAGCAGGCCCATCGTCGAGAGCATCGTCATCGACTTGCCCGATCCTGACTCACCGACCAGCGCCACGACCTCGCCGGGGAAGACGTCGAAGCTGACGCCGTCGACGAGGGTGGTCGGATCGGTGATCGGGCCGGCCTGGATGACGAGATCCCTGACGCTGAGAACAGCTGCTGCACCGAACAGGGATCTCATGCGCCGCTCCGATCGGGCTGTCGGTCGCCGGTGAAGCGCTGGCTGATGAACTGCAGGCCGGCAACGAGCATGAAGAGCATGATTCCCGGAAAGACGGTGATCATCGCATCGTCTCGGAGGTACGCCTGGCCGTCTTTGATCATGCCGCCCCAGCTGGGTGTCGGGGCCTGGATGCCGAGGCCGAGGAACGACAGCGCCGCCTCCAGCAGCACGATGATGCCGATGTCGAAGGGCACGAGCACGGCGAGCGCGGGAATCACGTTCGGTACGAGATGTTTGCGCAGAATCCACATCTGCGAGGCGCCGTGGGTCTTGGGCGCCCAGATGAATTCCCGCTCGCGGAGCGACCAGGCGGTTGCCCGGGAGACCCGCGCATAGCCGACCCAGTTGGCGAGCCCGATCACCACGATGAGGGTGATCTCCGACGGACCGATCGCCGACACGATGGCGATGAGCAGCAGCATGATCGGAATGGCGAGCTGAATGTCGGCCAGGGCCGAGATGACGTTGTCGAGCGCGCCGCCGAAATAGCCGGCGAGCAGCCCCAGCGTCACCCCGATCAGGAGGTTGAGGGCCACTGCCGGTACCGCGATGCTCAGCGACACCCGGCCCGCGACGGCGAGCCGGGAGAGCATGTCCCTGCCGAGGGCATCTGTTCCGAGCAGGTGCGACGGGTCGGTGAACGGATCGAGAAAGCGCAGTCTCAGGTCTTGCGAGGTCGGGTCGAAGACCGGCAGCAACGGCACCACCACGATGACGAGCAGCACCACCACGACCATCCCGACCGCGACGGAGTACGAGGGGGTCGACTTCTGCCATCCGGCGCGGCGGCTCTTCGGCGACGCACCCCGCGGTGTCCCACCCTCCGGCAGCGGCGTGCCGACGCGGCCGATCAGGCTCGTCGCATCTTCGGTCTGGGTCATCAGCGCAGTCTCACTCTCGGGTCGAGCACTCCGTACAGCAGGTCGACACCGAAGTTCACGATGACGAAGAACAGCGCGATGACGAGAATGGCCGCCTGCACCACCGCATAGTCGCGCTGGCTGATCGAAGAGATGAGCAGCTGCCCGACCCCCGGCCAGTTGAAGACCAGTTCGACCACGACCGTGCCGCCCAGCAGTGCACCGAGGTTCAGTCCGGCGACGGTGATGACGGGAAGAAGGGCGTTCGGCAGCATGTGCTTCAGAATGACCATGCTTCGCCGCTGGCCCTTCGCGTACGCGGTTCGCACGTAGTCTTGTTTGTGCTGTTCACCGAAGCCGGTGTCGAGCAGGCGGATGTAGAGCGCCAGTTCCAGAGTTGCGATGGTGATGGCCGGCAGGATGATCGACTGCGGTGAGTTGTTGCCGAGCGCCGGCAGCATGCCGAGCTCCACAGCGAAGACGATCACGAGGATGATGCCGAGCCAGAACGAGGGAACGGCCTGCCGGGCGCTCGCCAGCCAGAGCACCGCGCTGCGGAGCCGGGAGGAGGCCGCGAGCTGCAGCGCCAGCACCACCAGGAACGCCAGCACGATACCGAGAACGAACGAGCTGAGAGCGAGCTCGAGCGTGGCGGGTAAGCGCTGCATCACGAGGTCGAGGGCAGGGAGGTTCTGGCGGAGAGACAGCCCGAGATCGCCCTGGAACAGCGCCGCGAGAAAGGTGACGTACTGCACCGGCAGCGGTGCGCTGAATCCGAGCGTCTCACTCAGCTTGTCGATGTCGGCGGGCGATGCCTCGGGACCGAGCAGCAGGGCCGCGGGGTTGCCGCTGAGGCGAACGAGGAAGAAGGCGACGGTCACGACACCGAAGACCGTCACGATGCCCTGAATGAGCCGGCGTCCGATGAAGCGTGCCACGTCGTACCCTCACTCTTTGACAAGAACGAGCATCCGGCGGGTTCCAGATGCGCCGTTGCCGTACGACCATTAGAGCGAAGTCACATTTCGGCGCTGCATCCGCGGGATTATGTTTGCATTTCGCGCTGTTCGAAGGCGTCGGCAGAGCCCTCTGACCGGCCATTTCTTCGAGCTACGCGCTCTATTCGCCAGAGGATGACCCCGACTGCCGCCTGACGACGAGCGGTTTCGCCCTGTGCTCAGGCAGCGTCGTCGACCGCGGGGCGCATGGCCAGCACCTGTTTGTCTTCGGCCCAGAGCGCGACTCGGTCGCCCCGGTAATGGCCGTAGGCGAGCATCAGCGCTGTTCCGTCGGCGTCGCGGATGAGGGTCTCTCGGGTCAGAATGGCCGCCCCCTCCTTCAGTTCCAGCAGTTTCGCTGTGCGCTCGTCGCAGTTGACCGCCTCGACGGTCGCCTCGTACTGGGTGACCGGCAGGCGCCGCAACCAGTCGAGGTAGTCGGCGGTGTCGGCGAAGAGACCGTTCTCGAACTGCTCGACGATCGGGTAGTAGCCGACGATGACGCCCACGGGCATCCCCTCGATGCTGACGAGGTCTTCGCGCATCACAACGCGGTCTGCCTCGGTGCCGAGCCGTGCCTTGACGTGTTCGTGGGCGCTCACCACCGACTGCTCGACGCACTTCGAGTCCATCTCGATGGAGCTCGGATGCTCGAGGGTCTGGGCCCCGAACTGCCAGCCCTGCGTCGGCAGCAGCGACAGCAGCGGGAGTTCGAAGATGGAGCCGACGATGTTGGTGCCGATGCGCTGGCGCCGACGGATGAGCCCCTCGTTGCCCAGCATGGCGAGGGCGCTCCGGATGCTGTTGCGACTCATCATCATCGAGAGCACGAGTGCGTTCTCCTCGACCTGGTCGGTGTCGCCGAGCAGGCCGCGCCGGATGCTCGCCCGCAGCAGCGCATGGGCCCGCCGGGGCGAGCTCTGCAACAGTTCGCGAATGCGCGCTTCGCTGCCCGCGCGCGCGCGACCGATGGCTTCGATCAGTTCGGAGTCATCTCGCATGATGGATCCCCCAGCCGTAGTCGTCGTGGCCCTCAGACTACGTGCGGAGTTTTGCGGGCACTGTCACCTTCTGTGAACAGCCTGTTTCGACTGTCTGGGTACGACGAACGGCGGGGCCGGGCGCCTGTTCGCACCCGACCCCGCCGTCACGTGTTCGTTCCACTTCGCTTGTGCTACTTCGCGAGGAAGGCGAGAACCGCCTCGTTCCACTCCTCGGGGTTGCTCACGGTCACGCCGTGCGGTGCGTCAGCGATGACGACCAGCTCGCTGCCGGGGATGGCCTCGTGCGTGCGTGCGCCGGAGCCCTCGAAGGGCACCGTGCCGTCGCCGGCGCCGTGGATGACGAGCGTCGGAACCGAGACCTTCGTGAGGTCGTCACGGAAGTCGGTGCTCGCGAAGGCTGCCATGCAGGCGAGCGAGGCGACCTTGCTCGACTGCTTCGCCAGCGTGATCGCCTCCTGGCGCTCCGCCTCAGTGACCTTCAGAACGCCATCGACCGAGTAGAACCCGGTCGTGAATTCGTCATAGAAGTCATCTTCGCTCTTGGTCAGCCCCGCTGTCATCGAGGCGGCAGCGGCGGCATCCAGGGGGCCGTCGGGGTTGGTCGGGCCTTTCAGCAAAAACGGCGGAACAGCCGAGGCGAAGACCACGCTGTGCAGCCGCTCGGTTCCGTACTTCGTGAAGTACCGCGCGACCTCGCCGCCACCCATCGAGAATCCGACGAGGGTGACATCGTTCAGGTCGAGCTCGGTGAGGAGTGCGTGCAGGTCTTCGGTGAGGGTGTCGTAGGTGTAACCGGTGTGCGGCTTGTCACTCCGACCGAACCCGCGTCGGTCGTAGGTGACCACCCGGTAGCCGGCTGCCTCGAAGACGGGCACCTGCTTCGACCAGGACTCACCAGAGAGGGGCCAGCCGTGAATCAGAACGACTGGGCGGCCGTTTCCGCCGGTGTCGTCGACGTGCAGATTGGTGTTCTTGAACAGTCCGTGGTGTGCAGTAATCTCGGCCATGTCATCTTCCTTCCGCCGTCGCACCGTTGCGCGAAGGCTCTGTCTGTTCGAAACGGTACGCTCACCGGTTTGAAACGACGGGAGGCTTGACACCGCCTGAACGAGAGGTAGTGGGGTGGGCCGAGAACATTCCCGCGGATTCTGGATCGTCGCCGCCACCTTCCTGCTCGTGATGGCCTACGCAACCGTTCCCACGCCGCTGTATCCGCTCTACCAGCAGCGCGACGACTTCCCGCCCACCGTCATCACCGTGATCTTCGCCGCGTTCGCGGTGGGGGTGATGCTGAGTCTGTACCTGGCCGGGCACGTCAGCGACTGGCTCGGGCGCCGGCGGGTGCTGCTCGTCGCTGTGCTGGTGTCGGCGCTGTCGGCGGTGCTCTTTCTCGCGTGGCCGGAGGTTCCCGGCCTCATCGTCGCACGGCTGGTGAACGGCATCAGTGTCGGCATTCTGGCCGCGACGGCAACGGCCTTTCTGGGTGAGCTCCGCGCCGGCGCGAAGCCCGATGAGACGCCGGCCGTCGCCGCGACGGTCTCTGCCGGAGTGAACCTCGGGGGGCTGGCGCTCGGGCCGCTCATCGGCGGTGTCTTCGCCGACTTCCTCCCCGCTCCGCTGGTGCTGCCGCACCTGGTGTTCGTGGTCGTGCTGCTTCTGTCTGCGGCATCCCTGCTTCTCGTGCCCGAGACCGTGGAACGCCCCGAGACGCTGCCGCGGTGGCGACCCCAGCGGCTCTCGGTGCCGCCGGCCGGTCGACGGGCGTTCCAGGCCTCGGCCTTCGGAGCCTTCTCGGGGTTCGCCGTGTTCGGCCTGTTCACCGCGCTCGCTCCGACCTTCCTCGTTGTCACGTTCCGTGCCGACGACCATCTTCTCGCCGGTGCCACCACCTTCTCCGTCTTCGCGGCGGCCGCCGTCGGGCAGATCGTCTTCGCCCCCCTGGCGCCGCGCAGCCAACTCACCCTCGCGCTCGCGGCGAGCGCCGCCGGGCTGCTACTCGTCGCTTTCGGTGCCCTGGTGCCGGCGCTCCCGGTCTTTCTGCTCGGTGGCATCATCTCGGGCCTCGGCGTCGGCCTGCTCTTCCGTGCAGCCATGATGACGGCGGGCCGCATCGCCAACCCCGAGCGGAAGGGTGAGACCCTCGCGCTGATGTTCCTCGTCGCCTACACAGGCCTCGCCGTTCCCGTGCTGTTGGTCGGGTTGGCCCTGCAGTTCGCACCCGCCACCGTGGTATTGCTGGTCTTCGCGGCCGCCGCGCTCGGGGCGACGCTGTCGGCGGCGACCCTGATGCGACGGGCTACCGAACCCCCGGCGCCCCAGGCGTGACCCTTTCCTCTGGGCTGGGTGCGAACCGGAAGATCCTGCGCAACCAGCCTGCGTTCGGGCCTGCAGGAAGGCGGGTTCAGGCCGGCTCCGGCCCTCGAGACACGGCCGAAACAATCGCCGGGTAGGGTTGGGCCACCGTCTGTCACCTGGGGGAACCATGCAGAGTTGCGAGCTTGCCGCTACCGGATTCGACGCTTGGCCGCTGTTGCTGGGCCTGGCTTTCGCAGCGATCGGTATCGGCGTCGCCGGGCTGATGCTCCGCCGGGGTCGGCGCCGGGGTGCTCTCTTCGCGGCTGCTCCTCTGCTGCTGGTCGCTCTGCTCGCCTCCGGCGTGCAGGCTCCGTCCTCGAGCCAGGCGGAGGCGCGCCCTGCTCTGGTCGCATCCACGTCTGCGGCCGTCTCGGCGGCCATCTCCACTCCAGTCTCGGCGGCCATCTCTGCAGCGCCCTGCCCGGCCGCCGGCGGGCCCGCGCCTGCGCCTGCGCCTGTTCCCGCGCCGGTGCCCACCGGGGCACCCGCACCCACCCCGTCGCCCGCGCCCACTGCTCCCCCCACCACCACTCCCATCGACTTCCAGCCCGGCGCGGCCGGTATCGGCGACGCCTACTTCCCCCTCGATGGCAACGGCGGATACGACGTCACCCACTACGCCCTCGACCTCGCCTACGAACCCACCAGCCACGTTCTGTCGGGCACCACGACCGTCACCGCCACAGCCACCCAGAACCTCTCGGCGTACAACCTCGACTTCGACACCCGCGCCTCAGACGGCTCCGGCGGATACATCGATGACATCGCCATCAGCGCCATCACGGTCGACGGACTCCCCGCGACCTGGTCGCTCGCCACCACCGAGATCAGTGACGCCACCGGCCAACCGCTCGAGGCCGGAAGTACCGACGGCACCGCAACTCCTCCGCGCACAGAGCTCACGGTCATCCCGCCCGCTGGTATCGCGACCGGCGCGACCATCACGACTGCCGTGACCTACGCGGGCGTGCCCGTCACAATTGCCGACGCGTTCGGGCCCGCCGGAGTGTTCCGCACTGACGACGGAGCCGTCGTCGTCGGCCAGCCACGCGTTGCCGCCACATGGTTCCCCTCCAACGATCATCCGTCCGACAAGGCCACATTCAGTACCCGGATGACCGTGCCGACCGGCCTGCAGGTCATCGGCAACGGGCGGCTCGCCTCAGAGACCGCGAGCGGCGCGTCGACCGTGTGGGACTGGGAGATGGATCAGCCGATGGCCACCTACCTCGCCACCGCGACTGTGGGCGACTACACGATCACCGAGCACGACGAGGGCGGCATCTCGTATTACAACGCCGTCGCCCCGGCCCTGTTCGACAAGAAGCTCGACGGAGGCAGCTCCGTCGGCGACGTCGCAACGAAGATCTTCAACGACGAGCCCGAGGTCATCTCGTTTCTCTCCGAGTCGTTCGGTGCCTATCCGTTCAGCGAGGCGGGCGGTATCGCGATCGCAGACTTCGGTCCGACTCCGGATGATGTACTGCCCTACGCGCTCGAGAACCAGACCCGGCCGATCTACCCGAGCTGGGCCTTCGGTGCAGACGCGGATGCCGGAACCGTCGTCCACGAACTCGCCCACCAGTGGTTCGGCGACAGCGTCTCCATGCAACGCTGGTCGGACATCTGGCTGAACGAGGGATTCGCGACCTACGCCGAGTGGCTCTGGGCGGAGCACCAGGGTGGCGACACCACCCAGCAGGCCTTCGAAGCCGCCTATGCCAACCCGACCGGAAGCGACGACCCGGCCGACGATGCTGCCTTCTGGGCGACCGCGCCCGCCGACCCCGGCTCGGCAGGCATCTTCGACGGAGCCGTCTACACCCGCGGCGCGATGACGCTGCAGACCCTCCGTACCGAGGTCGGCGACACGGCCTTCTTCACCATCCTGAAGGGCTGGGCCTCGGCACACGCCGGCGGCTCGGCCACGACCGCCGAGTTCGTCGCGTACGCGTCGAGCGTTGCGGGCACCGATCTGGGGGCGTTCTTCGACACCTGGCTGTACGAGCCGTCGAAGCCCTCCCTCGACTGAAAACTCTCAGAAACTATTTCGAGAACTGGTCTGTTTCGGGGTGTTTTTGCTGAGGTAATGTCAGTGGTTGGTGTTTGACTGGAGTCATGAAACCACCGCCCACACCTCCTGTTGCTGACACGGCGTCGGCGATTGTCGGGTGCGTGGATGCACTCTTGAGCCTGGGCGTTTTGGATCCTGGTTCGGGTGCCGGGGCTGCCGCGCCCATCGGGCTTGCCACTGGTGAGTTGATGGCTGGTGTGGTGCAGGTGGAGTACCTGGTGCGGTTGGCGGATTCGTTACGTTTGCAACTGGCTGGGGAGGTGGCTGAGCGGTGCAGACCCGAACTCGGCGAGGACGGGTTGTCGAAGGCGTCGAACTTCACTACCCCGGCCGGGTTTTTGGCCGCGAATACCGGTACGAGTGAGCACACGGCGAAGAAGCTGATGAAGGTCGGTGGGGAGCTTCGGGTGACGATGTCGCTGTGTGGGCTGCCGAACCTGCCCGCGTTCTCCCACGTCGCGGAGGCGGTCGGGCTGGGTGCGATCGGTCTTGACGTGGCCACCGTGATCACGACCAGGCTCGGCCGCCTCGCGAAAAGTACCGGGTTCACGGATGCTCTCCTCGAAGCCGAAGCCCAGTTGGTGTCTCTGGCGCAAGACTCGGTCGGCGGTCAGGGCTTCTCCGCGGATCAGATCGACCACTTGGCGGTACGGATGATCGCCCACCTCGACCCCGACGGTGCAGAGCCCACCGAGGCGCAGCTGCACGACAGACGTCACCTGACCTTGGTCACGGAGAAGACCGGGATGACCAAACTCACCGGCCTCCTCCCCCCGACCGCGGCAGGTCATTTGCGGGCAGCCCTTGAGCCGTTTACGAGCCCCCGCATCCCCACCTTCCCCGACCACACCGGCACCGGCACCTCCGACCCGACCGGCACCACCGGTGAGGGTAACCCGGCCGATGATGACGAGGTCGACCCGCTACTCCGTGACACCCGCACCAGGGGTCAGAAACTCGCCGACGGCCTCCTCCAACTCGTCACCACCGCAGCAGGGCTCCCGTCGATGCCCCGCCTGAACGGGGCCGCACCCACCGTCAACGTGCACGCCACCCTCGACGACATCATCTCCGGCCGCGGTATCGGCTGGATCGACGGCCTCACCGAACCCGTCCCCGCCAGCACAATCGAAACCCTCCTCTGCCACTCCGATGTCATCACCACCCTCTTCGGCCAGCACGGGCAAGTGTTGCAGCACGGCAAAACGAAGCGCCTGTTCACCGCCGCCCAAAACCGTGCGTTGGCCGCCCGCGACGGCGGATGCGTGTGGCCCTCCTGCGACGCACCACCTTCGTGGTGCGAGTCACACCATGTAGAGGGTTGGCAAACGAAAGACCACCAACCCGGCCGCACCGATCTTGATAACGGGGCCTTACTCTGCCATTTCCACCACTCCCATGTACACAAAACAAGGTGGAAGCTGGTGATGCGAAACGGCACCCCACACTTGATACCACCCGACTGGCTCGACTGGACACAAACCCCCCGACCCTGCCAACAAAACCGAGCCCGCCCACTCCCACAAACCGGCTAACCCCAACCCACACCGGGTACCCTCCCGCGCCCGCAACCATCTCACCTCACCAGACCGCCCGGCCTGCCCATCTACGCCGACCGGGCCACCCGCCCTGACCACCAGACCCGGCCACCAGGCCCGGCCACCTCACCGACGCACCGTGCACGCATCCGGCCGCCCAGCCAACCATCCGCCCACCCCACCCCATCCCTCCCCGGCAAGCCCGCAGGGCGCGGCAGCCCGCAGGGCGCGGCAGCCCCAGCCAAGCCCATCACCCCATCTGACGCCTCCATCCCGGGTAAGCCCGCAGGGGGCAGCAGCCCCAACCACCTCACCAACGCTCCGTGCACGCATCTGGCCGCCCAGCCAGCCATTCGCCCACCCAACCCCATCCCTCCCCGGCAAGCCCGCAGGGCGCGGCAGCCCAAGCCATCTGCCCACCTCACCCCATCCATCCCGTCAAGCCGCGCAGGGCGCAGTACAGCACCCCACCACGCACACCGGCGGCGCCCAGCGGCGCACCACCCACCCCTCCGACCACCAGCGCAGCAGTACCCCGAACGATCCACCACACCACCGTCGGCGCCCAGCGGCGCACCACCCCTCACACGCAGAAGAGGGCCCGCTCTGGTGAGCGGACCCTCTTCTGTGCAGTGCCGGTGTGGAGCTAAGGAGATTCGAACTCCTGACCTCCTCGATGCGAACGAGGCGCGCTACCAACTGCGCCATAGCCCCGAAAACTGCCTTTGAAGACTACCACGAGCGAGCAGGGCCTTCGAACGGAGGCTCCCGTTCAGCGGTCAGCCTGCGCGACGCCGAGCGAGAATCTGGTCGACGTCGATCGCGCCCGTCTGCGAACCGTCGATGACCCCCATCGATGCGAACCGGCTGGCAGCGGCAGGCCGCACGGGAGCCTGTACGTGAGCCTCCGCGACCGATGCTGCACCCGCACCCTCTCCGCTGCCAGCATCCTCTCCGCTGCCAGCACCAGCACCAGCACCCCGCGCATCCGTCGCCGCCTGCGCCGCACGCAACGCCAGCTCAGACTCGCGCGCTGCCACACGCAGAGCCTCCTCAGCCCGCAACGCGGTCTGCTCGACGTAGCCCGATACGCTGTCGCCACCGTCGATACGGCGATTGCCGACGTAGAGCGGTTTCGGGAGCGGCACCGGAGTCCACCCTGAGCCGTCGACCACGTCAGGAGCGGAATTCGCAGACCCAGCAGCCCGGGGTGCGATCAACCCCGCATCTGCGTCAACGTGCGCCGCGACATCGTCGACAGCCAGGTCAGCCGAGTCAGCATCGTAGATCGAACCGGATCCCGTCCATGCGGCGGACGGACGGCGAACCGTCCGCGCCGAGGCCGGTGCCGCCGAAACCCCACGAACCCGCAGCTGCCGAACCTCGCGCGCCAGGCGGCCGAGACGCGTCACGCAGAGCGTCGCCGCGAGCACTCCGACCACCAGAACGATCCACGCGCCGTTGACCGCGGTCTGCACCGCACCGAGCACCGTCACGGTGAGGGCGAGCAGCAGAATGCCGGAGGTCGCCGCCCGCGCCCGACGGAGCTTCAGCGAAGCCTGCCGCAGAGTCAGGGCAGACGGGCTGGGTGTGGGCGTGATCACGATGGTCTCGTACTCTCCGGGTTCATAGTGTGCCGTCTGGTCGGCAGCGTCGCCGTCGAAGGCCGCCGTCGCCTCATCGATGCCCCGGGCATCCTGAAGCTGTTCACGCAGCCGCGCCACCTCGAGCGCCGAACGCTCCGACGCGGCCTGGGCGGCGATCCCCTGCTCGACGAGCGTCTGGAACCCGGCGCGCTCAGCGAGCAGGTTCTGCGCGTTCGCCTTCTTCAGGATGCGCTGCTGCTCAGCCACGCTGCGGGCATTCGCCTCGACGTGCACCTCGTCGGGCACCTCGCTGGTCTCCGCCAGGATGCGCAGTGTCTGCTGCAACCGCACGACATTGCGCTCGGTCGAGAGGAACTCGTTGCGCCGAAACCACGTCGGGATCAGGTAGATCAACCAGAGCACGGCGGCCAGGGCGACGATGAGGCCTCCGCCGAGCCAGTCTGATGTCATGGGTCTACGGTATGAGGCGCACCGGGTTATCGAGCCCAACCGGCGGCGCGTGTCGCCCGCTGAAGCGTTAGCGGTTGCGCGTGGAGATGGGTTTCAGCGCCTCGAGCCGGTCGACCTCGGGGATGCTGCCCTGACCCAGGGGCACCTGTCCCTCCTTCCAGCGCCGAAGCACCCCCACCGGCAGCTCCTCCCCCACGAGCCCGAAGCAGAAGTGGTCGCGCCAGTCACCGTTGATGTGGATGTAGCGCCGCCGCAGCCCCTCATACCGGAACCCGAGCTTCTCGACGACCCGCAGGCTCGGCCCATTCTCCGGCCGGATGCAGATCTCGATGCGGTGCAACCCCACCGAGTAGAAGCAGTGGTCGGCGGCGAGCGCCACGACGGTCGGAGTGATGTTCAGCCCCGCGAAGCGCTCAGCGACCCAGTAACCGATCGTCGCCGACGACACCGAGCCGTAGCTGATCGACGACACGTTCAATTGGCCGGCAAGCTGGCCCTCGTATTCGATCACGAATGGAAGACCGAACCCTGCCCGGGCATTCTGTTGCAGAGAACGGATGCTCGCCCGCGTGTCGAACGACATGGGAGCGTTCGGGCTGGTGGCCTCCCACTTGCGCAGCCAGCCACGGTTGGCGATGAGTTCGTTCTCCAGTGCCTTCGAATCGCGCAGGCGGATGGGCCGGAGACCGATGGCACCGTCGACAAGGGTGGGAACGAACATAGCTAAGGATAGTCAGAGGCCGGCCCTAGAGACCCTCGGCGAATTCCTTGATCCACGGCCGGAGGTCGGGGCCGAGGTCTTCGCGTTCGCTCGCGAGACGGATGATCGCCTTGATGTAGTCGAGCCGGTCGCCCGTGTCGTACCGACGGCCGCGGAACACGACGCCGTAGACGCCCCCGGCGAGGTCTGGCTGCTCCACCAGGGTGGCCAGGGCATCCGTCAGCTGGATCTCGCCGCCTTTGCCGGGCTCGGTGGTCTCGAGCACATCGAACACCTCGGGGCGCAGAACGTATCGACCGATGATGGCGAGGTTCGAGGGCTGGGTGCCGGGTTCGGGCTTCTCGACCAGACCTGTGACGCGAACGACATCGTCTTCGTCGGTCTCTTCGATCGAAGCGATGCCGTAGAGGTGCGCCTGTGAGGGGTCGACCTCCATCAGTGCTATGACACTGGCCTGCCGTGCATCCTGAACTTCGAGCATCTTGGTCAACAGAACGTCGCGGGCATCGATCAGGTCGTCGCCCAGCATGACGGCGAACGGCTGGTTGCCGACGTGGGCCTTAGCGCGCAGCACCGCGTGGCCGAGCCCCTTCGGATCGCCCTGACGAACGAAGTGCACGTCGGCGAGCTGACTGGCCTCGGCGACGAGGGCGAGCTTCTTGTTGTCGCCCTTCTGCTCGAGGGTGTGCTCCAGTTCGGTGTTGCGGTCGAAGTGGTTGGCGAGCGCATTCTTGTTGCGGCCGATGATGACGAGCACGTCGACGAGCCCCGCCGCCACGGCTTCTTCGACGACGTACTGGATGGCCGGCTTGTCGACGACCGGGAGCATCTCTTTGGGCATTGCCTTGGTCGCAGGCAGGAATCGTGTTCCGAGCCCGGCCGCGGGAATCACAACTTTGGTGATAGGGGAGGTCATGGCTATGAGGGTATCGAAGATTCGGACGCGCCCTGAGAAGTGACGCGAAACACTGCCGTCACAGTCCTGCACCTAAAATCGAATCATGCTGTCGCAAACGAGCAACATCAAGCGCGCCCTTCGCGCCGAGCTGCGTGAACGACGGCGCAACAGAACCTCCACCGAGCGCGACAGGGCGACAGAGGCCTTCACAGCGAACCTGATCGCGCTCACCCAGCGAAGCGGAGCATCCGTCGTCGCCTGTTACCTCTCGGCGCCGAGCGAGCCGAATACCAGGCCCTACCTCAACTGGGCCTTCGAGAACGGCGTGCGCACCCTCTTCCCCATCACCCGCGAAGACGGCCTGCTCGACTGGGCGCACGGCGACGGTGAGAGCGAGGTACAGGGCTTGTTCGGCATGCCTGAGCCCGTCGGCGAACTGCTCGGGCCGATCGCCATCAACGACGTCGACCTGATCGTCGTTCCCGCAGCCGCCGTCGACGGGGCCGGAATGCGGCTGGGCTGGGGCCGTGGCTACTTCGACAAGACACTGGGCTCGATGCTGAAGTGCCCGCCGGTCTACGCACTCATCTACGACGACGAGCTGCTCGACGACGTGCCGCGCGAGGTGCACGACCAACCGGTCGACGGCGTGGTCACGCCCACCCGCATCCTGACCTTCTGAACCCCGACACCACAAGCACCTGGAGTATTCCTTGCCTACCTATTCCTACCGTTGCACGCAGTGCGACAAAGCGTTCGACATCCAACAGTCGTTCACCGACGACAACCTGACGGTCTGCCCGGTCTGCGGCGGCAAACTGCGGAAGGTCTTCAGCCCGATCGGTGTGAGCTTCACCGGGTCGGGTTTCTACCGCAACGACTCCCGGGCCACGACGTCGTCGTCGGAGGGCGCGAAGAAGTCTGAGAAGAAAGCCCCGGAGACGTCCTCCTCCGGCTCCTCATCTTCCGGCTCCTCATCCTCCGAGAGCAAACCCGCCGCAGCACCCTCGACACCCTCCGCCGGCGGCAGCTCCTCCACACCCGCCACGTAAACACCACACACCGTCAGGGGTATCCATGTTCAACGGTTTCAAAGAGTTCATCCTTCGCGGCAATGTCATCGACCTGGCTGTCGCCGTGGTCATCGGTGCGGCGTTCACCGCCGTGGTCACCGCAATCGTGACCGGCATCTTCAACCCGATCATTTCTGCCATCTTCCAGTCCGACACCCTGAACGACGCGCTCGACGTGCACGTGGGCTCGGCGACCATCAAGTTCGGACTGGTGCTCGGGGCGATCATCCAGTTCCTCATCGTGGCGCTCGTCGTGTACTTCGTCTTCGTGCTTCCCATCAACCACCTCAAGAAGGTCGCCTTCTTCAAGAATCAGCAGAGCCCCGCCACCGAGGCCGCCGCAGCGACCCCGCCGACCGAGGCCGAACTGCTGACCGAGATTCGCGACCTGTTGGCTGCGCAGCGCTCCGTGGGCGCCGTCACGGCCAGCCAGACGCCGGCCGGCCCGCCGTTCCCCAACGAATGAGGCTCACGCTCCTGGCGCGCAGCCGGCGCGTGCCGTGACCCAGGCTCCGGATGATCGTGGTGCCGCCCTCCCGCTGAAACGGGTCGGCCGTCGCCGCGTCACGACCGCGCCCGCACCCGGCCGAGACGGAGAACCGGGGCCGGAAGTCGTGCCGAAGCCCGGCCCGCGCAGGGCTTCCGACGCCGATTCCGATCGTGCCGCAGAGGACACCCTCCGCGCCTGGGGCGACCCGACCGACGACAACGACTCCCGCCTTCGCGAAGACGTCCCTCCGCACTACTGACGCCCGCCCATAGTGCGCAGGGCTCCCAGTGCGCAGCGGCCAGTGCGCAGCGGTCAGACGGCAGCGAGCTGGCGCACGCCGATCACCGAGGCGATGCGGGTCGCGACGGCCTCGGGGTCGGTGAAGAGCTCGAAGCTGTGCACGCGCAGGTAGTGCCAGCCGAGACGCTTGAGCATGTCGGGCCGCAGGCGGAGGGATTCGCGAAGGCTCATGGAGTGCACGACCGCATCCGTCTCGACGACGATGGCACGGCCCTCGTACGACGCCACGAGGGTGAGCTTGCCGCGGTGCTCGAACGCGACCTCCAGCCCCCGCGCACCGAGGCGCCGGGCGAGGTCGATCAGCAGAGCATCCCCGGGGCTCGAGAACGTGTCGGGGTTCGGTCCGTTCTCGGCTTCGGTCAGAATCTGGCGAAGCGACACGACGCCGAACGTCATGCGTTCCTCGTCGATGTCGGTCGGCTTGAAACAGCTCACGATGTCCATCGAGCGGCGCGCCCGGGTCATACCGACGGCGAGCAGGCGCTCTCCGCCCGGCTTGGCGAGCGGCCCGAAGTTCGTCAGCACCCGGCCGTGCGGTGTGCGGCCGTAACCGACCGAGAAGATGACGCGGTCGCGGCTCTGCGCCACCGACTGCTCGAGCGTCGCCACCATGAACGGCTCGGCGCGGTCTTTGAGGATGAAGTCGCTCAGGTCGCTGCGCTTGGCGAAGGCCGAGAGCACTGCCTGCTGCACCCGCACCGCATGCTTGGCGCTGGCCGTGATGACCATGAGCGACTCGCGCGGGTACTTCTGGGCGTGATCCATGACGAGCCAGACGACACGCTCGACCTCGGCGTCGACGCTCTCGACGGCACCGGTCTCGGTGTCGGGCATCCCGCCCGCCCCCTCGAGGTAGTGCAGGGTGAGGCTGCCGTGGCCGAGGAACGTGCCAGCCCAGGGCAGGGAGTCGATCTTGCCGTTGTAGAAGCGGTGGTTGACGAGCTCGGCGAGATCTTCGCCGCCCGCACGGTAGCTGCGCGTCAGCGACAGGGTGGGAACGATCTCGCTGAGCCGGGCCATCGCCGACTCCCCTGCGAGCTCCTCGACCGACTGCGTGTCGGCGACGACCGCGGTGCGCGGCGCGGGCTGCACCACGGCGGCGACGGCGATCTCGAAGTGCGACGGCGTCTGCGTCACAGGGTCACCGAACGCCACAACCTGTTTCGCCCGGCGGATCGCCCCGGCGTTCTCGGCGAGGGTCGTGGCACCGGCATCCACCAGGATGACCGCATCGAACACGATCTCGTCGGTGATCTCCGACACCTCATACGGCGACGCGAGCCAGACCGGCGCGAGCACACGGCTGAGGTACGGCGCGACGCGCTGCAACGAGGCCGAACTGGCGCCGTCGCCGCGCAGCAGGCCCTTGAGGGCGGTCGCCTCCTCGGCGTGGTCGACGAGTCCGACACTCCACGTCTCGGCGAGCTGCCACGCGAGAATCTGGCCGCTGACGGATGCGTGTGCCTCGTCGACGAGTTTGAAGTCGCTCTCGAGACGGTCCAGGATGCCCGTGTTCGCGCCGAGCAGGGCCCGATCGTTCGCGAGCATCAGTTCGAGCACCGACTGCCACCAGGCCAGTTCGAGCTCATCGGCCACCGCGTGCTCGGGGATGTGCCGCTGCGACAGGTCGGTGAGCAGCGGGTCGAGCGCGAGTTCACGGAGCGTGTCGAGGAGTGCTGTGCGCTCCTGCAGGTTCGCGAGAACCTCTGAGTCGGCGGCGAGGCCCTCGAGCAGCGGAATGAGCTCGTTGATCGGGAGTTCGTTGAGCTGGCGGGCGGTTCCCGTCAGGCCGAGCGGAGCATCCAGCCGCGCCAGGTCTTCGTTGACCCGCTGGAACGCCACCTGCACGTCGTCGAGCCCGGTCGGAACCTCGGGCGGGATGCCGGCGGCCGCGAAGCGGTGCCAGAGGGTGCGCTGCTGCTGGATGCGGCGGAGCGACGCGTTGATGTCGCTCACGTGCACTCCGGGCCTCACGTACTCCTTTGCGAGACTGCGGAGGCGGCGGCGAGAGGTACCCGTCATCTGGGCCGAGTCGCGGCGGGCGCCGGTGGCGGCGATGATGTCGGTGAGCGAGCGGTCGAAGACCACCGGCAGGAACTTGTCGAGCGTCTCGCGGAGGTCGAGAAGCAGGCGCAGGTATGAGCCGAGCTCGGAGATCGTCGTGAACTGTCGCATGTGCGTCTGGCCCACGAGGTCATACGCCTTCGTCAGAAGGCTGGGTAGATCGACGCGGTGGATCTGCTTGGCCGTCGCGTGCACCGCGGCGGCGTCTTCGGCATTCTCGAAGCTTGCGCCGTACCACGGGGAATCGTCGGGCCCGTAGCGGAACTCGCCGAGCGCCGCCGCCTTGATCAGCGTCTTCGCGGCCCTGCCCCGGCCCGAGGCCAGCGCTTCGAGCGACGGGCGGTCGAGCCGGGCGGTCGTGGCGGGCGGCTGGGAGAGCAGCGACAGGCGCGCGAGCTCCCGCAGCGCATCCAGAACCGAGACCTTGAGCAGGGGGTCGACGCGTGAGAGCGACTGGCGGTAGTCGATGAGCACGTGGCGGAGGCGCACGAGCGCCTCGTCGACGTCGGAGACGTGCGGCTGCATCGCCTTCTCGTTGCGCCCGATCGACTGGATGAGGTCTCGGCGCAGCGTGCGGGGCGACACGGCGACGCCCGGCAGGCCCACATCGTTGAGCCGGCGGGCGATGCCGCGAAGGCTCAGGCGACGGGGGCTCACGACGAGCACGCGCTTGTTCTGGGCGACGAGTGCACCCACCGCGTTGACGATGGTCTGCGTACCACCGGTGCCGGGCAGCGTCTTGACGACCAGCGAGTTGCCGCCGGAGATCTGGGCGACGACGTTCTCCTGCTCCGCATCCGCATCGAGCAGGAGAGTGTCGGTCGACGGTGGCCGGGAGTCTTGAGGGGTCGGTTCGATGGGCCGGAACGACTCCTGCACACCGCGGCGGGCGGTCAGGCTGCCGGCGACGGCGTCGAGCACCGGATGATCGAGGGAACGGGCATCCCACACCATCGAATCGGCGACACCCGCGAACGACGACACCACCAGACGTGGCTGAACGCTGAACCAGGGCAGATGCGAGGTGATACCGCGCAGGTGGTCGATGACGGGCTGGGGCTTGAAGACACCGTTGGTCGCGGCGAGCGCGACCACCTGCTCGGCGTCGAGGGTGATCTGGAACTGGTCGCGGAGCGCCTGAGCCAGTTCGGGGTTCACGAAGGCCGGGCCGCGGAGTTTAAGCTCGAAGTCGCGACCGTAGCGACGAACCGAAAGCGGGCGGAGCAGCAGGGGGGCGCTGAACTCCTGCTCCTCCAGCTTCCACTGGGCCAGGCCGATGGCGAGGTGCACGGAGTCGATGCCGCGAACGGCGCGGAGTTCGACGCCCTTGTCGGTGATGGCGCCGGCTGCGATGCGGGCGCTGCGGAGGGCGAGTTCGTCGCGGATGAGGCTCGACAGCAGGGTCGCGTTGCCGGTGATGAACTGGGCGAGGCCGCTCGGGTGGGTCGATGTGAGGTCGACGCGCGAACGGGGAGAGTCGTCGAAGTGGAGGAGCGGCGACAGCCCGCCGACCGCGGCGAGCTCGCTACGCCACAGGTCACGGGTGGGTTCCACCAGGTCGTCGGTCGAGATGATCGATCCTGTCTTCATCGCTTGATCACCTCTGCCGAGCGTCGAAGAGTCGCCACGACGACCCCACACCGACGTCGCTTCGTCGGTCTCAGACGCATCAGGGTCTGAATCTCGTTTCTTATCGGCACGCCACACACGCACACCCTATGCGCCCGAACCGGGTAATCCCGGGAAGCGGGGGTGCGTTTCGCACACCGCGCGTGTCGGGCGCCCGGCGGGTGACAGAATTGGGTCATGTCAGAGCCGGCGACGTCCTCGCCTCACTCCTTTGTTCCTCCCCGCCTGCGGTCTGCCCCGAACAGCGGGGACGGCTGGGTCGAAGACGGCTCGGGCGCGAAGTTCTGGGGTCGTTTCGGAGCCGCCGGGCTGTTGGCACACGATGCCGAGCGGGGCATCCTGTTGCAGCACCGGGCCAACTGGAGTCACCACGGCGGAACCTGGGGGCTGCCCGGCGGCGCCCGGCACGAGGGTGAGACCTCCGTGCAGGGCGCGATCCGCGAGGCGAGCGAAGAGGCGGGCGTCGTCGTCGACGCGCTGCGCCTGAAGCTCACCTCCACCCTCGACCTGGGGTTCTGGAGCTACACCACCGTGGTGGTCGACGTCACCTCAGAGTTCGACGCCGCCGTCACCGATGCCGAGAGCATCGAGGTGCGCTGGGTGCCCGTCGACGAGGTCGCAGAGTTGCCGCTTCATCCGGGTTTTGGAGCGAGCTGGCCGACCCTCCGGGCCGAACTGGGCCGGCGCTCGGTGCTCGTCGTCGATTCGGCGAACGTCGTCGGATCCCGCCCCGACGGCTGGTGGAAAGACCGCCTCGGAGCCACCGAACGCCTCGCCGCGTCCCTGCTGACGCTGAGTCGTACGGGGTTCGACGCGGCATCGCTCGGCGTGGAGGTCGAGAACACGAGGTGGTGGCTTGAGGTGGTGCTCGTGGTGGAGGGGCAGGCCCGCGGCGCGCAGGTTCCGGGGGGTGCGCCGGCTCCGGATGCGGCTCAGGATGCGGCTCAGGATGATCTGCCGGGCGACCCGGCCGCCGCTCCCCTGGCCGGCGGAACGCGCGCCGCCGACATCGCCGCACAGGTGCGCATCGTGGCGGCCGAACGCGACGGCGACCAGGCCATCGTGGATGCGGTGGCTGCTCTCGCGCCCGGCGCGGCGCTGCCCGGCGCAGAAACTCCTGCCGCAGCGGCCCGCGTGTTCGTCGTGACAGCCGATCGCGAGCTTGCTGCCCGCGTCACGGAGCTCGGCGCCCGCGTGCTCGGCCCTTCGTGGCTGCTCGCCCTCCTCGACACCCTCTGACGCGTAGCCGGCCGCCTGGAGGCCCGCGCGCCCGACTGGGGTTTCAGGTGACGGTGAGCGACACCAGGGCGTACTCGCGCACGCGGCCGAAGCGGGTGGCGCCGCAGTTGCTGAGGAGCGGCTGCGAGAGAATCTCGGCGACCGCGACCTCGATCGTCCCGCCCGCCGCACCGCCCGCTGCCGCACCGCCCTCCGCACCGCCGCAGCCCGCCGCGAGCGTCACGACGGTGACGCCATCCCCCTCGCCCGGGGCCTCGCCCAGCGGAGCGTAGGCGGCGAGGCGGTCGTCGCCGAACTGCAGCCGCGCGTAGTGCTGTGCGGCCTGAACCGCGTGCGTGAGCGAACTGCGCCCGCGAAAGAAACGCTCGTCGACGCGCCCCTCCCGCGCAAGGTCGACGACGTCGACCGCATCCACGTCGTCGACCCGGCCGTAGTAGAGGCCCTCGGGAAGCAGCACCATCGTTCCGGCGAAGCGGTCACCGCCGAGGTGCGAGCACTCCCACGTCTCGTCGGGGAACTCCGCCGCGAGCGCCCCCACGACCGGGCGCCCCCGCACCGCGCAGCAGCGATCGTGCTTCGCGTGCGTGCACACGCCGTAGATCGGCTTCGCCGAGTGGATGCCCGTGGAGCCGTCGAGGGGAACATCGAGCAGCTGCTCCGGTGCATCCACCTCGCCCCACCGCACCTGCTCGAACCCGGGCCTCGAATCGACGAATGCCCACCGCCAGCGCGGAACAGACTGCGCCCCGCGTCGCCCGGTGCGCCTGATCGCCAGCGGACGCATGCCCGCAGCCTCGATGCGCGACACCAGCTGCTGTCCCAGCTGCCGAGAGAGCGCGGAGGAGGTGAACGCGTTCGCACCCCACGACCCCTCTATCTCGACCAGGAACCACTGCAGCCCGCGCGATCCCGTTGCGAAGAGGGGATCGCGGCGCTCGCGGGAGCGGTCACTGCAGGGCAGCCAGTCGGGCGAACCCGTGCCGAGGTGGCGGGTCGACGACAGCGGAATCGCGAGCAACCGCGGTTCGCCGCGCAGCGCGAAGCCCCCGGAGCTCGGCACGCCCGAGCTGCCCTCCGCCGGCTGCAGCGGGAAGCGAGTCGGCGTACCGCCGGGCGTCACGGGTGACGGAGGGGGCGGAACGCGCCGAACAACGCGCCGAAGAGCGCGCCGAGCGACGCGCGGGTCAGACCGCTCACGCCGGCACCACGAGACCCTCGCGGAGCAGTCGCCGCACCACCACGATCGCGGAGTCCGTGTCGAGCCCGGGCAGGGCTCCCACCGCGGTCGGCGCGCCACCGGCGAGCGCCCGCACCGCTGACGCTGCCTCGGCGGGGAGCGCGAGCACCTTCGTACCGGCGAGGATGCGCACGGTCTCGCCCGCATCCTCGACCCGTGCGCGGAGGGAGCCCCGCCACCGCACACGGCTCGTCGCCGAAAGCGCTGCGATCGCATCGACGGTCGCGAGCGGCGAGACCGGTTCGGGCTTGACGTCGGTCGCGAGACGCCGCGCGAGCGCAGCCCCCACCGACTGCACCTGACGGGCGGCGGTGGAACGATCATCCGGAACAGCAAGTGCGGCGCGCAGAGACTCCAGCACCTGCTCGACGATCGGCTGCACCTCGGCGGGGTCGCTGAAATCGATGCCCAGCGGCAGTGAACCGCGGAGTGCCGGCGTCTTCCCGATGACCTCGAGCAGGGTGGAGGCGACATCGGCCCGCGTGTACGCCGCGATGCCGATCGTGAGGTGCACGGAGGTGCCGCCGAGCGCCTCGGCCGAGTGGATCCAGCCGCGCGGCAGGTACAGCACGTCGCCGGGCTGCAGCACGCGGTCGATGTGAGCGGCGCCGGATGCCTCGGCCGCGACGGCCGCCCGGTGGTCGCTCCAGGGCTGGTCACGCAGCGGATCGACGTGCACCGGCCGGTGGATGCGCCACTGCTTCTCACCGCTGATCTGCAGCACGAAGACGTCGTGCACGTCGTAGTGGGGGTCGAATCCGCGTGAGGAGGCCGGGGTGATGTACGCATTCACCTGGGCCGGATGCCCGAGGTCGTCGGTCAGCCGACGGGTGAACTCCACCAGCGGCGGCCACGTGCGGTGCAGCCCCTGCAGCACGATCGTCGCGCCGCCCGCGAACTCGGCGAGCACCTTCTCGCTGCTGACCTGATCGCCCACCTCGGCCCCGAATCCGCCGGGAGCGGTGTACGACTTCTGCGCCAGCACGGTGCCCTCGGTCGCCATGCGCATGAACGGAGTGCGGATGCCGCGTGACGTCACCAGCTCGTCGACCGCGTCGGCGCTGAAGAGGTCGTCGAAGCGCTGCGCGTCGCCGCGCGACTCGTAGACGTAGGGCTTCGTCGACCAGTAGTCGGCACCGAACGTGGGGGCGAGATCGCCGACCATGCGGGTCAGGGCAGGCAGTGCATCCATCGGTCGTTCAGTGCTCCTGGGATAGTGGGGAAAGGTGCTTCACACACGAGAAAGCGCGGGCCGGTTTCCCGACCCGCGCTCGAAATCAGGCACTACGCTGATCCGTCAGCCCCACCGTCGTGGCCACCGGAGTTCGCGCCGCCATCGGCGGTACCTTCCCCGTCGTCGGCCGAGCCATCGGCTCCGCCGTCGTGGCCGTCGGGGTTTGCGCCCCCGTCAGCAGGACCTTCGCCAGCACTGGCCGAGCCATCGGCTCCGCCATCGTGCCCATTCGGGTTTGCGCCGCCATCTGCGGGACCCTCTCCGCCCGCTCCCTGTTCGGTGCTGATGTCGTCGTCGTTGATAGCCATAGGTGCTCCTCTCGGTACTGCGCGGCTGCCGGAGTCATTTCACAAGGCGCCGTCTGCCCTGTCAGAATACGCCGATCGGAGCCCGGAATGTGGCGCTTGCATAGACTGGCCCGATGGGTATCCTCGCCACCGTCTTCATCGGAATCACGGCGCTTCTGCACGTGTACATCTTCGTCATGGAGAGCGTGCAGTGGCGTCGGCCCGTCGTCTGGAAACGCTTCGGACTGGCCTCGCAGGAAGATGCCGAAACGACCGCGCCGCTCGCCTACAACCAGGGCTTCTACAACCTGTTCCTGGCCATCGGTGCCGCTCTGGGGCTCGTGCTCTACTCCCTGCCCGGAACCCACCAGGCCGGTTTCACGCTGGCCGCGTTCGCCTCGGCGTCGATCGTGCTGGCGGCGCTGGTGCTGCTGTCGACCGGGCGCGAGCGCCTGCGCGCAGCTGCACTGCAGGGCACACCGGCCCTGCTGGGCCTGGTGTTCCTGCTGATCGCGGGGTGAGGCGCGTCGCTGCCGGCTGCCGGCCGGGCGGGCGCTAGGCCTTGTTGCGGATGTAGCGCAGCAGCGTCGCGATTACACCGATGATCAGCACGGCGATACCGATGTAGATCAGAATCTTCGCTGCCTCGACGGCGATGCCGAGAACGAGAAGGATGATGCCGACGACAATGATTCCAATGAAAAGTCCCATGCCTCATTATCTGCCCATTCGGTTCTCGTGAGTTCACCACAGGCCGAGGGGCGGGCGGATGCTCTGCTCTCCGTTCTGCTCTCAGACCCCGTGACGCGGCACGTCGTGCTGATCGACGGCCGCTCCGGCTCGGGCAAGACCGACCTCGCGACGGCTTTGGCGGAACGGTGGCCCGCGCCGGTCGTCCTTGTGCGCCTCGATGACATCTACCCCGGCTGGGATGGCCTCGATGCAGCGAGCAGCCACATCCACGACGAACTGCTCGCGCCAGCCGCGCCACGGTGGCAGCGCTACGACTGGGCCACCGCCCGACCCGCGGAATGGTCATCCGTCGACCCGGCCCTGCCCCTCATCGTCGAAGGCATGGGGAGCCTGAGCCGCCAGAACGCGCCCCTCGCCACCCTGCGCGTCTGGGTTGAGCTCGACGGCACCACCCGCCGCAGGCGCGCCCTCGCCCGCGACGGTTCGACCTACGAACCGCACTGGGAGCGATGGGCGGCCCAGGAGCGCGCATTCATCGCCCGCGAGAACCCCCGCGCCCTCGCCGACGTGGTCCTCACCGAACCCTGACTGTTGCCTCCGGCACCCCTCGCTGAGATCCGCCGAAACCGGCTACCAGAGATGTGCGGGCAGACCCACCCGCAGACGAATCGACCTCCGCGCATCCTTCCTGAGGACGGTTTGAGAACAGTCATGAGGTGGGCGGGGAAAGGACCACGACCCAGTTGGAGATCTTCGTCTGGTTCTCCGAAACCTCGCGCACCCCGTCGACGTAGAGGCGCGCTTCCCCGAGCGTCGGGGAGATGGCCCCCACCCATCCCGACGCTGAGCAAGAGGCCACAAAATCCTCCCCGCCCGACTGAACGACGAGTAAGCAATTCTCGCGAGGCCCCGGCCCGGTGTTCTTCTGAAAAGCGAAATATCGAGCATCGCCGAAGGATCCAACCAAACGAGAGCTTCCCGCGACCATGGAGGTGCTGGGGACGACCGAAGCTGGCGGCGAATCTGTTTCCGCTTCGGCGGAATCGAATACCGATGCCGTAGAGGTACAACCGCTGAGCATGGCAACCAAGCAGGACGCTCCCACCAGAAAAGTGGCGGTCTGCAGTTTCATGATCGACGGAACCTCCTTCGCCAACACTACTTGGCATCGGCACAAAAGCAGAGGATTCTTCACTGACCACATCCGCCTCGACTGCGTCCCGGTGGTCTTCACCGAGCCCTGACGCGCCCGCTCCGCATCGGCCGCACGGGGCGCTTACGGATGGTTCTCGAAACTTCCATCCGTAAGCGTGTCCCTTAGGGCTGGTAGAGCTGGATCTGGTCGAGCTCGGCGAAACCCGTTCCCTTCGTGAAGGTGATCGTGTTGCTGCCTGCGACGAGGGTGACGTTCAGCTGCGCCCAGCGGAACCGGCCCCAGTTCGGTGACGGCGGGTACGACACCGCAGAAGTCGCCCCGCCGTTCACGCTGACGTTGTGCGTGCTCGTCGTGGTGGTGCCGTTGTCGTAGCGCACGTTCATCGTGTAGGTGCCGGCGGTGGCGGCTGTGACCGTGAACTTCACCGAGCTGGTCGCGTTGTTGATGTTGCCGACCTTGGTTCCGCCCTTCGCGTCGGCCTGGGTGACCAGTGTCGTGTCGACCCGGGTGGCGGACTCGGCCTCGTACTGCTGTGCGTTGATCGGGATGGAACCGACCCGCACGTCGTTGTAGCCCGTGGAGAGATTCTCGACGTTCGTCGCGTGGTACAGCGTCTTGCCGTCGGCGCTGCTGTCGAAGCTCTGCGCGAATCCGCTGAACGTGCCGCCCTCGGTGTCGGCCGCGTCGTAGGTGACGGCGTACGGGAGCTGCTCCCACGATCCGCTGCCCTGGTTGCGGTTGACCAAGAAGTTCTGGCCGCCGTCGATGGCGCCTGCGGAGGTGAGGCCCCACTTCGACGAGACCACGATCATCCCGTTCGCGTTGCCGGCCGTCGGAACCCAGCGCACCTCGGGCGACGACCCGATGCCGCGACCGTTGGGGAGGGTGATCTGGGTACCGATGCTCGTCGTGGGCGACCAGGTCAGCCCGTCAGGCGAGATCTTGTAGTAGACCGGAGCGGTGTTGTTCGACTGGCTGGGCCGGTTCACGACCTCGAAGGTGGCGATGTAGTTGCCGTTGGGCAGCCGCGTCACGGTGATCATGCCGGGCCGGTCGCTCTTGTTGTTCGGGGCCGAGACGTTCACCAGGCTGCCCCAGGTGAGCCCGCCGTCGGTCGAGCGTCGGTAGCTGACCGCCTGCAGGACATTGCTGGCCTTCTGGCGTTCATCCGAGAAGTAGGTCACCAGGCCGCCGTTGGCGTCGACCGCCAGCGACGGCTCCCAGACTGTCGAGCTCGTCGAGGTGGGCGAGGGATCGTAGGTCGCGGGCCCCCCGGTGTCGACGGTGCTGACGAACGACCAGGTGACCCCGTGGTCGAGGCTCTTGTACATCACGAGACGGCTGCTCGAGCGATCGGTCGGCATGATCATCCCGCTCAGCAGGAGCGTACCGGCGGGCATCCAACCGAGCTGCACCGGGGTCTCGTAGAGCGAGGGCTGGGCGGTGCGCGTCAGCGTCGGGAACTGGGTGCTCGGTTTGACCGCAGCGATCCTCGTCCACGTCGAGCCGTTGTTCGTGCTGCGGTAGATCGGGTAGACCTGCACGCCGTTCTCGAGCACGAGCTGGTCGAACGTGACGATCTGGGTGCCGTTCGAGCTGCCGCTGTTCTTCAGCACGATCATCTTCGAGTACGTCGTTCCGGCGGGCTGCCCACCTTCGGGGTTGAACGACGTTCCGGCGGCGGGCGAGTACACCAGGCTGCCGTTACCCGTCGTCACCGCCAATGCAGACGAGGTCAGCGCGAGCGGTGCGATGAGTGCGGCGGTGAGTACGGCGGCGGCGGTGACGAGTCGCCGCATCCGTCGTCTGGGCGTTGTCCGGGAAGACGACATCGTTGTCATCGTGATCTCCTTGTACCGTTCATGTGTTTACATCGATGTAAATTACAACGATGTAAATGAGAGTAGAACGAAGAGACGCGAGCGTCAAGCAACGGGAGAGTACGGCGGATAGGTGCCCCTGGAGGGACTCGAACCCCCAACCTAATCCTTAGGACGGACTTGCTCTTCCATTGAGCTACAGAGGCTGACCGAAGAAAGTTTACAGGCCGAGAAGCGGATGCACAGCAATCGTTCGGGTTGACGAATCACCGCGCGGGAAGCGCCGCAGAGCGCGCAGCCGATGTTAGACACGACTGTGGACGTGCCTGCCCACCAGACGGTACCCGAGCGCCCGAGGACCCATGACGACTTCTCTCTCCACCGCAGCCCCGCGTCGACGGCGTGCAACACGATCCCGGATGTTCGCCGCCACCCTGCTCGTGATGGCCCTCACTGCCGTCAGCACGGTGCTCGGCCCGACGACCGTCGCGTTCGCCGACGACTACCCCAGCTGGGACGACGTGCAGGCTGCCCGCTCGAGCGAATCGGCCAAGCAGGCCGAGGTCGACACGATCAATCGCATCATCGCTGATCTGCAGGCAAAAGCCGTTGCCGCGCAGGCCCTGGTCGAGCAGCGCTCCGCCGAAGACGCCGCAGCGCAGGCCGCGCTCGCCGCCGGACAGTCGAAGGCCGACACCCTCGCCGCCAGCGCCGCGACCTGGAAGACGAAGGCCGACACCTCCAGCCGCCAGGCCGCCCTCATCGCGGCGACCTTCGCCAAGTCGGGCAACCAGAACATCACCTCGCTGCTACTCGGCAGCAGCAGTTCCGAGGCCAGCGATCTGCTCTCGCAGCTGAGCTCGATGGGAAAACTCAGTGAGACCATCACGGGCATCTACGACCAGGCCAAGCAGGATGCGAACACTGCGGCTTCGGTGAGCGCCCAGGCCGAGGTGGCCAAGAACGCCCTCGCGGGCCTCGCCGCTGCGGCCCAGACCGCCCTCGAGGAGGCCGCTGCCGCCCAGCGCGACCTCATTGCGGCCCTCACCGAGCAGAGCGCCCACCAGGAGGAGCTGAACGCCCAGCTCGCCTCGCTCGAGAGCAATGTCGCGACCACCGAGGCCCAGTACCAGGCCGGGGTCGAAGCGCGTGCCGCCGCCGCCCGGGCCGCCGCAGCCGCCGCCGCCGCAGCGCGTGCAGCCGGTGCCGGCGTCAGCGTCGGACCCGTCTCCAGCGACCAGCAGGCCCTCGCCCAGGAGCTGATGGACTACGTCGCGAGCGGACAGTTCCGCGGCTCCTACCCCGACCACATCTTCGAGATCGAATTCATCGCTGCCGGTAAGTCCGTTCCGAACTGCGGCATCGACACGGTCATCCTGCAGGCCATGGTCACCGCCGTGCGGGCGTTCGGCAGCGCGGCCGTGAGTGACATCAGCCGGCGCTGCACCGGGCAGATCGAGGGTGCCGGTACAGCATCCGCCCACTACCGCAACGGCGGCGGGCACGCGGTCGACTTCATCTCTGCGGGCGGGGTGGGCCTGAACGGCTCGAACGGCGCCTCGATCGCGCTCATCAAGACGCTCGACCCGATCATGCCGTACGGGTCGGGCCTCGGCCAGCGCAACTGCCGGAGCTCGGCGGGCAGCGAGCCCAGCCTGAAGAACTTCTCCGACTTCGCCGACACCTGTACGCACCTGCACGTCGACGACTTCTAGGCGAATACACCCTCTCTCGATGGTTCCGGTGTTGCGACGCGCCCGGAATTCGGCCCTGTACCCAGCAAACTGTAGGCAACACGCCGGTGTGTTGCTACTGTGGTCGATGTTGTTGGTGTTGTAGGTGTGACTCTTGTGACTGGAGTTACTTCTGTGACGAACGTGAGCAGACTCGAGGATCCATGTCGTCATCCCCCCGCCGCCCCGCACGTCGCGGCGCCCCGTGGAGAGTTCTGGTCGTCGGCCTCTCGGTGACCGCACTCGCCGTCGCCGGCAGCATCACCGGCTCGACAGGCGCATACGCCGACAACTATCCGAGCTGGAGCGATGTCGTCGCCGCGCGCTCGAACGAAGCGTCGAAGCAGGCCGAGATCTCCCGGTTGCAGGGCCTCATCTCGGGTCTGCAGAACGAGGTTGCGGCCGCCCAGGCCGTGGCCGACAGGGCGTGGTCTGCCAATGAGGCAGCTCAGGATGCTCTGGCCGCAGGCACGCTCAAGGCCGACCAACTGCGACTGCAGACCGGCGAAGCCCAGGCGAAGGCAGAGACGTCGCGCAAACAGGCCGCCGGACTCACCGCGCAGTTCGCGCGCTCCGCCGGCACCGACCTCTCGATGAAGCTCCTGGTCTCGGGCGAGCAGAGCGACAATCTGCTCTACCAGCTCGGCGCGATGTCGAAACTGAGCGAGACCTCGAAGAAGGTCTTCGCCGAGGCCACCGAAGACGCGAACAACGCCAGCTCGCTGAGCGCCCAGGCCGACGTTGCAGAGAAGGCACTGTCGTCACTGGCGGATGCCGCCGCCTCCTCCCTCGCCGACGCGGTCTCGGCCCAGCAGGGTGTCAAAGCTGCCCTGCTCGAGCAGGAAGCGCACCAGGACGAGATGACGGTGCAGCTCGCCGCTCTGACCAGCGACGCGATCACGACCGAGGCCCAGTACACCGCGGGCGTGGCCGCTGAGCAGCAGCGCAAGCTCGAAGAAGAGCAGGCCCGCGCCGCGGCGCAGGCCGCCTCCGACGCGCAGGCCGCAGCGGCAGCAGCCGCGAACCAGGGCGGCAGCTCATCCGGCGGAAGCAGCGGAAGCAGCAGCAGCGGCGGCAGTGGCTCGGGCGGCGGCAGTGGCTCGGGCAGCGGCAGCTCGGGAGGCAGCAGCGGTGGCTCCAGCGGCGGCAGCTCGGGCGGCGGCAGCAGCTCCCCCGCCCCCATCACCGATGCACCGACGCAACCGTTCGACGGCAACGCGGTTGTCGCGTATGCACAGCAGTATGTCGGCGTGGTGCCCTACGGCTGGGGCGCAAACCCCAACGACAGCTTCGGCTGCGATGGCCTCACACAGTGGGTCTACGGACACTTCGGCATCAGGCTGCCGAGACTCGTGAGCGCGCAGACCGCCATGGGCGTGCGGGTGTCGTCGTCGGAGGTGCGCGCGGGAGACCTCGTCGTGTGGCCCAACGCGCACATCGGCATCTATGACGGCCACGGCGGTGTCATCCACTCCCCCGACTGGGGCCGGTACGTGACGCACAACCCCGGTCTCTGGGGAAGTTACATCTTCATCCGCGTCGTCTGAGGCCGTGCCGCCGGTCAGGCGGCGGAGTGCAGGTAGTCCTCCCACTCGGGCTGTGCGCGCTCGACGCCACGCACGAACCAGCCGGCGTGGTGCGGCATGCGTGGCTGGGTGCCGATCGACCAGCCCATCTCGGCTGGAGTCTTGTCGCTTTTGATGTTGTTGCATTTGAGGCAGCAGGCCACCAGGTTCTCCCAGGTGTCTTTACCCCCGCGCGAACGCGGCTGGATGTGGTCGATCGTCGTGGCGGACTTTCCGCAGTAGGCGCACCGCTGGTTGTCGCGGCGCAGCACCCCGCGGCGGCTCACCGGCACCTGCCGGGAGCTCGGCACCTTGACATACCGCGTCAGCAGAATGACCGACGGCCGCTCGTACGCTCCCGACGTCGCCCAGACGGGCGCATCCTCATCACTCTCGACGATCCTCGCCTTGTCATTCATGACGAGCACCAACGCCCGACGGAATGACACAACACCCAGCGGTTCATAGCCCGCGTTCAGCACCAGCGTTCGCATGTTCTCCCTTTCGAGGCCCCTGGTCGGCTACCAGGGGTTTCACGGTGCTGAGACTCCGGTCGGCCATCGGGCGGGCAGGCACAAAAAAAGGCGTTGTCACGTGGACAACGCCTTACCTCACGCATCGTGCGCGAGCTATGTGGATGCTGCTGAGTATTCGCGCGCGCAGCAGGCGGTCACCCGTGGTGGGGATGCTGCCAGCCTGGTTCACGAACTCTCCCGATGCTCTCTCCGGAATATCAGTGCGAGAAGGCTAACAAATTCTGCGCCGATTCCCTACGACTTCTTCTGATGCATCGCCAAGCTGTAACGGACTGTTCACACGGGTCAGCTGAGCGTGGAGCCGCGTGCGCTGATGAAGTCGACGTGCAGGTGGCTGCAGGAGTCGCTGAACTCAGAGAGATTCACGAATCCCGAACCCGACGAGCGGCAGCCGCTCTGGCCCACGTTCGTGTTCGGCGGAACGAGCGGGTCGAGCAGCCGCAGCAGCTTCATCGAATCGGAATCGCCACCCGTCAGGCTGTGCCCGTTGAGGATGTAGAAATCGACCGCGTGCCCGCCGCCCGCTTTGTAGTGGGGAGAGTTCGTGCCGGCACCCTCGATCTGGCCGGTGCACAGGCGGTTGATGTCGCTGACGCCCACTTTGGCGAAGTTGTCGACCGCCACCTTGATGGTCTGGAGCACACGGATGTCGACGCCACACCCTTCGACGACCTGGCCGGAGGCGAGGTACTGGATTTCCTCGATGTGATCGGGGCGTGACCCGACGAGCTGGCCGCGGGCGACGGCATCCATCAGCGTCTGGGCGAGAGCCTGCACCGCCGGTGACACCGTCGTCGGATAGGCGGCTGCCGAAATCGCGCTGCTGGACGAGAGTTTGAGCGCGGCAGCCTGTGCCGCGGCCTGCGCAGCAGCTGCGGCGGCCAGTTGCTGCGCCCGGAGCTCGTCTTCGGTCGGCGCCTGATAGTCGTCGCGGTTGATTTCGACGACGCCCTGCTCGACGGCGGTCTGCACCGACTGTTGGCCGAGGGAGAACGAGGCGGAATCGGCGACCGGATCGAAGGCGCCTGCGGTCGAGAAGGCGTAGGCGGGAAGGGCCATGGTGGCGATCAGACCGACGGCGGCGGTCATGACGGCAAAACGTGCGACGCGACGCTTCTTCGACGGCTTCTCTTTCGAGACCTTCGGCAAAACGGGCCTGGACGGCTCAACCGCGCGAGGCGCAGCGATAAGGGGCCGGGGAACGCGTGCCCGGGTCGCCGTCAGGTGGGCGACGACCTCCGCGGGCAGAACCGGGCGTTCAGCCTGAACCGGCGCTGGCTGCGGCGCGACCGCCTGTGGCGTGACGGCAGCCTGCGGTGCGACAGCTGGTGATACGACAACCTGTGATGCGACGGCCTGTGACACGACAACCTGAGGGGGAAGAGCGGACTCGCGACCGCCGAGGAGGTGCGCGACGACGGTCGCCGGGATGGCGGGCTTCAGCGAGGCCTCTCTGGCTTCGCTTTCAAGGCGCTCGACCTCGCGGCGTTCACGCCTCGATGATGGAACAGTCGACATGGAGACGTCTAGATACCCAGTCGCACGAAGTAGTAGCTGCCCCACACCGGCCGGTGCTCGACGTAGCGACCCCAGTCGGGCGAGTCGATCATGGTGCCGTCGCCGGCGTAGATGCCGATGTGGCCGATCGGGTAGACCATCAGGTCACCCGCCTGTGCATCGGCGGCGGAGATGCGTGTGCCCATCGCGGCCTGGTTGCTGACCGTGCGAGGCAGCTTTATACCGAACTGCCCGAAGACGTACTGGGTGAGCCCGTCGCAGCCGAAGCTGGTGTCGGGGCTTGCGCCGGAACCATAGGGAACGACGCCGACGAATTGCTGCGCGAACGCGACGACCGCTGCACCGCTGTACGGGCCGGAGGGCGGGTCGACGATGAGGCCGCTGTTCGAGGCCGCGCTGCTGCCGGATGATGACGACGTGGTCGACGTGGCCGTCGTGGTCGCCGTCGTGCTCGCGACAGCGGCTACGCGAAGTGCCGCCTCCTTCGCGGCGGCCGCTGCGGCCTCTGCCTCGGCTTTCGCCTTGGCGGCAGCCAGGTCTTCTGTGCTCGGAGCCTTGTAGTTGTCGCGGCTGATCGTTGCGTCGACAGCGGTGTCGGCGACGGCCAACGACTGCTGGCCGGTCTCGAGTGCGACGGTGGACGTGCTGGGATCGAATGCCCCCGCCGTGCTGAACGCATAGGCCGGAAGGGCCATCGTGGCGATGAGGCCGGCTGCCGCCGTCATGACCACGGTGCTGGCGATGCCGCGCTTGGTGATGCGGGGCTTGGAGCGGGGCTTTGCGTGCGAGACGCGGGTGCGGGTGATGCTTTTCGGGTTGTGCTTCGACTCTGGCGAGTCGAGCGAGTCGCTCGAAAGGGGCAAGATAATTCCTCCGGCACGCTGCGGGTCTAGGTCGCAGCCCCGACGCTGTGCGGAGCATCTGACGATGCGGCCACCCTGCGCGGGTTTGTCTGTGTCTTTGTTTGGTTCGTCTTTTGTCGGGCAGTGAGCCGTGAGTACGGGCCCCGTGGACTTGTTCGATGGTACGGGAGACCCCCCGTTTTGTCACCTCGAAATGCCACTTTGCAACAAATTGGTAACGAAGGTTTACGACTGCATGGCCTCAGATGCCGACGAAGATGTGACTGGCGACCTCGTTCGGCAGTTCCAGCCCCTGGCCGAACCCCTCCACCTCGACGAGCACGTAGGAGCCGGCGGCAGAAAAAGCTGCGCTGTTGCCCGGAACCACTCCGGACTGTTTCAACTGCAGCAGCAGCTCGGGGTCGACCTGGGCCGGTTCACCGAGACGCTTGATGACCTTGGTCTGCGGGCCGACCGCTCCGTGCACCAGCGTCACGATGTTGACCACGCCCCGCGTGAACGGGATGGCCGCCATGTCGCCGAGCTCCTCGAGCCCGGGAATCGGGTTGCCGTAAGGCGATTCGGTCGGGTGGTCGAGCATCTCGAGGATGCGCCGCTCCACCTGCTCGCTCATCACATGCTCCCAGCGGCATGCCTCTTCGTGCACGAACTCCCAGTCGAGCCCGATGACGTCGCTCAGCAACCGCTCGGCCAGACGGTGCTTGCGCATCACGTGGATCGCCTTCCGACGCCCGGGCACGGTCAGCTCGAGGTGCCGATCGGTCGAGACGACGACGAGACCGTCGCGTTCCATGCGGCCGACCGTCTGCGACACTGTCGGCCCGGAGTGCCCGAGACGCTCCGAGATGCGCGCGCGCAGGGGCGTGATGTTCTCTTCTTCGAGCTCAAGAATGGTCCTGAGGTACATCTCTGTGGTGTCGATCAGATCCGCCAACGGCCGCTCCTAGCTTCTTGCGCACGTAGGGTACAAGACTACTGGCCGTCGATCCGGGCGTGGCACCGGCCGTCAGTACACTAGGGGCCATGCCCGCGATCGAGATTCCCAGCGCCCTTTTGCCCACCGACGGCCGATTCGGTTCGGGCCCGTCGAAGATCAGGGCGGAGCAGCTGGCCGACCTGTCGGCACGCGGGGCCGCCATCCTGGGTACCTCGCACCGCCAGGCACCGGTGAAGAACCTGGTCGGCGATGTTCGTTCGCGGCTCGGCGAGCTGTTTCGCATCCCCGAAGGCTACGAGGTGGTGCTCGGCAACGGTGGTTCCACTGCATTCTGGGACGCGGCTGCCTTCGGTCTCATCCTGAACCGCAGCGAGAACCTGACCTTCGGCGAATTCAGCTCGAAGTTCGCGGCGGCGGCGGGTGCGCCCTGGCTGCAGAAGCCGCACATCGTCGACGCACCCGCCGGTTCGCGCGGTGAGGTCGAGATCGTCGAGGGCGTCGACGTGTATGCCTGGCCGCACAACGAGACGAGTACCGGCGTGATGGCGCCGATCCATCGGGTGCACGGGGATGCCGGCGCGCTCACCGTGATCGATGCGACCAGCGCTGCCGGCGGCATCGACTTCGACGCGGCCGAGGCCGATGTGTACTACTTCGCGCCGCAGAAGAACTTCGCCTCCGACGGCGGCATCTGGCTCGCCCTCTTCTCTCCCGCCGCCATCGAGCGGGTCGAGCAGATCGCCGCATCCGGCCGGTACATCCCGGAGTTCCTGAGCTTGAAGAACGCCCTGGACAACTCCCGGCTCAATCAGACCCTCAACACCCCGGCCCTCGCCACGCTGCTGCTGCTCGACAACCAGGTGAAGTGGATCAACGACAACGGCGGCCTGGCCTGGGCCTCAGCGCGCACCGCGGAATCGACCTCCGCCGTCTACGACTGGGCCAACGCGTCGAGCTTCGCCACGCCCTTCGTGCTGAACCCGGAGCACCGCTCGCAGGTCGTCGCCACGATCGACTTCGACGACTCCATCGACGCGGCCGCCATCGCCAAGGCGCTCCGCGCGAACGGAATCGTCGACACCGAGCCCTACCGAAAGCTCGGCCGCAACCAGCTGCGCATCGCGACCTTCGTCTCGGTCGAACCCGACGACGTGCGGGCGCTGCTCGGCTGCATCGAGTTCGTGCTCAGCAAGCTCTAGTCCGGGCTGAGCACGCTCCCGTTCGGGCTGTGCACGCCCTGGCGGGTCAGTAGGCCCGGTCGTCGCTGAGGCCATCCGGATCGCTGAGGCCCTCGATGTCGCCCGCATCCACGAAGTCGTCGGTCGCGTCGAAGGCGGCGCCCTCATTGGCGATCGAATCGATGTCGATGCCGTCGCGGTCGCGCCGGAGCGCGAGTGACGCGACGACTTCGGCGTCGGGTTCGTCGTCCTCGGAGTCGTCGTCGTCCTCGTCCGAATCGTCGTCGTCGTCGTCGTCGTCGTCGTCGGAGTCGTCATCCTCGGAGCCGTCCTCGTCGGAGCGGTCGTCGTCGTCTCCGCCGTCAGACGGCTCGTCGTCGAGCTCCTCGTCGACATCGTCGTCATCGAACTCGCTCTCCGAGTCGTCGATGAGGGCATCCGGAGTCAGACGGTCGGCCCAGGGCACCCAGGCGGGCGACAGCACCGAGGAGTCGCCGGGAAGCATCTCGACCTCGAGCACCGTCGGCTCGGCGTTCTCGTCGACCCGCGCGAGGGTCGCGGTCCAGTGCCAGTCGGGGTACCCGGGCAGCTTCGACTGGAAGAACAGGCTGAGCAGGTGCTCTCCTTCGACCTCGTGCCCGACGACCTCGCCGATCGTCTCGGCGGGGGCGATCTCGGCGAGCGCAGCGCGAGCCTGCTCGACCGCGGCGAGCAGCACGGGATCTGCCTCGTAGACGATCTCGGCGATCGATCCGTCGGGCTCGTCGACCACGGCGACGAATTCATCGTCGGGCAGCGCGTTTTCGTTCTCAGGCAACCTCAGGCGTCCAGCTCGTCGGCGACCTTGCGCAGAAGCGCGGCGATCTTGCGGCTGTGGCTCGCTTCGGGGTAGCGCCCACGCTTCAGGTTCGTGCCGATGCCGTCGAGCACCTTCACGAGGTCTTCGACGATGATCGACATGTCATCGGCCGGTTTGCGGCTGAGCTTCACCATGCTCGGTGGGGCTTCGAGCACACGAACCGAGAGGGCCTGCACACCGCGCTTGCCGTCGGCGATGCCGAACTCGAGCTTGGTGCCCGCCTTGACGCTCGCTCCCGCGGGCAGCGCTGACGCATGCAGAAAGACCTCCTGGCCGTCATCGGAACTGATGAAGCCGAAGCCTTTCTCTTCGTCGTAGAACTTGACCTTGCCGGTTGGCATGTGCGGATCTCCTCTAAGTCTTTGCCGGTTTCTTGCATTCCGGCCACCCCTCAGCCTATTCGCTCCACAGGGCATGCGTATTGTTAGGAGCGTGACCGACATCAATACACCGCCCGTCAACCGGGCCCAGCGCATCCTTGCGTACATGGTCGCCAGTGCTGTAGGGCTCTCGATTCTCGCCTTCCTCGCCGTGATCATCGGCACCGCCGCCGGTATGAAGGGCGACAGTTTCAGCCAGGGCGTCTGGCCGACCATCCTCCTGCTGCCGCTGTTCGGGTTGCCGATCGGCTTCGTCTTTCTGGTGGTGCTGCTCGTCATCAGCCTCAGGAAGCGCGCCCGCGAGGCTCGCAGCATCAAATGAGTGACACGCTCGCTCTGGCCAGCCGACTGCAGACCGAGAGCGATGCTGCTCTCGTCGGTCTGCTGAACAGCCGCCACCTCGCCAAGCGCGACCTTCGCGACTTCTTCGACCTGGCAGATGCACTTCTGGCGCCCGAGTCGATCCAGGATGCCCTGGCCCACCTCGATCGCGAGACCCTCGCTCTTGTCGCAACCGGCGGCATCCCGCGCGACAGCGCGCCTGCGGCCGTGTCGAAGGCCTACGACGCGGGCCTGCTCGCCGACGTCGACGGGATCCTGCAGCCGTATGAGAGCGTTCTCCACGTTCTGGGCTCGTGGCCCGAGCGCGGTCTGCCCTCCATTGCCGAACTCTCGTCGGTCGCGGCGCCCGAGGCTCCGGAGGCCCTCTCCGACGGCCAGCGCGGCAGCACCGACCAGCTCGCCGCCGAGCGGGCTTTCGAGACGACCGTCGCCGTCACCGAGCTGACGAACGCCCTCGCAACGACCCCCGCCCGCGAACTCGCGAAGGGCGGTCTCGCCGTCCCCGACGCGAAACGGCTCTCGGCGGCCACCGGCCAGGCAGCAGATCTCATGAACACGGTGTTGAGGGTTGCTGCAACCGCCGGCCTCACGACCCGGGAGAACTCCTCCTGGTTCTCCACATCGGCCTCCCGCGAATGGATGCTGCTCCCCCTCGCCAAGCGCTGGGGCACCCTTTCTTCGGCCTGGGTGGCAGCCCTGCCCGAGAACGTGCGACTCGTACTCTGCAACCGTGTGCACAGCGTCTGGGGCGAGAGTCTGGCCGACTACCTGCGCTGGCTCTATCCGGCGGGCGGTGCGAATCTGACCGACCAGATCGAGCAGTTCACGGTCGACGCCGAGCGTCTCGGCATCGCCATCGCCGGTTGTGCCAGCTCTGCGGGCACCGCGCTGCTCTGCGACGGCGAAGAGGCGGCCGTGCTCGCGGTGCAGCCGCTCCTGCCCCCCGAGGTGAGTACCGTCTACCTGCAGCACGACCTCACCGTCGTGGCCCCGGGCCCGCTCGAGCCCGCCATCGACGCGACCCTGCGGCAGCTGGCCCAGGTCGAGACGCATTCCCTTGCATCGTCGTACCGCATTTCGCAGGCTTCCATCGCGCGGGCGCTCGGTGCGGGGTTCACGGCGGCGAGCATCCGGAGCTTTCTCGAACGCATCGCGCCCGGCGGCATTCCGCAACCGCTCGAGTACCTCATCGCCGACTCGAGCGCGCGGTACGGCCTGCTGCGTGCCGGCGTTCTCGTGCCGACCAGCGCAGACCTCGCCCAGAGCTTCGTTCGCTCCGACGATGTGGAGCTGCTGCACACGATCGCCGTCGACCAGAACCTCTCGGCCCTCGGCCTGGTCTTCACGTCGGAGAATCGCCTCACCAGCACGTTCGATCTCGAGACGGTGTACTGGATGCTCATCGATGCGCGCTATCCCGTCATCGCCGAGGGCCCGGGCGGCGACCCTGTCGCCCTGAACCGGATCCACGTGGTGGAGCCCCGACGTGAGAGCACCAATGAGGCGGCCGAGCAGCTCATCAACCGCCTGCGCGGCAGTGGCGTGCGCCCCGGTGCCGACACGGCCGAGGCGTGGCTGGTGCGCCAGCTCGACGTCGCCGTGAAGAACAAGACCGCCGTCATCGTCACCGTCAAGCTGCCGAACGGCTCAGAAGTCAGCTTTCCGGTCGTGCCCACCAGCATCGGCAGCGGTCGTATGCGCGGCACCGACCAGAAGGCGGGCGTCGAGCGCACCCTTCCGCTCGCGAGCATCACCCAGGTGCAGGCGGCGGTCTCCGCCGGCTGACACCGGTCGACGGTCGCCCCCCTCCGCCCGGCGGATGATCGTCCGCCGGGCGCGACTGGCCCGGGCCGCACCCGGGGCAGCGCCGGATCTGTCGTCTGCACCTCGAAACCGAACTGCTCGAGCCTCGCTTTTACGTCATCCGCTCGCCGGGTGACCCGTACGGAAAGGGTGAGGAGCTCTAGGAGGGTGACCGTCTCTCCCACTCTCCGCCAGGGTCTGGATCCACTGCCGGTGCGGCTCAGGAGAACCTCGTCGTCAGGCTCGAGATGCTTCACCCGGAACGGGACCGGCAAGAGGGAATAGCCGAGCCCACGAAGTCTCCTCTTCGCCCGCTTGAGCGAACCCGCACCCGACCCCGAAGCGCGATCACGCACGTCGAGCGGATTGATCGGTACACCGACAGGCCAGAACGTCGAACGGGTTCGATCGGTCGCCGCCAGCCGCACGTCGCGGCGGGTGAGCGGCCAGTGGTCGACGCGAGCGTGGTCGTCGTCGCTCAGCCCGAGGTGCTTCGCGAGTCGGTCGCGGTCGAGATGGTCGCGGTCGCGGCGGTCGCGGTCGCGGCGGTCGCGGTCGCGGCGGTCGGCATCGGGGCTGTCGGTGTCGCGGCTGTCGGCATCGGGGGCTGTCGGCATCGGGGCTGTCGGTGTCGGGGAACGGTGCCGGGTCGAACTCCGGGCGCTCCGGCCGGAGGTCGCTGTCGACCGAGAACCCCAGCCGTCGAAGGCCCGCCGCCACGGTGTCGACCGGGGTGCCGGTAGCGCGGGCGGCCGCCTCGAGGTGGGCGAATTCGACCCGGTTCTTCACCGAGAGCCAGGGCTCGCCGCCGTTACCCCACTGGCTGGCGGCGACCCGTTCGTGCGGGGTCGGTGGAGCATCGACGAGCAGCGCCCACGCGTCGTCCACCGCGATGTGCCGGTTCCTCAGTTGGTCGTCAGCCTGCTCGAGAGTGAGACCGCTCGCCTCCGCAGCCCGTACGATCGCGAAGGCCGCGAAGCGTCGGGGCTGTTCGATGAGCCAGAAGGTGTTCTGTTCGAGGAGGGTTCGCAGGAACTCGGTCGTCTCCGGCAGCGCAGCTGCCGCGTCGGGGAGCGGGAGCCCGAGTTCCCGCGCACGACCGACGATCCGGGCGATCGGCCAGCGCAGATGCCGCTCGGTGTCGTAGACGGCGATCGCATCCGCCGCCCACGGAGAGGTGAAGTGCCAGGTGGTACCCCACACGGTGCGGCTCACCGTGTTGAGAAAGACGGAGTCGGTCGGTCGGGCCGGCAGTACCGCGGGCCACTCGGAGGTGTCGATGTCCAGCTGGGCAAAGGCTCCTGCCGCCAGGCAGCGGGTCGCCCACCAGGCGACCGTACCGTCGACGACGCCTGCCCCGCCGGAGCAGTCGCCGACGAGATGACCGGTGGTCGCGACGTCCATCGCCCCGGTTCTCTGCCGGATGGCCAGCCCGGCGCTCGATGCTCCGTCGACCAGGGAGTCGATGAGCGGCGGGTTGAAGGGGAAGACGGCATCGAGCCAGAGGGGTGACCCGACGAAGAACCAGGCAGGCCCGAGGGCCGTGGGAATGGCGGCGGCGGCGAGGGCGCGCCAGGCATCCTCATCGAAGGCGAGGATTCGTTTGCGGTCGACGGTGAGCTGGGGCATGTGCTCGCCCGTCAGATTGATCACCGATCCATAGGAGAAGGACTCGGCCCAGAGCCCGTCAGATTGATCACCGATCCATAGGAGAAGGACTCGGCCCAGAGCCCGTCCGCGAGCACCGGTCCCCATCCGTCGACCCACCACACGCAGGCCGAAGCGTCGCCGACGGGCGGGCGGTCGGGGTCGAAGGGGGTCTTGGACGATCGCAGGTTGACCTCGCCGGCCGCCCGCTCGTGGTGCGGACCACCGGCGGCAGTCGCCGTCATCGCGCAGGGGCACACGATCACCCAGTCGCGGAGTGCCGAGCGAACCGTCACGAAGGAATGTCGTCGTGACGATCTCGACCCGCGAGGCGATCATGAAGTACGAGAGCACTCCGATTCCGAAGCGGGAGTTGGTCCAGAGCGGAACGGGCGGCTCGGCCCGTTCGTAGTCGCGCAGCTCGTCGCAGAATGCCACCCGGTCGGTCGATCGCACTCCCGCCCGGCTGAACGCCTGTTTGAGCTCGGGCAGGCCCATGCCGACCCCGGTGTCCGCGCACTCGACGAACATCGCCCCGTCGACGTCGACGCCGTCGAGGAAACGGATGCGCCGCTCGGCCGGCGCGGGAACCGCACGATGGAGGTACCGTCGCCGCGCATCCAGGTGGCGGCAGGCATCCACTGCGTTCTGGTACAGCTCGCGAAGAGCCAGTGACGCGTCGCCGTACAGGCTCTCCCCCATCAGGAGATCACGCACGGCGCTCTCGTCGAGCTCGAATCTCACGGCCATCCTCTCTCGGGCACCGCTGAGCCGACTATATCTCAGTAAGGGAGCTGGGGGGCGGGCATCGACCGGGCGAGCGGCACGTAAGCTTGGCAGTTATGCCAGACGGACCACTGATCGTTCAGAGCGATCGCACGGTGTTGCTCGAGGTCGCCCATCCCGAGGCCGACGGAGCGCGGCACGAGCTCGCGGTCTTCGCCGAACTCGAGCGGGCTCCCGAGCACATCCACACCTACCGCATCACCCGGCTGGGCCTCTGGAACGCGCGGGCCGCAGGCCATACGACCGAAGAGATCCTCGGAACGCTCGAACGGTATTCGAAGTTCGCTACTCCGCAGTCGGTGTCCATCGACATCGCCGAGACCGTGGCACGGTACGGCCGGCTCGTCATCGAACGACAGCCCGACGGGGTTCTGACGCTGCGGGCGACGGACTCGGCGGTGCTCGCCGAGATCGTCAAGGGCAAGCGCATCGCTCCCCTCCTCCCGTCGCGGCTGAGCGACGACATGTACGTCATCGAGCCGTGGGCGCGCGGCCAGCTGAAGCAGGAGCTGGTGAAGCTGGGCTGGCCCGCCGAAGATTTCGCCGGTTACACACCCGGCACACCGCACGAGATCACCCTCGATGAGTCCGACTGGCACCTCCGCGGGTACCAGCAGGAGGCGATCGACAACTTCTTCGAACGCGGATCGGGTGTCGTCGTGCTGCCGTGCGGCGCGGGTAAGACTCTCGTGGGCGCAGGAGCCATGGCGACCGCGAAGACCAACACGCTGATCCTCGTCACGAACACCGTCTCGGCCAGGCAGTGGCGCTCTGAACTGTTGCGACGCACCTCGCTCACCGAAGACGAGATCGGTGAGTACTCCGGCCAGGTCAAAGAGGTCAAGCCGGTCACCATTGCGACGTACCAGATCCTGACGGCCAAGAGAAAGGGTGCCTACGCCCATCTCGAGCTGCTCGATGCGCTCGACTGGGGGCTCGTGGTCTACGACGAGGTGCACCTGCTGCCCGCCCCGGTGTTCAAGCTGACCGCCGACCTGCAGGCCCGCCGCCGGCTCGGGCTGACCGCGACCCTCGTTCGAGAGGACGGCCGCGAGGGCGACGTCTTCAGTCTCATCGGGCCGAAGCGGTTCGACGCCCCCTGGAAGGAGATCGAGGCGCAGGGCTACATCTCCCCCGCCGACTGCTTCGAGGTGCGGATCGACCTGCCGCAGCGCGACCGGCTGGTCTATGCAGCGGCATCGGATGATGAACGGTACCGACTCGCCGCAACCGCCCCGGCCAAGCTCGACGTGGTCAGGCGGCTCGTCGAGAAACATGCCGGAGAGCGCATCCTGGTGATCGGCCAGTATCTGGACCAACTCGACGAGCTCGCCGACGAACTCGGGGTCCCCCAACTCACCGGCTCCACCCCCATTCCCGAGCGGGAGCGTCTCTACCAGGCGTTCCGCGACGGCGACGAGCCCATCCTCGTCGTGAGCAAGGTCGCGAACTTCTCGGTGGACCTGCCCGAGGCCACCGTGGCGATCCAGGTGTCGGGGTCGTTCGGCTCGCGGCAGGAGGAGGCGCAGCGCCTCGGCCGGCTCCTGCGCCCGAAGGAGTCGGGCCTCTCGGCGAACTTCTACACGCTGGTCGCCCGCGACACGGTGGACCAGGACTTCGCGCAGAACCGCCAGCGTTTCCTCGCCGAGCAGGGCTACAGCTATACGATCCTCGACTCAGAGACGCTGGGCGGGCATCCGGTCGCCGCCTGAGACGAGCCGCGCCGGGTGGCAGGGCCTTGAAGAAGCTCACAGCAAGCATCCAGTGAACCTGCAGATAATGGAGGCATGACCGGACCCCGCATCCTCATCGTCGACGACGAACCCAACATCCGTGACCTGCTCACCACCAGCCTCCGATTCGCCGGCTTCGCTGTGCGGGCCGTGAGCAACGGCGCCCAGACCATCTCGGCGGTGCTCGAAGAAGAGCCCGACCTCATCATTCTCGACGTGATGCTGCCCGACATGAACGGCTTCGGGGTCACCAAGCGCCTGCGTGCGGCCGGGTACACCGCCCCGATCCTCTTTCTCACAGCGAAAGACGACACCGAAGACAAGATCACCGGGCTCACCGTCGGTGGCGACGACTACGTGACCAAGCCGTTCAGCCTCGACGAGATCGTGGCGCGCATCAAGGCGATCCTGCGACGCACCATGCAGGCCGATGAAGACGCGATCATCCGCGCCGGCGAGCTCACGATGGACCAGGACACCCACGAGGTCTTCGTGGCCGACACCGCCATCGAGCTGAGCCCGACCGAGTTCAAACTTCTGCGCTATCTCATGCTGAACCCGAACCGCGTGCTGTCGAAGGCGCAGATCCTCGATCACGTCTGGGAGTACGACTTCAACGGCGATGCCGGCATCGTCGAGTCGTACATCTCCTACCTGCGCCGGAAGCTCGACCAGTACTCCGAGGAGTCGCTCATCCAGACCAAGCGCGGCTTCGGTTACATGCTGAAGGTCAGCAAGGCGTGAGCCGACAAGCGTAGGGTTGCCCTGTTATGGCTGTGACACCTGCGACCTTCTGGGGTTCGATCTCCCTTCGCACCAAGATCACTGGGGTGACGGTTCTGCTGCTCACCGTCGGCCTGGTCGTCGCGGGCATCGGCACCATGACCGTGTTGCGCCAGTATCTGCTGCAGCAGGTCGACAAGGGCTTGTCCGTCGGCTACGACGACGTCTCGACGTTCCTCGGCAAGGGCGCGACGAAAGACGTGTTCACCCTTGACACCGTCTCGACCGCACCGACGACCTACTATGTCGCCCTGCTCGGCCCCGACGGCAGCATCACGGCGAGCAACTGGGGTTCGCAGGCCACCACGAAAGAGCCGAACCTCTCGGGGCTGCAGACCACACCGGGCGCTGAGGTGCAGGCCGAGAAGCCGGTCTACGAGATCTCGTCCTCTGACGGCAAAGACGAATGGCATGCGATCGTTCGCACCATCGGGTTTCAAGACCAGACCACCGGCACGATGGTCATCGCCGCGTCGCTCGAGAAGACCGACAGCATCACCACGACATACCTCTCGATCTTTCTCGCCTTCAGCGTCGGGGTCGTCGTGCTGGGTGCCCTGCTGACGCGGCTCCTCGTGACGAGCACCTTTGCACCCCTCCGCGCCGTGGAACGCACGGCCGCCGAGATCGCCGACGGCGATTTCAGCCAGCGCATGTCGAATGCCACCCCCAACACCGAGGTGGGGCGGTTGAACCGGTCGCTCAACACCATGCTCAGTCGCATCGACACGGCGTTCAGCGACCGGGCGAAGACCATCGAGCAGATGCGGCGGTTCGTCGGTGACGCCAGCCACGAGCTGCGCACCCCCCTCGTCTCGGTTCGCGGGTACGCCGAGCTCTACCGCATGGGCGCCCTGCAGTCGCCCGAAGAGGTGGCCAAGGCGATGGACCGCATCGAGAAGGAGGCCATTCGCATGGGCGCGCTGGTCGAAGACCTGCTCGAGCTCGCCCGGCTCGACGAGACCCGGCCACTGAACCTCACGAGCATCAACCTGGTTCCGATCGCGGTCGACGCGGCCCTGGATGCCCGGGCCTCCAGTCCCGAACGGGTCGTGTCGATCATCCTGCCCCGCTCCTCCCAGCCCGTGTCGCTCGCCCCCGCGGCGGATGCGGCCACCAACCCCTACGGCATGACGATGGGCGACATCGCCGCAGGCCACGCTGAGCTGGCCGGGGACAAACCGCCGGTCAACAACCTCACCGGCCCGATCAGCTTCGCCGGGGCCACCATTGCGCGACTCCGCGGGCGACGAACGCGCGGCGACGGCACGGTGGAACTCACTCCCACCGATGTCGCACTCTCGACCTTCGACTCCGACGACCACGAGGGTGTGGCGCCGGTGATCATGGCCGACGAGAACAAGATCCGGCAGGTCGTCGCCAACCTGATCGGCAACGCCCTGCGGTTCACCGCCTCAGACAGTCCCATCGAGGTCTCTGTGCAGGTCGACGAGGCCAAGCGGCTTGCTGTGCTCGACGTCATCGACCACGGTGAAGGCATTCCGCCTCAGATCCGCGAGAAGATCTTCCAGCGGTTCTGGCGGGCCGACTCGTCGCGCACGCGTGAGACCGGTGGCAGCGGACTCGGGCTGGCGATCGTGGCGTCGATCATCGCCGCGCACCACGGTACCGTCGAGGCTGTCGAGACGGCCGGCGGTGGAGCGACGTTCCGCGTCAGCCTCCCGCTCGTCGGGGCCGACGCACCGACCGCCGCGACCTCCTGAGCGGAGGTCGCGGCCATCGGCCGCCGTCGTCACCGTGTTCCGACAGCCGGGCGCACGGTGCTCGCCTCCCGCTCGGGACTGCGTACGACGGTGGTCGCACCGGCGTCGGAGGCGGCCTGGATGCGCCACGCCACTGCGGCGACAGCGGTGACATCCTGCTGCCAGTCGCTGTCGACGCCGATGACGACGACCGGAGCGAACAGCGCACCATTGGCACGGAAGACGGCATGGGCAGACCGGATGAGCGCCGCGCCCCAGAGCTCGGGGTGCGGCAGTGATTCGTCGACTATCAGGCTGCGGAGCTCGACCGGATGCACGGACCCTGTCGGGCCCCACCACACCGCCCTGGCCACCGGTGTGGCGTCGGGGGCGTCGTCGACGAAGGCGAGCCAGGTCCATTCGCGCCGGAAGCTGCCCGCCGCGATGCCGCGGCCGAACTGGTCGGCGTCGACCCAGTCGATGGGGTCGCGGGTGGAGAACTGAAGCAGCGACAGGTCATCGCTGCGTTGGGAGACACGGAACACGAGAACTTCTTTCGAGAGAGGGGAATTGCTGCTCTCTCCCGAGCGACGCGACGGCCAGGTTCAGGCGGTGGCAGATATCGGAGGGAGAGCCTTGATGAATCGAACAAACGCTGGGTTCTTCATCTGGATCTCACCTCCTCGGGCATCTCGTCTTCGTGGGCGGCTGAGTGCCGCGGGTGCCCACATTAGCCACAAGCGCGCGCCGGGCGCAACTCATTCGCGTATATGCCTCTGCCGGCATGCGCCGCAGGGGCGGCGGCGCATAGCAAAAGCGGGCCTGCCCGAAAGGGCAGACCCGCTTTTGCGCAACTAACTCAGAAGTCCATGCCGCCGCTCGGGTCGCCGACGGGCGCAGGGTTGCGCTCGGGCTTGTCAGCCACGACGACCTCGGTGGTGAGGAACAGGCCGGCGATGGATGCGGCGTTCTGCAGGGCAGAGCGCGTCACCTTCACCGGGTCGTTGATACCCGCGAGGAGCATGTCGACGTACTCGCCGGTTGCGGCGTTGAGGCCGTGACCGGTGGGCAGGTTGCGCACCTTCTCGGCGACGACACCGGGCTCGAGGCCCGCGTTGACAGCGATCTGCTTGAGCGGGGCGTCGATGGCGACCTTGACGATGTTCGCGCCGGTTGCCTCGTCTCCGACCAGCTCGAGCTTCTCGAAGGCGGTCTTGCCGGCCTGGATGAGGGCGACGCCACCACCGGCGACGATGCCCTCTTCGACGGCAGCCTTGGCGTTGCGCACGGCATCTTCGATGCGGTGCTTGCGCTCCTTGAGCTCGACCTCGGTCGCGGCTCCGGCCTTGATGACGGCGACGCCGCCAGCGAGCTTCGCGAGACGCTCCTGGAGCTTCTCACGGTCGTAGTCGCTGTCGGTGTTCTCGATCTCGTTGCGGATCTGCTGCACGCGACCGGCGATCATCTCGCTGTCGCCAGCGCCCTCGACGATCGTGGTCTCGTCTTTCGTGATGACGACCTTGCGGGCACGGCCCAGCAGGTCGAGCGTCACGTTCTCGAGCTTGAGGCCGACCTCCTCGGAGATGACCTGGCCACCGGTGAGGATGGCGATGTCCTGCAGCTGCGCCTTGCGACGGTCACCGAAGCCGGGAGCCTTGACGGCGACCGACTTGAAGATGCCGCGGATCTTGTTGACGACGAGGGTGGCGAGTGCTTCGCCATCGACGTCTTCGGCAATGATCAGCAGCTGCTTGTTGGCCTGGATGACCTTGTCGACGATGGGCAGCAGGTCTTTGATCTGCGAGACCTTGGTGTTGACGATCAGGATGTAGGGGTCTTCGAAGACGGCTTCCTGGCGGTCGGGGTCGGTCACGAAGTACTGCGACAGGTAGCCCTTGTCGAAGCGCATGCCCTCGGTCAGCTCGAGGACGGTGCCGAACGTGTTCGACTCCTCGACGGTGACGACACCCTCTTTACCGACCTTGTCGATGGCCTCGGCGATGAGCGCACCGATCTCAGGGTCTCCGGCGGAGATCGAGGCGGTCGCCGCGATCTCTTCCTTCGTCTCGATCTCTTTGGCGTTCGCGACGAGCTCGGCGATGACGGCTGCGACAGCCTTCTCGATGCCCTTCTTCAGGCTGATCGGGTCGGCGCCGGCCGCGACGTTGCGCAGGCCTTCGCGAACCAGGGCCTGGGCGAGCACCGTAGCGGTCGTCGTACCGTCGCCGGCGACGTCATCGGTCTTCTTGGCGACCTCTTTGACGAGCTCGGCACCGATCTTCTCGTACGGGTCGTCGAGCTCGATCTCCTTGGCGATGGACACACCATCGTTCGTGATGGTGGGCGCGCCCCACTTCTTCTCGAGGACAACGTTGCGGCCGCGCGGGCCGAGTGTCACCTTGACGGCGTCAGCCAAAATGTTGAGTCCACGCTCGAGGCCGCGTCTGGCCTCTTCGTCGAAAGCAATAATCTTTGCCATGTGTGTTTCTCGTCCCTCCCGGGCGTCATGAAAGATTCATAAAGGTCTTTAGCACTCAGACAGGCCGAGTGCTAAACCAATACTGGCACTCGACAGGTTAGAGTGCAAGTGACGCTGGAGAGAGCCGAGCCCGATCACGACGCCAGGCGCACCGACTCCGCCTGAGGGCCCTTCGAACCCGTGCCGACCTCGAAGATGACCTGCTGGCCCTCCTCGAGCACCTTGTAGCCCCCCATATCGATGGCGGAGTAGTGCACGAAGACATCCTGCCCGCCACCCTCCACCGTGATGAAGCCGTAGCCCTTTTCAGCGTTGAACCACTTGACGGTTCCGTTCGCCATTTGTTACTCCCATTGCTGTGTTGCTGACCACATTTCGAGTGAAATGATCCGTTTGATCAGTAAAACGGTGCAGCCACCCAAAAGTGCTCGCGGTCATCACAATTCAACAAGGATTAAACAATCCCGAAATGTGTGCGGAGGCCCTACCCGGCGACGTCTGTGTAGTCGGTGCCCAGCACGGCGGTGAGCGAGGCACCCTGGAACTGGTCGGAGAGTGCGGTCGCGATGCCGCCGAGGCTCGCCGCAAGCCCCTTGGCCGCTGCTTCGGAAGCCGCGTCGGAGTAGTACACCGTCGACACCGTCACGTCGGTCGAGCTCGCGTTCGCCTCTGCGCCGACCGACCATCCGTCAGCGGTGGCCCGCTCTCCCGCACGGGTTGCGAGGCCCTCGGTGTTCGTGCCGTTCAGGATCGTGACCGTGGCCTGCGGATCGACGGTCGGCTCGACGGTGGGTGTCGCCGTGGCGGAGGGCAGAGCATCCGTCGCTGCCGTGGTGCTCGAAGCTCCCGGTGTCAACTGGAAGCCGTTGTTCACCACGAGCAGCCCGAGCACGCCCAGAGCGACGAGCACCCCGGTGGCGAGCGCAGCCCAGCCGAACGCGACCCAGCCGCGGCCGCGGGGCCTGGGACCCCTGTGCACACCACGCCTGGGCGAGTCTGCCGGGAGGTTGTCGAAGGAGTCGAGGGGTTCTGGAGCCATGGGTGAAGGCGTGCCGTTCCTATTCGCCGGGCGGGAGCAACCGGGCCGACCGGGCGGCCGTTCGGGTGTCCCGCATCCGCTGGAGTCGTCTGATGAGCATCGGGTCGAACGCCAGGGCCGCGGGGGAATCCACCAGCGCAGAGACGATCTGGTAGTACCGGGCCGCCGGGAGACCGAACTGCTCGCGGATCGCCTGCTCCTTCGCGCCGACGTGTGTCCACCACTCCCGCTCGAACACGAGCACGCGCTGGTCGCGTTCGCTCAACTGTTCGGGTCGGTGGCCGGCCGGGGCCGACGATCGGTGCAGGTTCGCGTCGCCCATCTGTCGCCCAACCGCCCATCCGTGCTGCACTCCGGCCGCCCCGTGCGGCGGTTTCGGCCCATTCTAGGGGGCCGTACCTTGGCGCCGGATGCACGGCACGGCGCGGCTCGCACGGGGCCGCGGGCACGGGTCAGCGGATGCCCGCCCGGTACATCGACGTGTGCATGATGCCGGCCTCGCTGAACTCGTCACCGAACGGAACGAAGTCGAATTTGGCGTAGAGCCCGGAAATGTAGCTCTGCGCGTGCAGCAGCAGCGCCTCGTGACCGAACTGCTCGAGCACCCGGTGGATCAGGAGCTGGGCCAGCCCGCTGCCCCGCCGATCGGCCGCCACGACGACCCGGCCGATGAGGCGCCGACCGTCGAGATGCTCGGGCACGTCGTCTTCGATCACCCGGAGGTAGGCCACGATGCGGTCGCCTTCGGCCAGCCAGTAGTGCACGGTCGACTCTTCGAGATCGCGGTCGTCCAATTCGCTCTCGTCGACCTTCTGTTCGACGTAGAAGACATCGGTACGGAGCTTGAGAAATCTGTAGAGCTCTGTCGTTGTGAGCTCGCTGAACCTCTTCTGAATGATGGAATTGTCAGGCACGGCCCCGAGTTTATAGTGAGGATGGAGGGCGGCCGCGGGCCGCCGTCACACCCGGAAGGATGTACCGATGAGCTACGAAGTGAGCAAGACCGACGAAGAGTGGCGGCGGAAGCTCGACCGCGAGGAGTATGCGGTTCTCCGCAAGGCCGCCACTGAGCGCCCCTGGACGGGCGAGCTGCTCGACGAGAAGCGTGAAGGCATCTACAAGTGCAAGGCGTGCGGGCAGGAGCTGTTCCGAAGCGACACCAAGTTCGACTCGCACTGCGGATGGCCGAGTTTCTATGCGCCGAAGGATTCGGATGCCGTCGAGTTGATCGAAGACAAGACCCTCGGAATGGTGCGCACCGAAGTGCGCTGCTCCAACTGCGGGTCGCACCTCGGTCACCTCTTCGACGACGCCCCGCAGACCCCCACGGGTGACCGGTTCTGCATGAACTCTGTGTCGATGTCGTTCGACACCGAGAACCAGGCGCGCTGAAGAACCGTGTCTGCGCTCGACAGCATGCTGCGGCGGCGTTCCCACTCGAAGGTGGGGAGTACAGCTCCCAGCCATGAGGAGTTGCTGCGGCTGGTCGAGGCGGCGGGAACCGTCGCCGATCACAGTTCGTTGCGTCCCTGGCGGCTCATCGAGCTGCGGGGTGATGCCCGCGACGTTCTGGGGGCCGCCCTGGCCGAGGCGGAGGGCGCCTCGGCCGGCGGCCGGGAGAAGATCATCGCGAAAGTGCGGCGCGCTCCCCTGCTGATCGCCATCGTCGCGGTGTACCGGCCGAGCGGGAAGGTACCGCACTGGGAGCAGGAGGCCGTGGCATCCGGCGTCGCCCACGCGCTCTCGCTGCTGCTCGACGAAGCCGGCTGGGGCGTGCTCTGGCGCACGGGGAGCCAGACACGGCACGATGCGGTGCGCGAGGCGCACCGGCTGAAGAAGAACGAGCAGCTGCTCGGCTGGCTCTACGTGGGCGATGTGCCCGGCGGAGGGTCTGGTTCCGATGCGTCGAAGCCGCTGCGTCGCAAACTGGTCGACCCGGCCGACCACCTCAGCTCGCTGTAGCGACGGCCGGGTTCTCAGACCGGGCGGCGACGTTCGTGCAGGCCCAGAGGGTTCACCGGGTCGGGGGCGAGCCGGCGGGAGCGCTCGAGCAGTTCGCGCACGTGGAACCCCATGTAGGCGGATGCCCGGGCCAGCGTCGTCTCGGAGGAGACCCACACCCGCAGGCCCCGCTCGTCGCAGCCATAGGTGTAGACACCGAACAACTCTCGCGGGCCGTCGGAGTACCTCAGGATCCAGCCGAGGCAGCGACCGTCGTGCGCCATGAACCACACATCATCGCTCCACGGTGTCGGTGCGTAGACGACGTGGGGCTGCGTTTCGTCGACAGTCGGGCCGAGGGGGGCGCTCACAGAAGAAGAGTATGCTCTGCGACTGGAAAAATCCTGCAGACGCGAGCGGTGTTGCCCAATCGTCACCGAACGGGGTGCCGAGGGGGGTTCCGTGGAGAGCGCCGTGGGCGGTTCGCCGATCGTTCCGCGGGTCACCGACCGTAGGCCGATGCCGCCGGGCACATGAATTCCTTGCTCGCCGCGGCGATGCCGACGGTGTTCATGTGCTTCACGACAACGCCGTACGCCTCGGTCAGAGTCGTCTCGGTGTAGAGGATCGTGTGCGTCTCGCAGTACTCCCGAGCGATCTGCTGGGCTTTCCGCAGCGCCGGGCGGGGCATGTTCGGAAAGAGGTGGTGCTCGACCTGGAAATTGAGGCCGCCCATGAAGGCGTTCATGACCCAGCCACCGGAGATGTTCCGCGAGGTCAGAACCTGGCGGCGCAGGAAGTCGACCTTGGAGTCATGCGGAAGCACCGGCATGCCGATGTGGTTCGGGGCGAACGACGAGCCCATGTAGAGACCGAAGACGGCGAGCTGCACGCCGAGGAAGGCGAACGCCATGCCGAGCGGGAGCATCAGGAAGATCACGGTGACGTAGGTTCCGATGCGCGCGAGCAGCATGATGATCTCGACGGTGCGCTTGTCGACCTTGCCGCGGCCGAACACCGTTCGAAAGCCCTGCAGGTGCAGGTTCAGGCCCTCGAAGATGAGGATGGGGAAGAAGATGTAACCCTGGCGCTTCGTGAGCCAGCGGGAGATGCCCCGGGTGTTCGCCGCATCCTCTTCGATGAACGACACGAAGTCACGGTCGATGTCGGGGTCTTTGCCAATGATGTTCGGGTTCGCGTGGTGGCGGGAGTGCTTCGTCATCCACCAGCTGTAGCTGATGCCCACGAACAGGTTCGCCAGCGTGCGGCCGGCGAGGTCGTTCGCCCTGCCCGACTCGAAGACCTGGCGGTGAGACGCCTCGTGGGCCAGGAACGCGAACTGCGTGAGGATGAGCCCGAGGGCCGCGGCCATCAGCAGCTGCAGCCAGGAATCGCCGAGCAGGATGAAACCGGTGACGACCCCGCCGAGCGCGGCGATCAGGATGCCGAACAGCAGACCGTAGAAACCGGTGCGCCGGCGAAGCAGACCGGCATCCCGAACGGTGCGCAGCAGCGCGGAGTACTCCGTGGTGGGGTTCGCCCGGTTTCCGCCCGGCTTGGTGCGGGTGAATGAGACGGTGGGAGCTGCGGGGCCAGAAAGTGCGGGGGTGCTCACTGGGAGCCTCATTTCGGGTGGCACGAGAGAAAGAGGTCACAGGATGCTGACCCGACCACTCGGTGGTGAACTGGTGACCGTGTTCCGGGGCAACCGCTCCTGACGTTACGCAGTACGGGCGTTGCCGTGGGTGCGGAGGCTCCCAGAATCTGGGATGCTCAGCAGATTCTCACTCTCGGGGCACCCCCCAGTCGATGCTGTTGAATTCCCGGATCAGACGGCGTGTTTTCAAGGGGTTGACAGAGCTCGAATAGGAGATGCGACCGAGGAGATGAGCCCGAAAATCGGGGACCCCTGCACGGTTCTGCGAGGCGGGCCCGAGCGTCGCGCAGTTGTGCAACAGAGCCTTCAACCGGTCGAATTCCTCCCGGGGCAGGCTCGATCCGGTGTTGACCACGATGCCGGTGACCCGCTGGCTGGTACTGGCCGGGCTGACGCGGCTCTTGCGCGGGTTCACCTCGTGACCCTCATCGTCGACAAGCCGTGTCACACCCCGGACGAAGGCCTCGGCACGGCGCTGCAGGGCGACCGGTCCGCTGAAGACGAGGTCGTCTGCATACCGGGTGTACCGGGCACCCACAGCAGCCGCATACCCCTCGAGACGGGCATCGAGACGGCGGATGGCACCGTTGGCGAGCGCCGGCGAGGTCGGCGCTCCCTGCGGCAGGTGGGCCGTCGCCAGAGCCTGGCGCAGGGCGAAACGCTCGTCGGGTCCGCCGCCCGGCGGCATGGCTGAGATCACCCGCGGTGGCACGCGGTTGGTCGTGAGGCCGGTGATGGTCGTGGCGACCGCCTCCGAGAACCCGGCCCGTCGGAGGGACCCGTAGACGCCGGCAGCGGTGACGCGGGCGAAGAAGGTCGTCAGGTCGAGCGAGATCACCACGGCACTGCCGCTGTGCACGCGGGCCCCGGTCAGTGCGCTCCGGCCGGTCACGAAGCCGTGGGCTGCGTGATGCACCGGCAGCAGCGCCAGAACCTCGTGGAGCAGGGTTCGCTGCACGCGGCGCATCCGCTCGGTGGGCACCTCGAGCAGACGCGGGCAGCGGCCGGGGCGCAGGCGCCACTCGTAGCGGTAGAGGTGCAGGGCGCCGGGCCGGGCGCGGCGGTTGTAGGCGCGCACGTCGGCGAGCCAGTCGAGTTCGCCGGGGGTGACCCCGAGGAGGGCCGCGAGGGCGGCGGGTGTGGCAGGGATCGGGCCGGGGGTGGCGGGGGTCGGGCCGGGGGCGACCGGCGGCTGGGCGGGCGCCTCCGCGGTGATCGGGTAGCGCAGCACCGCGAGCGGACGACCGCGAGCCTCGGCACGGCCGACCGCGTCGAGGAAGGGCTGGGAGTGACGGATGATCGCCGCCAACTCCCGCGGAGCATCCTGTGGCGGCGTGCGGTACACCGAGCGCACCTCCCGCACGAGGGCGGGCAGCCAGCGGTGACGCGCGCCGAAGACGCCCTGCAGGGCGCTGAGCATACCGGTGGGCGTCCAGTCCGGCGCGGCGGGCGGCGCAAGCAGTACGAGGGCCAGGGCCGACGCGACCGCCTCGGCGCTCGGCTGCGGTCGGCGGGCGAGGACAGCGGAGGCGGGAGTGGCCGGGGTGGGAGGGGGCGGGGTGCGATGGCCCGCAGACGACCTGTGCTGAAGCGCGGGCGCTCGGCCGCTCGGAGTGCGGAGAGGCGCCTGCGACGTCGTGCCGGAATCGATCTGCGTGCCCCGGGGTAGCCCCGGAGAGGACGGATCAGCGTCTGAACCATCCACCTCGTCTGCAGACCATCGCACCCCCGTTACGCTAACGCACACTCCACACAGGGCGCACGGATCGCCTCCGGGTTGCCCGGCCGCGCCCGACCCAACAGGATGGACAGATGCATCCCTCGCTCGGGCTGACCCCCGCCGCCCTCGAATTCACCCGCGACCGGCACCTCGCCATCCTCAGTACCCTCGGGCCGACCGGCCTGCTGCACTCGGTGCCCGTCGGCTTCACGCTCGAAGACGGCGTCGTGCGCGTCATCACCGGCGACGGCACGCAGAAGGTGCGGAACGTCGAGCGCGGTCTGCAGGCATCCGTGGCCCAGGTCGACGGGGTGCGCTGGATCAGCTTCCAGGGTGTGGCGACGATCAACCGCGACCCGGCGGCGATCGCTCACGCGGTGGAACTCTACGCGGGGCGCTACCGGCAGCCCCGGGTCAACCCGCTCCGCGTCGTGATCGAGATCGAGGTGGGCCGGGTGCTCGCCTCGTCGGGGCTCCTGGCGAAGGATGCTCCCGAGGCGTCGTGACGCTCGGGCGGGCTCGGGAAGCGGCGGCCGTGAGGGGCGGATCGTGAAGCACAGCCGGCGCCGTCGGCGCGTCGTGCTCCCCGCAGTGGCGCTCGCACTCGGGGTCGTCGTGGCCATCGCCTGGGTGGTGAGCCCGTGGCCGGCGGCACTGCTCATCCGCGCGCTGTTCGAGAGGAGCGCCCACGACACCGTCGCCGAGATGGAGCCGTTCGTTCCCCATGGGGTCGACGAGCGTCTCGATCTCCCGTACGGCACGGAGGGGGCAGACACCACGTTCGACCTGTTCACCCCCGCGGGTACGTCGGGTGCGTTGCCGACGGTGATCTGGATCCACGGTGGCGCCTGGGTGTCGGGAGACAAGGCCAACGTCGACCCGTACGTGAAGATCATCGCGTCGCACGGGTACACCACGGTCAGCCTCAACTACACCGTCTCGCCCGAGGCCGTGTACCCCGTCGCGCTGACACAGCTGAACTCGGCGCTCGCCTTCCTGGTCGCGCATGCTCCCGAGTACAACATCGACCCGGGGCGGATCGTTCTGGCCGGTGACTCCGCCGGAGCGCAGTACGCCAGCCAGCTGGCGAACCTCGCGACGAACCAGGTTGTCGCGACGACGCTGAAGCTGCAACCCGGTCTCTCGCCCGGGCAGCTGCGGGCGGTCATCCTGGATTGCGGAATCTACGACGTGAGCGGCATCCCCGATGCGCCCGGTCTCGCGGGGTACGGCTTTCGGGTCGCGCTCTGGAGTTACCTCGGCCAGAAGGACTGGGCAGGAACGGCGGGCGCCGGCCAGATGTCGAGTCTGACGTATGCGACGGCGGCCTTCCCGCGCACCTGGATCTCGGGCGGCAACGGCGACCCGCTCACCGAGGGGCAGTCGAAGCCGTTCGCCGCCAGGCTGCACTCACTCGGCGTCGCCGTGCACACCGAGTTCTACCCGGACGACCAGCAGCCGGCGCTCGGGCACGAGTACCAGTTCAGGCTGACGTCATCCGCCGCCCAGGGTGCCCTTCAGTCCACGCTCGAATTCCTGGCCACGGCGACCCGGTGACCGCGGCCTCTGGCGACCGGTGTGCCCCGCTCAGAAGTGCGTGCGCACGGCGCCCCGCACGATCGCGCCGTCGTCAACCAGCAGCACGAGGCGCCAGCGGTCGAAGGCCGTGCACGGGTGCGAGATGCCGAATCGCACCACGTCGCCCGGGGTGATCACGAAGGCATCGGCGACGCGAAGGTAGCCGTGCTGGTCGTCCATGCGGAACAGGTCGAGATCGGCGCCGGTCACCGGATGCTCGCTCCCCCCGCTCACGAAGCCCTTCGCGCGGGGCAGGCCCTCATCGAAGGGCGCGTCGCGTTTGCCCATCGCGACGACCGCGAGGCCGGGTTCGGGCGTCGAGACCACCCGCGCCCAGACGTCGAGCGCGGCGACAAGCCGCCCCTCCCCCGGGATGCGGCCGAACGGTGTCTTTCCGGCGTACACCCCGTCGTCGTGAGTGAGGTAGGCGCCCGACCTGAGCAGCGCGGTCGTACCGGGGCGCCGGCGACCGAGTTCTTCGGCGACGACGTCGAAGAAGGCGCTGCCGCCCATCGAGACGATCGACTCGGCGGGCAGGAGGCCTTGGTCGAGCAGGTCGTTGTGCGTGTCGAGCGCATCGGCGAGGTACGAACGCACGGCGGCGACGGAGGTGAATCCACCCTCGTAGCCGGCGGTTCCGCGCAGGGTGAGGCCGGGGACCGCGTGGAGGGCTGCAGCCAGGTCGAGCGCGTCGCCACGGCTCCGCACACCGGTGCGGCCACCCGCCCAGCCGAGCTCGACGAGGGTGTGGATCGTGCCGCCCGGTCGCGCCTCGAGCGCCCGGGCCATGGCCGCGACTCCGGCCGCGCTGTCGACGTAGACCAGCACATCGGTGTCGGCCTGCCGGCTGCCGAGCGAGCGCTCGGCGATCCAGGCGAGCCCTGCCGGGTCGAGCACTTCGTTCGCGATGACCAGGCGACGGATGCCCGCCTCCCACGCGACGATCGCCTGCTGCACGGAGGCGACGGTGACACCCCAGGCGCCGGCGTCGAGCTGGCGCGCGGCGAGCGCAGGCGCCATGTGCGTCTTCATGTGGGGCGCGAGCAGGAGGCCGTGGCGCCGGGAGAACTCGGCCATCGTGCGGATGTTGTGCTCGAGGGCCGACTCGGCGATGCTCAGGATCGGCAGCAGGGAAGCGTCGAGAACGTGCCTGCCGAGGGGGACCTCGCCCGACGCTGTCTCGCCCTTGTCCATGGGTGTTCCGTCTGATGGGGATGGAGGGGGTGGGGCCGGAAAGAAGAGGAGGATCGGGGCCGGCGGCGGGACTTGAACCCGCAACCCCCGCTTTACAAGAGCGGTGCGCTACCAATTGCGCCACGCCGGCAGATGGAACACCCCATTGTAGCCATGCTTCGGCCCGGCGTTCGAGCCCCGGGTTCTAGCCCGCGGCGGGGGTCGGCGTGGGCGTCGCGGTCGACGTCTGGCCCGAGACCTGCAGCACGAAGTTCGCAAACGCGTTGGCGTCGGTGAGCGAGCCCTGGTACTGCTGGCCGTCGACCAGCACGGTGGGTGTCCCGGTCACCTTCGCGACCGTGGAACCCGGCAGGGGCTCGGTGGTCGCGCGGGAGGTGGAGTCGGCGACCCAGCCCTTGAAGTCCTGGTTCGTGATGCAACTGTTGATCTGATCGGCCGAGCCCACGCCGGCCTGGCCGGCCAGTTCCTGGAGCTTGGCGTCATCCAGCCCGCTCGAGCCCTCGGCCGGCTGGTTGGAGAACAGCAGCGCACTGAAGTCGTAGAAGTTGTTCGGCGAGTAGTTCGAGACGCAGGCCGCGGCGTTCGCCGCGCGGGTGGAGTACTTGGTGCCGAGCGACGAACGGTCCAGCAGCGAGAGCGGGTGCACCTCGTAGGTGGCCGCTCCGCTTTCGATCCACTTGCCGATCTGGTCGAGGTTGGTCGCCTCGAACTGGCCGCAGTAGGGGCACAGGTAGTCGATGTAGACCCGGATGTCGAGAACGCCGGCGGCGTTCGTCGCGCTCGGGGTCGGCTGCTGGCCCGCAGACAGCGCGGGGGTCGTCTCGGCAACACTGCCCTGGCTGATCTTGATGCCATCGCTGGCCATGTTGAGGGGGCCGGGGCCGGCGGTCTTCACCGAGCTGGCGACGATCAGCACGACACACACCACGATGGCGATCACCACGACGCCCAACCCGCTGAACAGGATGGCGCGGTTGCGAATGTCTTTCTTGCGCTGCTGCTCGCGCAGCTGCTTCGCCTTCTCACGCGCGGCCTCACGCCGTTCGTTCTTGTTCTGGCGGCTGTCGTCGGGTCGGCCGTTGGTCATACGTAGTGCTCCGGAGCTCGGGGGTGTCGATGCGGGTCATACAGGGAATGTGGGCCTCATGCCGGGGGTAGCGGCGGGCATCCATAGATAGTAATGACCCTGACTGGGAATGCGGTAAACGACGGGCGTGTCATAATGGATGACGGATCTTCGATGGCGTTGGTCCGCATCCATCACAACGGATCGTCCGGCACGTACCTGCCGGTGAAGGAAGAGAAGAAATCATGGCGTCTGTAACATTCGATCATGCCAGCCGGTTGTACCCGGGCTCGACGCGCCCCGCTGTCGACCAGCTGAACCTCGAGACCGCCGATGGCGAGTTCCTCGTTCTCGTCGGCCCGTCGGGCTGCGGCAAGTCGACCTCCCTGCGCATGCTCGCCGGCCTCGAAGAGGTCAACTCGGGCAACATCTTCATCGGTGAGCGCAACGTCACCGACGTGCCCCCGAAAGACCGCGACATCGCGATGGTCTTCCAGAACTATGCGCTCTACCCGCACATGACCGTCGCCGAGAACATGGGCTTCGCGCTGAAGATCGCCGGCGTCAACAAAGACGAGCGTGCATCGCGCGTTCTCGAGGCGGCGAAGCTGCTCGACCTCGAGCCCTACCTCGGCCGGAAGCCGAAGGCCCTCTCGGGTGGCCAGCGCCAGCGCGTCGCGATGGGCCGGGCGATCGTTCGCCAGCCCCAGGTCTTCCTCATGGATGAGCCGCTGTCGAACCTCGACGCCAAGCTGCGGGTGCAGACGCGCACCCAGATCGCGTCGCTCGTGCGTCGCCTCGGGGTCACCACCGTCTACGTCACGCACGACCAGACCGAGGCCCTCACCATGGGCGACCGCATCGCCGTGCTGAAAGACGGTCTGCTGCAGCAGGTCGGCACCCCTCGCGACCTGTACGAGAAGCCCGAGAACGTGTTCGTCGCCGGGTTCATCGGCAGCCCCGCGATGAACCTCTTCGTGGCCGACGTGGTCGACGGCGGAGTGCAGTTCGGCACCTCGGTCATCCCGGTCGAGCGCGACCTGCTCGGCTCGATCAACGGCCGCACCGTCACCATCGGCGTGCGCCCCGAAGACATCGTGGTCGCCTCGAACTTCGGCGAGGGCCTTCCGGTCGACGTCGACCTCATCGAGGAGCTGGGTGCCGACGGTTACCTCTACGGTCACGCCGACGTCAACAGCAAGCGCACCGACCTCGTGACCCGCGTCGACGGTCGCGTTCACCCGAACGCCGGCGAGAAGGTCTACCTGACCGCCAAGCCCGGCCACCTGCACCTCTTCGACGTCGAGAGCGGCCAGCGCGTCGGCAACAAGCCGGTCGTCAACGCCTAACCACCCGTCAGTGTTCGGGCCTGCCGCATCGTCTCGGCAGGCCCGAACCTGTTTAACACCGTCGGCAACAGCACTGAGGAGCATCCTGTGAGCGGCTCACTGAACATCACGTCGGCCACCGTCGACCCTGCCCTGCTCGACCTGCCCTGGCAGTTGCCGCTCGACGAGTGGCCCGAGGCGAACATCGCTCTGCTGCCCAAGGGAATCTCCCGGCATCTGGTGCGGTTCGCGCACCTCAGCGGCCACGTCATCGCCATCAAGGAGACGACCGACGAAATGGCGAAGCGCGAGTACGGCATGCTGAGGAGCCTCCAGGGCCTCGAGATTCCCTGCGTCGACCCGCTCGCCGTGATCACCAACCGCTCCGATGTCACCGGCTCGGAGCTGAACTCGGTGCTCGTCACCCGGCACCTGAAGTTCTCGCTGCCCTACCGCGCGCTGTTCTCCCAGACCCTCCGACCCGACACGGCGACCCGGTTGGTCGACGCCCTGGCCGTGCTGCTCGTGCGGCTGCACATCATCGGCTTCTTCTGGGGCGACGTCTCGCTGTCGAACACACTCTTCCGACGCGATGCCGGGGCGTTCGCCGCCTACCTGGTCGATGCCGAGACCGGCCAGCTCTACGACGGCGGGCTGTCGAACGGACAGCGCGAGAACGACCTCGAGATCGCGCGCGTCAACATCGCCGGCGAACTGATGGACCTCGAGGCCGGCGGCAAGGTCGCCGACGAGCTCGACCCCATCCGCATCAGCGACGGCATCGTGGCCGCCTACCGTTCGCTCTGGAAGGAGCTGACCGGCAGCGAGTCGTTCTCCTCGTCCGAGCGCTGGCGCATCAATGAGCGCGTCGACCGGCTCAACGATCTCGGTTTCGACATCGAGGAGCTCGCGATCAAGACCGACGCGGGCGGCGACACCGTGCGCATCCAGCCGAAGGTGGTGGATGCAGGGCACCACCAGCGCCGTCTGCTCCGCCTCACCGGGCTCGACGCCGGCGAGAACCAGGCCCGCCGCCTGCTGAACGACCTCGACTCGTACACGCTGAAGTTCGGCCGCCGGGACTACGACGAAGAGATGCTGGCCCACGAGTGGCTCGCGCGCGTCTTCGAGCCCGTCGTGCGGGCCATCCCCCGCGACCTGAAGGGCAAGCTCGAGCCGGCCGAGGTGTTCCACCAGCTGCTCGAGCACCGCTGGTTCATGAGCCAGCGGGAGAGCCGCGACGTGCCGCTCGCCGAGGCACTGAACTCCTACATCAACGACATCCTCCGCAACCGCCGTGACGAGGCGACGGTGGTCGGCCCGCCCACCGGCATGATCACGATGCCGATCTCCGTGCGCGCCGGCGCGGTCGCCGACCTCGATGCCGAAGGTGCAGACGGCCCCGGCGCCGAGACCGAGGTCGCGCCGGATGCCGCCTCAGAACCCGAAGCGGACTGGCGCCTGACCGTCTGACCTACTTCGTCAGGGCCGCAGCCGCTCTGAGGCGCGAGATCTCGTAGAGGGTGACGGATGCGGCGATGCCGGCGTTCAGGGACTCAGTCGCCGAACTGATCGGAATGGAGACGATCGCGTCGCAGGTCTCGGTGACGAGACGCGAGAGGCCCTTGCCCTCGCTGCCGATCACGATGACGATGGGGCCCATCGCGAGATCGAGGTCGGGCAGAGCCATGTCTCCACCGCCGTCGAGGCCGATCACGAACGCGCCCTTGGCCTTCAGCGCCTTGAGCGACTGCGTCAGGTTCGGGGCCATCGCGACGGGGGTGCGGGCGGCCGCGCCGGCCGACGTCTTCCACGCCGAGGCGGTCAGGCTGACCGAACGCCGGGCGGGAACGATGACACCCTGCCCGCCGAACGCTGCGGTCGACCGGATGATCGCCCCGAGGTTGCGCGGATCGGTGATGCCGTCGAGCGCCACCAGCAGGGGCACCTCGCGGCGCGCAAGGATCTCGTCGTAGAGGTCGACGGGGTGCGCATACTCGTACGGCGGTACCTTCAGCGCCACACCCTGGTGCACGGAGTCGAAGCCGGCGAGGCGATCGAGCTCCGGCCGCATGACCTCGAGGATCGGAATCTGGCGCGAGGTGGCGAGCTGCAGCAGCTCCTTCACGCGCTCGTCGTACTCGATGCGCGTCGCGATGTAGAGCGTCGTCGCGGGGATCCTGGCGCGAAGGGCCTCGACCACCGAGTTGCGACCGGTCACGATCTCGCTGTCTTCACCGCGGCTGAGCGGACGGCGCTGCGGGCGCGCCGGCTCCTGGGGGCCACCGCGGCTCGCGCCGGAGACCGCACCGCGGGCCGAACCGGAACGCGCGGCCGGACCGCCGCGCCCCGCGATCTTCGGCTCGTTCGAACGCTGCACCGGAGTGCCGGGCTTGCCCTTGCCGCCCGCTGCGGCATACCGCTCCTTGGCGGCTTTGGCCTTTCCCGCGGGGTGGTACGGGCGGTCTTCGGCCTTGGGCGTGGGCTTCTTACCCTCGAGCGCCTGGCGACCCTGCCCGCCCGAGCCGACGGCCGGGCCTCTGCTGGTACGCCGAACCGCGCCGGGGCGACCGGGCTTCTTACCTGTGTTAGCCATCAAAACTCCAATGTGCACCCGTGGAGGTGTCTTCTATCGTGATGCCGGCCTGCCCCAATTCGTCGCGGATGCGATCGGCGGTGGCGAAGTCCCGGGCTTTTCGTGCAGTCTGTCGGTCTTCGAGCAGCCGCTCCACCAGGGCTTTGAGGGCCGTGCCCGTCGAGCTCTGCTCGCCCGTCGACCACTGGGGGTCGATCGGGTTGATGCCGAGAACACTGGTCATGGCGAAGACCTGGCCGAGCAGGCGGGCCGCCTCGGCGAAGTCTTCGGCGTCGAGAGCGGTGTTGCCGTCGCGCACGGCCTCGTGCAGCACGCCGAGGGCCTGCGGCACGCTGAGGTCGTCGTTCATGGCGGTGCGGAAGGTGTCGGGAACGGTCTCCACCGTCGCCCCGGCGAACCGGGTCCCCTCCAGCCGGCGGGTGGCGCGCTCGAGGAAGCCCTCGATGCGGCCGAGCGCCGCCTCGGCTTCGGCGAGCGAACCATTCTGGAATTCGAGGGTCGAGCGGTAGTGCGCCGCCCCGAGGAAGTACCGCACCACGAGCGGGCGGGCGGATGCCAGCAGATCGGCCGCGTAGACCGAGTTGCCGAGCGACTTCGACATCTTCTGCCCCGTCACCGACACGAGCCCGTTGTGCAACCAGAGGTTCGCGAACGGGTCACCGGCCGCGTGGGACTGGGCCAGCTCGTTCTCGTGGTGGGGAAAGCGCAGGTCGAGCCCGCCGCCGTGGATGTCGAACTGCGGCCCGAGGTACCGGGTGCTCATCGCCGAGCACTCGATGTGCCAGCCCGGCCGGCCGGTGCCCCAGGCGCTCTGCCACGACGCCGTCGACGGCTCGCCATCTTTGTGCCCCTTCCAGAGGGCGAAGTCGCGCACGTCGCGCTTGCCGCGCGGATCGGCGTCTTCGGCCGAGGCCATGTCGCCCAGCTTCTGGTGGGTCAGTTCGCCGTACGACGGCCAGGAGACCGTGTCGAAGTAGACATCCCCGGAGCCGTCTTCGGCCGCGTAGGCGTGACCGGCATCCACCAGTCGCCCGATGAGCGCGAGCATCTCGGGGATGCTCGCTGTCGCGCGGGGTTCGTACGTCGGGGCGAGGATGCCGATCGCACTGTAGGCGGCCGTGAACTCGAGCTCGGTGCGGTACGCGAGCGCCCACCACTGCTCGCCCGACTCCACGGCATTGGCCAGTACCTTGTCGTCGATGTCGGTCACGTTGCGTACGAACGTCACATCGAGCCCCGAGAAGTTCAGCCAGCGGCGCAGCTGGTCGTAGGCGAGCGCCGAACGGAGGTGACCGATGTGGGGCGAGGACTGCACCGTCGGCCCGCAGACGTAGACGCCGACCCGCCCGGGCACGAGGGGCACGAGGTCCACCAGCGCCCGGAGGCGGGAGTCGTAGAGGCGAAGAGTCACCGACCCAGTTTAGGGCGTCGGCCGGAGGGCTCCCCGGCTCGTTACGCGGCGTACCCCTCAGACGGCATAGACGAGAGCGGTCGCGATCGCGACGACTCCCTCGGTGCGGCCGGTGAAGCCGAGCCCGTCGGTCGTCGTCGCCGAAATGCTCACCGGGGCGCCCAGGATGCCCGTCAGCACGGCCTCCGCCTCTGTGCGCCGCGCAGCGAATCGCGGGCGGTTGCCGATGAGCTGCACGGCGACGTTGCCGACACGGAAACCCGATGCCCCGAGCATCCGGAGCGTTTCGGTGAGGAACACCTCGCCGTGGGCGCCCGAGAACTGCGGATCGGAGGTGCCGAAGGTGCTGCCGATGTCTCCGAGCCCCGCTGCCGAGAGCAGGGCGTCGCAGATCGCGTGAGCCACTGCGTCGCCGTCGCTGTGCCCGGAGAGCCCGGTCTCACCCGGCCAGAACAGCCCGGCGAGCCAGAGCGGCGTTCCGGCCCCGTCCCCCGACTGTCCTGACGGAACCGAGTCTCCTGACAGAATCGACGCGAACGCGTGCGAATCGACGCCGACCCCGGTGCGGGGCAGCACGAGACCGGGCGTGGGCTGCAGCACCTGCTCCGCGCGCCGCAGGTCCCATGGGGTCGTGATCTTGAAGGCGAGCGGGTCGCCGTGGATGATCGACACGTCATGACCGATCGAGGCGACCAGCGCTGCATCGTCGGTGAATTCGGTGCCCGCGGCGGCGTAGGCCTCGTCGAGCTGGGTGCGCGGAAAGCCCTGAGGGGTCTGCACGGCAGAGAGCTCCGAGCGGTCGACCGTCTCCAGCGCGAGCCCGGCGCGATCGGTGCGCTTGATGGTGTCGCTCACCGGGAGCCCGGGAATGGCGCCCCGACCCGAATTTCTGACCGAATCGATCACCGCCTCGAATTGGGCGAGCGGAGTGAGTGCGCGCGCGGCGTCGTGCACGAGAACGACACTGACCGTGCTCTCGAGCAGAGCGAGGCCCCGGGCGACGGATTCCTGCCGGCTGGCCCCGCCGGCTGTGACGGTGAGGTGAGCGGATGCTGCACCGGCAGCATCCCGGCCGATCTGTTCAGCTTCGGCCAGTCGCTCGACGGGCGCCACGATGACCACCTGCGCGGGCTCTCGGAGGGCGAAGACCGGATCGAGCGAGCGCGAGAGGATGCTGCGACCACCCAGCGACACGAAGGCCTTCGCCTGGCCGTGGCCGAGACGGGTTCCGCTGCCGGCGGCGACGACGATCACGGCGACCGTGCTGGTGGGGGGAGGTGTGCTCACGCACCCAGCCTAGGTGCGGCGCCCGCTCAGGAAGCGAGCGCCTCGTCGAGCAGCGCCGAAGCCTTCACCTCATCGGTCTTCTCAGCGAGGGCGAGTTCGGAGACGAGGATCTGGCGAGCCTTGGTGAGCATGCTCTTCTCCCCCGCCGACAGTCCTCTGTCGTGGTCGCGACGCCAGAGGTCGCGAACGACCTCGCTCACCTTGATCACGTCGCCCGAGGCGAGCTTCTCGCCGTTGGCCTTGAAGCGGCGCGACCAGTTGGTCGGCTCCTCGGTGAAGGGCGTACGCAGAACCTCGAAGACCCGGTCGACCCCTTCGTGGCCGATCACGTCGCGAACACCCACGAGTTCGACGTTCTGGGCGGGAACCTTGATGACGAGGTCACCCTGGTTGACCTGCAGCGTCAGGTAGACGCGCTCTTCGCCCCTGATGACGCGGGTGGTGACTTCGGTGATGGTTGCAGCGCCGTGATGCGGGTAGACCACGGTTTCGCCGACCTCGAAAAGCATGGAGTTGGTTCCTTTCCACAGCAATGAATTTACCACAGGGCAACCTTTCGCCACCGGTCGTCGTCAAACCGGGCGACGGTCGTCGATAGGCTAAACTCGCAAGGGTTCACCGCCCGGCACCGCCCCTCACAGCACGGGGCAGCGGGCACCTCTGGAGGGTTTTGTGAGAACACGGTTCGCGGCATCCATTCTCGTCGCCGCACTCGTCAGCGTCAGCGCGACCGGGTGCGCCTTCATCACACCCCAGGCGACGACGAGCATCGGCCAGGTCACCGAAGGGGTCGACGGCAACGTCTCCCCCGACATCTCCGTGCGGAACGCCACGCTGATCAGCGATGACAGAACCTCCGCGAGCCTCATCGTCTCGCTTGTGAACACCGGCGACGAAGACCACCAGGTCGTCATGCAGTACGAGGGGGCCTCGGGATCGAGCAAGGAGGCCGTCGCCCTCGTCTCCGCGCACAGCACGCTCACCATCGGCGGCGACACCGACCAGCAGTTCGTGCTCGACGGCGTCGACCTCGTCGAGGGCTCGCTCTTCCCGATCTTCTTCCAGTACGGAACGGTGACCGGCACGAAGCTGATGGTTCCGGTGCTCTCGAGCGACTGGCAGCAGTACGACGGACTGGCACCGACCATGACGCCGACACCGACCGCCACGGCGACGCCCGTACCCACTGCGACCGCGGTGCCCACTGCGACCGCGGTGCCCGTGCCGACCGCGACACCGGCGGCGACGACCGCCCCGTAGGCCTCGCAAAACGGGGCCGCGGAATGCGGGCCGGGGGTCAGGCCTCGAAACGGTACCCGAGACCCCGCACCGTCACGAGCAGCACGGGTTCTGAGGGCGACTGCTCGATTTTCGACCGGATGCGCTTGATGTGCACGTCGAGAGTCTTCGTGTCGCCGAAGTAGTCCGATCCCCAGACACGGTCGATCAGCTGCCCGCGCGTGAGCACGCGACCAGCGTTCCGCAGCAGCATCTCGAGCAGCTCGAACTCCTTGAGCGGCATGGGGGTGTCGAGACCGTTCACGGCCACGGTGTGCCGCTCGACATCCATTCGCACCGGGCCGGCCTCGAGCACCGGCTCGCCGAGGTCGCTCGTCTCGCTGCGGCGCCGCATGACGGCCCGGATGCGCGCGAGCAGCTCGCGCGAGGAGTACGGCTTGGTCACATAGTCGTCGGCCCCGAGCTCGAGTCCCACCACGATGTCGATCTCGCTGTCTTTGGCGGTGAGCATGATGATCGGCACCTGGGAGCGCGTGCGGATCTCGCGGCACACCTCGGTGCCCGGGATGCCCGGGATCATTAGGTCGAGCAGCATCAGCTCGACGCCGCCCTTGTTGAACTCGGCGATGGCGGTCGGGCCGTCGGCCGCGACCGTGACCGCGTAGCCCTCGCGCTGCAGCAGGTAGGCGAGAGGCTCGCTGAGCGCGATCTCGTCTTCGACCAAGAGGATCTGGATCACCGTTGTTCTCCTAACGAGGCCACCGCGGCATGTGACGCCGCCGGCAGCCGGATGGTAAAGGTCGACCCGAGTGCGGGTTGCGACCAGACGCGGATGTCGCCGCCATGGTTCTCGATCACATGTTTCACAATGCTGAGCCCGAGGCCCGTGCCTCCCGTGTTGCGTGAGCGAGCCTGGTCGACCCGGAAGAACCGTTCGAACACCCGACCCAGGTCGTCTTCGGGAATGCCGATGCCCTGGTCGGTGACGGCGATCTCGACGACACCCTCGGTCAGGTGCACGCCCACTCCGACCCGGGTGCCCTGCTGCGAGTACTGCACCGCGTTGGCGATGAGGTTGTGCAGGGCGAGCACGAGCAGGCCCTCGTCACCGTACACCTGGGTGCCGGCGTCGCCGCCGCTCACGATCGTGACGTTGTGGGTGTCGAGCTGCACGTGGTTCTGGTCGATCGCACTGGCGACGATGGAGTCGACGTCGAGCAGCTCGGCGCCGGTCAGCACGTCGGCCGCCTGCAGCCGGGAGAGCTCGATGATCTCGCGGGTGATGCGGCCGAGCCGCTGCGCCTCGGTCTCCATGCGCCGGGCGAAGCGACGCACCTGGTCGGGGTCGTCGGCGGCCGGTTCCAGTGCCTCCGCGAGCAGCGAGATCGCTCCGATCGGCGTCTTCAGTTCGTGGCTGATGTTGGCGATGAAGTCACGCCGCACCTCTTCGAGGCGATGGGCCTCCGTGCGATCATCCGCCAGCAACAGAAGGTATCGGCTGCCGAGGCGGGCGACCCGTACCTGGAGGTGGATCGTGGCGTCGCCGAAGGGGCCGCGCGCGAGGCTGAGGTCACGGGAGACGGGCTCACCGGTACGTCTCACCGAGTCGACCATCGCGACGAGCTGCGGATGCACGAGACCGTGGTTCCAGACGAGACCGAACGCAAGCGCGGCCGGCGACACCTTCACCACGTTGTTCGAAGCATCGAGAACCACTCCGGCGGAATCGATGGCATCGATGACCTGGTCGACGCCGTCGGGAACGCTGGGGTCGACGATCGTCGCCGCGTGGTCTCCGCGCCGAGCGGCGGCGAAGAGAACGAAGACGAAGCCCGAGCCCACAGCGAGGCCGAGTGCCACAGAGAGCAGCACCAACAAGCCTGAATCCATAGCGACTACACTAATGACTCTCATCGCCCGCCCGGTCGCCGGTACCTACCTGGGCCTTTGGGGTCGTGGGAAGTTCAGCCATTCGGCACCTTCTGTTAACCTCGGCTCGGCAGAATGTCGGTGTCTGCTGTGGGCTCTACGATTACAGGCTCCGGCACAGTTCGGTGCGACCGCGCCAGATCACCAGCGAAGCACCGCAGAAAGGTTCATTCCCATGCGCGAGGTATTCCAGCAGGAACTCCGTGAAGTCCAGGAGCGCCTGGTCGAGATCAGCCGCCTGGTCGTCGTCGCCATCACGAACGCCACGACGGCGTTCAACGAGTCGAACGTCGCGCTGGCCGAGCAGGTCATCGCGGAAGACCCCAAGATCGACGCGCTGGCCTCCGACCTCGACGAGCTCGCCATCAGCATCATGGCGCTGCAGCAGCCGGTTGCCCGCGACCTGCGCATCGTCGTCAGCGCTCTGCGCATGAGCGCATCACTCGAGCGCATGGGCGACATTGCCGAGCACATCGCCCAGCTCGCCCGCTACCGCTACCCCGACAAGGTCGCCAAAGACAGCCTGCTCGGCGTGTTCAGTGAGATGGGCGCCCTCGACGTGAAGGTCGCCGAGATGCTCAGCCGCCTCATCGAGACCGAGGACCTCGCGCTGGCCGACCAGATCCGCGACACCGACGACCGCATCGACGAACTGCACCTCAGCGTGTTCGAAGCCGTTCTCAGCGAGACGTGGGGCGGAACATCCGTGAACACCGTCGACGTGACCCTCGCCTCCCGCTACCACGAGCGTTTCGCAGACCACGCCGTGAGCATCGCGAAGAAGGTCAAGTACCTCGCGACCGGCGAGTGGACCGGCTCGGGCGTGCGCTGACGCACCCGCCTTAGTGAGAACCCCCGACGTTGCGGTGTCGGGGGTTTCTTCGTTCGGGGCCAGAACTGGGGGCGTGCCCCGCTTGGAGCGAGGCGCCTCTTCAAGGCGCCTCGCCGCTGACACCTACTTCTTGGCGCCCTGCGCCGCGACGGCTGCGGCGCCGGCGGCGGCGGCCTCGGGGTCGAGGTAGACGGCAGGCTCGATCGGCACGAAGTTCTCGTCGAGCCTGTAGACGAGCGGGATGCCTGTGGGAATGTTGAGCTCGGCGATGTCGCCGTCGGAGATGGTGTCGAGGTGCTTCACGAGTGCTCGCAGAGAGTTGCCGTGCGCCGTCACGAGCACGGTCTTGCCGGCCGCGAGATCGACGGTGATGTCGCTGAACCAGTAGGGCAGCATGCGGTCGACGACGTCTTTGAGGCACTCGGTGCGGGGAACAGCGTCACCGAGGTCGGCGTAGCGCGGGTCGCCGAACTGGGAGAACTCGTCGTCGTCGGTGATGGGGGGCGGCGGCACATCGTAGGAGCGACGCCAGGTCTGGAACTGGTCAGCGCCGTACTCGGCGAGTGTCTGCGCCTTGTCCTTGCCCTGCAGGGCTCCGTAGTGGCGCTCGTTGAGGCGCCAGGAGCGCTTCACATCGATCCAGAGGCGGCCGGCGACGGCGAGCGCGAGGTTCGCCGTGTCGATGGCGCGCACCAGGCGTGACGTGTACAGCACGTCGGGTGTGAGGCCCGATTCGGCGAGCAGCTCGCCCGCGCGCTTCGCCTCGCCAACGCCCTGATCGCTCAGCCCCACATCGACCCAGCCGGTGAACAGGTTCTTCTGGTTCCAGTCGCTGTTTCCGTGGCGGAGAAGGATCAGGGTGTAGGGCTCAGTCATGGAATTAGTCTAGAACCATGCCCCACGGCACCATCACGCGCGGAACCACCAATACCAACCGCCTGCGCCGCGTCGACCGGTGGATCGCGACGCTGCCTGCGCTCCGCACCGCGGTGTCGCCGCTCGTCGTCGACCTCGGCTACGGCGCCAGCGGCGTGACGGCGTTCGAGCTGCAGCACCGGTTGGCCCGCGTACGGCCAGAGGTGGAGGTGGTCGGTCTCGAGATCTCGCCCGAGCGGGTGGCGACTGCGCTCGACCAGCTGCGTTCCGTGCATGCAGGTTCGACCGGGTTCGCGGCAGACGCGCCCGTCAGCTTCGCGCTCGGCGGGTTCGAGGTGCCCCTGCCCGGCGGGCGCTCGGCCACGGTCATCCGGGCCTTCAATGTGCTCCGGCAGTACGACGAGGCAGAGGTGCCGGCCGCCTGGCGAAGGATGACCGGGCGGCTCGAACCCGCCGGCACCCTCGTCGAAGGCACCTGCGACGAGATCGGGCGAGTGGCGAGCTGGGTCGCACTGGGCGTCGACGGGCCGCAGACATTCACGCTCTCGCTGCGGCTGGCGGAGCTGGAACGACCATCGATCGTTGCCGAACGGTTGCCGAAGGTCCTCATCCACCGGAACGTGGACGGCGAAAGAGTGCACGCGCTGCTGGTCGAGCTCGACCGGGCGTGGCGGCACAACGCTCCCCTCTCGGTGTACGGTCCGCGGCAGCGCTGGGTGGCCGCCGTGCGCACCCTCGGCGCCTCGGGGTGGCCGGTTCTCGGCCCCGCCGCGCGCTGGCGGCTCGGCGAACTGACGCTGCCCTGGTCATCCGTCGCCCCCCGCGGCTTCGCCTGGGAGTAGCGCGCGGGTCAGAGGGCGGGGAGGGCCCCGCGGGCCTCGTCGGGGGTGAGGCCGGTGACGGTGAGGAGGTCCATGACGAGGGGGCGGAGCTCCAGCACGACGGAGCTCTCGACGAGACCCGAGTCGGGGAAGAGCTCGCCGGGGCTGAGCCGCACGGCGACCAGGATCAGGCTCTGTCGCACAAGCGGACGCACCACGGGGTCGTCGAGACTCTGCTCGAGCAGGTTCACGGCACCCACCAGCTCATTCAGCAGGTCGGCGAGCTCCGGACGGGCCTGCCCGTCGCGCATGACGACGCTGAGCCGACGGGTCACCACGCGAAGGTCGCGGAGCGCGAGATCGACACCGCCGAGCATCTGGTCCAGCCGCTCTAGGTCGGGAAGCCTCCGGCGGAGAAACGGCGAGATTCGCGCAATTCCGATCGCCGAATCGAGCGAGACACGCCACTGGTCCATCAGCGGCTGGGTCGAACGGGCCAGGTCGAGCACCGATCCGACGTCGCTCGCATCACCGCGCCGGAGTTCGACGACCAGGCGTTCGAGGATGCGGCTGAACGTTCTGAGCACTCGCCTCGCGTCTGCGTGTGCGTCCCGCCGGGCATCTCGGGGCAGCAGTGCGGTGAGCAGTAGGGCGATCACTCCCCCTATGACGCCGTCGACGGTGCGGGTGAACGGCCCGCTCGCGGCCATCGGCAGGATCGCGACGAGCGCCGACTGTGAGGCGGCGACGATCGCGAATCCGGGTGCCGCCGAGAAGAAGCGCGCCGCGAACAGCGTGAATCCGACACTCAGCGCGAGCTGCCAGACGCCCTGTCCGCACGTGAGCAGAATGACCTCGCTCAATGTAATACCGAGGGTCACCCCGATGGCGGTCTCGAGCACCCTCAGCGGCCGGGCATCCCGCACGAACCCCAGGCTCGACAGCGTCACCGTGGCGGCCGTCACCGGGGTGAGGTGGCCGAAGAGGTAGTACGCGATGGCATACGACACCACGACGGCGACGACGAGTTGGATGATCGGCAGCGCCGACCCGGCCGACCGGGCTGCTCCCACCCGTGCAAACGCCCGCAGGCGCTGGGTGGTGGCTCGTGTGTCTGCGATGCGGACAATGCTACCCGCCACCGCAAACGCTCGATTCCGCAAAGTGGCGTAATGACAGCGAAAGTGTCGCATCTCTTCGTTCAGAGGCACAGTAGGCCTCCCTGAAGAAATGAGCACCATGGCTGTCCCTCTCCCGTCGATCACCCTCGCAGAGACCCCACGTCGACGCCGCCCGACAGGGCTCTTGCTGGTCGCAGCCCTCCTCGCCGGTGGGCTGTCCACGTTCATCCTCCCCGCCACCAGTGCCTCGGCCGAGGCAATCGACTGCGGCTATACCCCGGGGCTCTCCGAATACATCGGCGCCGGACGAGACGGGGTGACGTGCATGGGCGGCGGTACCCACGGGCCGGGCACGGTCTACGGATCAGGCCATCTCCCCGGCCAGACGGTGCCGGGAGGCAGCACGGCGGGGTCAGCGTGCAACTACTCCGCCCCCGCACTTCCTGATGCCTTCTACGGCTGGGGAAACGTGAGCACGTCGACGACAAGTTTCGACCACACGCGCGATGACGGCACTCTCTGGCACTCCACGCGAACGATGTACAGCCGTAACGGCCATTACGTAGCATCGCGACAAATCAACACCTCCCTGGGCAAACCTCTCGAGGTGAACTTCAATGACTTCACACTCATCGAAGGTCGCGTTCTCCTCACCATGACCTTCAACTGCAAGACCGATCCGACGTGGGTCGTCGATGAACCGACCATTTTCCATCCCGATGAGAATGTGGCCCCGACGCCGGGAGCTCCTGCCACAGCCTCTCGTTCACTCGACACAAGGGCCTCCATGGCCCCCGTTCCGTTCCATCCCGGAAAGTATTTCCTCCGAGTGGATCTGACGAACAACCATCCTGCTCCCAGTGTCACGGGGTTCTCGATGAGTCTCGATCTCTCTTCCTACTCTCTTGATGAGATCATCACCTCGCCGCGAGACTCCAGCTGCCCTGAGGCCCTCACCTTCGCCGAACTCTGCGTTTCACCGGCCATCAGCCCCGGAGAGACACAGACATTCACAGCCGTGGTGAGCGCACGTGCGGGCGTCTCTGCGACTGCTCCTATCACCGTGCTCACCTCCCACGACGGCTGGCGAAAGATTGGCCCCGTGAACCGGCCCGGGGAGAAGCTGACCCTCACGACCGTCGCTCCCGGATAGTTTGATCGCAACAGTTTCGCCCCGCTGGTCCCAAGGGCCAGCGGGGCGCTCTCAGTTCGGGGTCAGCGGCGCTGGGCGCCGAGGCGGGGAAGGCGCGGGATGCGGCCGACCGCGGCGCCGGCCTCGGGGGGCACGATGGTCTGCTGGCTGGCGGCGACGAGGATGTCTTCTGAGCGTGCGACGAGGATTGCGTCGGTGGGGGTGGTGCGGCGCACAAGGGCCAGGGCGATGGGGCCGAGTTCGTAGTGCAGGGCGCTGGCGGTGATGTGGCCGACGGCCTGGTCAGCCAGCAGCACTTGGTCTCCGGGCGCGGGGAGCACCGCGTCGGAGCCGTCGAGGTGCAGCATGACGAGGCGGCGGGGCGGGTGGCCGAGGTTGTGCACCTTGGCGACCGTCTCCTGCCCGCGGTAGCAGCCTTTGCTGAGGTGCACGGCCGAGCGGATCCAGTCGACCTCGTGCGGGAGCAGCTTCTCGTCGGCCTCGGTGGTGAAACGCGGGCGCCAAGCGGCGATGCGGAGAGCTTCGAAGGCGAGCACTCCGGCGACGGGCACGGAACCATCACGCACGGCGGAGACCAGGTCGTGCAGCGACGACCGGGCGATGAGCGTCTCGTGCCACGGGAACTCCTCCGCCGGGTGAGCGTCGACGGCGGCGTATTGGGTACCGCCCTCGACGACCTCGGTCCACGGGTCGACCCAGGTGAGCGGCACATCATGGGGCGCCGCGATGAACGGAGCCAGCACTTCAGCAGCACCAGAATCAGCGGCAACTGCGGCGAGCCACCCCACCGTCGCGAACTCCGCGCTGCGGTCGGCGACCTCGACCCGCAGCATGAACCGCATGCGGTCGAGCCAGGTGGTGAGAGCCGCCGTTTCAGGCCCGTCGACGAGCAGCCACGCCGTGACACCATCGTCGAGCACGCGGATGGCGTGCTCGACGCGCCCCGACGGGTCGAGCAGCAGCGTCTCGGCCGAGTCTCCGGGGGCGAGACGCTTGAGCGCCTGCGACGTCACCGAGTCGAGCCAGCTGAGGCGGTCGGGCCCGGTCACCGAGATCACGCCGCGCGACGAGAGGTCGACGAGGGCTCCGGCCACGAGCATCCGCTGTTCGCGGAGCGGGTTGCCGTAGTGGGCGGGTACGCCGACGTCGGCTCCGGATGCCTCGACTGCGCCGGGCAAAGAGAGGAACGGTGAGCGGTCCATCAGTCGGTCTTCACGAGCCGCGCCGACGCGTGCGTGCGGAGGTCTTGGCCGAGGGCCGCGATGTCCCACGCCCAGAGCAGGTCGTTGCTGACCAGGCCGTAGAGGCGGGTCGCCGCGGTGTACTCCTTGGCCGAGTGCGAGCGCATGACGGCGTCGGTCGCGAGGTCGATGCGGGCCGCCTTGACCTGGCCGATGTAGAGCTCGTCGACACCGCCCGGGTGAAGCAGCGAGACCTCGATGTCGAAGCCGTCGTTGGCGTTCCGGAGGCTCTCGACGGCATTGGTCGAGGAGTAGGGTCGCGGGTCGCTGCCAGGCAGCATGCCGGGGCCCTGGTCACCCGGGGCCACCGGCCGGGAGAGGCGCCAGTAGCCCAGCTCGGAGACGAGCGGCGTCAGCTTGTCGTCGAGCAGCCACGCGTAGGAGCTGTAGTTGAGGTAGGGCAGACCGTCGTTGCTGAAGCTGACGCGCTGGCCGAATTCGTGGGTGACCTTCTCGTCGCCGATCGTGTAGTCGATGACGCCGGTGCCCTCCCAGACCCCGATCAGCCAGGAGAGAGGAACGATCTCGGACGGAAGCCCGGTGGGGATGTCTATCATGAGGCGGCAGGCGCGATCAGCTCGAAGCCCTCAGAACCGTTCAGCGCTGGCCCCGGAACAACCTCAGAATGACGACGATCGACGTGAAGGCGATGCCGACACCGGCCAGCCCGAGCAGCCCGAGATAGAAGATTTCAAGAGGAACGAAGTTCATGGGCCGATTCTACTGGCTCACGGTCAGCACGAGGGTCGCCACGGCCAGAATCACCAGCGAGCCGGCAATGCTGGCCGAGACCCGGTCGACGAACCCGCCGGGCCGGGAGAGGGCGAGCTGCACCACGAAGGTCAGGATGACCGCACCCCCCAGAATGACGGAGAGGAACACGAGGAAGGAGGCCGGGCTCGAGTACAGCCCGGTGACGACCGCCCCGATGAGTGCGAGCGCCCAGACCGGGGCGGCGCTTTTCACGAGGAGGGGCATCGCCCCATTCTGCCCGATGCCGCGGTCGCATTCGTCACACCGCTAGTATTGGCTCAGGCATTATCTGGAGGATCTCTGTGGCGCAGTTGTTGATCCTGACCTCTGCGGTCGACAAGGAGGTCCTGCCCGCGCTCTCACTGCTCAGCCATCGCACCCGGCAGATTCCCGCCGAAGCCGCCCAGCTGGTGAACACCCCCAACTGCGACCTCATTTTCATCGACGCCCGTCGCGATCTCGCCAGCGCCCGTTCGCTCTGCAAGATCCTGAAGACCACCGGTATCGGCGTACCCATCGTGCTCATCCTCACCGAGGGCGGGCTCACCGCCGTCAGCGCCGAATGGGGGGCGGCCGACGTCCTGCTCGAGTCAGCGGGGCCCGCAGAGGTCGACACGCGAATCCGCCTGGCCATCGGTCGGCAGGTGCAGGAGCAGTCGTCGTCGAAGATCCAGGCCTCGGGCGTCGTTATCGACGAGGCGAGCTACTCGGCCCGCGTTCACGGGCGCCCCCTCGACCTGACGTTCAAGGAGTTCGAGCTGCTGCGCTTCTTCGCCCTGAACCCCTCCCGCGTGTTCACCCGCGAGCAGCTGCTCAGCGAGGTGTGGGGCTACGACTACTTCGGTGGCACGCGAACGGTCGACGTGCACGTCAGGCGCCTGCGCGCGAAGCTCGGCGACCTCGAGTCGCTGATCGGCACGGTGCGGAACGTCGGCTACCGCTTCAACTTCTTCGAAGACGAGAATGAGCGACTCGCTCAGGCTCGAAACGCGTAGCAGCGGGGCCGGCGACGCCCCCGGCCGGGTGCAGCTCGCCGCGCTCGACGCCCTGCTCGATGCCGCGGCGCAGGCCGACGGCCAGCCCGCGTTCAACGACCAGACCCGCCTCGAGACGAGAGCCGGCACCAATCGCGTCGTGCTCGGCTTCGACGGCGAGCGGCTCGTGGCCGCTGCCGCCGTGGCCGACGACACCCTCGAGCTGGTGGTGACACCGGATGCCCGGGGCCGGGGTCTCGGCGAACAGCTGGCCCTGGCCGTGCCGTCCTCCCTGGCCTGGGCGCACGGCGACCACCCCGCGGCCCGCCGCCTCGCGCAGAAGCTCGGCTTCGACCCGGTGCGGCGCCTGCTCCAGCTGAGGAGGCCGCTCGACCCGTCGACGGTGGCCGCGGCATCCGGAGCATCACCCGGCGTCACCATCGACACCTTCCGGCCGGGCCTCGACGACGGCGAATGGGTGGAGCTGAACGCGAGGGTCTTCGCCGGGCATCCGGAGCAGGGCAGGCTGACGGCCTCCGACCTGCACGCCCGCATGGGCGAACCCTGGTTCGAGGCCGGCGACTTCCTGGTCGCCAGGGACTCGGCGACCGGGTCGATGATCGGCTACAACTGGTTGAAGGTCGAGCCGCCCGAGCCGGACGGGTCACGCATCGGCGAGATCTACGTGATCGGCGTCGATGCTCGTTCGTCGGGCCGCGGCCTCGGCCGCACGCTGATGCAGCACGGGCTCACCCGGTTGCAGGGCCGCGGATGCACGACCGCCGCTCTCTACGTCGAAGAAGACAACGGCCCGGCTGTTCCTCTCTATCGCAGCCTCGGCTTCACCGACCACACGGTCGACGTGCAGTACGCCAGAAGGTAGCCCTCGAGCATCCGTCGCCGCCTCGTTCACCCTGCGTTTACTCTCGTGCATCGTCGGTGAGTGACATGATGATGGGATGGACGGCGACAACATCACTCTCGACGCGGGCGTGGGCGCGGACTACCTCGACGACGATTTCGAGCTGGTCGAAGACCCCAACGACCCCGCGCTGCCAGAAGGCCGCTACCTCGACCGCGAACTGAGCTGGCTCGCTTTCAACCAGCGCGTGCTCGAGCTGGCCGAAGACCCGTCGCTCCCGGTGATCGAGCGGGCCAACTTTCTCGCGATCTTCGCGTCGAACCTCGACGAGTTCTTCATGGTGCGGGTCGCCGGGCTGAAGAGGCGCATCGTGACGGGGCTCGCGGTTCCGACCAACATCGGGCGGGGCCCACAAGACGTTCTGAACGACATCTCGGTCGCCGTGCACGAACTGCAGGCGCGCCACGCCGCGGCGTACCAGAACCTGGTGAAGCCGGCACTGGATGACGCGGGCGTGCACATCGTCGACTGGGAGTCGCTCGGCCAGGTCGATCGCGACCGGCTGACCGAGGTGTTCAGCGACGAGATCTTCCCCGTTCTGATGCCGCTCGCGGTCGACCCCGCGCATCCGTTCCCCTACATCTCGGGGCTGTCACTGAACCTCTCGGTGCGGGTTCGCAACCCGAAGAGCGACCGCCAGGAGTTCGCTCGCCTCAAAGTGCCGCAGGTGCTGCCGCGCTTCGTGCGCGTCGACCCGAAGGAGCGCGTGAAGAACGTGCGCTTCATCAGCCTCGAGAACCTGATGGCGAACCACCTCGGCCACCTCTTTCCCGGCATGGAGGTGCTCGAGCACCACGTGTTCCGCGTCACCCGCAACGAAGACGTCGAGATCGAGGAAGACGAGAGCGAGAACCTCATCCAGGCGCTCGAGAAGGAGCTCCTGAAGCGTCGCTTCGGCCCGCCCATCCGCCTCGAGATCACCGAGGAGATGGATGACGTGACCCTCGGTCTCATCGTTCGGGAGCTCGATGTCACCGAGCAGGAGGTCTACCGCCTCCCCGGCCCGTTGGACCTCGGTGGCCTGTTCGAGCTGAGCAAGGTCGAGCGACCGGACCTGAAGTATCCGAAGCACGTGCCGACCACCAACGTCTACCTGCTGCCGCCGGAGCCCAACGCCCGGCCCGACATCTTCAAGGCGATCGCCCGGCAGGACATCCTTGTGCACCACCCGTACGAGTCGTTCGCGACGAGCGTGCAGGCGTTCCTCGAACAGGCCGCCGCCGACCCCGACGTGCTCGCCATCAAGCAGACCCTCTACCGCACGAGCGGCGACAGCCCGGTGGTCGAGGCCCTGATCGACGCGGCCGAGGCCGGCAAACAGGTGCTCGCGCTGGTCGAGATCAAGGCCCGCTTCGATGAGCAGAACAACATCTCCTGGGCCCGCAAGCTCGAGAAGGCCGGCGTGCACGTCGTCTACGGGCTCGTCGGGCTGAAGACGCACTGCAAGCTCGCCCTCGTGGTACGCCGCGAGAAGGGCAAACTGAAGCACTACAGCCACATCGGCACGGGTAACTACAACCCGAAGACCTCGCGCATCTACGAGGACTTCGGGCTGTTCACCGCCGACGACCAGGTGGGCAAAGACCTCACCCGCCTCTTCAACGAGCTCAGCGGATACGCCATCGAGAAGAAGTTCAAGCGCCTTCTCGTGGCTCCGTTGCACCTGCGCAAGGGCCTGCTGAAGCGCATCGCGCAGGAGGCGACCAATGCCGAGAACGGCCTGCCCTCGGGCATCAAGATCAAGCTGAACTCGATCGTCGACGAGGCCATCATCGATGCGCTATACCGCGCGAGCCAGGCGGGGGTGCCGATCGACATCTGGGTGCGGGGCATCTGCGCCATCAAGCCCGGCGTTCCGGGGCTCAGCGAGACCATCCGGGTGCGCTCGATTCTCGGGCGCTATCTCGAGCACTCGCGCATCTTCTGTTTCGAGAACAACGGCGATCGGCAGGTGTTCATCGGCAGCTCCGACATGATGCACCGCAACCTCGACCGCCGCGTGGAGGCCCTCGTGCGGCTCACCGCTCCCGACCACCTGAAGGAGATCGGTTCGCTGTTCGAGCTCGCCATGTCTGACACCGTCACCTCCTGGCTGCTCGACGGCGAGGGCGGCTGGACGAGGCACACGGCGAACGCTGAGGGCGAGACGCTCATCGACCTGCAGGACAGGCTGCAGTCGCTCTCCGCCCGCCGCAAGCGCCCGAGCATCCTCCGGTGACGGTCTACGCGGCCGGCGCCGTGTGCTGGCGCCTCCACGGCGACAAGGTGCGGGTGCTGGTCATCCACCGGGCCTTCCGCAACGATGTGTCACTGCCCAAGGGCAAGGTCGATCCGGGCGAGACGCTGCCCGAGACCGCCGTGCGCGAGGTCATGGAGGAGACCGGGTTGCCGGTCGAACTCGGCGTGCCTCTCGGCGTGACCAGCTACACGATGCCGAACAACCGCGACAAGGTCGTCTACTACTGGGCGGCCGAGGTCACCCCGGAGGCCTACGCCTCGTCGAGCTTCGAGCCGAACGAAGAGGTCGCGGGCTTCGAGTGGCTCTCCCTCCGCAGAGCCAAGAAGGTGCTGACCTACGAGCGGGATGTCGAGGTGCTCGAGCGCTTCCAGCTCCTGGTCGACCAGGGTGTCTCGCGAACGTTCGCTGTCATCGCGCTGCGGCACGCCAAGACCATCCCCGGGGGCGACTTCGACGGGCCGGATGCCCAGCGGCCGCTCACGCATCGAGGGCGTACAGAGGCGAACGTGATCGTTCCGACCCTCCGCGCCTTCGGGCCGGAGGTCGTCATCGCGAGTACGGCCAGGCGCTGCGTCGAGACCGTCACGCCGTTCTCGGAGGCCACAGAGATCCGCGTGCGCACCACAGACCTGATCAGCCAGGACGCCTTCGAAGACGGAACGAGCGATGTGCGGCATGTCGTAGCGAAGCGGGTGCGCAAATCGAAGAGCGCGATCCTGTGCGCGCACGGCCCGGTGCTGCCCGAGATCGTGCGCGAGGTCGGGCTCGCCGCCGGTGGCAGCCGCCAGGCGTCGCTGGCCCGCGCCGGCGACCTGCCCGTGGGCGGCTTCTCGGTGCTGCACCTCTCGCTCGAACAGCCGGGCTCGGGCATCATCGCCATCGAAACGCATCTGCCGCAACTCGCCTGAGCGGCTCCCCGCAGTTCAACCTGTGTTCACCTTCCGTTCACCCTACGGGGGCTACGTGGTTACGACCGCCCCGTACTTTCTATAAGGGCCTGCACCGGCCTCCCCAGCGCCTGCACCCGATCACTTACCAGGGCGTTGATGGACTACCCCAATTGAAGGGAACACAGTGAAGTTCAAAAACGTGGCCGCGACAGGAGCCGTCCTCGTGACGGTCGCCATCGCGCTCTCCGCCTGCTCGTCGAGCAGCACCACCGGATCGAGCACCACCGCAGCGCCGAGCACCACCGCCGCAGCAGAAGCCACCTCGGCTCCGCTGGACGCCAGCCTCACCGGAACCATCACAGCAGGTGGCTCCAGCGCGCAGGCCAACGCCGAGACCGCCTGGATCACCGCCTACAACGCCCAGGTCAAGGGTGTCACCGTCAACTACGACAAGTCGCAGGGCTCGGGCGGTGGCATCACCAACTGGCTCGCCGGGAGCTACGACTTCGCCGGCAGCGACTCACCCCTGAAGGCCGACCAGCAGACCTCCGCCCAGACCCTCTGCGGTACCGGCGGCGGGCTGAACCTCCCCGTCTACCTCGACGGCGTGGCCATCATCTACAAGCTCGATGGCGTCACGAAGCTGAACCTCTCGACCGAGACCCTCGCGAAGATCTTTTCGCTCGCCATCACCACCTGGAACGACCCGGCGATCGCCGCTGACAACCCCGGTGTCACACTGCCCTCGACGGCCATCACGACCGTGGCCCGTTCCGACGGCTCCGGCACGACGCAGAACTTCACCAACTTCCTGAGCGCTTCGGCTCCCACCGTCTGGACCGCCCCGGCCAGCAACACGTGGCCGATCACCGGCAACGTCAGCTCGCAGAAGGGTGGCTCGGGCGTCGTCCAGGCCGTCGGCGCGGGCAGCGGAACCATCGGCTACGCCGACCACAGCGCGATCGGTGACGCCACCGCCGCGACGATCAACAAGGTCGAGTTCAGCCAGGATGCTGCGACCGCAGCGTTCGCCGCGGGTGCCACCACGGTTCCCACCGCCACGGGTGACCTGTCGCAGAAGTTCGACTACTCGAAGCTGACCGGTACCGACGTGTACCCGATCCCGCTGGTGTCGTACCAGATCGTCTGCAGCACCTACAAAGACGCCAAGCAGGCCGAGCTGACCAAGTCCTTCATCGGCTTCGTCGCCTCCACGACCGGCCAGAAGGTCGCCGCGAAGAACGCCGGTTCGGCTCCGATCCCCGACGAGATGCTGACCAAGGTTCTGGCCTCGCTCGCCACCGTCAAATAATCTGAACCATCCGGCATTAATCTGAACCATCCGGTCTCCTCCGACCGTCCGTCACGAACTCTCGAGAAAGAACGCAGTGAGCGACAAGATCTCAGTTCAATCTGCTCCCCCGAGCTCGCCCGGCAGCGTCGGAACAACCACCGGTAAGGCCCCGGGAGACAGCCCGCGAAACAGCGCGGCTGCCTCCCGGGGCAGTTCCCGGGTTCGCCCCGGTGACTTCATCTTCCGATTCCTGAGCACCGGCTCCGCCGTGCTCATCATGATCATCCTGGCGGGCGTCGCCCTCTTCCTGATCATCTCCGCCATTCCAGCCATCACGGCCGACTGGGGAACGAACGACCAGCTCAACACCGGCCCCACCGCCGGCTTCCCCAACTTCTGGGCCTACGTCGGTCCCCTGATCTGGGGCACCCTGTGGTCAGCGGCAATCGCCCTGCTCATCGGTGCTCCCATCGGTATCGGCATCGCCCTGTTCATCTCGCACTACGCGCCGAGGCGGCTCGCGGGCATCTTGGGGTACCTCGTCGACCTGCTCGCCGCCGTTCCCTCGATCGTCTTCGGTCTCTGGGGCATCATCGTGATCCGCCCGTTCCTGCTGCCGCTGTCTGACTGGCTCTCGGCAAACCTCGGGTGGATCCCGCTCTTCGGCGGAACCGTGACCACCACCGGTTCGACGATCCTCGCCGGGGCGCTCGTGCTCGCCGTCATGATCCTGCCGATCATCACCTCGATCTCCCGGGAGATCTTCCTTCAGACGCCGCGCCTGCACGAAGAGGCTGCGCTCGCCCTCGGTGCCACGCGCTGGGAGATGATCCGCATGGCCGTCTTCCCCTACGCCAAGTCGGGAATCGTCAGCGCGACCCTGCTCGGCCTCGGCCGCGCTCTCGGTGAGACGATGGCGATCGCCCTCATCATCTCCCCGGCCATCATCGTGTCGGCCCGACTCATCACCGAGGGCCAGAACTCGCAGACGATCGCCGCGAACATCGCCCTGAACTTTCCCATCGCCACCACACTGCAGCGCGACGCGCTCATCGGTACCGGACTGATGCTCTTCGTCATCTCGCTGGCAGTGAACTCGATCGCCCGCGTGATCGTCAACGGCAAGCCGCGCAGCGGCAAGAAGAAGAGCAAGACACCCGGCCCCTCCTCCCCCGGGCCGCTGAGCCGCGTTCCCGCCGGCGACTTCGCCTCTGCGACCGCCATCGACGTGGTCGCGGGTTCCAGTCGGGCCGGCAAGCCCGGCGACGACGGCCCTGCCCCCGAAGAGACCAACGAAGGAGCGCGATTTTGACCGCCCTCAGCCAGCGCACGAAGCCGACGGGTCCGGTCGGCAACTCGCTGACCACCGGCCAGCTCCCCCGCTTCTCCGAGATCTACGTGCTCGTCGGGGCCGCTGTGGTCAGCGCCCTGCTCCTGCTGCTGATCGGCTTCAACGTCGTCGGTTGGCTGGTGCTGACCGCCATCTTCTACCTGATAGCACTCGGACTCCTCTCCCTCGTGGTGGAGAACCGGCGCAAAGCCACCGACCGGATCGTGCGCGGATTGGTGACGATCGCGTTCCTGCTGGCGCTCATCCCACTCGTCTCGACGCTCTCGACCGTGATCATCCAGGGTGCCGGCGAGCTGAGCTGGTCGTTCATCACCCAGACGGGCGCTTCGACCTTCGACCCTGACACCCTCGAGGTGAAGCAGACACCCGGTGCGCTGCAGGCCATCGTCGGAACGCTGATCATCACCGGTATCGCGGCGCTGATCTCCATTCCGATCGGGTTGTTCACCTCGATCTACCTGGTCGAGTACGCGCTGCCCAAGCAGTGGCTCGCCCGTACCGTCACGTTCCTCGTCGACGTGATGACCGGCATCCCGTCGATCGTCGCCGGCCTGTTCGCCTTCTCGCTCTTCTCGATTCTCGTCGGACCCAAGGCATTCAGCGGCTTCTCTGCCGCGGTCGCCCTCTCGGTGCTGATGATTCCGACCGTGGTCCGGGCCTGCGAAGAGATGCTGCGGCTAGTTCCCGGCGATCTGCGCGAGGCGTCGTACGCGCTCGGTGTCTCCAAGTTCGCTACCATCGTCAAGATCGTGCTCCCGACGGCGATCGCCGGCCTCATCACCGGCATCATGCTGGCCATCGCCCGCGTCATCGGTGAGACCGCCCCGATCTTCCTGGCGGCGAGCTTCACCGACAATTTCAACTCGAACGCCTTCGACGGTCCGATGCAGACGCTCCCGGTGCTCGCCTACACCGGCTACGCCTTCCCCGGTTCCGACATCCCCGCGTCGAACGCCTCCGCCTGGGGAGCGGCCCTTCTGCTGGTCATCCTGGTGGTCATCCTGAACCTGATCGCCCGTGTCATCGCGAAGATCTTCGCCCCCAAGGGCGCGCGCTGATCCGCGTCTCCCGACCCTCCAACTTTTCCGAACCCCCCTCTTTTCGATAAGGAAGACATTGTCCAAACGAATCGAAGTCAACGACCTCAACGTGTACTACTCCGACTTTCTGGCGGTGGAGGGTGTCACGATCACGATCGAACCGCGCACCGTCACCGCCTTCATCGGCCCGTCGGGCTGCGGCAAGTCGACCTTCCTGCGCACGCTGAACCGGATGCACGAAGTCATCCCCGGCGCCCACGTGAAGGGTGAGGTGCTGATCGACGGCAACAACCTCTACGCCCAGGGTGTCGACCCCGTGATGGTGCGTCGCCAGGTGGGAATGGTGTTCCAGCGCGCGAACCCGTTCCCGACCATGTCGATCAGAGACAACGTGCTGGCCGGTCTGAAGCTGAACAACCGGCGGCTGTCGAAGGGCGACGGCGACGACCTGGTCGAGAAGGGCCTCCGCGGCGCCAACCTCTGGAACGAGGTCAAAGACCGTCTGAACCTCCCCGGCGGCGGCCTCTCCGGTGGCCAGCAGCAGCGTCTCTGCATCGCCCGCGCCATCACGGTCTCGCCCGACGTTCTGCTGATGGACGAGCCCTGCTCGGCCCTCGACCCCATCTCCACGCTCGCGATCGAAGATCTGATCACCGAGCTCAAAGAGGATTACACGATCGTCATCGTGACGCACAACATGCAGCAGGCCAGCCGCGTGTCAGACCGGACGGCGTTCTTCAACATCGCCGGCACCGGCAAGCCCGGCAAGCTCATCGAATACAACGACACCACCTCCATCTTCGGCAGCCCGACCATGAAGGAGACCGAGGACTACGTCAGTGGTCGCTTCGGATAGGGTGCAGGCCCACGTACAACGACGAAGCCCCGCCGATCATCGGCGGGGCTTCGTCGTTGGTGCGTGCTGTGGCAGTCGATGCAGGGAGCCGGAGCGGCTAGGAGCTCGTGACGGCGAGGATCGGCGTGGTGGTCGGCGACTGCGAACCACCGGCGGGCTCGACGGTCACACCGACGGTGTCGCCCGCACCCAGGGTGCCGGTGAGAACGTGCCATGTCGTGGCGTCGCCGCCCGGTGTGAACGTTCCGGCCGGGGTAGCCGCGTTGCCGTTGATGTACCACGCCTCGTAGGTCTTGCCCTCGGGCAACGACGGCAGACCCTGTGCGACGACAGCAGACTTGCCGACCTGGGCCGACCAGAGCACGGTCGCCTCTCCCCCGCCGGCGACCGTACTGTGGGCGGTCTGCACATCGGGGGCGGCGTAGATCTCGGCGAGCGCACTGGCCGAGGCCTGCTCGGAATTCGAGGAGTTGTTCTGCAGGAACTGGGTTCCCACAACACCGCCTCCGACGAAGATGGCGACGGCTGCCGCGGCAGCGACGAGCGCTCCGACGGGCCGGGCGAACCAGCGGGTGTGCGCCTTCACGGTCGCTGCCGACCGGGGTGCGAAGGTCTCAGAAACAGAGTCACGCTCGGTCACGCTATGCGGAGCATCCTGAGCCGACGAGAAGGATTCACCCGGCTCGATGAACGAACCGGCGTGGCGGGGGGCCTGCGGCGTGCGGGCGATCTGGGCCATCAGACGCACCTTGAGGTCGTCTGAGGGCTGCACCGGCGTCGCGGCGAGAGCCATCAGGGTTGCGGTGGCGCGCAGCTCTTCGGCCTCGATCGCCAGCTCGGGCGAGTCGGCGAGGGCCCGTTCGAAGGCAGAGGTCTCATCGAGGCTCAGTGCGTCGAGGGCGTAGGCACCCGTCTGGAGGTACTGCTCTTCCTTGGTCACGATGTGACCCCCATCTCATCACGCAGACGAATCATTCCGTCGCGCAGTCTCGTCTTTACCGTGCCGATCGGCACGTGCAGCATTTCTGCCACCTCGCTGTGGCTGTAGCCGCCGTAGTACGCGAGCGAGATGGCCTGGCGCTGAAGCTCAGTCAGTTGACCCATGGCCTTCTTCACCCTTTCATGTTCGATGCGTATCTCGACGGTTTCTGATGTCTGGTCGTACTCGCGCTCGAGATCCCTGATGCCGATCTTCGTATCGCGGTCGTGCCCTGCCTGCGAAGCCCTGACCCTGTCCACCGCGCGGCGGTGGGCCATCGTGAGAATCCACGACATAGCGGCTCCGCGCCCGGTGTCGAAGCGGTCGGCGGTCTTCCAGATCTCCAGGAAGACCTCCTGCGCCACTTCTTCGGACTGCGCGTAGTCGATGAGAAGCCGTCTGATCAGACCCAGTACGCGAGGGGCGACCCTGTCGTACAGCTCTGAAAAGGCCCGCTGGTCTGCGGCGGCGACCTTGTGCAGAAGAGAGTCGAGACTCTGTTCTGGTTCGGTGTCGCCTCGTTCGATGTGTTGGGTCACAAGTTTAAGCATCTCAGGTCTGTGCCTCAATCGGTCGAACACGCGGTTTCTCTTGACACCGATAGTTCGGAACGATGAGCCAATTGGATTGCTCGGGGGATGCTCAGGGGCTGGAAGCTGAGGTGCCGGGCCGCAGAAACGCCTCTCGGCGCGAGGCCGCTCGGAGCGGCTAAATTTGGAGCCCGGGGTTACTGCGGCCCGACCTGACTAGGGTACCAGCTTCAGTCCAGGCTGTCCCTGCGCCAGAGATTCGCGCACGCGGCGAGCTCCGATGAGATGGTCTGAAAGCGTGACGCACGGGTGGTCAGTTCGCTGGCGCGGGCCGGATGCACGGGGTCGACGTCATCGGCGAGGCTGACACATCCACTGGCCATCAGCCGACAGAACGCCCCCGCTCGGTCGAGCGCCACCGCGAAGTCGCCCTCGAAAAGCCCGCGCAGGATCTGGTCGGCCAAAGCAGTGATCTCGTCGGGACCGGTCGGCGCCTGCGCCCCCGCGACGACCGGATCGATGGTCGACGACAGCTCGGCTCCGCGCTGGTAGACGAAGCTCGACTGCTCGGGGTCCTGGCGCGTGAGCGCGCGCAGCAGGTAGATGCGCCAGAGCGCGCCGGGAAGGCTGCGGGCGGATGATCGTGACCACAGTTCGGCGATGGCGTCGATGCCATTCACGTCGGTGTAGTCGATCAGTCGATCGATGACGCCGGGATCGGGGTCGGCGCGCACCCTGCTGAGCAGGGCCGCGGCGGTGTCGTGGGCGAGCCGGCTGATCTGCGCCGGGTCTTCGCCGCCCTTGAACGCTTCGAAGGTCGATCCGGCGAACAGGGTCGGCTTGTGCGGTTTGTCTGTCACGCCTCAACGGTACGCCACCCGTTCGACGGGCCGCCCGATCGGCGCCAGACGCTGCCGACGGGCCACCCGTTTAGCGCTCGACCGGTCGAACCGGTAGATTGGTGGGCAAGGGCCTCTAGCTCAGTTGGTAGAGCATCGGACTTTTAATCCGTGGGTCGTCGGTTCGAGCCCGACGGGGCCCACCCCCTCTCCCAGGAATCGCCCGCCGTTTCGTCGGCGGGCTTTCCTTTTGCCCGTTTCGATCGTCGATCGTGTAGGATCGATCATCGGTGAAGAGGCCTCGGGCTCCTTGCCTGACGAGAGGAGTGCGGGTGTCGGTTGCACGAGTTCACGGCGGAGCCGGCGTCGCGCGCGGGCTGAGCAGTCGGCTGATGGTCGCCGACCACATCTATGACGCTGTGCTCGAGGCTCTGATCGATGGGGCCCTCGAGCCCGGCAGCGCGATTGTCATCGACGCTCTGGCGCGCCAGTTCGATGTCTCGCAGACTCCCGTGCGGGAGGCTCTCGCACGACTCGAGTCGACGGGGCTGGTGCGCCGCACCGCGCTGAAGGGCTATCGCGTCGCCCCGATGACGACCCGTGACGAGCTCGACAGGCTGATGCAGGCCCGTCTCGTGTTCGAGCCGAAGTTGGCCGAGTTGACCGCGGGCCGGATGTCGACGCACCGCGTCGACGCTCGCACCGACGCCGAACTGCAGCAGGCGGTGGACGACCTCGCCTCCGCGTCGCTCGGGCCGTCGTTCGCTGAGTTCCGCGCGTACTGGGAGGCCGACGAACGCTTCCACCGGCTGGTGGCCGAGGCCGCCGGCAACGAGTTCCTGCTCAGTGCGTATGTGGCGCTCGGTGGGCAGATCGTGCGCTTCCGGCTGTTCGGCGGCAGCGGTGTCACCGACTCCGAGCACTGCGTGGCCGAACACACCCGCGTGCTCGAGGCCCTGCGTTCCGGCGATCCCGCGGCAGCCGGGAGGGCGATGGCCGCCCACATCGATGACGCTCGCGTGCGCGCCCTGAACTCGATCGACGAAGCCGAGCACACGCATCCTCACACCGCACCGGCAGCATCCACCGCACGCGCAGCATCCACAGCATCCACAGAACAGGAATCGCGATGACCGCAGAGACCACCGACGTCGAGACGATCGAGATCGCCCAAGGCGTCCACATTCCCCAGATCGGACTCGGCGTCTTCCAGGTGCCCGCCGACGAAGCGCAGCGGGTCGTCGAAGACGGCCTCTCCGCCGGCTACCGGCACGTCGATACCGCGGCGGCCTACGTCAACGAGGCCGGCGTGGGTGCGGCCCTCCGCGCCAGTGGCCTGAACCGTGACGACGTGTTCCTCACGTCGAAGCTGCGAAACGGCGACCAGGGCTACGAGCAGACCCGTCGCGCCTACGCGGACTCGGTGGAACGCCTCGGCATCGAGTCGCTCGACCTGTACCTGATCCACTGGCCGTACCCGTCGGCCGGGCTCTTCGAGGAGAGCTGGCGCGCGCTGCAGGACCTCGCCGCCGAGGGTGCGGTTCGAGCGGTGGGCGTCTCCAACTTCCTGCCGGAGCACCTCGAGGCGATCACGAAGCACGGCGGCATCCGGCCCGCAGTGAACCAGATCGAGCTGCACCCGACATTCCAGCAGCCCGCCGTGGCGAGCGCGAGTCGGGCGCTCGGCGTGGCCGTGCAGGCGTATTCACCGCTCGGGCAGGGCGCCGACTTCTCGGCCAAGCCGGTTCTCGAGGCGGCCACCGCGCACGGGGCGAGCCCGGCCCAGGTCATTCTGGCCTGGCATCTGGCGCTCGGACACATCGTCATTCCGAAGTCGTCGCGGCCCGACCGGCTCGCCGAGAACCTCGCCTCCGCCGGCCTTCGACTCACGCAGGCCGAAATCGACGCAATCACCGCGCTCGACTCGAACGAACGCATCGGCGGAGACCCCGCCACCTTCTCGCTCACGCAGATGCGCTGAGCGTTCTCCCTACGTCCCGATGGAGTGACACATGGTAAACACCTCGAATCCGAATGCGCAGACCGCCGATACGGCCGAACCGGCCACCCGACGACAACTGCGAACGGTCGTCTTCGCCGCATCGTTCGGCAACCTCGTCGAGTGGTTCGACTTCACGTCGTACGGTCTGCTCGCAGCAACGCTGGCCATGCACTTCTTCACGGCGACCGGCGAGGGAGGCGGAACGCAGGCACTGCTGCTCGCCTTCGCCACGTTCGGAGCGGGCTTCGTGGCCCGGCCGGTGGGCGGCATCCTTCTCGGCATCTTCGCCGACAGGCGGGGCCGCAAGCCCGCCCTGCTGCTCTCGATCGGCCTGATGGGGGCGGCCACGGCCGTGGTCGCGGTACTGCCCGACCAGAAGTCGATCGGCATCATCGCGCCGATTCTGCTGCTGCTGGCGCGGTTGCTGCAGGGAGCCGCGGCCGACGGTGAATGGGGCGGTGCCGCATCGTTCCTCGTCGAGTGGGCACCCAAGACACGGCGTGGGGTGTTCGGCAGCTTCCACACGGCCACCATCTTCGTCGGAACGCTCACCGGGTCACTGGTCATCGCTGGCCTGACGGGTGCACTCGGCGCCGATGCGATGGCCGACTGGGGCTGGCGCATCCCGTTCGCCATCGGCGGCCTGCTCGCGCTCATCGCTATCCCGATCCGGCTGAGGGCCGAAGAGACGCCGATCTTCCGTGCCGAGATCGAGTCGAAGTCGGTGCCGTCAGGGGCGAAGTCGACTCCGGATGCCGTCATCGACGGCGAGATGGGTCGCGGCGCCCTCGTCCGCCGACTCGCGTACATCTTCTGCCTCGTCGGTATGCAGTCGGCGGCGGTCTACACCTTCACCAGCTACTACCCGTCGTTCGTGACCCAGTTCACCACAGACGGGTCGCAGCCCGTCGGATCCGGTGCCGCTCTGTTCTCGAATGCCCTGGCGAGTGTCGTGGTGATCGTCGTGGTCATCTCCTCGGGGTTCGTCTCCGACCGCATCGGGCGAAAGCCCGCGATGATGCTCAGTTGCTTCCTCGTCCTGGTGCTGCCCTATCCGCTGCTCTCGCTGGTCATCGCGGCCCACAGCTTCGCGGTCACCGTGTTGGTGCAGTGCATCCTCGCGGCCTCGGTCGCGCTGTTCCTCGGCTGCCTGCCGGTCGTGCTGGTCGAGTCCATCCCGGCCCGGGTTCGCGTGGCCGGCCTGAGCACGTCGTACAACGTGGCATCCGCTGTCTTCGGAGGCTTCGCGCCGCTGATCGCCGGCGCGCTCGTCGCCGTGACGGGAGCACCGCCCACGGCGGCCCTCTGGACCGTCTTCGCCGCCGCCATCTCGACGGTGGCCGTGTTCTTCTTCAAGGAGAGCCGGGGCAACCCGCTCTCCTGAGCGCGTCCTTCCCTCCCGCATTCCACACCCCCGCCGTCTCGAACGGCCGACCCAAGGAGTACCCATGACCGACACACTGTTCCCCGAACGACGCACCGCTGTGGTGACCGGGGTGGGCGGAGCCCGCGGAATCGGGCGGGTCGTCGCCCGCGGGCTCGCCGCCCAGGGCTGGAGCCTCGGCCTCATCGACATCAGCGGCGACGGCGTGCACCAGTTCACCGAAGAACTGCGGGGCGAGGGCATCGAGGCGGTCGGTGTCGCCGCCGACATCACCTCGCCCGATTCGGTCGCTGCGGCGTACGCCCGGTTCGACACGGAACTCCCGCCCCTCGTCGGCCTGGTGAACATGGCCGGAATCCCGAGCACCAGCACCATTCTCGACATGACCCTCGACGAGTGGAACCGCGTCTACGCGGTCAACGCCACCGGCTCGATGCTCAACATGCAGGCTGCAGGGCGACGGATGATCGGGGCCGGCGTCGGTCGCATCGTGAACGTCTCGTCGATCACGGCCCTCGACGGCGGCGGTACCTTCTCGAAGTCGGGCTACGCAGCGGCAAAGGCCGCGGTACAGGGCCTGACCCGGGGCGGGGCCAGGGAATTCGGGCCGATGGGGATCACGGTCAACTGCATTCTGCCCGGGCCGGTCGACACCGACATCATGGGCGGAACCCTCACCGACGAGCGGAAGGCGGGAATGTCAGCGGACATCCCGGTCGGGCGGGTCGGCCAGCCCGCCGACATCGCCGCGATGGCGGTCTTCCTGCTCTCGGAGGGCGCCTCCTTCGTGAACGGCGCCTGCATCAACGTCGACGGCGGCAAGCACATGCACTGAGCGGCACCGTACCGCACCGTCCGGTGGTCGATCGACGCGGATTCGCGTTTCCGGCCCACCATTGTGCGCGGTGTGCCGGAAACGTGTCGGTTCGTCTCGGTGGGCGGCCGGGGCACGCTCAGCGGAGAGGTGGGCGGCCGGGACCGTTGCAGGGCACGGGTCCGGGGCACGCTCAGCGGCGGGGTGCGGGGGTGGCGGCGTCGAGGTTCGTGGCGATGGTGGCCGCGGCCGTGAGGAGCGGCGGCAGCAGGGTCTCCCGCATCCGGGCGGGCGTGAAGGTGCCTGCGGAGACCGAGACGTTGATGGCGGCGACGACTCCCGCGCGGGTGGTGATGGGGGCGGCCAGGGAGCGGAGGCCGAGCTCGAGTTCCTGGTCGACCAGGGCGTGGCCGGCGGTGCGCACGCGGCCCAGTTCGACCTCGAGGGCGGCGCGGTCGTGCAGGGTGAACGAGGTTCGCTGGTCGAAGTGCACGGCGTCGAGGAGGGTGGCGAGAGCATCCGGAGCCAAGTCTGCGAGCAGAACCCGGCCCATCGAGGTGGAGGCGGCGGGAAAACGGGTGCCGACGCTGATCGAGACGCTCATGATGCGTCGCACGGCGACCCGGGCGACGTAGACGATCTCGGTGCGGTCGAGAACGGATGCCGAGCTCGACTCCCCGGTGATCCGGGAGAGTTCTTCGAGGGTCGGCTGGGCGATCTCGGGCAGGGTCAGGGCGGAGAGGTAACTGAATCCGAGTTCGAGCACGCGGGGGGTGAGGGAGAAGAGCCGACCGTCGGTCTGGAGGTAGCCGATCTCGACCAGGGTGAGCAGGAAGCGCCGGGCGGTGGCACGGGTGAGGGAGGTCTGGGCGGCGATCTCGGTGAGCGTCATCTGAGGGTGGTCGGCGTCGAAGGCGCGGATGACGTTCAGGCCGCGCACGAGGGACTGCACGTACTGGTCGCTGGGCCCGGGTGAGGAGGGGGCGGGCGGGGTCGCCGCGCCGGGCGGGGTTGCCGCGCCGGGCGGGGTTGCCGCGCCGGGTGGGGTTGCCGGCTCGGGGGTGGTCGCCGGCTCTGGAGTGTTCGCCGGCCCGGGGGTGGTCGCCCGCTCGGGCAGCGCGGTCTGGTCTGGCACGGGCCCCACCCTATCGGCGCCGGTCAGCGCTCGAGCACGACGGCGAGGCCCTGGCCCACGCCGATGCAGATCGCGGCGACGCCGACTCCCCCGCCGCGGCGTTCGAGCGCACGCGCCAGGTGCAGCAGGATGCGGGCGCCCGAAGCGCCGAGCGGATGCCCGATCGCGATCGCTCCCCCGTCGACGTTCACGATCTCGGGGTCGAGCTCGGGCCAGAGGGCGAGGCACGCGAGCGACTGGGCCGCGAAGGCCTCGTTCAGCTCGACCACGTCGACATCGGCCCAGGTCTTGCCGGCGCGCGCGAGTGCCCTGTTCGCGGCCTCGACAGGGGCGATGCCGAACACATTCGGATCGTTCCCCGCGACGGCACGCGACACGATCCGCGCCAGGGGTTCGCGCTCGAGCGCGCCCTCGCGCCCGATGAACATCGCGGCGGCGCCGTCATTGAGGGGCGAGGAGTTGCCCGCCGTGACCGTGCCCACGTCGGCAGGGCGGAAGGCGGGCTTGAGCGTGGCGAGAGACTCGACCGTCGAGTCGGCGCGCACGGATTCATCGCGCAGCAGCGTCGTGCCGGGCACCGCGACGACCTCGTCGTCGTACACCCCCGCCTCCCAGGCCGCGGCGGCGAGCCGGTGGCTGCGCACGGCGAACGCGTCCTGCGCCTCACGGCTGATGTCGTAGCGGTCGGCGAGGATCTCGGCCGTCTCGCCGAGCGGCACCGTCCACTCCGCCGGCATGGTCGGGTTCACCATCCGCCAGCCGAGCGTGGTGGAATGCAGCGTCTCGGGGCCCGCCGGGTAGGCACGCTCGGGCTTCAGCAGCACCCAGGGCGCCCGGCTCATCGACTCGACTCCGCCCGCGAGAATGAGATCGGCGTCGCCGGACTCCACCGCGCGAGACGCCTGGATGGCCGACTCGAGGCCCGATCCGCAGAGCCTGTTGACCGTGACCCCGGGAACGGATGTCGGCAGCCCGGCGAGCAGGGCCGCCATGCGGGCGACGTCGCGGTTGTCTTCACCCGCGGCATTCGCGTCACCCAGAATGACGTCGTCGATGCGCGCAGGGTCGAGGTCGGGCTGCCGGCTGACGAGCTCGCGCACCACGTGTGCGGCCAGATCGTCCGGTCGCACCCCGGCGAGAGCCTTGCCGAACCGGCCGATGGGTGTGCGGATGCCGTCGAAGATGAAGCTGCCGGTCATTCTGGGATCTTTCTGTAGCGGAGCTCCAGGCCGGTGAGGCCCTGCAGTTCGTCGATGGTGGTGGCGCCGACCAGCTCGATGACGGTCGCGCCGTCTGTCGAGAGTTCGAAGACGGCGCGGTCGGTGTAGAGCCGGTCGACGCAACCGAGCCCGGTGAGCGGGTAGGTGCAGGTCTCGACGAGCTTCGAGACGCCCTTCTTCGAAGCCAGTTCCATCATGACGAAGACCTGTTTGGCGCCGATCGCGAGATCCATGGCTCCACCCACAGCGGGGATCGCGTCGGGTGCGCCGGTGCTCCAGTTCGCGAGGTCACCCGTCTTCGACACCTGGAACGCTCCCAACACGCAGACGTCGAGGTGCCCGCCGCGCATCATGCCGAACGAATCGCCGTGGTGGAAGTACGAGGCCCCCGGCAGCTCGGTCACGGGGATCTTGCCCGCGTTGATGAGGTCGGGGTCGATCTGGCCCTCCGCCGCCTCGGGACCCATGCCGAGCATCCCGTTCTCGGTGTGCAGGATGATCTCCCGATCACTCGGCAGGAAGTTCGAGACCAGCGTCGGCAGCCCGATGCCCAGGTTGACATATGCCCCGTCGGGAATGTCCCGGGCGAGGCGTGCCGCGATCTCGTTCCTGGTCCAGCTGGTGCTGGACGATGGCTCAGCGGACATCGGCCCACTCCTCCCGGTCGAAGCGGTCGCCGGTCACCACGATCCTGTTGACGAAGATGCCGGGGGTCACGACGGCCTCAGGGTCGAGGTCGCCCGCCTCGACGACGCGATCGACCTGAACGACGGTCGTCGCGGCGGCGCCGGCCATGATGGGCCCGAAGTTGCGCGAGGTCTTGCGGTAGGTGAGGTTGCCCAGCCGGTCGGCGCGGTAGGCGCTGATCAGGGCGACGTCGGCGAAGAGCGGATGCTCGAGCACAAAGTCTCGGCCGCCGATCGTTCTGGTCTCCTTCCCTTCGGCGAGCGCCGTGCCGAACCCGGTGGGCGTGAAGAAGGCCCCGATGCCGGCGCCGGCGGCCCGGATACGCTCGGCGAGGTTTCCCTGGGGCACGAGTTCGAGTTCGATCCCGCCGGAACGGTAGAGGGCATCGAAGATGTGCGAGTCGGTCTGGCGGGGGAAGGAGCAGACGATCTTTCGCACGCGCCGGGCGCCGATGAGGGCGGCGAGTCCCGTGTCGCCGTTGCCGGCGTTGTTGCTCACGACGGTGAGATCGGTGGCGCCCTGTTCGAGCAGTGCATCGATGAGCTGCATCGGCTGGCCGGCGAGGCCGAACCCGCCGATCATGATGGTCGCGCCGTCGGCGACGTCGGCGAGGGCAGCGGCGGCACTCTCACTCGTCTTCGAGATCATCGATCTGTCTCCTGGGGGGTGGGGGGCACTCGCCCGCGCTTCGCGGCTCAGCCTGGCTGCCGTGTTCGACAGTCGAACGTTGGTTCGCTTGCCGATACTACTCCGAGAAAACGTCCCGCGCGATGCCCATCGCCGAATTGGCCGCCGGAACACCGGCGTAGATCGCGGTGTGCAGGAGTGCCTCACTGATCTCGGCACGGGAGAGTCCGTTGGTGAGAGCGGCTCTCACGTGCATCCGCAGTTCGGCCTCATGGCCGCCCGTGACGAGGCAGGCCAGCGTGAGCAGGCTGCGGGAGCGGCGGTCAAGGCCCGGTCTCGTCCAGATGGAGCCCCACGCGTAGCGGGTGATGAAGGTCTGGAAGTCGTCTGTCTCGGGGGTGATGCGCCGGGTCGCAGCGTCGACGTGGGCGTCGCCGAGCACCTCGCGGCGAACGGTCAGGCCCGCGTCGTAGAGCTCGGCGACGGTGGCGGTCGGGAGCCAGGTGGGCGGTGGGGTGGGTGCGGCGGCGCCGGGAGGCGCGGTGGCTCCTGTCGGCGCGGCTGTCGGCGCGGGAGGCGGGGCGGGCTCCCAGGGGGCGACCGCGGACAGCAGCGTGAGCAGAGCAGCGGAGACCGCCCCGGGGGCCTCGAGGGTCGGCAGGTGGCCGACGCCGGGCACGAGCACGAAGGCGGCGTCGATCGAGGCGGCGAGACTCCGGATGCCGTCGGGCGGCGTCGCGACATCGGCCTCGCCCGCGACACAGAGCGAGGGCAGGGTGAGCCCGGCGAGTCGGTCGCGCAGATCGAACGCGCCGAGCGCGCCGCAGCAGAGGGCGTAGGACTCGTCGTCGACATCGAGCAGCTCGGTGAGGGCCCGGGACGACAGAGCAGGGTCCCGCTGCAGGAATCCGGGCGCGAACCAACGCTCGGCGCTCGCGCCGATGAGCGACGCCGTGCCGCTCGTGCGCGCGGCGGTGGCCCGATCATCCCAGCCATCCGTGGTGCCGATCTTCGCGCCGGAACAGATGACACTCAGGGAGCGGAGTCGCTCGGGCTGGTCGACAGCGAGCTGCAGTCCGATGGCGCCGCCCATCGATACACCCGCATAGTGGAACGCTCCGCCGCCGACCGCGTCGACGAGGCGCAGCACCGCCTCGGCCAGTTCGGCGACGGTGAACGGCCGGTCCGCCGCCGGGCTGTCGCCGTGCCCCGGCAGATCGAATCGCAGCACCCGGTGGGTCGCGGAGAGTGCGGCTAGTGCCGGTTGCCAGAGCGAGGTGGTGGTGCCAAGCGATGGCCCGAGCACTATCAGCTCGGCGTTCGGCGCCCCGCTGGCAACGGGCTGCACCGAACAGCGAAGGGATGGAACCGTCATGCGGGTCTCCTAGGAATGGTCGCCGGGCGCGGCAAGCGCAGCGAAGCGGGCGAGAACGCGGTCGATACCCGCCGCGGTGTGGTCGTGGCCCGCGTCAGGGTTCGAACCCTCGCGAACGGCTGCCCGAACCGCCCCGTCGGCAGTGTGCCCGACCGAAGCCAGGCGCGCGTCGAGGGCATCGGCGAGCGAGAGGCCGGGCGAGAGGCCGGCTGAGACATCGCCCGAGGCTCCCCGCACCAGCGCGAAAGCCTCTGCACGGCCGAGGTGCTGCGCGAGGGCGGCAGAGAGGCGCTCCGAGTAGAGCAGCCCGTGCGTCAGGTCGAGGTTCGACCGCATGCGCGTCTCATCGACGTGCAGGTTCGAGACCAGCGGCACGGCCGCCCCGACGCACTCGAGCGCGATCCGCTCCAGCTGGCGAAGCGTCTGCCACTCCGCGTGCCACCCGCCGATCGCGCGCTGGTCTTCGGCGATCAGGCTGCCATAGAGCGTCGACACCAGCCCGGGCGCCTGCTTCGCCCCGGCCACGATCAACACCGAGGCGACCGGGTTTCGTTTGTGGGGCATCGCCGACGATCCGCCCTCCCCCGCCGCCAGGCCTTCGCTCAGCTCGCCGATCTCGGTACGGGACAGCTCCGCGACCTGCGACGCGATCGACCCCATCACGCCGGTCACCGCCGCGAGCACAGATCCGACCTCCGCGACCGGCAGACGATTGGTGTGCCAGCTGAGTGCGGGGGCCGCGAGGCCGAGCTCGGCGGCGAAGGCGGTCACGACCGCATCCACGGTCTCCGAGGCATCCGGATGCTCGCCCGACCGCTCCCCGCCGGCCTCCGCCGAGCCACTCACCACCTGCGTCAGGACCGCCAGGGTTCCGACGGCGCCGGACAGCGATGCGGGCAGCCGCTGCCGAGCATCCGTCGCCTGCTCGATGACGGTGCAGACCGCGTCGAGCCAGCCCGCCACCACGAACCCGAAGGTCGTCGGCGCGGCGTGCTGCCCCAGTGTGCGGCCCGCCTGCGGGGTTCGGCGATGCTGCTCGGCCAGCACGGTCAGCGCCGACCCCAGCTGCCGCAGGTCGTCGGTCACCCGGTCGAGCACGCGCGCGGCGAGGAACATCGCCGCGGAGTCGACCATGTCCTGGCTCGTCGCTCCGACGTGCACGAATTCGGCCGAGCCGGGATGGCGCTCCTCGGCGAGCGCCGAGAGCCGGGCGACGAGCGGGATGACCGGGTTGCCGCCCGCGCGGGCCGCCACCGCGATCGCCCCGGGGTCGACCACGCCGGGTTCACCAACCGTGTCGGTGACGGCGAGCATCCAGGTGGGGGCCACGCCCGCGGAGACGAGCGCCCTGCTCAGGGCGACCTCCGCTCTGACCAGCGCAGCGAGCCACGCCTCGTCGCCGATGAGGTGCGAGGCCGAACCGTCAGCGCCGAGCGGGTCGAGCAGGTCGGTGTACCGGAACGACGTCTGCTTCGCGCCCGCCGGAGCCTGCGAGCCCGCCCGCCCGGCAGACAGCCCTGCCGCAGCCGCCTCAGGCATCGAAATCCAGGAACACCGTCTCGTTCTCCCCCTGCAACCGGATGTCGAAACGGTACGACCCGGCCCCGTCGGCCACGGCGAGCAGTGTCGGCACCCGCTCAGGCGGCAGCTTCGACAGCACCGCGTCACCAGCGACCGCGGCCGGAACCTCGTCGGGCGTGAGGAAGTAGACGCGCGTGAAGAGGTGGTGCAGCAACCCCCGCGCGAAGAGCGTGACCAGCGCATAGGCCGCTCCGCCGCCCACGGCACCCGGTGTCACCGTGGTGAACGTGTAGTCGCCGGCGCGCGTGGTCTCGGTGCGGCCGAATCCGGTGAAGGTGTACCCGTCGCGCTCGTGGCTGCCCAGCTCGCGACTGATGACGCCCGACCCGTCCGGCTGCCAGAGCTCGAGCAGGGCATCCGGAATCCCGATGCCCTCACCGTCGAACACCCGCCCGTGCAGCCTGATGGCGCCGGGCTGAGCGCGATCGACCACCTCGCCGCCCCGTTCGAACGGCAGGGCGTACCCGAAGAACGGGCCGACGGTCTGCGACGGCGTCTGCTCACTCATGGTCATCATCCTGCTCCATCCAGGTCTGTTTCGGGCCGGTCAGCGTGATGTTCCACCGGTAGCCGATGGCCCACTCCGGCACGCTCACGTCGTGGTCGTACTGCGACACGAGCCTCTGCTGGGCCGCCGGGTCGACGATCGACTGGTAGATCGGGTCGAGCGCGAACAGCGGGTCGCCCGGAAAGTACATCTGCGTCACCAGCCGCTGGGTGAACGCGGTGCCGAAGAGCGAGAAGTGGATGTGCGCCGGCCGCCAGGCGTTCGTGTGGTTCTTCCACGGGTACGCGCCCGGCTTGATCGTGACGAGCCGGTAGCTGCCGTCGTCGCCCGTGATCACGCGGCCGACCCCCGTGAAGTTCGGATCGAGCGGTGCCGGGTGCTGGTCGCGCTTGTGCACGTAGCGGCCCGAGGCGTTGGCCTGCCAGACCTCGAGCAGCTGATTGCGTACCGGCCGGCCCTCGCCGTCGAGCACCCTGCCGGTCACGATGATGCGCTCGCCCAGCGGCTCCCCCGGGTGCTGGATGGTGAGGTCGGCCTCGTACGAATCGACATCGGTGTGCCCGAAGGCCGGTGAGGTGCGCTCGATCTCCTCGGGGTCGGCCTTCACCAGGGCGTGGGTCGGATGCCTCAGCACGGAGCTCCGGTACGGGGCGTAGCCGCGCCTCGGGTGCAGCTCGGGTGTGCCTCCGGCTTCGACCGTCGCCCGCGCCTCGGCGCTGATCGCGGCGATCTCGCGGTTGATCTCGTTCTGTGTCGACAGCGGCATGCTCGTCTGGCTTTCTGTGTGAGTGGTGTTCAAGATGCCCGGCTCACGCCAGGCGCAGTCCGGTGTACTGCTCGGCCAGAGACCGCATCGCCTCCTCGGAGTGCGTGACATAGTCGAGGCGACCGAGCTGGCTGCGGTAGTCGAAGGCCGCGGTGTCATCGGTTCCCGGCCGTCGGTGCAGCATGTCGGTCATCCACTGGGAGAACTGCTGCACCTTCCACTGGCGGGCCAGAGCGGTGTCGCTGTAGGCGTCGAGCAGGGTGTCGTCGCCCGCGTAGTGCCGAACGAGAGCCACACTCAGCTGGGCGACGTCCGACATGGCCGAGTTGAGGCCCTTCGCACCGGTGGGAGGCACGATGTGGCCTGCGTCGCCGACGAGGAAGAGCCTGCCGAAGTTCATCGTCGAGACGACGAAGCTGCGCATGGGCAGGATCGACTTCTCGGTGATCGGGCCCTCCTGGAGCGTCCAGCCGGGAACGGCGAGCCGAGTGTGGAGGGCGTCCCAGATGCGCTCGTCCGACCAGTTCGCCACGTCCTCCGCCGGATCGACCTGCACATACAGCCGCGAGACGGAGGGCGAACGCATCGAGTGCATCGCGAATCCGTCGTCGTGCAGGGCGTAGATCAGTTCGTCGGTCGACGGTTCGACGTCGGCGAGGATACCCAGCCACGCGAACGGATACTCGCGCACGTAGGTCTGCAGGGCATCCTTCGGCACCGCCTGCCGGCACACCCCGTGAAACCCATCCGCGCCCACGATGATGTCGGCATCCACCCGGTGGGCCCGGCGCCCGTGGGTGAAGCTCAGCGAGGGCGAGCCCGTCAGGTCGTGCACCGCGACATCGCTCGCATCGTAGAACACCGGCGTGCCGGCACCGTCGTGCGCGGCGACCAGGTCGCGCACCACCGACTGCTGGCCGTAGACGGTGACGGTGCGGTCGATGAGCTCGCTGAAGTCGACACGGTGACGTTCGCCCGCGAACTGCAGGTGGATTCCGTCGTGCACCATGCCCTCCGCCTCGACGCCCGCACCGAGGCCGAGCCGCTGCAGGGTCTCGACCGAACCCTGCTCCAGAACACCGGCGCGGATACGGCCGAGAACATACTCCCGATCGCGGTTCTCGACGATGACGAAGTCGATGCCCGCCCGGTGGAGCGACCAGCCCAGCAGCAGGCCGGCTGGGCCGGCGCCGACGATGGCTACGCGGGTGGTGAGGTGGGGCACGCGGATCTCCCTAGCGACGGTGACAGGATGCTCGCCAGCATGGACTCTTCGCGAACCGCGGTGGGGTGACCTTCCGTTCAGCGGAAGGAACTGTCGTAGCCGAGGGCGCGGCCGATACCGCGGGCGGCGAGGCGCACGACGGCCTCGGTCTGCCGGGACGAGGCATCCGTCGTTCGCACGACGACCGAGACGGCCCCGACGACGGCACCGGTGCGGTCGTGCAGCGGGGCGGCGGTCGACGACGATCCGGGGGTCATCTCTTCGCTCATCTGGGCGATTCCGGTGGTGCGGATGTCGGCGAGCCGGCGACGCAGCCGGTCGGGCGAGGTCACGGTGTTGGGCAGAAAACCGGCCAGGGGTGACGCGAGGTACTCGTTGATCAGCGCCGTCGGCGCGAATGCCAGCAGAACGAGGCCCACGCCTGTCGAATGCAGCGGCAGTCGGGCTCCGACACGCGAGATGATCGGCACCGCGTCATGACCCGTGAGCTTCTCGAGGTAGAGCGCGTCATGCCCGTCGAGAATCGCGAGGTGCACGTGCTCGTGGGTGGCCTCGAAGAGGTCTTCGAGGTAGGGCAGGGCGATCGTACGCAGGTTCCGGGCGGGAGGCGCGAGCGTGCCGAGCTCCCAGAGGCGAAGGCCCAGCGAGTAGCGACCGTCGTCGTCGCGGCTGAGACCGCCCCACGCCACCCATTCCCCGACGAGCCGGTGAGCCGTCGAGAGGGGCAGCCCCGTGCGCTCGGCGATCGCGGTCAACGTCAGCGACGACGAGGCGGGGGGCCGGGCGAAGGCATCGGCGATGGCGAAGAGCTTGTCGGCGACAGAGCGGCCGGTCGTTGCGTCAGCCATGGGACCCGCCGGCGCCCGCGGCGACCCGGCCGACACTTCTCTCGTCCTGAACGCCGGTCGGCGAGGGAGCGGGCGGCCGCGGGTGCACCCGTCGCGGAGGCATCCGCGGCAGCCGACTCGCAGCGATCAGCCCCGCCGACACCAGGAGGATGAGCGCTGCCAGCACGGCCGCGTAGACCCCCACTGCAGAGTAGCTCCCGGCCCACTGCGGGTCGAGGAAGATGTACGGATACCAGCCGACCGCCGGACCCCGCACCAGCGTGTACGCCGCGTAGACGAGAGGGAACGCGAGCGACACCCACACCGTGTTCCAGTGCAGCCGCCGCCTCCCGGGCGCGAACACGAAATCGAGGATCGCATACGACGGCACCACGAAATGCAGCACCTTCTCCGAGGTCGGCACCAGAAAGACGTAGTCGGCGATCCCCGCGTTCGCGATGAGCGCGACGAAGGTGACGCCCGACACCACCAGGTATGCCGTGACGAGAGCCCGAAGCACCGTCAGCCATTCCCGTTCGGCACGGTGCAGCCCTCGCGCGAGCAGCAGAACCAGCAGGACGACGAACGCGATGTTGCTCTCGATGGTGAAGTAGCTGAGCAGATTGGATGCCCGGCAGGTGCCGCTCGCGAACACGCAGTCGGCCCGGGAGAGCAGCGCGAGAAAGGTCGTCACAAGAGCTGCAGTGCGCAGAACGAGAAACAGAACCTTCACGGGACTCCCGACGCCGGTTGCGGTACCACAAGGCTACGTTGCCGCCGGTGCGGTGTTTCCCATCCTGCCCGGTTGCTCGTACGCTGGCCAGATGGCGACAGACTCCGGCGGCGCGGCCGCACGACCCGTCGCGACGTGTTCGCGGGGGCGAGCGGGGCTGCGGCTGCGGGTGGGGGTACGGCTGCGGCTCACGCTCTCGGCCCTGTCGCTGGCCGCGCTGGCGGTCGGAGTCATCGGATGCTCGCCCGCCGAGGTGTCGCCCACGGGCATCCCGACCCCCACCGACCAGGCGAATTCGGAGTGGGGTTCGTATGGCAACAGGGACGACGCCTGCTCGGCGGTGGCGGGCGATCTGCTGACACTCGCCCTCGTTCCGAAGAACCTCGCCCTCGCCGACCCGGGCAGCGGCGTGAACGACATCGACGACGTCATCGTCGCTGCGGGAACCGCCGCGCCCCCGTCAGTCGCGCCGAACTACCAGCAGCTCTCGGCCCTCGTGCGCTCCTACGGCGTGCAACTGGCCGCCTGGAGCGCGGCCACAGCACCCAGCCCGACGCCCACGGTGACGCAGACCCCGTCGCTGACCCTGTCGCCCACGCCGAGCCCGGCGTCGACGCCGACCAGTCCCGCCTCCGCCTCCCCCTCCCCCTCTGCCTCTGCCTCGCCGACGTCCGCTCCCGACCGCCCCACCTTCGACGACACTCCGTACACCGCCCGTCTCGACGGCATCAAAACCTGGCTCTCCACCACCTGCGGCTGACCGCACAGCGGAAGCGCAGGGAACGTGCAGACGCCTCCGTCAGGCGCTCAGCGGCTGGTTGACGATCTGCGAAACGCGACCCGGTGACACATGGAGCAGGCCAGCGATGTCGCGAACGGAATACCCGGCCGCCGTGAGTTCACGCGCCCGCTCGCTCGTCTCGGCCTGGAGCCGCTTGACCCGTGCATCGTTGGCCCGTCGCTCGGCGCCCAGTTCGGCCGCCACTTTCACCACCGCGGGCACCTTCTCGTAGCTGTACTCGATCTCGAGGGTCGCCTCGTTGCTGATGTCGAGCACGAGTGCGATCGCCTCACGAACGCTGTGGTCGAGTGAGACCAGGCTCCGGGCGAAGGTGTGCGCACCGGGTAGGTTCGTGACGTCAGCGACCCACGTGTCGCCGTCCAGACCGATTTCGACACGGTAGATCATGACAGCCAGTCCTTTCCGAATATGGGCTCGAGATCCCGTTCAATGGATCGCTGAGTGCCTCGGGGCACGTCTCCCGAATGTTGGGGCACAACAGTCTGAGCCATCAGCCCGTCTCCGGTTGCTCGGTACAGTCGGTGCGACCCCCGTTGCCTGACCATCTGGCCACCGAGCCGTTCGATTCGTCGACCAATCTCCCGGGCCTTCATACCGTACAGTTTAGTGACTAAACACGCAAGTGTCTAGCGACTAAACACCCCCTCCTTCGGTATGTTCAGCAGAAGCGCAGGGAACGCGCAGACACCTCCGAGACAGGGCTGTCACCCTGAAGAAGCATTCGCCGGGCGGCGCGTGCACCACAACCCGAACCGAAGGACGAACCGTGTCGCACCTGCTTGACGACGCCATCGCAGGCGGCCTTGTCGTGACCTCCGTCTGGACGGTCGGATCGGTGGCGCTGGCGCTGCTCCTCGGCCGCGTCGTGCGGGCCCGCGAGACGTACGACCTGCGCGACCGCTGACATCCACTCCGCCGTGAAGCGCGAGCCCCGCTCGAGCCCGGATGTGGGAGAACGTGCAGCGGCAAACACTTCTACCCGGGGCGACCGGGCCCTACGCTGGGTACCGACCCGAGCGATGCCGCTCGGCGCACGCGACACGGAAAGAGCAGGGAAGCTATGACCGACCAAGGCACCTACAAAGCAGAGCTCATCGGGCCGGGGGTCATCGGCAACAATGAGGTCGTGGAGCTCACATTCGTCGACGGCGCCTACCAGGATCTCGTCGAGCTCACCTTCGAGGCCGCAGGCACCACCTCGGTGCGAACCTGGGCCCTCGGCGAGGTCGGCGAAGACACCCTCGAACCGATCCCCTACAACTTTCTCGGCGAAGTCGACCAGACCCCGCCCAACGTCGAGAACTGACGACGCCTCGGGCATCCGGCCCGCCCACTGACGCCGGTCAGGCGCGGTGCCGGATGCCCCACCGCAGCACCCAGGTCTCACCGGGTGCCAGCCACCGGAGGCCGCGCCCGGAATTGAACGCGTCGGCCGGAGCCGTCATCGGTTCCAGCGCGACTGCCACGCCGGGTCCGGATGCACGGGGAAAGTCTTTCGGGGTGTACACCTGCACGAAAGCGAAGTTCTCGTCGCCCCACAGTTCCGTTCGGGAGCCGTCGGGAGCCTGAACCGAGTGAACGACCTCGCCGGCCGAGAACCCCAGCTCGCCATAGCCGCTGTTCGCCGTGAGGTCTCCGACCCGGCGGCCTCCCCGCAGGTCGTGCTCGGTACCCTCGACACCGACCTCGGCGGTCGGGATGTTCAGGGCGTCCACCTCGAAGACCGTCGACGCATCGACCGTGACGACCAGGTCTTCGACCGGAACGTCACCGACCCTGAAGTACGGGTGCGCGCCGACGGCGACCGGAGCCGCGGCATCTGACTCGTTCGTCAGGGTGTGGATGACCGTCAGCCCACTCTCGTCGAGAACGTACTGCACGCTCGTGTCGAGGCGGAACGGGTACCCGTGCTGCGGAAACACCGTCGCCGAGAGCGTCACCGCGCTCTCGCGCTGGGCGGTGACCCGGTAGGCAGTGTTCCGCAGCAGGCCATGTGTCGCGTTGCCCGTCGAGGGCTCCGTTCGGTCGAGCTGCTGGGCCTTTCCGTCGAGGTGCCACCGGGCATTGGCGATCCTGTTCGGCCAGGGAACGAGAACGAGCCCAGCGCCCATGGGCGGCAGTTCGTTCTCGGAGTGCGGTTCGACGCTCTCGACCCCGTCGAGGAACAGTTCGCGAAGGGCCGCGGCGAGTTCGGTGACGACCGCCGTCGATCGGCCCCGGCCGCCGGGGTTGTCGAACGAGATCGCGAACTGCTCGCCGGTCAGGGGTTTCACGCCCGTACTACCAGTTCTCGAGGCCGTCGTAGAGAGGGAAGCCGTCGGTGAGCTTCAGAACGCGCGCACGGAGGGCCGCGACATCCGGAGCCGGTTTGAGAGCGCTGGCGATGATGTCGGCCACCTCGGTGAACTCCTCGTCGCCGAAGCCTCGGGTGGCGAGCGCCGACGTGCCGATACGCAGGCCCGAAGTGACCATCGGGGGGCGCGGATCGAACGGGATGGCGTTTCGGTTCACCGTGATACCCGCTTCGTGCAGGATGTCTTCGGCCTGCTTTCCGTCGATCGCCGCGTTGCGGAGGTCGACCAGCACGAGGTGCACATCGGTGCCGCCGGTGAGAACGCTGATGCCCTCAGCGCCCATGTCGGCACCCGCCAGTCGCTCGGCGACGATCCGGGCGCCGGAGATGGTGCGCTCCTGGCGGTCTCTGAACTCTGGTTCGGCAGCGAGCTTGAAGGCCGTCGCCTTGGCGGCGATGACGTGCATCAGCGGGCCGCCCTGCTGGCCCGGGAAGACGGCCGAGTCGATCTTCTTCGCGAACTCGGCCTTGCTGAGAACGACACCGCTGCGGGGGCCGGCGAGAGTCTTGTGCACCGTCGATGTGACGACGTCGGCGTAGGGGACGGGCGACGGGTGCAGGCCTGCCGCGACGAGCCCGGCGAAGTGCGCCATGTCGACCCAGAGCTTCGCACCGACCTCGTCGGCAATCGACCGGAAGGCGGCGAAGTCGAGCTGGCGCGGGTACGCCGACCAGCCGGCGATCAGAACGGTCGGGCGGTGCTCGAGGGCCTTCTCGCGCACGATGTCCATGTCGACGAGGTAGGTCTGCGGGTCGACGCCGTAGCTCGTGGCCCTGTAGTTCTTGCCCGAGAAGTTCAGCTTCATGCCGTGGGTGAGGTGCCCGCCGTGGCTGAGCTCCATTCCGAGGATGGTGTCGCCGATGGTGGCGAGGGCCATCAGTGCTGCGGCGTTGGCCTGCGCTCCGGCGTGGGGCTGCACGTTGGCGTGCTCGGCGCCGAACAGGGCCTTGGCACGGTCGCGGGCGAGGTTCTCGGCGACGTCGACGAACTCACAGCCTCCGTAGTACCGGCGGCCGGGGTATCCCTCGGCGTACTTGTTCGTGAGCACCGACCCCTGCGCCTGGAGCACGGCGCGGGAGACGAAGTTCTCACTGGCGATCATCTCGAGCGTGCCGCGCTGGCGGCCGAGCTCGTTCTGCAGAACGGCGGCGATCTCGGGGTCGACGCTCGAGAGGGCGTCGTTGAAGGTCGAGGGCAGTTGGCTGGGCATCGGGCTCTCCTTTTTCGGCAGTACGGAGTGGTTCAGGTGCGGTTCCGTAGCGACCCAGGCGAGCGGCCGAATCCGTGTCAGTCGCTTCCCGATGGTGACCATCTGAACGCCAGTTGCGACCACGTCAGCATAGCAGCGTTGCTTTGCTCCTCCATGATGAGTATTGTTCATTAACTGCGGTGATTCGGATGCCGCGACAGGAGATGAGCGCGGTGTTGGCCAACGGAGCGATGGGTGAGCCGATCGGGGCGCACGCGGTACCCGACACTGAGACGGGCCCGAGCGACCTCGACCTCGTCGAGCGCACCCGGGCCGGTGATTCACGGGCCTTCGCGGAGCTATGGAACAGGCACTCGCGGGCGGGCCGAACGGTGGCCCGCAGCTTCTCGTACGATGCCGACGACATCGTCTCCGAGGCCTTCGCCAAAGTGCTGCAGGCCATTCGCAGCGGCGGTGGCCCCACCAGTGCGTTCCGGCCCTACCTCTTCAGTACCATCCGCAACGTCGGCATGCAGCTGAAGCGCGGTGCGCAGGTCGACGCGAGCGACGAGCTCGATGCACTGGCCGACCCGTCGAGCGAAGAGTCCGAGACGATCCTCGCCCTCGACAAGAGCCTGACGGCCCAGGCCTTCCGCAGCCCGCCGACGCGCTGGCAGGAGGCGCTCTGGTACAGCGAGGTCGAGCAACTGGCCTCGCACGAGATCGCGCCGCTGCTCGGAATGACGTCGAACGCGGTGTCTGCGCTCACGTTCCGGGCCCGGGAGGGCCTCCGGCAGGCGTGGATCCAGGCGCACCTCGTACGAGCAGCAGACACCGAGTGTGCCGCCGTGATCGAGAAGCTCGGCTCGTACACTCGCGGCAGCCTCGGCGCCCGCGAGACACGCAAGGTGCAGCAGCACCTCGCGGAGTGTGCCTCCTGCAGCATCGTCGGCGAGGAGGCCCGTGACGTGGGCTCACGGCTCGCGCTGGTGCTGCTGCCGCTGGTGGCAGGCATCGCGGGGGCGACCGCCTACACCGTGTCGCTGCAGGGTGGCGGCAGCGGTGCGGTCGCGGCGGCGTCGGCGGCCGTGCAGGGGGTGCCTGCTCTGCACGGGGCGGCGGCGGTTCACGGGGTCCCGGCGGTTCACGGGGTGCCGGCGGTTCACGGGGCGCCGGCGGCGGCTGTGGCGCCCGCACCCGTCGCGCACGGGGTGCCTGCGGTGCACCTCGTTTCGGTGTCACCGGCTGCACCCTCGCCCTCCTCCGTCTCCACCGCCTCGGCCTCTCGCCCGCTCGGCACCATCGGCCGTGGCGCGCGCTGGGCACGCCACGGAAGTGCCGGCGCCGTCGGCTCGGCCCGCACCGGTCTGGTCGCCGTCTTCCCCCGGGCGAGCAGCGTCGTCGGCTTCGCCCTTGCCACCGCGGCCGCCGTCGGTGCAGCCTTCCTGCTCTCACCTCTTCTCTCGACCGCCCCCCAGACCGTCGAGGCGGCACCGACCACCGTCACCTCGGAAGACGGAGACCCCTCCCTCAGCACCGGGCCATTCGGCTCCGAGCAACGATCGGCGAACGACGCCTCTGCATCACTGCTGGGCGGGACTCCCGGTTCTGGTGGCGGTGCGCCGGGCACCGGGGCCGCAACCACTCCGGGCACGGGCAGCAGCGGCGCAGGTGCGGGCGTTTCGGGTGGAGGCACGGGAGGCACGGGCACCGGCTCCGGCTCTCCCTCTGCGCGCTCGGTCGACGTCGTGCAGTCCACCACGGCTCCACCGGCATCACCCACCACCCCGGCAGCACCGATCACCGCCACCCCGACGCCCACCGCAACCCTGCCCACCACCCCCTCGACGCTCCCCGCGACGCCCACGCCAGACAGCAGCATTCCGCCGCTGCCCCCGGTCACCCCGCCGCCCGTCACACTGCCCCCGGTCACCCCGCCGCCCGTCACACTGCCGCCGGTCACCCCGCCCCCGGTCACACTGCCGCCCGCACCGCTCCCCCCGGTCGTCGATCCCCCATCGCCTCCGACCCCGCCCGTTCCGCCGACCCCGCCCGTTCCGCCAACCCCGCCCGTTCCGCCGGTCATCCCCGCGGCCCCGGAATTCGATATCACCGCAGACCCTGACGCCCGCCTCTTCCCCGTCATCACCGGCCACGCCGAACCAGGTGCCACGATCGAGGTCATCGATCTCCCCGACGCCACCACCACCCGCACCCTCGCCAGAACAGCCGGCGCCACCCCCGGCCCGGGCGCGACCTCCGAGCCGGGCCGAGTCGCGTCCGGCGCCACCCCAGATGGCTCCACCGTGGTCGCGACACTCACGGCAGATGCCAGGGGCGCGTTCGAGATTAGGGATTACCCGGGCCTCGGCTTCGGAACCCACCGCCTCGCCCTCCGCCAGGTGTCCGCCGCAGGAACCGCCTCACCCGTCAGCCCGGAGACGAGCGTCACTCTCGCACCCCTGGCCATCCTCACCCCGCAGCCCGGGGAATCGGTCAGCGCATCGGGATTCAGGCTCTACGCCCGCGGGGTTCCCGACGCCTTCTTCCAGGTCTCCGTCGACGGTGAACCGAACCCGCTCACCCAGGCTCTCAACTCCGACGGGTACTACGGCGGTGACCTGTCGCTCTCAGAAACCCCCACCACCGATCCATCCGCGGTCACCATAGCCATCCGCTACACCGATCCCGACACCGGCCAGCACGGCCCCTCGGCCACCACCACCGTCCATCCCGCCCCGTAGCACTCCGCGCCCGTCCACGTGGCCCCAGGCCAGAGTGGCGCCAGGCCAGGGTGGCGTCAGGCCGGAGTGGCGTCAGGCCAGGGTGGCAGCGTGGCGACGGTGCGCGACGATGACCGAGACCCAGAGGAGGGCGCCCGCTACGACGAGCAGGACGAGGTAGCCGAGGGGGAGCGATTCGAGGCCGAAAGCGCCGAGGAGCACACTCCCGAGGAGAGCGCCGCCCGCGATACCGATGTTGAACGAGGTCGAGTAGTAGGCGTTGGCCGTGTCGCGAATGGCCGGCGAGGCCACGTGCAGGAGCCGCGCCTGCATGAGCGCCGGAATGACACCGAACGCCGCACCCCAGACAGCGAACGCCGGAATCGCCAGGAACGGGTTCGCGGCCCAGACCGACAGCACCACCACGGAGGCACCCGTGACGACGAGTCCGATTCCCACACCGAAGGTGGGGCGGGCGGAGAAGACGAACCCGGCCAGCAGCAGCCCCACGGCTCCCGCCACTCCGTACACGAAGAGCAGGCCTCCGACGTTCGCGCCCGGCACACCCATCCGACCGATGAGGTAGGGCGTGACGTAGGTGTACATCGCGTAGTGACCCACCATGAGGATGGCGACGACGGCGCAGAGCAGCGCGACGCCCGGCACACTCGCATCGCGCTGCTTCGTATTGCGGGATGCTGCCGAGCGAGCATCCGGAGCCGGAGCATCGACCCTCGGCAGCAGCTTCGCGATCAGCACCGCTGCGCACAAAGCCAGCACACCGATGGCCGCGAACGGCACGCGCCAGCCGAAGGCGTGCCCGACCACCGTGGCAATGGGAACACCGAGTACGAAGGCGAGCGTTCCGCCGCCAGTCGTGATCGCGACGGCACGGGCGATGTGGTGACGGGGAACCAGGTGTGCCGAGTACACCCCGACGATGGCCCAGAAGAGCCCATGGGCTGTGCCGCCGAGCACGCGCGCGACGGCGAGCAGTTCGTAGTTGGGCGCGAGGGCAGAGAGCACGCTGCTGACGGCCACCGTGATCAGCACGGCGACAATGAGGGAGTGGCGAGAGAAGCGCCGGGTCAGCGCGGTCAGCGGTACGGCCGTGACCACCACCGCGACAGCGAAGAGCGTGACGAGCAAGCCGATCTGGCCCTCGCTCACGCCGAGGTCTGCGCTCATCTCGGGCAGCAACCCTGTCGGCATCATCTCTGCCGTGACCGACATGAAGACGGCGGTGGCGAGCACGAAGAGCCCGCCGTAGGGGAAGGGTGCGTCAGCAGAGGGAACGACGGGGAGTTTGACGGAGTTCGTCACGGCGAAAAGACCACGTTTCGAGGGTGCACATTCGGCGAGTACGCAACCGACCATGTCCGCGCTCGGGGCAGTGCGATATCCGCCCACCACTGTCCATGGTACCCGGTGTTCAGGGCACACCGCAGGCTGCGCGGCACGGGGCGGGGCACGGGGCGGGGCGCGCGGCGGGGCGAGCGGCGGCAGGCCGGGCCGCAAGGGAGGCGGGACGGCCGGGTGACGGGCAGCGGCAGGCCGGGCACCCTGCCGCGCAGTACGATTGCAGGCGTGAACACCGACCAGAGCGCACCCCAGCGCATCGGCCCGAACGACGCTTTTCGCTTCGTGCTCGAGCTGTTCGCCTTCTTCTCGATCGGGCTCTGGGGCTTTCTTGCGTGGCCGCCGCTCTGGAACTGGGCCTTCGGCATCGGCGCACCTCTGTTCGCCATCGTGCTCTGGGGCCTGTTCCGCTCCCCCAAGGCCGTCATCACGCTCGATCCTTTCGGCAAGGCCCTGGTCGAGATCGTGATCATGGGGTCGGCGGCGCTCGCCTGGCTCGTCATGGGGCAATGGATCGTCGCGGTCGTCTTCGGCATCCTGGCCGTGATCAGCGGCGTCATCTCCGGTCGCAAGGAGTTCGCGTGACCGTCGTCATCCACTCCGCCACGAAGGTCGACGCCGACGACTTTCTCGACGACTTCTGGATCGCCTTCACCGGGCCCACCATCGCTGCGACAGGTACAGGCAACGGCTGGCACGGCTGGGCGACCGCGCCGAACGCCGAGGTCATCAATGCCGGGGGCCGCAGGCTCAGCCCGGGCTTCATCGACATGCACAGCCACGGCGGTGGCGGCCACGCCTTCGACGATGGTGCCGAGGCGATCGAGAAGGCCGTGGCGGTGCACCGCGCCCACGGCACGACCCGGTCCCTCCTCAGCCTGGTCGCCAACCCCATCGAGAAACTGTGCGAGAGCCTGTCGACGATCGCCGACCTGGCCGACGCAGACCCGCTCATCCTCGGCTCGCACCTCGAGGGCCCGTTCCTCGCGAGCACTCAGCGCGGCGCCCACAACCCCGAGTACCTGCTCACTCCGTCGCCCGAGATCGTCGACAAGCTCCTCAGCGCCGGCCGCGGAACGATCAGGCAGGTCACCCTGGCTCCCGAACTACCCGGAGCGATGGAGGCGATCGACCGTTTCGTGGCCGCCGGAGTGCTCGTGGGAGTCGGCCACACCGACGCCGACTTCGCCGTCACGAAACAGGCGTTCGACCACGGCGCGACCCTGCTCACCCATGCGTTCAACGCGATGCCCGGCATCAGGCACCGCGAGCCGGGCCCTGTGACGGCGGCGCTTGGTGACCCGCGCGTGGCCCTCGAGCTCATTCTCGACGGGTTCCACGTGCATCCTGAGGTCGCCCGGGTCGCGTTCTTCGCAGCTCCGATGCGCATTCTGCTGATCACCGATGCCATGGCGGCAGCGGGTTCGGCCGACGGGCACTACACGCTCGGCGATCTGTCGGTGTCGGTGACCGATGGCCGGGCCCTGCTGTCGGGAACGACCACCATTGCCGGCTCGACGCTGACCCAGGATGTCGCACTGCGGTCGGCGCTCATCGACTCCGAGATCGATCCGGTGCTCGCCATTCGCGCGGTGACGGCCTCGCCGGCCCGTGCGCTGGGGCTGGATGACCGTCTGGGCTACCTGGCGCCCGGTTTCGCGGCCGACGTCGTGCTGTTCGACACCGAATGGAACGTCAGCCGGGTCTGGGCCGCCGGCGCGCCGGTCGTCTGAAAGCACGCTGGGCCGCCGGAGTGAACCGGCCGCCCAGCGTGAACAGAACGGCCGAGGCTACGCCAGGCGCGTCTTCAGGTTCTCGGCCAGCGTCGCGAGGAACTCCTCGGTGGTCTGGTAGGCCTGGTCGGGGCCGACGAGCAGGGCGAGGTCTTTCGTCATCGCACCCGACTCGACCGTCTTGATGACCACATCTTCGAGCGTGTCGGCAAACGTCGCTAGCTCGGCGTTGTCGTCGAGCTTTGCGCGGTGCGCGAGCCCACGGGTCCACGCGTAGATCGACGCGATGGGGTTGGTCGACGTGGGCTTGCCGGCCTGGTGCTGGCGGTAATGACGCGTGACGGTGCCGTGCGCGGCTTCGGCCTCGACGGTCTTGCCGTCGGGCGTGAAGAGCACGCTCGTCATCAGGCCCAGCGAGCCGAAGCCCTGGGCGACGGTGTCGCTCTGCACGTCACCGTCGTAGTTCTTGGCGGCCCACACGTAGCCGCCCTCCCACTTGAGTGCCGCAGCGACCATGTCGTCGATGAGGCGGTGCTCGTAGGTGATGCCGGCCTCCGCGAAGCGGTCGGCGTACTCCTCGTCGAAGACCTCCTGGAAGAGGTCTTTGAACCGGCCGTCATAGGCCTTCAGGATGGTGTTCTTGGTCGAGAGGTACACCGGGTACGTGCGGCTGAGTCCGTAGCTGAGGGAAGCCCGCGCGAAGTCCCGGATCGAGTCGTCGAGGTTGTACATCGCCATGGCGACACCCGAACCCGGCGACTGGAAGACCTCGAACGACTGTGCTTCGCTGCCGTCTTCGGGCGTGAACGAGATGGTCAGCGTTCCCTTGCCCTCGAACCGGAAGTCGGTCGCCTTGTACTGGTCGCCGAACGCGTGGCGACCGACGATGATCGGCTTGTTCCAGCCGGGAACGAGACGCGGGATGTTCGAGATGATGATGGGCTCACGGAAGATGGTGCCGCCCAGGATGTTTCGGATCGTGCCGTTGGGGCTCTTCCACATCTTCTTCAGGCCGAACTCCTCGACACGGGCCTCATCGGGCGTGATGGTGGCGCACTTGACACCCACGCCGTGCTTCTGGATGGCCTTCGCAGCGTCGATGGTCACCTGGTCGTCGGTCGCGTCGCGGTGCTCGATGCCGAGGTCGTAGTACTCGAGGTCGATCTCGAGGTAGGGGTGGATGAGCGTGTCTTTGATGGCCTGCCAGATGATTCGCGTCATCTCGTCGCCGTCAAGCTCGACGACCGTTCCTTCTACGTGGATTTTCGACATTCGCTACTCCTCTTCGTACGTGTCAAATTCGTCGGCCACTGAAGGCCATGTGTAGCCTACTCGCTTCGCCAACTGTCTTGACGTAGAGAGACTTTCGGCTGTGGCGCGCGCCGGGGCCAGCCGCTACCCTGTGATCATGACCGACCTGAGACTGGTGGAGCTCTCTGCGAGCAACATCGTGGCCGCAAACACGCTGACCCTGAAGCCGGGGCAGGAGCAGTTCGTCGCGCCGGTCTCGCATTCCATCGCCGAGGCGTATGTGAACCCCGCGACGGCATGGCCCCGGGTGGTGCTCGACGGCGACGAGGTCGTCGGCTTCATCATGGGCAACTTCGACCCCGACAGCCCGCACGACGAGTTTCGCGGGTGCATCTGGCGCATGAACGTGGCGGCAGACGCGCAGGGCAAGGGCATCGGCCGTTTCGCTGTGACCGCACTGGCCGAGGAGGCGAGAACGCGGGGCTTCGACCGCCTCACGGTCATGTTCGAGCCGGGAGACCTCGGGCCCGAGGCCTTCTTCCTCGCCGTCGGGTTCGAGCCGGTCGGCGAGACCCAGTTCGGCGAGACGATCGCCGCCCTCACACTCTGAGTTGAAGCGGCCTACGGCGGCTGAACCCCGGCTGAGGTGGGGCCAGTGACTCACCATCACCTCGAAGACTTCGGGGCGCGGGTTCTGGAGGTCGTCGACTCCATCCCTGCCGGGCGGGTGCTGACCTACGGGGATGTCGCGGCCCTGCTCGGCTCCCGGGCCGCACGCGCCGTGGGCACTGTGCTGGCCCACTCGGCCGGCGCCCACCCGTGGTGGCGTGTGGTGCGTTCGGGCGGGCATCCGCCCCGGGGCCTCGAACGGAATGCCGCACCGCACTACGAAGCTGAGAAAATGCCCCTCAGCCCCGCCCTGACGGAGTGCGGTTACCGGGTCGACTACGCTGTGGCAAGGTGGAATCCAGATGACTGACCCACCACGAACCTGTTCACCCACTCGACAGACACCCGGAGAAGCTGTGAAGCGTCGCTTGCTGGTTGCTGTGCCGATCATCGCTCTGGGCACCCTGATGCTCTCGGGTTGCGGCGTTGCCAACGTGATCTCACCGCCGTTCGCCTCGGCGATCTACGCCACGCCGGCCGACGCCGCGGGGGCTGCCGAGACCGTGGCCCTGCCGTCGTGGGTGCCGGCCGATGCCACCTTCATCCGTATCAAGACCGACGAGACCACCAAGGCCTCGATCATGATGTTCTCACCCGGCGCGACGCCCCCGACGTTCACGGCCTGCGACCCGGCGTCAGATCCGCAGGTCGACCAGTCGAAGAGCACGGGCGCGATGACGGCCGAGCTGGCTGAGACCTGGTGGCCGCAGAAACTGAACGACGGCGTCGTTCCGGTGTGCGCCGGCGTCTGGCACCTCTTCGGCCAGGACGACCACTACTACGCCTGGACTCCGTAGCAGTCGGCCGGGCCAGCCAGACCCTGGGCCAGCTACCCCCTCGGAGCGCTAAACCCTGGGCCGGCTACACCAACGACTCGCGCCACGATGCGTGCAGCTGCGCGAATCGGCCGGTACCGCCGATCAGGTCGGCCGGTGTTCCGTCTTCGATGATGCGCCCGTGCTCCATCACCAGCACGCGGTCGGCGATGGCCACGGTCGAGAGCCGGTGGGCGATGATGATGGCCGTGCGATCTGCGAGCAGGGTCTGCAGCGCATCCTGAACCTGGCGCTCGCTCGGGATGTCGAGGGATGCCGTCGCCTCGTCGAGGATGAGCACCGCGGGGTCGGCCAGGAACGCCCGCGCGAACGACACCAACTGGCGCTGGCCCGCTGAGACCCGCCCACCGCGCTTGTTCACATCGGTCTCGTACCCGTCGGGCAGAGAGTCGATGAAGGCGTGGGCGCCGACCGCTTTGGCGGCAGCGACGATCTCCTCGCGGGAGGCACCCGGCCTGCCGATGGCGATGTTGTCGGCGACCGTTCCGGAGAAGAGGTAGGCCTCCTGGGTGACCATCACGATGGCGCGTCGGAGGTCTTTCGGGTGCAGGTCGCGCAGGCTGATGCCATCGAGCGCGACCCGTCCGGTGGAGGGGTCGTAGAACCTGGAGATGAGCTTCGCGAGCGTGGACTTGCCCGCGCCTGTCGACCCCACCAGCGCGATGGTCTGGCCCGCGGGGAGGTGCAGGCTGAACTCGGGCAGCACGACGCGGCCGTTCTGGTACGAGAACTCGACCTCGTCGAAGTCGATCGAACCCTCGGCCTTCCACAGGTCGATGGGGCGCACCGGGTCGGGCACGCTGAGCTCCTCCTCGAGCACGCCGGAGATCTTCTCCAGCGCTGCTGCGGCAGACTGGTAGGAGTTGTAGAACATCGCCATCTCCTCCATCGGGTCGAAGAAGCGGCGGGTGTAGAGCACGGCGGCGAGCAGCGCACCGATCGCCACCTGGCCATCGATCACCCGGAACGCACCGACGAGCAGAACCACGGCCACCGTGACGTTGCCGATCAGCACCAGCCCGGGGTCGAAGATGCCGAACAGCTGGATGACCCGGGCATTCGAGAGACGATGGCCCTCGACGAGCGCGCCGAACTCCGCCGCGTTGCTCTTCTCGGTGCGGAAGGCCTTGACCGCCCTGATGCCCGTCATGGTCTCGACGAACTTGACGATCAGCTTCGCCGACGCTGTTCGGGTCGTTCGGAACAGTCGCTGTGAGCGCAGCTGGAACCAGCGGGTGAGAATGAGCAGCGGCACGAGCGAGACGACCAGGATCAGCCCGCTGGCGATGTCGAGCGAGAACAGCGCGATGCCGATGAAGAGCATGTACAGCAGGCCCTGCACGAGCTGGTTGATGCCTGAGTCGAGCAGTTCCCGGATGGAATCGAGGTCGCTCGTCTGGCGCGAGATGATGCGGCCCGACGTGTAGGTCTCGTGGAACTCGAGGCTGAGGCGCTGGGTCTGCAGGAAGACGCGTTTGCGCAGGTCGAACAGGATCGCCTGGGAGATGCGCGCCGTGAGCACGGTGAACCACGAGATGAGCACCGCCCCGACGATGCCGGTGACCAGGTAGATCGCCCCGGCCATGGCGAGCGGAATCCAGTTGCGATCGACCAACTGGGGCAGACCGGTGTCGATGCCGTAGGCGATCAGGGCGGGGCCGGCCACCTGCGCCGCCGTGCTGACGATGACGACGACGAGCCCGACGAGCAGTCGTGAGCGCTCGGGGCTGAGCAACGACCCCAGAAGCTGCGTCGAGCGTCGCCGGATCTGCCGGCTCTCGGCCTTGGTGAAGTCGTTGCGCTCTTCGCCCTCGACGCCGGTGACGGTGGATTCGGTCACGCGGTCACCTCCTCTTCATCGAAACTCGAGATCACATAGCGGTAGTGGTCGTTGTGCGCCAGAAGATCCGCATGGGTTCCGACGGCCGTCACGCGGCCGTTCTGCAGCAGCGCCACCCGATCGGCGAGAGCCACGGTCGACGGCCGGTGCGCCACGATGAGCGCGGTGGTCGAGGCGAGCACCCGGCGAAGTGCCGCCTCCACCAGCGCCTCGGTGTCGACATCGAGAGCGCTCAGGGGGTCGTCGAGCACCAGCACCCGAGGCTTCGCGGTGACGGCGCGCGCGAGCGCGAGCCGCTGGCGCTGGCCACCCGAGAGGCTCAGGCCCTCCTCGCCGACCCGGGTGTCGAGGCCCTCGGGGAGGTCGTAGACGAACTGGGCCTGCGCGATGGCGATTGCCTCGGCGACCTCCTCCTCACTGGCGTCCGGGCGACCCAGAACCAGATTCTCCCGCACCGAGGCACTGAAGAGGGTAGCGTCTTCGAAGGCCATGGCGATGTTCGTGCGAACCTCGACTTTCGACAGGTCGCGGATGTCGATGCCGTCGAGCATCACCCGACCCGAATTCACGTCGTAGAGCCGGGTGGTGAGTGCCGTCAGCGTGCTCTTGCCCGACCCGGTGAGGCCGACCAGCGCCATCGTCTCCCCCGGCTCGACGACCAGGTCGATACCGTTCAGCAGGTCGTCGTGGCTCTGGGGGGCATCCTGGTACCGAAAGTGCACGTCGTCGAACGTCAGCCTGCCGCGGGGGTTCAGGATGCTCGTCGGAACCTCGGGGTCGACGATCGTGTTCTCGGAGTCGAGCACGTCGAAGAATCTCGACGTCGCGGTCTTGGCGTCGAAGGTCATCGCCAGGAAGTAGCCCATCGACTGCACGGGAAACAGCAGCACCGTGGCGGTGGCGAAGAAAGCGACGAGGTCGCCCACGGTGGCCTGCCCGACGGAGGCCAGGTAGACGCCGACGACGAGGCAGACCGCGAACGCGACATCCGGTATCAGCAGCAGCCACAACCAGATGTTCGCGATGGCCTTCGCCTTCTCGATCTCGGTTCCGCGCAGCCGCTCAGCCTGGCGCTCGAACTTCGACAGCGCGAACGGCCCGCGACCGAATGCTTTGAGCACGCGGATGCCGTGCACCGACTCCTCGACGGAGGTCGCGAGGTCGCCCACCTGGTCCTGGCTGCGGCGTGCGGCGTTGGAGTACCGGCCCTCGAAGACGTAGCTGTAGACCAGCACGGGAATGGACGCGACAGCGAAGATGAGCCCCAGCACCCCATTCAGACTGAGCAGGATGATGAAACCGATGATGATCGTGACGACGTTGACCACAATGATGACCACGCCGAACGAGAGCCAGCGCCTGATCATGTTGAGGTCGCTGACGGCGCGCGACAGCAGCTGGCCGCTCGGCCAGCGATCGTGGAACTCCACCGGCAGTTCCTGCAGGTGCCGGTAGAGGCTGTTGCGCATGCTCGCCTCGATGTGGGTTCCCGGGGTGAGCACCAGAACCCGGCGAAGGGCGATCAGGATGGCCTCGAGCACCCCGAGAGCGAGGATGACCAGCGCCACCGGCCAGATCTGGGCGGAGTCGCCCTGCGCGAGCGGGCCGTCGATGAGCACCTGCAGCACCTGCGGAATCGCGAGCGACACCAGGCTCGCGACGAGCGACACGGCAGTCGCACCGTAGATGCGCGGCATCGCCGGTCGGGCGTAGGTGTAGAGCCGACTGAGCGTGCGGAGGGTCGACTGCTCTTGTGAGGCAGGCATGGAGAATTTTCCCTTGTGAGGTGTTTTCGGGCAGCCTTGAAGGCTACACAGAGAATCGCCCGCCGCGCAACCTCAGGTCGGGGTCGAGGGTGAGACCCGTCAGCGCACGCGAACGGACAGGCAGGTCACGCAGCCCTCGAGCTTCTCGTATTCGCTGATGTCGACCGAGATGACGCGGTACCCGAGGTTCTCGATGAGCTGGGCCGTGAGGGGCGCGGAGGCCGCCATCAGCACGGTGTCGTCGGTGAGCTTCACGACGTGCGCACCACCCTCCTCGGGAACGCTCAGAAAACGGTCGAAGATCGCGGGGTCGTCGACGAGCGGCAGGTAGCCGATGACGGTTCCGTCGGGCAGGGCCGTGACAGCGCTCTTCAGGTGAAGCACCTTGGTCAGCGGAACGGCGACGACCGTGTACCCGAGCGACGAGACGATGTGCCGCAGCTGGTGGATGCCCTCGGCGTTCGTGCGGCCGCTCCGCCCGACGTAGACCGTTGTGCCGACCTTCAGCACGTCCCCCCCGTCGAGCGTTCCGGGAACGGCGATGCGCGCGACCTTCAGCCCGAGCTCGCGAACCGTCGCCTCGACCGCCTCGGTCTCGGCGATGCGGTGCTCGCTGCCGGGGCTCGTGATGACGGCGACGTCGCCGAAGATGATGACCGCGTCCTCGACGAACACCGAGTCGGCGAGCTCGTCGGCCCGGTCGACCTCGATCGTCGACCAGCCGGCGTTCTCCAGCACGTTCACATACGACTCCCACTGCTCGTCGGCCAGGTCGAGGTCGATCTGCTGCTTGTCGATGTGCGTCACATGACCGTCGGCCAGGGTGGCTGCAGGCCGCCGGATGATCGCGATGCGCCTCTCGCCGACCGAACCACCGGCATCCTGGGCCGTCGCCAGACCCTCGTACACCCGGCGACCGACCGTGGCCGAGGCCACGACCACCGTGATCACGAAGATGAGGTTGAGGCCCACCAGGGTCGCGACGACGTAGCCGATCAGTTCGCCGGTGAGCGGGGAGCCCGAGGCGAGGAGGGGCACGGCCGTGCCGACCAGCGCCCCAAGCAGCCCGGCGACCACGCCGCTCGTGAGGGCGATGTACCAGCTGCGGTAGCCGCCCACGAAGATCAACACCGCGGCGAACAGCACGGTGAAGAGCGTCTGCGGCAGGAAGAACGCGTTCACGTCGCCGAAGTAGTCGGGCTTGAACCCGTTCACGGCGAAGAACACGAGCAGCACGACCAGGTGGGCCGTGGCGCCCACGACGATGGCGGAGACGGCCGCGGCGAGAATCGAGCGGCTGGAGAGCAGGGGCATACCAGCGACCCTAGCGCGCGGGGTGCTCAGTGGAAGAAGTGGCGCTCCCCGGTGAAGTACATCGTCACGCCCGCGTTCTGCGCGGCCTCGATGACCTCGGCGTCGCGAACCGACCCGCCGGGCTGCACCACGGCCTTCACACCCGCGTCGAGCAGCACCTGCAGTCCGTCGGCGAAGGGGAAGAACGCGTCGCTGGCGGCAACCGAGCCCGCCGCACGGGACCCTGCGCGGTTGACCGCGAGGTGACACGAATCGACCCGGTTGACCTGGCCCATGCCGACGCCGGTGGAGGCCCCGTTCACCGCCAGCAGAATGGCGTTCGACTTCACCGAACGGCAGGCCTTCCAGGCGAACAGCAGGTCGCTCATCGTGTCGGCGTCGGCCGGCTCACCCGAGGCCAACTGCCACGCGTCGGTGGTGTAGCCCGCGAACCCGTCAGCCGTCTGGGCCAGCACTCCCCCGCTGACCTGCTTCAGCTCGACGGCGGAGCGCGCGTACTCGGAGGGCAGGCAGAGGATCCGCAGGTTCTTCTTGGTCTGCAGGAGTTTCAGGGCGTCGGGCTCGAAGTCGGGCGCGACCAGCACCTCGGTGAAGATCTCCTTCACGGCCTCCGCCATGGCGAGCGTGACGGTGCGGTTGGCAGCGATGACCCCGCCGAAGGCCGACACCGGGTCGCACTCGTGCGCGCGGAGGTGCGCCGAGGCGATCGGGTCGAGAGCGGTGGAAGAGGCGACTGCGATTCCGCACGGGTTCGCGTGCTTGACGATGGCCACCGCCGGCTCGGCGAAGTCCCACGCGGCGCGAACGGCCGCGTCCGCATCGACGAAGTTGTTGTACGACATCTCCTTGCCGTTCAGCTGCGAAGCCTGCGCGATGCCGTGGCCACGCGGCTCGAGGTAGAGGGCGGCCCTCTGGTGCGAGTTCTCGCCGTAGCGCAGCTCGTGCGAGAGGGCGACACTGCGTTCGAGGAGCTTGGGGAATCCCTCGGCGCCCAGGGGGGCGGTCGGGTCGAAGACACCCTCGACGGGCAGGGCGCTTGCTCCGAGCTGCTCGGCGAACCAGGTCGCGACGCCCGTGTCGTAGGCGGCGGTGTGGGCGAACGCGGTCGCCGCGAGGTGGCGACGGGTCTCGAGGGTGGTTCCGCCGGAGGTCAGCGCCTCGGTGATCTGAGGATAGGTGTCGGGCGACACGGCGATGGCCACGTTCGCGTGGTTCTTGGCCGAGGCGCGCACCAGGGCGGGGCCACCGATGTCGATCTGTTCGATCACGTCGTCGGGCTCGGCGCCGCTCGCGACGGTCTCGCTGAACGGGTAGAGGTTCACGACCACGAGCTGGAAGGCCTGGATCTCGAGCTGCTGCAGCTGCGCGATGTGCGACTCGAGCCGCAGGTCGGCGAGGATGCCCGCGTGGACGGAGGGGTGCAGGGTCTTCACGCGACCGTCGAGCGACTCGGGGAACCCGGTGATCGACGACACCTCGGTGACGGCGAACCCGGCCGACGCGATGGTCTTCGCCGTCGAACCCGTCGAGACGATCTCCACGCCGGCCGCGCTCAGGGCACCGGCGAGCTCGACGAGGCCGGATTTGTCGCTCACAGAGACGAGCGCACGCTTGATCTCGATGAGATCGCGGTGGTGGAATTCGGCGGGGTCGTGACGTGGGCCGCTCATGATGGTGTGGCACTCCTGTTGCTCTGGTGGATGCTGCTGAGGTCGATGGTCGAGGTGGCGATGTCACGCACGGTCTGCACGAGCAGGTCGCGTTCGATGACTTTGATGCGCTCCTGCAGCACATGTTCGGTGTCGCCGGGAAGCACCGCGACGGACCGCTGCACGAGGGTCGGCCCGGTGTCGACACCCTCGTCGACGATGTGCACGGTCACGCCCGTCTCGGTGGCACCGGCGGCGAGGGCATCCCGCACCGCGTGCGCGCCCGGGAACAGCGGAAGCAGGGCCGGGTGGGTGTTGATGAGGTTCGGCGAGAGTGCCCCGACGAAACGCGGGGGCAGGATGCGCATGAAACCCGCGCAGACGACCAGGTCGGGCGTCCACTGCTCGACCTGCTGCAGCAGTTCATCACCCCATGCGGCGCGGTCGGCGAAGCTCGTCGGGGTGACGGTGAAGGTCGGCACGCCGAACTGCTCGGCGTGGGCGAGGCCGGCTGCATCGGTGTCGGAGCCGACGGCGACGATGCGGGCGGGAAAGTCTCTGTCGCTCGCCGCCTCGAGGAGGGCACGAAGGTTCGAGCCTCCGCCGGAGATCAGAACGACTATCGACAGCACCCACACAGACTAACGCAGCAGGGGGGTCTCGGATTCGGGGGCGGGGGCGGTAGTGGCGGCTGGCTTCGCGGTCTCCCCCGCCGCCGGGGTGGGGGCGGGCGTCTTCGCGGTCTGCTCGGGCTGCCCGGGCTTCGCGGGCTTCGCGGTCTGCCCGGGCTTCGCGGGCTGTCCGGGCTTCGCGGGCTGACCGGGCTTCGCGGGCTGACCGGGCTTCGCGGTCTGCTCGGGCTTCGCGGGCTGCCCGGTGGTGACCCTCGCTTCGCGCGTCGGCAACCGCACCCCACTCGCCAGCAGCCCGATGCTCGCCGACACTCCGAAGATCACCGCCGACCAGAGCCAGACGGCGCCGGGCTCCGGGCCCACGTCGGCCAGGCGACCGGGCCCCGCCGCGCCACCGGAGAACACCGAGAGCAGGCCCAGGATGCTCGCCGCCACGATTCCGAGCCCGAAACCGGTGCCGATCATCCGGCCCGCCCAGGCACCCGTCGACAGTGACGACGCGAGGCCGACGAGCCGCGGACGAAGGGCCACTGCCACCACGAAACCGATCGCCACGGGCACGACCAGCACGGCGAAACCGAGCGGAGACGCCTCGGGCAGGGCTCCGAACAGCGGCAGCGACGGCAGCAGGCCCACCTGCGTGCCGAGGGACGAGACCGATGACCCCGTGCCGAGCGCGAAGCCCGGGCCGACGAACCAGGTCGCCGCCCAGATGACCGCATTCGGCAGCAGCGCGAGCTGGCCGAGCGTCAGCGCAGCGCCCCCGCCGACGCCCGACTGCAGAGACTCGTAGAGCGAGATCACCGTCGAGTAGTGGATGACCAGCGAGACCGCCATGGCAAGGCCGCCGACAGCGACCATCGCCGCGCCCACGATCGCTCCACCGCGAAGCGCGACGTCGACGAGCGGACGCACGGCATCGGAGAGCCGGTCGAACTGCTGCAACACCCATGCAGCGAGCGGATCGCGCGCCCGCACGAGGCTGCCCGCCGCACCGATCACGACCCCCAGCCCGTAGACACCCGGAACGAACACCACGGCCTGGCGGAACGACGGCAGGGCGTCGGCACTCTGGGCGCTCAGCCAGACCAGCGCCGAAAGCACCGCGACCGTGACCACACCGACCGCGAGTCCCAGCACGGGATGCGGCGAGAGCCCCAGGCGAAGGCCCGAGCGGCGGCCGAGCAGAAGGGTGAGGGCCGCGAATCCGAGGGGTGCGATGCCCACCTCGAACGGCGTTGCGGCTCCCTCGAGCGCGAGTCGGGCCGCCGTTGTGGGGTCGATGGTGAGCAGCAGGTCGACACCGTTGCCGAGCATCCACAGGTCTGCGGATGCCCGCCAGAACACCGTCCAGTCGATACCGAGGTCGAACTGGGTCGCCCAGAGGATCGTCAGCATGACGAGTGGGATGCCGAGACCGATCGCGACCGCGAGCAGGGCGTCGAGCGCGGAGAGGAGGGCGGTGGTGGGTCGGTTCACAGGGGTGGTCTCACGGGGTCGGCGTTTCAGTGGAAGGCGATCTTGAGGAGGATGACGAACAGGCCGAGGGAGCTGGTGACCCAGGCGGCGAAGAGCTTGGCGGGCCAGCGCGCGCCCCTGTCGGCCAGAGCGAACCAGCCGAGCGCCCCGAGCAGGAAGACGGGGAAGAGCAGCGCGAGAGCGTACGCCAGGGCTTCCTGCATGCCGCCGACCGCGCCGGCGACGAGGAAGGCGCACGGAACGACACCCGCATACAGCAGCCCGGAGGAGTGCCCGACGCTGTGCCTCAGCGCTCCGCGCATGGTGGTGTTCTCGCGGCCGTGCTTGCCGTAGTGCGAGATCCCCTCGGCGAAGACGTGCGCGACCCAGAACACGAGCAGGGTCGGCACCGTCGTCACCAGAACGTCGAAGTCGGTGTCGTCGTCTTCCGAGGTACCGATGATGGCACTGACCAGCAGCGTTCCATAGATGGCGGGCGGGGTGACGATGCGGTGCCGGATGCGCTTCCAGCGGGTGGGCTGGTGCATCGCCGCCGCGAGTTCGGCTGGCGGGGCCGGGGGCGGAGGCGGTTGCACGGCCGCTGCTGCCGCGGGTGCGGGGAGCGCGGGCGCGGCCGTTTCGGGCCACATCCGGTCGGCGCCGTTCGACTCGCTCGTCACTCGTCGGCTCCCTCCGGCTGCCCCCAGCGGGCTGTTCAAACGTAGCCGACACCACCCCACCCACCCTCCGCGCCTCGCGCGCCACCCCCCGATTGAGCAACCCCGCGACATCCGCGAGTCACTCGATCAGGCCAGGCGACAACCCGACCCGCAATCGTGGACAGCGAGGGAGACTGCCTGAATTGCGGTCGTGTCCGCTGCAGACCGGCGCGCACAGGAAGGGCCCGCCACCGCTACCGGTGACAGGCCCTTCGATGCTCGTGGCTAGAGCGCCGCGTACACCTCGCGGAGCAGCGCGGCGGTCTCGCTCGGCGTCTTGCCGACCTTGACGCCCGCGGCCTCGAGCGCCAGCTTCTTGCCGTCGGCCGTTCCGGCACCCGACGAGACGATGGCGCCGGCGTGGCCCATCGTCTTGCCCTCGGGAGCGGTGAAGCCGGCGACGTAGCCGACGACGGGCTTCGTCACGTGCGCCTTGATGTAGTCGGCCGCGCGCTCTTCGGCGTCGCCGCCGATCTCGCCGATCATGACGATCGCCTTGGTGTCGGGGTCGGCCTCGAACGCCTCGAGCGCATCGATGTGCGTCGTGCCGATGATGGGGTCGCCGCCGATGCCGATCGCGGTCGAGAAACCGAGATCCCGCAGCTCGTACATCATCTGGTACGTCAGCGTGCCCGACTTCGAGACCAGGCCGATCGGGCCCTTGCCGGTGATCGTGGCGGGCGTGATGCCGACGAGCGACTCGCCCGGTGTGATGATGCCGGGGCAGTTCGGGCCGATGATGCGGGTCTTGCCGCCTTTGGCCTTCGCGGTCGCCCAGAACTCGGCAGAATCCTGGATCGGGATGCCCTCGGTGATCACGACGACAAGCGGGATCTCTGCTTCGACGGCTTCGAGCACTGCGTCCTTGGCGAACGCCGGCGGAACGAAGACGATCGAGACATCCGCGCCGGTCTCGGCGATGGCCTCGGCGACCGTGCCGAACACGGGCAGTGAGACGCCGCCGTCGTGCTCGACCGTGGTGCCGGCCTTGCGCGCGTTCACGCCGCCGACGATCTTCGTGCCGGCCTTCAGCATGAGGGCGGTGTGCTTGGTGCCCTCACCGCCGGTGATGCCCTGCACGATGACCTTGGAGTCTTTGTTGAGGAAGATCGACATTCTTGTTCTGTTCCCTTTACTTCGAAGCCAGTTCGGCGGCCTTGGCGGCGCCTTCGTCCATGGTGTCTGCGAGCGAGACGAGCGGGTTGGCTGCGTCGCGGAGGATCTGGCGACCCTCCTCGACCTTGTTGCCGTCGAGACGCACGACGAGGGGTTTCGTGGCGGCGCCGCCCAGGATCTCGAGCGCCTTCACGATGCCGTTGGCCACGGCGTCGCATGCGGTGATGCCGCCGAAGACGTTGACGAACACGCTCTTGACCTGCGGGTCGCCGAGGATCACGTCGAGGCCGTTGGCCATCACCTCAGCGGATGCTCCGCCACCGATGTCCAGGAAGTTGGCCGGCTTCACACCCGAGAAGTTCTCGCCCGCGTAGCTGACGACATCGAGCGTCGACATGACGAGTCCGGCACCGTTTCCGATGACACCGACTTCGCCGTCGAGCTTGACGTAGTTCAGACCGAGCTTCTTGGCCTTCGCCTCGAGGGGGTCTTCGGCATCCTGGTCGACCAGCGCTTCGTGGTTCGGGTGGCGGAAGTCGGCGTTCTCGTCGAGCGAGACCTTGCCGTCGAGGGCCACGATGTCGCCCTCCTCGGTGAGCACGAGCGGGTTGACCTCGACCAGCGTCGCATCCTCGCCCTTGTAGACCTCGTAGAGCTTCACGAAGACCGGCGCGACCCTGTCGACGAGATCGGCCGGGAACTTGGCGGCGATCGCGATCTCGGTGGCCTTCGCGAGGTCGACGCCCTGCAGCGGGTCGACCTCGATGCGGGCGAGGGCCTCGGGGCGCTCGACAGCGAGCTCCTCGATCTCCATGCCGCCCTCGAAGCTCGAAAGGCTGAGGTAGCTGCGGTTGGCGCGGTCGAGCAGTACAGAGAAGTAGTACTCGCTCGCGATACGGGCGCCGCCGGCGACCATCACGCGCTTGACGGTGTGGCCCTTGATGTCGAGACCGAGGATCGACTTCGCGGCCTCTTCGGCCTCGTCGGGATTCTTTGCGACCTTGACGCCGCCGGCCTTTCCGCGCCCACCGACCTTGACCTGGGCCTTGACGACGGTCACGCCGCCGAGCTTCTCGGCCGCGGCGCGCACCTCTTCAGGGGCGTCGGCGATGATGCCCGGGAGAACCGGGACTCCATAGCTCTCGAAGAGGTCTCGAGCCTGATATTCAAATAGGTCCACGCTTGCTCATCCCATCAGCATGCGCAGCCCTCGCCACGCACGCGTTGCCTGGTTTCTGTCGAAAACGATAGCCAGACGCCCGCTCATTGTGTCTTGAGATCGAGACATCTGGACCGCCTCAAAGCCTACCCCTCCACAAGGCCGCGGTTTCGCGAACTCTCCACAGTTCGGCTCGACGGCCCCGCCGCGCCTCGCCGACCGCGGCAGTCTTGCCCGCATGAAACGTCTGAACACATCCCTCGCCCCGGCCGTCTCGGCCCTCCTCGCCGCACTGCTCGCCGCCCTCCTCACCGGCCTGCTCGCAGCTGTCAGCGTGCTGCTCGTCGCCTCCGCCGCGAGCGCCCTTCCCGTGGTCGGCCACGGCTACGGCCACACCTGGCGCAACGACGGCCGGTCGTGGCTCGGGTCGCACCGGCTCTCCGACGGCAACCTCGGCCTCTGCCTGCAGGTGCAGTTCGCCCCACCCGAGGGCGCCGACGCGCAGTACCAGCTCGGCACCAATCTCGGCTGGGTCTCTGCAGACGACGCAGCCCGTCTCGCCTACATCGGTCGATGGTGGGCATCGGCGGCCGACAACAACATGGCCGCGTCGGCGCAGCTGGCAACGTGGGGCATCACGGGCCTCGGGTCTCACGACATGGGCTGGTACGCCCAGCGGGCCAATGACTCCGACAGGGTCGTCCTGGCCCGGGCCGTCACCATGCGGGAGACGATGGATGCTCCCGCCGGGGCATCCCGTGGCGTGACCGCCAAGCTCACCCTCGCCGTGCCGGGCGCCGCTGCGGGCACCGTGCGGAGCGACCTCGTGGTCGACTACCTGGGCGGCGGTCCGGCCAAGCTCCCGTCGGGCAGGCACACGGGAACCCTGACGCTGAAGGGCGCCGCCTTCGCCGACGGCTCCACCGTGCAGGGGGTACAGAACGGGCAGACGCTTGCCATCACTCCGGCCGATGGAACGGCTCTCAGCGATGTGACGGCCGACGTCGTGTACACCGACCTGCCCTACGGCACTGCGTTCTACGTCGCGAAGGCGCCCACGGGCATCCAGAGCCTGCTCGTTCCTCCGCCGGGCGGAATCGCCGCACAGGCACACGCGCACGGTGGTGACATCTCGCCGCTACCTTTCGCACCGGCTGTTCAGACCGAGACGAGTGCGGCCGAGACGGAGGTGGGGGCCCACCTGTTCGACGCGCTGGAACTCAAGCTGGCGGTGAAGCCCCGGTTCACCGGGGAGAGGGATGCTGCGGATGCACCGGGCGACTCGGGTGACCCCGGCGACTCGGATGTTCCGGGCGACGGTGACGCCGTCGGCGACAGCACCGCAGCTCTCGTTCCGCCGACGACCCTGTCGGAATGGGGCGTCTACCGTGACGGGGAGGGCGCGCTGCAGCCGGTGCCCGTGACCATCAGGAGCACACTCTGGGGGCCGTTCGCCTCACCGCCCGCGCGGCAGGCCGACATCCCGCTGGGCTCGAAGGCCGTCTGCCGGGTCTCGGTCGTCGCCGAGAACGGTCCCGGCCCCTACAGAACCCCCGACTGCACTCTCCCCGCCGAGGGTTACTACGTGTGGACGGACACGATCGACCCGGCAGACACTCCGGTCAGCCAGGGCGGAGACCGTATCACCGCATGGTCATCGCCCTTCGGAGTCGCCGAGGAGGTGACTCTCGCGGTCACTCCGCCTCCGCCACCCGTCGTTCCCGCGACTCCCCCGCCGACCCCGCCCGCGACTCCCCCGACGGCGCCGCCCGTCGCTCCGCCGACATCGCCGCCCGCGACGCCTCCGACGCCGGAGACCCCCCGCACGATGTCGGCCACGCCCGCCGCGACCGCGTCACTCGCTTCGACCGGTCGTGACTCCGACACCATCACTCCGTGGCTTGCGGCAGCCTCGGGCATCGTGGCGCTGGGGTCGGCGTCCTTCGCGCTGGCCGCACAGCAGCGGGCTCGCAGGCGCCGCACCTAGGCTGGGCGGCATGAGAGCTCGAAGCGACAGCGTGTTCACGAGCCTCGCAGCCGAAGCCGTGCTGCTCGCTGGTGGGGGGCGGGCGATCCTGCTGCAGATCGCCGACGCCGAGGTCGGCTACGGGGTTGCCGCCCACAGCGACTTCGCGAACCGCCCGCTTGAGCGCCTGGCGAACACGGTGACGTACGCCTACGCCACCGTGTTCGCCTCCCCCGAAGAACTCGCCCGAGTGGTCTCCCGCGTGAACCACGCCCACGCCCCCGTCGTCAGCTCGCCGCACGAACACGACGAATACCACCGCGCCTCGAACGCTGACGAACGCGAGGCAGATGGCGGCGAGCGGGGGGTGGGCGGGCACCCCACCGTGCACTACAACGCATTCGACCGGAGGGCGCAGCTCTGGGTGGCGGCAACGCTGTACCAGACGGCGCTGACCGTCTACGAGAAGACGTTCGGGCCCCTGGAGCCTGACGACGCCGAGGAGGTGTACCAGCGGTACGGGGTTCTCGGCTCCGCGCTGCAGATGCCGGCGGAGCTCTGGCCCGCTGACCGTGCGGCATTCCGCGAGTACTGGAACACCGCCGTGGCCGACCTCCGAGTCACCGACCCGGCCAGGCGGGTCGCGCACGATCTGCTGCACCCGAGAACGGCTCCGCTCTGGCTCAGGGCGGTGATGCCCGTCGTGCGTCTCGTCACAACCGGGTTGCTCAGTCCTGAGCTCCGCCGAGCATTCGTGCTGCCGTGGAGCACCGGCTCGCAACGCCGCTTCGACCGCCTGTTCCGCGTGCTGGCGGTCGTGTACCCCCGGCTGCCACTCGCCGTTCGCCGCCTCCCCCGCGACCGCTACATGCGGGCACTGCGCGCCTCCCTCCAGGACTGACGCCCCACGAGCCCACGCCGGGCGGGTGGGGGTGACCGCCGGGCCGCGCTAGCGCCCGGCAGCTCAGAGCTTTTCGATGGGGGCGATCTTAATCAGCAGCTTCTTGGCGCCCGCGGCGTCGAACTGCACGTGCGCCACCCGTTTCGTTCCCGCGCCGGTGACGGCACTGACAAGACCCTCGCCGAAGTCGACGTGCCGGATGCGGTCGCCCGCCTCCAGCTCGAGGTCGCCGTTGTCGCGCACCTGTGCCGTGACGCGGTTCGGCCATTCCGCCTTCGGGCGAAAACCCGAACCCGAACCGCCAGAGCCGGAACCCGCGGCGTCCGCGTCGCGGAACGACAGCGAATCGCTCGACCGCACCGCACTGCGGTTGCCGAACCCACCACCACTGGGCCGCGACGCGTTAAGCGCGCGCGGCTGGGTTCCCCCGCGCGATGTCGCCATGCCCGGCGACTGCCGCCAGTCGATGAGCTCCGCCGGAATCTCCTGCAGGTACCGGCTCGGCATCGCCACGGCCGTCTCGCCGTACTGCGCACGGGTCATCGCCAGCGAAAGGTACAGCCTCTTCCGCGCCCGGGTGATCCCCACGTAGAACAGCCGACGCTCCTCGGCCGGACCACCCGGCTCCGAAGCCGACATACGGTGCGGCAGCAGGTCTTCTTCGACACCGGTCAGGAAGACCGCCTCGTACTCCAGCCCCTTCGCCGTGTGCAGTGTCATCAGCGACACCGTTCCACTCGTGTCGTCGAGTTCGTCTGCTGCGGCAACCAGCGATACCTCCGTCAGGAAGTCGACGAGGGTGCCCTCCGGGTTGTTCTTCTGGAACTCCCGCGTCACCGCCACGAGCTCCTCCACGTTCTCGGCCCGCGCCTCGTCTTGTGGGTCACGCCCCGCGCGGAGGGCCGTGACATAACCGCTCCGGTCGAGCAACAGCGTCAGCACCTCAGCGACCGAAGCGACCGCACCCTCCTCACTCAGCTCGGCATCGAGCATCCCGGTCGCCTCGTCGAGCAGCCCTGCCAGGTCGACGATCGCCCCCGTCACCTTCGGCCCGAGGCCGAGTTCCCGCGCGCGGCGCATCGACTCGCGGTAGGTGATCTCGTTCGTGTCGGCGAAGACGCCGAGCGCCGTCTCGGTCGCCGGGCCGATTCCCCGCTTCGGAGTGTTCAGGATGCGACGGAGCGCCATGGCGTCGAAGGGGTTCGCCACCGCAATGAGGTAGGCCAGAACATCCTTGATCTCGGCGCGTTCGTAGAACCGGGTGCCACCGAGCACCCGGTAGGGAACCGCCGACCGGATCAGGATCTCCTCGAGCGCCCGGGTCTGGGCGTTCGTGCGGTAGAACACCGCAACATCTTTGTAGGGCGTGCCGGAGTCGTGCAGCTTCGACACCTCGTCGGCGACGAACTGCGCCTCATCGTGGCCGCTGTACCCGGTGAACCCGACGATCTTCTCGCCGTTGCCGACGTCGGTCCAGAGCTTCTTGTCTTTGCGATCGAAGTTGTTCGAGATGACGGCGTTGGCGGCCGACAGGATGTTCTGGGTCGACCGGTAGTTCTGCTCGAGCAGAATCACCTTGGCCCCCGAGAAGTCGCGCTCGAACTCGACGATGTTGCGGATGTCGGCCCCGCGGAAGGCGTAGATCGACTGGTCGGAGTCGCCGACCACCGTGAGCGAGGCGCCCGGGAGCGAGGCCGTGCGCTCATCGAACCCCGGCTGCTCCTCCACCGGCAGGGTCAGCTCGCGGATGAGCGCGTACTGGGCGTGGTTCGTGTCCTGGTACTCGTCGACCAGAATGTGACGGAACCGCCTCCGGTAGGTTGCCGCGACATGCGGGAAGGCCCGAAAGAGGTAGACCGTCTGGCCGATGAGGTCGTCGAAGTCGAACGCGTTCGCGGCGCTGAGGCTGCGGGTGTAGTGCCGAAAGATCTCGACGAAGAGCCGCTCCTGCGGGTCGTCGAAGTTCGCCTGGCGCGCGTAGCTGTCGGCGTCGGCCAGCTCGTTCTTCAGCTTCGAGATCTTGCCGGCGACGCCGGACACCGTGAATCCGAAGGTGTCGGCCTGCAGCTCCTTGATGATGCGCTTGATCAGGGTGCGCGAATCGTGCGAGTCGTAGATGGTGAAGGCCTTCGTGAACCCGAAGTTCTCGGCCTCGCGGCGGAGGATGCGCACGCACGCCGAGTGGAACGTCGAGATCCACATGCCGTCGGCCGTCTGCCCGAGCAGTGCTCCGACCCGCTCGCGCATCTCGGCCGCAGCCTTGTTGGTGAACGTGATGGCGAGAATCTGGCTCGGCCATGCCTCGCGGCTGTCGATCAGGCTGGCGATGCGGCGCGTCAGCACACTCGTCTTTCCCGAACCCGCGCCCGCCACGATGAGCAGGGACGGTCCGCGGTACTCGACCGCCTCCTTCTGCTGCGGATTGAGACCGTCGAGCAGGGCGTCGTTGAACGACGAACCAGAGCGGGAGCCCCTGGAACCGTCGAGGATGAGGGGCACTGAAGAAGGGTTCGCCGGGCGTGAGGAGGGGGTCATATCACCATCGAGTTTAGGCGAGACCCCCGACAACGGGGCCGGGGCGAGCCGGGCGGATGCCCGTAGTCGCCCTGAGAGAACATCCAGCGAAACCGAGGCAGGAGCCGCTAGATTTATGCGAAGCATCACCTTTTGCTCCCACACGAGCGACACATGAACGAGGAAACCATGGCATCGAACAACCCCGCTTTCTCGCGGATTCCTGTCTTCAACGGAAAGGGCCTCGACAAGCAGTCGGCCCAGCAGGTGCCCACGCTGTCGGCCGACGGTCTGCAGCAGATGTACGACGGCCCCACCGCGACAGCCGCCGACACCAACCGCATGAGCTACGACGACGTCATCATCAAGACCGGCGTGAGCTTCATCGTGCTGCTGGCGTTCGCGGTCGTCGGCTGGCAGGTGCCCGCTCTCATGGCTCCCGCGGCCATCGTCGGCTTCGCCCTGGCTCTGGTCAACATCTTCAAGCGCACCCCGTCGGCGCCTCTCGTACTGCTCTACGCGGCGGCCGAGGGTCTCTTCATCGGTGCCATCTCGGGTGTCTTCGAGACCATCTACCCGGGTGTCGTCGTGCAGGCCGTCATCGCGACGGTCTGTGTGTTCGCTGTCACCCTTGCGCTCTTCGCCAGCGGAAAGATCCGCGCGTCGAGGCGGGCCACCAAGATCTTCCTGATCGCGATGGTGGGGTACATGCTGTTCTCGCTGGTCAACATCGTGCTGATGGTCACCGGCGTGCAGAGCACCGGTTTCGGTCTGAACAGCAACGTGCACATCCTCGGCATCCCGCTCGGCCTGATCATCGGCGTCTTCGTCACGATCCTCGCGGCGTACTCCCTGGTGCTCGACTTCGACCAGATCCAGCGCGGCGTGCGTGCCGGCGCTCCCCGCATCTACGGCTGGTCGGCGGCCTTCGGCCTCGTCGTCACCGTCGTCTGGCTGTATCTCGAACTGCTCCGCATGTTCGCCATCGCGCGCAACTAGCCCCGGGCGGCTCAGCCGCACCCTTCCACCGTACGCACACAGAGCGGGCCCGTCGCAACGACGGGCCCGCTCTGTGTGCGTAAAGGAGGGTGGTTGCACCCGCTGGCCCTGGTACATCCTCACCGCCGCTCTGCACCTCTTCTACGCACAGGCCGCGGGCGCGGGCGCAGCCGCCGGATCACTCCGAGAGCGTCACTCCCGCGAATTGGGCGTTGTAGAGGTTCGCGTAGGCACCGCCGGCGGCGAGCAGGGTTTCGTGCGTTCCCTGCTCGACGATGTGCCCCGACTCCATCACCAGGATGAGGTCGGCGTCCCGGATGGTCGACAGCCGGTGGGCGATGACGAAGCTCGTCCGTTCCGCACGGAGGGCCGACATCGCGCGCTGCACCAGCACCTCGGTGCGGGTGTCGACCGACGACGTCGCCTCATCGAGGATGAGCACCGACGGAGCCGCCAGGAATGCCCGGGCGATGGTGATGAGCTGCTTCTCACCCGCGCTCACGTTGTCGGCCTCGTCGTTTAGTACCGTGTCGTAGCCATCGGGCAGCGAGTGCACGAAGCGGTCGACGTAGGTCGCCTGCGCCGCCGCAAGGATCTCCTCCTCCGTGGCTGTCGGCCTGCCGTAGGCGATGTTGTCGCGGATGGTTCCACCGAACAACCACGTGTCCTGCAGCACCATGCCGGTTCGACTGCGCAGATCGTCACGCGTCATCGCCGCGATGTCGGTGCCGTCGAGCGTGATGCGCCCGGAGTCGAGCTCGTAGAACCGCATGATCAGGTTGACGAGGGTGGTCTTCCCGGCTCCCGTCGGTCCGACGATCGCCACCGTCTGCCCGGGCAGGGCGACGAGCGACAGGTCGTCGATGAGCGGCTGGTCGGGCGCATACCGGAACGACACCTTCTCGAAGACGAGCCTGCCGGCCGAACCGAGGGGCGACAGAGCAGGCACCGGATCGGGCGACTGGTCGTCAGCGTCGAGCAACTCGAAGACCCGCTCGGCCGATGCCACCCCCGACTGCAGAACGTTCGCCATCGAGCCCAGTTGCGTCAGCGGCTGCGTGAACTGCCGCGCGTACTGGATGAAGGCCTGCACATCGCCGAGGCTGAGCGAACCGCTCGCCACCATCAGGGCACCGACGACCGCGATGGCGACGTAGACCAGGTTTCCGACGAACATCATCGCGGGCATGATGATGCCCGAGACGAACTGCGCCCCGAAGCTCGCCCGGTAGAGCTCCTCGTTCTTCTGCCGGAACACCTCGTTGATCTCGCGGTGCCGCCCGAACACCTTCACCAGGGCGTGCCCGCTGTAACTCTCCTCGATGCGCGCGTTGAGCGTACCGGTGTGCTTCCACTGGGCCACGAAGAGCTTCTGCGAGCGCTTCGCCACGACCGCGGTGATGACAATGGTGAGCGGGATGGTCACCAGCGCGATGAGAGCCAGAAGCGGCGAGATGACGAACATCATCGTGATCACGCCGATCACGGTGAGCAGTGACGTCATGATCTGCGACAGCGACTGCTGCAGGCTCTGCGACACATTGTCGATGTCGTTGGTGACCCGGCTGAGCAGCTCGCCCCGCGGCATCCTGTCGAAGTAGCCGAGCGGCAGCCGGTTGATCTTGTCTTCCGTCTCGGCGCGCAGCCGGAAGACGGTGCGCTGCACCACCCCGTTCAGCAGGTACGACTGCGCCCAGCTGAACACCGACGAGAACACGTAGATGGCGAGAACCATCAGCAGCACCGTGCCGAGCTGCGAGAAGTCGATGCCCGAGCCGGGCGTCAGGGTCACACCGCCGAGCAGGTCGGCCTGCGCTCCGTCACCCGAGGCGCGCAGGTTCGCAATCACCTGCTCCTGGGTCTCGCCGGCGGGCAGCTGCTTCGACAGGATGCCCGCGAAGATGATGTTCGTGGCCGTGCCCAGCATCTTCGGGCCGAGCACCGAGAGGGCGACGCTCACGATGGCGAGTGCCGTGACGACGCCGATCAGCATGCGCTCGGGCCGCAGCCTGCCCACCAGCCGCTTGGCCGACGGGCCGAACGCCTTCGACTTCTCGGCGGGCAGGCCGGCGCCGCCGAACGGGCCGCCCCCTCCCGGCCCGCGCCTGACGGGCGGGCGGGGAGTCTCGGAGTTCTTCCCGTCGCTCATGCCGCCTCCTCCGCCGTCAGCTGCGACTCGACGATCTCGCGGTACGTCTCCGACCGCTCGAGCAGTTCGCCGTGCGTGCCCCTGTCGACGATCGAGCCGTCTTCGAGCACCAGGATCTGGTCGGCCCCGATGATCGTCGACACCCGCTGCGCCACCACGATGATCGTCGCTCCCCGCACATCGCGTCGGAGCGCGGCACGCAGCCGGGCATCCGTCGCCAGGTCGAGCGCCGAGAACGAGTCGTCGAACACGTAGATCTCCGGCCTCTTCACCAGCGCCCGCGCAATGGCCAGCCGCTGTCGCTGCCCGCCCGACACGTTCGTGCCGCCCTGCGCGATCTGCGACTCGAGACCCAGCTCCATCGCCGAGACGAAGTCGTGCGCCTGCGCTGTCTCGAGCGCGGCCCACAGCTCATCGTCGCTCGCATCGGGCTTGCCGTAGCGGAGGTTCGACGCGATGGTGCCCGAGAACAGGTAGGGCTTCTGCGGCACGAGCCCGATGCGCCCCCACAGCAGGTCGGGGTCGAGGTCGCGCACGTTCACACCGTCGACCCGCACCTCTCCGCTGGTCGCGTCGAAGAGCCGGGGCAGCAGATTGACCAGGGTGGTCTTGCCCGACCCCGTGCTGCCGATGATGGCGGTGGTCTGGCCCGGCGAGGCGACGAAGGTCAGGTTGCAGAGCACCGGCGACTCGGCCTTCGGGTAGGCGAAGCTCACATCGTCGAGTTCGATGAGACCGTGCTCGGCCACGGTCGTGATGGGCGACAGCGGCACGACCACCGACGAGGGCGTCGAGAGCACCTCGGTGATGCGGTCGGCGCAGACGGAGGCCCGGGGAATGAGGATCGCCATGAAGGTCGCCATCATCACCGCCATCAGGATCTGGATGAGGTAGGTCAGGAATGCTGTCAGCGTGCCGATCTGCATCGAGCCGTCGTCGATGCGGAAGGCCCCGAACCACAGCACGGCCACGCTCGACACGTTCAGCACCAGCAGCACGATCGGGAACATCAGCGCGAACAGCCGACCCGCCCGCAGCGCGGTGTCGGTGACCTCGCGGTTGGCGACGTCGAACCGTGCCGTCTCGACGCGTTCCCGAACGAAGGCTCGCACGACCCGGATGCCCGTCAACTGCTCCCGCAGAACCCCGTTGACCCTGTCGATGCGCTGCTGCATCAGGCGGAAGAGCGGCACCATGCGCACGATGATCAGCGACAGCGCCACCAGCAGCACCGGAACGGCGATACCGATCAGCCCCGACAGCGGTACGTCGAGCGACAGCGCCATCACGATTCCGCCGATCGCGAGGATGGGCGCCGAGACGAGCAGCGTGCAGGTGAGCAGCACGAGCATCTGCACCTGTTGCACGTCGTTCGTCGTTCGGGTGATCAGCGACGGCGCGCCGAACTGCGACACCTCGCGCTCGGAGAAGTCGCCGACGTGTGTGAAGACGGCCTGCCGCAGGTCGCGGCCGAGACGCATCGCGAGCTTCGCCCCGAAGTACACCGCGACGATCGCGCAGATCACCTGCACGAGGGTGATGAGCAGCATGATGCCGCCGATACCCATGATGTAGCCGGTGTCACCCGTGGCGACACCCCGGTCGATGATGTCGGCGTTCAGCGTGGGCAGGTAGAGCGACGCGATCGACTGCGCGAGCTGGAACACGACGACGCCCACGATCAGCCGCCAGTAGGGTCTCACGAACGTGCCGATGAGCCGGATCAGTTTCATGCAGCAACTCTAACCCCGGCCCCCGACAGCGGAGTGAGGTTAGCTCACTCCCATTCGATGGTTCCCGGCGGCTTCGACGTGACGTCGAGCACGACCCGGTTCACCCCGGCCACCTCATTCGTGATGCGGTTGGAGATGCGCGCCAGCAGGTCGTACGGCAACCTGGTCCAGTCGGCTGTCATCGCATCCTCCGACGACACCGGTCGCAAGACGATCGGATGCCCGTAGGTACGCCCGTCGCCCTGGACGCCGACCGACCGCACATCCGCCAGCAGCACGACGGGGCACTGCCAGATCTCACCGTCGAGCCCGGCCGCCGTGAGCTCGGCGCGCACGATGGAGTCGGCCTCGCGCAGCAGTTCCAGCCGCTCGAACGTGACCTCACCGATGATGCGGATGCCGAGGCCCGGGCCGGGGAACGGCTGGCGCCCCACGATGACCTCCGGCAGCCCGAGCTGGCGACCGATCGCACGCACCTCGTCTTTGAACAGCGCCCGGAGGGGCTCGACGAGAGCGAACTGCAGATCATCCGGAAGCCCACCGACGTTGTGGTGGCTTTTGATGTTCGCGGTACCGCTGCCGCCGCCCGACTCGACCACATCAGGGTAGAGCGTGCCCTGCACCAGGAACTCGACCGGCTCGCCGGAGGAATCGGCGGCGGCCTCGAGCACCAGAGCCTCGGCGGCACCCTCGAAGCTGCGGATGAACTCCCGCCCGATGATCTTGCGCTTCTGCTCGGGGTCGGTCACCCCGGCCAGTGCGTCGAGGAACTGCTGCCGGGCATCCACCGTCACCAGCCTCACGCCGGTCGAGGCGACGTAGTCCACCTCGACCTGCCGGCGCTCGTCGGCGCGCAGCAACCCGTGGTCGACGAAGACGCAGGTGAGCTGGTCGCCGACCGCTTCGTGCACCAGCGCCGCGGCGACAGCCGAGTCGACACCGCCCGACAACCCGCAGATGACCTTGCCCGACCCCACCTGCTCGCGGATGAGCGCGACCTGGTCGGCGATGACGTTGCCGCTGTTCCAGTCGGCCGGGATGCCCGCCGCCGTGTGCAGGAAGTTCTCGAGCACTCTCTGACCGAAGTCCGAGTGCTTCACCTCGGGGTGCCACTGCACGCCGTAGAGCTGCGCCGCGTCGTTCGCGAAGGCCGCAACGGGAGTGGACGCACTGCTCGCCACGACAGTGAAGCCCTCGGGCGCCTTCGAGACCTGGTCACCGTGGCTCATCCACACGGTCTGGTCGACGGGCTGGCCGTCGAGCAGCACTCCCCCGTCACCCGTGATCTGCATGTCGGTGGCGCCGTATTCTCGCAGGCCGCTGTGCGCCACCTCGCCCCCGAGCGCCTGGGCCATGACCTGGAAGCCGTAGCAGATGCCGAGCACCGGCACACCGAGGTCGAAGATGGCGGGGTCGAGCCCCGGCGCACCCTCTTCGTAGACGCTCGAGGGCCCGCCGCTCAGAACGATGCCGACCGGCGACTTCGCAGCGACTTCGGCGGCCGTGATGCTGTGCGGAACGATCTCGGAGTAGACGCTTGCCTCCCGCACTCGCCGGGCGATCAGCTGGGCGTACTGCGCACCGAAGTCGACGACGAGCACGGGCCGTGACGTAACGGGGGAAGAGGGGGTGCTAATGGGATGCCTCCACGGTCGGGTTTTCGTTCAGGGCAGCCTCCCGCTTGGCGAGATACGCGAGCACCTCGCGCGCGATTCGGCCCTCGAGGAAATAGGAGAGCAGCGGCACGATGCCGCCGAGCGCCAGCAGCACGAAGCGGGTGAAGTTCCAGCGCATGCGACTCCACAGCTGGAAGCACGAGAACAGGTAGACCACATAGAACCAGCCGTGCACGATCAGCAGGCCCGTCGAGATGTTCACCGCTGTGACCGTCCCCGCCGGCACGAGCGCAAGGAACCCGTGGGACCCACCCAGCTCGACTTCGAGCGCGAGAGGGGTGTACTTGAGGATGACTTCGACCACCAGCAGCAACAGGAACGTACCCGTGATGATCGAGCAGACCCGGTAGAACGTCAGGGCCGAACGGATGCGCGGAAAGTCGGCGCGTTTGGGCTCAAGTGGCATGGGTCAATTCTACTTCGGCCTCTTCGGTCTCTCGTTCCCACGCGTCTCGCACCAGGCGGTACCAGAAGAAGATGGCGAAGCCCGCGAAGATGACCCATTCGACGGCGTAGAAGATGTTCAGCCAGTTCAACTCGGTGGTGCGCTGCGGCACCGGCGAGTCGATGGCGGCGAGACCGGCGGGCGGGGCGGATGCCACGATGTACCCCCCGTAGACCGCGGTCGTGTCGGGAAAGTCGACCCAGGTGTTGATGAGCGCCGGAATGGCCATCGTCGACATCACGCGGTCTGCCGCCGCTTTGTCCTGGGAATCCTTGATCTCGGGGCCGTCGCTGCCGACATACCGCCCGGTCAGCTCTTCGGAGGGGAACGTCGGTGTCTGGTTGAGCTGTCGCGCGGCGGTCTCGGCCTGCGACCGGTCAGCCGACCAGCCGAGGGCCACGGCGACCGACGCCGGTGATGCCGCCGACGCCGAAGCCGTCACATCGAACCGCCCCACCACCCAGTAACCGAGCGTGCCGGCGTTCAGTCGGTTGGCGACGATGGTGAAGTCGGGCGACACCAGCGCACCCACAACAGTGACCATCTGGCCGTCCTGCGACTCCGACACCGCGACGCCGGGGGCGGCGATGTCGGGCAGCGACTTCGCGACCTCCGTCGTGGCGTTCTGGTTCGGCCCGTTCGAGGTGACGGCGCGACTGAGCTGCCACTGGCCGAGGGCGGCGAACACGGCGGCGATGACGAGCGCGAGTACCAGGGCCCAGATCCATTTGGGCCGCCGCATGACGCTGAGCAGAGTCAATACTCGCTGTCTTTCTCTCGGGTGACGTTGGAGAGGCTCGAATCGAGGGCATCGGTCTGCCTCGAGGCCTGCTCGGCGATGGGATCAACATACTCCGGCTCGGCTGGATGCTCGCCGGGTACATCGTCGACGAACCCGGTCTCGGGCGGCCCCTGGGCAGCATCCGGAGCCGTTGCGGCCTCGACGAGCGCAATCCCGTCGAGCAGCATCGGGTCGCGACTGCGCTTCACCCGGGCCGAAGCCTCCGCCTTCCTGCGCCTCGACTTTCGAAGCAGCCGGGCTCCGATCTTCTCGGAGTTGGCGGCGAGAATGGGGCCGGCGACCGCCATCACCAGAACGTAGAGGCCCGCGAAGGCCTGCAACCGATCATCCAGGCCCGCGGCGAGCGCCAGGGTGGCCAGAATGAGCGCGAACTCTCCCCGGTTCTGCAGGATGACGGTGGTGTTGATACCGGCCTGCACCCCCAGCCCGTTCATCCGCGCGACGAGCTGCCCCGCCAGGATGTTCAGCAGCATGGTCATCACGACCGCGCCGAGCACCGGCCAGATGACCTCGGGGAACTGCGCGGGGTTCAGCCCGAGCCCGAAGTTCAGAAAGAAGAAGGCGCCGAACACATCGCGCAGCGGGATGGCGATGTGTTCGATCTTGTTGCGGTACCGCGTCGCGCCCAGCACGAGACCGATCAGGAAGGCGCCGATCGCGTCGGTGACGCCCAGCAGCTCGCCGATGCCGCCGAAACCGATGGCCAGGCCGAAGAAGAGCACGGTGAAGAGCTCGTCGTCTTTCGTGCGGAAGAGTTTCGACACCCATCTGCCGCCGAACCTCGCGACGGTGAACATGACGACCAGGAAGAGGAACGAGATGCCGAGCTTCGCGATCACGGGCCAGACGGCCGTCTCACCGCTCAGCACCACAGAGACGATGGCGAGGTAGATGGCGATGAAGATGTCTTCGACCACCGTCACGCCGAGGATCATCGGCGTCTCGGGGTTGGCCAGCCGGTTCAGCTCGATGAGCAGCTTCGTGACGATGGCGCTCGACGAGGTGGCGGTGATTCCCGCGATGACCAGCGCCTCGCGGGTGCCCCAGCCCACGAGGAAGCCGAACGCGAAGCCGGCCACCATGTTGATGGCGATGTACGAGCCGCCCGAGATGATGAGCTTGCCGGCGTTGCCGAAGAATTCGTCCTGGTCGAACTCCAGGCCGAGGTTGAACAGCAGCAGCACGAGCCCGAACACCGCGATGAGGGCGATGTAGTCCTTGTTGACGAAGTCGAGCGGAAAGAGGTTGAAGTTCGGGCTCGCCAACAACCCGACGACCATGTAGATCGGGATGGCCGGCAACCCGATCGACTTGCCCAACCGGCCGAGGATGTAGGCGATGACGAAGAGGATTCCGAGAACCAGGAGGTCGCCGCCGAGGTGGGTGGTGTCGCCCTCGGTGGCCGCGAGAACGAGCTGCATCGCCTAGCCCCCGGGCGACGCGTCGACGGAGCTCTTGGCTTTGTACTGGCCGGTGCGAAAGAAGTTGAACACCTTCGCGACCTTCTCCGGCGTTCCGGCCACCACCAGGGTGTCGCCGGGGAAGACCCGGAAGTCGCTGGCCGGGGCGGGATTGGCCGAACCGCCGCGCACGACGGCTACCACGGTGACCCCCACGACGCCGCGGTCGGCTGGGTCGCCGAGCTCCTGGCCCGCGATGTGGTCGTCGTAGTCGACGGTGAACCAGTCGATCGAGAGGCCGGGGATCTGGTCGAGCTGGGTGAGCGATTCGGTGATCTGCGTGCCGCCGAGCAGTTCGGCGAGGGTGTGCGCCTCGTCTTCGCTGAGACGCAGCGAGACCTTGTTCGACTCGGCCCCGTCTTCGTCGTCGGCGAAGGTGATCAGGTCGCTGTGACCCGAGCGGTGGGCGATGACGCCGACCTTGCCGCCGTCGTCGGTGATGAACGTGTGCAGCACCCCGACCCCCGGGAGTTTGACCCGTCGTACATCAACCATGACTGATCTCCCTCGTGCTCTGGTGCCGGTTCGCCACGCGTTCCAGTCTACGAACCGTAGGGTGCGACAACGACCTCGATGCGCTGGAACTCCTTGAGGTCGGAGTACCCCGTCGTCGCCATCGACCGGCGCAGGGCCCCGATCAGGTTGGCGGTTCCGTCGGCGACCGGCGACGGCCCGAAGAGGATCTGCTCGAGCGGCGCGACCGCTCCGACGTGCACACGGTTGCCGCGCGGCAGCTGGCTGTGGTGCGCCTCGGGGCCCCAGTGGTAGCCGCCGCCCGGGGCATCCGTCGCCCGCGCCAGGGCCGTACCGAGCATGACGGCGTCTGCGCCGACCGAGATCGCCTTGACGATGTCACCCGAGGTGCCGAGGCCGCCGTCGGCGATGACGTGCACGTAGCGCCCACCCGACTCGTCGAGATAGTCGCGCCGCGCGCCGGCGACGTCGGCCACAGCGGTCGCCATCGGCGCGTGGATGCCGAGGGTCGCCCTGGTCGTCGAGGCCGCGCCGCCGCCGAACCCGACGAGCACCCCCGCTGCACCGGTGCGCATGAGGTGCAGTGCCGCAGTGTAGGTCGCGGCCCCGCCCACGATCACGGGAACGTCGAGCTCGTAGATGAACTTCTTGAGGTTCAGCGGCTCGACCGTCTTCGAGACATGCTCGGCCGACACCGTCGTTCCACGGATGAAGAACAGGTCGACACCGGCCGCGACGACAGTCTCGTACAGCTCCTGGGTGCGCTGGGGCGAGAGGCTGCCGGCGACCGTGACTCCGGATGCCCGGATCTCCGCCAGGCGGGCCGTGACCAGTTCCGGCTTGACCGGCTCTGCGTAGATCTGCTGCATGCGCACGGTGTACGCGCCCTCGGGCAGTTCCCGGATCTCGGCCAGCAGCGGCTCGGGGTCGTCGTACCGGGTCCAGAGGCCTTCGAGGTCGAGCACACCCACGCCGCCGAAGCGGCCCATCGCGATGGCCGTTGCGGGCGAGACCACCGAGTCCATCGGGGCGGCGAGCACGGGGATCTCGAACTGGTAGGCGTCGATCGACCAGGTGGTCGAGACATCCTGCGGGTCGCGGGTTCGCCGGGACGGAACAACAGCGATGTCGTCGAACGCATAGACCCTGCGACCGCGCTTGGACCGGCCGATTTCTCTTTCCATACTCACCCGGCAAGCCTACCGGGCGTTTCTAACGGCGGTAGGCGAGCGCGGCGCACTGCAACTGCCGCCTAACGGCGGTAGGCGAGCGCGGCGAGCGCCCTGAACGGGCGCCCGCTCGCAACTGCCGCCTAGCGGCGGTAGTTGGGTGCCTCGACCACCATCTGGATGTCGTGCGGGTGAGACTCCTTGAGCCCCGCGGCCGTGATGCGCACGAACTTGCCGCGCGCCTTGAGTTCTTCGACCGAGCGGGCGCCCACGTAGAACATCGACTGGCGGAGCCCCCCGAGCAGCTGGTACGCCACGTTCGACAGCGCGCCCCGGTAGGGCACTTGGCCCTCGATGCCCTCGGGAATCAGCTTGTCGTCGCTCGGTACATCCGCCTGGAAGTAGCGGTCCTTCGAGTACGACGTCTTCTCGCCCCGGGTCTGCAGGGCACCGAGCGAACCCATGCCGCGGTAGCTCTTGAACTGCTTGCCGTTGACGAAGACCAGGTCGCCCGGGCTCTCGTCGCAGCCCGCGAGCAGCGAGCCGAGCATCACGGTGTCGGCGCCCGCGACGAGCGCCTTCGCGATGTCTCCCGAGTACTGCAGCCCGCCGTCGGCGATCACCGGAACACCGGTCTCGCGCGCGGCCAGCGACGCCTCGTAGACCGCCGTGACCTGCGGAACGCCGACGCCCGCGACGACGCGGGTCGTGCAGATCGAACCGGGGCCGACGCCCACTTTGATGGCGTCGACGCCAGCATCGATGAGTGCCTGGGCGCCCGAGCGGGTCGCGACGTTGCCGCCGATGATCTCGACACCGGATGCTGCGGGGTCGCTCTTCAGACGTCGCACGATCTCGAGCACCCCGGCACTGTCGCCGTTCGCGGTGTCGACGACGAGCACGTCGACCCCGGCGTCGACCAGCGTCATCGCGCGCTCCCACGCGTCTCCGAAAAACCCGATGGCGGCACCCACGCGCAGGCGACCGGAGTCGTCTTTTGTGGCGTTGGGATACTTCTCGCTCTTGTCGAAGTCTTTGACCGTGATGAGCCCGCGCAGGTGACCGGCGGCATCCACCAGCGGCAGCTTCTCGATCTTGTGCTGCGCGAAGATGGCGATCGCGCCGTCGGGGTCGATGCCCTCGGGGGCCGTCACGAGTGGCGCCTTCGTCATCACGTCGCGAACGAGCGTCGTGCTCTTCTCCCAGGCGGCGACGAAGCGCATGTCGCGGTTGGTGATGATGCCCACGAGGATGCCCTCGCTGTCGACCACGGGCAGGCCCGACACCCGGAACCGACCGCAGATGAGGTCGGCCTCGGCGACGGTCGCGTCGGGAGACGTCGTGACGGGGTCGGTGATCATGCCCGACTCGCTGCGCTTGACCTGGTCGACGTTCGAGGCCTGGTCGGCGATGGAGAGGTTGCGGTGGATGACACCGAATCCGCCCTGCCGGGCCATGGCGATCGCCATGCGCGATTCAGTGACGGTGTCCATCGCCGACGAGAGCAGAGGGGCGGCAAGGGAGATGCGGCGGGTCAGACGTGACGTCGTGTCAGCTTCGCTCGGAATCACATCCGTGTGGCCCGGCAGGAGCATCACGTCGTCGTAGGTGAGGCCGATGAATCCGAAGGGATCGTTCTGTTCCATGGCTGGTCGTCTCCCGCGCGTCGTACATCTTTACTGTTGTGACAACTCTAACGAAGCGCGGGCGGGGCCTATTCCGCCCGCACCCGAAACACGCATGACACAAACCCTGTATAACGTAAGCTCACTTGCAACTCACTCGCAGCGTCCAACGATGCGCGCTCGTCCTGGAGGAATTGAAACTTGACGACACTGACCGTGCCGCAAAGGCCCGAAGGCCGTGTGAGAATCTGGCGTTCCGCCTGGATCATCATGCTCATCATCACGGGGGTGTTGATGGCGGGCAGCCTCGGAGCCTCTCCGGCACAGGCCGCCACCGCTCCCCCGCTCACCGCAGCGCCCTGCGCGACAGACCCGGCGACGGGGTGTCTGCAGGGAACGATCAAGCTCCCGAACGGTGACCCCGCGGTGGGTATCAAGCTCGAGATCGCGGGCGCGGGCCTCGACACCGTCGCCGTCACGGGTGACGACGGTAAGTGGAGCCAGGCGATCACCGCTGCCGGCGCGTACACGATCAACCTCGACACGAGCTCGATTCCCGATGGAGCCGTTCTCGACTCCGCGACCAAGAATCCGGCCACCGTCAACGGCGCTCTGAACAAGAACACGGGTTACGTGTTCAAGATCGTGGGCGGCACCACGGCCGCCGACGGGACGACGACCCAGACGCCGACCACCGATGCCGGAACCGGGGTGACCTTCGAGCGGTTCCTTCAGCAGCTCGTGTCGGGCATCCGGCTGGGCCTGCTGCTCGCCCTCGCCGCGGTCGGGCTCTCCCTGATCTTCGGTACGACGGGCCTGTCGAACTTCGCCCACGGTGAACAGGTGACGCTCGGTGGCCTGCTCGCCTATCTCTTCGCGAACGTGCTCGGGCTGAACCTCATCCTGGCCGCGGTCATCTCGGTGGCGATCTGCGCGGCGACGGGTTACTTCCAGGATGCACTCATCTGGAAGCCGCTTCGCCGCCGCGGGCTCGGCACGACCCAGCTCATGATCGTCACCATCGGGCTCTCGATCGCGCTGCAGTATGCGTTCCAGTACTTCCTCGGAGCGTCCACCGTCCGCATCGACCAGGCCAACCCGGTCACCGTCGCGCTCGGCCCTGTCACTCTCTCGGCGCAGTCACTGATCTCGATGGGAATCGCGGTGGTCATCATCGCCCTGGTCGGTTTCGTGCTGGTGAAGACCCGGATCGGCCGGGCGACCCGCGCCGTCTCCGACAACCCCTCGCTGGCAGCTGCCTCCGGCATCGACGTCGACCGCATCATCCGTCTCGTCTGGACGTCGGCAACAGCCCTCGCGGGACTGTCGGGGGTGCTGCTCGGCCTGGTGCTGAACGGCGTGAACTGGCAGACCGGCCTGCAGCTGCTGCTGCTGATGTTCGCGGCCATCACGCTGGGCGGCCTCGGAACCGCTTTCGGGGCCCTTGCCGGCGCCATGATCATCGGGCTCGTCGTCGAGCTCACCAACCTCGTCTTGCCGGGCGACTTCAAGTACGCAACGGCACTCGTCATCCTGATCCTCGTGCTGCTGTTCAGGCCACAGGGAATCTTCGGGCGCCGAGAGCGCATCGGTTAGAAGGGCTGCACTCATGGATCAACTCCTCGGTACTCTGAACGCCATCCTCAACTCGGCCATCTCGCCGCAGACGGCGGCACTCGCCATCGCGGCGATCGGGCTGAACATCCACTTCGGCTACACCGGCCTGCTGAACTTCGGCCAGGCCGGGTTCATGCTGATCGGCGCCTACGCCTTCGCGATCTCGATCATCGGGGGGCTGCCGATCATCCTGGCGGTCATCATCGCGCTGGTCGCAGCACTCATCTTCGCGCTCATCCTCGGCATTCCCACGCTGAAGCTGCGCGGTGACTACCTGGCCATCGTGACGCTGTCGGCCGCAGAGGTCGTGCGAATCGTCGGTCGGTCATCCCTGCTGACGAATGTCACCGGCGGCTCGAACGGCATCACGGGCAACGAGTACCGCAGTCCGTTCACCGACCTGTCGTTCTTCGGCGACGGCCGCGTCGACTTCGGGCCGTGGAACTACGACGCGACCGGCTCGAACGGCTGGTGGTTCATCGCCACTGCATGGTTCGTGGTGGCGCTTCTCTGCCTCTTCGTCTGGGCGATCATGCGCAGCCCCTGGGGCCGGGTCCTCCGAGGCATCCGTGAAGACGAAGACGCGGTGCGCAGCCTCGGCAAGAACGTCTACAGCTACAAGATGCAGGCTCTCATCCTCGGCGGTGTGATCGGCGCGATCGCCGGTATCGTCTACATCCTCCCCGCCTCGCTGCAGGCCGACAGCATGGGCCGCTCGATGACGTACTTCATCTTCACCGCCCTCCTGCTGGGCGGGGCCGCGACGGTCTTCGGACCGGTGCTCGGCGCCATCGTCTTCTTCGCCATCCGTCTCTTCGTGCAGGGTATCGCCGGCCAGTTCGTGCCCGGCAACATCATGAACGGCCAGCAGACCGAGCAGTTCGCGTGGATCGTCATCGGCATCACCCTGATGCTCGTCGTGATCTTCAGGCCGCAGGGAATCCTCGGCAACAAGAAGGAGCTGAGTTTCGATGTCAAGTGACGTCCCCACCACCACCGGCACCATGACCGCGGCCGGTGCGGCCGCGAAAGCCAGCGTCGCCGGCGTCGCGCCTTCTCCCGGCGTCTCGAAGCCCGATCCGATTCTCACCGTCGACCATGTCACACGCCGCTTCGGCGGGATGACCGCGGTCGACGTCGGCCATCTCGAAGTGCAGCGGGGAATCATCACCGCTCTCATCGGGCCGAACGGTGCCGGCAAGACCACGTTCTTCAACCTCATCACCGGATTCGACAAACCGAGTTCGGCCCCGAAGATGATCGGCGGCCCCAAGGCGGGCGAAGCCGCGAAGTCGACCTTCAACGGCACCGATGTGGGCAGCATCGGTGCCACCAAGGCGGCCAAGAAGGGCATGGTGCGCACCTTCCAGCTGACCAAGGCCCTGTCCAAGCTCACCGTGCTCGAGAACATGCGCCTCGGGGCCAAAGACCAGCCGGGCGAGAATCTCTTCGTCTCGATCTTCAAGCCGCTCTGGGCGAAGCGCGAGGCTGAGATCACGGAGAAGGCCGAAGAACTGCTGGCCCGCTTCAAGCTGCTCGAGAAGAAGGACGACATGGCCGGCAGCCTGTCGGGCGGCCAGAAGAAGCTGCTCGAGATGGCTCGCGCCCTGATGAGCGACCCGGTCATGATCATGCTCGACGAGCCGATGGCCGGGGTCAACCCCGCGCTCACGCAGTCGCTGCTCGGCCACATCCAGGCTCTCAGAGACGAGGGGATGACCGTGCTCTTCGTCGAGCACGACATGCACATGGTTCGCCACATCTCCGACTGGGTGATCGTCATGGCCGAAGGAAAGGTTGTCGCAGAGGGGCCCTCGGGCACCGTGATGGACGATCCCGCGGTCATCGACGCGTACCTCGGAGCGCACCACAACACCGACCTGGGCGACGATTCGCTGCTGACCGATGAGGTCGCCGAAGAACTCGCCGCCGAAGTCACCGCAGAAGAGGGCAAAGCGTAAGTCATGGCCGAAACGACCGAAACCCGAGTACCCGTGATGCAGGCGACCGATCTGGTCGCAGGCTATCTGCCGGGCATCAACATTCTCAACGGCTGCAACCTCGACGTCTATCCCGGGGAGCTCATCGGCATCATCGGCCCGAACGGCGCCGGCAAGTCGACACTGCTCAAGGCGCTCTTCGGCCTCGTCAACGTGCGTGGTGGCTCGGTGACGCTCAAGGGCGAGAACATCACCGGCTACAAGGCCAACAAGCTCGTGCAGGCCGGTGTGGGGTTCGTTCCGCAAAACAACAACGTCTTCCCCTCGCTCACCATCGAGGAGAACCTGCAGATGGGGCTGTTCCTGCGCCCCAAGATGCTCAAGGAGCGCCTCGACGCCATCTTCGACCTTTTCCCGGTGCTCGCCGACCGGCGCCAGCAGCGAGCCGGTTCGCTCTCGGGTGGTGAGCGCCAGTCGGTCGCGATGGCTCGCGCCCTGATGATGGACCCGTCGGTGCTGCTGCTCGACGAGCCCTCTGCGGGCCTCTCCCCCGTGCGCCAGGACGAGACCTTCATCCGCACCCGTCGCATCAACAAGACCGGGGTCTCGATCATCATGGTCGAGCAGAACGCCCGCCGCTGCCTGCAGATCTGCGACCGCGGCTACGTGCTCGACCAGGGCCGAAACGCCTACACCGGTACCGGGCGCGAACTGGCCGACGACCCCAAGGTCATCGAGCTCTACCTCGGCACCCTCGCCAAAGACGTGGAGAGCGAGTCAGGCCCCGACGCCCCGGGCGCCATCTGAGGCGCCCTCAGCGCCCGAACAAGGCCCCGCCCCGGTCATCGGTGGCGGGGCCTTGTTCGTGGCCGCTCCGCCCTTTCGCGCGGAGAGCCTCTGCCGGGCCGCGGGCGGTGTGGCCGCCCAGTCGGTCACGCCGGCCTCGACGGCCCATTGGACGGGCGCAAGCCCACCGAGGTCGTCGACGTCGACCGTCCGTGGTGCGGAATACCAGATCGCGAGTGATGTCACGTCGAATGGGAACTGCAGCCGCAGCCCGTCTTCGAAGGAGACGGTCACGTGCGTCCTGCGATGCGACAGTACGGATTGCGGCTTGTTGGGATGCCAGCCTTTCATTCCGAAGGTAGCGAGTCATACTCATATTATGACCGCACGCTGCGTAGATTGCTTCGACGGAATGGACGCCGTTTCGGACACCGAGCGCGTGAACGGGTCGGAGGCGCGAATCGGCGTCGATTCCGGCGGGCAGCCGGGCGGCTGGCCGCGGGCGGCGGGGGGCGGATGCCCGGCGGGGCCCGCACACGAAGAAGCCCCCGACCGGCGAACCGGGCGGGGGCTTCTCGTACGAGGCGGTCATTCCCTAGTAGGAGGTCTGGCCTTCGATAGCCGACTGGAAGACCGGCTTGTTGTCACCATCGAACTTGTAGATGCCGATGAAGGCGCTCGACGGTTCGTTGTGGTCGTTGAACGGGCCGATACCGGACTGGCCGGTGTACTGGATCTCCGTGCCGGCCGAGACGAGCTTGGCGCAGTCAGCGTAGGTCGTGCACTTCGTTCCGCCGCTGGCACCCGACACCGCAGCGAGCTGCGCGTTCAGGTCAGCAGAAACGTTCGACTTGGCCTTCAGCGCCGCGAGAGCGGTGAGGATGGTTGCGTCGTACGACTCGGGAGCGTAGGAGAAGTCGGCGAGGTCGGCGTTCTCGTTGGCCTTGTACCAGTCGACGAGCGACGCCTTGAAGGCGTCGTTGGCCGCGGCGCCGGGGATCGTACCCTGCGAATCGGTCAGCGTGCCGGCCTGGAAGTCCTTGCTGTAGTCGGCGGTGTTGCCGTCTGAGAAGTACGTCTTCGGCATCGTCCAGCCCTGGGCGACGAGCTCGGGGATGATCGACTTGGTCTCGTCGAACGCGAGCACGACGATCGCGTCAGGCTTGGAGGCCAGAGCAGCGGTCACCTCGGCCGAGAACGTGGTCTGGCCGGGAGGGAACTCCTGGCCGGCACCCTTGGCACCGTAGACGACCGTTCCACCGGAGGACTCGATCGAAGCCTGCGTGAAGTCGCGAAGACCGGTTCCGTAGGAGTCGTTGAAGACCAGGAAGGCGACCTTCGAGTTGCCGTCACCGGTGATCAGCGAACCGAGGGCAGAACCCTGTACCGAGTCCGGCGGAGCGGTGCGGTAGTAGAACTGGCCGTAGCCGCTGAGCTTCGCCGACGTGTTCGCGGGCGAGATCTCGGTGATCTTGGCCGAAGCGAACGAGTCGACGACGTTCAGCGAGACGCTCGACGACGCGGCGCCGATGGCGACCGACACCTTCGCGGCGATCAGCTTCTGGGCGCTCGCGGTCGAAACGCTGAGGTCGGTGGAGTCGCCCGAGTCGGAGGCCAGGACACAGGCCTTCTTACCGTCGACGCCGCCTGCAGCGTTGATGTCGGAGACGGCCAGGCCGACGCCCGCCTGCTCCGGCGGGTTGAGGTACGCGAGGCTGCCCGTGATGGGCAGGATGGTACCGACGACGAGACTGTCGGCGGTCGTCGCGTCGCTCGCGCAGTCAGACGACGCTGCCGATGCCGTCGACGCGGCCGAGGAGGTCGAAGAAGTCGTGCTGCCACCGGAGGCACAGCCGGAGAGCATGATGGCGATGATGCCAGCTCCGGCCAGAAGAGACGTCCGGAGGGCACTCTTGGATTTGATCATCCTGTGAACCCTTTCATAGTGCTCGCGAGTCAGGAGCCCCCACAGCGGCGGCCCCACGCGTTCATTAGGTACAACCTAGGGTCGTTATGTTTCGAGGATGTTTTCTGAACGATTCTGTAAGAGATCGTTAGCATTCTGTGACCGGGCTCGACCAGCCCGCAGCAGGTCGATGCTGAGCACGATCAGAGCCAACCAGACGATGGCGAAACCGATGAGTCGCTCGGGCGGCATGGGCTCGCCGAGCAGGAACACCCCCACGATGAACTGCAGGATGGGTGTCAGGTACTGCACGAACCCGAGGTAGACGAGCGGCAGCCTCTTCGAGGCCGAGGCGAACAGCAGCAGGGGTGCCGCCGTGACCACACCCGCACCGACCAGGCCGGCAGCATGCCAGCCGCCCGACGAGGCGAAGGTGAGCCCGGTCGTCGCCCCGACGACGCTGAGCTGCACCACCATGAAGGGCAGCAGCCAGAGCGACTCGAGCGTGAGGCCGTTCACCGCGTCGATGCGGGGGCCCACCTGCTTCTTCACCAGGCCGTACAGCCCGAACGACCCCGCAAGGATGAGGGAGATCCAGGGGATGGCCCCGTAGCCGATCGTCAACACGACCACGGCGATGAGGCTGATGCCCAGACTCACCCACTGCAGCATCCGGAGCCGCTCGCGCAGAATGAACACGCCCAGCAGGATCGTGACGATCGGGTTGATGAAGTACCCGAGCGACGCCTCGAGAACGTGGCCGCCGGTGCTGGCGATGACGTACACCTGCCAGTTGACGTAGATCAGCACGCCGGCCAGCCCCATCACGAGCACGAGCCGGGGCTGCCTGAAGACAGCGAAGAATCGCTGCCAGCCACGCACGATGGTGATCAGGATGGCGCAGACGACGAGCGCCCAGATCACCCGCCAGGCCACGATCTCGAAGGCGTTCGACGGAGCCAGCAGGAGGAAGTAGAGGGGCAGCATCCCCCAGATGAGGTAGGCCCCGAGGGCATAGAAAAACCCGGACCTGCTCGGCCCGGGTCTCTCTGAAGAACTCACTATCGAACGATAACAGCCAGCACGTCGCGAGCGGACAGTACGAGGTACTCTTCGCCGTTGTACTTGACCTCGGTTCCGCCGTACTTGCTGTACAGAACCTTGTCGCCGACGGTCACGTCGAGGGGCACGCGGTTGCCGTTGTCGTCGATGCGGCCGGGGCCGACGGCCTCGACGACACCTTCCTGCGGCTTCTCTTTGGCCGTGTCAGGAATGACGAGACCAGACGCAGTGGTCGTTTCAGCTTCGACCTGCTTGATGACGATGCGATCTTCGAGCGGCTTGATGGAGACCGACACAGTTGACCTCTTCTTTCTTCGGTTCAAAAGTCATGTTTTTGGCACACTCACACTGAGAGTGCTAACTCCACTTTAGGGGTGCGGCTGGCACTCGGTCAACCTGAGTGCCAGCCTCTCGCACCGGCGCACCTAAACTTGCCCCATGCAGAGAACCGAGCTCGAACAGCTGATGACAGCCGAGGGCTTGAACCTGCTCGACTCGCTTCCGCCGTACACGACGGGCGCGAATATCGTGCGTTCCGTCACCGCCCTCCGAAAGCGCGGGTACTCCGCAGATCTCGTCGGGGCCGTGATGACGCAGGCCCGCCTGCGGGCGAAGGCCGTGGCCAAGTTCGGCGATTTCGCCGACAGGATGCTCTTCACCGAGGCCGGGCTCGAGCAGGCCACGCGCCTGAACGTCGCCGCCCTGCACGCCGGTCGCTTCCGGGCGGCCGGGCTCGACCGCGTCGCCGACCTCGGTTGCGGGATCGGGGCCGATGCCCTCGCCTTCGCGGGGCTGGGGCTCGACGTCACGGCCGTCGACCACGACGAGGTCACTGCCGCACTGGCCTCCTACAACCTCGCCCCGTTCGACACCGCCCGCGTCGAACTGGGCGAGGCAGAGGCGTTCGAGCTGTCGCGGGTCGACGCGGTCTACTTCGACCCCGCTCGCCGCACCGCCGGCCACAGCAACACCTCGCGCCTCACCGACCCCGACGACTACAGTCCCTCGCTCCGGCACGTCTTCGCCGTGGCCGAACGGATGCCCGTGGGCGTCAAACTCGGGCCCGGGCTCGACCGCGAACTACTGCCCGACGACGCCGAGGCGCAGTGGGTCTCGGTCGACGGCCATGTGGTGGAGACCGGGCTGTGGTTCGGCCTCCTCGCCCGACCGGGCATCCGTCGTTCGGCGCTGGTGATCGCGAAGGGCCGCACCGACGAGCTGACCGCCGCTGCGGATTCAGCGGATGTCGACGCCGGTGAGCTCGGCGAATTCCTCTACGAACCCGACGGCAGCGTCATCCGGGCCCGGCTGATCGGCGACCTCGCCAGGCACCTGGGGGCGCGGATGGTCAGCGACCAGATTGCCTACCTGACGTCGGACGACCTGATCGCAACGCCCTTCGCCACGGCGTTCCGGGTGCGCGAGGTGTTGCCGTACAACGTGGCCACTCTGAAGCGCGAGCTCAAGGCCCGGGGTATCGGGCGCCTGGAGATCAAGAAGCGCGGTGTCGACCTCGATCCCGCAGCGCTCCGGCCGAAGCTGTCGCTGCAGGGTACCGAGGAGGCCACCCTGTTCGTGACGCGGATCGCCGGGCGGCACGCCGCCATCCTGGCGGACCGACTGGGCTGAACGCGCCGTGTGCCCCGAGGCACACGGCGCAACCGCTCAGTACGTGTAGTTGTACGAGTTCATGCTCGCGACGAGCGTCACGATGGCGATGACGATGAGGGCCACCGACAGCAGGATTCCGAAGAAGCCGGTGATCAGGGCGGTCAACCAGAAGCCGCGCGCCGCAGGCTCTTTGCGGCGGCCGATGAAGCCGAGCACGACGGCGGCCGCCGAGAAGATGAAGCCGCCAATACCGATGCTGACCGCCGAGATCAGGATGCCGACGATGCCGGCGATCATGCCGATGAGGCTGAGCACGGCGGTCTTGGCCGGCGCGCCCGAGGCGTAGGCGGCCGGTGCGCCGTAGGCGGGGGCACCGGGTGTTCCGGGCGTGCCGTAGCCAGGAGCGGCCGGGGGTGCCGGCGCGTACACCGGCGGGGTCACCGGGGCTCCGGGTGCCGACGAACCCGGTGCGTCGTACGCGGGTGCCGAATACGACGGTGTCGCGTACGACGGTGCCGCGGGAGCAGCCGGCGGAGCGGAGGGCGCGGCCGGAGGCGCGGTCGGCGGCGCGCTGGGCGGCGGCGGGGGCGGCGGGGTGTCAGACCCTGCTGCCGGGTAGGTCGGATTCTCGGGGCCGGTGGGGGTGTTGGGATCGGTCATGGTGACGGTTCCTTCCGCGTTCTCGATCGTTGACGTGCTTCGAGCCTAGCGAGGCCGGGGCCTAGTAGTTGGTCGAGACCGACGAAGCACCCACGAGCACCACGATGAAGATGATGTAGATGATGAGCAGCACCAGCTCGACGAAACCGATGATGATGGCGGCGAGCGCCAGGCCGCGGCCGGCTTCACCCGTCTTTTTGATCTGGTTGAGGCTGACGAAACCGAGAACGATACCGATGATCGTGAAACCGACGATCGACACGACCAGCGCCACGATCGACAGAACGTTGGTCTTGCGGGCCGGGGCTCCGGGGGCAGCGTAGGGATTGGGTGTTGTCATGGTTGTGAGGGCTCCTTTGTCGGTGCCATAGTGACAGCTACTCCCAGCGAGTGTCAATCCACCGTTCAGACCACATGGACGTCTGTGACGGGGAGGGTGGAGTCCGCTCCGAAGTCGAACCCGGAGGGGGTCTTGCCCCGGAGGATCAGCTGTGCACCCAGGGCGGCGATCATCGCCCCGTTGTCGGTGCACAGAGACAGCGGAGGGATGCGGAGTGCGACGCCCGCGGCCGCGGTGCGCTCTTCGGCGAGCTGCCGCACCCGCGCGTTCGCCACCACACCGCCGCCGAGCAGCAGCCGGGGCACATCCAGATCGGCGCACGCCGCCAGCGCTTTCGTCAGCAGCACGTCGGCGACCGCCTCGCGGAAGCTCGCCGCCACATCGCTCACCGGAACCTCTTCGCCCCGGTCGCCTCTTGCCTCGACCCAGCGCGCCACAGCGGTCTTCAGCCCCGAGAACGAGAAGTCGTACCGGTGTCGCTCGCGGTCCTTCGGCAGGGTCAGACCGCGGGGGAACCGGATCGCCTTCGGATTGCCCCCTTCGGCGACCCTGTCGATCTGCGGGCCACCCGGATAGGGCAGCCCGAGCACCCGTGCGACCTTGTCGAACGCCTCCCCGGCCGCATCGTCGATGGTCTCGCCGAGCAGCTCGACGTCGTCGACCAGATCCCGCACCAGCAACAGGGAGGTGTGCCCGCCCGACACGAGCAGGGCCACGGTGGGGTATTCCAGCGGCTCGGAATCCGGCGTCACCAGGTCGACGCCGACATGCCCGACGAGGTGGTTGACCGCATAGAGCGGCTTACCGGTCGAGAGCGCCAGGGCCTTGGCCGCCGCCACGCCGACCATCAGTGCACCCGACAGCCCCGGGCCGCAGGTCACCGCGATCGCATCGAGGTCGCCGAGCGCCAGGCCAGCCTCAGCGAGAGCGGCCTGGATGGTCGGGGTCAACGCTTCGAGGTGTGCCCGTGCGGCGATCTCGGGCACCACTCCCCCGTAGCGCGCGTGCTCGTCCATCGACGACGCGATGGCGTTCGCGAGCAGGGTCGTGCCGCGCACGATGCCGATACCGGTCTCGTCGCAGGATGTCTCGATGCCGAGCACCACGGGTTCCCGTCCGCCCGCGGCGAACGCGGCCGGGTCGAAGGCGACGGTCTCGGCGTTCACGCGGAAGCTCCCGCCACCAGGTCGAGACGCATCGACACCGCGTCGACGTCGTCGGGCTGGTAGTACCCGCGCCGCACGCCGATCGGCGCGAATCCGAGGCTTGCGTACAGCGTCTGGGCTCCGGGATTGTCGGCCCGAACCTCGAGGAACACCCGCCGGGCACCCCGCTCGCGCGCCTCGGCGATCAGGGTCAGCATGAATCTCCGCGCGAGGCCGCGCCGCCGGGCATCCGGAGCGACAGCGATCGTCTGGATGTCGGCGTCCGCCCCGCCTCTAGGGCTCATCAGGCCCGCGTAGCCCGAGAGCCCCTCGATGTCGGGGTCAGTCGCCACGAGGTAGTAGCAGTGGGTCTGCGAGAGATCGGCCAGCATCATCGCGTGCGACCACGCGTCGTTCCGGAACGTCTCCGTCTCGAGCGCCATGATCGCGTCGACGTCGGCGGGTCCCGCCACCCTCAGCTCGAAACCGTCACTCACTGGGTCACCCTCTTCACACCGGTCGAGACGGTCACGTCGGGCGAGCGCAGGTAGATCGCCCGGTCTGCTGCGAAGTCGCCGCCCGACGCCAGCAGCGCCAGTGCGACGAGCCCGAGCTGACCCGCCGACACCCGGGCCGCCTCGGTCGTGCGCGCCCCAGGATGCGGCAGGGCATCGGGCTTCGCAAGTCCCGGGCCGTCGAGGCGCACCGCACTCGCGCCGGCGCCGGCTCCGGCTCCGGAAGCGTCGGCCGCCTCACCCACGCCGTCGCCCGCAGCCGCAGCTCCCGCCAGCTCGTAGAGCGACCAGTACACCTCGCGCCGCCGGGCATCCGTGACCACCAGCAGCTCGCCGCCCGCACCCGCCGTCGCCTCGGCGAGCGCGATCGCGTCGTGGCTGACGACCGGGTACAACGGCACGCCCCGGCCCAGCGCGAAGACCCGGGCGGCCGCGATTCCGACCCGGAGGCCGGTGAACGGGCCGGGTCCCATTCCCGCCACGACGCCGGTCAGCTCATCGACCCGCACGCCCGCCTCAGTGAGCGCGCGCTCGATCAGCCGGCCGATCACCTCGGCGTGCTTCATCGTGTCGTGGCCGTCGGCCTGGCTCAGGATGCCCGACCCCTCCCGCACGACGGAGACACTGGTTCCGGCGGAGGTGTCGATCGCCAGCAGCAGCTCCGGGCGGTCAGCCACGCGGGGCTCCCGTCGCGACGCGGCCCGGGCCGCGGTGGTGGTGGAGCGTGACGGTTCGCGGCTCGACGGGTGCGTCGCCGTCATCGGTGCCATCGGTTTGCACCACGTCTGCGCGGGCGCCGCGGGGACGCTCGATCACCAGCTCCAGGTGCTCGCCGACCAGGTTCTCGATCATCCCGGAGCCCCACTCGACCACCACGATCGAGTTGGCGAAGTCGATGTCGAGGTCGTCGAGCTCGGCCGCACTGCCGAGCCGGTAGGCGTCGACGTGCACGAGCGGAACGCCCGTGGAGAGAGTCGGATGCGTGCGCGCCAGCACGAAGGTCGGGCTGGTGACCGAGCCACGCACCCCCAGCCCCTCACCGAGGCCGCGGGTGAAGGTGGTCTTGCCCGCTCCGAGCTCACCCGTCAGCACCAGCACCGACCCCGCACCCAGCCGCTCGGCGAACGCGACGCCGAAGGCGTGCATCGCTTCCGGATCGGCGATCACCCACGACTCGCCGCCCGCAGCCGCCGCCGCAGCCGCCGCCGCCGCCGCGCCATCGTCACCGGGCGCATCCGTCACATACTGCCGAACGACGCGCGGGCCCACCCGGGCCACGATCTCGTCGCCGATGGTCTGCGCCCAGCCGGCCCACTCCTCCGCCGTCGGAACGGAATCACCCGCGGTACCCGCACCCGCATTCGCGCTCGGCGCCTCGCCGAACACGATCACCTCGTCGCCGACGTTCACGGCGGCATCGCCCACGTCGATCACGATCTGGTCCATCGCGACGCGACCCGCCACAGGGTACCGCGTGCCGGCGATCCACACCTGCCCCTTGCCGTTCGACGCCCGCGGAATGCCGTCGGCATACCCGAGCGGAACGAGCGCGAGCGTCGTCGGCGCCTCCGTTCGGTAGTCGAACCCGTACGACACTCCCTGCCCGGCCGGCACGCGCTTCACCGACACCACCGGCGCCGCCAGGGTCATCACCGCACGCAACCCGAGCTCCTCAGCCGTCTCATCGTCGAACGGCGACACACCGTAGGCCGCGATTCCAAAGCGCACGAAGTTGAAGCGGGCCTCCGGCATCCGGATGCCCGCAGAACTCGCGGCCAGGTGCAGCCTCTGCAACCGTGCTCCGAGGGATTCCGCGACAGCTACTGCGGCGCGGAACTTCTCCAGCGCGTCGCTGTCGTCCGCCGGCGAGGCGTCGGCCAGGTGCGACCACACCGCATACAGCTCGAGCGCACCCTCCTCGTCGAGCGCCATCGCCCGGCGAACGAGGGCGGGCCACTGCTCAGGCGTCGCACCGTTGCGGTGCAGCCCGGTGTCGATCTTGAGGTGCACGCGCGTGAGCGCGGGCAGCGCGGTTGGCGCTCCGGAGGGCTCCGCGTCGTCGGGGGGATCGCCGGCAGAGTCGCTGGCGGCGCCGTCAGCCGCCGCACGCGCGCGCTCGACGAGCTTCGCCCGCGCCTGGGCGATCCGCTCCAGCTGCCACTCGGCCGACACGCCGATGTCGATCTCCTCGGACACAGCCCCGTCGAAGTCAGCGTTCGGGGCGTGCATCCACGCGAAGATCGGCACGGTGAACCCGGCGGCACGGAGTTCGAGTGCGGCGGGGATGTCGAGGACGGCGAGCCAGGTCGCCCCCGCTTCGAGCGCCGCCGCGGCGAGCTGGATCATTCCGTGCCCGTAGGCGTCGGCCTTCACGGCGAGCATGATCTCCGACGGCTCCGCGTGCGCCGCCAGCACGCGCACATTGTGGCGGAACGCATCGAGGTTGACGCGAGCAACCCGTTCGGGTGCCGCCCCGCTCACGCCCATTGCTTCGTCGCTCACGAGACGTACCGCCGCTCGATCCGGGCGCCGATGCGCGTCACGATCTCGTAGTTGATCGTCTCCGCAGCCTCAGCCCAGTCCTCCGCCGACGGATACCCGTCCTGCGGATCGCCGAACAGCACCACCCTGTCCCCCACCGCAGCCTCCGCATCGTGCACGTCGGCAACGAACTGGTCCATCGCGATGCGTCCAGAGACGCGGTGGATCTCGCCATTGATCCAGACCGGTGCGCGGTTCGACCCGAGCCGCGGAATCCCGTCGGCATACCCCAGCGCCACCAGCGCGAGCGTCGACTCCGTCGCTGTCCGATAGGTGTATCCGTACGAGACACCACTGTCGACGGGCACCCGCTTCACCGAGATGACCCGCCCTTCGACGCGCATCGCCGGCCGCAACCCGAGCTCTGCCGATGTCTGGTCATCGAACGGCGAGAGCCCGTACATGCCGATGCCGAGCCGGATCATCGACAGCCTCGTCTCGGGCAGCCTGAGCGCTGCCGCCGTCGAAGCCAGGTGGATGATCGGGGGCTCGAGCTGCGCAACCCGGGCCAGCTCGACCCCGGCGAGCAGCCGCTCGAGCTGCGCACGGTCTTCTTCGTCGTTCGTGTTCGAAAGGTGGCTGAACAGGCCCACCACGGTGAGCTGCCCGGCGCGCTGCAGTTCCGCCGCGCGTGCGAAGAACGCGGGCCAGAGGCTCTGTTCGGCGCCGTTCCGGCCCAGCCCGGTGTCGAGCTTGAGGTGCACCCGGGCCGGTTGCTGCGCGGCCCCGCCCTCTCCGGCTTCCCGCAGGCCCGCCGCCACCCGCAGCCCCGCCGCCGCCACCGCGTCGAGCTGCGCGACCGAGCTCACCCCCACATCGATCGAGTGGGCGACAGCACGGTCGAACGACGCCTGCGGCGAGTGCAGCCACGCCAGCACCGGAACCGACAGTCCGGCGTCGCGAAGCGCCACCGCCTCATCGACATCGGCCACGCCGAGCCACGTCGCACCCGCCTCCACCGCCGCGCGGGCGACCTCCACCGCTCCATGCCCATAGGCGTTGGCCTTCACCACCGCCATTACCTCGGCACCGCCGACCAGCGCCGCCACCGTTCGCACGTTGTGCCGGATTGCCCCGAGGTCGACGGAGGCCAGCCGCAGGGGCTCCTCAGACGCGCTCATCGCCCGCCCCGATCATCCGGAGCCTGCACGGGCGACACCAGAACCGCGCCCGCACCCTCGGCCACCACGAACGCGCACGCCGTATCGCCGTCGTGACTGAGCGACAGGTGCAGCGCCCCGATGCCGTGCGCCTCCACCGCCTCGGCGGCTGACCCCGCCAGACGGAACGACGGTTTGCCGAGCGCATCGGTCACGACCTCCACGTCGTGCCACCGAAAACCGGTCGGGTCGCCGACTGCCTTCACCAACGCCTCTTTCGCGGCAAATCGAGCGGCCAGCGACCGCAGCGACAGAGAGCGTTCGCTCTCAGCGAACAACCTCGGCGCCAAGGCCGGCGTGCGCTGCAGCGAGCGCTCGAACCGGGGCACATCGACAATGTCGACGCCGACGCCGATGATCACGAACCGACCCCCCGCTACTCGACCGTGACCGACTTGGCCAGGTTGCGCGGCTGGTCGACGTCGAGACCCTTGGCCGTGGCCAGCTCCATCGCGAAGATCTGCAGCGGAACGACGGCCAGCAGCGGCTCGAACAGCGCACCCGCCAGCGGAATCGGGATGACCTCGTCAGCGAACGGCAGCACGGCCGCATCGCCCTGCTCGGCGACGGCGAGGATGCGCGCACCCCGGGCCCGGATCTCCTGGATGTTCGAGACCACCTTAGCGTGCAGCGAGTTCGGGTCGCGCGGGCTCGGCACGATGACGAACACCGGCTGGCCCGGCTCGATCAGGGCGATCGGGCCGTGCTTCAGCTCGCCGGCAGCGAATCCCTCGGCGTGGATGTAGGCCAGCTCCTTGAGCTTGAGGGCACCCTCGAGCGCCACGGGATAACCGACGTGCCGGCCGAGGAAGAGCACGGCACGGGAGTCCGACATCCATTTCGCCAGCTCCTGGATGCGGGTGGAGGTCAGCAGCACCTGCTCGAGCTTCGCCGGAATGCCCGACAGCTCTTCCAGCGCCTCGGCGATGGCGGGCGCCGACAGCGTTCCACGAACCCGCGCCAGGTGCAGCCCGAAGAGGTAGAGCGCCGCGATCTGGGCGACGAAGGCCTTCGTCGACGCCACGGCGACCTCGGGGCCGGCGTGCGTGTAGATCACGGCATCCGACTCGCGCGCGATCGTCGCACCCTGCGTGTTGCAGATCGAGAGCGTCGCCGCTCCCGCCTCGATCGCGTACTTCACGGCCATCAGCGTGTCCATGGTCTCGCCCGACTGGCTGATCGACACGACGAGGGTGCGGGGCGTCAGCACCGGCTCGCTGTACCGGAACTCGTGCGAGAGCTGCACCTCGACCGGGATGCGGGCCCACTTCTCGAGGGCGTACTTGCCGAGCATCCCGGCGTAGCTCGCCGTGCCGCAGGCGATGATGACGATGCGGTCGATGTCGGTCAACGCCTCTTCGAGCCCGGCCAGCTCGGGCAGTTCGATGCGGTCGTGATGGATGCGCGTGCGCAGAGTGTTGGCGACCGCTTCGGGCTGCTCGCTGATCTCCTTCGCCATGAAGCTCGACCAGCCACCCTTCTCAGCGGCCGACGCATCCCACGACACCTGGAACTCGCTCGGGATCACCCTGGTGCCGAAGAAGTCGGTCACGAGAACGCTGTCGGGCGTGATGGTGACGATCTGGTCCTGTCCGATCGCCACGGCACGCTGGGTGTGCTCGACGAAGGCCGCGACATCCGATCCGAGGAAGTTCTCGCCGTCACCCAACCCGATGACGAGCGGAGAGTTGCGACGCGCCCCGACCACGACCAGGGGCTCGTCGCGGTGCAGGGCGAGAAGGGTGAACGCGCCCTCGAGGCGCACCACCACGCGACCCAGTGCTGCCGCGAGCCCGCCGCCGGCCTCGTATTCACGCCCGAGGAGCTTCGCAGCCACCTCGGTGTCGGTCTCGCTCTCGAAGGTGTAGCCGTCTGCGAGCAACTCGGCCCGCAGCTCGGCGAAGTTCTCGATGATGCCGTTGTGGATGAGCGCGAGCTTTCCGTCGCGGCTGAGATGCGGGTGCGCATTGACGTCGGTGGGCCCGCCGTGGGTCGCCCACCGGGTGTGACCGATACCCGTGGAACCGTCGGTGAGCGGTTCCGCGGCCAGGTCGTCCACCAGCACCTGCAGCTTGCCCGCGCGCTTCCGGGTGACGAGCTCACCCTCTTCGGTGATGATCGCCACCCCGGCGGAGTCGTAGCCGCGGTACTCGAGTCGCCGGAGTCCGCCGAGCAGAACCTCCAGGCTTTTTGGTCGTCCGACGTAGCCCACGATTCCACACATGGTTCCGATTTTACAGGGGCGGCACCTCAGTTGAGGCACAATGGATGCCTATGGTTGATTCACGGTCGGCTCCAGCCCTGAGTCACACGACCCCCTATGTCGAGATCGACCGGGCCGACTGGGCCGCTCTGGCTCCCGGCACACCGCATCCGCTGCTCGAAACCGAGATCGTGCAATTGCGCGGCCTCGGCGAGCCGCTCGACATGACGGAGGTCAGCGAGGTCTATCTCCCGCTCAGCCGGCTGCTCAACCTGTATGCCGCCGCCCGGCAGGGGCTGCACCGCTCGACAGCCGAGTTCCTCGGCGAGAGGGCGCGCCGAACCCCGTTCGTGATCGGCGTGGCCGGCTCCGTCGCGGTGGGCAAGTCGACCATCGCCCGGCTGCTGCGCGAGCTGCTCGCCCGGTGGGACGACACGCCGCGCGTCGAACTCGTCACCACCGACGGCTTCCTACTGCCGAATCATGAGCTCAACCGCCTCGGCATCATGGACCGTAAGGGTTTTCCCGAGAGCTACGACCGCCGCGCGCTGCTTCGTTTCGTCAGCGCGGTGAAGAGCGGGGCCGAAGAGGTGCGCGCACCCTTCTACTCACACCTCAGCTACGACATCGTGCCGAACGCGCAGATCGTGGTGCGCCAGCCCGACATCCTCATCGTCGAGGGCCTGAACGTGTTGCAGCCACCGTCGCCCAGTCACCGCCTCGCCGTCAGCGACCTCTTCGACTTCACGATCTACGTGGATGCCCGAACCTCCGACATCGCACACTGGTACGAAGAGCGCTTCCTCGCCCTGCAGCGCGGGGCCTTCGCGAACCCGAGCTCCTACTTCCACCGCTATTCGAGCCTCACCGAAGACGAGGCGAGGCGCACCGCCCACTCGATCTGGGCATCCATCAACCAGCCGAACCTCGAGCAGAACGTGCTGCCCACCCGTTCGCGGGCGACCCTCGTGCTGCGCAAGGGCGCGAACCACGCGGTCGACCGCGTACTCGTACGCAAACTCTGACGCCGCCCGCCCCCGCAGCCCCGCCAGCCCCATCAGCCCCGCCCCTGCAGCCCCCGCAGCCCCGCCAGCTCCGCCCCCGCCCGCCCCGGCTCGCCCCACCCACCTGCGTGTGAGACACTTCCGGACTATCGAGACCGGCACGCGCGCCTCACATGTCCCGAACTGTCTCACGACAAGCCGCGCAGAGCGCGACGCGAGGGTGGCGAGACGAGAGGGCTCGGGTAGAGTCGCGGCTAGGGGGCGCGGCTAGAGCGCGGTGCGGCTAAAGGACGCGGCTAGAGGGCGAGGCGTTGCCGCACGACGTCGGCGAGGTGGCCGGCGACGCGGTCGGCGGTGCCCTGGTCGGCGGCCTCGACCATCACGCGAACGAGCGGTTCGGTTCCGGATGCCCGGAGGAGCACCCGCCCGGTCTCCCCCAGCTCGACACCCGCTGCGGTCACGGCGGCATTGAGCACCTCGTCGGTGCTGGAGCGTTCGCGGTCGACGCCGGAGACATTGATGAGCGTCTGCGGGTACACCGTCATGACGCTCGCCAGCTCGGCGAGCGTCATGCCCGTACCGGCCATGTGACTGGCCAGCTGCAACCCGGTGAGGATGCCGTCACCGGTGGTGGCGTAGTCGCCGAAGATGATGTGGCCGGACTGCTCGCCGCCGAGGTTGTACCCCTTGGCATTGATCGCCTCGAGCACGTACCGGTCGCCGACCTTGGTCTCGAGCATCCGGATGCCCTGCTCGGCCATGGCCTTCCGAAGACCGAGGTTGCTCATCACCGTGGCGACGAGGGTGCTCTCGACGAGCGCGCCCCGAGCATTCAGCGCGGTCGCGAGGATGGCCATGATCTGGTCGCCGTCGACGATGGTTCCGTTCGCGTCGACTGCCAGGCAACGGTCGGCGTCGCCATCGTGGGCGATGCCGAGGTCGGCACCATGGGCGACGACGGCGGCAGCAAGGCCCTCGAGGTGGGTCGACCCCACGCCGTCGTTGATGTTCTCGCCGTTGGGGTCATTGCCCATCACCGTGACGCGTGCGCCCGCGTCGGTGAAGACATCCGGAGACACGCCGGCGGCGGCGCCGTGGGCGCAGTCGAGCACCACGTGGATGCCGTCGAGCCGGTGCGGAAGCGTACCGAGCAGATGCACGACATAGCGGTCCTCGGCGTCGGCGAAGCGCCGGATGCGCCCGACGTTACCACCGAGCGGCACCAGGAACGGCTCGCCGAGGGCGGCCTCGATGGCCTCCTCGATCTCGTCGTCCAGCTTCTTGCCGCCGCGGGCGAAGAACTTGATGCCGTTGTCGGGAGCGGGGTTGTGCGAGGCCGAGATCATGCAGCCGAAATCGGCACCCAGGTCGGCCACGAGGTACGCGGCAGCGGGCGTCGGGATGACGCCCGCATCGAAGACGTCGACGCCCGAACTGGCAAAGCCGGCCGCGACCGCTGCGGCGATGAAATCACCGGAGGTACGCGGGTCTCGTGCGAGAACCGCGACGGGTCGTCGACCGGCTGCGCGAGCCTGGGCACCGAGGACCACCGCGGCGGCCTGGGCCACGCGAAGAGCCAGATCTGCGGTCACATCTCTGTTCGCGAGCCCACGCACACCGTCGGTGCCGAAGAGGCGGGGCATCTAGAAAGCCAGCACTGAAGCCAGAACGCGCGGGGCGTCTAGCGCTTGGAGAACTGAGGAGCCTTACGGGCCTTCTTGAGACCGGCCTTCTTGCGCTCCTTGACGCGCGCGTCGCGGCTCAGGAAGCCGGCCTTCTTCAGGGTCGCGCGGTTGTTCTCCTCGTCGATCTCGTTCAGGGCACGAGCGATGCCGAGGCGCAGTGCGCCGGCCTGGCCCGAGGGGCCGCCGCCCGAGATCTTCGCGATGACGTCGTAGCTGCCGAGCAGGTCGAGCAGCTTGAACGGGTCGTTGATCAGCTGCTGGTGCAACTTGTTCGGAAAGAAGTTCTCGAACTCCCGGCCGTTCACGACGATGGTGCCGGCTCCCGGCGTGAGGCGCACGCGGGCGATGGCCTGCTTGCGACGGCCGACGGCCGCACCGCCGACGCTCAGCACGGGGCGAGCAGCCTTCGGGGTCTCTTCGGTCGGGGTCTCGGTCGAGTAGCTCTCGGGAGCTACGTCAATCTGGTCTGCGATCTTCGCCACTTTTACTGGTCCTTTTTTATGAAGTCTGGTGACCGGCGGGCGCTACTGCGCGACCTGGTCGAAAATGTAGGGAACGGGCTGCTGCGCGGCGTGAGGGTGCTCAGAGCCCGTGTACACCTTCAGCTTGGTCAGCTGGGCGCGGCCGAGGGAGTTCTTCGGCAGCATGCCGCGGATCGCCTTCTCGACGGCGCGGGTCGGGTTGGTCTCGAGCAGCTGGGTGTAGTTCATCGACGACAGGCCGCCCGGGTAGCCGGAGTGGCGGTAGGCGATCTTCTGGGCTGCCTTCGAGCCGGTCAGCACGACCTTGTCGGCGTTGATGATGACAACGAAGTCACCGCCGTCGAGGTGCGGGCTGAAGGTCGGCTTGTTCTTGCCACGAAGGATGATCGCGGCGTGGCTGGCCAGACGACCCAGCACGACGTCGGTCGCATCGATGATGACCCAGTTGCGAACGAGTTCGCTGACTTTCGGGGAATAGGTACGAGTCACAGTGATAGTGCTTTCTGATCGAAATGAGGTGTTCGTGAATCCCACTCCGTGGCTGTTGCACTGCGAGAACCGCGAGGAACGCACCGGTGGAGGGCTCAACTTCGGGTGGCACAAGGGAATGCTGCACACCAAGGGTCGAGCTTAGCCTAGAGTCGGGCGTGACGCCAACTGTCAAGCGCGTCTCGGTGCGGAGGAGGACGGCGATGAAGCCTGCACGACCGCGCCGCACGTTCGTGCTTGTTGCCGCGCTGACCATCGCGGCCGTCTCCGCCGCGATCATCGGCGTGTTCGCCTCGTCGCAGACCGGCCAGCCGAGTGGACTCCGGCCGCCCTCCACCTCGATGCAGGCTGATCCTGTTCAGACGCATGTGCTTTCACCGAGCCCCACTACCGGTCCGCAATCGGGCTATGACGTCGTCGCCATCCTCGGTCAGTCGAACGCGCAGGGTGCGGGCTACCCCAGCGATCCTGTTCTCGACGCCGGCAGGGAAGGCCTCGACCAATTCGCCGATAGCGGGCCCGAGGCGCAGTCAATCATCCCGGCCGTGGACTCGCTGTTCCACGTCAGCCAGTGGCTGTCGCCCACCGGCGCGGCGCGGGTCGGACCGGGCATGCAGTTCGGCAGGGACCTTCTCGGTGCAGAACCCTCTGACCGGCACGTTCTGCTCGTTCCCGCTGCGCAGGGCAGCACCTCGCTGACGGGCGATGCGGCGTACTCGTGGAATCCGGCCGATACCACGGCCGCCGTGAACCTCTACACCAACGCCCTGTCGCAGATCGATCGCGCTCTCGCGCTGAACCCGGGGAACCGACTGGTGGCGGTCATCTGGGCACAGGGCGAGTCCGATGCCGGCCTCACCACCGGCGCGATCTACCAATCCCGGCTGCTCAGCATCGTCGACGGTGTGCAGCAGCGATACGGTGCTGTGCCGTTCCTCATCGGCGGAATGGTTCCCGAATGGGTGCAGCGGGCCTCCGACCGCCAGTCGATCGCCGATGCTCTTGAATCGATGCCGGAGCTCCGAAGCTCTGTTCGTTACGTGCCGGGTGTCCCGGGTGAGAACCAGGATGACGCGCTCCACTACAGCGCCGCCGGTGCCCGCGCAATGGGTGACCGCTACTTTGCGGCGTTCAAGAGCTTCCCGGCGACGAATGCGCCGGCCGGCTGACCGTACAATATTTCCAGAGTGCATCTGGCTACGGATGCACCGACGGCTCCGGGGGGCGACGTATCGTGCAGAAGGTCAGGCAGCCGTGGTTCAGCCGCGTCGAACGACTGGTCATCCTCGCAACGACACTGTCGCTGGTCTCCGTGGCGGGCGGCATAGTGCTCGACCGGGCCGGAGACTCCAATCCCCTCTCGTTCCTCGCTCCTCTCCAGACGTTCTCGAGCTCGACGAATCCCCTCATTCTGGGCGACCCGATTGCCGCCTCGACCCTGACCGCGGTTCCCGGCACCTGGTCTCCCGAGCCTGAGCACTTCGACTACCGCTGGTTCTCCGAGGGTGCGCCGATCGACGGCGCCGATTCGTCCACGTATACGCTCACCGGATCCGATATCGGAAAGAAAGTCACCGTCGCGGTCACCGGCTCCAAAGACAACTACGAAGACCTCCCGCAGTCCAGCCTACCGACGGCCGATGTGCTGAGCGCGACGTTCTCAGCGACCCCGAGCCCCTCGATCATGGGGACCGCCCTGGTGGGAGCAACGCTCACCGCGGTCACCGACGGATGGAGCCCGGAGCCCTCCTCCTTCAGCTATAAATGGTTCTCCGGCGGAGTGGCCGTGCAGGAGGGATCGCAGCCGACCTACACCGTCATTCCGACCGATGTCGGCAAGAAGATCACTCTCACCGTCACGGCCTTCTTGGACGGGTACACACCGGTGCCCAAGTCGAGCAAAGCCCTGCCGATCGTTCCCGCACCCGACCAGTAGCAGCGGCGGGCTGCGATTTCAGAGTCGCCCCAGCCACACTCCTACAGAAAGGGCGTCGATGACGATGGCGATGGATGTCACGACAAGCGCGGCCCGGTATACCCAGGTCGCCGAGGCACGAGCGACGTACTCGGGCGCCAGGCGGGCTCGGGCATCCCCGACGGCGTAGATGGCCAGCAACGAGACAGCGATGGGCCCAGCGATCGCCCAGCCGATCACCGAGGCGGGAGGTCGAAAGTCGGCTGTCACCAGCGCTATGACCGAGACGACGGCGAGCAGAGCAGCCACGATCGCCAGGCTCACCCGAGCCCTCACGGTCGAGTCGCTCATCGTCCGACCTGTGCGCTTCGGCCGAGGCGAACCAGGGCGATGCTCGCAGCGACGATGGAGAATGCCATCAGCACGCAGAGCGCGAGCACCCACGTCCCGACATCGTGCTGCCAGAGTACATCGTCGTCGATACTCGGAACGAGCGCCGTCAGATCGATTCCCGAGGCGGCCGCTGCGTACCCCCAGCGCGCGGGCATGAGCCACGACAGCTGGTCCAGCACCGCTCTGCCGGTGACCGGAACGATTCCGCCATGCAGCACCAGTTGAGCCATGAGCAGGATGATCAGCACGGGCATGGCCTGTTCGCTCGAACGGACGAGCGACGACACCAACAAGCCGAGCACCATGGAGGTCGTCGCCGTCGCTCCCATCGCAACGAACAGTTCGATGCGCGCATCCGGGAACAGAACGCTGCTCTCCGGCGGCGTCTTGCCGAGGAACACGATCGAGACCAGCAATGCCGACGACAGCCAGGCGAACAGCCCGAAAACAGCGATCTTCGAGGCCAGGTAGGCAGACACAGAGAGGCCGACGGCCCGTTCACGGAGATAAATAGGGCGTTCTCCGACAAGATCCCTGATTGACATGGATGCGCCCATGAAGCTTGCTCCGACGGTCAGCAGAGCGAGCAGCTGAGCCGGCTCCCCCGCGGTGTTCGAATCCGTGGGGTCGGGCATGGTGAACCCGGCATGACCCGGAACCACCAGGGCCAGGAGTCCAAGCGCAATGGGGAGGGCAGCGAGAAAACTGATGTAACCGACATCAGAGACCATCACATCCACTTGTCGCCGGGCAAGTGTCACGAACTGTGTCGACCAACGCGGGAGGGAAGCATTCCTCGTCGGAAGGCGCGATTCAGACGCGGGAGCAGCGTTCGGGGTCGGCTGGCTGGGGAAGCGTGTTCGATAACGGCGGTGCGACCCCTCGGGATCGGAGGCGACTCCACCGAAGATCGTCGCCCAGTCGTTCGTGCCGAAGAAATCCGTGAGGTCGGTCGGCGAACCGAGGAAGGCCGGCATTCCACCGGGGGCGAGCACGAGGATCTGGTCGCAGAGATCGAGATAGGCGACCGAGTGGGTGATGACAATGACGGCCCGATCGCCGTCGGCCAGCGACCGAAGCGTCTTCATGACCTGCTGGTCGAGCGCGGGATCCAGGCCTGAGGTCGGTTCGTCCAGCACTAGCAGCGAGGGTTCCGTCAAGAGCTCCAGGGCGACCGAAGCCCGCTTGCGCTGGCCGCCGGAGAGTTTGTCGATACGTGTTGACTCGTGACCGGCCAAGCCGAGTTGGTCGATCACATGGCCGACCTGGCCCTGTCTGTCGGCGACGGTCGACTCGGAGGGCAGCCGGAGGCGAGCCGAATAGTCCAGTGCGCGTTTGACCTTCAATTGCCGGTGCATGACGTCTTCCTGCGGCACCAGCCCGATGCGCGACCGCACCAACTCATAGGAAGCGTGCACGTCGAAATCATCGAACTCGACGGTTCCGGTGGAAGGCTGCGCAATCCCCGTCAGCACCCGGGAGAGCGTCGACTTGCCCGCGCCGGACGGGCCGATCACCGCAGTCAAGGTTCCTCGCTTCACCGTCAGATCGATGTCGTGAAGGAGTTTCTTTCCTCCGGTGATGGAATATCCGAGCCCGGAGACCTGCAGTCCGCCACTGTCCGGCTCGACGTCCCGAAGGAGAGCGAGGCGCCCTTCTCGGCAGAGCAGGTCGGTGTGACCGATGGTGAGCACATCGCCTTCACTCAGATACGCCGACGAGATCAACTGACCATTCAGGTAGGTTCCGTTGAGGCTGTTGGTGTCGTCGACGATGAGGCCACCGGGCGCGGTGGAGGCCCGGGCATGGTGCCGGGAGACCAGAATGTCGTCGAGTCGGATGTCGTTGTCGGCGGCCGAGCCGATAGTGACGACCGACGAGTCGGGGCCAACAGCATCGAAGCGCTTCGGGGTCGATCGGAAGGGCTGGGGCATGGAACCCTTGAGGACTGTGAACTCCAGATCGTCGTTGTGCCGCGTCGCCGTCACTTCGGGGGCCGGAACGTGCACGGCCTCGAGCACGACCATCGGCCCCTCGGTGGCGTCACCGAGACGCACCTCCAGGCGGGTGTGAACCTTTTCGGAGTCGGTTCTCAGCCCGCCCGCGTACATGCCGTTCGTGCTCGCGTTGTCAGCGATCGTCCACACCCCGTCATACGAGACCACGGCGTGCCGCCGCGAGACGAGATCGTGCTGCACCACTACGTCGCATTCCACTCCCCGACCGATCACGGTCCGAACGTTGCTCGGAATGACATGGGTCTCTCCCCCCGCCGTTATCCGCAGCTCGGAGAGGCCATGGGATGCTCGGCTGACGGCCGTAGATTCGCTCATTGCCCGCATCCCCCAGATGACCGCTGATTCACGTCAGATGACACGACTATCCAGCACCCGGCTGTCGGGCGCAAGCCCCGACTGTGGGGGGGCACGTCACGGAACGCACACGACGGTCCCATTCGACGCAGCACCGGCCTTTCGTGCCAGAAGCACGCCGAGACAGGTCTGGCCGTCAGGATCGGCCGGTACGGTCACCGACGAGTCGGTCGTGATCGTCAAATCGGCCTCGGCACCCGGCGTCACCACCTCCCAGAGAAAGCGATCCCCCTCCTCAGGGCTGGGGTTGGCCCAGGTGAAGACGACTCCTGTCGAGCCGCGCGTGCCCGCGAGGCCGACGACCTCGGGAACGGAGGCGCTGGAGGCGGAGCCACCCCCGGTATCCGGCGACGACGTAACGTTGCTCGAAGCCCAAGCTGAAGAACCCCGACCGGCCACGAGAGTGGCCACCGCGCCAGCACTGACGGCGATCATCAGCACGGCCCACACTCCGAGCGAGACCCGACGGCCTCGGCGGTGGAGGTGGGGTTGGGGGCGGTCGGCTCGAGGTCGCGGTGCGGCAACGTCTGGAACGACAGTCTCCCGACTGACACTCGGCACCTCAGAATCGGCGACCTGCGCGATCGGGCGTGGCTCCTTGGCGGGGGTCCGCACCGGCTCTTGCACGCGCAGCACGGTTCGCTCGACATCCATCAGCGCTTCGTCGACGGGAGCCGGGATGGCCGCACGTCGCTGGGTCAGATCAACACCGGCCAACTCGGTCACCCGCAGGTGGTCGCCGAGGTCCTCACCACCCGCCGATTCGCGCTCGCGGCTGTCCTCGAGCACCTCTGCCATGGTCACGACACTGTTCAGTTCCTCCTGCACATCTTGCAGAGCGCGGGCGAAAGCGATGGCCGAAGCGAAGCGCAGAGAGGGGTTCTTGACCATGCAGCGAGCCAAGGCCGCCTCGAGCGACGCGGGCACATCGGGTCGCCCGGTCGCCGTTGCCGCCTGCGACTGGATGCGGGACATGATGTCTTCCCTAGTGTTCGGGCCGCCCGGGACCTCGAACGGGGACCGCCCGGCCAGCAGGCTGTAGACCGTCGCGCCGAGGGCGTAGACATCGATCGCCGTGCTGGCCGGCACCACCGCCCCGAAGACCTCCGGCGGCGACCAGGGGATCGACATTCCCTGCGACTCGTCGATGTCGTCGCCGAAAAGGGTTCCGGCGATTCCGAAGTCGGTGAGGGCAGGATTGTTGTAGTCGGTGACGAGAATGTTGGCCGGCTTGATGTCGCGGTGCAGGATGCCCGCCCGATGCGCGGTCTCCACGGCCCCCGCGACACGGATGCCGATCCTTAGGGCCTCATCGACGCTGATCCGCTCCTGCCGCAACCGCGCGTCGAGACTGGGGCGTCCACAGTATTCCATGGCGATGTAGGGCCGACCATCGGCCGCGATATCGGCCTCATAGATCGTCACGATCGACGGATGGGTCGACAGGAGCGCCATCAGGTTGGCCTCCGCCTCGAATGCGCGTCGCTCTCGGTCGGACTCGAGCCCCTCGAGCAGCACCTTGACCGCGACCCGGCGTCGGGGCATGGCCTGCTCATAGAGGAACACATCGGCGAAGCCGCCCGCCCCCAGGGTCTTGACATACGTGTAGCCGCCGATAATCGGCGGAACGGACTCCCGGCGCGCCATCAGGGCAGGTCGACGAACGTCACGGAGACGCCGTCCCCGATGTCGATCACGTCGTTCGACAGCACGCGTGTCGAACCTCCCGATTCGAGCTGCGACGGTGCGCTCCCTTGGCGGCGAAGGACGCTGCCGTTCACCGTGTCGAGGTCACGGACGACCACTTCCTCGCCCTCCACACGGATCTCGAGGTGGCTTCGGGAGATGTCCTGTTCCGGGCTCGGCACGCTCACCAACTTCGGAATCTCATCGGGGGCAACGCGGAGGGCCTGAGGACGACGGCCGATGATGATTGGCCCGTCGAGCCGGAAGGATTCGCCCGTCGAGACATCGATCCGAGCGGTACTCGCGGGCGGAAGGGCGTCAGCGCGGGAATCAGCTACAGGTTGCTGCATCGCTCGCAGCTGGGCCGCGGTCATGGTAGCGCCGTCGTAGTCGTCTTCGGTTCGGTCGTGCTCGGGCTCGTCGGTGCGCTCTTCGTCGTCCCAGTCGTTGTGCCCGTCGTCGAGGGCCCCGTAGAAGGTCGCGGTCATCCACGAGGCGAGAACCACTCCCTGTGAGATCGGAAGAGTCGGGCTGAGCGGGCCCGGCTCCGGTTCGATTCGCACGCTCACCGAGACGGGCGACCGCACCGCCTTCTCGGTCCAGGTCGTGACAGCTTCGCCGGAGAGCTCGGAGGCGACATCCTGTCCGTCGATCCGCTCAACGATGTCGACGAACACCTCTCCTCTGACTGCGATGCGCAGATCCCGATCGTCGAAGATGGCGATCGCGAACGACGGAACGGAGCTGAGACGAAGGCCGAATGCCGTCGTCAGCGCGTCGAGAATGCCCGCGAGGCCACTGCCCTCCTCCAGGGTGGTCCAGACAGCGAGCAGTTGATCCTCGCTCAGCTGGTCGGGCAGCAAAACCAGGCCACTGTTCGAGACGAGTCCGAACCACCCGCCCGGTTGGTAGCGCACTTCGGTCATGTCAGTGTTCCTGTTCGGTGCGAGAGCGGGGGGTTCGGGGAATGGTGTCGTCTGCGTCCATCCGCGCGAAGGTCACCGGCACCGTGTCGAATCCCCGTGCGAAGTCGGAGTCGTCACCGCTGACGGAAACCGCGTCGATGACGAGAACGGTGAGGTTATCACGGCCTCCGTGCAGGAGAGATTCCCGCAGAAGGCGCACTGCAGCGGCGTTCGGATCTGGTTCGTCGGTGAGTATCGATCGGATGCGATCGTCGCCGAGTTCATTCGTCAGGCCGTCAGAGCAGACCAGAATGCGATCGCCCAATTCGGCGGGCAGCAACCAGAAATCCGGGTCGGCCGGGTCGCCGGCTCCAAGCGCACGAGTGATCACATTGCGTTGCGGGTGCTGCGATGCCAGGCGAGCATCCAATTCCCCCGCCTCGAGCAATTCCTGAATGACCGAATGGTCGACACTGATCTGCGTCAGAGCGCCATGGGCCAGGCGATAGGTACGGGAATCACCGACGTTGACGACCAGCCAGTACCCTCGCGACTCTATCTCTGTGACCATCACGCCGGTGAGAGTGGTGCCGGCGCTGCGTTCGGTGGTAGCCACGAGTTGGCTGATCTCACGCTGCGCCTCCGCGAGTGCGACCCTCACCTGCGCAGGGTCGACGCTCCGAAGGCCGACGAATGCCTCGAACCAGCTGACCGCGATGGCGCTCGCGACCTCGCCCGCTTCATGACCGCCCATGCCGTCTGCCACGACGAAGACGGGAGCATCGGCGAGGAACGCGTCTTCATTGATCGCGCGCGTCCTGCCCGTGTCGGTGGCCGCGCCCCATCGCACCTCGATGGGCGCCGTCTGGTGCAGTGCACTTGCCATCTAGGCCCCTCATCGCCCCCGTGCAGCTGCCGCTGCATCCCCGTGGGACAAGTATGGTGCTCCGTGCGTTCGCGCACCATCACCGACCGGTGCGTGCGGAGTCGAACAGGGCCCCGAGCGCCAAGCGCTGCTCGGCGAGGGTCTCGCGGGAGCGGCGGGCTCGGGTCTCCTCGGCGCGGGCGGCCAGCCCCGCTGCATCCGGATACCCCACCTCCATCAGCGTGAGACCGCGGGCGGGCATCACCTTGAACGCGCTGGTGCGCTCGAGCGCCTCACGGAGCCCGATGACGTCGTCGAGGCTGAGGCGCCCTTCACCGACGGCGACCGAGGCGCCGACCACAGCGCGCACCATGCTGTGGCAGAACGCGTCGGCGCGGAGGGTCGCCTTCACGACTCCCTCGTCGTCGCGCGACCAGCGGAAGTCCTGCAGCGTGCGGATGGTCGTCGCGAAGGGGCGGGGCCGGCAGAAGGAGGCCCAGTCGTGCAGGCCGAGAAGTTCGTTCGCGACCTCCTGCATGGCGTCGAGGTCGAGCACCTTCGTGGTCCACGCGGTCGTGCGCTTGGTGAGCGGGCTGCGCACCGGCAGCGAGTCGGCGATGCGGTACTCGTACCGCCGCCACGTCGCCGAGAAGCGGGCATCGAACCCCGCGTCGGCCACGGCGGTCTGACGTACCACGATGTCGTGCGGCCGGCCGAGCACACCGTTCACGCTCAGCGCGATACGGCTGATCTCGATGCGGGAGGCCTGCTCGGGCGTGAGGTCGAGGTGCAGCACCTGGCCGAGGGCGTGCACGCCGGCATCCGTTCGCCCGGCGACCACCAGCGAGGGCAGCACGCCGAAGCCCGAGTACAGCCTGACCAGCGCGGCCTCGAGCTCGCCCTGCACGGTGCGGAGGTTCGGTTGCTTCGCCCAGCCCGCGAAATCCGTGCCCTCGTAGGCGAGGTCGAAACGCACCCGCACCCTGTCACCCTCGCCGGCCACGCCCGCCCCTGTCTCTCAGATCGCGGGCACTGCCCCCAGCTCGGCACCCTCGGGGTACGTCTCGAACATTCTCGACGCAAAGTCGTCGGTGTCGACAGTACCAAGACCGAGCAGCGTCTCTGTGCGCAGGATGCCCGGCAGGGCCGGCACGCGGTCGAGAATCAGGTCGCGGAGGTGCGGCTGGTCGCTGATGCGAAAGCGAGCCGTGAGGTCGTACCGGCCCGTCACCACGGTGAGCTGTTCGAGCTCGGGCAGCTGCCTCAGACAGTGGATGATCGCTCCGCGGTCCTGGTCGGGTTTCAGGGTGATGTTCACGACGGCGACGACACCGAGGCCGAGGCGCGACCAGTCGATCGCCACGGAGTACTGTTTGACCACTCCCGTGCGCTCGAACCGCGCCAGACGCTCGGCGACGGCGGGTGGCGACATGCCGACCTTTCGACTGAGAGCGCGCTGCGACTGCCGCGAATCACGTGCCAGCTCTCTCAGCAGGGCGACATCTTTGTGATCGAGATTGACCTCGGGTTCGCCGAACCCCGAGGCGATTCTCGCCGAGAACAGACTGCGTTTCTTCATTTTCTCTCCAGATCTTCGTGAACCCACCCCACTGACAACCAAACATGAGTATAACTTGGTTTTTGCACGAAAAAAGAACCCCGGCCGCCGAAAGTCGGTGCCGGGGTTCTTCGTGAAGCTGTCTTACTTGGTGTCGCTCTTCTCGGCCGCGACCTCTTCGACCTCGGCAGCAGCCTCGGAGGGCTCCTCGTCGGCAACGGGCTCGCTGGTCTCGACCGCGTCGGTCTCCTCGGCGGGCACATCGGTCTCGTCAGCAGGAGCGACGGTCTCGTCAGCAGGAGCGACGGTCTCGTCGTCCGCGACGACCGCTGAAGCAGGCGCTGAAGCCGCGCTGCTCCGCGACGAGCGCACCCTCGGCGTCACGGGCTCGAGAACGAGCTCGATCTGGACCATCGAAGCGTTGTCGCCCTTGCGGAAGCCGAGCTTCGTGATGCGGGTGTAGCCACCCTCACGCTCGGCGACGAGGGGGGCGATCTCGGTGAAGAGCTCGTGCACGACGGTCTTGTCGCCGATCGTCGCGAGAACGCGGCGGCGGGCGTGCAGGTCACCCTTCTTGGCGAAGGTGATGAGGCGCTCGGCGACCGGGCGGAGGCGCTTGGCCTTCGTCTCGGTGGTCTTGATGCTCTTGTGCGTGAACAGCTGGGCAGCCAGGTTCGCGAGCATCAGGCGCTCGTGCGCCGGCCCTCCGCCGAGGCGGGGCCCTTTAGTGGGGGTAGGCATTTCGTAGTCTCCAGGAAGTTAGGGGTTAGATGTTCTCGTCGTCGTAGCCGCCATAGAAGTGGGCGCCGTCGAAGCCGGGCACCGTGTCCTTCAGCGACAGACCGAGCTCGACGAGCTTGTCTTTGACTTCATCCACTGACTTCTGGCCGAAGTTGCGAATGTTCATGAGCTGGGTCTCCGACAGCGCGACGAGCTCGCTGACGGTGTTGATTCCCTCACGCTTGAGGCAGTTGTACGAACGAACCGACAGATCGAGGTCTTCGATCGGAACGGCGAGCTCCGAGCTCAGAACGGCGTCGACGGGAGCCGGGCCGATCTCGATACCCTCGGCCGCAGTGTTCAGTTCGCGAGCCAGGCCGAAGAGCTCGGTCAGCGTACGACCGGCCGACGCGATCGCGTCACGCGGGGTGATCGCGGGCTTGGTCTCGACATCGACGACGAGGCGGTCGAAGTCGGTGCGCTCACCGGCACGGGTCGCCTCGACACGGTAGGTGACCTTCAGAACGGGCGAGTAGATCGAGTCGATCGGAATCTGGCCCGCTTCGCTGAACTCACTGCGGTTCTGGGTGGACGACACGTAGCCACGGCCACGCTCGATGATGAGCTCGAGCTCGAACTTCGCCTTGTCGTTCAGGGTGGCGATGACGAGCTCGGGGTTGTGGATCTCGACACCGGCCGGAGCCGAGATGTCGGCGGCCGTGACCTGGCCCGACGCGTGCTTCCGCAGGTAGGCGGTGATGGGCTCGTCGTGCTCGCTCGAGACGACCAGGCCTTTGATGTTCAGGATGATCTCGGTGACGTCTTCTTTCACACCGGGAATCGTGCTGAACTCGTGCAGCACGCCGTCGAGGCGGATGCTCGTGACGGCGGCCCCGGGGATCGAGGAGAGCAGGGTACGGCGGAGGGAGTTACCGAGGGTGTATCCGAAACCGGGCTCCAGGGGTTCGATGACGAACCGCGAGCGGAACTCCGAGATGTTCTCTTCGGTGAGCGTTGGACGCTGTGCAATAAGCACTGTTGATTCCTTTCGGCTAAGTGTCCGCTATATGACACTTGCGTTTGCATACCGGGTGGCGAGCCCGACGTTATTGAATTGTCAAGATGAACGGCCTGAGCGGCGTGATCCGCGAAGGATCACGCCGCTGTCGGCTGGAAAGGAATGGTTATACGCGGCGACGCTTGGGCGGACGGCATCCGTTGTGCGCCTGCGGGGTGACATCGTTGATCGTTCCGACCTCGAGGCCGGCGGCCTGGAGCGAACGGATCGCCGTCTCGCGACCCGAACCCGGTCCCTTGACGAAGACGTCGACCTTCTTGACACCCTGCTCCTGCGCCTGGCGGGCAGCCGACTCGGCTGACAGCTGTGCGGCGAAGGGGGTCGACTTGCGCGAGCCCTTGAAGCCGACGGTGCCCGACGAGGCCCAGCTCAGCACGGCGCCCGAGGGGTCGGTGATGGTCACGATGGTGTTGTTGAACGTGGACTTGATGTGGGCCTGGCCCACCGGCACGTTCTTCTTCTCTTTACGACGCGGCTTACGAGCGGCCGATTTTGGTGCTGCCATTGTTTTCTCCTAAAAACGTCTATGGCGATGCGAGATCCCGAAGGATGTTCTCGCTATCGGGCCTTCTTCTTGCCGGCAACGGTGCGCTTCGGGCCCTTGCGGGTACGAGCGTTGGTCTTGGTGCGCTGGCCGTGAACAGGAAGGCCACGACGGTGACGGATGCCCTGGTAGCTGCCGATCTCGACCTTGCGGCGGATGTCGGCGGCGACCTCGCGGCGGAGGTCACCCTCTACCTTGTACGCGCCTTCGATGTGGTCGCGCAGGGCGACCAGCTGCTCGTCGGTGAGATCCTTGACGCGAACGTCACCTGAGATCTCCGTGTCGGCGAGGGTCGCGAGGGCCCTCGTGCGGCCGACGCCGTAGATGTAAGTCAGTGCGACCTCCACGCGCTTGTCGCGCGGAATGTCTACTCCTGCAATACGTGCCATGGTGGCATGCTCCTGTTGTGAGTGGAGGTCTGTAGCAGAACCGGTGCCGCGGCCTCCAACCGCGGGTGTCCCCCGATGAATCGGGTTCTGGCTCTGCTATAAAACGGGTGGATCGCTTCGGCTAGCCCTGGCGCTGCTTGTGGCGCGGGTTCGACTTGCAGATGACCATGACGTTTCCGTTGCGGCGAATGACTCGGCAGTGCTCGCAGATCGGCTTGACGCTGGGGTTGACCTTCATTGTTCTTTTCCTATCGCTGTCTTCGTACCCATCGAAGAAGATGGGCCGTTACTTTCCAGCGCTCTTTACTTGTACCGGTAAACGATACGACCACGGGTGAGGTCGTACGGGCTGAGTTCCACGATCACGCGGTCCTCGGGGAGGATACGGATGTAGTGCTGTCGCATCTTGCCCGAAATGTGGGCAAGAACTCTGTGTCCGTTGGTCAACTCGACGCGAAACATCGCGTTGGGAAGAGCCTCGACCACTGCGCCCTCGATCTCGATGACACCGTCTTTTTTGGCCATAACTCACTGTCTGTAGAAGTATTGATTGCTGGTCGTGCGTGATTGTTTGCATGCCGACGCGCGCGCCAGACACCAAAGATCGAGCCTACCATAAGGACGGGTGTATATTACCCGGCCCCTAGCGTGCGGACTGCGCCTCTGACTGCACCGACCCGAAGACCTGCACGAGGTCGTCGAACAGGGGATGCCCGGGCTCGATGCCCGTGACCTCGACCACAGCTTCGTCGGCAGAGCGAGTGCCGAGTATCTCCTGCAGCTGCACGGACTCCGGGTCGGCGGGCACGTCGAAGACGAGTGCGGCGCGGATGGCGACGAGCAGCGCCGTGGGCCTGGTGCCCCGCTCAGCGAGTTCTGCCGCCGGCCCGACGAACCGCTCATGGCGGCTGAGCTTGCGCATCGGCGCACGGCCCACCCGGTCGACGGTGTCGGGAAGGTACGGGTTGGCGAAACGCTGCAGGTTCTTCTCGAGATAGGCCTCCTGCACGGCCGGCTCGAACTCATGCTTGGCGACCAGCAGCGTTTTGGTCTCTTCGAGTACGGCCTTGACCTTCGCGAAGATCTCGGGCACCGCGATGGCCTCGGCGACCGGGGCGATGCCCTCGGCAGCACCGAAATAGGCCGTCGCCGCGTGCCCGGTGTTCACCGTGAAGAGCTTGCGCTCGATATAGGGCGCCAGTTCCGGCACGAAGTGGGCCTCGGGGATGCTCGGCAGCGCTTCGCCGAACGGACCGCTCTCGATCGCCCATTCGAAGAAGTCCTCGACGGTGACGTTCAGCCCGGCATCCGGAGCCTGGCCGGGAACGATGCGGTCGACCGCGGTGTTCGCGAACACCGCCCGGTGGGAGGCGGCCGTGAAGTCGTCACCCAGCGCGGTTTCGATGTGGCCCCGCAGAGCATCCGTCGCGTTGATGGCGTTCTCGCACGCCATCACCTGCAGCGGAGCCAGGCCTGCTGGTCGGGCGAGCAGCGCCCGCCCGATCAACGGGGCGACGAAGCGCAGGATGTTCGGACCGACGGCCGTGGTGACGATGTCGGCCGAAGCGATCTCCGCCACGACGCCCTCTTCGTCGGAGGCACTGTTGAGGGCCCGGAAGTTGTCGACCGTCCACGTGCGGGGCGAGAGCCCCACCTCGTGCACGTCGTAGGAGGAAGCTGCGGCGAGAGCATCGATCAGCTCGGCGTTGACGTCGGCGAACACGACCTCGTAGCCGGCATTGTGCAGGATGAGTCCGACGAAACCGCGACCGATGTTCCCGGCTCCGAAGTGAACGGCCTTCATCAGTCTTCGTTCACTTCGGACAGGAGCGCGTAGACGGCCTCGTCGCTCGGCGCCTTGAGCAGCTTCTGCACCTCGTCGTCATCGCTGAAGATGAGCGCGATCTTCGAGAGGATGTCGAGGTGCCCGCCCTCCTTGCCGGCGATGCCGACGACGAAGCGAACCTCCTGGCCGTCCCAGTCGATAGGCTTGGAGTACCGCACGAACGAGAGCGCAGAGGCGAGAATCGCGTCTTTGCCCTCGTTCGTGCCGTGCGGAATCGCCAGGTAGTTGCCCATGTAGGTGGAGACCGAGGTCTCCCGCTCGAGCATCGACGCCAGATAGTCGTTCGTCACCGCTCCGGCCGCGAGCAGCAGTTCGTTCGCCTCAGCGATCGCCTCCTCCTTGGTGCTGGCCGATCCGTTGATCTTGATCGAATTCTGTGTCAGTACGTCGCCCATGGGACACCTGGCTCTTTCTGCGGTTCGCGGCGAACCTTCTCGGTTACGCCTTTTCGGATGCGTGCTGGCGCTCGAGCAGTCCGACGATCTCGTCGTATTTCGGGCTCGACATGAAATTGTCGACCGAGACGTGCTCGGCGCTCGGTGACTGCTGCCTGGCCCGCGCCGTCAGATCCTGGTGTGTGATGACCAGGTCGATGTCGTCGGTCAGGTTCGAGATCGCCTTGTTGACCACAGTAACGTCAGTGATGCCCGCCTTCTTGATCTTGTTGCGAAGAACAGAGGCACCCATGGCGCTCGATCCCATTCCGGCGTCGCAGGCGAACACGATGTTGTGCACAGCGGCGAGGCCCTGCGCCTCCTGGGCGCGTGAGACCTCTTCGGCAGAGGCACCGTCCCGTGTCTGGAGGTCGGCGAGGCCACCTGCCTCGTTGGCGAGACCGTCGGCCTGCAGGTGTCCGAGAACCGAGCTCTGCTTGCCCTTGTTGGCCTGGGTCTGCGCGATGGCGGCGCTCAGGTCACCGGCGTTCTCCGCAGCCAGGTCGCGCTTGCGGGTGGCCCGCAGGATGACGGCGGTCACCAGGAACGAGACCGCGGCCGAGGCGATCACCGAGAGGATGACACCCACGTAGGAGTCGGGCGCCGTCTGGATCAGGATGGCGATGATGGAGCCGGGCGAGGCCGGAGCACGGAGCCCGGTCTGGAACAGCACGTTCACGAACACACCGGTCATACCACCGAGGATCGCGGCGATGATGGTCATCGGCTTCATCAGCACGTACGGGAAGTAGATCTCGTGGATCCCACCGAAGAACTGGATGATGATGGCGCCGGGAGCGCTGGCCTTGGCCAGACCCACACCGAAGATCGCGAACGCGATCAGGATTCCCACGCCGGGGCCGGGGTTCGCCTCGATCAGGAACAGGATGCTCTTGCCGCTCTCCGACACCTGCTGCACACCCAGCGGCGTGAACACACCGTGGTTGATCGCGTTGTTGAGGAACAGCACCTTGCCCGGCTCGACCAGGATCGACGCCAGCGGCAGCAGCCCGAGCGAGACGAGCCAGTTCACGGCCGACTCGAGAGCCGCGCTCAGGGCGGTGATGACCGGGGCGATGAGGAAGAAACCGGCGATCGCGAGCAGCGCGCCCAGGATGCCTGCCGAGAAGTTGTCGACGAGCATCTCGAATCCGGGCTTGATCTTGTTCGCCCAGATCTTGTCGACCTGCTTCATGATGTAGGCCGCGAGCGGGCCCATGATCATGGCGCCGATGAACATCGGAACCGGGCTGCCGACGATGACACCCATGGTCGCGATGACGGCGACGACACCGCCACGGGTGTTGTAGATCATCCGTCCACCGGTGTTCGCGATGAGCAGCGGCAGCAGGTAGGTGATCATCGGCGAGACGAGGCCGACGTTAGCCGTTCCGTCGGCGCTCGGGAAGCCACCGATGATCGGCACCAGGATGCCGAACTGGGCGAGCCATCCGGTCTGGATGAACAGGGCCGTGATGAGGCCCCATGCGATGAAGGCGGCGATGTTGGGCATCACCATTCCGGAGAGGAACGTACCGAATCGCTGGACGGCGACGCGGGCTCCCCCCTTCGTCTGGGTGCCGGCGGGTGAGCCGGTCTGGGTGGGTGACGTCGTCGTCATGGCCTGTCTCCTTTGTGTGCGGGGGTATTTCGGGGTGGGGTGCTGGGCGTGTTCATGGTGCGGATGGTGCAGTGGTGGCCTCGAGAACCGCAGCGCGGGCCTCGAAGGCCGAGTTGGCCGCCAGCGCGAGGCCAGCGAACGTCTGGGCCTGTTCGAGCGTGTAGAGCGCGAGCTCAGCTCGAACATCGGCGAGTGCTGCCGGCGACATCGAGAGGGATGTCACACCGAGCCCGGTGAGAACGACGGCGAGCAGGGGGTCGGCTGCCGCCTCTCCGCAGACTCCGACCGGCTTGCCGAGGGCGACGCCGGCACGGCCGACCTCCCCGACGAGCCGCAGAACGGCCGGATGCCACGGATCCTGGAACGCGGCGACCGAACCGAGAAGTCGGTCGGCTGCCAGCGTGTACTGGGTCAGGTCGTTGGTTCCGATGCTGGCGAAGTCGGCGTCGGCGAGGATGCGGTCGGCGAGAAGCGCGGCCGAAGGCACCTCCACCATCACACCGAGGGTGTTGAGCCCGAGCTCGCGGCCGAGAGAGGTGAAGTACCGCGTCTCTTCGACCGTCGACACCATCGGCGCCATCACCCAGAGGTCGGCCTCGGTGACGGCCGCGGCGTTCGCGAGCGCCGTGAGCTGGTCGCGCAGCACCTGCTCGTTCGCCCGGAGTGCCCGCAGGCCACGGAGCCCGAGGGCGGGGTTCTCTTCATCGGAGTCGTTGAGGAAGCTGAGCGGCTTGTCGGCACCGGCGTCGAGCGCCCGGACGACGACCTTCTTGCCGCCGAAGGCCGCCAGGAGCTTCGTGTACTGCTCCTGCTGCGCCTCGACGGTCGGTGCCGAGGTTGCGTCGAGGAAGAGGAACTCGGTGCGGAACAGCCCGACGCCCTCGGCGCCCTTCGCCACAGCGTCGGCCGCGGCATCCGCGGAGCCGAGGTTCGCGAGCAGCGGGATGAGGGTGCCGTCAGCAAGGCGGCCGGCGCCCGTGGGCGCCACCGGGCGGGCCTTCCGTTCGGCGAGGGTGGCCTCGGCGGCGGAGACCTCGTCTTCGCTCGGCGACGCCGTGACCGTGCCGGTCGAGGCATCGACGATCACGGTCTCACCGTCGCTCAGCTGGAGGGACCCGGCCGCGCCGACCACGGCGACGATCGCTTTGTCACGGGCGAGGATCGCCGTGTGCGAGGTCGGCCCACCCTCGCTCGTCACCAGGGCGAGCACCTTGTCGAGGTCGAGCAGGGCGGTGTCAGCGGGAGCGAGGTCGCTCGCGACCAGAACGAAGGCGAAGTCGGGGTCGGGGATGCCCGGGGCAGCAACGCCCTGCAGGTGTGCCACCACGCGCTGCGAGACATCGTTGAGGTCGGTTGCCCGCTCAGCCATGTATCCGCCCATGCTCACCAACAGGTCGCGGAACCCGGCGAACGCCTCGAAGACGGCGCGCTCAGCGGTGAGACCGCCGCCGACGCGCACCTCGACGTCGTCGGCGAGCGTCGGGTCTTCGGCCATGAAGGCCTGCGCCTCGAGAACGTCGTGGGCCGCTCCGCCCGCGCGCTCACCGCGGGCGCGGATGTCTGCCGCGGTCGCTCCGAGAGCTGCGGAGGCCCGTTCGAGCTCGGCCGCCGGCGTCAGGCGCGACGGGGTGCTCTCGGGCTCGGGCAAGGGCTCGGGCATCCGCAGCACCGGGCCGACGGCGAGTCCGCGGCCGATGCCCGCGCCAGTCAGCACGGTGACCCGCTCGCTTGTCGTGGCGGCTGTCTGCACGCTTGTCTGCACCGCGTCACTCCGCATCGAGGTCACGCTCCAGCATTGCCGCGAGCTCGTCGAGCACGGTCTCGGCGTTGTCGCCCTCGGCAGAGAGGGTGACGGTGTCGCCCGACTGGATCCCGAGCGAGATGATGCCCAGGATGCTCGCGGCATTCACCGGCTTGCCCTCTGCCTTTGTGAGGTTCACCTTGACACCCGACTTGGCGACCGCCTGGGTGAAGAGGGAGGCCGGGCGGGCGTGCAGCCCGTGCGAGGAGGCGATGGTCGCGGTGCGTTCGGTCATGAGAACTCTTTCGTGGTGCGGTGGGCGGGAAATTGGGCGAGGTCGGTGTCGGGCATGGTGCCGATGGCGAGGTCGAGCGCGTCGTCCTCGCCGCCCTGCCCGAAGACGGTGTCGGGCAGCAGCGCGACGGGCACGTCGTACCGTGCGGCGGCCTCTCGAAGCGTGCCCAGCGCAGCCGCGAGATGCGGGCCGACGAGCAGAACGTCGATGCCGGGCATCCGGGAGTCCAGGGCGGGTTGGCTGACGGCCTTGACCGTCGCCTCGAAGCCACGTGCCCGGGCAGCGGTACGCATGCGATGGGCCAGGAACGTGCTCGATGCACCGGCGCCGCAGACGACGAGAATGTTCTTCACGGTTCTCGCCTCCTTGCGCGATCGTGCCGACCCATGAAGGGCCGCATTACAGGTACCAGCCCAGTCTGCTGAAAATCTGCCGAGCGTTCCACCAGAAAAGTTTCCGCCCCTGTGGAAAGGTGTCTGCGGTTTCGCGGGTAGAGTTTCAGGCCATGAGCGACAGACGCCAGCGGCTGCTCGACTATCTGGCCGAGAACGACGGCTGGACGACGTCGGGCCAGCTCGCTGACCGTCTCGGCGTCACAACCCGGAGCGTTCGCAGCTATGTGACGGCGGCGAAATCGGCGGCCGAACCACTCGACATCATCGTGTCGTCCGCCGAGGGGTACCGCCTGAACCGCGACGCCTACGCCGCCTGGGTCGGCCAGCGCAGCGGCGACTCCGGCGGCGACCGGCTCTACCGCGTCGTGCGCCAGTTGAACGAGACCCCCGACGGGCTCGATGTGCATGAGCTCGCATCGGCCCTCTTCGTGAGTGAGTCCACCGTCGAGGCCGACCTCCGAAAGGCCCGGCCCATCCTCGACGAATGCGGCCTGACCCTTCGGCGCCAGGGCAGTCGGGTCAGCGTGCAGGGCACCGAGGAGAACCGCCGAAGGCTCGTCAGCAGGCTGTTCCGGGCCGAGAGTGCGCGAGGCTTCGTCGAGGTCGAACGCATCCAGAACGAATTCGGTTCGGTGAACCTCACGGCCTTCAAGACCGACCTGCTCGACCTGCTCGGGGCCGGCGGTTACTTCGTCAACGAGTACGGCCTCGACAGCGTGCTGCTGCACGTGGCCATCGCCGTCGACCGCACCCTGAAAGACCTGGTGCCGACGGATGCCGCGGCCACCGTTCCACCTCAGGGCGAGCTGGCCCCGGGCATCCTCGATCTGCTCGACCGGCACTTCGCGGTGACCCTCTCGGGCGCCGACCTGGAACACCTCGTCATGCTGCTGACGACACGGGTCATCACACCGGGTCACGATCTGCAGGCGCACGAACAGACCGAACAGCTCGGCCTGACCGATGACGTCGCCTTCGTGCGCGAGGTCGCCAGGCGGGCGAGCGAGCGATATCTCATCGATCTCGACAACGACGAATTCGCCGTGCGGCTCGCACTGCACGTCCGCAACCTCGTGGCGCGAGCACGGGTCAGCTCGTATTCCAGAAACCCGATGACGCGGTCGATCAAGACGTCGTACCCGATGACCTACGAGCTGGCCGTGTTCATCGCGAGCGAGATCCAGCGCAAAGAGTCGATCTCGATCAACGACGACGAGATCGCCTATATCGCCCTGCACGTGGGCTCCCACCTCGAGCGGCAGTCGAGGCGCGAGGAGATGGTGACCTGCACCCTGGTCTTTCCGAACTACTACGACATCCACCTCATGATGCTCCGACGGCTCGAGGCCGCGCTCGGCGACGAGGTGCGCGTCGACAAGATCATCACCCGCACCGACATCGACCGCGCCGAGATCGACACCGACCTCATCATCACGACCGTTCCCGCGCTCGCGCTCGGCGACAGCACGGTGCTGGTCCAGACCTTCCTCACCGATGACGACATCGACACGATCCGTCGCGCTGTGCGCCGGGTCAGGCGCCAGCAGCGGCGGCGGCAGCTCAAAGACGAGCTGCTGCTGTACTTCAGCGAAGAGCTCTACGTTCGCAATCTCAGCGCCCGCGACGAGGTCGACATGATCACCCAGCTGGGCGAACGGATGCTCGCTCAGGGCATCATCGACGAACCCTATATCGCCGGGGCGATCGAGCGCGAGCGGATGTCGTCGACGGCGTTCACCGACACCGTCGCCGTACCGCACTCCATGCTGATGTCGGCGAACCGCACAGCCATCGCCATCGCGGTCAACGACCATCCGATGGACTGGGGTGAGAACCGGGTCAACGTCATCGCCCTGATCGCCTTCTCCTCCAGTGGCCGCAACTCGTTCCAGACGATCTTCGACCAGTTCGTCGAGGTCTTCTCCGAGCGCGACGAGGTTCAGCAGCTCATCCGCGGATCGGTGAGCTTCAGCGCGTTCATCGAGGAGCTCGTGCACCTGATGGACAGCTGAGACCGGTCAGTCGGTCGGTCGGTCAGGCGATCGGTCGGTCAGTCGATCGGCACCGGGGTGATGCCGAGGGGCGCCAGCTGGGCCGCTCCCCCGTCGGCGGCCGTCAGCACCCAGATTCCACCGGTGTGCACGGCGACCGAGTGCTCCCAATGCGATGTCATGCTCCCGTCGCGCGTCGCGACCGTCCAGTCGTCGTCGCGGGTGAAGGTGTCGATACCGCCTGCAGTGACCATCGGCTCGATCGCCACCACGAGGCCGGGCTTCACCTCTGGCCCCCGCGCACGAACCCGGTAGTTGAAGACCGGCGGCTCCTCGTGCATGCTCCGACCGATGCCGTGCCCGATGTAGTCCGTGAGGATGCCGTACTCCCCCTGCGATTCGATGTAGTCCTCGATGGCCTCGCCGACCTCGTTGAGGTGTCGCGCCTCGGCGAGCCGGGCGATTCCGTGCCAGAGGGAGGCCTCGGTCACGTCGGAAAGCCGCTGACGGTCGTCGACGAGCTGCGGCCGTTCCGGGTCGGCGAGCACGACCGTGATCGCCGAGTCTCCGCTCCAACCACCCACATCTGCGCCGGAGTCGATGGAGACGATGTCGCCCGGTTGCAGCATCCGCTCGCCCGGAATGCCGTGCACCACATCGTCGTTGACCGAGGTGCAGACCGTGTGCCGGTAACCGGGCACCATCTGGAAGTTCGACGTACCGCCGAGCTGCCTGATCGCGTGATCGGCTGCGTCGTTGAGCTCCAGGGTCGTGATGCCGGGCCGGATGATCGCCCGCACCGCTTCGAGAGACGCGAGCGTCGCCAACCCCGGCGCCACCATCAGCCGGAGCTCGGCGGGGGTCTTGTAGAACGACTTGCGAAACGCCATGGCGCGGAGCCTAGGCGTGCGAGAGCACGATGCCGCGAGCCTCGAGGGCTTGGGTGATGCGTTCCGTCACGTCGTCGACGCTGCCGAGGCCATCGACGGTCACGACGAGTTCACGCGCGGTGTAGACGTCGATGAGCGGCGCCGTCTGCTCTTCGTACACGTCGAGACGGTGCCGGATGACATTCTCGGTGTCGTCGCTGCGACCCTGTTCAGCGGCTCGCTTGGTGAGCCGGGCCACGATCTCGTCGCTGTCTGCCACCAGCAGCACCACGGCGTCGAGACCGTCGCCGTGACCGCCCGCTGCCAGGATGTCGTCGAGTTCGTCGACCTGGGCCGTGGTGCGCGGGTACCCGTCGAGAAGAAAACCGCCCTCGACGTCGGCCTCGAGCAGACGACTGCGAACGAGATCGTTCGTCAGGCTGTCGGGAACGTACTTGCCCGCATCCATGAACTCCTTGGCCTTCAGACCGAGCTCGGTCTCCTCGGCCACGTTCGCACGGAAGATGTCGCCGGTCGAGATCGCGGGAATGCCGCACGCTGCCGAGAGACGAACGGCCTGCGTTCCCTTGCCTGCGCCGGGAGGCCCGATCAGCAGGAGCCTGGTCATCGCAGCAGTCCTTCGTAGTGCCGCTGCTGCAGCTGGGAGTCGATCTGCTTGACCGTCTCGAGGCCGACGCCCACGATGATCAGGATCGAGGCCCCACCGAACGGGAAGTTCTGGTTCGCACCGATCAGCGAGAACGCCGCCAGCGGTATCAGAGCGATCAGGCCCAGATAGATCGAGCCCGGCAGCGTGATGCGCGTCAGGACGTAGTCGAGATATTCGGCCGTGGGGCGACCTGCACGGATGCCGGGAATGAACCCGCCGTACTTCTTCATGTTGTCGGCGACCTCTTCGGGGTTGAAGGTGATCGCGACGTAGAAGTAGGTGAAGCCGACGATGAGCAGGAAGTACAGGAGCATGTAGAGCGGGTGGTCACCCTTCGTCAGGTAGTTCGTGACCCAGGTCACCCACGCCGCGGGCTCTTGGCCCGCCTGGGGCTGATTGAACTGCGCGATGAGTGCGGGCAGGTACAGCAGCGACGACGCGAAGATGACGGGGACGACGCCGGCCATGTTGACCTTGATGGGGATGTAGGTGTTGTTGCCGCCGTAGGTGCGCCTGCCGACCATGCGTTTGGCGTACTGCACCGGTATTCGGCGCTGCGACTGTTCGACGAACACCACGCCTGCCATGGTCAGGATGCCGATGACCAGCACGACGGCCAGCACCTCGACTCCCTGCTGCTGCCAGATCGACTGCAGCGAACCCGGGAAACGGGCGGCGATCGAGGTGAAGATGAGCAGCGACATGCCGTTGCCGATGCCGCGCTCGGTGACGAGCTCGCCCATCCACATGATGAGGCCGGTGCCGGCGGTCATCGTGATGACCATCAGCATGATGGCGTACCAGGAGTCGTTGGAGATGAGCTGGGTGCACTCGGTCGTCGTGCTCGTACCGAAGAGGGCGCCACTTCGCGCCACGGTGATGAGCGTCGTCGACTGCAGCACGCCCAGGGCGATGGTGAGGTAACGCGTGTACTGCGTCAGCTTGCTCTGGCCGGCCTGACCCTCTTTGTAGAGGGTCTCGAAGTGCGGGATGACCACGCGGAGCAGCTGCACGATGATCGACGCGGTGATGTACGGCATGATGCCGAGTGCGAAGATCGACAGCTGCAACAGGGCTCCGCCGCTGAACAGGTTGACGAGCTCGTACAGGCCCGACGTGTTCTGGTTGGCGGCAAGACAAGCCTGCACGTTACCGAAGTCGACAAAGGGAGCCGGGATGAACGACCCCAGCCTGAACAGCGCGATGATGCCGAGCGTGAACAGAATTTTTCGGCGGAGATCCGGTGTGCGGAAGATCCTGCCGACGGCTCTAAACAAAAAAAGGCCTCCTGCTTGGTGAAAACGAGACTTCTACGAGCGAAGCCCCCACAGGAAAGAATTCCCACGAAGACTCTACTCGATCCTCCCCGGCCGAGAGGCCAAAGGGGCGGCAACCCGAAGGAAGCCGCCCCCGCGACGAGCGTGCAGAGCTACTTGATCGAACCGCCGGCAGCAACGATCTTCTGCTCAGCGAAGGTCGAGACCTTGTCGACCGAGACGGTCAGAGCCACGGCGATCTCGCCGTTGCCCAGGATCTTGACCTTCTCGTTGTCGCGAACCGCACCCTTGGCGACGAGGCCGGCGATGGTGACATCGCCACCCGTCGGGTACAGCTCGGCGAGACGGTCGAGGTTGACGACCTGGTAGTACACCTTGAACGGGTTCTTGAACCCGCGCAGCTTCGGTGTGCGCATGTGCTGCGGCATCTGGCCGCCCTCGAACCCGAGGCGCACGTTGTAGCGCGCCTTCGTGCCCTTGGTGCCACGGCCCGCGGTCTTACCCTTGGAGCCTTCACCGCGACCGACACGCTGGCGCGACTTCTTGGCACCGGCGGCGGGGCGGAGGTGGTGGACCTTCAATACCTGGTCGCGGGCGACGGGAGCGTCAGCCGTTGCGGCCTTCGTCTCGACGACCGCAGCGGGGTCTGTGTCTTTCTTAGCCATTAGTCAATCTCCTCGACTTTCACCAGGTGAGCGACGTGGCGAACGTAGCCGCGGTTCTGCGAGTTGTCGTCACGCACAACGGACTGGCCGATGCGGTGGAGGCCGAGGCTACGCAGAGTGTCGCGCTGGTCTTGCTTTTCGCTGATCTTGGATTTGATCTGCGTGATCTTCAGGCTGGTGGCCATCAGGCACCTGCCTTTGCGAGAGACGCAGCCGCATCGGCGTCAGCCTGGGCGCGGAGCAGACGTGCGGGCACGACCTGCTCGAGCGTCAGGCCACGGCGTGCTGCCACGGCGCGGGGCTCTTCGAGCTGCTTGAGTGCCGTGACGGTCGCGTGCACGATGTTGATCGTGTTCGACGAACCGAGCGACTTGCTCAGGACATCGTGGATGCCTGCACATTCGAGAACGGCGCGCACCGGGCCACCGGCGATGACGCCGGTACCGGCCGCAGCCGGACGAAGGAGCACGACGCCAGCAGCAGCCTCACCCTGGACGGGGTGGGGAATGGTGTTGGCGACGCGGGGAACGCGGAAGAAGTTCTTCTTGGCCTCTTCGACGCCCTTCGAGATCGCGGTCGGCACCTCACGGGCCTTGCCGTAGCCGACACCCACCAGACCGTTGCCGTCACCGACGACGACGAGAGCCGTGAAGCTGAAGCGACGACCACCCTTCACCACCTTCGAGACGCGGTTGATGGTGACGACGCGCTCGAGGAACTGGCTCTTGTCAGAGTCACGCGCTCCGCGATCCTTGTTCGGGTTGCGCTCGCGACCACCACGACGGGCCTCGCGAGGCTCGTTCTGCGCAGCAGCCGTGGTCTCGGTTGTGGGCGCCTCAGTCGCTGAGGCTTCAGTGCTCGTAGCGTCTGCCACGGTAGCTTCCTTTGCTTTTTCGTCGGTCACAGGTCCAGACCGCCTTCCCGGGCGCCGTCGGCGACAGCCGCGACACGGCCGGCGTAGCGGTTACCGCCTCGGTCGAATACGACTGCTTCGATGCCAGCAGCCTTGGCGCGCTCGGCGACGAGTTCGCCGACTTTGTGAGCCTTGGCCGACTTGTCACCATCGAAGGTGCGCAGGTCGGCTTCGAGGGTCGAAGCCGACGCCAGGGTGAACCCCTTGCTGTCGTCGACGACCTGCACGAAGACGTGGCGGGCCGAACGGGTGACGACCAGGCGAGGACGAACCTCGGTGCCCTCGATCTTCTTGCGAAGACGGTCGTGGCGACGACCGCGTGCTGCGGCCTTGCTCTTGCCTCTAGTTCCAGTAGCCATGATTACTTACCGCTCTTTCCGGCCTTGCGACGAACAACCTCGCCGGCGTAGCGCACACCCTTGCCCTTGTAGGGCTCCGGCTTCCGCAACTTACGAATGTTGGCAGCTACTTCGCCCACAGCCTGCTTGTCGATGCCGCTGACAGTGAGCTTGTTGACACCCTCCACCGTGAAGCTGATGCCCGCGGGCGGCTCGACGGTGATGGAGTGGGAGTAACCGAGAGCGAACTCGACGTTCGCACCCTTGGCGGCAACGCGGTAACCGGTACCGACGACCTCGAGGCCCTTGGAGTACCCCTCGGTGACGCCGATGATCTGGTTGGCGATGAGCGTGCGGGTCAGGCCGTGCAGCGAACGCGATTCGCGCTCGTCGTCAGGACGGGTGACCAGGATCTGGTTGTCTTCGACCTTGGCCTCGATGGGAGCCTTGACGGTGAGAACGAGCTCACCCTTGGGGCCCTTCACCTGGACGAGCTGGCCGTCGATCGTGATGTCGACCCCTGCAGGGATCGGAATGGGGAGTCTGCCGATACGTGACATCTGCGATCACCACACGTAGGCGAGGACTTCCCCACCCACGCCCTTCTTGGAAGCCTGTCGGTCGGTCAGCAGACCGGACGACGTCGAGAGGATGGCGACACCGAGCCCGCCGAGAACCGTGGGGATCTCGGTCGACTTCGCGTACACGCGGAGGCCGGGCTTCGAAACGCGCTTGATGCCCGCAATGGAGCGCTCGCGGTTCGGCCCGAACTTGAGGGCGAGGGTCAGCGTCTGGCCGACCTCTGCGTCTTTGACGTCCCACGAGGCAATGTAGCCCTCGCTCTTGAGGATGTCGGCGATGTGCGACTTGAGCTTCGAGTGCGGCATCGACACGGTGTCGTGGAACGCCGAGTTGGCGTTCCGCAGTCTGGTCAGCATGTCTGCGACCGGATCTGTCATTGTCATGGGGGTGGAGCCTTTCTGGCCTGGTTTCGACACCCTGTGCAAGGATGCCGACCTGTGGTCTTGGCCGGCTCAGCCGAGTTGCTGAGCCGGGGTGAAGCTGGTTTAGGAGTTGTCTGCGGTCTTGAACGGGAAGCCGAGCGCCTTCAGCAGCGCACGACCCTCGTCGTCGGTCTTCGCGGTGGTGACGACGGTGATGTCGAACCCACGCACGCGGTCGATCTTGTCCTGGTCGATCTCGTGGAACATCGACTGCTCGGTCAGACCGAAGGTGTAGTTGCCCGAGCCGTCGAACTGGCGGTCGGAGAGACCACGGAAGTCACGGATGCGGGGAAGAGCGAGCGACAGAAGCCGGTCGAGGAACTCCCAGGCACGGTCACCACGGAGGGTGACGTGGGCGCCGATCGGCTGGCCCTCACGCAGCTTGAACTGCGCGATGGACTTGCGGGCCTTGGTGACCTGCGGCTTCTGGCCGGTGATCGCCGTGAGGTCCTTGACGGCCCCGTCGATGATCTTGCCGTCACGGGCTGCCTCACCGACACCGGTGTTCACGACGACCTTGATGAGGCCCGGAACCTGGTGGATGTTCGTGAAGCCGAAGTCCTTCTTGAGCTGGGCGGTGATCTCGTTCTGGTACTTCTGCTTCAGGCGCGGCTGGATTTTGCCAGCCGGCGCTGCAGTTGCGGTGTCAGTCATTACAGGTCCTTACCTGATTTCTTGGCGTACCGAATGCGGACATTCTTGGTAACGCCGTCTGTGGTGACCTGCTCGACGCGGAAACCGACGCGGGTCGGCTTCTTGGTGTCGGGGTCGATGAGCGCGACGTTCGACACGTGGATCGAGGCCTCGACGGTCTCGATGCCACCGGTCTTCGTACCGCGCTGGGTCTGGCCGACGCGCACGTGCTTCTTCACGAAGTTGATGCCCTCGACGATGACGCGGTTCTTCTCGACCTGTACTTCGATGACGCGACCCTGCTTGCCACGGTCTCCGCCGCGAGCCTGGCTCTTGCCGGTGATGACCTGAACGACATCACCCTTCTTGATATTCGCCATGATTAAATGACCTCCGGTGCCAGCGAGATGATCTTCATGAAGCTCTTGTCGCGAAGCTCGCGGCCGACCGGGCCGAAGACACGGGAGCCGCGAGGCTCCTTGTCGTTGGCGCGCAGGATGACCGCAGCGTTCTCGTCGAACTTGATGTAAGAACCGTCGACGCGACGGGTCTCTTTCTTGGTGCGCACGATGACCGCCTTGACGACGTCTCCGCGCTTGACGGTGCCGCCGGGAATGGCGTCTTTGACGGTGGCGACGATGACGTCACCCAGGCCGGCGTAACGGCGTCCTGATCCACCGAGTACACGGATGGTCAGCAGCTCTTTGGCGCCGGTGTTGTCGGCAACCTTGAGCCGGGATTCCTGCTGAATCACTTCTACTCCTTACAGAAGTAAGCGCGGGGCGCTTACTTGGCCTTTTCGAGAACCTCGACCAGGCGCCAGCGCTTGGTGGCGCTGAGCGGACGGGTCTCGGAGATGAGCACCAGGTCGCCGATGCCGGCGGTGTTGGCTTCGTCGTGCACCTTCACCTTGGAGGTACGGCGGATGACCTTGCCGTACAGGGGGTGCTTCACGCGGTCTTCGACCTCGACGACGATGGTCTTCTGCATCTTGTCGCTGGTGACGTAGCCACGGCGTGACTTGCGATAACCGCGCTCCTTCTCGGGCGCGGCGACAGTCTCGACGGGGGCAGCGGACGCTGCTTCAGCCTTGGCCATTACTTGGCCTCCTCGGTTGTCTCGGCGACGGCGGCCTCTTCAGCAGGGGCGGCCTTGGCCTTCTTGGTCTTCTTGGGCGCCGCCTCGGCTGCGGGTGCAACCTCGACCGGAGCGGGCGTGGCACGGATGCCGAGCTCACGCTCACGGACGATCGTGTAGATGCGGGCGATGTCGCGCTTCACGGCACGCAGGCGACCGTGGCTCTCGAGCTGGCCGGTGGCCGACTGGAAGCGCAGGTTGAACAGCTCTTCCTTGGCCTTCCGCAGCTCTTCGGCAAGACGTGAGTCTTCGAATGTGTCGAGCTCGACGGGGGTGAGCTCCTTGGAACCGATTGCCATTATGCGTCACCTTCTTCGCGCTTGATGATGCGTGCCTTGAGAGGCAGCTTGTGGATTGCACGGGTGAGTGCCTCACGAGCGACGACGTCGGAGACGCCGGAGAGCTCGAACAGCACGCGACCGGGCTTGACGTTCGCGATCCACCACTCGGGTGAACCCTTACCGGAACCCATGCGGGTCTCAGCCGGCTTCTTCGTGAGCGGGCGGTCGGGGTAGATGTTGATCCACACCTTCCCACCACGCTTGATGTGACGGGTCATCGCGATACGAGCGGACTCGATCTGGCGGTTCGTCACGTAGGCGGGCGTGAGGGCCTGGATGCCCCACTCGCCGAACGACACCTCGGTGCCACCGGTCGCCTGGCCGCTACGACCGGGGTGGTGCTGCTTGCGGTGCTTGACTCTGCGTGGAATCAACATGGTTATGCCTCAACTCCTGCTGCGGCCACGGGCGCGGCGTCTGCCTTCGGGGCGGCCGAACGCGGCGGGCGACGGTCGTCGCCACCACGGCGGTCGTCACGACGCTCGGGGCGCGATGACTTCTGGTTGGCCTGCTCGCGGGCAAGCTCCTTGTTGGTGATGTCGCCCTTGTAGATCCAGACCTTCACGCCGATGCGGCCGAACGTCGTCTTCGCCTCGTAGAAGCCGTAGTCGATGTTGGCGCGCAGGGTGTGCAGAGGTACACGACCTTCGCGGTAGAACTCCGAACGACTCATCTCAGCGCCACCGAGGCGGCCGGAGACCTGGATGCGCACACCCTTGACGCTCGGAAGGCGCTGGGCACCCTGCAGGCCCTTCCGCATGGCGCGACGGAAAGCCACACGTGCGGAGAGCTGCTCGGCGATGCCCTGTGCGACCAGCTGAGCCTCGGCCTCGGGGTTCTTCACCTCGAGGATGTTCAGCTGGATCTGCTTCTTGGTGAGCTTCTCGAGGTCGGAGCGGATTCGCTCGGCCTCGGCGCCACGACGACCGATCACGATGCCCGGGCGGGCGGTGTGGATGTCGACACGGACGCGGTCACGGGTGCGCTCGATCTCGATGCGGGCGACGCCCGCACGGTCGAGGCTCTTCGTGAGCAGGTTGCGGATCTTGACGTCTTCGGCGACGAAGTCGCTGTAGCGCTGTCCTACCTTGGTGCTGTCAGAGAACCAGCGCGACACGTGGTCGGTCGTGATGCCCAGACGGAAACCGTAGGGGTTTACTTTCTGGCCCATTACTTCTTTCCTGCCTTCTTGGAACCCTGAGCGGATGCTTCGACCTCATCGGGCGTCGAGAGGACGACCGTGATGTGGCTGGAGCGCTTCAGGATCTGGAACGCGCGACCCTGGGCACGGGGCTGGAAACGCTTGAGGGTCGTACCCTCGTCGACGAATGCAGCCGAAACGAACAGATCCTGCTCGTCGAGGTAGCTGTTGCTGGCATCGGCCTTGACCTTCGCGTTGGCGATCGCAGAGGCGACGAGCTTGTAGACAGGCTCGCTTGCGCCCTGCGGGGCGAACTTCAGGATTGCCAGGGCCTCCATGGCCTGCTTGCCGCGGATCAGGTTGACGACGCGACGAGCTTTCATGGGGGTGACGCGGATGTGACGCACGCGTGCGATCGACTCCACCATTTCTCTCCTCCTTCCGTCACCGCGTTAGCGGCGACGACCCTTCTTGTCGTCTTTCACGTGGCCGCGGAAGGTACGCGTCGGCGAGAACTCGCCGAGCTTGTGACCGACCATGGTCTCCGTGATGAACACGGGGATGTGCTTACGACCGTCGTGCACGGCGATCGTGTGGCCCAGCATTGCCGGGATGATCATCGACCGGCGTGACCAGGTCTTGATGACGTTCTTCGAACCAGCTTCGTTCTGTACGACAACCTTGCGAAGCAGGTGGTCGTCGACGAAGGGGCCCTTCTTGAGACTACGTGGCATCTTCTAACGCTCCTACTTACGCTTCTTGCCGACGTTGCGGCGGCGAACGATGAGCTTGTCGCTCTCTTTGTTGATGTGGCGGGTGCGGCCCTCTTTCTGGCCCCACGGGCTGACCGGGTGGCGACCACCGGAGGTCTTGCCCTCACCACCACCGTGCGGGTGGTCGACCGGGTTCATGGCGACGCCACGCACGGTCGGGCGAACGCCCAACCAGCGCTTGCGGCCGGCCTTGCCCCAGTTGATGTTCGACTGCTCGGCATTGCCGACCTCGCCGATCGTCGCGCGGCAGCGGGCATCCACGTTGCGGATCTCGCCGCTCGGCAGACGAAGCTGGGCGTAGGGGCCGTCTTTAGCCACGAGGCGAACGGATGCACCGGCGGAACGGGCCATCTTGGCGCCCCCACCCGGCTTCAGCTCGATCGCGTGGATGACGGTACCGACGGGGATGTTCTTCAGCGGCAGGTTGTTGCCGGGCTTGATGTCAGCGCCGGCTCCCGACTCGATGATGTCGCCCTGGTTGAGCTTGTTCGGGGCGATGATGTACCGCTTGGAGCCGTCGACGAAGTGCAGGAGCGCGATGCGAGCCGTGCGGTTCGGGTCGTACTCGATCTCGGCGACACGGGCGTTCACGCCGTCTTTGTCATTGCGCTTGAAGTCGATGACACGGTACTGGCGCTTGTGGCCACCACCGATGTGACGGGTCGTGATGCGGCCGGCGTTGTTACGACCGCCGGTCTTGGGAAGCGGGCGAAGCAGCGACTTCTCGGGCGTCGTGCGCGTGATCTCCGCGAAATCGGAGACCGACGAGCCACGACGACCGGGAGTGGTCGGCTTGTACTTGCGAATAGCCATGTTTTTATCCTCTGGATTCCGACTTAGCCAACAGCCGTGAAGATGTCGATGGTGCCGGACTTGAGGGTGACAATGGCACGCTTGGTGTCTTTGCGCTTTCCCAGGCCGAACTTGGTGCGACGGGTCTTGCCGATCTTGTTCATCGTGTTGACCGAAGCGACCTGAACGTCGAAGATCTTCTCGATGGCGAGCTTGATCTCGGTCTTGTTCGAGGTGGGCGCCACGATGAACGTGTACTTGCCCTCATCGATCAGGCTGTAGCTCTTCTCGGAGACGACCGGCGAGATGATGATGTCGCGGGGGTCTTTGTTGTTGCCGCTCATGCTGCAACCTCAGCTTTCTCGGTGTTCACCGAACGCTGCTTCGAGGCGATGAAGCCCTCGATGGCGCCCTTGGTGAAGACGATGTCATCGCTCACCAGCACGTCGTAGGCGTTCAGCTGGTCGTAGGTCAGAACGTGGACTTCGGGAACGTTGCGAACACTGTTCACGGCGATGTCGTCGCCGCGCTCGACGACCACGAGAACGTGCTTGCTCGTCGCGATCTGGCCGAGGAGGGCCATCGCCGTCTTGGTGGACGGAACGGGGCCGAGCGTCAGCGAGTCGACGACGTGCACGCGGCTGCCGCGGGCACGGTCGGAGAGCGACCCCAGCAGTGCTGCCGCGATCATCTTCTTGGGTGTGCGCTGGTCGTAGCTGCGGGGAGTCGGGCCGTGCACGATTCCACCACCGGTCATCTGGGGAGCACGGATCGAGCCCTGGCGGGCGCGACCGGTTCCCTTCTGCTTGAACGGCTTGCGGCCGGCACCCGAGACCTCGCCGCGGCGCTTGACCTTGGAGGTACCCTGGCGTGCGGCCGCGAGCTGTGCGACGACGACCTGGTGGATGAGCGGCACGTTGGTGGCAACGTCGAAGAGCTCGGCCGGGAGCTCGACGGTGCCGGCCTTCTGGCCCTGGGCGTCGATGATGTCGACAGTGGTGATGTTTGCGTCAGTCATGAGAACTACGCCCCCTTCACTGCGGTGCGAACGAATACGAGACGGCCACGGCCACCGGGAACGGCGCCCTTGACGAGGATGAGGTTCTTCTCGGCGTCGACCGAGTGAACGACGAGGTTCAGCACGGTGACGCGCTCGCCACCCATGCGACCGGCCATGCGCATGCCCTTGAAGACACGGCTGGGGGTCGAGGAGGCGCCGATGGAACCGGGCTTGCGGTGGTTGCGGTGAGAACCGTGCGACGAGGAGACACCCTTGAAGTTGTGTCGCTTCATGACACCGGCGAAACCCTTGCCCTTGCTGGTGCCGACGACGTCGACCTTCTTGCCGGCCTCGAACACGCCATCGACGGTCAGTTCCTGGCCGATGGTGTACTCAGCGGCGTCAGCGGTGCGGATCTCGGTGACGTGACGGCGGGGCGTGACGCCTGCCTTGTCGAAGTGACCGGTCTCGGGCTTGTTCACCTTGCGTGGGTCGATCTGGCCGGCCGCGATCTGAACGGCCTGGTAGCCGTCGACCTCGGGGGTACGGATCTGGGTCACGACGTTCGGAGTGACCTGGACGACGGTGACGGGGATGAGACGGTTGTTCTCGTCCCACACCTGGGTCATGCCGAGCTTGATGCCCAGCAGTCCCTTGGAAGTCTTGGTTGAAGTAGTAGCCATTGCCCGCTCCCTACAGCTTGATCTCGATGTTGACATCGGCCGGGAGGTCGAGGCGCATCAGCGAGTCGACAGCCTTGGGCGTCGGGTCGATGATGTCGATGAGGCGCTTGTGGGTGCGCTTCTCGAAGTGCTCGAAGCTGTCTTTGTACTTGTGGGGCGAACGGATGACCGCGATGACGTTCTTCTCGGTCGGCAGCGGCACGGGGCCCACCACGGTTGCACCTGCACGAGTGACTGTGTCGACGATCTTGCGCGCCGAGCTGTCGATGACCTCGTGGTCATACGACTTAAGTCGAATGCGGATCTTTTGTCCCGCCATGTTTGACTCATCTCTCTTGTCTTGCGTCGTACATCCCGAAGGCGTTGTTCGCCTTGGCTGCATTGGACGCGCCATCACTCTTGTTGTTCTTTCAAAGCCACCCGGGCGCGCAGCGAAGCTGCTTTCTCGAGAGGGTTTCTCACGCTTGTTCTGCTACCCGCGGCCTAGCCCTACAAGATCGAGGATCTATAGCTATGCACTGCCTGGTAGTGATCAGGGCTGCTGGTGTGCAAACACACTTCCACCCGGAATACCGAACTAGAAGAGTCTGCCACACGGAATGGGCTCGTGCAACCCGGGCGTGTCGCGGCGGCGTGTCGCGCCGTTACTGGGCGACGAGTGCCTTCGGGCGCATCCGGAGCCGCCAGTCGAGTGTCGCGAGAACGGCGAGTGCGACGGCGAGCACGGCGACGAGCGGCGCCACGGTGTCCACGGAGGCGGCAAGGCCCAGTGCGGTCGCAAGGATGCCCGCTCCGACCGCCGTGACTGCCTGCACCAGGTATGAGAAGAGGTACAGAGCCGACAGCGTGGCGCCGCGGTGCTGCGGTTCGCTCGCGCGGGCGATGAGGGCGAGCCCACCCATGAAGACGAGGGAGTAGCCGACGCCGCCCACGACGCACCAGAGCAGGAAGAGCAGAAGCGAACCGGATGCCGCACACAGCTCGAGCAGGCCCAGGCCGCCGATCGAGACCACGGCCCCCACGATCACGGCGATGTGGGAATGGATGCGCTGCAGCACGATGGCCGTCGCACCGATCATGACGGAGGAGATGGCGAGCAGACCACCCACCACGAGGAGGTTCGTCGTACCGGTCAGCTCGCGGGCGATCGAGGCGCCGAGCGACAGGAACACCGCTCCGACGGCGTAGGCCAGCGAGACGGCCAGGGTCGAGACGACGAAGACCCCGAGCGCCGGCCTCGGTACGCGCAGGGGCTGGGGCCGCCAGGGGATGCCCCGGGCATCCGGAACCTGCCGCGGCATTAGCCAGACCGCAAGCGCGACCACTCCGCTCAGAACGACGAGCACCCAGAAGCTCAGGCGCTCGGGCAGGGGGGCGTACTGGGCGAGCGTGCCCGAGACGAGCAGGGCGAGGGTGAGACCGAGGGCGGTCGACGCGGCGGTGAGCGAACTCGCCAGGCGCGGGTTCGACGAGGGATTGTTCTCGACGAGCGAGGCACTGGCCGCTCCGATGGCGAGCCCGGCGCCCGCACCCTGCAGCGCGCGGCCGACGTAGAGCCACGACACCTCCGGGGCCGCCACGAAGACCAGGCCGGAGACGAGGATGAGGCCCACTCCCATCAGCATCGCCAGGCGTCGCCCGATCGTATCGGAGATGCTGCCGAAGACGAGGAGCACGATCAGGAGCACCAGAGGGTAGGTCGCGAAGATCGTGGTGATGACGGTCGACGAGAGCTGCCATTCGGCCGCGTACGTCGGGTACAGCACCGACGGCGCACCGCTCGCCCACAGGCAGAGAGCGAGAACGGCGGCCGAGGCCCAGAAGGAGCCGCGCCGGGAGAAGCGGGTGAGTCGAATCGTCATGGGGTCGAGCCTAGCCTCCTCGGTTGGAATTGCCAATCTAGGCAGCCCGTTCTATTCTGGAATGGTGGCAACCACCGTGAAAGAACACCTGTGCTCGATCCACCGCAGCCTCGACCTGCTCGGCGAGAAATGGTCGCTGCTGATCGTGCGCAATGCCCTCCGGGGGCAGACGAAGTTCTCGGAGTTCCGGGATGCGCTGGGCGTGCCCAGCGACATCCTCACCTCACGCCTGGCGACGCTCACGGCCGCTGGGGTGTTCGAGCGGCGGGCCTACCGCGAACCCGGAGCCCGCGAGCGATCCAGCTACCACCTCACCGAGCGGGGCCGGTCGCTGAAGACCGTGCTCGTGGCGCTGCAGGAGTGGGGTGACGAGAACACGCCCTACCCCGGCGGCCGGGTGTCGCTCGCCCAGAAGGCAGGCTCGACCGATGCTGTGCTGCTCGCATTCGTCGACGAGACGGGAGCGCGCGTCTCCCCCGACCAGGTACGCCTGGTGCCGGGCCCCGCGGCCACGATCACCTGGGACGCGGTCTAACCGGCCGCCCTGCGACGGCACCGCTGCCTGCGTCAGCCTGCACCTGACTACGCCCGGGCTGCTGCGTCTGCGCCGGTCGTCACTCGTAGAGCAGGGCCCGGAGTTCACTCTCGGCCGAGGCCAGACGGGCGGGGTCGATGGTGAGGCCCTCGTTGAACTTGTCGACGAGGCGCGGGTCGACGTAACTGCTCTTCGCGATCGCGGGGGTGTTGCTCAGAACAGCCGCCGCGTCGCGCATGCTCTGCGCGAGCGCCTTCCTGCGCCTGTACTCCGAGGGCTGCGGCCCCGCCTTCGCGAGGCTCACCGCCGCGGCCAGAGTGCCGTGCAGGGTGCGGAAGTCCTTGGCGGTGAACTCTCCCCCGGTCTGCTCCCGCACGTACGAGTTGATGTCGAAAGCGCCCAGCGGATGCCAGTGGCCCCGCCCGTCGCGAAAGGCCAGCAGGTGGGCGTTCGGCCCACGCCGCTTCAGTCCGGCGACCACCCGGGCGAGCTCTTCGTCGCGGATGTCGGACTCCCACGACTGCCCGCTCTTCGCCGGGAACGCGAGATGAACGGTGTCGCCGCTCACCCGCACGTGCGCGCAGAGGAGGGTCGAGAGTCCGTAACTGCCGTGCTGCTCGGCGTACCGCTCGCTACCCACCCGGAGCGAACCCTGGTCGAGCATCCGGAATGCGGCGGCCGATGCACGATCGCGGTCGGGCTGCTCGCGCCGGAGGTCGAGTGTGACCTTCCGCCGGGCGACGGGCAGCGACTCGGCGAGGCTGAGCGCCCGGTCGAACTTGATGCGGTCCTTCTGCTCGCGCCAGGTGGGGTGGTAGATGTACTGGCGGCGGCCTGCGGCGTCGATACCGGTGGCCTGGATGTGGCCGTTCACGTACGGTGCGATCCACACCTCGCGCCAGGCCGGCGGAATGCCGAGGTGCTCGATGCGGGCGCGGAGCTCCGGGTCGGTGAGCGTGGTCCCGTCGACGTCGCGGTACGTGAACCCGCGCCCCGCCTTGAGCCGCCGGAGCCCCCTCCCGCTCGAATCGCTCCGTCGCAACCTCACCATCCCCCGACCCTACCCGGCCCCGTCCCGGCCCACCGGCGGCCCGCCGCCCCGCGCACCGCAACACCTCGGCAAGCCCGCCCCCAAGTGAGACACCTGCGGCCTGGCGAGACGCGCACGCGCGTCTCACCAGCGCACACGTGTCTCACTTTCGGATGACGGGCACGCCGGCCGTGGTGAGGAGGCTGCGGAGACGCGTGGGGGTGCGCAGGTCATCGAACATCCAACGCGCAACGTTGTTGCCCTCGGCGCGCAAGTGATCCTCACGGATCTTCTCTGCCACGACTGCTTCACCCGGCGACATCGAGCCGAGGTACTCGGGTTTCAGATACTTACCCCTGCCATCGAACTCTCCGATGATCTTGAGCTCAGGCCATTCGAAATCCGTGTAGTAGAAGCCACCGCGGGGGTTGGCGTGCCTCGTCTGGAGCGCCGGCTTGGGCATCCCGAAGTCGGACATCAGCAGCCGACTCCAACTCTCACCCGGACTCGTGGCACCGACCCGAGCTGCCCCGATCGCGAGGCGGACCTTCGCCTGCCCTCGGCCGCGGACCCGCTCCCTCGCAAGGTGCTCGAGCTCGGGCAGGTCGGCTTGCAGCTCCGGCGCGCAGACGTCGCGGTTCAGGGCATGGTCGATCATCACCACCGCGGCGAGCGTGCTGCACGAACGGGCGACATCAACAAGAGTGCGAAGCGGCGTGGTCACCCGCAGGCCGTCGACCCGCGTGACGTCTTCCGCGGGCAGTTGCACGCGATGCTCGCGCACTGCCGCTCGGCTGTGCGCGCCAGAGCCCGGCGCTGAGACCAGATGCACCTCACGTGGCCACGCACCGAGACGCGGGTAGCCCCAGAGGATGGCGGCGGATTCGTATCCGATGACCGCACGCTGACGCGTCCCCGCCACAGCCCTGATCCGGGCGATCTGCCGTCCGCGTTCCGCTGTAGCACGCCATTCGTCACTCGACACGTAGACACTTCGGCGAAGCCTGACCCGCTCTCCGCTCTGTAGCGATCGACGGAGAGCACGATCGTCCACCGCGGTGGCGAGGCTCCCACTGCGAACGAATTCAAGTTGAAGGGCACGGATGTTGTCGAAGCTCATGACCCGAGAATGGCGCCCGACCCCCTCCCCCCATCTGCCCCATCCGCAATCTGTGCACAACCCACCCCGGACTCCCCCTGTGGAGCACCCACCCGTCCGCCCCAGCGACTGCAGATGTGAGACAGGTGCGTGCAGTTGAGGCGCGCATGCGCGTCTCAACTGCACGTAGGTGTCTCACGTATCGGATCGGGGGCGGGGGGGGCGGGGGGCGGGGGGTGGGGGTGCGTGGGCGGGTTAACGAAAGAAGGGCCGCACCCTTGCGGGGCGGCCCTTCTTCAGTTCAGCTGCGGTGCTACTTGGTGACCTTGGTCACCGTTCCGGCGCCGACGGTGCGGCCACCCTCACGGATGGCGAAGCCGAGGCCCTCCTCCATCGCGATGGGCTGGATGAGCTCAACGCTGATGTCGGTGGTGTCGCCGGGCATGACCATCTCGGTGCCCTCGGGCAGCGTGATGACGCCGGTGACGTCGGTGGTGCGGAAGTAGAACTGCGGACGGTAGTTCGTGTAGAACGGGTTGTGACGCCCACCCTCATCCTTCGAGAGGATGTACGCGGTGCCGTCGAAGCCGGTGTGCGGGGTGACCGAACCGGGCTTGACGACGACCTGGCCGCGCTCGACGTCTTCGCGCTTGGTGCCACGGAGAAGAAGACCACAGTTCTCGCCGGCCCACGCCTCGTCGAGCTGCTTGTGGAACATCTCGATACCGGTGACCGTGGTCTTGACGGTGGGACGGATGCCCACGATCTCGACCTCGGAGTTGATGGCGAGGGTTCCGCGCTCTGCGCGGCCGGTGACGACGGTGCCACGACCGGTGATCGTGAAGACGTCTTCGATCGGCATGAGGAACGGCTTGTCACGGTCGCGCACCGGGTCGGGCACGGACTCGTCGACAGCTGCCATGAGCTCGACGATGCTGTCGACCCACTTCTCGTCACCCTCGAGGGCCTTGAGAGCGGAGACACGAACGACGGGCGCGTCGTCGCCGGGGAAGCCCTGGCTCGACAGCAGCTCGCGGACCTCGAGCTCGACGAGCTCGAGGATCTCTTCGTCGTCGACCGCGTCGGTCTTGTTCAGCGCGACCAGCAGGTACGGCACGCCGACCTGGCGGGCGAGCAGAACGTGCTCGCGGGTCTGGGCCATCGGGCCGTCGGTGGCGGCGACGACGAGGATCGCGCCGTCCATCTGGGCTGCACCGGTGATCATGTTCTTGATGTAGTCAGCGTGACCGGGGGCGTCGACGTGCGCGTAGTGGCGCTTCGCGGTCTCGTACTCGACGTGCGAGATGTTGATCGTGATGCCGCGCTGGCGCTCCTCGGGAGCGGAGTCGATCGACGCGAAATCGCGCTGAACGTTGGTCGCAGACGGGAACTTGTCAGCCAGCACCTTGGAAATGGCCGCGGTGAGCGTGGTCTTTCCGTGGTCGACGTGACCGATTGTTCCGATGTTTACGTGCGGCTTTGTCCGCTCGAACTTGGCCTTGGCCACTGGGTCCTCCTCAGGACTTTCATGCTGAGCGGCCGATCGAGAGTGTCGACCGGCTGCTCAGCGGGGTGTTGTTTAGATATGTTACTAGGCCCGGGAGGGCCGGGAGACGACGAGCTTACTCGCCCTTGTTCTTCTGGATGATCTCGTCGGCTACTGCCTTCGGAACCTCTGCGTAGCTGTCGAAGGTCATCGAGTACACGGCGCGGCCGGAGGTCTTCGACCTCAGGTCGCCCACGTAGCCGAACATTTCGCTCAGCGGGACGTTTGCACGGATGACCTTGACGCCGGTGGCGTCCTCCATCGACTGGATCTGGCCACGACGCGAGTTCAGGTCGCCGATGACGTCGCCCATGTACTCCTCGGGCGTGCGCACCTCGACGGCCATCAGCGGCTCGAGGAGAACGGGCTGCGCCTTGCGGGCAGCCTCCTTGAACGCCATGGTTCCGGCGATCTTGAACGCCATCTCCGAGGAGTCGACGTCGTGCGCTGCACCGTCGAGCAGGATGCCCTTGACACCGACCATCGGGTAACCGGCGAGAACACCGACGGCCATGGCCGCCTGCATCCCCTGGTCGACCGAGGGGATGTACTCGCGGGGCACACGACCACCGGAGACCTTGTTCTCGAATTCGTAGACCTTCTCCGCCGTCACTTCGAGCGGCTCGATCGAGATCTGGATCTTCGCGAACTGGCCCGATCCACCCGTCTGCTTCTTGTGGGTGTAGTCGTGCTTGTCGACCGTGCGACGGATCGTCTCACGGTAGGCGACCTGGGGCTTGCCCACGTTCGCCTCGACGTTGAATTCGCGGCGCATCCGGTCGACCAGGATGTCGAGGTGGAGCTCGCCCATGCCCTTGATGACGGTCTGGCCGGTGTCCTGGTTCTGCTCGGTGCGGAAGGTCGGGTCTTCTTCGGCCAGCTTCTGGATGGCCAGGCCCAACTTCTCCTGGTCGGCCTTGGTCTTCGGCTCGATGGCGACCTCGATGACGGGCTCGGGGAACGTCATCGACTCCAGCACGACGGGGTGCGCCGGGTCGGCCAGGGTGTCACCGGTGGTGGTGTCCTTCAGGCCGATAACCGCGTAGATGTGACCGGCCGTCACGGAGGGGACCGGGTTCTCCTTGTTCGCGTGCATCTGGAAGATCTTGCCGATGCGCTCCTTCTTGCCCTTGGTCGCGTTGATGATCTGCGCGCCCGAGTCGACGTGACCCGAGTAGACGCGGATGTAGGTCAGACGACCGAAGAAGGGGTGGACCGCGACCTTGAACGCCAGCGCGGCGAACGGGTCGGTCGAGTTCGCGCCGCGCGAGATGACGATCTCCTCGTCGCGCACGTCGTGTCCTTCGACACTCGGCACGTCGAGCGGGCTCGGCAGGTAGTCGACGACAGCATCGAGCATCGGCTGCACGCCACGGTTCTTGAATGCGGAACCGCAGAGAACCGGGTAGATCTCGCTGTTGACGGTGAGCTTGCGGATGGCCGCCTTGATCTCGGCGACCGAGAAGTCGATGTCACCGGAGAGGTAACGCTCGAGCAGCTCGTCGCTGGTCTCGGCGACGACCTCGATGAGCTTCTCGCGGTACTCGTCGGCCTGGTCCTTCAGGTCGGCCGGGATCTCTTCGATCTCGTACTTGGCGCCGAGCTCGACGTCACCCTTTGAGTCTCCGCGCCAGGTCAGCGCACGCATCTCGACGAGGTCGACGACGCCTTCGAAGCTGGACTCAGCCCCGATGGGGAGCTGGATGACCAGCGGGCGGGCGCCGAGGCGCTTCACGATGGTGTCGACCGTGAAGTAGAAGTCGGCTCCCAGCTTGTCCATCTTGTTGACGAAGCAGATGCGGGGCACGTCGTACTTGTCGGCCTGGCGCCAGACGGTCTCCGACTGGGGCTCGACGCCCTCCTTGCCGTCGAAGACGGCGACGGCACCGTCGAGCACGCGGAGCGAACGCTCCACCTCGACGGTGAAGTCGACGTGGCCCGGGGTGTCGATGATGTTGATCTGGTTGTTGTTCCAGAAGCACGTGGTGGCAGCCGAGGTGATCGTGATGCCGCGCTCCTGCTCCTGCGCCATCCAGTCCATCGTCGCTGCACCGTCGTGCACTTCACCGATTTTGTGGGTGATACCCGTGTAGAACAGGATGCGCTCGGTAGTGGTGGTCTTGCCGGCATCGATGTGGGCCATGATGCCGATGTTGCGGACCTTGTTCAGGTCGGTAAGCACGTCCTGTGCCACGGATTTCCTCCGATTGGATTGCTACGGGTGTGAGGTGCGGTGGATGCTCGGAACGAACATCCACCGCATCATGCGGGTGAGCCTGCGGCTTACCAGCGGTAGTGCGCGAAGGCCTTGTTCGACTCGGCCATCTTGTGGGTGTCTTCGCGACGCTTGACTGCAGCGCCAAGACCGTTCGACGCGTCAAGGATCTCGTTGGTGAGACGCTCGGTCATCGTCTTCTCGCGGCGACCCTTCGCGTAGGTGGTGAGCCAACGCAGTGCCAGCGTGTTCGCGCGGTGAGGCTTGACCTCGACGGGAACCTGGTAGGTCGAGCCACCGACGCGGCGGCTCTTGACCTCGATGGTCGGGCGCACGTTGTCGAGCGCCTTCTTCAGGGTGACGACGGCGTCGGCACCGTTCTTGGTCGACACGCCCTCGAGTGCGTCGTAGACGATGCGCTCGGCGAGACCCTTCTTGCCGTCGAGCAGGATCTTGTTGACGAGCTGGCTGACGATGGGTGCACCGTAGACGGGGTCAGCAACAACGGGACGCTTGGGAGCTGGTCCTTTGCGAGGCATTACTTCTTCTCCATCTTCGCGCCGTAACGGCTGCGAGCCTGCTTGCGGTTCTTGACAGCCTGGGTGTCGAGAGCGCCGCGCACGATCTTGTAACGAACGCCGGGGAGGTCTTTCACACGACCGCCGCGCACGAGCACCATCGAGTGCTCCTGGAGGTTGTGACCCTCACCGGGAATGTAGGCGGTGACCTCGGTGCCGTTCGACAGCTTGACGCGGGCGACCTTGCGGAGGGCCGAGTTCGGCTTCTTGGGCGTGGTGGTGTACACACGGGTGCACACGCCGCGCTGCTGCGGGTTGGACTTGAGAGCAGGCGCTTTGGTCTTCGTGACCTTGCGCGTTCGGCCCTTGCGGACCAACTGCTGAATGGTAGGCACTACGTAACTCCTTGTGTTTACTGCACGGTGACAGCTGCTACTGATGATTAGCATTCGAACGCGTCAGGGCCAGAAGACCCTGTCAGTCGAGTTCATTTGGACCTACCTGCAAACGCGCCTGACCTGGGTCACGGGCGTCTGTCGGGGGTAGGTATGCCGTGGGGGCCGAAGATGACGAACGGCGTAACACCGCCCGAACGATCGAGCCCTGCTTTGTATGATGCAAGTGTGGCCCGTGGCAGTGGAACGCTGGCGGAACACCAGCGGGCACAGCACAAGCGCACGACAAAGCGCACACCTTTGAATGCTAGCTGCCGAGGGGGTTGCGGTCAAATGGTACGGCCGTTTCAGCCCGGCTGACGGGGCCTGTTCGCTACCCGCGATAACCCGTGTTCTCGACGGTGAACGTCGTGCTGCGACTGCCGCCTCGGCCCACCAGGGTGATCGTGTAGGTATGGCTCGCTGCGGGGCAGGCGAAGGGGACCGAGACCGAACCCGACGCGGCGACCTCGGAGTACGGTTGCGCCTCGGCATCGGCCGTGTCGACGCCGACGAAAGCCGTCTCGGCGCCACTGCTCGACCAGGTCAGGTCGACCCCCGGCGACACGTCGACCCCGCCCACGGGGCCCTCCCCCGGCACGGGGCAGGACACCGACGCCGGCGCCGAACTGCCCCGGAACACGGGGCCGCCGGTGCCGTCACCCACGGGCGATGGTCTCGGAGCCGTCGGGGTGGGGGTGAGGGCCCCCGGAGCGAGCGGGGTCGGGGTCGCGGGCTGCGCGGTCGCGTTCTGCGGGGGTGCCGAGGCCCCGACGGTCGCGGGCTGCGCGGTCGCGTTCTGCGGGGGTGCCGAGGCCCCGACGGTCGCGTCGACAGTGCGCGCGAGTCGGCCGGGCGCCCCGCTTGCGATGAAAACGAGTGCGGTCACGAGGCCGGCGGCCACGGCTGCAGCCAGCACGACGAGGAGGATCTTCTTCACCCCCTGAGCTTAGCTCATTAACTGAGGTAAGATCAGTTGTGCGAGCGAGCAACCAGCACGCCGAAATAGCTGAGTGCGACGGCGAGGGTGATGGGCAGCAGGGCGAGTGCGAACGGGTCGACGGCGTGGGCCGCTGCGAAGATCAGCACGCTGATGAGCGAGCCCGCTCCGAGTCCGTAGAGCAAACCGCCGGAGAAGACGAAGGCCAGGTAGACCGAGACAGCGATGACGAGCGAGCGGAGCACGGGCATCCGGAGCACGATGCCACCCCTGCTGCGCGCTGACGCGAAGAGCAGGACGGCGAGCAGCACGGTCGCCGCCAGCACCATGAGCGGGCCGAGCGCGGTGCCGGCGTCGGGTTCCTGAATGACCTCGGTGTCGGTGAAGAGGGTGATGAAGCCGAACGCGCCGACGATGAGGGCGACGAACGCGACGGCGGCGAAGACCAGGAGGCCTGCGGCGTAACGGAGGGGGTGGGTCGGGGTCGGCAGGATGCTCCCGCGGTCAGTGCTGGACCGGGCGGCATCGAGCCGGGCGGGGGCGGCTCACCGGTTCACGGCGAAGGAACTCTCGCCGGTGGGGTAGGACGACGCGGACGCCTCGGCGACCTTCTGTTCGTGCTCTTCACGCGCGGCGATGTTCTTCGCCTTGAGCTTGCGGCCGTGGGAAGCGATCCAGGCACCGGCCCAGATCGGTACCTCGCGTGCGACGAGAGCGGCCGCCAGAGTGAGCGGGTCCATCACGAGCGAGCGGACGAAGGTTCCGATGTCGGCGCTCGAGAGGGTCCACGCCTGAACGGCGATGAGTGCCCCGAGGATGGCGGCCGCGTAGACGACGATCGCGATGAGGAAGCCGCCCAGAACGTAGGCCCACCATCCGGCCCTGTTGACGATGACCACGGTCAGGATCAGGGCGAGCGCGAAGAAGATCACCGGCACGTAGAACGCGGGGCTGGCCGCGAACTGGCCGACCACGGAGAGCAGGCGAGCCCCCGGCACCGAGAACGCGAGGATGGCCGCACCCACGCCCGCATAGACGACAGCGAAGACGAGTGCTGCCAGAAGCGACACGAGGATGCCGAACCGCCGGTTGCTGCGCTTCTTCGGCGCGACGTGGATGGGTGAGGAGATCGTGACGGGTGGCGCGGTGTTCGCGGCAGGGTAGGCGCCGGGCGCGGCGGATGCACCGGTCGCTGCAGGGTAGGCGGCCGTCGCGGCAGCTGCACCGGTCGCCGCAGCGGCGGCGTAGGCGGCGATCGGTGCGCGCTCGGAGGGTGCCGCACCGCCAGCCCGCGTCTCCTCGGAGGGAGCACCGCTCTGGGCAGCCGCGGGCTGCTCGAAACGGGCGGGCGGCGGGATGAACGCCGCGGCAGGGTATGCGACGGCTCCCGTGTCGACCGGTTGCGCAGGTGCAGCGCTGGTCGATCCAGTGGCGACAGGTGCATCGTCCGCGACTCGGGCGTCAGGCGAGGTGGCGGGGGACGACACAGCGTCGGGCGAGGCGGCGGGGGCGGATGTCGCAGCGGCGGCGTAGCCGGCGGGCGCCTCCCAGCGGGGCGCAACCTCCGGTGCGGCCGGGATCTCGGACGCGGGCGGTGCCGGGTGCGTTCCGTCGGTCGTCGTGACGTCGGACGCCGGCGTGGAGTCCGAGGCCGGCGTGGCGTCGGAGAACGGCGTGGGGTCGGAGGCCCTGTCGGAGGCCCTGTCGGCGTGAGCATGGTCGCCGGGTGCCTCATGACCTGGTGCGGGCACTTCACCGGGGGCACCGGGAGCCTCGATGTCGGACGCGTACCCACTGTCGGCGGCAGGTTCACCCGCGAAGCTCGGCTCCGGCTCGCTTGCAGGGACAGCCGTCGGCTCGACGGCGTCAGCAGGCGCAGGCTCGCCCTCGTAGACCGGCGCGGGCTCGCCCTCGTAGACCGGCGCAGGCTCGCCCGTGTAGACCGGCGCAGGCTCGCCCTCGTAGACCGGCGCAGGCTCGCCCGTGTAGACCGGCTCAGGCTCGACCGCGGAGGCCGCAGCCGGTTCGCCCTCGTAGGCGGGCTCGGGTTCGGCAGCGTGCACGGCACCCGGTTCGGGGGCGGCCTGGGCGTCGTCGGCGGTGTGGTCGTCAGTGCTCATGGCCACACTCTAGCGAGGGGAGGGCCCGACGACAGGGAGGTCACGCTGCGTCGTCTCGAAATCGCCACCACGGTGAACGTCACTCCGATCAGAGCAATGACGACGAGCACAGCGATCACTCCTCCGATCGCGGCGCCGCCGTCGGCGCCGGCGCCGGTGAGCAGTCCCTGCATGCCTCGAACCGCGGCCGAGAGCGGCAGGAACGACGAAACCGTCTGGAACCATGAGGGACTCAGCGCCGCGGGCACCAGAACCCCCGCCACCGCGACCTGCAGCACGAGGAAGGCGAGGGAGATCATCCGGCCCACCCGTCCGAGCAGCGCGATGAGGCCCTGGTGCACGGCGACGAAGGTCACCGAGACACCCACGATGAACAGCGCGCTGCCCAGGGGGTTCGCCGAGGCGACGCCGAGCACCTGCAGCCCGACGATGACGGCCAGCGCCTGCAGCACCCCCAGCCCGAGTGCCGGCAGCAGCGACTGCCTCAGGATGCGCGCCGCCGAGGCCTGCGAGGTGAGAGCCTGCGCGGTGAACGGCGTGAGCAGGAGGTAGAGCGCGAAGGCGCCGAGCCAGAGGGCCACCGGAACCATCACTGACGCCGTCGCGACCTGCGCCGACGGCAGGGGCCGGCTGTCGGTGATGGTGGTGACGACCGGTGTGGTGACAACCGTCGAGAGCGCGGCCTGCTGCTCATCGGTGTAGCTGGGCACGGCCGCAGCGGCCTGGCCGAGCCCGGTTTGGAGCTGGCCGACGCCAGTGGCGACACCGGCTGTTCCGAGCGCGAGCTGGCTGGTCGCGGTGTCGAGCTTTGCGGTGCCGTCGGCGAGCTGCCCGGTGACGCTCTGGAGCTGGTCGATACCCGTGCTCAACAGCGGCATGGAATCGGCCAGCGCCGTGTTTCCGGTGGAGACGAGCGCCGTTCCATCTTTCAGCGCCGACCCGGCGACCGCACCGAGGTGGAGGTCGAGCCCGATGCCGACGCTCGAGAGGGCGACGTCGTCGGAGGCCTTCTTGATCTCGGCGACCCGCGCGGCGATCTCGGCGGGTGCGAGGGAGGGGAGGTCGGTGGAGAGGGATGCGATGCGGAGGTTCAGTGCGAGCTGGTCGGCCTCGATCGCATCCTGCTTCCTGGCCGTCTCGGTGAGCCCCGACGAGAGCAGTGCGCTGCCGTCCCGGGCGAGCGTGGCGAGCCCGGCAAGGTCTGTGGTGGCCTTGGGCAACTGGTCGGTCTTCGCGGCGAGCTCGCCGACCCCGCCGTTCAGCCTGGCCATGGCGTCGTTGAGACCGGTCACCCCGGTCGACAGCTTTCCCGCGCCGTCGTTGACCTGGCCCGCCACCGTGCCGAGGGTGCCGGTCTGGGTGGCGGCGGTATCGAGCTGGGAGTGCAGCGAGGTGAAGCCCGAGAGCATTCCCTTCACATAGCTCTGAGTGAGGCTCGTGGCGAGGGCCTCGTGCACGTTGGTCGCCAGCGCGGTCGCCAGCAGGTCGGCCACATAGCTCTGGGCGCCGTTTGTCGTGACGGCGAGGGGGGCGGCGGTCGGCGTGCTGCCCTGGCTCGAGATGTAGAGGGTCGAGAAGTTGCTCGGGATGGTGACGACGGCCGAGTAGGTTCCCGCGTCGAGGCCGGACTGGGCGTCAGCGGCGTTCGTGATGGTCCAGGCGAAGCCCGAGCCGGCGTCGCCGGTCATGAGCTGGCTGGTGAGGAGCTTTCCGGCGGCGACCGGCACCTCCTTGCCCCCGATGGTGGTCTGGATGGGCGTGTCGAGGTTCACGACAGCGGCGGGCAGCCGAACGGCGTCGGGGGTGGAGGAGGCTCCGGCTGCATCGGCGCCCGCGAAGGTCGAGACGGCGACTCCGGCCACGAGCAGCGGTGTCGCAACGGCGAGCACGAGCGCGATCAGGCGGGCCGCGGATGACCGTGGGGCACGATCGACGGATTTCAGCAGTGTCGACAGTGTACTCATACGAGTGCTCCCTGGTCGGTCAGCTCGGGTGCGAGGTGGATGACGGTGGTGGGCCGCGCCCCGGCAGCGTGCGAACCGGTGTGCGACCCGGGCGGCACCGCGCCAGCGGGCATCGCGCCAGCGGGCATCGCGACGATGAGGGTGGTCGACGGGCGCGCCTCGGCGGTGATCGCTGCAACGAGCACCGCCGCAAGCGCGGGGTCGAGCTGCCGGGCGTCGACGGCGATGACCTCGGCCGACGAGGCCAGCGCCAGCGCCACGTCGAGACACCACCGGGCGGGGAGACCGAGCTCGGTGAGGGGCGTAGGCGGTTCCGCCTGGGTCGGTACGGCGTCGGTCACGACACCCTCCAGCACACGGAGGTGACGTGCGACCGCGGCGAGTTGCCGGGCGCGGTGGCCCCGCCTTGCATCCAGCCTCACCTCGCCGAGCAGGTACTCGCCCACCGTCAGGGGTTCGTCGATCGTCTCGACCGCCGACACGAGTCGCGACCGGCGGCGAACAGCGGCGGCTTCGAAGGGCTGCGGATGCCCGAGAACACTGAGGTGGCCACCCTCGGGCGTGAGGCGACCCGTGACGACGGCGAGGAGCGCGGCGGCGGCGACATCGGGAGCGAGCGAGGATGCGGCGCCGACCGACTCGACGACGAGGGCCAGCCCGCCCGCCGCCACCTCGAGGTCGAGCGGCTGCCGGCCGGCGAGCGCGAGGCCTCCGGCGGCGATTGCCGCGGAGATCGGTGCGGGCGGGGGCGGGGGCATGCGCATCGAGCGGCGCGCATCCCGATCGGCGGCCTTCGAGGCGGCGCGGGCGGCGCGCTTCCCGGCGGCGACCGCCTCCCGCGTCACGGGCACGGGAGCGGTCGAGACGGCGGCTGTGCCGTTGGGGGTGGCAGGCGCGGCGGTGGCCGGCTCGGAGGTGGCCGGCTCGGCGGTGGCCGACGCGAGGCTGGTGGGGCCGAAACCGGCGTCTGCACCGCCCGCCACGGCCTTGCCCTCCGCACCGGCCGAGCCCTCCGCGCCCACCGCGCCCTCCGCACCGCCCGCCACTGCCGCGCCCTCCGCACCCGCGGGCCGCCAGTCGCGCGCCGCGATCAGCTCGTGCACCTTCTCACCCTCGATGTCGACGTTGGGGAGGTGGCGGCCGAGCCAGGCCGGCAGGTACCACGCCTTCGTTCCGAGCATTGCCATGATCGCTGGAATGAGCGTCATCCGTACCAGGAATGCATCGATCAGCACTCCGATCGCCAGGGCGCCGGCAAGCGGCTGCAGCACCGCTCCCCCGCCGGGCACGAACGACGCGAACACGCTGAACATGATGAGCGCGGCAGCCGTGACCACGCGCGCCGCGGCGCTGAACCCGTCGAGCACGGAATCGCGGGCGTGGCCGGTGCGCGAGAACTCCTCGCGCATCCGTGAGACGAGGAAGACCTGGTAGTCCATGGCGAGCCCGAACAGCACCGCCATCACCAGGATCGGCATGAAGCTGATCACCGGCCCGACCTTCTGCACGCTCAGCGGCTCGGCGAGCCAGCCCCAGTTGAAGATCGCGGTCACGACACCGAGCGAGGCACCGACCGAGAGCAGAAAGCCGAGGGTCGCGGTGATCGGGACGGCAAGGGACCGGAAGACCATCGTGAGCAGCACGAGGCAGAGCCCCACGACCACGAGCGCGAACGGCAGCAGCGCGCCGCCCAAGCGATCGGAGATGTCGATCGACACCGCTGTCTGCCCGGTGACCATGTAACTGAACCCATTGGCCCTCGAGAAGGCGGGCGCATCGTTTCGAAGCGTCTGTACGAGCGCTTTCGTCGCGTCCGAGTCCGGGGCGCTCGCGGGCGTCAGCGACACGATCGCCATGTCGAGGGCCTGGTTCGGGATGGCCGGGCTCACCGCCGTGACGTCGTCGAGGCCCGTGAACTGTTTCGACAGTGCGTCCAGAGCCCCCTGGATGTCGGTGGTGTGGCTGATATCGGCGGTCACGAGCAGGGGGCCGTTGAAACCGGGCCCGTATCCGGTCGTGAGGAGGTCGTAGGCGATGCGGCCCTGGGAGCCGGGAGCGTCGTAGCCCGCATCGGGGATGGTGAGCTTCAGGCCCAGGGCGGGTAGCGCGACGACCAGCAGCGCCAGCGGTACCACGATGACCGTGATGAGCGGCCGGCGTGTCACGAGGTTCACCCAGCGCCGCCCCATCGTGGGCCTGCCCGCGTGATCGGGGCCCAGGAGCTCGCGTTCGCGCTTCGCGGCGCGCGAGGACGGCTTCGGAATGAGCGTGGTGTTCAGCAGACCGAGGAGGGCCGGCAGCAGCGTCACCGAGACGACGATCGCGAGCAGCACGCCGAACGCCGCGCCGAGCCCCATCACCGAGAGGAACGGGATCTGCACCACCGAGAGCCCGATCAGCGCGATGATCACGGTGATTCCTGCGAAGACGACCGCACTGCCGGCCGTCGAGGTCGCGATGGCGATCGATTCGCGGGGCGGGATGCCCGCGACGAGTTGTGATCGGTGCCGCGAGACGATGAAGAGGGCGTAGTCGATGCCGACCGCGAGTCCGAGCATCGACGCCAGGATGGGAGCGGTCGACGAGATGGTGACGAAGTCGGCGAAGATCGTGATGGAGGCCGTCGAAATGGCGACACCGACCGCGGCGGTGATGAGCGGCATCCCGGCCGCGAGCAGCGAACCGATCGTGATGGCGAGGATGATCAGGGCGATGAGCAGCCCCACCGCCTCCTGGCTGTTGTCTGCGGCCTCCGTCGCCTTCACTCCGGCATACGCGACGGTGAGACCCGAGGTGGCGGAGGCATCGCCGTCGGCCTTTATCGCCTCGGCATCGGCGTCGGTCAGCTCCGAGGCGGGAACGCTGTAGTTCACCGAGATGTACGCCATCGAGTTGTCGGCCGCGATCTCGGCGGCCGCGGCGGCGACGGCCTCGGTACTGCCGGTCGCCTGGAACGGGTTCGTCACCCCGGCGACGTTCTCGAGTGTCGCGAGTCTGGTGGCAGCATCCGTCACCTGTGTTTCGAAGCTCCGGATGCTCTGCCCCTCGGGCGCGACATAGATGACCTTCGAGCCGGCACCGTTCGCGGCGGGAAAGCGGCTGCCGAGCATGTCGATGGCGGTCTGCGACTGCGTTCCGGGGATCTCGACGGACTGCGACATCTGCCCGTCGAAGACCTTGGCGCCGATCAGCGCTGCTGCCACGATGAGCAGCCAGACGGCCATGACGACGAAGTGCCTTCGGGCCGCGAAGGCGCCGATCCGGTACAGCAGAACAGCCATCAGTGCCCCCGTTAACAGGCACACCGTCATGTCGCCCACGCGTCGACACTGTCTGGGCCGGGGTGCTCCAGGCTCAAGATAGTGCAGTCGCGAGCAGGGCGCCTAAACCCCCTTCAGGGTGCCCCCCGCGGGCTAGGCTTCGAGGGATGAATGAGCCGGTTTCGCGCATCCTGGGCCGCAGCGGGCTGACGGCTGAGCTCGTCGCAGACCTGATCGGCGGGGCCGGCTACACGCTGTACATCGGCGGGGAGCAGCAGTCGCACGTCTACACGAACGACCCGGTCTCCCTCCGCTTCGACTACGTGCAGCGCATCGCGAACCTCGCAGACCTGCTCGATCCGCCCGGACCGCCGGGCACCCCGCTGCGCGTGCTGCATCTCGGTGCGGGAGCACTCACCCTCCCCCGCTACCTCGCGCAAACGCGCCCGGGGTCGACGCAGTGGGTGATCGAGTACGAGAGCGATGTGGTGCCCTTCGTCACCGAGGTACTGCCGCTTCCGGCCGGGGCCTCGGTCACGGTACTGGTCGACGATGCCCGCGCGGGGCTGGCCCGGGTGGCAGCCGGTGCGCCCTTCGACCTCATCGTGAGCGATGTCTACCTCGGCTCGAACACTCCCCCGCACCTGACGACGGTGGAGTTCTTCGCCTCGCTCAGCTCTCTGCTCGCGCCGGAGGGAGTACTCGCGGTCAACGTGGCCGACGACCCCGGGTTGCCCTTGGTACGTGCCGGGGCGGCGACCCTCGCGGAGGTGTTCGAAGACGTGCTCGTGGCGGGCGCCCGAGGACTGACGAACGATCTCGACGAGGGCAATGCGGTGCTCTTCGCGTCTCGCGGCCGCTCCCTGGCTGCGCTGCAGGGTGCGCTGCAGGCGCGCGGGCCGCATCCGAGCGGGATGATCGGGGCCGACACACTCGCGGCGTTCATCGGCGACGCGGAGGCGGTACACGATGGGTGACAGGATGCCCGGCAGCGCATCGCCCGGGCCCGTGGGCGTCGCCCGCGACATCCCCGCGCACGCCCGCGTGGTCATCGTCGGTGCGGGGCAGGCGGGGCTCTCGGTCGCCTACCATCTGGCGCGCCGGGGTCTACGGCCCGGGGCGGATCTGGTCGTGCTCGACCGGGCGCCCGCAACCGGCGGGGCCTGGCAGTTCCGCTGGGAGTCCCTGCGGCTCGGCACGGCGCACCGGGTGAACGACCTTCCCGGTATGACCGAACTCGGGCTGAGCTTCGACACGGCCGACCAGGACCGCGCGGCCCGCGACGTGGTGGCCGAGTACTACGCGGCCTATGAGCAGCACTTCGGGTTGGCGGTCTTCCGCCCGGTGGCGGTCACCGCGGTGGCAGCGGCGACGGGAGCCCGCGGAGCGGACAGGGTGGCGGGGGCGGACGGGGTGGCGGAAGCGCTGCGGGTCTCCTACCTGCGCGACGGCGCGGTGCGCGGCAGCATCACGGCCGACGTGCTCGTGAACGCGACCGGAACCTGGGGCGCCCCCGTGCGTCCGTACGTTCCGGGCATCGAGACGTTCCGCGGCCGGCAGCTCGCGACCCCCGAATACCGCTCGGCCGCCGAGTTCGTCGGGCAGCGGGTCATCGTGGTCGGCGGGGGCACCTCGGCCGTGGGTTTCGTGCTCGAGCTCGAGGGCGTGGCGGCCTCCACCACCTGGGTCACGCGCCGACCGCCGTCGTTCGTGGGCGACGAGCCGGACACCCCTCCAGGCAGCACCGTCACCAGCACCATCGAGAGCCGGCTCGCCGCGGTCGCCCAGCAGAACGAGGCAGCAGCAGCCGGTCGCGTCCTCCCCAGCATCGTGGCCGGCACGGGCCTGCCCGCCACACGTCGGAACCGCGCGGCCATCGCCCGCGGCGCGCTCGAGGCGCATCCCCTCTTCACGAGCATCGAACCGGGGGGCGTGCGCTTCGCAGACGGGACGTTCCAGCCGGCCGACGTCATCCTCTGGGCGACGGGGTTCCGTTCGGAGCTCGGTCACCTCGAGCCCCTGGGGCTCCGCGAGGTGGGCGGAGGTGTGGCGGCTGTCGAGGGGCGGGCTGTCCGCGATCCACGGGTGTTCCTCGCGGGCTACGGACCCCAGGCGAGCACCATCGGCGCCAATCGCGCGGGACGGTTGGTCGCGCGGCAGGTTCTGCGGGCGCTCCGGGACCCCGAGCATCCGCAACCCGCCTGAGAAGACGGCTTCTCAGCCCACTGCCACCGTTTCGCTCGGCGCATTGCGACCCGCCCGCCGGTTGCTCACGACACTCGAGAGAAACCCGGCGCCGATGAACACGATGCCGACGAGGCCGGTCACGAGGTCGGGGATCTCGACGCGGATCGAGATGAGCAGGATGACCGCCAGCGCGCCCACGGCCCAGAGCGCCCCGTGTTCGAGGTAGACGAACTGGCTCAGCGTGCCCTGGCGCACGAGGAAGATGGTCAGCGACCGGATGAACATGGCCCCGACGCCGAGGCCGATCGCGATCACGATGGGGTCGGAGGTGATTGCGAACGCACCGATGACACCGTCGAACGAGAAGCTGGCGTCGAGCACCTCGAGGTAGAGGAAGAGGAAGAACGCGGCCTTGCCGACGACGATCTTGACCTGCCGGCCGGGCTTCACCGGGTCGGCGTCTTCGAGGGCACCCTCTTCGGCGCTGTCTTCGAACACCCTGCCGAGCGCGGTGACGAGCAGGAAGGCACCGATGCCGACGACGCCGCTCAGCAGCACGGTGCCCGGGTCTTCGGCGACGAACTGCGAGACCAGCACAAGCACGATGATCGAGACGATCGTGCTGGCGCCGGGGACTCGCCCGACGACCTGCAGGACCTTCTCGACCGGCTTGATCCAGAGGATCTCGCGCTCGTCGAACATGAAGTCGAGAAAGAGCATCAGCAGGAACATGCCACCGAAGCCGGCGATCGACGGATGCGCGGCATTGAGGATGAAGCCGTAGGTGCCCGGCACCCCGGGGTCGCCCTGCTGGAAGGCGAGCTGGATGGCCTGAACCGGCCCGAGCCCCGCCGTGACCGCCACGACGAGGAACGGGAACACCAGCCGCATGCCGAACACGGCGATCACCACGCCGACGGTGAGGAAGATGCGCTGCCACGCCCGGTTCATGCGCTCGAGGATCGTGGCGTTCACCACCGCGTTGTCGAAGGACAGCGAGATCTCGAGAACAGAGAGCACCAGCACCAGCACGAGCGCCTCGGGCCCGCCGTAGAGCCAGCCCAGAACGAGGCCGACGGCCAGGACGACGAAGGACCAGCCGAAGTTCTTCACAGGGCGTTCACCGAATCGGTCATCGGACCATTCTACCGAGCACGCAGAAAGGGCCCCCGCACCGAAGTGAAGGGGCCCTCCCGGTTGTGACTAGTGCCGGTTAGTTGTACGTACCGGGCGTGTAGTCATCGCTCGAGAAGCTGTCGAAGTCGACGAACGACAGGTCGGCTTCGCTGAACACGGCGTCATCGGTGAAGATGCGGTTCGGGTAGCGCTCGGCCTTGGCCTCTTCGGTTGCCTCAACGGTGACGTTGCGGTACTTCTGAAGACCGGTTCCGGCCGGGATGAGCTTTCCGATGATGACGTTCTCCTTGAGCCCGACCAGCGGGTCGCTCTTGCCCTCCATTGCGGCCTGCGTGAGAACACGCGTGGTCTCCTGGAAGGAAGCGGCGGAGAGCCATGACTCGGTCGCGAGCGAGGCCTTGGTGATACCCATGACCTCCTGGCGGGCCGATGCGGTCTTGCGACCCTCGGTCAGTGCCTCGCGGTTGAGGATGTTGTAGCGCTGGCGGTCGACGAGCTCACCGGGGAGCAGGTCGGTGTCGCCGTGGTCGACGACAGTCACCTTGCGGAGCATCTGGCGAACGATGACCTCGATGTGCTTGTCGTGGATCGGCACACCCTGCGAGCGGTAGACACCCTGCACACCACCGACGAGGTGCTCCTGCACGGCGCGAACGCCGCGAACCCGGAGAACCTCCTTCGGGTCGATCGCACCGACGTGCAGCTGCTGGCCGAGCTCGACGTGCTCGCCATCCTCGATGAGGAGACTTGCACGCTTCAGCACCGGGTAGGCGATGGCCTCGTCGCCGTTGTCGGGCGTGAGGATCAGCTTGCGGCTGCGGTCGGTGTCTTCGATGGTGATGCGGCCAGCGGCTTCTGCGATGGGCGACGCACCCTTGGGGGTCCGTGCCTCGAAGAGCTCCTGCACGCGGGGCAGACCCTGCGTGATGTCGTCGGCCGATGCGGAACCACCCGTGTGGAAGGTACGCATGGTCAGCTGGGTGCCGGGCTCACCGATCGACTGTGCGGCGATGATGCCGACGGCCTCTCCGATGTCGACCAGCAGACCGGTGGCGAGCGAGCGGCCGTAGCACGCAGCACACACACCGACAGCCGACTCGCAGGTCAGAACCGAGCGCACCTTGATGTTCTCGACTCCGGCCTCGACGAGCTTGTCGATGAGAACGTCACCGATGTCCTCACCGGCTTCGGCGATGACGGTGCCACTGGCATCCACAGCGTCTGCGGCGAGGCTCCGTGCGAACACGGAGTTCTCGACGTTCGAGTCCTTCACCAGCACACCGGCAGCGTCGTGCGCCGCGATGGCCAGGTCGAGACCCTTGGTCGTGCCGCAGTCGTCTTCACGGATGATGACGTCCTGCGAGACATCCACCAGACGACGGGTGAGGTACCCCGAGTCGGCTGTTCTCAATGCGGTATCAGCCAGTCCCTTGCGAGCACCGTGCGTCGCGATGAAGTACTCAGCGACACTGAGGCCCTCACGGTACGACGAGATGATCGGGCGAGGGATGATCTCACCCTTCGGGTTGTTCACCAGGCCTCGCATACCCGCGATGTTGCGGATCTGCAGCCAGTTACCACGGGCACCCGAGGTGACCATGCGGTTGATCGTGTTGTTCGCCGGGAAGTTCGCCTGCATGGCCTCGGCGACGTCTTCGGTCGCCTTGGTCCAGATCTGGATCAGTTCCTGGCGACGCTCGGCGTCGGTGGTGAGGCCCTTCTCATACTGCGACTGCACCTTGGCGGCGAGCTTCTCGTAGGTCGCAACGATCTCGCGCTTGTTCGGCGGGGTCAGAACGTCGGAGAGAGCAACGGTGACGCCTGAGCGGGTGGCCCAGTAGAAACCGGCATCCTTGATGCGGTCCAGTGCTGCAGCGACCTCCACCTTCGGGTAGCGCTCGGCGAGGTCGTTGACGATGGCCGAGATCTGGCCCTTGTCTGCGACGGCCTCGACGTACGGGTAGTCCGTCGGCAGCGTCTCATTGAAGAGCGCACGGCCGAGGGATGTCTCCACCAGCGTCACACCGGGGGCGTGGTTGCCCTCGGCCAGAACCGCATTCTCGGGGGCTTCACCCTCGGCGAAGGTGATGTTCTCGAGACGGATGCGCACCTTGGCGTTGAGGTCGAGGGTGCCCTGGTCTTTGGCCAGGATGGCCTCGGCGACGCTGGAGAACGCACGGCCCTCACCGACGACGCCTTCGCGCAGGGTGGTGAGGTGGTGCAGCCCGATGATCATGTCCTGCGTGGGCAGGGTCACGGGGCGACCGTCGGAGGGCTTCAGGATGTTGTTCGAGGCGAGCATCAGGATGCGTGCCTCGGCCTGGGCCTCGACCGACAGCGGAAGGTGAACGGCCATCTGGTCGCCGTCGAAGTCCGCGTTGAACGCGGTGCAGACGAGCGGGTGCAGCTGGATCGCCTTGCCCTCGACGAGCTGGGGCTCGAAAGCCTGGATGCCCAGTCGGTGGAGCGTGGGTGCACGGTTCAGCATGACGGGACGCTCGCGGATGATCTCCTCGAGCACATCCCACACCTGGGGGCGGCTGCGCTCGACCATACGCTTCGCGGCCTTGATGTTCTGGGCGTGGCTCAGATCGATCAGGCGCTTGATCACGAACGGCTTGAACAGCTCCAGAGCCATCTGCTTGGGCAGACCGCACTGGTGCAGCTTCAGCTGCGGGCCACCGATGATGACCGAACGGCCCGAGTAGTCCACGCGCTTGCCGAGCAGGTTCTGGCGGAACCGACCCTGCTTTCCCTTGAGCATGTCGCTCAGGGACTTCAGCGCCCGGTTGCCGGTACCCGTGACGGGGCGACCGCGGCGGCCGTTGTCGAACAGTGCGTCGACGGCCTCCTGCAGCATCCGCTTCTCGTTGTTGACGATGATCTCGGGCGCACCGAGGTCGAGCAGTCGACGGAGACGGTTGTTGCGGTTGATCACGCGGCGGTACAGGTCGTTGAGGTCGGAGGTCGCGAAGCGGCCACCATCCAGCTGCACCATCGGGCGGAGCTCCGGCGGGATCACGGGGACCACGTCGAGAACCATCGCGGCCGGCGAGTTGCCGGTGATCAGGAACGAGTTGACGACCCGGAGGCGCTTGATGGCGCGGATCTTCTTCTGGCCCTTGCCCTCCGAGATCTGCAGGTGCAGCGTGTCGGACTCGGTGGCGAGATCGAAGGCCTCGAGGCGCTTCTTGATCGCCTCGGCACCCATGTAGGCCTCGAAGTACTGGCCGTAACGGTCCTGCAGTTCGTGGAACACGGAGTCTTCGGGCTTCAGCTCGCCGACCTTGAGGCTGCGGAAGTCTTCCCACACGCGCTCGAGCTGGGCGATCTGCTCGTCGAAGGACTTGCGGGCCTGGCCCATCTCCTTCTCGGCAGCGTCCTTCGTGCGACGCTTCTGGTCGCTCTTGGCACCTTCCGCCTCGAGGGCGGCAAGGTCGGTCTCGAGCTTCTGGAGGCGGTCGGCGATGCGGCTGTCGCGCTGGTCGCTGAGGGTCTTGATCTCGAGACGCAGCTCGTTCTCGAGGCCCGGCATGTCTTCGTGGCGCGCATCCGCGTCGACCGAGATGATCATGTAGGCCGCGAAGTAGATGACCTTCTCGAGGTCTTTCGGAGCCATGTCGAGCAGGTAGCCCAGACGGCTCGGAACACCCTTGAAGTACCAGATGTGGGTGACCGGGGCGGCGAGCTCGATGTGGCCCATGCGCTCACGGCGCACCGACGACTTCGTGACCTCGACACCGCAGCGCTCACACACGATGCCTTTGAAGCGCACTCGCTTGTACTTGCCGCACGAGCACTCCCAGTCACGGCTCGGCCCGAAGATCTGCTCTCCGAAGAGACCGTCCTTCTCGGGCTTCAGCGTGCGGTAGTTGATCGTCTCGGGCTTCTTGACCTCACCGTGCGACCACTTGCGGATGTCGTCTGCCGTAGCGAGACCGATCCGCAGTTCGTCAAAAGTTGTAACGTCGAGCAATTTTTTCTTCTCTCCTGGAAAAGTCAGCTAAAGAGGGGGTGAGAGGAGATTCGCGGTTCGCGAATCACATCATGAGCTAGCTCAGATGTCATCAATTGATGAGTTCTCGAACCGCGTGGAGATGTTGATGCCCAGCTCCTCCGCAGCGCGGAAGACCTCGTCATCGGTGTCGCGCAGGCTGACCGCGGTACCGTCGGCAGACAGCACCTCCACGTTCAGGCACAGCGACTGCATCTCCTTGATGAGCACCTTGAAGCTCTCGGGAATACCGGGCTCCTGGATGTTCTCACCCTTGACGATCGCCTCGTACACCTTCACGCGGCCCAGGATGTCATCCGACTTGATCGTCAGAAGCTCCTGCAGAGCGTATGCGGCGCCGTAGGCCTCGAGCGCCCACACTTCCATCTCACCGAAGCGCTGCCCACCGAACTGTGCCTTACCACCCAGCGGCTGCTGCGTGATCATCGAGTACGGACCGGTCGAACGAGCGTGGATCTTGTCGTCGACGAGGTGGTGGAGCTTCAGGATGTACATGTAGCCGACCGAGATGGGCTCGGGGAACGGCTCGCCGGAGCGACCGTCGAAGAGCGTCGCCTTGCCGGTGCCGTTGATCAGGCGGTCGCCGTCACGGGTCGGCAGCGTCGAGTCGAGCAGTCCTGCGATCTCCTCCTCGAGGGCACCGTCGAAGACGGGGGTCGCGACCTTGGTGTTCGCGGGCGCCTGGTGTGCGGCCTCGGGAAGACGGCCGGCCCACTTGTTGCCCTTGCCCTCCACGTTCCAACCCTGCTTGGCGATCCAGCCCAAGTGGATCTCGAGCACCTGGCCGAAGTTCATGCGACCGGGGATGCCGAGCGGGTTCAGCACCACGTCGACGGGGGTACCGTCTGCGAGGAACGGCATGTCCTCGACGGGCAGGATCTTCGCGATGACACCCTTGTTGCCGTGACGGCCGGCGAGCTTGTCACCCTCGGTGATCTTGCGCTTCTGGGCGATGTAGACGACCACGCGCTGGTTGACGCCGGAGCCCAGTTCGTCGTCGTTCTCGGCAGAGAACTCCTTGACGGCGATGATGGTTCCGCGCTCACCGTGGGGCACCTTCAGGCTGGTGTCGCGCACTTCGCGGCTCTTCTCATTGAAGATCGCACGAAGCAGTCGCTCCTCGGCGCTCAGCTCGGTCTCACCCTTGGGTGTGACCTTGCCGACGAGGATGTCGCCGGGGCGAACCTCGGCACCGATCCGGATGATGCCACGCTCGTCGAGGTCGGCGAGCAGCTCGGGGCTGACGTTGGGGAGGTCACGCGTGATCTCCTCCTTGCCCAGCTTCGTGTCGCGAGCGTCGACCTCGTACTCCTCGATGTGGATCGACGAGAGAGTGTCGTCCTTCACCAGGTTCTGGCTGAGGATCATGGCGTCTTCGAAGTTGTAGCCCTCCCACGGCATGAACGCCACGAGGAGGTTCTTGCCGAGTGCGAGCTCGCCGTTCTCGGTGGCGGGGCCATCGGCGATGACCTCTCCGACCTCGACGCGGTCACCCTCGTTGACGATGACGCGCTGGTTGTAGCTCGTGCCCTGGTTCGAGCGGTCGAACTTGCGCAGGTAGTAGGTCTCGACTCCACCCTCGTCGAGCAGAACGGAGACGGCGTCAGCCGACACCTCCTGCACGACACCGGCGTGGAGCGTGGTGACCACGTCTCCGGCGTCGACGGCGGCGAAGCCCTCCATACCGGTTCCGACGAACGGGCTGTCGCTCATCAGCAACGGCACGGCCTGGCGCTGCATGTTCGCACCCATGAGGGCGCGGTTGGCATCGTCGTGCTCGAGGAAGGGGATGAGGGATGTCGCGACCGACACCATCTGGCGGGGCGAGACATCCATGTAGCCGATGTCTTCGATCGGGAAGAGGTCGACCTCGCCACCCTTCTTACGGGCGAGCACGCGGGGCTCGGCGAAGCGGGCGTCTTTGGTGAGGGGCGCGTTGGCCTGGGCCACCACGTACTCGTCCTCTTCGCTCGCGGTGAGGTAGTCGATGTTCTCGGTGACCACGCCGTCGACGACGCGGCGGTACGGGGTCTCGATGAAACCGAAGGAGTTGATGCGGGCGAACGAGGCCAGCGAGCCGATCAGGCCGATGTTCGGGCCCTCAGGGGTCTCGATGGGGCACATGCGGCCGTAGTGGCTGGGGTGCACGTCTCGAACCTCGACACCGGCACGCTCACGGGAAAGACCACCCGGGCCCAGCGCGGACAGGCGACGCTTGTGCGTCAGGCCCGCGAGGGGGTTGTTCTGGTCCATGAACTGCGACAGCTGCGAGGTGCCGAAGAACTCCTTGATCGCGGCGACGACGGGGCGCACGTTGATCAGGGTCTGCGGGGTGATCGCCTCGATGTCCTGCGTCGTCATCCGCTCGCGCACCACGCGCTCCATACGGGACAGACCCGTGCGCACCTGGTTCTGGATGAGCTCACCGACGGCACGGATGCGACGGTTGCCGAAGTGGTCGATGTCGTCGATGTCGAGACGGATCTCGACGGCCTTGCCACCGCGGGTACCGGGAAGCGTGGTCTGGTTCTCGTGGAGGGCCACCAGGTACTTGATCGTCGCGATGATGTCTTCGTTCGTCAGAACGGAGTTCGACAGCTCGCTCTCGATGCCCAGCTTGCGGTTGATCTTGTAGCGACCGACCTTCGCGAGGTCGTAGCGCTTGGAGTTGAAGTAGAAGTTGTCGAGCAGCGCACGCGCGGCCTCGGCGGCGACCTGCTCGCCCGGGCGGAGCTTGCGGTAGATGTCCTTGAGGGCCTCTTCCTTCGTCAGGATGGAGTCCTTCTCGAGGGTGGCCTCGATGGAGGAGTAACCCTTGAACTGCTCGAGGATCTCCTCGCTGGTGAGGCCGAGGGCCTTCAGGAAGACGGTGACGCTCTGCTTGCGCTTGCGGTCGATGCGCACGCCGACCTGGTCGCGCTTGTCGATCTCGAACTCGAGCCAGGCACCGCGACTCGGGATGACGCGGGCCGAATAGATGTCCTTGTCGGAGGTCTTCTCGAGCTGGCGGTCGAAGTAGACGCCGGGGCTCCGCACGAGCTGGGAGACGACGACACGCTCGGTGCCGTTGATGATGAACGTTCCCTTTTCGGTCATGAGCGGGAAGTCGCCCATGAAGACCGTCTGGGTCTTGATCTCACCGGTGAGGTGGTTCATGAACTCGGCCTCGACGTACAGTGGGGCGGCGTAGGTCTTGCCGCGCTCCTTGCACTCGTCGATGGTGTACTTCTCGGGCTCGAGGAACGGGCTCGTGAAGCTGAGCTGCATGGTCTCGCCGAGGTCTTCGATCGGGGAGATCTCCTCGAAGATCTCATCGAGGCCGGAGTGCTCGGGAAGGTCTTTGCGACCCTGCTTCTTGGCTTCGGCGACGCGTGTCTTCCACGCGTCGTTGCCGACCAGCCAGTCGAAGCTCTCGGTCTGCAGGGCAAGCAGATCGGGAACCGTCAGGTTGTCAGAAATTTTGGCGAACGAGAGTCGCGAAGCTCCGCGACCGTTCTTGGGTGTGGTGGTGGTTGCGTTGCTCGCAGCAGCCAAGGAAATAACCTCCGTGGACCCCGTCGGGTCAGTACTGGGTTTAATTTGGTTGAGAACTCGCCAGACTCTTCGTTAGAACTTAATGGGAGAGTTCCAGAGTGATGCTGCGGTTTCGTCTGACGAAGAAGATTCTGCAGCGCGAGCCAACCGCAATATGAAGGCATAGGAGTACTGGGAGCGCAAAGAACAACTATATGCCGCTGTGGGGCCTTTGTCTACTCGAATCTTGACCATTTTCTCCCTCTGCGGTATAACCGCCCCTCCCCCGCCCACTACTGCTACTCCCACTCCCCTCCCCACCCACTCTTCGCCCTCCCACTGCCCCACCCCTCCGCCGCCCCGCTCCGCGCTCCCGGTTGCCGCCCTGTTCGCCCAGCCCTCCCGGTTGCCGCACCCGTTTCCGGCCATCCCCTCGCGCAACTCAGGAGATGTGGAGCGCCGCGCTCAAGGCGTCGCTCCCTTCTCGCTATTCCTGAATTGCGCGGATTTCTTCCTGAATTGCGCAGTGGACGGCGTAGCAGACGCCTGTGTCGCGGACGGCGGCACGGCTGAGCTCGGGGCCGGGACTGGGCGGTCAGACATCCGCCACCGGTGCCGGCGACGACGAACGGCCTCCACGATGACGCCCTCGATCTCGGGCCAGCGGTACATAACGTGCGCGTAGGTCAGACGAAGCCGGTCGAAACCGTCGCGAAAGAGCACGAGGTCGCGCTCCCTGTCGGATGCGAAGGCCTCGCGCGAGTCGTGGTGCTCCCTGCCGTCGACCTCGATCACGAGCCGATCACCGACGAGCAGGTCGACCCGACCCACTCCGCGGTGCCTGACCTGCGTGCGGACGCTGATACCGAGACTCCGCAGACGCAGCCGCACCAGCGTCTCGATTCCTGACTCGCTTTCGGGGTCGGCGCGGCTCAGCGCCGAGCGATAACGGGCGGGCAGGCCTTCGAAAAGGCGACCGAGCGACGCCAGCGTGACGCCATCGACTTTCAGGTGCAGAGCTGAGTCAATGAGCACGATGGCCATCTCATCGGGGAGACATTCGAGTGACTGCTGCAATATGACCGGCACACTTTCAATCGATCGCGACGGCGATGCGCGTGACCGCGACCAATGGATGCACACCGGGCGCAGCGGCGCGCGGGATGCGCCGGGGTCGGGTCGTCTCAACCGCGAGGCGTTCTGCGGCACAGACACGTGCAGTCGGTCATCAGGTGGAACCCACAATCCGTAGAGCGCCGCTGCGGACGTTGCGGTCAGCGCCCCTCCGACCCTCACCGCCGCGACAATGTCGGGGTGAGCATCCTGAGCCCGATACCAGCCTCGACGCACGCGGGCGATCGAACCGTCCTTGAGCAATGCCTCGATGTCACTGCGCCCGAGGCCGGCCGCGCGAAGTTCGGCGATGTGCTGAACTCGGCTGCCGAGCACGATGGACTGCGGAGATGATGTCGACGGCATGACGCAACACTGACGGCTCGATCGGCCTGAGTCGGCTGCCGAGGCCGATCTGTGGAGAGATGCGTGCACGTTCCGATTGTGGAGGACTGGTGCCACGGCGGACGGCGCCGCGCAATTCAGGACTTTCTAGCGCCATGCAGGAGATTGCAGGCGCCATGGTCGCTGGAGGCGTATCGCGCCACACTTCCTGAATTGAGCGGCGGGGGGCGGCGGGCGGCGTGCGTGCGGCGGCGGAGGGGGTGGGGGGCGTGGTGAGCAGGAGTGGGGTGGGGGTGGGGGGCGTGGTGAGCAGGAGTGGGGCGCCGGTTAGGGTCGGAGGGTGAGTGAGCGACAGAGCAGGCGGCGTGCGGGCGGGACCGGTAGCGGGGGTGGCGCAGGCGGGAGCGGCAGCGGGCGCGGTGCGGGCAGGGGCGGTGCGGGCGGGGGCGGAGCCCACGGCGGGGGGGCGCCGGGCGAGCACCCGAGCGTGACGTTGGCGAACGGGATGCGGGCGGTGGTGGAGGCCGATCGGCATCAGCCGGGGGCGTTCACGCTGGTGGTCGACGGGACGCCTCAGTCGCATGTGGCGCTGGAGGATCCGACCTACCTGGCGTTCGAGTATGTGCGGCGCATCGGGCACGGGATCGACCTGGTTGCGCCCGAGGGCGAGCCGATCACGGCGCTGCACCTCGGGGGCGGGGCGTTCACGCTGCCACGGTACGTCGCTGCGACGAGGCCCGGTTCGAGGCAGCAGGTCGTCGAACTCGAGTCGGGGCTGGTCGACTTCGTGCGGGAGCAGCTTCCGCTGCCGAAGGAGGCGTCGATCCGGGTGCGGCACGGCGATGCGCGCGAGGTGCTGGCGAAGCTTCCGCACGGGTTGAGGGGCACCGTCGACGTTCTCGTGGTGGATGTGTTCTCCGGCGCCCGCACCCCGGCGCATGTGACCAGTGTCGAGTTCTACAGGCTGGCATCCGCCCTGCTGGGCCCCACGGGTATCCTCACCGCCAACGTCGCCGATGGCGCAGGGCTCGCCTTTGCCCGCAGCCAGGCCGCCACACTCGCCGCGGTGTTCGCGCACGTCGCACTCGTGGTCGACCCGCAGGTGCTGAAGTCGCGCCGATTCGGCAACGTGGTGATGTTCGCCTCGGATGCTCCCCTGCCCTTCGACCGCCTGCCCCGGCTCGTGGCGAGCGACCCGACCCCGGCCAAGGTCGTCGACGGCGCCGAACTGCGGGCGTTCATCCAGAGCGCCGCGGTCGTGACGGACCAGACCGCCGTGCCCTCGCCGCCGCCGGCTCGCAGCATCTTTCAAGTGAAGCCGGGCAGTCTGGGCTGATGACGAGACGCGCGGGACGGGCCGGCAGCACAGGCAGGGCGGGCGCGGGCGCGGCCTTGGGTGCGGCGGGGTTCGGTGTGGCGCTGCTGCTGGCGGTGAGTGGATGCACGGGGTCCGACTCGGAGACGAGAGGCCCTGTCGCGGCCACTGCAGCGCCCAGCACGACGGCGCCCCCGGCGACGGAATCCGCCCCGACGACAGCTGCGCCGGCACCCGCGGATAAAGCGCCGGGCGCCGCGCCCCTGACGGGCGCGTTCCACCCCACCGGCGACCCCGCGACCGTGGCCGACGAGCTCGATGCGCCGTGGTCGATCGTGACGTTGGCCGACGGCACGGTTCTCGTCGACGAGCGCAACACAGGAGCCATCAAGGAGATCCGCGCCGATGGCAGCGCCGGTGCGATCGGTACGGTGCCGGGCGTCGCCGCAGCGGGCGAGGGCGGCCTGCTGGGGCTCGCCGCATACGTCGACAACACCGGGGTGGTGGGCGCCGCGAGCGGGGGAACCGCTCCCACCTACCTGTATGCGTACCTCACGACGGCGAGCGACAACCGCGTCGTGCGCATGGAGCTCGCAGGCGGGCCCGGTGCCTTCACCCTCGGCCAGGCGTACGACGTGCTCACGGGCATCCCGAAGGCCTCGAACCACAACGGCGGGCGCATCCTGTTCGGGCCCGACGGGATGCTCTACATCACCGCCGGCGACGCGAACCAGTCCTCGAACGCGCAGCGGGTGGAGTCCCTGTCGGGCAAGATCCTGCGCGTGACACCGACCGGCGCGGTGCCGGGCGACAACCCGTTCCCGGGCTCTCCCGTGTACAGCATCGGGCACCGCAATCCGCAGGGCATGGCCTGGAGCGCCGACGGCACGATGTACGCCGCCGAGTTCGGCCAGAACACGTGGGACGAGTTGAACGTCATCACGCCGGGTGCGAATTACGGATGGCCGACGGTCGAGGGGCTCGGCGACGGTGAGGCGGGTGCGACCGCGAACGGCGTCACCAACCCCATCGTGCAGTGGTCGACCGACGAGGCGAGCCCGAGCGGGCTCGCGATGGTCGGCGACACCCTCTTCATGGCGGCGCTCGGCGGCGAACGCATTTGGAGCATCACGGTCGCGGGCGACGGGGCGAGCCAGACCGCACCCGCGGTGAAGGACTTTCTCGTCGACTCCCTGGGGCGTATCCGGGACGTCTCTGCGACCGCCGACGGCTCCGGGCTGCTGCTGCTCAGCAACAACACGGATGGTCGGGGTTCCGCCCGAGCCGGAGACGACCGACTGGCCCGTGTTGCTCTCGGGGCGGGCGCATCCTGAGCCGTAAGCTGGAAGACGACCGAACCAGGAGCGTCAACCCTTGAGCATCATCACCGGCTACGACCCGAAGACCCTGCGTGAGACCGTCGATGTGGCAGCAGCAGAGAAGCGGCTCTCCGAACTCGGAACGCTGCGCAGCCTGTCGGCCCTGAACGAGAAACTGAGTCTGCTGCGCCTGCTCGGGCGGCTCGACGAAGCGTGGGACATCGCGAACGAGGCCCTGCGCCAGGCCCGGTTCTCGGGCGATCGGGAGCAGGGGCTGGCAGCCCGCATCCGTCGTGCGCAGGTTCAGCAGTACCAGGGGAAGCTCGTGCCGGCGCTGACCGACCTCACGATCTGCGCCGAGGAGGCGAGGGGCCACGAGTGGACGACGCTCGAGGCGACTGCTCTGCACAATCGCGGCCGTGTGCTGTTCGACCAGCGTGAGTACCGGGAGGCGCTGGCCGACTTCAAGGCAGCGGTGGTGCTGTGGGAGAAGTCGGGCGCCTCGATGGACCAGCTCGAGAGCTCGCTGATCGCGATCGGCGTGGCCGAGGCGTTCCTCGGCAAGTAGGGCCGCGCAGTGTCGGCCTGTTGACCGCACAGTGTCGGCAACGCAGTGTCGGCCACGCAGTGTCGACTGCCCAGTGTCGGTGCAGTGACTTAGGCTCGAACCGTGGCTGACCTGCACCGCGTACGAACCTGGGCGAACGCCCTCATCGCCCTCCACCTCGATGAGGCGGTGTGGAGTTTCGGCTTCGACAACGCCAAGACGCGCGCGGGCCTCTGCAACTACACCGAGAAGCGAATCACGGTGTCACGGCACCTGGCGGCGCGATACGAAGACGACGAGATCCACCAGGTTCTGCTGCACGAGATCGCCCACGCGGTCGCGGGGTCCCGTGCCGGGCACGGCCCCACCTGGCGGGCGGTGGGCAAAGACCTCGGCTACGAGGGAAAGCGCCTGCACCAGGGCGCGATCGCCGACGAACTGGCGCCGTGGATGGGCACCTGCCCGAACGGACACCTGCACTACCGTTACCGGAAGCCGGCGCGGGTTCTGGCGTGCGGAGCATGCTCACGGCGCTTCGACCGCGCGTTCGTGATCAGCTGGGAGCGCCGCGAGGTTCCGGCCGCACCGAGGCGGCTGGCCGGAACCCAGGCGTAGACGCTGCTACGCGGTGGCGTCTACTACTCGGTGACGTCTACTACTCGGTGACGTCTGCTACGCGGTGACGTCTACTACTCGGTGACGTTCACTTCTTTCCAGAACGCGACGTAGTCGCTGAAGTCCTTGCCGACACGCTTGATGCCTGACTCGTAGGGTGTCGGGTAGCTCCACGCGCGGTCTTTCAGCGTCTCGTCGCCGGCCTTGACGCTGAAGTACTGGCACGCACCCTTCCACGGGCAGGTGTAGGGCGTCGGGCTAGAGACGAGGTACTCGCTCTTCACGCTGGCGGGCGGGAAGTACCAGTTGCCCTCGATCGCGATGAGGTCTTCCTTCGGAGCCTCGGCGATGACGGTTCCGTTGATGACTGCTTTCATGATGTCTCCCTCGAAGAGTTCGGCCCGGGTGCGGGCTGCTGGTCTATGCAACCACCGTCCTATGCAACCACCGGCGGCTGACAATCGATACCCGACGGCGCACCGGCCACGCCGGCGTCGACATCGCTCGCCGCCCCGACCACGTCGGCGTGGCCGGCCGCGATGAGTTCCCGCCCCGAGACCGAGGCCGTGAAAAGGTGCCCGACCGCCCGTTCGAGCGCGGTGAACGACGCGCAGGCGACCGCCGCCTCCGGGGAAGAGAAGTCGATTCCCCGGGCCGCGAGGGCGTCGATCACGGCTCCGGCGGCAAGGGTGTCTTCGGTGCTGTCGTGAGCGGCGATGACCGCCACCGAGACACGCACGCCGGCCTGGACCTGCTGGTCGAGCATCCAGTCGGCCGCCTGCGAGCGCGTGCGGAGGTCGGCGTGGATGACCGGCAGCCCCTCGATCGTGGGCACGACGGTCGGTTCGAAGGAGGTGTGCACGAGGGTCGGCAGCGCGTCGACCCAGATGACCACGTCGGCGTGCCGGGCGACGTCGTCGAGGGCGCCCGGCCCGCGACCGAAACGCACCTGGTAGGGGGTCTGGGCGACGACCGGTGGGATGTTCACCCGACAATCGTAGCGACGTCAACCCGAGGCATCCGTTCGCCTACTGCGACAGACTGGGTGCATGAAGGTGATGCTGAAGTTGACGCTCGACTGTTCGGTGGATGCGGCGTGGCGGGCCCTGCAGAGTCCGGCCGTGTTCCGGGAGGTGTCGGCTCCGCTGCTCAGCGTGTCGTCGCTCGAGCCGGGCGGTTTTCGCACGACCTGGCCCGAGGGCGAGAACCGGGTCGAGATCGAGGCGTTCGGGCTGCTGCCGATGGGGCGGCAGGTGATCGACATCGATCGCACGCACACGCAGCATCCGGGGGTGCGCATCATCCACGACAAGGGGCACGCCGCCTCGGGTGCGCTGACGCTCGTGACGAAATGGGACCACCGGATGGCCGTGTCGGTCGACCCGTATGAACCGGCGAAGACGCTCTACCGCGACCGGTTGATCATCGGTGCCGGGGCACTGACACCGGCGATCTGGATGAGCATGTGGGCGTTCTGGCAGGTGCGCGGGGTGCGGCTGAAGCAACTGGCACCGACGTGGTCGTTCGAGCCGAAGCACGCGGCGCCGATGGCTGGCGAGGACACGGCCTGATGGCCGATGCACGCACCGCGATCGAGACGGCCGACTGGCGGCGGCGGGTCTTCGACATCTACGCCGAGACACGGCGGCTCGCAGCGGGGCCCGGTACGGGGGTCGGGACAGACGCACCCTTGCCCGCCGTGGAGGCGCACACCTTCTGGAGGGCCTCGCGCAACGAGCTGTTCGACACGCATCCGCAGACCCCGCTCCTGCCGGAGGACCGGGCCGGGTTCGAGGGACTGCCGGTCGCCGAGTACGACCCCGCCTGGCGCTTCGAGGTCGAGCTGGTCGCCCCCGAGGAGCCGGCACGGTTCGATTTCGAGACCGGCACCGACGGCGTGGTTCCGTTCGAACTGGTCGGGCGGGCCGAAGTGCCCGAGGTGGGCACGCTCGACGTGTGGCGCCTGCAGTCGTACGGCGGCGGGCTGTTCCTGCCGGTTCGGGATGCGCTTGCCGGGCGTCCGGGCGGCACCTACGGTGGCGGGCGGTACCTGCTCGACACCATCAAGGGGGCGTTCCTCGGCGAGGGAGCCGTGCCCGGGTCGCTCGTGCTGGACTTCAACTTCGCCTACAACCCGTCGTGCGCCTACGACCCGGCCTGGGCATGCCCGCTGGCGCCGCTCGGCAACCGGGTGGCGGCCGAGATCCCGGTGGGCGAGCTGTACCACTGAGCCGGGGCAGCGCGCTGCTCCCCCGAGCCGCACCACAGGGCGACGATAGGCGCCTCGGGGCGCGGTGACTTCATAGGTTTCGCATAGCCACCGCCGAGACGGCGCATAGCGGGCACGCAGAGGCTGGGATGACATCATCCACCGTGCCTGTGCACGGTGCCCGAGTGCACCGTGCCTGTGCACGGTGCCCCAGTGAGAGGCCAGCCCATGTCGTCGCACCCCGCGAGTCTCAGCCCTACCGCACCACGCGTCGGTTCGAGGATCGGCGGGACGGGCATCCGGAGCCTGATCGTGCGCGCCGCAGTCGGCGACCGCACCTCACCGGCGTGGGTTCGCCCGAGCCTTCTCGGCCTGCTGCTGGTGACGGCCGTGCTCTACCTGTGGAACCTCGGCGCGAGCGGCTACGCGAACACGTTCTATGCGGCGGCCGTTCAGGCGGGGGCGACGAGCTGGAAGGCCTTCTTCTTCGGGTCTCTCGACGCCTCGAACTTCATCACTGTCGACAAACCGCCTGCTTCGCTGTGGGTGATGGGGCTCTCGGCCCGCCTCTTCGGCTTCTCGAGCTGGAGCGTGCTGGCCCCGCAGGCCGTGATGGGCGTCGGCGCTGTGGCCCTGCTGTTCGGCGCTGTTCGCCGCAGTCTCGCGAGCCTCGGGGCCCGTCCGGCGGCCGTCGGCGGTCTGTTGGCGGGAGCGGTTCTCGCGTTCACGCCCGCCGCGGCCCTGATGTTCCGCTTCGACAATCCGGATGCGCTGCTGGTGCTGCTCATGACCGCTGCCGCGTACTCCGTGGTGCGGGCCCTGCCGACGGCGAGCTGGAAATGGCTCGCGCTGGCGGGTGTCGCGCTCGGCTTCGCCTTTCTCACCAAGATGCTGCAGGGCCTGCTGGTGCTGCCGGCGTTCGGCCTGGTCTACCTGGTTGCCGCCCAGACCACGCTGGGGCGACGCATCGCGCACCTGCTCATCGCGGCGAGCGCGCTCGTGGTCGCCGCCGGCTGGTGGGTGATTGCCGTCGCACTCTGGCCCGCGGATGCTCGACCGTACATCGGCGGATCGACGAACAACACCGTGCTCGACCTCGTCTTCGGGTACAACGGGCTGGGGCGCATCTTCGGAGGGTCAGGAAGCGGCGGGGGCGGCGGAACGGCGACCGGCGCGGCCGGCTCGAGTTTCGGCGGCTCGACCGGGCTCGACCGGTTGTTCAGCAGCGAGATGGGGCTCGAGATCTCCTGGCTGCTGCCGGCGGCCCTGCTGGCCCTGGTGCTCGGGCTGGTGGTCACGCGAAAGGGCGGGCGGGCGAATCCGTTGCGCGCCGCGCTGCTGCTGTGGGGAGGCTGGCTGCTCGTCACCGGTCTGGTGTTCAGCTACATGAGCAGAACGATCCACCCGTACTACACCGTCGCGCTGGCCCCCGCGGTCGCCGCCCTGGTGGCAGTCGGTGGCGTCGTGCTGTGGAGCGTTCGATCGACCTGGCTCGGGCGACTCGGACTTGCGGCGATGATCGCCGGCTCGGGCGCATGGGCGTTCGTGCTGCTGTCTGAGAACGCGTCATGGCTGCCCTGGTTGCGGTGGGTGCTCGTCGTCGGAGCGGTGCTCTCGGCGGCGGCGCTCGTCGTGGGTTCCGCGGCGCGTCTCGCGCGGGTGACAGCGGTGGCGGTGATCGCGGGCGCGCTCTTCGGCCTCGGCGGGTCGGCCGCCTACGCGGTGGCGACGGCGTCGGTGGCGCACAGCGGGTCGATCCCCTCGGTCGGGAGCGTGAGCAGCAGCGGTCTGGCGGCCGGCGGTGGCGGTGGTGGTGGCGGTGGCGGTGGTGGTGGTGGTGGGGGTTCTGCGCCGAGCGCCGCGACCGGCGAGCGGCCGGGCGGGATGACCGGCGGCACCGCGCCGTCGGGCACGAGCAGCACCGGCGGCACGGGCACCGGCGCCGGCAGCACCGGCACCGCAGGCACCAGCAGCACCGCGGGCACCACCACCACCGCAGGCGCCGGCAGCACGGACTCCGCCGCCCTCACCGCCCTGCTCGCCGCCTCGACGGCACGGTGGGCAGCGGCGGTGGACGGCTCGCAGAGCGCAGCCACGCTCGAACTCAGCTCGGAGACCGCCGTGATGGCGATCGGCGGCTGGAGCGACGACCCGACGCCGACGCTCGCCGAGTTCCAGGCCTACGTGGCCGCGGGTGACGTGGGCTACTACATCGTCAGCGGCCAGGGCGGTGGCGCGGGCGGCGGCAGCAGCTCCACGAGCGCTGCGAGCGCGATCGAGGCCTGGGTGACCGCGACCTACACCGCGACCACGGTGGGCGGCTCAACGGTCTACGACCTCGGCAGCTGACCCGGCATCCATTCGCCTGCTAGACTGTAGATACTTGCGAGCGCATTTGCGCTCCCTGCGTCGTAGAACGCATGTCCTCTGCAGAACACTCTGGTTCGGCATGAAGATGAATTCTCACGGCGAACGGATGTGCCCACCGGCACCTTCGCCACACTTCCACCGAAGTCCGCTTCGGCACGTGCGCCCGGCCCTCGGCTGTGGCGGGCGGCGAACCGGGACGAGATCGCGCAGACGCACTCCGCCGGGCAGCAGCACGCTGCCCGGCACGCGCCGTTCTCCGGTGGAACCGATGCCTGGAAGGCACCGAAACCCCCCATGACAACAGTCACACCCACCACTTCGTCAGCAGACACCGCGGCAGGCCCCTCGTTCGCCTCACTCGGCGTGCCGGCCCCGCTCGTCGCCAAGCTCACTGCCGACGGAATCACCAGCCCGTTCCCGATCCAGGTCGACACCCTGCCCGACACGCTCAACGGGCGCGACGTGCTGGGCCGCGGCAAGACCGGCTCGGGCAAGACGCTCGCGTTCTCGATTCCGATGGTCGCCCGCCTCGCGGGTGCCCTCGCCGGCGGAAAGCGCCGCCCGGGCCGCCCGGTCGGCCTGATCCTCGCCCCGACGCGCGAGCTCGCCACGCAGATCACCGCGGTGCTGCAGCCGCTCGCCGACGCCTACGGCCTCAAGTCGACCACGATCTTCGGTGGCGTCTCGCAGTCGCGCCAGGTCGCCGCCCTCAAGGCAGGTGTCGACGTCGTCGTCGCCTGCCCCGGCCGTCTCGAAGACCTCATGAAGCAGGGCTTCGTATCGCTCGACGCCGTGGAGATCACCGTGCTCGACGAGGCCGACCACATGGCCGACCTGGGCTTCCTCCCCGTCGTGACGCGCATCCTCTCGAAGACGCCCGAGCACGGCCAGCGCCTGCTCTTCTCCGCCACGCTCGACAACGGCGTGGACAAGATCGTCAACCGTTTCCTGCACAACCAGGTTCTGCACTCGGTGGATGAGGCCAACTCCCCCGTCGCCGCTATGACCCACCACGTGTTCGAGGTCAACGACGCCGAGGCGAAGACCGCCCTCGTGAAGAAGCTGGCGTCGGGCACCGGGCGACGCATCCTGTTCATGCGCACCAAGCACCACGCGAAGAAGCTCGCACGCCAGCTCATCGAAGCGGGCATCCCGGCCGTCGACCTGCACGGCAACCTCTCGCAGGTGGCCCGCGACCGCAACCTGGCCGCCTTCAGCGCCGGTGACGTGAGCGTGCTGGTGGCGACGGATGTCGCGGCCCGCGGTGTGCACGTCGATGACATCGAGCTCGTGATCCACGTCGACCCGCCCACCGAGCACAAGGCGTACCTGCACCGTTCGGGCCGTACGGCTCGGGCCGGCAGCGAGGGCGACGTCGTGACGATCATCCTTCCCGCCCAGCGGAAAGACCTCGACCAGCTCATGCGCAAGGCCGCGATCTCGGTGGCGACCGAGCGCGTGTCGCTCGCCTCGCCCTCGGTCGACGCTCTCGTCGGCGAGGTTGCGGCGTATGTGAAGCCGTCTGACGCTCCCGTGACGCTCACCGGTGGTGGGCGTTCGGGAGGCGGTGCCGGTGGTAACGGCGGTGGCGGTCGCGGCAATGGCGGCGGCGGACGCGGTTCGCGCGGCGGCAACGGTGGGGGCTCGGGTTCGGGCTCTCGCGACGGCGGTGGATCACAGGGCGCCAACGCCCAGCGCAAGCGTGGCCTCCGCGACGGCGCCTCGGCCGGTGCCGGTGCAGGAACGGGTTCATCCGACCGCCCGCGTCGCGACCGTGCGGCTTCGGGCGCCGGTGCCGGCGGATCGGGTTCGGGCGGCGCACGCCGCGGCCAGGGTGGCGGCGGTGCAGGCCGCGGCGGCTCAGGCGGCGGCTCGACCACCGTCTGGTCGAGTGCCGGCGGCTCGCAGACCTCCCCGTCGCGCCCGCAGCGCTCGGCCCCCCGCCGCGCGCAGGGCTAGTCCCCCGCGTCACCTCCCGACGCTCAACCCTGCGGGCATCCGCCCGCGTTTTGCGCAAAAGCACCCAACCTCGCGGCCTTGGGTGCTTTTGCGCACAGTGGGGGCCTGCGGTCTGCGGTCGGGCGGGCGGGCAGGGCGGGGCTCCAGTAACTTGGGGTGTATGAGCCCTGTGAATGTGTTGATGGATGTCGATACGGGGGTGGATGACGCCCTGGCGATCATGTTCGCCGTCGCGCACCCCGAGGTGAACCTGCTCGGTATCAGCTGCGTGGCGGGCAACGCGGCACTGCCGCAGGTCGTTCTCAACACGCTGAAGATCCTGGATGCGGCGGGTGCAGGCGACATCCCGGTCGCCGCGGGCGCCGTGCGGCCGCTGATCGCGCCGGCGCGTGACGCCTCGCACGTGCACGGCGCCGACGGGCTCGGCGGCATCGTGCTGCCCGAGACGAACCGGCGGCCGGTCGGACAGGGTGCCGTCGGGATGCTGCGAGACCGGCTGGTCGCGAGCAGCGGGCCCGTCACGATCATCGCGCTCGCCCCGCAGACCAACCTCGCGCTGCTGCTGCGCACCCACCCGGAGGTCGCGGCGAAGGTCGAGCGCATCCTCTCCATGGGCGGATCGGCCAGCGTGGGCAACGCCACCCCCACGGCCGAATTCAACGTGTGGCATGACCCCGAGGCTGCGGCGATCGTGCTCGATTCGGGCATCCCGACCTTCATGTACGGCCTCGACGTGTTCAATCACGTGGCGGTCGCCCGAGAGCAGACCGAGGCGCTGCAGGCGAGCAGCCGCCGCGCCCAGAAGGTCGCCGGGGCGCTGCTCGCGCACCGCATCGGCATGGGGCCGGGCCGCGAACCGGTCTACACGGGGCTCATCGGCGACGCGGGCGCGGTGTGCGCCCTGGTGGATCCGGATGCTCTGCGAGTCGAACGACTGCCGGTGTTCGTCGAGCTGGCAGGGGCCAGTCGCGGGCAGACCGTCGTCGATCGGCGGCAGTTTCCGGGAGAAGACCGGATGCACGGGCTGCACTCCGCGGTCGGGCTGACGGATGTGGCGCTCGAGGTCGACGCGCAACGGTACGTCGACTTCTACCTCGCTACCATCGCGCAGCTCGACTGAGGCCGTTTTGCGCAAAAGCACGCAAACGGAACGTTTTGGGTGCTTTTGCGCAAAACGGACGGGATGGTGCGGGCGCGATCCAGCGCGAGCTGGTGCGGGCGGGATGGGCGCAGGCTAGGCCAGGCGGCCGACCGACGCGAGCGCTGCGCGCAGCAGGGCGCCGCGGCCGCCCTCCATCTCGGCGTGGATGGCGTCGCTGGTGGCCTCCTGCGGGGTCATCCAGGTGAGTTCGAGGGCGTCTTGACGCGGATCGCAGGTACCGGTGACCGGGATGACGTAGGCCAGGGAGACGGCGTGCTGCCGATCATCCGTGAAGGCACTGACCCCCGGCAGCGGAAAGTACTCGGCGACCGAGAACGGGATGGGACTGGTCGGCAGCTGCGGGAAGGCCATCGGCCCGAGATCTTTCTCGAGGTGGCGGAAGAGCGCGTCGCGCAGGGTCTCTCCGTACATCACCCGGCCCGACACGATGGTGCGGGTCATGTTGCCGCTCGGCGAGACGCGGAGCAGAACGCCGACCTCGGTGACCTGCCCGAGCCCGTCGACGCGAACCGGCACGGCCTCCACATAGAGCAGGGGCAGACGGCGACGGATGTCGTCGAGCTCCTGGTCACTCAGCCAGCCGGGGTTCGGGTCGGGGGTGCGAACGCTCATGCTTCATTCTCACCCATACCGCAAGGGTTACCGGTCACCCGGGGCCGAACGGGCGAGTGTCAGTGGTATCGGGGAGGATGGTGGGGTGAGCAAAGCAACAGCAGCGAAGGCCGACGCGGCCCGGGTGTCGGCCGTGCTCGAACGGTTCTCACCCGCGACCCGGGAATGGTTCGCGGGGGCCTTCGCCGCGCCCACCGAAGCGCAGGTCGGGGCGTGGCAGGCGGTCTCCGAGGGGTCGCACGCGCTCGTCGTCGCACCGACGGGTTCGGGCAAGACGCTCGCGGCCTTCCTCTGGGCGATCGACCAGCTGACCTCGGCCCCGACCGACCCCGAGCGCGTCGCCGGTACGCGCGTGCTGTACATCTCACCGCTGAAGGCCCTGGCCGTCGACGTGGAGCGCAACCTCCGCGCGCCGCTCGTGGGTGTGACGCAGACGGCGAAGCGGCTGGGAACCGAGCCCCCGTCGGTGACGGTGGGCGTGCGCTCGGGCGACACCACCTCGTCTGACCGGCGCTCCATGATCAAGACGCCGCCCGACATTCTCATCACCACGCCCGAGTCGCTGTTCCTCATGCTCACCTCGGCCGCCCGCGAGACGCTCAAGACGGTGCACACGGTCATCATCGACGAGGTGCACGCCGTCGCTGCCACCAAGCGCGGTGCGCACCTGGCCGTCAGCCTCGAGCGACTGGATGCCCTGCTCGAGCGCCCGGCACAGCGGATCGGTCTCTCGGCCACCGTGCGCCCGCCGTCTGAGGTTGCCCGGTTCCTCGCGGGCGGTGTTCCGGTGACGATCGTCGCCCCGGTCTCGACGAAGAAGTTCGACCTGCGCGTGGTGGTTCCGGTCGAAGACATGGCGAACCTCGGTGCCGCGGCACCGCTCGAGGGTTCTGCCGCGGCCGCGACGCCGCAGCAGGGCTCGATCTGGCCGCACGTCGAAGAGAGCATCGTCGACCGGGTGCTGCAGCACCGCTCGTCGATCGTCTTCGCAAACTCGCGGCGCCTCGCCGAGCGGTTGACGGCGCGGCTGAACGAGATCTACGCGGAACGGCTGGGGCTCGAGGTGGAGAACGACGGGTTCGTGCCCGCTTCCGCACCGCTACCCGCGTCGTCGAGCCGGGTGCCCGCGCAGGCACCAGCGCAGGTGCAGGCGCAGAGTGGGCAGTCGCAGGGCGCGCTCCCCCTCCTCGCCCGCGCCCACCACGGCTCGGTGAGCAAGGAACAGCGCGCCATCATCGAAGACGACCTGAAGAGCGGGCGCCTCCGGTGCGTGGTCGCGACCTCGAGCCTCGAGCTCGGTATCGACATGGGCGCCGTCGACCTGGTCGTGCAGGTGGAGTCCCCGCCGTCGGTCGCGAGCGGCCTGCAGCGGGTCGGGCGGGCCGGGCATCAGGTGGGCGAGGTGTCCCGCGGGGTGATCTACCCGAAGCACCGGGCCGACCTCATCCACTCGGCCGTCGCGGCCGACCGCATGACGAAGGGTCTCATCGAGACGCTCGCGGTGCCGAAGAACCCGCTCGACATCCTCGCCCAGCAGACGGTCGCAGCGTGCGCCCTCGAGTCGATCGATGTCGAGGAGTGGTTCGACCAGATCAAGCGCAGCGCACCCTTCGCCGGCCTGCCGCGCTCGGCCTACGAGGCCACGCTCGACCTGCTCGCCGGGCGTTATCCGTCAGACGAGTTCGCCGAGCTGCGGCCGCGCATCGTCTGGGACCGCGACGCGGGAACGATCACCGGCCGCCCGGGTGCGCAGCGCCTCGCCGTGACGAGCGGTGGAACCATCCCCGACCGCGGCCTGTTCGGCGTGTTCATGGTGGGCGAGAAAGCCTCGCGGGTCGGCGAGCTCGACGAAGAGATGGTCTACGAGTCGCGCGTCGGCGATGTGTTCGCGCTGGGGGCGACGAGCTGGCGCATCCAGGAGATCACGCACGACCAGGTTCGCGTCACACCGGCGTTCGGCGAGCCCGGGCGGCTGCCGTTCTGGCGCGGCGACGGGCTGGGGCGGCCCGCCGAACTCGGGCGCGCCATCGGTGCGTTCACCAGAACGGTGGCGGGGTCATCCGCAGACCGCGCGCTGGAGCTCGCCACGTCGGCCGGGCTCGACGAGAACGCGGCCACGAACCTCGTGACGTTCATCTCCGAGCAGCGGGAGGCAACCGGGCACGTGCCGAGCGACTCCACGCTGGTGGTCGAGCGGTTCCGAGACGAGCTGGGCGACTGGCGCGTCATCCTGCACTCCCCCTACGGCATGCAGGTGCATTCGCCGTGGGCGCTGGCGATCGGGGCTCGCATCCGCGAGCGGTTCGGCGTCGACGGCGGTGTCGTGGCCAGCGACGACGGCATCGTGGTGCGGCTGCCCGACACCGAGAGCGAGCCGCCCGGGGCCGACCTCTTCGTGTTCGATGCCGACGAGCTCGAGTTGATCGTCACGACCGAGGTCGGTGGGTCGGCCCTGTTCGCGTCGCGTTTTCGCGAGAGTGCAGCGCGGGCGCTGCTGCTGCCCCGCAAGAACCCTGGCCAGCGCTCGCCGCTCTGGCAGCAGCGACAGCGGTCGGCGGCACTGCTCGAGGTGGCCCGTCGGTACCCGACGTTCCCGATCATTCTCGAGACGGTGCGGGAATGCCTGCAGGATGTGTACGACCTGCCGTCGCTGAAGGTGCTGGCCGGCGAACTCGAGAGCCGCAGCATCCGCATCATCGAGACCGAGACGCCGGAGCCGTCGCCGTTCGCCCGCTCGCTGCTGTTCGGGTACGTGGCGTCGTTCGTGTACGAGGGCGACAGCCCTCTCGCCGAGCGGCGTGCGGCAGCCCTCTCGCTCGACCCCACCCTGCTCGCCGAGCTGCTGGGGCGCGCGGAGCTCCGCGAGCTGCTCGACCCGGGCGTCATCGAGCAGACCGAGCGCGAGCTGCAGCGCGTCGCCGCGAACCGGCGGGCGACCGGTGTCGAGGGCACCGCCGACCTGGTGCGGATGCTCGGCCCGCTCAGCATCGTCGAACTCGCCGAGCGCCTGACCGACGGGTCCGACGCCGAGGCACACGTCGCGGCACTCATCGACGCCCGACGGGTGCTGCCGGTCAGCATCGCGGGCGACGCCCGGTTCGCCGCGATCGAAGACGCGAGCCGGTTGCGCGATGCGCTGGGCGTGCCGATTCCGTTCGGCGTTCCGGATGCCTTCATCGAGCCGGTCGAAGATCCGCTCGGCGACCTCGTCGGCCGGTATGCGCGCACGCACGGGCCGTTCACGGCACCCGAGGTCGGTGTGCGGCTGGGCCTCGGATCAGCGGTGGTGCACGAGACACTGAAGAGACTGGAGGCGGCACGTCGCGTCGTGGAGGGCGAGTTCCGGCCGACCGGGGTGCCGGGGGCCGCTGCGGTGGGTGCCGGGGCGGCGGGTGCCGGTGGCGAGTCAGTCGAGGGTGGTGCCCCGGTTGTTCCCCTCACGCCCGAGTTCTCGCGCTTCGCCCACGCGGCGGCATCGAGCGAGTGGTGTGACACCGAGGTGTTGCGGCGCCTTCGCAGCCGGTCGTTGGCCGCACTGCGGCACGAGGTGGAGCCGGTCGACGCCGAGGCATTCGGGCGTTTCCTCCCGGTGTGGCAGCACGTCGGTGGCGCCCTGCGCGGGGTCGACGGTGTGCTCACGGTCATCGAGCAGCTGGCCGGTGTGCCCGTGCCCGCCTCCGCGTGGGAGACCCTCGTGCTGCCGTCGCGGGTGCGCGACTACAGTCCAGCCATGCTCGACGAGCTGACGGCCGCGGGCGAGATCGTCTGGTCTGGCAACGGTTCGCTGGCCGGTAGCGACGGGTGGGTCTCGCTGCACCTGGCCGACACGGTGCGGGTCACGCTGCCCGAGCAGCTCGAGCTCGAGCCGAGCGACCTGCAGGAGGCGATCCTCAGCACGCTGGCCGGTGGCGGGGCCTACTTCTTCCGTACGCTCTCCGACGCGGTCGCCGAGCAGTTGGGCAGTGCCGCCGAGAAGCGCCGCGCAGAGGTCGCCGACGAGCAGCGGATGCTCGCCGAGTCGCTCCGCCCGAAGACGCCCCGGCGAGAGCCCAAGTCGGGAATCGGTTCGGGTGGTCCCGGGGGAACCGGCAGTACTGCCGCCGGTTCTGCCACCGGTTCGGGCGACGACCAGGCTACCGCGGCGTCGTCTGTCGCACCCTCCCCCGTGCATCCGGTACCCGTGCCCCTACCGAGCATGAACCCGGGTTTCTTCACCGACGACCAGCTCGTCACGGCGCTCTGGGACCTGGTCTGGTCGGGCCGAGTCACCAACGACACCCTGGCGCCTCTGCGCACGCTGACGGGCGGGGGCAGTTCGACGCACGTCACGAAGCGGGCGGCGCCGCGCGCGAAGATGTACCGCGGGCGGGCGTATTCGCGGCCCACCATGGCCACCCGGGTCGGCCCGCCGACGGCCGGCGGCCGCTGGTCGCTCCTGCCCCGGGCAGAGGCTGACCCGACACTGCGTGCGCATGCCACCGCCGAGTTCCTCCTCGACCGCTATGGCGTCGTGACCCGGGGATCAGTGATGAGCGAGCACCAGCCCGGAGGTTTCGCGCTCGCCTACCGCGTACTCAGCCAGTTCGAAGAGACCGGCCGGTGCCGCCGCGGGTACTTCATCGAGGGTCTCGGCGCCGCCCAGTTCGCAACCGGGGGCACGGTCGACCGCCTCCGCGCGTTCTCGGCCGACCTCCTGCGCGAACAGCGCGGGGGCGGGGAGAGTTCGAGCACCCCCGGAGGTGGCGGGATGCTCGGACACGACCCCCGAGCCCAGTCGGGTGCAGGCGGCGGGAACGACGGCAGCACGTCCCATCGGGGCCGTTCGCGCGAGACCGAGCGCACCCGCGCGCTGACGCTTGCGGCCACCGATCCGGCGAACCCCTACGGCGCATCCCTGCCCTGGCCACAGGGTGAGGGACATCGGCCGGGTCGCAAGGCCGGAGCCCTGGTGGTGCTCGTCGACGGGGCTCTCGTGCTCTATGTCGAGCGCGGCGGCAAAACCGTCCTCGCGTTCAGCGACGATGAGACAGCGCTCGTCGAGGCGTCGGACTCCCTCGTGTCCACCGTCACTTCGGGGCGGGTCGACAGGCTCACGATCGAGAAGATCAACGGCGAATTCTCGGTCGGGTCATCCGTGGGCCGCCTGTTGGAGATCGCCGGGTTCAGCAACACTCCGCGCGGTCTGAGGCTGCGGAGTGCATAGCGCCGTGCGCCGTGCGGAGGTGCGGCATGCCTGAGGGCGACACCGTCTACCGCACCGCCGAGCACCTGAACGCGGTGCTGGCGGGCACGGTGCTGACCGGGTGCGACATCCGCGTACCGAAGTTCGCAACCGTCGACCTCACGGGTGAGACGGTCGACAACGTGGTGAGCCGCGGCAAGCATCTGCTCATGCGGATCGGTGAGTTCAGCATCCATTCGCACCTCAAAATGGAGGGCACCTGGCACCTGTACAAGGAGGGGACGCGCTGGCGAAAGCCGGCGTGGAAGGCGCGTGCCATTCTGAGGAACGCCGAATGGACGGCGGTCGGCTTCGAGCTCGGGCTGGTGGAGGTCGTTCATCGTGAGCGCGAGGAGGAGGTCGTGGGGTATCTCGGCCCCGACCTGCTCGGCTCCGACTGGGATGCAGAAGAGGCCGAACGGCGTCTGGCGAGCGACCCGCTCCGCGAGATCGACGTGGCGCTTCTCGACCAGCGCAATCTCGCCGGCCTCGGCAATGTGTACGCGAACGAGTTGTGCTTCCTGCGGGGCGTGCTGCCGACGCGGCCCGTCGGTGAGGTTCCGAAACTCGACGCGGTCGTCGGGCTGGCATCACGGCTGATCACCGCGAACCGTGACCGCATTGAACGCACGACCACCGGCGACACCCGTGGCGGCAAGCAGGTGTGGGTGTACAACCGTGCCGGGCAGCCGTGCCGGCGGTGCGGTACGAAGATCCTCACGGGCAAACTGGGATCGAGCGAGCTGACACTCCGCGAGACGTACTGGTGCCCGCGTTGCCAGACGTGAGCGAGGCTGGGCCGGACGGTACCCTTCGCCTGCGATCGAAGACCTCGAGAGAGCCGACGGCATCGAACCCGAATCCCCGCGCGACAGCTACGAGGTCTGGCCCACCATCGACGAACCCGTGCGCATCTTCGAGCTGAGACGCAACCGGGGTGAGTGACGGGGCCGGCTGATACATTCGGATGACCCGCCACCCACTCCCTGCGTAAGGACGACCGTGACCGACTCCCCCCGCCGTGCCCCCATCGACGACGCCGTGGTCGTCTGGTCGGTACCGGCCGAAGAGCTCGCTGAGCGGATTCCGACCAGTCCGCTCGTGATCATCATGCACGGTTACGGGTCGCACGAGAACGACCTCATTTCGCTCGCCCCACTGCTGCCCGAGGGCATTGTCGCGGCGTCGCTCCGGGCACCTCTTGTCGCGCCGCACCCCGTGGTCGACGGTTTTGCCTGGTTCACGATCGGCGAGCCCGGCAACCCTCGGATTGCCGCCGGCGACGACGCGGCGACCTCGGTTCTCGAGTGGCTCGACCGCGTCGAGGCGGCCTACGGAACTCCGCCGAGCATCGCCACCCTCGGCTTCTCGCAGGGCGGGGCCATGGCGGTTCATCTCCTCCGCTCGGCTCCGGAGCGTTTCGCCGCCGCAGTCAACCTCTCGGGCTTCACCCTGACCGGCCAGGTGCGCGGTGACCGGGTGATGGCCGAGAGACGCCCGCCCGTGTCCTGGGGGCGGGATGTCGCAGACCCCGTCATCTCCGCCGATGCGGTCGCCCGTACCACCGACTGGCTGCCCGACCACTCGACACTGACGGCGAACCTCTACCCGGGCATCCTGCACGGCGTCTCGCAGGAGGAGATCACCGATGTGTCGGAGTTTCTCCAGGATGCGCTCTTCAGCAATGCGCCACTCGAACCGCGCGCCTGAGGGCCGAGGTCGGGTGACGACCGCTGCGACGGTGGCGCTGAACCGTGCCGGGGTGGCGTTCACGCCGCACGTGTACGACCACGACTCGGCAGCGACCGATTTCGGAGCCGAAGCCGCCGTGGCGCTGGGAGTGGAGCCCGACCGGGTCTTCAAGACACTCATGGTGGATACCGACAACGGTCTGGCGATCGGCATCGTCTCGGTCAGTTCGAAGCTCGATGTGAAAGCTCTCGCTGCCGCGGTGGGTGCCAAGCGCGGCGCGATGGCAGAGGCCGTCGTCGCCGAGCGAAAGAGCGGCTACGTCGTCGGGGGTATCAGCCCATTCGGCCAGAAGACAGCACTGCCGACGGTTCTGGATGATCTGGCCCTCCTTTTCGAGACGATCTACGTGTCGGGTGGTCGCCGGGGTTTCGATGTCGAGGTGAGCCCGGCCGACCTGGTTGCGGCGACGCGGGGGCAGGTCGCGGTGATCCGGCGGGCGTGAGGCCGTGGGGGTCGCTCAGTGCAGACTGGGACGATGACCACTCTCTCTGCAACCGATTTCGCCGCCGAGCTCGCCCTGGTCGAGCACTACTGGACTCCGCGCGTCATCGGCCGCGTCAATGACCAGTATGTGAAGGTCGCCCGGCTGCTCGGAGAGCTCGTCTGGCACTCCCACGAGAACGAGGATGAGATGTTCCTGGTTGTGTCGGGGAGGCTGCGCATTCAGCTGCGGGGCTCTGACGAAGTCGTTCTCGAGCCGGGCCAGTTCTACACCGTTCCACGTGGTGTGCCCCACAATCCCGTCGCCGACGACGTTGTCGAGATCGTCTTGATCGAAACTGTCACTACCGCGCACACCGGTGACGTGACGGTAGCCGGCACCGTTCCGATCGATCAGCAGCTCGGCGCCTTCAGCTGAACGCTTGGCATAAGCCGGTCTCGTTCGAGCGCCCGATCTCCTGATCGCCAGCCGGGGTGGGACAGCCGCCGGGGCGGGCAGCCGGCCGGGGCGGGTCAGCCTGCCGGGGTGGGGCGCCGCGCCAGCCTTGTTCGAGCTGGCGGGGGTGTCGTACCTGGCTGGCTTCGGCGCCAGGTGGGCTTGTGGCGGTGGCACATACGTCAGGCTGGGCGGCTGCCGCCGTGCGGGCTTGCCGGGGATGGGGGGACTGGGGTGGGCGGGTGGCTGGGGCTGCCGCGCCCAGCGGGCTTGCCGGGGACGGATGGGGTGGGGTGGGCCGATGGTTGGCTGGGGCTGCCGCGCCCTGCGGGCTTGCCGGGGATGGGTGGGGTGGCGTGGGCGAGTGGCTGGCTGGGCGGCCGGATGCGTGCACGGTGCGTTGGTGAGGGCGCCGGGCCAGGTGGCCGGGCCAGGTGGTCGGGGCAGGTGGTCGGGTCTGGTGGTCAGACAGAATGGCCGGGTCGGGTGCACAGGGCGGGCCGGGCGGTCTGGTCAGGTGAGATGGTTGCGGGCGCGGGAGGGTACCCGGTGTGCGTTGGGGTTATCCGGTTTGTGGGAGTGGGCGGGCGCGGTTTTGTTGGCAGGGTCTGGGGGTTTGCCGCCAGTCGAGCCAGTCGGGGGGGATGAGGTGCGGGGTTCCGTTTTGCATGACGAGTTTCCACCTTGTTTTGTGTACATGGGAGTGGTGGAAGTGGCAGAGCAGTGCGCCGTTGTCGAGGTCGGTGCGGCCGGGTTGGTGGGTTTTCGTTTGCCAGCCTTCGACGTGGTGTGATTCGCACCAGGACGGTGGGGCGTCGCAGGATGGCCACACGCATCCGCCGTCTCGGGCGGCCAACGCCCGGTTTTGGGCGGCGGTGAAGAGGCGGCGGGTTTTGCCGTGCTGGAGCACCTGCCCGTGCTCACCGAAGAGGGTGGTGATGACATCGGAGTGGCAGAGGAGGGTTTCGATCGTGCTTGCTGGGACGGGTTCGGTGAGGCCGTCGATCCAGCCGATACCCCGACCGGAGATGACATCTTCGAGGGTGGCGTGGACGTTGACGGTGGGGGCTGCCCCGTTCAGGCGCGGCATGGTCGGGAGCCCTGCCGCGGTGGTGACGAGTTGGAGGAGGCCGTCGGCGAGTTTCTGACCCCGGGTACGGGTGTCTCGAAGTAGCGGTTCGACCTCGCCGCCGTCAGCCGGGTCACCCTCACCGGTGGTGCCGGTCGGGTCAGAGGTGTCGGTGTCGGTGTGGGTGGGGTCGGTGAAGGTGGGGATGCGGGGACTCGTAAACGGCTCCAATGCCGCCCGCAAATGACCGGCCGCCGTCGGGGGCAGGAGGCCGGTGAGTTTCGTCATCCCGGTCTTCTCCGTGACCAGGGTCAGGTGGCGTCTGTCGTGCAGTTGCGCCTCTGTGGGCTCTGCGCCGTCGGGGTCGAGGTGCGCGATCATCCGTACCGCGAAACGGTCGATGACATCTGCGGAGTAGCACTGGCCCCCCAACGACTCTTGCGCCAGCGACACCAACTGGGCTTCGGCCTCGATCAGGGCATCCGTGAACCCGGTACTTTTCGCCACCCGGCCGAGCCGGGTCGTGATCACGGTCGCCACGTCGAGACCGATCGCACCGAGCCCGACTGCCTCCGCGACGTGGGAGAACGCGGGCAGGTTCGGCAGCCCACACAGCGACATCGTCACCCGGAGCTCCCCACCGACCTTCATCAGCTTCTTCGCCGTGTGCTCGCTCGTACCCGTATTCGCGGCCAGAAACCCGGCCGGGGTGGTGAAGTTCGACGCCTTCGACAACCCCTCCTCGCCGAGCTCGGGTCTGCACCGCTCAGCCACCTCGCCCGCCAGTCGCAGACGCAACGAATCCGCCAACCGCACCAGGTAC
>NZ_NBXD01000025.1 GCF_003399645.1 Subtercola boreus
CGCGGTGTCGACTTCGGGTGGTGTGGCGGGTGGTTTCATGACTCCAGTCAAACACCAACCACTGACATTACCTCAACAAAAACACCCCGAAACAGACCAATCCAGAAAATACTTTCTGAGAGTTTTCAACGACCCCCGACCGCTACCGTGATCTCATGACTAACCGGCGCACGATCATCCACAGTGCCCACATCGTGACGGTCGATGCGGCCGACAGCGAGTTCAGCGACGGCCACCTGATCATCGATGACGACACGATCGTGGCGGTCGGCCCCGGCATGCCCTCCGGGCAGTGGAGCAGCCACCCCCACACCACGACCATCGACGCGCACGGCCATCTCATCACCCCCGGGCTCATCAACACCCACCACCACCTCTACCAGTGGCTGACCAGGGGTTACGCTCAGGACGCTATTCTCTTCGACTGGCTCACCTCGCTGTACCCGCTCTGGTCGCGAATCGATGCTGAGCTCGTCGAGGTCGGTGCACTGGGCGCGATGGCGGTGGCAGCACGCTCCGGATGCTCGACCGTCGGTGACCACCACTACGTCTTCCCCAGCGGTGCCGGCGACATTCTCGGCGGAATCGTGAGCGCCGCGACGCAGCTGGGCGTGCGGCTGCACGCCACCCGCGGCTCGATGGATCTGGGCAGGAGCGCAGGAGGCCTCCCTCCCGACTTCGCGGTGGAGACAATCGACGCAATCCTCGCCGCGAGCGACCTCGCGATCGACCGCTACCACGACGCCGGCCCCGGCTCGATGACGCAGATCGCGCTCGCCCCGTGTTCGCCTTTCTCGGTGACGGCCGATCTGCTTCGCGAGTCCGCGGCCCTGGGTCGTGCCCGCGGGGTGCGGTTGCACACACACGGTTCCGAGACCGTGGAGGAGGACGAGTTCTGTCGGTCGACGTTCGGCAAGACGCCCACGCAGTACCTCGAAGACCTCGGCTGGCTCGGCGCCGACGTGTGGATGGCGCACTGCGTTCACCTCGACGAGCACGCGATCGGCCGTTTCGCCGCAACGGGCACGAGCGTGGCGCACTGCCCGTCGTCGAACGCCCGGCTCGCCGCCGGAATCGCCCCTGTGCCCGCAATGCTCGATGCGGGTGTCACGGTAGGGCTCGGTGTCGACGGTGCCGCGTCGAACGAGTCCGGGCAGCTGGGAAGCGAGATCCGTATGGCCGTGCTGATGAACCGGCTCGGTTCGGGTGCGACCCGGATGACCGGCCGAACCGCGCTCCGCATGGCGACTATGGGCGGCGCACGAACGCTCGGTCGAGACTCCGAGATCGGGTCACTCGAGGTGGGAAAGCTCGCGGATGTCGCCGTCTGGAAGGTCGATGGGGTCGAGCACGCGGGAATCCTCGACCCCGTGGCCGCGCTCACCCTGGGTGCGCAGCCGCCCCTGGCACTGCTGCTGGTGAACGGAGAGACGGTGGTTCAGGATGCCCGCCTCACCCGAGTGGACGAAGAGCGGGTTGCGCGAGCGGTTGCCCGGGAATCCGCGAGCCTGCGCCTGCGCTGACCCGGGCTCTCGGCGAGCAACGCGGCGCCGAGAGGACCCAGCATGAGAGTGGGTGCGGTGCGGGGGCTACCGACCCATCGAGCGGCCGGCCGAACCGAGCATCTCGGTCGCCTCGACGACGCGTGCGGCCATCGCGTGCTCGGCGGGCTTGCCCCACGAGCGCGGGTCGTAGGCCTTCTTGTTGCCGAATGCCCCGTCGATCTTCAGTACCTGGTCGTATTTCGAGATCATGTGCCCGGCGATCGAGCGCGTGAACGCATACTGCGTGTCGGTGTCGATGTTCATCTTGATGACGCCGTTGGCGACGGCAGCGGCGATGTCTGAACGCGATGACCCCGACCCTCCGTGGAACACCAGGTCGAACGGCTTGTCACGCCCGACTTCGGAACCGATCACGCTCTGGATCTCGCCGAGGATCTCCGGCCGGAGGTTCACGGCGGCGGGGTTGTACACGCCGTGCACGTTGCCGAAGGTGAGCGCCGTGAGGTAGCGCCCGTTCTCGCCGGCCCCCAGGGCGGCGATCGTGGCCCGGGCGTCCTCCACCGTGGAGTACAACTTGTCGTTGATCTCGTTCTCGACGCCGTCTTCCTCGCCGCCGATCACGCCGACCTCGATCTCGAGGAGGGTGTTCGCTTTCACCGAGTCGTCGAGCAGTCGCTTGGCCACCTCGAGGTTCTCGTCGAGAGTGACAGCGGATCCGTCCCACATGTGCGACTGGTAAAGCGGCTCGAGACCGCGCGCGCGGCGCTCGATGGAGTCGTGGATGAGCGGCCGAACCCAGTCGTCGAGGTTCTCGGCCGGGCAGTGGTCGGTGTGCAGCGCCACGGTGACCCCGTACTTCGCTGCGACCTCGTGGGCGTAGAGCGCGAGGGCCTTGGATCCGATGGCACGGTCCTGCACGTGGTTGCCCGAGAGGTACAGCGCCGTACCGACCGAGACCTGGATGATGCCGTCGCTCTCGGCGTCGGCGAAGCCCTGCAGGGCGGCGTTCAGCGTCTGCGAGCTGGTGACGTTGATCGACGGATACGCGAATCCGCCCTCTTTGGCACGGTCGAGCATGGCGAGGTAGGCATCTGGTGTTGCGATGGGCATGGTGCGTCCTGTTCTGGAGGGGGGATCAAAAAGAAGGGCCGGTCAGTCCAACCCGCAGCCGCAGGAGTTGCGGTGCTGGAACGTCGTGGCGATCGTGACGCGCTGTGCGGGCGACGTGTCACCGTCGATGCGCCTGAGCAGCAGTTCGACAGCGGTCTCGGCCATCAGTTCGACGTTCTGGGCGATCGAGGTGAGTTTCGGGCGGATGAGCTCCGACCAGTCGAAGTGGTCGTACGAGACGAAGGCCACGTCATTCGGAATCGAGAGATCGAGGCCGACGAGCGCTTCGAGCGCGCCGATGGTCATCGAGTTGTTCAGAGCGACGAGGGCGGTCGGATGATCGGGGCCGGCGAAGACGCGACGAACCTCCCGTTCCGCATCATCTCGGTGCCCCTGACCGTTCAGCACGATGCTCTCGTCGAGGGGCACGCCGTTGGCGGCGAGGGCGTTGAGGTAGCCCTGGTACCGCTCGGGAGAGGATCCGATGCCCATGAGTCCGCGGAGCACGGCGACCCGACGATGGCCGAGGGCGAGGAGGTGGTTGGTCAGCAGGAACGCCGACTCGGTGTTCTCGGGTGTGATCTGGTCGCAGTCGAGGGGCAGGTTGCGGTCGACGAGCACGAACGGGGTACCTGCCGCCACGATCTGCGGAATGGTCGTGTGTTCGGAATCGATGGCGGGTGTCACGATGATCCCGTCGACCCGGCGGCTGAGAAGAGCGTCGATGATGCGGCGTTCCGTGGGGCCGTCGTCATTCGAGTCACCGACCATCAGCATGTAGCCGGCCCCGCTCAGGCGTTTCTCCATCGCGTTCACGATCGCGCCGAAGTATGGCGTCTGCAGAGCGGATGTCGCGAGACCGACGGTGAACGTCTTGCCGGCGGCGAGCGCCCGGGCGTTCAGGTTGTTGCGGTAGCCGAGGGCCCGGATCGCCTCTTCGACGCGGGTTCTCGTCGATGCGCTGACAGGGCGGGTTCCGTTCAGCACGTGCGACACCGTCGAACCGGAGACACCCGCGTGCCGGGCGACATCGTCCATGGTTGACACTCAGCACACTCCGTTGGATTGCCGCGACCGAATCGCGATGTTCTCAATCTAGCGATCATAACAATCCGATACAAGCGCTTGCGTAAGCGCTTGTATCGCGCCTATGGTGATCCAGCGGGCAGAGGCGTCCGCACTGTCACAGGCCAAAGGAGTCCACAGATGTTCACTCGTACCAAAAAGCGATCACTCACGGTCGGAGCGGTTCTGCTCGCGTCCACCGTCGCCTTCACCCTCGCCGGATGCTCCGGCTCCTCCAGCTCCGGCGGCTCGACCGGCGGCTCCGGCGGAGACGTGAAGATCGGCCTCATCACCAAGACCGACTCGAACCCGTACTTCGTCAAGCTGCGCGAAGCCGCGCAGGCCCAGGCCACGAAAGACGGCGCCACACTGATCGCTCTCGCCGGCGCCTTCGACGGCGACAACGAGGGGCAGGTCGCAGCGATCGAGAACCTCGTGAGCCAGGGCGTCAAGGGCATCCTGATCACACCCAACTCCTCGTCGGGCATCCTGACCGCGATCAAGTCCGCCCGTGACAACGGCGTCGTCGTGATTGCCCTCGACACCGCCACCGACCCCGAGGATGCCGTCGACGCGACCTTCGCGACAGACAACACGGCCGCCGGCGTCACCCAGGGCAAGTGGGTCAAGGCGACCCTCGGCACCACCGCCCCCGCACTCGTCATGCTCGACGGAACCCCCGGCGGCACCGTCGACACCTTCCGCCACGACGGCTTCCTCACGGGCTTCGGCATCGCCGAGGGCTCGAGCGAGATCGTCGGCCAGGAGAACACGAACGGCGACCAGACCAAGGCCCAGACCGCCATGGAGAACCTGCTGCAGCGCGCCCCCGGCGTGAACGCGCTCTACACGATCAACGAGCCTGCCGCCGCCGGCGCCTATGAGGCCATCAAGGCCGCGGGCAAGACGGCCCAGGTCACGATCGGATCGATCGACGGCAGCTGCACCGGTGTCGCAAACGTCAAGTCGGGCATCATCGGTGCCACCGTCATGCAGTTCCCGGCCAAGATGGCCGAGTCCGGCGTCGACGCCGTCGTCAAGTTCGCGGCCGACGGCACCAAGCCGAGCGGATTCAACGACACCGGGTCACAGCTCATCACCGACAAGCCGGTCACGGGCCTCGACTCGAAGGACACCACCTGGGGTGCGGAGAACTGCTGGGGCTGATCCGCCCGCGGTAGCGACCCGCTTCTGTCCGCCCCACGCGGCCGGGAGTAACACCACTCACAATTGTCGGTTCTACCCGGGGCGGGTGCTTTCACGCCCGCCCCGGTTCCGCACGGAGGTGCACCCATGAGTTCAGCAACAACCGCAGGTCTGAGCGGCTCAGACCTCACCCGCGCCCGAGTGGCGCGAATACTCCGAGAACCGCTGCTCGGCCCCCTGGCCGCCCTGATCGTTGCGATCATCGTCTTCAGCGTCGTCTCCCAGACCTTCCTCAACCCCTACAACCTCTCGCTGATCCTGCAGCAGTCGGTCGTGGTGGGCATTCTGGCGATCGGCCAGACCCTCATCATCCTGACCTCGGGCATCGACCTGTCGATCGGTTCGGTCGCGGTGCTCGGCACCATCGTCATGGCCCAGCAAGCGGGCGCGGGCGGCCCCATCCTCGCACTCGGCGCGACGTTCATCGTCTGTGTCGTTCTCGGCGCCGTGAACGGTGGGTTGGTGACAGTTCTACGTCTGCCACCGTTCATCGTGACGCTCGGCACGTTCACCGCCATCCAGGCAGCAACGCGGCTGCTGGCCGGCTCGCAGACCTACCAGGTTCCCGACGGGGTTCTGACCCTGCTCGGCACGTCGTTCAGGATCGGCGGCTTCGCCACCACCTTCGGCGTGGTCGCCATGCTGCTCGTCTACCTCTTCGTCTGGTACGCGCTGTCGCAGACCGCCTGGGGCAAGCACGTCTACGCTGTCGGTGGCAACATCACTGCATCGAAGCTGTCGGGTATCAAGTCGAACCGCACGCTCTTCTCGGTGTACGTCGTCACCGGTGTCATCGCGGCGATCGCGGCCTGGGCGGCCCTCGGGCGCATCCCGAATGCCGACCCCAACGCCTACCAGACCGCAAACCTCGACACGATCACCGCGGTGGTCATCGGCGGCACCAGCCTCTTCGGCGGCCGGGGCAGCGTGATCGGAACCCTCATCGGTACGCTGATCGTCGGTGTGCTGCGCAACGGCCTCACCCAGGCGGGCGTCGACAGCCTCTACCAGAACATCGCAACAGGAATCCTGGTCATCGTCGCCGTGGCGGTCGACCAGTTCGCCCGGAGGAGATCAGCATGACAACCACGACAGAGACGTCGGTTCTGCAGGCCCGCAACCTCGTCAAGAAGTACGGTAACGTCACGGCGATCAACGGCGCCGACTTCGACCTGCGGGCCGGCGAGGTTCTCGCGGTCGTCGGCGACAACGGCGCAGGAAAGTCGAGCCTGATCAAGGCCCTGGCGGGTGCGCTGGTTCCCGACGCGGGCGAGATCTCGATGAACGGCGAGAAGGTCAACTTCCGAAACACCCGGGATGCCCGGGCCGCCGGCATCGAGACCGTCTACCAGGATCTCGCGGTGATCCCCGCGCTCGACATCGCCACCAACGTCTTTCTCGGGCGCGAGGTGCGCCGCAGGGGCATCATGGGAACCGTCTTCCGCCGGCTGGACATGCCTCGAATGCGCGCCGAGGCATCCGGTCACCTCGCCGACCTGAAGATCGGCATCAAGTCGGTGAACCAGGCCGTCGAGACCCTCTCGGGCGGGCAGCGCCAGGGTGTCGCTGTCGTGCGCGCCGCGGCATTCGGTCGCGGCGTCATCATCATGGATGAACCGACCGCCGCACTCGGTGTCAAGGAGTCGGGCCAGGTCATCGACCTGATCCGCTCGATCCGTGACCGCGGAATCCCCGTCGTGCTGATCAGTCATGACATGCCGCACGTGTTCGAGGTCGCCGACCGAATCCACGTGCACCGGCTGGGCAAGCGGGCCGGGGTGGTCAACCCGAGAGAGCGCACCATGAGCGAGGTCGTGGCACTGATGACGGGTGCAGAACAACCGTCGGAAGCGGAACGTGCGGGCGGTGTTTGACGGCGGTCGGCCCGACGGCGTGTTCGTCGGGCTGGCCACCCTCGACGTCGTCCACCGCGTCGCCGCCAACCCCGGCATCAACCAGAAGATCACGGCGACGGCGCAGTTCGTGGCCGCCGGCGGGCCCGCCGCCAACGCGGCAGTCGTCTTCGCTGCGCTCGGCGGCCGCGCCCGGCTCATCACGGCGCTCGGCGGATCGCCCGTCGCCGACCTGATCCGAGCGGATCTGGCGGCCCACGGCGTGACGGTGATCGACGTCGATCCGGAACGCCCAACCGAAGCCCCGGTGTCAGCCGTCGCGGTGACCGAGTCGACGGGCGACCGTTCCGTCGTCTCGATCGACGCGGTCGGCGATGAGGTCGTTCCGCCCTCCCCCGACGAGCTCGCAGCGCTGATCGACGGCGTCGATGTCGTGCTGGTCGATGGTCACCACCCCCGGCTCGCCGTAGCCGCTGCCGAGGCCGCCCACGCCCTCGGCGTGACGGTGGTGGTGGATGCAGGACGGTGGAAGCCCGTCATGGCAGAGCTCGTCCCCTTCACCTCGGCGATGATCTGCTCGAACGACTTCCTCGTTCCGGGAACACCCGATTCCGAGGCGACCGCTGCCGCGCTGGTCGAACGGGGCGTGCAGACGGTCGCCACCACCCACGGCGGCGGCGACGTTCTGTGGTGGAGCGACTCCCGGCTCGGGGCCGTCCCTGTTCCCCACATCGCGCCCGTCGACACGCTGGGTGCGGGCGACGTCTTCCACGGCGCCTACGCTTACTTCCAGTCGCTCTCCGGGGCGACGATCGCCTCCAGCCTCGGTGATGCGGCTCGCGTCGCGGCACTCCGGTGCTCGATCGTCGGCCCCCGGGCCTGGCTCCGCGAGCTGCCCACCCTCGACCTCACGAAAGACCCACGATGATCGAACCAGACCTCGAAGAACTCAGCCTCGAGGAGGTCTTCGCGCAGGCGCGCGACCTCGCCACGACGGGGGAACGCCACATCCTCGGGTTCACAGGCGCACCGGGAGCGGGGAAGTCGACAGTCGCCGAGCAGGTCGTCGCCGCACTCGGCCCCGAACTCGCCGTGCTGGTGCCGATGGACGGCTTCCACCTGGCGAACGAGGTGCTGCTGGCGCTCGGTCGGCGCGACCGCAAGGGGGCCCACGACACCTTCGACGCCGCCGGGTACGCCTCGCTGATGCAGCGCATCCGCAACCAGCCGAGCACCACGCTGACCGGCGACGAGGCGATCGTCTACGCACCCCGCTTCGCCCGTGAACTCGAGGAGCCGATCGGGTCTTCACTGCCGATCCGGCCCGAGACTCCCCTCATCGTCACCGAGGGCAACTACCTTCTGCTCGACAGCGGATCATGGCCGGCCGCTCGCGAGTGCATCGACCAGGTGTGGTTCCTCTCCCCCCTCGAGAGCGTTCGCCACGACCGTCTGGTGCGTCGGCACGAGGCCTTCGGCAAGTCGCATGAAGACGCCGAACTCTGGGCGCTGGGCAGCGACCAGCGCAACGCCGAGCTCATCGAGTCGACCGCCGGGCGCGCCGAGCGCGTGCTGAGGCTGCTGTGAGCGGAGTGGCCGCGCCGACTCTGCCGACCGGCGCCCAGTACGTGATCAGCGGTACGACCTCCTTCGGGCACGCCGTCGTCACCGTCACCGAGGTCGCCGCATCCCTCCGCTCGTTCACCGTCGACGGGCTCGACATCGTGCAGCGCTACCCGCTCGACGAACCGCCTTCCCGCGGGGCCGGTATCGTCATGGCTCCGTGGCCGAACCGTGTCGACGGCGGAAAGTGGACGTACGATGGCGAAGAGCAGCAGCTCGACATCACCGACACCGAGTTCACCAATGCGTCGCACGGGCTGCTCAAGAACACCGCCTACCGCCTGGTTGCGCACAGCGAGACGTCGATCACCCTGGGCGCGACCATCTTCGCGCATCCCGGCTACCCCTTCGTCGTCGACAGCCTGGTGACGTACACGCTCGGCGACGGCGGGCTCGACGTGCGCCATACCTTCACGAACCTGGGCACCTCGCGGGCCCCGGTCGCCGTCGGTTCGCACGCGTACTACAGGCTCGAGGGTGTCGCGACGGGTGATCTCCTGCTGAGCTGCTCGGCCGATACGGTCTACGAGAACGATTCGCGCAAGCTGCCGCTGCACACCCGAGCGGTGAGTGGGCAGTTCGACCTGCGCGAGGGGCGCCGCGTGGCTGACGTCGAACTCGACGACTGCTTCACCGACCAGACGCTCGTCGGAGGGCGGTACGTGACGACGCTGACTGCTCCGGATGATCGTTCCGTCAGTGTCTGGGGCGATCAATCGTTCGGGCACTTGGTGATCTGCACCACCGATGTCTTTCTCGACGACTCCCGCCGGCTGGTGGACGCCATCGCGATCGAGCCCCAGACGTCGGCCGTGAATGCCCTCAACAACGGCATCGGTCTCACCTGGCTGCAGCCCGGTGAGACGTGGGCGGCGAGCTGGGGCGTGACCGCTTCGCTGTAGCGAAGCCCGCCGAACGCCGCTAGGCCGGCTGCAGCACCGCCCACCCGTGCGGCGGGACGGTGACTGTCGTGCCGCTCTGCGCGGCCGCGCCGGCCACCACCGCCCAACGCCCGTCGAGGGCCTGCCTGTACTCCGAGTCGGCCAGGTTCAGCAGCACGACCAGGCGCCCGACGCCCTCCCGCGCCGCAACCTCGTAGGCGAAGAACTCATTCGTGAGGGCGAGCCCCGTCGTGCGGGCCGAGTGCAGCCACACGTGTCTGCGCCGCAGCCCGATGAGGCTCTGGTGGAGGTGGTAGACCGTCCAGCCCTCCGGCGCGAGTGTCGACGGGCCGCCCTTCCCGAACTCGGGCCGAACGACGTCGTCGCCCCCCGCTCGTTCCTCCTTGACACCGGTGAAGCCCTGCTCGTCCCCGTAGTAGAGGGTCGGGGTGCCGGCCACGGTCATCAGCACGACCAGCGCGTGCTCACGGTGCCGCTCATCGCCGATCGTGCTGGCGAGGCGGGTCACGTCGTGGTTGCCGACGAACGTGACCGGCACGAAGTGCTGCACGAAGCTGTCGTGCCGGTCGAGCGCCGCGCTCAGCTCGAAGAAGTTCGCGTCGGAGATCGAGCTCCAGACCGCCTTCCACAGCTCGTACTGGGTCACGGAATCAAGGGTCGACTCCGCCACGATCGCGGGGTAGTCGCCGTGGATCACCTCTCCGAAGAGAAAGGCCTCCGGATGCCCGTTCCGAACGCGCGGCAGCACGGTGGCCCAGAACGCCGGGGGCACTGCGTAGGCCGCGTCGAGGCGCCAGCCGTCTGCGCCGCGGTCGAGCCAGTACGACATGACCCCGGCGACGAAGTCGGCGACCCTCGGCTCATCGTGGTCGAGCAGCACGAGGGCATCGTGCCCCTCGAAATTCTCGAACCGCTGTTCGCCTGGGTCGGCGGCCTCACCGATGGCCCGGAACCAGCCGAACTCCGGCGCGGACCGCCCCTCCTCCAGAGCGCGTTGGAACGGGGCGAAGCTCCGCCCCACGTGGTTGAAGACGCCGTCGAGCACGACGCGGAGGCCGCGCGCATGGGCTTCGGTGACGAGCCGGTCGAACACGTCGGGTGAGTCACCGAGCCGCGGATCGATGCGACAGAAGTCCGTCGTGTCGTACCCGTGCGTCTCCGAGGCGAAGATCGGGCCGAGCAGCAGCCCCGAGACGCCCAGTTCGACGGCATAGTCCAGCCAGACGATGAGTCGCTCCAGGGAGTGCACCGACGGATCGTGCCGCTGGGCTTCGGATGAGACCGGTGCCCCCACGAAACCGAGGGGGTAGACCTGCCACCAGATGGCGTGGGCCACCCAGTCGGGCGCAGCGGGCCTCCCGCTCTGCCCGGCGGAACTCCCGCTCACAGCGCCGCCACGTCGATCCGTACCTTGCCGACAGCGCCATCCTCGACCGCACGGTGGGCCGCGGCGGTGTCGGTGAGCGCGAAGCGCACGAGCGGCAGTCCGTGCCCCTCGCCGACCTCGAGCGCGCCCGCTGCCGCCGCTGCGCTGACCGCGGCGATGGCGTTGCTCTTCTCCGCCTCGCTCGTCGTGTAGGTGAGCACGAACTGGAAGCGGATGTTCTTGGTCATGCTCGCGCGCGCGGGCACCGGTATGCCGTCGGGTTCGCCCGACACGTAGATCGCGATGGTTCCCCCGCGTGCGACGACGGCGACGTCGTCGTCGATGTTCTCGAGCGGGTTCACGTCGACGACGGTCTCGACACCGCCCGGTGCGATGTCGTTCACCCGGGCGACCACATCTTCGCTGCGGTAGTCGATCACGTGGTGGGCTCCTGCCGCCGCCGCGAGCGCAGCCTTCGCCGGGCTGCTCACGGTCGTGATGACGGTGGCGCCCGCCCAGGCGGCGAGCTGGATCGCGGCGTGGCCGACTGCTCCCGCTCCCCCGGTGACGAGAACCGTCGTTCCCGCCAGCGACCCCGGCGACAGGCGTGCGGGGCCGGCGTCACGCGCGGTGAGGGCGCGGTGCGCGGTCAGGGCGGGAATGCCCAGTGACGCACCCACGTCGAACGAGACACCGTCGGGCAGCGGGTTCACGAGATGGTCGGGCAGCACGGTGTACTCGGCCGCGGTGCCGGTCGGGCGCTGGAAGGCCGTGTCACGCACCCAGACCCGGTCGCCCACAGCGAAGCGGGTGACGCCCAGCCCGATCTCATCGACGATGCCGGCACCGTCCTGGTTCGGTACCTGTTCCACGTCGAGCTCCCGCCCGTCACCGGACCCGGCCCGTGACTTCCAGTCCGTCGGGTTCACCCCCGAGACGGCGATCCGAACCCGCACCTCGCCCGCCTCGACGCTTGGAACCTCACGGTCCACCAGCTGCAACACCTCGGGCCCGCCCGTGCGGGAGTAAACAACGGCTTTCATGGCCTGCCTTTCGTTCTGCCTCCAGCCTGCCACGCGTGGCTGCTAGCGCTTGCCGCCGAACTTGCGCCGCCGGGCCTGGGCGGCATTCGCCGCGTCGGACTGTTTCTTCTTACGAACGACCTGGCCGGCAGCGGGCTTCTTCACACCGGCACGTCTGGCGGCGGCCTCCTCGGCCTCGAGCGCCGCCCTGGCCTTGGCCTTCGCCTTGGCGACCGGTCCGATCTTCTTGGCCCGGGCATCCGGAGCAGCCTGCTCTTCGAGTGCAGCCGCGGCCCGCGAGCTCGACGCCGACCGGCCCCGCACGATTCCGACGAACTCCTCGATGAGCGGGGTCGTCTGCTCGGCGACCCAGACCAGCGCCACCTGCGTCTCGGCGACATCGGTCACGGGCCGGTAGACGGTGTCTTTGCGACTGTTCAGGCGCGCGATCGCCTGCGGCAGGATGACGATGCCGACCCCGGCGGCGACCTGTTCCACGGCGTCTTCCATGCTCCGGATGCCCACCAGCGCCCGACGCGTGCCCGACGCGATCTCGATCGCCACGTCGCGCCACTCCGGCACCAGATCGGGTTCCTGCAGGAGGTGTTCGTCGGCCAGGTCGGCGACGGTGACGGATTCGACGGCCGAAGCAGGATGGTCTCTGGGCACCACGACGACCTGCACCTCGGAGTACAGCGCGATCACACTCAGCCCCGCCTGGTCGACGGGCAGCCGCACGAAGCTGACATCGGCGGTGCCGTCGAGTACTGACGCGACCTGCTGGGCGGGCTCGACCGGGAAGACGTTCAATCCGACGGCGGGCTGGCGCTCGGCCCACAGCCGCGTCCACTTCGTGACGGTGACACCGGTGGCGAACGCGATGGAGAAGGGCCGGATGCCGGGCGTGGCCTGCGTGGCCGGCGTGGCCTGCTCGTCGCCCATCGTCTCGCCCCGATCATCCGCCTGCTGTAGAGGTGTCAGGATACGCTGGCCTGATGACGCCCGCGAAATCCCCCCAGACCATGAAGCCCGCCACCGCCGCGAAGAAGCTGGGCATCTACCTGCCCGCCGCGCCGGCCGCGTTTCAGGAGGGTGACCTGACGCGAACCGATTTCAACGCACTGCAGGAGTCTCCCCCGGAGTGGCTGGTGGAGCTGCGACTGAACGGGCCGTTCCCCCGGCAGGAGGTCGCCAGGAAGCTCGGCGTCTCGATCTCCGGGCTCACCCGGGCGGGCGTCGACGACGCGTTCACCACGCCAGAGATCAAGGCCCTGCTCGAGGCGCCGCCGGAGTGGCTGGTGCTCGAACGTGCCCGCCAGGCCGGCGTGATGGAGGAGAACGCCCGCGTCAAGACCGAGCGCGCCGAGAAGACTGCCCAGCGCGAGCGCGCCGAGCGTCACGCCCGTACGAACCCCAACTCGATCGCGCCCAAGCCCCGCTGATCCGCCCGGGCGGGCGGGATGACCGGGCGGGCGGGATGACCGGGCGGGCCGGATGACCGGGCGGGCCGGATGACCGGGCGGGCCGGATGCCCGGCTCCACGATAATGGGAGCATGAGCCCGATCTCCGAGCCGACGACCACAGCCCCTGCCACCGCTCCTTCACCCGCAGACATCCGGCGCTGGCGTCAGTACCTGTCCGACGAACGTGCCGAAGCGGCCGTCTACCGCGACCTGGCCGAACGTCGCACCGGCGAGGAACGCGCCATCCTGCTCGCCCTGGCCGAGGCCGAGGTGCGGCACGAGGCGCACTGGCGCCAGCTGCTCGGCGACCACGTCGGCAGCACGCACCGCGGCGACATCCGCACCCGCATCCTGGGTTTTCTCGCCCGACGTTTCGGGTCGGTGTTCGTGCTCGCGCTCGCGCAGCGCGCAGAGACGCGATCTCCCTACTCGCACGACTCGGATGCGACGGCGGCGATGGCGGCCGACGAACAGGTGCACGCGGAGGTGGTTCGCGGGCTCGCCGCCCGCGGGCGCAACCGGCTCTCGGGCACGTTCCGCGCGGCGGTCTTCGGGGCGAACGACGGGCTCGTGTCGAACCTCGCCCTCGTGATCGGCATCTCGGCGAGCGGCGTGCCGAATGCGGTGGTGCTCGTGACAGGGCTCGCCGGGTTGCTCGCGGGTGCCCTCTCGATGGGAGCGGGCGAGTACGTGTCGGTGCGGTCGCAGCGCGAGCTGCTCGAGGCGACGACCCCGAACCCCGATGCGACGAGCGCCGTACCGCACCTCGACGTCGATGCGAACGAACTCGCGCTCGTCTATCGGGCACGAGGGATGACCGAGGAGGAGGCCGGGACGCACGCCCGCGACGTGCTGCGTGGGCACGCGGTCATGACGGGCGCGATCGACCTGTCGACGGTCGATGCGTCGGCAGCCGGCACCGGGGCTGCAAGCATCGCCGACCCTGCAGCGAACGAGGAGGTCGACGAGCACGAGGCCGTCGGAACCGGCCTCAGCGCCGCCATCTCGAGCTTCTGCTTCTTCGCATCCGGGGCCGTGATCCCGGTGCTGCCCTACCTCTTCGGGCTGCAGGGCCTCCCGGCGCTCATCGTCGCAGCGGTGCTCGTGGGAATCGCTCTGCTCGGTACGGGTGGGGTCGTGGGCATCCTGTCGGGCGGACCGCCCCTGAAGCGCGCCCTCCGCCAGCTCGCGATCGGTTACGGCGCGGCAGCGGTGACCTACCTTCTCGGCCTGCTGTTCGGAACCGCCGGGCTCTAGTCGAGCGGGCGCATCACATCGCCGATGAAGCCGCTCACCCGCGACTCGAGCCCCTCGACCTTCTTCTTGAGAACGCTCTGCGGGTCGGAGTAGTACGACGCCTGCGGAACCTCGACGCGGATGTTCGTCGAGCACCCCAGGTTGGCGCAGATGTAGGTGCCGACGGTGTTGCCGTTCAGCCCCGCCTCACCGGAACGCTTGGCACTGAAGAGCGAGACGCCGTGCTCGGTGTGGGTCGCGCGGCAGAGCTGGCACATCATCATGCGCTGCCTCGAGAGCGGCCCGTCGGACTCCCGCACGATGATGCCCACCGGTTCGTCGCCGTTCCAGCGGATGATGTAACCGAGGTGGGGCGAGTGCGAGTCACGCCAGCCGAGGTAGTCGAGGTTCTCCCACTCGAGTTCCACGAAATTCGACGGCAGCACCATGTTCGCCACCTCTGCTGCCGAACCGTTGACGATCGAATGCCGAACCTGCATCCCGGTCATCCTCTTCACGCGCGCTCCTCGCTGTGGCCTGGCATCAAGCCTAAGCCAGCATCCAGTGCCCTGATGAGCGCCGGAGCGTCGTAGGGCCCCACGTGCCGCTTGCCGCCGATGAAGAACGTCGGGGTCGAGTGGACGTCCATCAGCTCGGCGTCGATCGCGTCGTCGCGCACCCGGTTCACCACCTCGCTCGAGCGCATGTCCTCCTCGAAGCGGTCGAGGTCGAGGTCGAGCGATGCCGCGTAGCCGAGCAGGTCGTCGAGCTCGAGGTCGTTCTGGTGAGCGAACATCAGCGGCGCCAGCTCGAAGAACCGGCCCTGGGCCGCGGCCGCCTCGCTCGCCCGGGCGGCGAGAAGCGCGTGTGGATGCACGCGAGTGAGTGGCAGGTGACGCCAGACATACTGCAACTGGTCGCCGAAGTGCGCTCGTACCTCATCGATCGAACCGGTGGCGCGACTGCAGAAGGGGCACTCGAAGTCGCCGTACTCGACCAGCGTCAGGGGGGCATCCACGGGGCCCCTGATGTGGTCGCGCTGCGGGTCGATGGGCCGGGCGAGCACGAGACTCATGCGTGACGGCGGCTGCACTCTGTCGACGATGCGGAAGATCGCCGAGCCCAGTGCGAACGCGATCACTGAAGCGGCCAGAACGCCGACGCGGGCCTCATCCTGCAGCACGGGATCGTCGATCGCGAGGTCGATGATGAACAGCGAGATCGTGAACCCGATCCCCGAGAGCGCGGCGCCGCCGGCGACCCGCCCGAGGGTGAGCCCGGGGGCCAGAACGCCGACCCTCAGCATCCTGATCAGCGCGGTCATGCCGGTGATTCCGACCAGTTTGCCGATGACGAGCCCCGCGACGACACCCCAGGTGAGCGGAGAGGCCACGGCCGCCGCCAGGGTGTCAGCGCTGAGGTGCACGCCGGCGTTGGCCAGCGCGAAGACCGGCAGGATGAGGAAGCTCGTGTACGGCGTGTAGAGCGTGTGCAGTCGATCGTTGACCGAGACGGAGTTCAGCAGACCGCGCACCGCAGCCTGCGCGTAGACCGGGTTCGGCGACTGGCGGAAGGCGCGGCTGAGTTCGGCTGCGCGTTCCACCTCCCTGCGCCGCGGCGCGTAGACGGGGATGAGCAGGGCGATCGCGACGCCACCGAGCGTGGGCTGCACGCCCGAGGCGAGCAGCGCGACCCAGACGATCACCGAGAACACGACGTAGAGCGGACCCTGGGCGACGGTCACGAAACGCAGCGCCCAGATCACCGCGAGGGCCAGCGCTGCGACCACCAGCGGCAGAATGTGCACCTTGTCGGTGTAGAAGACGGCGATGACGGCCAGTGCCCCGATGTCGTCGACGACGGCCAGCGCGAGCAGAAAGGTGCGCAGGTGGCCCGGCAGCCGCGGGCCGACGATCGCGAGCGCCCCCAGGAGAAAAGCGGTGTCGCTCGAGATGACCACGCCCCACGCACGACTCGTCTCGCCCGTGTGGTTGATGAGCAGGAAGATCACGGCGGGGATCGCGAGCCCGGCGACGGCGGCGGCGACCGGTACGACGGCCCGCGACCAGACGCTCAGCTCGCCGAGGGCGAATTCCCGCTTCACCTCGAGTCCCACCACGAAGAAGAACAGGGTCATCAGACCCTCGTTGACCAGGGAGCGCAGGTCGAGCTCGAGCGTGTTGGTGCCGATCTGCAACGACACCGTCGAGTGCCAGAAATCGTCGTACGAATGGCCTAGCGGGATGTTCGCCCACACCAGCGCGACGACGGTGGCGACGAGCAGCAGGGCTGCAGCGGTCTTCTCGCTGTCGGAGAACCCGCGCCGGTGGTGCAGGATGGCGCGCAGCCGGGGGAACCGGGGGGCGCTGTCGCCTTCGGATACGTCTGGATCGGGGTGGGCCAGCTGCATCCGCCCAGTCTGGCAGCATCCGCCCGCCCGCGGCGCGGAGGCGTGCGCGGGGCGCAGGTGGCAAGCGTTTACACTGGTGACACGTTCGAGGTGGAAGGTACCGCAGTGTCCGACGCCACACCCGCGCCCACGCTCGAGATGGTCGCCGCGCTGGCCGGTGTCTCCCGGGCTACGGTCTCGCGGGTCGTCAACCAGTCGCCCAAGGTCACTCCCCGGGTGATCGAGGTCGTCAACGACGCCATCGCGACCCTGAACTACGTGCCGAACCGCGCCGCACGAACGCTGGCCAGCCGGCGCGCCCAGGCCATCGCGCTGGTCGTACCCGAGTCGACCGCCAAGCTCTTCACGGATCCGTTCCTCGCCAGCGTGACACAGGGTATCGCGCTCTACCTCGCCGACACCGACTACACACTGACCCTCCTGATCGCGTCGGAGTCGACCCCCGACAAGACGCTGCGCTACCTCCTCGGCGGCAATGTCGACGGCGCCCTCGTCGTCTCCCACCACAGCGGCGACCATTCGCTGAGCCAGCTCAGCAGGTCGCTGCCGGTCGTGTTCGCCGGGCGGCCGCTCGACGCCTTGGAGAACGAGACATACTTCGTCGACGTCGACAACCGCGCGGGGGCCCGCGAGGCCACGGAACACCTCATCGGCCTCGGCCGCACGCACCACGCGTCGATCGGCGGCCCGCAGGACATGCCGCCCGGGCTCGACCGACTCACCGGCTGGTGTGACGCGTTGGCCGCGCACGGTCTCGACTCCTCCCTCGTCGAGTGCGGCGACTTCACTCCCGAGTCGGGGGCGGAGGCGATGCGCCGGATGCTCGCCCGCGGCATCCCGATCGACGCCCTCTTCGTGGCCAACGACCAGATGGCCGCCGGGGCATACTCCGTCATCCACGAGAGCGGGATGAGCATTCCGGGCGACATCGCAGTAGTGGGGTTCGACGACAACTACTTCGGTGCGACCGCGACCCCTCCGCTGACGACGGTGAGGCAGCCGTCGAGTGAGCTCGGCGCCAAGATGGCCGAGGTGCTGGTGCGGGTGATCGAGCGGCGGCAGGTGGATCGGGTGACGATGATGCCGACCGCGCTGCGGGTTCGGGGCTCGACCATCCCCGCGTAGGACTTTCTGGCCCAGTGGGTTGACATCACGATATTCAGCGATATATCTTTAACACATCGCCGAATATCGGCGAAACCTCATACCCTAAGACAGGAAAGGTGGACGCACTCATGCGTAACCACACACACAACCACAACACTTCTGACAATCACGAGTTCGGCGGCCGGGCATTCGGCGGCCGTTCGTTCGAGGGTCGCGCCTTCGGCGGCGGCCGCGAGAACTTCGGCGGCGGCTTCGGGCCCGGCGCGGGCGGATTCGGCCCCGGCGGCCCCGGTTTCGGCGGCCCTGGCTTCGGCGGCTTCGGGCCGGGCTTCGGCCCCCGCGGACAACGTCGTGCCGGCAAGGGCGACGTTCGCTCCGTCATCCTGTCGTTGCTCGAAAGCGGACCTTCGAACGGCTACGGCCTGATCAAGGCCATCGCCGAGCGCACCGGCGGCACCTGGCGGCCGAGCCCCGGCTCGGTCTACCCCACCCTGCAGCAGCTCGTCGACGAAGAGCTCATCGTCTCGAAGGGCGACGGTCGTCGTACCGAGTTCGAGCTGACCGACGCCGGTCGGGCCTACCTGGAGGAGCACGCCGACGAGCTGAAGAAGGCCTGGGAGGCGACACCCGGTCGTTCAGCGAGCGATGCAGCGTTCCACGAGAGCGTCGCCAAGCTGGTCGGCGTCGTGCAGCAGTTCCGGGGCGGAACGAGCGAGGCACAGCGAACCGCTGCCGCCGAGAAGCTCGACGAGGCGCGCCGCGCGCTGTACCTGATCCTGGCCGACTGAGCGGCCCCGATCATCCGGAGCCGCCGATCATCCGGAGCCGCCGATCATCCGGAGCCGTCGGCCGCGGGGCACTTCAGCTCGCGGGCAGCGACTTCTCGATCAGCTCGACGATCGCCGGGTCATCCGGTTCGGTGCGGGGGCGGAAGCGGTGCACCGCTCCGTCGGGCGTGACGATGAACTTCTCGAAGTTCCACTTGACGCGCCCGGCCTTGCCCTCGGCATCCTGGGCCTTCTTCAGCTCGGTGTAGACCGGGTGCTCAGCCCTGCCGTTCACCTTGACCCTCTCGAAGATCGGGAACGTGATCCCCCACGTCGTGGAGCAGTACTCGCTGATCGCCTCAGCTGATCCGAGCTCCTGCAGAAACTGGTTGCTCGGAAATCCCAGCACCGTGAAACCGCGCTCGCCGTAGGTCTTCTGCAGCTGCTCGAGTTTGCCGTACTGCGGCGCGAGCCCGCAGCGCGAGGCGACGTTCACGATCATCTTCACCTTGCCGTCGTAGGCGGCGAGGGAGGTCTCGGCTCCGTCGGTGGTGGCGATCGGAATGTCGTTCAGCGCAGTCATGGTTCGAGCCTATTCCGGTTTCGACCCCCGTGGCGCCCTCGCGACACCCGGCGCCGAAGCACTACCCTCGAAGGCGTGACGACTCCGATCGAGACCCCCTACGAAGACCTTCTGCGGCACACCCTGGCGACCGGTACCGCGAAGTCCGATCGCACCGGAACCGGCACGACCAGCGTGTTCGGAGCCCAGCTGCGGTTCGATCTGTCGGCCGGTTTTCCGCTCATCACCACGAAGCGCGTGCACTTCAAGTCGATCGCCTACGAGTTGCTCTGGTTTCTCCGCGGGGAGTCGAACGTGCGGTTCCTGCGTGACAACGGGGTGACCATCTGGGACGAATGGGCCGATGCCGCCGGCGAACTCGGCCCGGTCTACGGCGTGCAGTGGCGCTCGTGGCCCTCCCCCACCGGCGAGCACATCGACCAGATCAGCCAGGTCATCGAGACCATCGGAACCGACCCCGACTCCCGCCGCATGATCGTGTCGGCGTGGAACGTCGCCGAGATCCCCGCGATGGCGCTTGCGCCGTGCCACGCGTTCTTCCAGTTCTACGTGGCCGACGGCAAGCTCTCCTGCCAGCTGTACCAACGCAGTGCCGACCTCTTTCTCGGGGTGCCGTTCAACATCGCGTCGTACGCGCTGCTCACGCACCTCGTCGCCGCCCAGACCGGCCTCGAGGTCGGCGACTTCATCTGGACCGGTGGCGACTGCCACATCTACGACAACCACCGCGACCAGGTGGCCCAGCAGCTCTCACGGGAACCGTTGCCGCTGCCCACGCTGGCGCTCCGCCGCACGCCCGCGAGCATCTTCGACTACACCTACGACGACCTCGAGGTGGTCGGGTACCAGCACCACCCCGCCATCAAGGCGCCGGTGGCGGTGTGATCGGCGGGGTGCGCGGGATGTGCGTGGTGCCGGCGCCTCGCGTTCTCCGCGGGTTCCGGATGCCCGCATGAGCCTCTCGCTCATCTGGGCCGAGGCGCGGGGCGGCGTGATCGGGTACGGCGGGGCGATGCCCTGGCACCTGCCGGAGGATCTCGCGCACTTCCGCGAGCTGACGAGCGGCGCGGGCGGCTCAAATGCTGGCGATGCAGGCGCGGATGCCGGGGCTGCGGTCGTGATGGGTCGGCGCACCTGGGATTCGTTGCCCGAACGATTTCGGCCGTTGCCCGGGCGACGGAACCTGGTGCTGACGCGTGACCCCGACTGGACCGGGGAGGGTGCCGAGCCGGTGTCGTCGCTCGACGCCGCGGCCGCGGCCGCGGGTGCAGGCGGGCCGCCCGGCCCGGGTTCGCGCGGTGCGGGGCCCGGCGCATCCGGAGCCGGCGCAAGCGCAGCCGGCGCAGCCGAACTGTGGGTGATCGGCGGTGGGCAGCTCTACCGCGAAGCCATGCGCTCGGCACTCGCCACCCGGCTCGAGGTCACCGAACTCGACCTCGGCGTCAAGGGCGACACCTTCGCCCCAGCCGTCGACGCCACCTGGGACCGCCTCGCGGCCACCCCCTGGCTCGAGTCGCGCACGGGCATCCGCTACCGCTTCGTCACCTACGCCCGCTGACCCGCGCGAGGCGCTCGAAGTCAGAGGGGCAGGATGCCGAAGGCGGTGGCGAGGCGGTCGATCTTCTGGGCCCGGCCCAGGCGTGGGAGGTCGCTGCCGTCGCGGATGACCCTGCCGCGCGACTCGAAGTCGGCGAGGAAGTCCCTCGCCCAGGTCGCGTCGGAACGGGTCGGGCTGATGACCTCGTTGATCACCGGGAGCTGTTCCACGTCGAGGCAGAGCTTGCCCGTGAGACCCAGCGACACGGCGAGCGCCGACTGCTCGCGGAGCACCGGATGGCTCGAGCCCACGGTGGGGCCGTCGATCGGGCCGGGCAGCTTGCCGATGCGGCTCGCCACGACGAGGCGCGAACGCGGATACGCCATCGCGAGGTCGTCGGCGCCGGTTCCGGTGTCGCGCCGGTAGTCCCCACTGCCGAACGCGAGCCGGAATGCGCCGCGGGCTTCCGCGATGGTGCGCGCCTCCTCGATGCCGAGCGCCGACTCGATGAGTGCGATGACGGGGGTGCTGCCGCCGAGCCGGTCGAACGTCTCCGTCACGTGGGCACCCGACTCGGTCTTCGCCAGCATCACGCCGCGGAGTCCCGGGATGCCTTTCAGAGCATCCACATCCCCCGACCAGAAGTCGGTGGTGCGATCGTTGATGCGCACCCAGGTCCTGCCGCCGCGGCTCAACCAGTCGGCGACGTCTTCACGCGCCGACGGCTTGGCCGCGGGGTCGACGGCGTCTTCGATGTCGAGGATGACCTGGTCGGCCCGCGACTCGGCGGCCGCATCGAACGTCTGCGGCCTGGTCGCGTTGACCAGCAGCCACGACCGGGCGATCTCGGCCGAGACGGCTCCGGTGGACGTGTCGTCGGTGGTGGCGTTCTCGGGCAGATACGTCATGTGCAGCTTCCTGTCGCGGTGCGCCGGCCGTACTCGCGGCGGTCTGTGCACGAGCGATGCCGGGTGGGGCGGGTCTGGCCCGCCGTTTGGCCGGTTCGAGCCTACGGCAGTTGCCCACACGCGCGCATCCCGGCCCGGGCGCCCGGATGAGTCCGCGGCCCCACCCGCACGCCACTGCCGAGCATCCGGAACCCCTTTTCTGACCCAGCCAAATCGCGGAAATCAGGTGTAGTGTCCCACTCGGAATCGGGCGCCGCACGGCGTCGGTTCGGTATGCACTGCAGCACTATGAGGAGCAGTTCCATGGCACAGGTTTGGAAGCGCTGGATTCCCGCCGCCGTCGGCGTCGTCGTAGTCGCGGGTGTCGCCGCGACAGTACCGCTGGCGGCCAATGCATCGGCGGGACTGCCCACGAAATCCGCGCAGGATGTGCTCGCACTGGCTGCGAACAGCTCCGTCTCGGCGTTCTCCGGAACGGTTGAGCAGACCTCCGACCTCGGCCTGCCCTCTCTGCCTGCGGGCGTCGGGTCGTCGAGCTCCGGCTCCTCCGGCTCCGGCTCTGGTTCCACCGACTCGGCCTCCGATGGCAGCGCCGCCGTCTCGTCGGCGCTCGAACTGCTCACGGGCACCCACACCGCCCGCGTCTTCGTCGACGGCCCGAGCAACCTGCGTGTTCAGGTGCTCGACCAGCTGGCCGAGCGCGATGTCGTCAAGCAGGGCGATTCGCTCTGGCTGTACGACTCCAGCAAGCAGACAGCGGTGCATGCCACGGCCGCGAAGCCGGCTCAGGATGCTCTGCCCACGAGTCCCGAGCAGACCGCCACCCCCGAGCAGCTGGCCCAGAAGTTCCTCGACGCGGTCGACCCGACCACCGTCGTCTCGGTCGGCGGAGACGTCACGGTCGCCGGCCGCTCGGCCTACGACCTCGTTCTCACCCCCCAGGTCACCGACTCCCTCGTCGGTGCGGTCTCGATCGCTGTCGACTCGGAGACGGGCCTCGCCCTGCGCGTCGAGGTGACGGCCCGTGGTGCCGCCGATCCGGCGTTCTCCACCGCCTTCACCGACCTCAGTCTCGCCATTCCGTCGGCAGACCTCTTCTCCTTCACCCCTCCGGCCGGCACGACCATCACCGAGAAGACCGTCACCGAGAAGACCGCCCCCACCGCAGCCGACGGGTCTTCGGCAGCCGCTCCGCACAAGACGCCCGACAATGACTCCGCGACGGATGCCGTGCCCGCCGACGCCAAGCCCATCGTGACCGGCACCGGCTGGAGTTCGATCGTCGAACTGCCCGCCGGATCCGACACCCAGGCGCTGACCTCGTCGCCTCTCCTCTCCCAGCTGACCACCGCCGTCGACGGCGGCCACCTGCTCTCGACCACCCTCGTGAACGTGTTCGTCGCGAGCGACGGTCGCGTGTTCGCCGGGTCGGTGTCGGCGGAGGCCCTCGAGGCTGCTGCCGTCCAGTGACCGAACCGGCGGTGCCGACCCGGCTGGCCATCCAGACCACCGGGCTCACCAAGGTGTTCGGCAAGCAGACGGTCGTGAACGGCATCGATCTCAGAGTGCCCAGCGGGTCGGTGTTCGGTTTTCTCGGGCCCAACGGTTCGGGCAAGACTACGAGCATCCGGATGCTGCTCGGGCTCGCCTCGGCCACCCGCGGCGAGATCTCCCTGCTGGGAGAGCAGATGCCACGGCAGGCGCAAGCGGTGCTGCCGCGGGTCGGAGCACTCATCGAGGGCCCCGGCTTCTACCCGTTCCTGTCGGGCACGGCGAACCTGAACCGGCTCGACAGCGCTGACCGCTTCGCCTGCAGCGCGACCCGTAGGACGCGTGTCGCCGAGGCGCTCGAGCGGGTCGGCCTCACCCACGCAGCCGACAAGAGGGTGCACGCGTACTCCCTCGGCATGAAGCAGCGCCTCGGGATCGCCAACGCTCTGCTGACCCCGCGCGAACTCATCGTGCTCGACGAACCGACCAACGGGCTCGACCCGCAGGGCACGCGCGAGGTGCGCAATCTCGTGCGCTCGCTGACGGCCGAGGGAACGACCGTCTTCGTGTCGAGTCACCTCCTCGCCGAGATCGAGCAGATGTGCACGCACGCCGCCGTCATGCGCGCCGGAACCCTCGTTGCGCAGGGCAGCCTCGACGAGCTGCGGCGCGAGGGGCAGGCGCGCGTGCGCGTGCTGACGCCCGACGCGGCCGCGGCGCGCCGTGTGCTCGCGGAGCTCGGGCTCCGTCCCGATGCGCCGGGGGGCGGGATGCCCGGCGGCACTTCGGCCTCCGGGGGCGGTTCAGTCGGGCCGGAGTCTGCTGACGCGGGCGGAGCAGCCGGGCATCCGCTCGACGGTGAGGTCGTCACCGCTCCCCTCACCGCCCCGGGCTCCCACGAGGAGGGCGCGGAAAGCGCAGCCGGCACGGCCGACGGGGCCTACGGCCCGGCGCCCGACGTGATCGTGGCTGCACTGGTTGCGGCAGACGTGCGCGTGCGCGGATTCGCGGTGGAGCGGGCGACGCTCGAGGACCTCTTCGTCGCGCTCACCGGGGAGGGATTCGATGTTGCCCAGTGAGTCGAGTGTGGCCACGCGCCGGAAGTCTGCCGGGTGGGCGCTGATGGGGTCGGAGCTGGCGGTGCTGTTCCGGCGTCGCCGCACGTGGGTGATGCTCGCTGCGCTCGCGCTGATCCCGGTGCTGGTGGCGGTGGCCGTGAGACTGTCGTCGGCCGGAAGCTCGGGGCGGGGGCCCGCGTTCATCGGTCAGATCAGTGAGAACGGTCTGTTCGTGGCGCTGGTGGCGCTGACCATCTGCATTCCGCTCTTCCTGCCACTGACCGTCGGTGTGGTCGCCGGCGACACCATTGCCGGCGAGGCGAGCCTCGGAACGCTTCGGTACCTGCTCGTCTCACCCGTGGGGCGCACCCGCCTCCTCGTCGTGAAGTTCGTCGCGGCCATGGCCTTCTGTCTCGCGGCCACGATCATGGTCGTGCTGGCGGGGGTGCTGATCGGGGCGGCGCTGTTCCAGATCGGGCCGGTGACGCTGCTGTCGGGCGACACGATCGGGGTGGGCGACGCCCTGCTGAGAGCGCTGCTCATCGCGGCCTACGTGACGGTCTCACTGCTCGGGCTCACCGCGATCGGGATGTTCATCTCGACGCTGACGGATGTTCCGGTGGGAGCCATGGCAGCGACCGTGGTGATCTCGATCCTGGCCCAGGTGCTCGACTCGCTGCCCCAGCTGGACGGGCTTCACCCGTGGCTGTTCAGTCACTACTGGCTGAACTTCGCCGACCTGCTGCGGCAGCCCATCGAGTGGTCGTCGTTCGGGTCGAACGCGCTGCTGCAACTCGGCTACGTGGTCGTGTTCGGCGCTCTCGCCTACGGTCGCTTCGCGTCGAAGGACGTGCTGTCGTAGGGAGACATTGGCAGATGGTAGCGGATTCAGTGAGACTGTCTCAGTTGAGCAGAAGTGGGCGATCAAAATGATGGGGCGCGTCGAGCGGTTCGAGGGGCGTATCGCGGGATTCGGCACCGGGGTGGGCACGCGGGTCGTGGTCGGAATGTGGGAGACGTCGCCGTTCGGACGGTTCGCCGACGTGATGGTGGAGTTCGAGCCGGGTATTGAGGGCAGCGGCATGGGCGGCGGCCGGGGCGGCGGCCGTGGCGCCGGCCGGGACGCGAGCCCGAGCAGTGGGGCGGGCCCCTCCGGCGGGCACCGGCTGCTGCTCGCGCCCAGCGCGGCGGTGGCCGAGTACGTGGCGGCGACGTACTCGTTCGACGAGGTGCGGGTGGTGGAGGTGCGGTGGGGCCGGGTGCGCGGTGGGCTCCGGGTGCTGGCGGGGCCACTGGAGGTGCGCCTCGCGATCGGTTCTCCGACGGCGATCGGACGGGCACTGCGGAGTGTTCCGCGGGCAGTGGCCGTGCATCCGGCCTGGCTTCGGGTGATCGATCCGGTGGCACGGATGCTCGTTCCGGGCGCGCGCACGAGCGGTTCTGCCGGGAACGGCCGCCGTGAGTACTACGGGGTGACGCGGGCGCGGGCGATCACGTCGATCGAGGCGACCTGGAGTGGAGTCCCGATGGGCGAACTGCGCCGCCTCGAACCCCCGGTGACCTTCGGGTTCGGCTCTGCGCCCGCGACGCCGACCCTCGTCGACATCGTCACGAGCATCCGGATGCCGCGCCGCCGCCCCTGACCCCCCGCAGGGATCGACAGGCGGCAGCAGGTCAGCGCGGCGGCAGGTCAGCGCGGCGGCGCGGGCTGGGCCGCCGCGATGCGCGCCAGCACCTCCCGGCAGGCGATGATGCCCGGGCGGGCCGCGCTCGCCCGGCGCACCGAGGTGAAGACGGTGCGGTGCGGTGCACCCGGCAGGTCGATGAGACGGGCGGTGGTACCGCGATCGGTCCAGACCAGGTCGGGCATCAGAGCGACGGCGTTGCCCGATTCGATGAGGCGCATCTGGGCTTGCAGGTCGGCGGTCTCGAACCGCACATCGGGCTCGAAACCCGCCTGGCGGCAGGCCTGTTCCGCCCAGTGTCGTGAGGCGGCGCCGCGCGGCTCCATCACCCAGGCCGCTTCGGCCGCGGCTTGGAGCGAGGTGATCGCTCTGAGATCGCCGTCCAGCCCCGGCACCGCGAGCCGCAGAGCGTCGGTGGTGAGGTTGAGCCGGTCGAGCTCGGGCAGCCGCGGGGCGGTGTGGCCGGGGTACTGCTCCGCGATGACCAGGTCGTAGTCGCGAGCCCACGTCTCGTAGAGCGCCGTCTCGGGCTCGCGCTGGGTCATCTCGACGCGGAGCCTGGGATGCTCGGCGGCGAGCAGGCTGAGGGCCGCCGGCATGAGGGCGAGGGCCGCGGACTGGAACACCGCGATGCGCACCACGCCGGTGGCCTGGCTGAGGGAGTCGGCGAGCTCGGACTCCGCGAGTTCGAGCCGCTCGAGCACAGCGGCGGTGTGCCCGACGAGGATCTCGGCCTGGGCGGTGAGCTGCACACGCCGACCGCTCTTGCGCAGAAGCTCGACCCCGACCTCCGCCTCGAGCTGGGCGAGCTGCTGGGAGACCGACGAGGGGCTCTGGTTGAGCGCGGCGGCGACGCCCGCGAGAGTGCCGCGGAGCGCGAGCTCGCGCAACAGGCGGAGCCTTCGAACATCGAGCACGGGCATCCTGTCGTCGGCATGTCGTTCGGCGCTGGGATGTCACGAGCGCAGCCGCCTGTGGATAAGTTCGGTAAGCACAGCTTATCGCTACTGATAAGTAAAGATCGCTTTATCTTATGAGACTTGCCTTGCAGAATGGTCGGGACCGGAACCCTCAGACCCACCCGATCCCGCTGGAGAGCCCCCCATGACCGACCTCGACACGACACCAGGTTCGACCGCCGGAGCCGGCTCTTCCGAGCCCGACGCCCTTCGCATGGAGGCCGCCGGCCTCATCGATGACGTCGTCGCCCTGGTGCGTCGCTGGCTTGCCGCGTCGTCGAACCAGCCCGTCGACTCCTCGGCGACCCAGCTCGCCGGCGTGCTGAAAGACCCGAACGGCCTGGCCTTCACCGTCGGCTTCGTCGACGGTGTCGTGCGTCCCGAAGACCTCAGGGTCGCTGCGCGCAACCTCGCCGAGCTCGCCCCGAAGGTACCCGCTTTCCTGCCGTGGTATCTCAAGGGACTCGTACGGCTCGGCGGCGTCATGGCGCCCGTGCTTCCCGGGCTTGTCGTACCCGCCAGCCGCACCGTTCTCCGACGGATGGTCGGGCACCTCATCATCGACGCGACCGACCAGAGGCTGGGCACCGCCATCGCGAAGATCAGAACCGATGGCGTGCGGCTCAACATGAACCTGCTGGGCGAGGCGGTGCTGGGTGAGCACGAGGCCGAACGACGCCTGCACGGCACACACCGGCTGCTCGCCCGTGACGACGTCGACTATGTCTCGATCAAGGTCTCCTCGACCGTCGCTCCGCACTCCGTCTGGGCATTCGACGAGGCCGTCGACCATGTCGTCTCGAGCCTCACCCCTCTGTTCGAGCGGGCCGCCTCCTTTGAGAAGCCCAAATTCATCAACCTCGACATGGAGGAGTACAAAGACCTCGACCTCACGATCGCCGTCTTCACACGCATCCTCGACCTGCCGCACCTGAAGCACCTCGAGGCGGGAATCGTGCTGCAGGCCTACCTGCCCGACGCGGTCGAAGCGATGGTTCGCCTGCAGGAGTGGGCCGCCGCGCGCCGCGCCGACGGCGGAGCCGCGATCAAGGTACGCATCGTGAAGGGCGCCAACCTCTCGATGGAGCTCGTCGAGGCTTCGCTGCACGACTGGCCGCTGGCCACCTGGAGCACGAAGCAGGATTCCGACACGAACTACAAGCGGCTCGTGGGGTACGCCCTGCACCCCGACCGCATCGGCAATGTGCGCATCGGCGTCGCCGGTCACAACCTGTTCGACCTCGCCTTCGCCTGGCTGCTCGCGAAGAAGCGCGGCGTCGAGAGCGGAATCGAGTTCGAGATGCTGCTCGGCATGGCCCAGGGCCAGGCCGAAGCCGTCAAGAAGGATGTCGGCGGACTGCTCCTGTACACACCGGTCGTTCACCCGAAGGAGTTCGACGTCGCCATCGCGTACCTCATCCGCCGGTTGGAGGAGGGCGCCAGCCAGGAGAACTTCATGTCGGCGGTGTTCGAACTCACCGAGAACGAGGCGCTGTTCGAGCGCGAGCGGGAACGCTTCGTCGACTCGCTGGCCGACCTCGACGAGAGCGTTCCGGCGCCGCGGCGGGGTCAGAACCGGGCGGCAGAGGCATCGCACCACGGCGCCCCGGCGGAGGCCCTCGCCCCAGCCACCGCCGACGCCCCCTCGATCCCTCCGTTCGTGAACACCCCCGACACCGACCCTGCGCTGCCCGCGAACCGGGTGTGGGGCCGCGAGATCCTGTCACGGGTGGAGGGCTCGACCCTCGGCGCCGGCGGGGTTGCCCGCGCCGAGCTCACCTCTGAGGCCGAGCTCGACGCCGTCATCCAGGATGCGCGCGACAGCGCCGCGGGCTGGGCCGCCCTCAGCGGGCTGGAGCGGGCGGTCATCCTGAACCGCGCGGCAGACCGATTGGCCGAACACCGCGGCGACCTGCTCGAGGTGATGGCCAGCGAGACGGGCAAGACGCTCGACCAGTCCGATCCCGAGGTCTCCGAGGCCATCGACTTCGCCCGGTTCTATGCCGGTTCGGCCCTCGAACTCGACCAGATCGACGGAGCGCGCTTCGTTTCCGCCGCCGTCACGGTGGTCTCCCCGCCGTGGAACTTTCCGGTCGCCATTCCCGCCGGGTCGACGCTCGCCGCTCTCGCCGCCGGGTCGTCGGTCATCATGAAGCCCGCACCGCAGGCCGCCCGCTGCGGTGCGGTGCTGGTCGAGGCGCTGTGGGAGGCCGGGGTGCCGCGCTCCGTTCTCAAGCTCGTCACCCTCGACGAGCAGCGACTCGGCCGCCAGCTGGTCTCCGACCGCCGCGTCGACCGGGTCATTCTGACCGGGGCCTTCGAGACCGCGGAGCTGTTCCGCTCGTTCCGCACCGACCTGCCGCTGCTCGCGGAGACGAGCGGCAAGAACGCCATCATCGTCACCCCCAGCGCCGACTTCGACCTGGCCGTCAAAGACGTGGTCTCGTCGGCCTTCGGCCACGCCGGCCAGAAGTGCTCGGCAGCATCGCTCGTCATTCTCGTCGGCTCCGCGGCGACCTCGGCCCGCTTCAACAACCAGCTGGTCGACGCGGTCAGGGCCCTCAAGGTGGGCTACCCCGCCGATCCGACCACGCAGATGGGCCCGATCATCGAGAGGGCGACCGGCAAACTGCTGGATGCCCTGACCACCCTGAAGCCGGGCGAGACCTGGGCGGTCGAGCCCCGACAGCTCGACGACAGCGGTCGGTTGTGGAGCGCCGGGCTGCGCACGGGCGTCGCCCGGGGGTCGGAGTTCCACCTGACCGAGTACTTCGGGCCGGTGCTCGGCATCATGACCGCCGAAACGCTGGAAGAGGCGATCGCCCTCCAGAACGAGGTCGACTACGGCCTGACGGCGGGGCTGCACTCCCTCGACCCCGACGAGTTGCGCCTGTGGCTCGACACGGTTCAGGCGGGCAACCTCTACGTGAACCGCGGAACGACGGGCGCGATCGTGCGACGCCAGCCGTTCGGCGGCTGGAAGAAGTCGGCCGTCGGCGCAGGCACCAAGGCCGGCGGGCCGAACTACCTGTTCGGTCTGGGCTCGTGGGTTCCCGAGGAGGACGCACCGGCCGACGTCTTCCTGGCCCGCTCGAAAGAGAGCGACCGCGCTGCATGGGCGACCGAGTTCGGCACGGCGAAAGACGTCTCGGGCCTCACCGCTGAGCGCAACATCTTTCGCTACCGCCCCCTGCCGGTGACGATTCGCCTGAGCGAGGGCGAGCCGGTCGAACTGCTGGTGCGCGTGCTGTCTGCGGCCCAGACGGCTGGGGCCCCCGTAGAGGTCTCGAGCGCGATCGCGGTTCCCGCTGCCGCAGCCGCGGGCCTCCCGCCGATCGCACAGCTGACGGTCGAGACTGATGCAGAATGGCTCAGGCGGGCATCCACTCTGCCCCTGCAGAGAGTGCGGCTCATCGGGGGCAGCCGCTCCGCACTGGCCGAGGCCACCGGCGGGCGACCGGATCTCGCGGTGTACGACAACCCCGTGACATCCGCGGGTCGTCTCGAGCTGCTGCCGTTCCTGCACGAACAGGCGATCAGCATCACGCGTCACCGGTTCGGGGCACCCAGCACACTCTCTGACGGGGTTGTCTGAACGCGAGGGAGAATTGCCGCAAAAAACGTGGCATCGGGGCAGACAGCGACTAGGTTGGGCACGAGCGTGGTGGTCCCAGACCTGGTCACCGGTAGGGCCCCAATGACCGCGAGCACCCGTGCACACTTCGATCTGTCGGGTGCCGAAGGGCTGTCCCTCGCCGAAGGAAATGTCTCCTCCGACGATCCTGAGGGATTCTGGATGCGCGGGGCGCACTGGTCGTTCGGAGATGTACTGCTCTCCGACCTGAGCTTCTCGCCGGCGATGTTCGGGCCAGCGGCCGTGCGCGACGGCGGTTTCGAGAACAGCAGCACCTACCTGAGCGTGGCCTTCCTCCTGGAGGGTGAGTTCACCATCACCGACGGAGAGGCGCACCTGCGCTTTCTCGAAGGTACTGCCGCGTACCTGACCGGGCACTACGCCATCGCCGCAGCCAATCCAGCACCGTCGCACGTTCTGATCGTCAGTGTCACCTGCGAGGAGCTCGCCAACCACGGCATCCATCCCCGCGGCACCTTCGGCGGGCTCAGTTACTCGGCCCTCCTCCGCGACCCGCTCCTGCCCTTTCTGCAGACCCTGCTGCCGATCATCCAGCACAATTCGATTCCGACCGAGCCCACCGCGACGATCCTCGCCCAGCTCGTGGCGGGGCTGTTCATCGCAGACGAGGGGCAGGTGAGCTCAGGGCGGCTCGACGAACGTCGCCTTCGCAACCGCGCCGAGTCCGTCATCTCACGATCGTTCACCGACCGCGCGTTCACACCGGCCGTGCTCGCCCATCGGCTCGGCATTCGTATCGACGAGCTGAAGACGGTGTTCGACGACACAGGAAGCGGCGAGACCATTGCGGCGACCATCGAGTCGAGGCGCCTCACCAGCGCCATCTCGAAGCTCAGCACACCCAACACCGACGCCGCACCCTCCATGGTCGCGGCAGCGACGAGCTCGGGGTTCTCGGGGCTGGCCGCCCTCGAGCGTGCGGTGCAGGCGACATACGGTGTGTCGACCATCCGGTTGCTCACCGGGTTTCGGCGCCTGAACGAGGCCGACTACCTCGACCAGGGCGGTGTGCAGCAATTCGTCTCACGCGTTCGCGGCAACGACGGGTTCGGCACGTAGGCTCTCGTCATGGGGAGCACACGCAGCACCACACTCGTTCTGGTCGGCACTGAGTCGGCCGCAGCGATCGGCGCCCTCAGCCGGCTGAAGAACGTACGGGTCACGAGTTTCACCGGTGACGCGGGTGTCGGCGGTGGGGTCACCGACGAAGACGTCGAACGCTGGGTGAGCCAGTCCGATGCACCCTACGTCGTTCACGACCGCGACCCGCTGGGACATGTCGCCGCCGCCTGGGTGGAGTTCTTCGACGACCTCTCGACGCTGGGCACCCTCGATCTCGAGGTCGACCGGGTGGTCGCCTCGCTCGAGCGCGGCATCCTGAGCCTGCCCGACTACTACATCGTGCTGGAGCCGGAGTCGCTGGCGCCGACCTGGAAGCACTGGTGGCTCGGGGTGCTGCCGCAGGCGGCACCGACGCGGGTGATCCCGTTCACCGAGGGGCGCACCCCGCTGTCGCGGGTGCTCGGCCAGCTGCCGACCGGGCGGGCGTGGCCGAAACCCGAGCCCTGGTTGCACGACGTGGCCCGGTCGGTACCCGACCGGATCGGGCTCGAGCCGAGGGAGGGCGGGCATCCGGAATCACCGTAGGATTGTGGACTGAGTCCACAAATACCCACTGTGTTCAGATCCCCCCTGTGTTCAGATCCCCCCTGAGTTCAATCCCCATTGTGTCAAGAGAGCTTTGCCGTGCGCCGTAGAACCCTGCCCCTCTTCGCGAGCCTCGCTCTCGCCGCACTGCTCGCCGGGTGCACCTCGACGCCGGCCAGCACGTCGTCGACTCCGGTCGCCGGCGGAAAACTCGTCTACGCGAGCGGCGACGCGGAGCCGACCTGCCTCGACCCGCATGTCGGCGGCAACTACCCGCAGGCTCTCGTCGCGACGCAGTACCTCGAGTCGCTCGTTTCGAAAGACACGAGCGGAAAGAACATTCCGTGGCTCGCCGACTCCTGGGTCACGGCCGACGACGGCCTCAGCGTCACCTTCACCCTCAAGAGCGGCGTCACCTTCACCGACGGCACGCCGTTCGATGCAGCGGCTGTCGCCGCCAACGTGGCCCACATCCAGAACCCCGCGACCGGCTCATCGACCGGCTACCTCGCGCTGCAGAAAGTCGCGAAGGTCGAAGCAGTGGATGCCCGTACCGCGCGTTTCGACCTGAGTGAGCCTGACAGCGCACTGCTCGACTCGCTCTCGCAGCCCTGGCTCGCCATGGAGTCGCCCACGGCGATCGCGCGCCCGCAGGCGGACAACTGCGCCTCGCCGGTGGGCACCGGCCCGTTCGTGGTGACGAAGTGGAACCGGCAGCAGTCGATCATCCTGACCCGCAACGATGCGTACACCTCTCCGCCCGCCGATGCCGGGCACACCGGGGCCGCCTACCTCGACGAGATCGACTGGACGTTCCTGCCCGACCCCGCCTCGCGCTTCGCCGCCCTGCAGACGGGGTCGGTCGACATGATCGACAATGTGCAGCCCGACATCCTGTCGCAGGCCGCGTCGAACAACACTCTGCTGGCGATCGATGCACCGCGGCCGGGGGCTTCCAATCGCATCGAGTTGAATTCGAGCAAGGCACCGTTCGACGACGCGAAGGTGCGTGAGGCGTTCATCCGTTCGTCCGATGTCGACAGCGGAGTGAAGAGCCTGTTCTTCGGAACCGCCACGCGCTCGTACTCGGCACTGTCGAGCGTGGAGCCCGACGCAGTCTCGGAGCCCGATCTCTTCACCTACGACCAGGCCGCCGCCGCGTCGCTGCTGGATGCCGCGGGCTGGACCGCGCGCAACAGCGAGGGCTACCGCACGAAAGACGGGCAGGTGCTCGAACTGGCGTTCCCGGTGTCGACGAACCAGTCCATCCCGGCCGAGCAGTCGCTGTTCGAACAGATCCAGGCCACCTCGAAGGAGGCCGGGTTCAAGGTCGACCTCGCTCCTCTCGACCTCTCGAGCTGGTACGCCGCTCTCGGAACGAACGACTACAACCTGGTGAGCGCGCCCTACACAAAGGTCGGCCCTGACGTGCTGCGCATTCTGTTCGACAGCTCGGGAACGGTTCGGGCACCCAGTGGGTACTTTGCCAACCATGCCCAGGTGAAGAACCCGGCCCTGGATGATCTGCTCACCCGCGCCGCCCAGAGCACCGATGCCGACCAGCGTTCGTCGTTCTATGCGGATGCGCAGAAGATCGTGCTGGAGGGGTTCTACATCCTGCCGCTGTACGACCAGCAGAACCACTTCCTGCTGCGCTCGGCCGTGCAGGGGGTGCGGGCGTTGCCGACCGTGTCGACGCCGACGCTGTACGACGCGTGGGTGCAACGGTAGGAGCGCAGCGGTAGGAGCACAGGAGGGTGCGGGCGGGCTCGTTGCGGCGTACGCTACGGGAGTCGAAGCAGTCGAGGGAGACGCATGATCCGCAGTATCGTCGAGCTCGACCGGCTCGTCGCCCTGGCCGAACAGCACTCGGGCACGCCGGAGGGTGACGCGCTGGTCGCCGCGGCGCGGGCGCTGCGCGCTGCGGCCTCGGCACCGGCTCCGGCTCCGGCTCTGGCCGATCGGGGTGCCTTCTTCACCATTGCAGCGGCCCCGGGCATCCCGCTCGACGACCTCGTCGATGCCTTCGGCGGCCAGAACCCCCACCTCTCGGTGACCGTCACGCGTTCGCAGTCGGCCGCGCGGGCGGTGCGGACAGGGGCTGCCGATGTCGGCGTCGTGCGCCTGCCGGCGCACCTCCACGGGCTTCGAGTCGCCTCGTTCGGTACCGAGCAGCACGTCGCTGCGCTGGCGGCCGGGGATGCGCTGGCGGGCCGATCCTCGGTGTCGTTGGACGACCTCGCACACCACCACCTGCTGCAGAACCCCGACGCAGTGCCCGAATGGCGTGAGCGTGCCCACGAGCTGCGCGGACCCACCATCGGCACCCGTGCGAGCCTCGCGTTCGGTGTGCTTCCGACGCTGGCGCTGCAGCTCGAGCAGGTTGCGCGCGCGAACGGGATCGTGATCGTTCCGCGTTCCACCGCCGACGCCGAGGGGCGCACCGACGTCGCGTATCTGGCCGTGGAGGGGCTCGACGATCGTCGCCTCGCGCTGGCATTCGCACCCGGGCCGCCCCGCCAGGCTGTCGTGGCGTTCACGGAGCTGGCGGCCGGGTTACGCTGAAACCCGTGCCTGCATCCCTCGCTCCTCGGCCTCCGTTCCACTTCGAGCGGGTGGAGTACGACGACCCGCGCGCCGTGGCCCTCCGGGCGCGGATGGACGTGGAGATGGGCGCCCGGTACCACACGCCCGGCGTTCCGATGGATCCGGCCGTCCAGGCCGTGCTGACGCTCGACCCGGCCGAGGTGAGCGCCACGGTACTCGTCATCGCCGACGGTGCGGGCGCCGGCGTTCCGATCGCTCACGCGGCCCTGCGGATGCTCCGTGGCGAGTGGGAGGTCAAACGCGTCATCGTCGACGGCGGCCAGCGCGGTCTCGGCGTGGGCCGTGCCCTGATGAACGAACTCGAGCGAATCGTGCGCGAAGAGGCTCCGGGAGCCCCGCGGATGATCCTTCAGACCGGCGATCGCCAGCCCGATGCGGTCGCGCTCTACACCCGTCTCGGGTACACCCCGATCCCGATCTACGAGCCCTACATCCGCGCGATCCCGAACTCCCTCTGCTTCGAGCTGCGGCTCGACTGAGAGCCGCGGAGGCACGATCCGCACTTTCGCGGGCCAGGAACGAGGCCGTCCGAACCCACGCTTCCCGCACGCCCGGGCACGCCGCCCAGACGAGCGCGCTCAGCGCTTCGGGTAGAGGGTCTCGCCGCGCTGCAGCATGTCGACGTACTGGGCGATCTTGCGCGCCCGCGTCTCGGCCCGCGTGACCGACCCGATGCGGAACAGGATCGCGTAGCGGTTCACGCTCGACAGCGTCCCGAAGAAGGCCTGGGCCTCGGGATTCGCGGCGAGCGCGGCGGCCAGATCATCCGGAACCTCGATCGACTTCGACCCGGCGTAGGCGCGCTCCCAGCGCCCGTCACGCTGCGCCTTCTCGATCTCCGCCTGCCCGGCGGGCTGCATGCGCCCCGACGCGACAAGCGCCAGCGCCTTGTCGCGGTTGATCTGCGACCAGATGCTGCGTGCCCGGCGGGGCCCGAAGTTCTGCAGGAAGTGGTCGTCGTCGAGCCTGTTCTTCTGCCCGTCGATCCAGCCCACGCAGAGGGCCTCGTCGAGAGCTTCGGCGTAGCTCACGCCGTGGTGGGCGCCGCCCTTCTTCGCGATGGCGAGCCGGATGCCGTCACTCGCCTCCGCATGCTCCGCCAACCACGTGCGCCACGCGTCGACCGACCCGCAGTACACGATCTCGCGCTCGACCTTCTCCGCCATGCCCCCCACACTATTGACTCGCACACCACTTGTCGGGCCGGAACCCCGCAGGGCGGACGAAAACTGCCTGCACACCGGTCAGGAGTCTCGGGTGCAGGCAGTTCTCGGGGTTCCGCGCGCCGGGCGGGGCAGGCTGGGGTGGGCGGAGGCTGGGGTGGGTCAGGCGCCGGTGGGGGCTCCGGATGTCGCGGCGGGGGTGCCCGCGTGGGCACCGCCTCCGGCGGCTGAGGCAGGCGCGCCGGCACCGGCGGGAGCCGCCGAACCCGCGTGGGCACCCGCACCAGCACCAGCACCAGCAGGCGTGCCGCCCGCGCCGCCCGCTGCGGGCGCACCGCCGCCACCACCCCACGTGTTGACGCGCTTGGGCAGAGTGAACACCAGCGCGAACGCCACCACCGCGAAGATGGCGCTGACCATCATCGCCGAGGCGGCGGCATTGGTGAACCCGGTGGCCACGGCGCCCGCATCACGGCCGGTGATGGTGAGCGAACCGAACAGCACGCTGCCGATGATCGCGATGCCGACCGCGCTGCCGATGCGCTGCACGGCCGAGATGACACCACTGGCGGCACCCGCGTCCTGCTTCGAGACGGTGGCGACGATGAACTGCGCGTTCGGTGCGATGAAGAACCCGTTGCCGACGCCGGCGATGAACAGCGGAGCGATGAGCTCCCAGTTCGTCAGATCGGAGGCGGGCGTGAGCAGCAGCACGAGCCAGAGCCAGATCAGCCCGATCGCGACGAGTGCCGTACCGAGCACCAGCACGTTGCGGCCGAGCTTCTGCGACAGGCGGTTGCTCTGCGACGAGCTCACGATGCTGCCGATCGCGAACGGAATCGACACGGCACCCGACTCGAGGGCCGTGTGTGCGAGACCACTCTGCCAGAGCAGCGAGATCGTGAAGAAGATGCTGGTGAAGGCCGCGAAGTAGACGAGTGCCAGGATGACGCCGCCCGTGAACGCGGGGTGCGTGAACAGGCTCGGCGGAACCAGCGGCGACTTTCCGCGCCGCGTGTAGCTGACCTCCCAGAGGCCGAAGACCGCGATCAGCACGATTCCGCCGGCGATGGAGAGGTAGGTCCAGAGCGGCCACCCCTCGTCCTGGCCCTGGATCAACGGCACCAGCAGCGCCACGAAGGCGCCGGAGATCAGCACGAGACCGATCCAGTCGATGCCTCCGCGCGGTGCAGCATCCGACGCATTCTTCTTCGGCAGCAGCATCGCGGCGGCGATCAGCGTGACGACACCGATGGGCAGGTTGACGAAGAACACACCGCGCCACCCGTTCTCTTCACCGAAGGCCTGGATGATCAGGCCGCCGATGATCGGGCCGAGCGCCGACGACACACCGATGACCGCACCCATGATGGCGAAGGCCTTGCCGCGTGACATGGGCGGGAACAGCAGCTGGATGAACGCGGTGACGGCCGGCACGAAGATACCGCCGGCGAGCCCCTGCACGACACGGGCGATCACGAGCTGCGTGTCGTTCGCCGCGAGACCGCAGGCGAAGCTCGCCACGGTGAACAGCGCGATGCCCGTGAAGAACACCCACTTGTGGCCGATGCGGTCGCCGAGCCGGCCGGCCGGGATGAGGGCGAGACCGAAGGCCAAAGCGTAGCCCGAGATGATCCACGACAGAGTCGATTCGCTGGCGCCGAGGGTCTGCCGGATGGTCGGCAGAGCGACATTCACAATGGTGGTGTCGAGCAGGGCGATGCACATACCGAGCAGCAGCACGACGAGCGCCTGCCAGGCGTGCTTGGGAATGGCGGGCGCGGGCTGCCCGGCCCGGGTGGTGGCTTCAGACATGGGTGGTGGCCTTTCGAGGCGGAGTTTCGGGAGGAGTGTGGGTGGAAGACGTGGGCGAAGGGAGGCCCGGGGCCGATTTCGGCACAGACGCCCGGTCGGCGGTCGCCGGCCGGCTGCCCGCCTCAGGGTTGTCGGCATGCACCGGCGTCACGGTCGGCAGGGGTGCGCGCCCCTGCTCGTTGTGGCGCCGTTCGTCGGCGACGATGTCGGGCATCGCCGCCAGCAGTTCGCGTTGCCAGTCGAGCTCCCCGCGCATGCGATGCGCGCGATGCTTCATGGCGAAGCTCTCGCTGAGCGTCAGATGGGGCAGTGCCCGATCGTTCGCTGCCTCAGTGTCGGCGAGAAGCGCCTGCAGCGCGGCGATGCGGCCCTCGATGACGTGCGGCATGTCATCCAGTCGTTCACCGTCGAGCCGGGTGAGCGCCAGGTCGAACGGATCGGGCTTGAACGTGACCGACGTCAGCTGGTCGAGCCGGATGCCCGCCAGCGCGTCGCGCCCCGAAGCGCTGATGGCGTAGATCTGACGCTCCGGAAAGTTTCCCTCGCGTTCGACGCGCACGACATCGATGAGCCCCTCGGATGCCAGGCGCTTGATGGCGCCGTACACCGACCCGACGGTGATGTCGGTCCAGAGGTGCACGTGCTCCTCTTCGGCCAGCAGGCGCAGCTGGTGGCCGTGCATCTCGCCGTGCTGGGCGAGGGAGCCGAGGATGAAGAGCCGGATGGATGACACTCAGGTACTCTTGCAAAAGTAGTCATGCATGTCAATCTCCGTTCAGGGCCTTGTTTTCTCCCACGAACCATGCCTCAGACGGATGACATCCGCCTCTTCGAAGGCCTTCAGCCACCCCTCCATCGGCCACGAACCCCAGCGATCGCGGTACAGGGCGCCGTTCCGCAGAATGTCGTCGAGATGCTGGATCGGCGGCGACGAGGTCGGATGGTACTGGTGATAGGCGTGCGCACCGCCCACCCAGCGCAGCTCGATGCCGCGCTGCTGCAGACGCGAGGCGAAGTCGGTGTCTTCGGCTCCGTACCCCTCGTAGGTCTCGTCGAAGCCCTGCGAACGCACCCAGGCCTGCGGCGAGCAGGCGAACGAGAGCGACCAGAACAGCCGTTGCTCGTCGGAGGTCGCCGCCCGGGTCTCGCCCGGTGGGAGGCTGGGGCGGGCGGCGTGGGGAGCGGTGGCGGCGCGCAGCCCGTCGGGGGTTCGCGGGGCGGCTCCCTCGGGCAGGTAGGTCACGGGCCCGCAGAGCACGGACTCCGGATGCTCGTACCGAGCCTCGGCATACCTCTCGAGCAGCTCGGGGCCGGGCAGACAGTCCGCGTCGAGAAAGACGAGCAGCCGCGCACCGCGCCGCAGCGCCTCGGCGGCACCGGCGTTCCGCCCCGCGGCCAGTCGCAGCCCCTCCCGCCCGGGCGGCACCCGGATGACCGTGACCCCGTCGACCACCGGAGCCTCGGCCTCGTCGAGCCACACGGCCACGACGAGCCGGCCGGTACCGCCGGCGAGCAGGGTGAACTGGTTAAGGGCGTGGGTGAGTCGCGCGGCCGAGAAGAGCGTGATGACGGCGACCTCGACCGGTGCCGCGAGGGGCCCGGTGGCGGGCGGATTCTCGCTCATCCGGCGGCACGCAGGGGGGCGGCGCCAGGGGCGGCGCCGGAGGCAGTGCCAGAGGTGGTGCCGGCGGAGCGGGCCGCCACCACTGCGATGGCCTCGGCTGTGCGGGATGCGGCACCCGCGACCTGCCAGGCCGACCAGGCTGGAGTCGACGCGCGGGCGCGGGCGAGCATCCCGGGCCACTCCGACGGCTCGGGCCAGCGTTCTGCGACGATGGCGAGGCCTGTGCGCTCGAGGGTGTCGGCGGTGGCGGCCTGCTCGTCGAAGGGACGGGCCGCGGGAACCACGATGGCCCGCGCGCCGCTCGCCGCGAGGTCGGCGATGGCGTTCTGTCCGGCGAACGACACGACCACCTCGGCCTGCACGAGCTGATCGAAGGGGTCGTCCTGCCAGCCGGTCGAGGAGACGTGTGCTGTCGGCGGCAGGCCGAGGGCGCTCCACGTGGTTCCGGGTGAGGCGGCGATCGTGGCGACAGCAGCCCTCTCGACGACTTCCGACGACACCGCGCCGGGCCCACCGGCACCCAGCACCAGCACCGAACCCGGTACCACAGCGGGCCGCGAGCCCCCCGCGATCCGTGCGCGGCCGTCGAAGCGGCTGATGCCGCCCACGAAACTCACCGTCGAACGGAACGACTCCAGCGCCCGCGGCACGTACAGCGCCTCGGGCCAGGGGGCGATGATGCGCGTGGCGGCACTGAAGGCGAGAGCGTGCGGTGCATCATCCCGCTCGCCCGGCTGCGTCAGAACCACCGTCGGAACTCCGAACAGCCGCGCCAGCAGCGTCACCTCGACCGAGACGTCGACCACGAAGCAGTCGAAACGCTCTGAGGCGAGGCTTGCCGCGATGACGCCGAGGCGTGACGCGTGTCCGCTGTGGTTGAGCGGTGCCCAGTGCAACACTCCCCCAGCCGTCGGATCGGCCAGGGCCGGATCGAGGCGATCACCGCTCTCGGTGCGCTCGACCTGGTTGTCGTGATCGAGCATGACCCAACGGGTGCGATCCGCCAGCACCATGGGCGGCGGCAGGGTCGAGAAGACGACCACGTCGGCGTCGAGCTCGCGGCGCACGGCGTCGAACCGGGTTCGGTGCCCCGCGCCGTGGCTGTGCACGTACCACCCGACGAGCGGTCGCCGGGCGGTCACGCTGACGCCGCAGGGTACCCGGGCGTCTCGCGCACACCGTCGACCCCGAAGGGCGCAGCGTCACCGACGGCGACCCCGTCGACCCCGAGTGTTCCGTCGAGCATCAGCTGCCGGTACATCACCTCGAGTTCGAGCACCCGCATCTCGAGTGAGAACCGTGCCACCGCATCCACGCGGGTGCGGCGACGGATGCCCGCATCGCGCTGTTCCGCCCGAATCAGCTCGTCGGCTGCACTCGCGAGCCCCGCGACATCCCCCATCGTCACCAGACGGGCGCCGGGCATCGTGCCCACCACCTCGGAGACCCCACCGGTGTCGAAGCAGGCCACCGGTGTTCCCGTCATCATGGCTTCGGCGATGATGAGGCCGAACGGCTCCTCCCACACGGGGGTGACGAGCGCGCAGCTGCTGCGCCCCACGAGCTCGGCCAGCTCGGGCTGGCGCAGCTCGCCGAGATAGACGGCGTTCGCACCGAGCAGCGGCCGCACCTCGTTCTCGAAGTACTCCGGGTCGCCGATGCGGCCGGCGATGGCGATGCGCCTGCCGAGACCGAGTGCCGCCCGAATGGCGAGGTGCGCACCCTTCTCCACGACGATCCGCCCGAACCACACGAGGTCGGGGCCGCCGGGGCCGAGGGGCCAGCGCGACGCGTCGACCGCGTTGGGAACGACGGTCGATTCGATGCCGGCCGGCATCCATTCGCTCGCGGTGTGCGTACTCACGGCGATGAACCGGCTGGGCGACGAACTGTCGACGGCGTGCCCGGCCACGAGGTCGGGCAGAACCGGCGTGTGCAGTGTCGAGACCATCGGAACCCCGAGCCGCCCCGACCACGCGAGCGGCGTTCCATGCAGGCTGTGGTTGTGCACGACGTCGAACTCGTCGGAGTGCGAAGCGATGTACGAGAGCGCACCCTCGAGCGCGCGCAGGGCGCCCGGCAGATACCCCACGGGGTAGTCGACGTCGTTCGGCGCCTCCCCCGGGCCCCACACAACGGGCGGCAGCACGAGGGCGTCAGGGCTGTTGTCGAGAAAGTCCGACCCGGCGACCGCGGCGAGCGTGACGTGGTGCCCGCGGGCACGCAGGGTGTCGACCTGGTGCCACACAGACGACTCGAGCCCTCCGGCGTGCGGCTCGGTGATGGCGTAGCGCATGGGAGCGATGACGGCGATACGGAGGGGGTGCGAGGCCGGCCTCATACGCGCACGCCCGCCAGAGCGCGCCGGTAGACGGCGAGGTGGGCGGCGTGGATGCCTCGTTGCTGCTCGATTCGGAATGCGGCACGCTCGAGGCGCAGCTGGGCCCGGCGGGCAGCGCGTGCGCCCGCCCCCGCCAGGGTGAAGGGCTCGAGCAGTTCGAGCAGCGTCCGCGCCAGCGAGTCGGCCGATCCGCGCTCGTAGGTCGCGACCTCACCCCGAACCGGATGCTGCTCGGAGTAGAAGCCCACATCGGGCGCCGCGACCGCCACGCCGAGATCCCAGCACAGCTCGAGCCAGCCCGAGTGCGTGCCGTGCGCGTAGGGCATGACCGATACGTCGGTGGCGAGCAGGGCCGCACTCAGTTCGTCGTCGCTGAACCGCGGATGCTCGAGGAGCCGCACGAACCCGACACCCTCGAGCCGGGTCCGGAGCTCGCGGCGCACGGCCTCATCGCGCACCCGGTCGTTGAGGTCGACCCGCACGGCGAGGTCGAATCCGCTCTCGCGGAGCGTGCCGACCGCCGTGAGGAGGGTGTCGATGGCTCCCAGTGCGTCGATGTTGGGGCGCAGGTCGCGCAGGTGCACGCCGATCGTGAGGGCAGCATCCTGAACCGGCGCGCCCGACGGGCCCACAGCATCCTGAACCGGCGCGCCCGAACCGGCGAGCGAGGCCGCGTGCGTCGGCGCGGGCGCGGGCAGCGCCGCCAGCCGGGGGTGCGCGATGACGGTCGCCTCGCGCGCCCAGCGTGCGCGCACCTGGTCGGCCGCCCCCTCGGTGAGCGTGATGACCTCATCGGCGGCGTTCACCAGCAGTTCGAGCTGGGCGAGGTGGGCCGCCTGGTCGACGAGCTGGGGGTTGGTGAGGTCGTGCACGGTGAAGACCAGGGGGCGGTCGGCGGACCGCAGGGCGTCGACGACCTCTGCCAGGTGCCCGAGGCTGAACGACTCGGTGCCGAAGTGCAGGTGCAGCACGTCGAAAGAGTCGGCGTTGCGGGCGATCCAGCGCGGGTCGAGCATGACCGGAGGCCACCATTGGCCCGCTGCGGCACCGACCGGCTGCGGATCGGTGAGGAGCGTCACGCCGTGGATCGTGCCGCCGGATCCGGCATCGACGAGGTTCTGAACGTAGGGGTGGGCTGCAGGAACAGCGGCGATGCGCAAGGGCCCCGAGACGGCGGGGGCTGAGTCTGGCATGGCGGTAACATTCCTTTTGCGAAGAGGGTTCGAACGGAGCACGGCAGTCACGAGGCCCCGACCCGACAGTGCCTCTAAATGTACGACGGAGAACGATTTGCCCTGAAAACAGTGGCCGGGGGTTGACGCGAGACGAAAATCTTCGGTCTGGAAGGTGCCAATGAACCACACCAAGGTGTACAGCAGGGGTCGACGGTGACCGCCGACCAGGGGCGGCGTCGGCACTACGGCGAGTTCTACGGCCTCGAGGGCGACGTCGCCGAGGGAGCGGGTGCCAGCGGCTCCGCGGGCTCCGCGGCGGGCACCGACGCTCCCCTCGCCATCGTCTTCGGCAACTGCCAGGCCGAGTCGCTGCGCATCATGCTCGACGGTCCCGACCTCCGCACGGTTCGCGTGCCGCCCGTCTTCGAGCTCGAGCCCGATGATCTGCCGCACCTCGAGCGGCTGCTCTCCCGCACCGCGGTTCTGATCAGCCAGCCGGTGCGCGACGACTACCACGACCTGCCGCTCGGTACCGCCCAGCTCGCCGCACTGCTGCCCGCGTCTGCCCGAGTGGTGCGGATGCCGGTGGTGCGGTTCGCGGGGCTCTATCCGTTTCACGTGATCGTGAGGCCACCCGAGGACGCGTCACTGGTTCCGCCGGTGGTGGAGTACCACGACCTCCGCACGATCGCGCGGGCGTGGCGGGAACGGTTGCGGCGGGCTTCTCCGCTCGATCAGGCGCTCATCGGGCGAAACCGCTTCGTCGAGACCACCACCGGCGTGCGCATCCGGGAGATCGCCGCCGAGTCGATCGCCCAACTGCGTCGGCGCGAGCTGCACCACGACACGGTGAGGGTCTCCGACCTCTTCGCCGCTCCGGGTTTCGAGCAGATGCGAACGATCAACCACCCGGGTAACCCGGTGTGGACGGCCGTCGCCGCGCGGCTGCGCGAGCGACTGTCGCTGGGCGAGCACGTCGTCGACCCGGGCCGTGAGCTGCTGAACGAGGTGCACGCGCCCCGGGAGCCCGACGTGATCCGAGCCTTCCAGCTCGACGCCGAGCCTCGCGCCGACTGGATCGTGCGCGGGCGCGCCGTTCCCCCGGAGGAGGTCGAACGCGCCCACCTCGCCTGGTACGCCCAGCACCCCGACGTGATCGACGCCGCCATCGCGCGCCACTCGACCGCGCTCACGACGCTGGGGCTCCTGCCGCCCGACGTCGTCGCCAACCCTGCCGCCGCAAGCGCTGCCGCCGCCGCCGCCGCTGCCGCTGCCGCTGCCGCCTCCTCCGCTGGCGCCACCCCGCCGCACCCGACGGGTCGCGCCGGCGGCGCGGGCTTCGCTTCGTGACGGGCTCCACCGGCATCCCGACGCAGCTCGTGGTCGGGTCGCCGCGGCACGCCGTCACGCGCTACGCCGAGGCGCTCTGTCGTGCGATCGCCGCCTGTGATGCTCCGGATGCCGCTGGGCCCGCACGCGACCCCGTCGAGCCGGTCGGTGCCCACGCGCCCGTCGTCCGGGTGCAGAACGCCCGCGATGCGCTGGAGGCGGTGGCGGGCATCCGCACCCTGCACGTGCAGTTCACCGACCGACTGTTCGGCGCGACCCCGGAGCACGCGGCGGAGCTCATCGAAGAACTCGCCGCCCGCACGCGGCTCACGGTGACACTGCACGATCTGCCGCAGCACTCCGACGGCGAGGGCAACCTGCCGCGGCGGGCGGCGGCGTACGCGCGGGTCGTACGGGCGGCGCGCGGGGTCGCGTGCAACAGCAGGCACGAAGCGCTGCTGCTCGGGGAATTCAGCCTGCCCGGATGGGAGTCTCCGGTCGCGGTGATCCCGCTGCCGGTGGAGGGTGCGCCCGCCCGCAGCCGCGACGCCCGTGCGGAAGACACCGTGCCCGGCACCCCCGCGGATACCGGCGCCCCCGCGGGCACCGGCACCCCCGCCGAAGCCGCCATCCTCGGCTACTTCTACCCGGGCAAGGGCCACGCCGAGGTGATCGGCGCCGTCGCCGCCGGGCGGCTCCCGCTCGCCGTCACGGCACTCGGAACCGCCGCCCCCGGGCACGATGACGACCTCGCCACCGTCGTCGCCTCGGCCGCCGGACTCGGCGTCACCTTCACCTCGACCGGCTATCTCGACGACCACGCCCTGGCGTCGCGCCTCGACGATGTGGCCGTTCCGGTGGCGGCTCACCAGCACCTCTCGGCGTCGGCCTCCATCAACACCTGGATCGCCTCGGGCCGTCGCCCCCTCATCCCCGACGGCCGGTATTCCCGCGAGATGGCGGAGCTCCGCCCCGGCACTGTCACGGTGTACGCCCCGCACGAGCTCGCCCGCGCGCTCGAACATGCGGCGCGGCATCCGGAGACCACCCGCCTCGCGCCCGGCACGAGCGTGCGCCCCGACGTGAACGACGTCGCCCAGCTCTACCTCACCTGGTGGGCGGGCCTTCGATGACCGGCGGCCCCCGCGCGGGCATCCCCCTCCCCGGCAACGACTGGAGCCTGCTCGACGGCGTCACCCCCGACGAAGCCCCCACGGTCTCGGTCGTCGTCGTGCACTTCGAGCAGCAGGCCGAGCTCGACCGCACCCTCGCCGCGCTCCGTCGCCAGACCCACCCCGCCGACCGCCTGCAGCTCATCGTCGTCGACGACGGATCGCGCACCCCGCCCGTCGTTCCCGCCGATGTGCGGGTGCTGCGGCAGGCCGACCTCGGGTTTCGGGCATCCGCCGCCCGCAACCTGGGCGCGGCCGCAGCGACCGGCGAGGTGCTGTGCTTCCTCGACGCCGACACCGCACCCGAACCGGGGTACGTCGAGGCGATCATCCGCCTGCCCGCCCTCGCGCCCGACGTGGTCACCGTCGGCCGACGCCGCCACGCCGACTTCAGCGACCTGCCCGCCGACGCCCCCGTCGAGACGGTGGTGGGCACAGCCCCCGAGCGGGAATACCCCTCCCCCGAGTGGTTGCTGAGCGCCTACGCCGACTCCCGCGACCTGCTGGTTTCGGATGATCGCTCCTACCGCTTCGTCATCGGCGCCGTCGTCGCCTGCAGCCGCGCCCTCTTCCGCGCGACCGGCGGCTTCGACGAGACCTTCACCACGTACGGCGGCGAGGACTGGGACTGGGCCTTCCGCGCCTGGAACGCCGGTGCGCTCCTCGCCCACGTTCCGTCGGCCGTAGCCTGGCACGACGGCCCCGAATGGGCCGGCCGGGCCGACGACCCCGGTCGCATGGCGCGCAAGAACGCCGAGACGCTGGCGCTGGCAGCACGCATCCCCGTCGCCGGGTCGCGTCCGCTCGCGCTGCGGTCGAGCGCCGACGTGGTCGCCCCCCTCGATCCCGCTTCTGCGGCGAACCCGGGCGCCCCGGGTAGGACCTCGGGGCCGCAGACCGACCACGCCCCGGGCGAACGCACCCCGACGACCGACACTGTGGCGAGCATCCATTCGGCCCCCTCGCTCGCCGCCCTCGTTCTCTCGGTCGACACGGTGCTCGACGCCCTGCCCGGTGCGGTTGTGCGTGTTCCCGCCGAGTTCGCCGACGCCCTGGCTGCGGATGCCCGCATCACCCCTCTCGGACAACCCGTTCTGGCGCGGCTGCTCATCGACGTGCCCGTGGCGGCGCGCTTCGACGTGGCCGAGCTGCGGGCGGCGGCGGAACGGATGACGACCGACTCGCTGGGCTCCCTCGACCTCCTCCACGGCGGCGACCGAGTCGCGCGGCTCGAGGCGCAGCGCGCCGTCGCCCGCGAGACCCGCTGGGGCCGCACCGACCTCTTTCCCCACCTCACGGCCTCCTGCATCTCGATGCGGATCGTCGGCGAGCCGGATCTGGGCGCCTACTTCGGCGGCTGGGGCTGACGCCTGACCCTGCGCCCAGCCCCGGCCCTCAGCGGTCGAGGGCGATGTGCCGCAGGTACCGCTCGGGCGAGTCGAGGAAGGCACGCCAGGTGCGAACGAGATCGAGGTCGTCGTAGTCGCACGCCCGCAGCCCCCACTCGCCGACCTCGAGCACGTCGGCCCCGGGGTATGCGGCGAGAATCGGGGAGTGCGTCGACAGGATGATCTGCGAACCGCCCGCGACGAGCTCCTGAATCAGACCGATCAGCGCCAGGCAGCCGGGCACCGACAGCGCGGATTCGGGCTCGTCGAACACCCAGAGTCCGCGAACCCGCGACCGGGCCATCACGAGGTCGATGAACGATTCACCGTGGCTGCGCTCATGGAACCCCTGGCCGTCGCCGATCGATTCGAGGTAGGTGAAGAACCCGTGCATGGTCTCGGCGCGCAGGAAGAAGCCCTTCTTCGACGCTCCGCCACCGCGGACGAGCTGCAGGTGTTCCGCGAGCGGTGACTCCGACCGACGCGTTCGCGACATGGCGCCCGTGGAGCCGCCCTCCGCATTGAGCCCGAACGCGATGGCGATCGCCTCCACCAGTGTGGACTTGCCCGCTCCGTTGTCACCGACCAGAACGGTCACCGCACCGAAGTCGAGCCCGTCGTCGAGCAGCTGGCGCACCGGCGCGAGGGTCGCCGGCCACACCGTGCGGTCGAGCGACGCGGGAATGCGCTCCTCCACGCGCCGCAGGGGCAGTGTCACAAAGGGCTCCTGCGCCTCCCCGGTCACGGTTTCCGCGTCTCGAGCACGAAGGTCTGCATGGGGCGTTTCAGCAGGGAATGCTCGAAGACCTCCCCGAACGCTCGCCAGCCCCGGCCGGTGTAGAGGCGCACCGCGGCGCGGTTGTCCAGGAGCGCGTGGAGCACAGCGCTCTCGTGTCCCCTCCTCCGCAGCTCATCGGCTGCAGCATCCATCAGCCTGGCGCCGAGCCTCTGCCCCTGAGCCGAAGGTGCGACGGCGAGCAGGCCGATCACGGCTGCGCCCGCGGGGTCGCTCGGCAGTCCGCTCCCCGGCTCGGTTGCGAGCACGAATCCCCGGATGTCGCCGGTGGGTGCCTCGGCAACGAGAAAACACTCCGCGCGGTCGAACTTCGGCCGGGCCCGCTCGGCCACCCCCGCGACCGCGGTGCCGTCTCGCGCAGCGCACGCCTCCACCCACAGCGCCACGCACTCCGCCACGTCACCCGGCCGGCCCTCCCGCAGCACAGACTCGACCACCCCGCTCGCCTGCTGCATGCAACGAGTATTCCATCCCGCCTGCAACCCGTGCGCGCCCTGCCGCTCGTGCTGCACTCAGGGGGCGCGGCGGTAGCGGATGTGCGTGGCGAGCGGCGAGTGCAGGGTCTCGACGGGCTCCATGTCGAAGGAGCCGATGCCGTCGAAGAGGCGCTCGCCCGAACCGAGCAGAACGGGTGCGATGTCGAGGGTCAGCTCATCGATGACCCCGGCGAGGAGAGCCTGGCGCACGGTCGAGGCGCCGCCGGCGATGTCGACGCCCCTGTCGCCGGCCGTCTCGCGTGCCAGGGCGTAGGCAGCGTCGAAGCCGTCGGTCACGAAGTGGAAGGTGGTGCCGCCACCGAGCTCGAGGGGTTCCCGGGCGTGATGGGTGAGCACGAAGACCGGCGCATGGTACGGCGGTTCGGCACCCCACCAGCCGAGCCAGTCACCCTCCCACTCGCCCCGGATCGGCCCGAACATGTTGCGACCCATCACGTACGCACCGCGCGGCCGCATCAGCCAGCCGGTCGCGACCGCGTCGGCCTCGGTGGCGCGCGCGTCACCCATGTGCCAGGCGTGAACCGCGTGTCCGCCCCTGCCGAGCGGATGCTCGAGGCTCTGTTCGGGCCCGGCGACGTATCCGTCGAGAGAGATCGACATGTGGCAGGTGGTGTCGGTCATCGGCAATCCTTCCGGGCGGGCATCCTGTGGCTGAGAATCTATCGGAAGATGATCTCCCGCACACCAGAAAGGTCGGTGCCCGCGGGCGCTGTCTAGACTGGAAGGGCATCAGAAAGCAGAGGTCCGGTCGATGACCACCACCCCCGTCGCCACAACCGCACGGCCGTTCAGCGCCAGCGAGCTGGAGGCTCTGCGCGCGGACTTCCCGATTCTCATGCAGGAGGTCAACGGGCATCCGCTCGTCTACCTCGACTCGGGAGCGACCTCGCAGAAGCCGCTCGCCGTACTCGACGCCGAGCGCGACTACTACCTGCACCAGAACGCTGCCGTGCACCGCGGGGCGCACACGCTGGCCGCCGAGGCGACCGAGATGTTCGAGGAGGCCCGGGCCTCGGTCGCGCGCTTCGTCGGCGCCGATGACGACGAGATCGTCTGGACGTCGAACGCCACCGAGGCGATCAACCTCATCGCCTACGCGATCTCGAACGCGACCGCGGGGCGCGGCGGGGAGGCAGCGCGGAGGTTCGCACTGGCGCCGGGCGACGAGATCGTCGTGACCGAAATGGAGCACCACGCGAATCTGCTGCCCTGGCAGGAGCTGGCGGCGCGCACGGGAGCCGTGCTGCGGTTCATCCCGCTCGCCGGTGACGGCACGCTGCGGCTCGACCTTCTGCCCGACCTCATCGGCGAACGCACCCGCATCGTCGCGTTCACGCACGTGTCGAACGTGCTCGGAATCATCAATCCCGTCGCCGAGCTCGTCGAGGCCGCGCACCGCGCCGGGGCCCTCGTGGTGCTCGACGCCTGCCAGTCCGCGCCGCACCTGGCCCTCGACCTGCATGCCTCGGGCGTCGACTTCGCCGTGTTTTCGGGGCACAAGATGCTCGCACCGACGGGCATCGGCGTGCTCTACGGCCGCCGCGAGCTGCTGAACGCGCTGCCGCCTTTTCTCACCGGTGGCTCCATGATCACGACGGTCACGATGGAGGGCGCGGAATACCTGCCCGCCCCGCAGCGCTTCGAAGCCGGTACACAACGGGTGTCGCAGGCGATCGCACTGGGCGCCGCGGTCGACTACCTCAGCGCCGCGGGTGTCGACCGCATCGCCGCCCACGAGGAGCGCCTCGGACAGCGACTCGTCGAGGGGCTCAGCGCCATCGACTCCGTCACCGTGCTGGGCCCGGGCCCGGGCCGTGAGCGGGTGGGGCTGGCGAGCTTCGATGTCGCGGGCGTCCACTCGCACGACATCGGCCAGTTCCTGGATGACCGGGGCATCGCCATCCGCGTCGGACACCACTGCGCACAACCGCTGCACAGGCGCTTCGGGGTCACGTCGAGCACCCGCGCCAGCACCTACCTCTATACGACCGACTCCGAGGTCGACCAGCTGCTCGAGGGCGTCTCCGATGCCATCGCGTTCTTCGGGGCGCACGCGTGAGCACGGGCGATCTGCAGGGGCTCTACCAGCAGGTCATCCTCGACCACGCCCGCGAGAAGCACGGGTTCGGGCTCGGCAATGGGCAGGCACCGGATACCGCATCCCACCAAGTCAACCCGACCTGCGGTGACGAGATCACACTCCACCTCCACCTCGAACCGGGTGACGGGTCGATCGGGTCGGTGCGGTGGGAGGGGCAGGGCTGCTCGATCTCGCAGGCGTCGGCCTCACTGCTCGCCGACCTCGCGCCCGGAATCGACGTGCCGGGGATGCGCCAGCGCATCGACGCCTTCCGTCTCGCAATGCGCTCGAAGGGCACGATCGAACCCGACGAAGACCTGCTCGGCGACGCCGTCGTACTCGGCGGCACCTCGAAGTACATCGCCCGCGTGAAGTGCGCCATGCTCGCCTGGGTCGCTCTCGAAGACGCTCTGCTGAAGCTCCCCGCAGCGCCCTGACCCGGCCGGCTGGCTCGCCGGGCGGTCAGGCGGCGGCCCGGGCCAGCACTGTCGAGACGGTGACGGGGTCGGCGAGCACGCGGAAGTGCCCGCCGGTGTCGAGCTGCACGTTCTCGGCACCGATCAGCGCGCTCCCCTCCGGGATGTGCGGGTCGAAGACGCCGAACACCGACGTGATGCGGGCGTTCACGCTCACATCCACGTTCAGCGCCGAGAGTCCGGGGTCGGATGCCGAGAACGCGCGAAGCGAGCGCAGCGGAAGGTAGCGGGCGTACCGCGACCCGCCGAAGGGTGCCGCCACCGCGACCATCTGCGACACGCGGGCGCCCGAGCCCGGCTGAAGCATGACGTATTTGCCGACTAGACCGCCCTTGCTGTGCGACACGATCACCACATCGTCGAGGTCGTGCTGGTCGAGGTAGTCGGCGACGAGGTGCGCCGCAGCCACCAGCGGAACGCGGTTGTTCTGCAACAGAGTGACCACGTGCACCGGATGCCCGGCCGCGTGCAGCGCCTCGATGGTCGGCCGGAGGAACTGCCACGTCTCGAAGATGCCGGGGATGACCAGCACCGCCCGCCCCGAACCACTGAGGTACTGGCGGGAGTTCGCGCCCGAGAATGCCGCTCTGACCTGCCAGTGCACCGCATAGACGTAGTCGAGAAACCACCACCGCGCGTCTGACAGCACCCGCGACGCGCGAGATCCGGTCACGCGGGACGGCCGGGGCGGTACTTCGCATCGTCGCGCACGTCGACGCGGGTCACGTGCTCCGAGACCTCGGTCACGTCGATGCGCGGCTCGGCATCCGACTCGTCGGCCTTCGGCGCGGTCATCAGCTGGTCACGGCGTTTCTCGGCGGCATCGTCTGTCTCAGGGGGCATGCCTTCACGGTATCGCCCCGGGAAGCTGCCCGCGGGGGCTTGCGCTGTCGGGCCCTGCTCCGGGCCCGCCGCCGCCGGAGCCTCCGCACTATAACCCCAGTCCTCCGGCTTGCATAGTCCTATTCAGCGACGCTCAGAGCAGGAAGCGTTGCTGCCGTCAACGACACCGCCCCAGCAGCCCTGCGGGGCAGCCTTGAACGCTGTGGCTTCCAAGAAAGGCATGATCATGACAGATAGTTCCTCCCCGAAGGTCGAGGCTGCGAAAGACCAGGCCTCGCAGCTGAAAGACCAGGCCGTCTCCTCCGGCCAGCACGTCGCCGAGACCGCAGCCGACCAGGCCGGCTCCGTCGTCGGCGAAGCGAAGGTGCAGGCGAGAGATCTCCTCGGCCAGGCCCAGAGCGAGCTCCGCGACCAGGCCGGGTCGCAGCAGAAGCGCGTCGCCACCGGCCTCCGCGCGGTCAGCGATGAGCTGAAGGGCATGGCGGAGAGCCAGTCCGACGGCGGAATCGCCACCGACCTCGTGCACCAGGCCGCGTCTCGCGCCAGCGGCATCGCCACCTGGCTCGAGGACCGCGACCCCGGAACCCTGCTCTCCGACGTGCGGTCGTACGCGGCCCGCAAGCCCGGCACCTTCATCGCCATCGCCGCGATCGCCGGCGTCGTCGCCGGTCGCCTCACCCGCTCCCTCGCCGGCAATGCCACAGACGAGAAGGCAAAGGAGCAGGCGGCGACCCCGGCTCGCGTCTCCGACGTCACGACCACTCCGGGCTACGTCGACCCGGGCTACGTCGATCCGGGCTACGTCGATCCGGGCTACGTCGATCCGGCCCCCGTCGACCCGGCTCCCACCTCCCCGGCCCCTGTCGACCCGCTGTATGCCGATGCCGCTCCGATCGACGACATCAGCCTCCGTTCGCACAACGTCGACGACGAGTTCGGCGACCGCGCGACGGTCGAATCGCTCTTCGGCGAGGACGCTCCGACGCGCTCGTTCGACGAGACCGCCCAGGGCGACGACTACCGCGGTGACCGCTCGTGACCGACGGACACACACCCTCGGAGGAGAAGGCCGCGAGCACCTCGCTCGGCGACCTGCTCGGCGAGGTCACGCGTGACCTCTCGACCCTCATGCGCCAGGAGGTCGAGCTCGCAAAGGCCGAACTGAAGCAGTCCGCCTCCAAGGCCGGCAAGGGTGCCGGGATGCTCGGCGGGGCCGGATACGCCGGCATCATGGCCATCCTGTTCCTGTCGATCGCCCTCTGGTGGGGCCTCGGCTACCTCATCGACAACACCTGGTCAGCCGTCGTCGTCGCCGTCATCTGGGCGATCATCGGACTGGTTCTCTACACGCGGGGCCGCAAAGAGCTCAAGCAAATGCAGGGCGCTCCCCGCACTGTCGATTCCCTGAAGAAACTTCCCGAAACACTGAAAAGAAATGAGGAGAACCGATGAGCGACTCACCTGAAGAGATCCGTGCACGCATCGAGGCCAGCCGCCTCGAACTGAGCTCCGACGTCGACGCCCTTGCCGACAAGGTCACTCCCGCGAAGATCGCCGAGCGCCAGACCGAGAAGGTCAAGGGGGCTCTCGGAGGCATCCGCGACAAGGTCATGGGCGCCGCGTCCGACGCGAAGTCCTCGGCCGGCGACGCTGGCGGAAGCGTCGGTGACAGCGTGAGCGGCCAGGCCCAGAAAGTCGCCGACAAGGCGTCGGGCAACCCCTTCGCCGTGGGCCTCATCGCCTTCGGTGTCGGCCTGCTCGTCTCCTCGCTCATTCCGGCGAGCACCACGGAGAAGGAGGTCGCCTCGAACATCAAAGAAAAGGCCGCTCCCCTCGTCGAAGGTGTTCAGGATGCCGCGAAAGAAGTCGCCGGCAACCTGAAGGAGCCGGCCCAGCAGGCTGCCGCCGCCGTGAAGGACTCTGCAACGGATGCCGTCGGCACCGTGAGGGAAGAGGCCACCACCGCGACCAGCGACATCAAGGACCAGGCCGGCCAGGCCCGCCACGTCGTGCAGGACGAGGCGTAACACGTCGACCACGATGCCCGGGGGCGACAGCCCCCGGGCATCCATCGTTCTACCCGTGAGGAACACATGTCAGACATCGGCGCCAGCGAGAAGCTGAAGAACGCCCCCGCCCCCGACGATGCGCGAAAGCCCGACGGGCCCACCGACGTCGACAGACCGGCCTGGAAGTACGTCTTTCGAAAGACCCTCCGCGAGTTCGGTACCGACCAGTGCACCGATATCGCAGCCTCGCTCGTCTACTACTCCGTGCTGGCGATGTTCCCGGCACTCATCGCCCTGCTGTCGCTGCTCGGCGTGATCGGGCAGGGCCAGCAGGCGACGGATGCCCTGCTCGAGGTCATCGGCAGCTTCGCCCCCGCCGACACGGTCGAGACGGTCCGCGGCATCCTGGAGCAGTTCACCAACTCCCCCGCCGCCGGCTTCGGGCTCGTCTTCGGTATCGTGCTCGCGATCTGGTCGGCCTCAGGGTTCGTGACCGCCTTCAGTCGAGCGATGAACCGCATCTACGAGATCGACGAGGGGCGCCCGTTCTGGAAGCTCAAGCCCCTCCAGCTGCTCGTGACGGTGATCGTCATCGTGCTCATCCTGGTCGTACTGGTCATTCTCGTGATCTCGGGGCCGGTGACCGATGCCCTGGGCAGCGCACTGGGGCTCGGCCAGACCGTTCAGATCGTCTGGTCGATCGCCAAGTGGCCCGTACTGGCCCTGGCTGTCGTCTTGATCATCGCGATCCTGTACTACGCGACGCCCAACGCCAAGCAGCCCAGGTTCCGCTGGATGAGCATGGGGGCCCTGCTGGCACTCGTCGTCCTCGTTCTCGCGAGCCTCGCCTTCATCTTCTATGTGACGACCTTCGCGAACTACGCGAAGAACTACGGGTCACTCGCCGGCGTGATCATCTTCCTGCTCTGGCTCTGGATCGCGAACATGGCGCTTCTCTTCGGCGCCGAGTTCGATGCAGAGCTCGAGCGGGGCCGGCAGCTCCAGGCCGGCATCGAGGCGGAAGAGAACATCCAACTGCCGCCCCGCGATACGCGGAAGAGCGAGAAGGCGGCCAAGAAGGAGCAGGACGACGTCGACCGCGGTCGCGAACTGCGCGAGAGAGCATCGGCCCGCACGAACAACGACTGACCAGCGTCGGATCGGGCGTCACGGCTCGGGCGTCACGGCTCGGGCGTCAGCGCGCGGGCATCACCGCTCGGGCGTCACCGCTCGGGCGTCAGCGCTCGGGCATTAGCGCTCGGGCGTCACCGCTCGGGTGGCCGTGCCTCATGGTGCGGCCGCCCGTGCGATCTGCGGTCCTCTTTCATCTCGGCTTCGAAGAGGTGGCGCCTGCCGCCGACGAGGTCGTCGCGGGCTTCCTGCTCGAAACGTCTGAAGGTCTCGTAGTATCCCCGGTCGTACTCCTCGATGACCTGGAACGTCCACCGGCCGTCAATGACGTTGCGGCCGACGAGCTCGGTGTCGATGCGGTCGGCGAGCTCCGGATGCCCGGACTCCCGCAGCAGCGTCACCGCCTCCCCCAGGGCGAGGTCAGCTGTGCCGGTCAGCCGGTGGAAGCCGTAGAGCAGGCCACGGGCGTGCTCCACCACCTCGAGGGCCTCGCTCAGCTTGCCGAGCGCCTCGACCGTCGCGTCGTCGACCCCTGCAGGCCGCTGGTGGGCTTCGTCCGGGCCGTCGATCATCAGTGCGCTTCGAGGAAGGGCACGCAGAACCCGGCGACCGTCGCGACGACCATGCCGACCCCCAGGGCGACCCCGGTATGCAGCCGACGCCGACCGGATTCGCCGCGAGTGGTTCCCCACATGTACGCCGTCACATGCACCCGACGGGCCTCATCGACGAGCGCCTGGGTTCCGGGCAGAGTCAGGTCGAGCGCACCGCTCGCCGCCTGCGCCTCGATGCGCGTGGCTTCGTCGAGCGTCATCAGCTCGTTCCTGTTCTGCCGCACGGTCACCGCCTCCCCTTCTCTTCTCTTCCAGCCTAACCGCGCCATGCCCCGAGTGGCAGGGCCAGGCCGCGTCGACTTCCTCTCCTCTCTTCTCCTCCACAACCAGCTGTCTGACCGGTTTGTCCACTGTTCTGGGTGAGTGGCGTCGGGTTTCGGATGCCGGTGGTTGACTATTCGCATGAACCGAGCATTACTCACCAGATTACCGGAGCCGTCGACGGTGCCATCCGCAGTCTCGAGGCGGGAGCGTTTCGCGGCGGCGGTGACCGCGGTCCTGCAGAGTCACCGCCTGCTGGCTGCGGCGCAGGCGGAGCACGCGGCGCTGGTCGAGGAGGCACGCCTGGCGGGTGTGGGTCTGCACTCGCACGACACGTTCCGTGGCGGCCCGCAGTGGTCGAGCCAGATGGTCGCAGAGCGCGAAGTCACCACCGAGCTCGCAGTCGCCCTGCACCTCAGCGAGGGCGACGCCCGCCGACTCCTGCACACCAGCGAAGGCCTCACCGGTATCTTCGCGTCGACCATGACCGCTCTCCGCTCCGGTGCGATTCCCTACCGCCACGCTGAGAAGATCGTGCAGCACTCCCACACCCTGCCCGCCGCCTGCCTACCCGCCTACGAGGCCGAACTCCTCCCCGCCGCCAAGAAGGTCTCCGTGCAGCGCCTCGAACGACTCGCGCGCTCAGCGGTCGAGCACGCGCAACCGGATACCGCGATCCAGCGCCACACCGACGCCGCAGCATGCCGGCGCCTCTACCTCGAACCCGCCTCCGACGGTATGGCCTACCTGTCGCTGTATCTCCCCGCGGTCGAAGCGGTCGCGATCCACACCCGCGCAACCGAAATGGGACGTTCCGCGACGAACTCGGGCGACCCCCGCACCCTGAGCCAGTTGCGCGTGGACACCCTCACCGACCTGATGCTCAACGCCGAGACCCAGATCCCCACCGTCACCCCCGGCATCCGCGCCCGCGTCAACATCACCGTGCCCGTCCTCACCCTCCTCACCACCCACCCCGAAGCGCCGGCAGGCCACGGGACGGCACCCGCCGCCCACGGCGTCCTCCCGACCTGCGACCCTTCCTCCGCAATCGCCGAAGGCACCACCCCCACACCAACCACCCCCGCGCCGGGCGCCGCGCCAGCCACTCCTGCGCCAGCCACCCCGCCGGGCACCGCTGCGCCAGCCACTCCTGCGCCCGGCACCGCCGCGCCAGCCACTCCTGCGCCGACCACCCCGAACTCCTCCCCAGATGACAGCGGGACCGATGACCGGTTCGCTGAGCTGATTGCCGGGCTCGATACCGGGCGGTGGGCCGCACTCGAAGGATACGGACCCATCGACCAGCACACCGCACTCATACTCACCCGCGACGCGCCCTCGCTCCGGCGGATCCTCACCGACCCCATCACCGGAACCACCCTCGCCTACGGACGAGAACGCTATAAACCCCCCGCCGACCTCGACGAACTCGTTCGACTCACCCACACCGAATGCAGCTTCCCCCTCGACTGCACACCCTCCACCGCCGCAGACCTCGACCACACCATCGCCTGGAACGACGGCGGCACAACCGAACTCCTCAACCTGAGCCCCCTCTGCACCAGCCACCACACCGCCAAACACCACACCAGCTGGACCATCCGACAAACCGACGACGGCACCATCACCTGGACATCCCCGGCCGGCTTCGAATACACCGTCGAACGCACACCCCTCACCCCACCGACCCGCCCCAGGCCACACTTCGTGGAGAACAGAATCGAAACATCGGTGGCCCGACCACCCTTCTGACCGAACTCAGCGCTGGTCGGCGCGCGCGAGATGCAGCGCCCAGGCGATCAGCGGGAGCTGCAGGGGCAGACGCACCGCCGCGATACGGCGGGCGGCGGGGTTTCGGGCGTCGCGGAACATCTGAACGTTGGCGGGAAAGACGGCGACGAACAGAGCGGCGGCCGCCAGGGCACCGTGCCGGCGCGTGGTGGGGCTCAGCAGGGCCGTTCCGACGAGCAGCTCGGCTGCGCCCGAGACGTACACCCAGCCGCGCCGCGACCCGGGCAGCTGGGGCGGGATGGCCGCCTCGAAGGTGGCCGGTCGCACGAAGTGGATGACTGTCGATCCGAGCACGAGGGCGGCCAGCGCTGTGACAGAGGGTTTCATCGGCCCAGTCAACCACGCGTGGCCGGTCAGCGACCGAGGGTGGGCTGCAGGGCCTCTGCCGCCGCCTCGTGCACGGCGACGGTGAGGGCGTCGAGGAGCCGCGAGTCGAGGTTCCAGCGCTGCCAGAAGAGCGGCACGTCGGTCGGGTCATCCGGTGCCAGCGTGACAAGAGTCCCCTGTGCCAGGTCGTCGAGGCACTGCCGTTCGGGCAGCATTCCCCAGCCGAGGCCCAGGACGACAGCGCGCGCGAAGTCGGCCGATGTCGGAACGACGTTGCGTGGGCTGTCACGGGCATCCATTCCCCGTCGTTCGAGGAAGCCCCGCTGGAGGCCGTCTTTGTGATCGAAGTCCACAAGCGGGGCCGAAGCCAGCCACGACGACAGGATGCCCGCCCCACCCCAGCGTGCGACGAACGCCGGGCTCGCGACGGCGAAGTAGCGCATCGTGCCGAGCCCGGTCACCGAGCATCCCTGCACCGGCTCGGGAATGCTCGTCACCGCCGCCATCACTGTGCCCGACCTCAGTAGCCCCGCCGTGTACTCCTGGTCGTCGGCATGCACGTCGAAGACCACATCCAGTTGCTGGGCCGCCGACGCGAGCGCTCGGAGGAACCAGGTCGCCAGCGAGTCGGAGTTCACGGCCACCGCCACGGTTGCGCGCCCGGCCCCCGTGCCGGACTGGCCGAGTTCGGCGAGCGCCTCGTTCTCGACGAGCTGCACCTGACGCGCGAGCCGCAGCACCACGTCGCCGGCCGCGGTGGGTCGCACGGGATTGGTGCGCTCGACGAGAATCTGCCCGGCCGCCTGCTCCATCGTCTTGATGCGCTGCGAAACGGCCGATGCGGTCACCTGCAGCCGCGCCGCCGCGCGCTCGAAGGTGCCCTCGTCGGCAAGCACGAGCAGAGTGCCGAGATGATCACGAGCAAATCCTGTCATAAGCAGATCTTAGGTCGCTTGAGAATGTTTAGCTGGTCTTATGACTCGATCGGCTCTACCGTCGAACCGTGCCTCTCTCCCAGACTCTCCTCCCCGCTCTGCTCGGACTGCTGACCGGGCTCTCTCTGATCATCGCGATCGGGGCGCAGAATGCCTTCGTGCTCCGACTCGGCATCGATGGGGAGCGCCGGATGATCGCCCTGGTCGTCTCGATCTGCGCCGTCTCCGATGCGGTGCTGATCACCGCGGGGGCACTGGGCATCGGAGCGCTGATCGAGGCGGCTCCTGTGGCGCTCATCGCGATCCGCATCGTGGGGTCAGGGTTTCTCATCGTGTACGGGCTACTCGCGGCACGGCGGGCCTTCCACCCGGCGGCGCTCGTTCCGGCGGCGCTCCCGCCGGCCGCTCCCCCGCAGGCCGGAACGGCGGCGGGCGGCGCTGGGCGCACCGGCACAAGCACAAGCACCGGCACCGGCACCAGCACCAGCAGCAGCAGCAGCAGCAGCAGCTCCATCACCGATACGCGTACCCACACCAGCTCCAGCACCGCTGCGGCAGCCCTGACCGCCGTCGCCCTGACCTGGCTGAACCCCCACGTCTACCTCGACACCGTCGTCTTCCTCGGCTCTGTCGCGAACCAGCAGGGCCCGGCCGAGCGGTGGTGGTGGGTGGGCGGCGCCATCCTCGCCAGCTTCCTGTGGTTCTTCGGATTGGGCTTCGGTGCGAGGCTGCTCCGCCCGGTGTTCGCCCGGCCCCGCTCGTGGCAGGTGCTCGATGCACTGATCGCCGCCGTGATGCTCGTGCTGGGCATCCGTCTCGCCCTCGGCGGGTGAGCCGGATAGCGTGAGACCATGCAGCCGACCAGCCCCGCACAGTTCGCCGCCACCGAGAGCGGCAGCGTGCCGGGCCTCGAGCAGGTCTGCGACGGTGTCTGGGCGCTCGGGCAGCCGATGCCCAACCCGCAGCTCCCCTATACGCTGAGCTACCTCATCGTCGACTCGCACGATGCTGTGCACATCATCGACCCGGCCTGGAACTCCGAGGAGAACTTCGCCATTCTCGAACGCGCCCTGGTCGAGCTGGGCAGTTCGGTCAGCCGCGTCGCCTCGGCCACAATGACCCACCTCCACCTCGACCACACGGGCCTGGCCGGGCGCCTGCGCTCGGCCTCCGGGGCGAGCATCGGCATCAGCCGTATCGACCACGACACGCTCGAGCGTCAGGCGCATGTTCCGAGCACAATCCACACCGATGACGAGGTTCTCGCCTGGGGCGTGCCCGAGCAGCGGGTCGCCGAACTGCAGGAGAGGTTCATGCCCGACATCGGCACGGTGGAGGTCGGGGCCGATGTGCTGCTCGAACCGGGCGACCAGCTCGACATTCCCGGCCGGCGCATCTCGGTGCTCGCCACACCGGGCCACACTGCCGGGAGCGTGTGTTTCCTCGACAGGGATGCCCGGCTGCTGTTCACGGGCGATCACCTGCTGCCGATGATCTTTCCCGGCATCGGGCTCGGCGGCACGACGGTCGAAAACCCCGTCACGACCTACGTCGACTCGCTCGACGCTCTCGCCCCGTTCGACGGGTGGCAGGTGCTGCCCGGCCACGGATACCGCTTCACCGGGCTCGCCGAACGCCGCGCCGCGTCGGCCGAGCACCACAACCGCCGCACCCGGGAGGCCGCGGCGGTGCTGGGCGGGCATCCGGAGGCGACGACCTACGAGATCGCGTCGCAGCTGCACTGGACGGCCGGGTGGGCCGGCCTCGAAGGGCCCTACCTGCGCTCGGCACTCGCCCAGACCTCCATGCACGCGGATCGCGTGCGGCGCGGGGACTGGGCGGAGTATCTGGCCGCGCACGCAGGCTAGGGCCGCACGGCCGCGCGCGCGGTCAGCTCAGAGGTGTCGCTCGTCGACACCGTTGTAGGCGCTCAGCGGTGTCGCTCGTCGACACCGTTGTAGGCGCTCAGCGGACGGATCAGCGAGTTGGCGGCGAGCTGCTCCATGATGTGGGCCGTCCAGCCCGTTATCCGGGCCGCCACGAACAGCGGCGTGAAGGTCGCGGTGTCGAAGCCCATCAGGTGGTAGGCCGGGCCCGAGGGGTAGTCGAGGTTCGGCTTGATGTTCTTGCCACCCGTCATCGCCCGCTCGAGGCTGTCGTAGAGCTCGGCCAGGTCGGGCCGCCCGTAGTACTCCACCAGGGTGTCGAGTGAGGCCTTCATGGTGGGCACCCGGGAGTCGCCGTTCTTGTAGACCCGGTGACCGAAACCCATGATCTTGCGCTTCTCGGCGAGCGCTGACGCAAGCCAGCTCTCTGTGTTCGACGCGGAGCCGATCTCGTCGAAGATGTGCATCACCGCCTCGTTCGCGCCGCCGTGCAGCGGGCCCTTCAGCGCCCCGATGCCACCGACGACCGCCGAGTAGAGGTCGGAGAGTGTCGACGTGATGACGCGGGCCGTGAAGGTCGAGGCGTTGAAGCTGTGCTCGGCGTAGAGGATGAGGGAGACGTTGAACGCGTCGACGACGACCTTCTCGGGCACCTCGCCGAAGGTGATGTAGAGGAAGTTCTCGGCGTAACTCAGCTCGTCGTTGGGCTCGATGATGTCGAGGCCGTGGCGGCGGCGCTGGTCATAGGCGACGACCGCCGGAATCTGCGCGAAGAGCTGCACCGATTTCGCGAGGTTGGCCTCGACGCTGGAGTCGTCGGCACCCGGGTCGAGGGCACCGATGGCGCTCACTGCGGTTCGCAACACATCCATCGGGTGGGCCCCGGTCGGCAGTACGTCGATGATCTGCTTGATCTCGGGGTCGAGCGAGCGGAACGACCGCTCGACGTTCTGCAGCTCCTCGAGCTGGGCGCTCGTCGGCAGCTCGCCCTGCCAGAGCAGGTACGCGACCTGCTCGAATGAACAGTTCGCCGCGAGCTCCTGCACGGGATAGCCCCGGTACAGCAGCGAGTTGGTCTCTGCGTTGACCTTCGAGACGGCGGTGTGGTCGGCGTAGACGCCCGCGAGGCCCTTGCGGATCTCGGGCTCGGCGGCGGGTAAAGCGGTGGTCGGGGTGGTGTCGCCCATGACAGCTCCTTGGTTTTCTCTGGTGCGCTAGCGCGTGATCTGGAAGGTGAAGACCGACGAGTCGAAGGCGTTGTACGCCTCGTAGTCGAGCAGTTCGTAGAGGTCAGCTCGGTGCTGCATCTCACCGACGACGCTGTTCAGCGACCCTTCGGCGTTCAGCACATCGAGCGCCCGGTCCGCCGCACCCATCGCGAGGCGCAACAGCGAGACCGGGTAGATGACGATGTTGATGCCGACGCTCTCGAGCTGGCTGGTGCTGAACAGCTCACTCTTGCCGAACTCCGTCATGTTCGCCAGCACCGGCACGTCGACGACCGCCCTGATCGCCTCGAACTCGGTCAGGTCGGCCATGGCCTCGGGGAAGATGGCGTCGGCGCCGGCGTCGACCAGAGCGCGTGCCCGGTCCTGGGCGGCTGCGAGGCCCTCGATGGCCCGAACATCGGTGCGCGCCATGATGAGCAGGTTCGGGTCGCGCCGGGCGTCGGCGGCCGCGCGGATGCGCTTGAGCGCGACATCCAGCTCGACCACCTGTTTGCCGTCGAGGTGCCCACAGCGTTTCGGGTTGACCTGGTCTTCGATGTGCAGGCCCGCGACGCCGGCGTCTTCGAGGGTCTGGATGCTGCGGGCCACGTTCATGGGTTCACCGAACCCGGTGTCGGCGTCGACCAGTACGGGCAGGTCGGTCATGCGGGCGATCTGCTGGGTACGACCGGCCACCTCGGTGAGCGTGGTGAGCCCGATGTCGGGCAGCCCCAGGTCGGCGGAGAGCACTGCGCCCGAGACGTAGACGCCCTCGAAGCCCTTGGCCTGGATCATCTTGGCCGAGAGGGGGTTGAACGCACCAGGGAGCCGGTGCAACTTTCCGGTGGCCAGCGATGCGCGGAAGTCGGCGCGCTTGGCGGCCGGGGTCTTGGTGGCGTACAGCATCAGAACAGTCCCTTCGGTGTTTCGACGGAGGCCAGGAGACCGGGCTTCGCGACGATGGTGAGCTGGCGCACTTCGTCGGCGGTCAGCTCGTAGGTGCGCTCGGCGAGCGCGAGGAAGCGCTCGATCTCGGTGTCTTCCAGAACGCCCGCCGCGAGGGTGCGGAACTTGTCGACGTAGTCCGCTCTCTGGAACGGCCTCGCGCCCAGCGGGTGCGCATCCGCCACGGCGATCTCATCGACGATGCGTTCGCCGTTCGCGAGCTCGATCTCGACGCGGCCGCCGAACGCCTTCTCGGTGACGTCGTTGGAATGGTAGCGACGGGTCCACTCCGCGTCTTCGACGGTGGTGACCTTGTTCCAGAGGGCGACCGTGTCTTCGCGTGCGGCCCGGGACGGCAGGTACGACGCTTCGTGGTTCCACGATCCATCCTGCAGCGCGACCGTGAAGATGTAGGGAATCGAGTGGTCGAGCGTCTCGCGCGAGGCGGTGGGGTCGTACTTCTGCGGGTCGCCGGCGCCCGATCCGATCACGAAGTGGGTGTGGTGCGACGTGTGCAGCACGATCCTGGTGACGTTCGCCGGGTCGACGAGTTCCGGATGCTCGGAGTGCAGTCTTCGGGCCAGGTCGATCCACGCCTGAGCCTGGTACTCGGCCGAGTGCTCCTTCGTGTAGCTGTCGAGAATGGCGCGCTTGGGCTCGCCCTTCGCGGGCAGGGAGACCTCGTAGACGCGGCCCGGGCCACCGAGCAGCCAGGCGATCACGCCGTCTTCGCCCTCGTAGATGGGCGTCGGGCTGGTCTCGCCGCGCATCGCCCGGTCGACCGCCTCGACGGCCATCTTGCCGGCGAAGGCCGGGGCGTGCGCCTTCCAACTGGAGATCTCGCCCTTGCGGGACTGGCGGGTGGCCGTGGTCACGTGCAGTGCCTGGCCGACGGCCTGGAAGATGGTCTCGATATCCAGGCTCAGCAGGGTGCCGATGCCGGCGGCGGCACTCGGGCCGAGGTGGGCGACATGGTCGATCTTGAACTCGTGCAGGCTGATGGCCTTGACCAGGTCGATCTGGATCTCGTAACCGGTCGCGATGCCGCGCACGAGGTCGGCGCCGGTCTTTCCGGCGTGCTGGGCGACCGCGAGGATCGGCGGGATGTTGTCGCCCGGGTGCGAGTACTCGGCGGCGAGGAAGGTGTCGTGGAAGTCGAGTTCCCGCACGGCGACGCCGTTCGCCCAGGCGGCCCACTCGGGGCTCGAGGCCTGGTCGGCGGGCAGCCCGAACACGGTGGCGCCCGGGGCGTAGGGGTGCGCCTCGGCCTGCGAGCGCGCAGACACGACGGGCCGGCGGGTGAGGGAGGCTGCGGCGACGCTGGCGTTGTCGATGATGCGGTTGATCACCATGTCGATCACCTCGGGGGTGACCTCGACGGGGTCGGCGGCGACACGGGCGATGCGGTGGGCGAGCTGGTTCTCACGGGGCAGGGGTTCGTCGCTCCTGTGGGTTCGCACGTTCAGGGATTCGACCATGGCGGGTCCTCTCGGGTCAGGGCTGGGGCGGGTCAGGGCTGGGCGGGCGCGGCGGCTTCGACGATCGCGTGGAACGACTTGGCGAGGTGCACGTGCGTGGCGTGGGAGGCGAGCTCGGCGTCGCCGTCGTGGATGGCCTGCACGATCATCCGGTGTTCGGCGGCAGCTTCGAGCAGGCGCTCGGGGTTGTCCTTCGACAGACGCCGCACGCGGGCGAGGTGGATGCGGAGGCCGGCGAGGGCGGCAACGAGATAGGAGCTCTGCACGGCTTCGTCGACGGCCCGGTCGAACTCGCGCACCAGGTCGTAGTAGGCATGGCGGCCGGGATCGTCGGCGCCGAGCAGCGCAGGGGCCTCGCGAAAGCCATCGAGCAGCGCCTTGAAGACCTGCGGATCGCGCCGCGCCGCGGCGAGCCGCGCTGCCTGCTGTTCGAGGGCCTGGCGCAGTTCGAACAGCTCTGCGACGTTCTCGGTCGAGACCGCGGTGACGACGAGCCCGCGGCCGGACTCTGCGCTCAGCAGCCCGTCGGCCTGCAGCCGACCGAGCGCCGCGCGAAGCGGAGTTCGCGAGATACCGAGTCGCGCGGCGGTCTCGACCTCGCCCAGAGTCGTGCCGGGCCCGAGCTGCCAGTCGAGGATCTCGTCGCGGAGGAGCTCGTATGCCCGGTCGCTCGCTCGTGACGCCATTCGCACCTCCACCGCCTCGCTGCCTCGCTGCCCCCTCAAATGTACACAAAGGGCGCCCGATAGTGAAGCCGGGTGCCCCCGAGGGCTCGATCGGAGCGTTTGTGTGTACAAAGCCGGTACAGAGATGCCCGCCGGGTAGCGTGTACCTGTGCGCCCTGTCCCCGCCTCACGCTCGTCGTTCCGAACCAGCCGGTGGTTCAGGCTCGTCTGGATCGTGCCGGCCGTGCTGGTCGGTGCCCTTCTCCTCGTGCTGCTCGCTGTGGCGATCCGTTCCTCCGATGGCGGGCAGCGGTTTCTGGCCTCCTACCCCGGCCAGTCGGTGCTGCCCTCGTTCGTGCCCGTCGGCCTTCCCTGGTGGCTGAACGGGCTGCACGCGACCAACACTTTCTTCCTGCTGCTCATCGTGCGCACCGGCTGGGTGCTGCGGGCGAAGAAGCGGCCAGCCGTGCGCTGGGCGCGGCGCGTCGGGCCGTTCCGGCAGAACGGGGTGCAGAAGATCTCGCTCACCTCGTGGTTCCACCTCACCCTGACCGCCCTCTGGGTGCTGAACGGCATCATCCCGTACGTGCTGCTCTTCGCCACGGGGCAGTGGGCCCGCATCGTCCCGACCTCGTGGGACATCGTTCCGAACGCCGTGTCGGCCGCCCTGCAGTACGCCTCGCTGAACTGGCCCACCGAGAACGGCTGGGTCGACTACAACGCCCTGCAGGTTTTGTCGTACTTCGCGATCACGTTCGTCGCCGCTCCGCTGGCGATCATCACAGGGCTTCGGATGTCGCCGGCCTGGGCCACCCGCATGCGACGGTTCGACACGCGGTTCACCCTCCGCACGGCGCGTTCGCTGCACGTGGCCACCATGTACTTCTTCATCGGCTTCGTGATCGTGCACGTCACGCTGGTGCTCGCGACCGGCGCGCTCCGCAACCTGAACCATATGTACGCCGGGCGCGACGATCAGACGTGGGCGGGGTTCTGGCTCTTCGTGCTGTCGATCCTGGTGATGATCGCCGGGTGGATCGCGGCCCGACCTCCGCTGCTGAAACCGGTCGCCGCACTGACCGGAACCCTGTCGCGGTAAAGTCGTCCCTGTTCGATTCGACACTGCTGACGAAAGCGATCCCCCGTGATCCAGAACTCCCCCACCCGCGGTACCGACGCTGTGATCGTCGCCGGAGCCCGCACTCCCTTCGGCCGGCTCCTCGGCCAGCTCGCCTCGCTCAGTGCGGTGCAGCTCGGCGCGGCGGCCATCCGCGGAGCCCTCGACCGCGCCGGAGTCGATGCGGCCGATGTCGACGTCGTCATCATGGGCCAGGTACTGCAGGCCGGCCAGGGCCAGAACCCGGCACGGCAGAGCGCACTCAGCGCCGGCATCGGCTGGAACGTTCCGGCCGTCACCCTGAACAAGGTCTGCCTGTCGGGGCTCGAAGCCATCATCGACGCGGCGCGCCTCATTCAGACGGGCGAGGCATCCGTCGTTGTCGCGGGCGGGCAGGAGTCGATGACCAACGCTCCACACGTGCTGCCCACCGGGCGAACGGGCCAGAAGTTCGGCAACGTGACCCTCATCGACACCGCCGCCTTCGACGGGTTGACGGATGCCTACGACGGCGAGTCGATGGGCCTCTCGACCGAGAAGGGCAACGGCCGGCTCACGATCGAACGACCCGAACAGGACGCCGTGGCGCTGCAGTCGCACCTGCGGGCGGCGGCAGCGCAGGCCTCCGGGGTCTTCGACGACGAGATCGTGCCGGTGGAGGTACCGAGCCGGCGCGGGGCGCCGACCGTGCTGTCGGTCGACGAGGGCGTGCGCGGCGAATCGACGCTGGAGTCGCTGTCGGCGCTGAGGCCGGCGTTCTCGCCCGAGGGCACCATCACCGCAGGAAACTCCTCGCCGCTGAGCGATGGCGCAGCGGCGGTGGTCGTGACCAGCCGTGCGTACGCCGAAGCGCACGGGCTGACGTGGCTCGCGGTCGTCGGCGCAGCGGGCCAGGTCGCGGGACCCGACAACTCACTGCAGTCGCAGCCGTCGAGGGCCATCGCGGCGGCGCTGGCCCGCTCCGCGCGCCTCGCGGCGGAGCGTGGCGGCCAAGGTTCCGCCACTCCCGACGCCGCCCCGTCAGCCACCGAGGTCACCGACCTCGACTTCATCGAAATCAACGAAGCCTTCGCCGCCGTCAGCGTGCAGTCGATGCGCGACCTCGGAATCGACGACACCACCGTCAACCTGCACGGAGGCGCCATCGCCCTCGGCCACCCCATCGGAGCCTCCGGCGCCCGCATCGCCCTGCACGCCGCCCTCGAACTCTCCCGCCGCGGCACCGGCCACGCGGCCGTCGCCATGTGCGGCGGAGGCGGCCAGGGCGACGCCCTCCTCCTCTCCCTCTGACCCGCACCGACAGCCCGCCGGCGCTCATTCCATCTGTCGCCATCGGCGGAGCCTGCCCGCGGCACGCCTCCGCAGTCGGTCGTGCGGCGTGCCGAGCGGATTGTCGGAGACCATGTAGGTCCACGTCGTGGCCGGGCGCCGGAGGCCGAGGTCGTCCAGCGGACGAAGAAGGCCGCCGACCGCCAGGCCCTCGACGGTCGCGGCTGCAGCATCATGCACGACCTTCCAGAAGTGTTCGAACTCGCCGAGGGCAATTCGGTGGAACTCCTCGAACGGCACGTCACCTGACAACGCCCGAAGGTGGATGCCGTCCCGCAGCTCCGTGAGCCGACCCAGGTGATCCTGCCAAGCGACATCGAAATGGAATACCAGGATGTTCCGCAACGCGGCATCGATCACCGCGAGGTCGAGACCACGAGCGATGGTGTCGAGGTGCTGGGCGGTTCGCTCACGCAACAGCAGAACTTCCCCCTCCCCGGCGGCCAGTCCTTCCCTCCGTCGAAGAACCGCAGCCCGTTGCAGGGAGATCGCGCGGTTGTAGTTCCAGGTGGATTGTTGCCTGTCGAGGTGCACGCCCTCGGCGATGTTCTGGCAGTCGTCGACGATGTCGAGCCGTGACCGGGCATCCATTCTCGCCCCCTTCCGCGCGATCCTGTTCTTCACGAAGACAGGCGCGTTGCGCTGCACGAGGTCGTCTTCGAGGCTGGCGAAGATGACGCTGCTGCCGGGATCGCCCTGGCGACCCGCACGACCACGCAGCTGAGCGTCGAGACGCCGGCTCGCGTACCTGCCCGAAGCAACGACCGCCAGGCCACCGATGGCGGCAACATCGTCATCGACACCGTGTGCGCCCAGCACGATGTCGACGCCCCGTCCAGACATCTGGGTCGAGATGGTCACCGCCCCGCGCCGGCCGGCGGCGGCGATGACGTCGGCCTCATCAGCGTCGTTCCGCGCGTTGAGCACGGCCGCCACGATTCCCCTCTCAGCGAGGCGGGCCGCGAGGTCGTCCGACTCCGCGACGCTCTGTGTTCCGACGAGAATGGGCCGCTGTTCCCGGTGGAGCCGTTGGACCTCATCGAGGAGGGCCTCGTTCGCCTCGTGCCTGCTCAGAGAGACAGGTCGGGATTCATCGATGCGGCGGTTCGGCAGACGACGCTCAATGCGTCCCGTCTGCACGCCGTAGAACTCGTGGAGTTCGGCCGCCACCGCTACGGCCGTGCCTGTCATTCCCGACAGCAGTGGGTAGGAGACCAACAGTTCCTGCACCGTGAGGGTGTCGAGCACGATACCCGACGGGCTCGGCTCGAGCTGTTCCTGCGCTTCGATGGCGGCGTGCAGGCCATCGGGCCAACGCTGCGCGTCGGCGACCCGGCCCCTCGCGGTATTGACCAGCTGAACCGCCCCATCGGTGATCAGATAGTCGACGTCGCGCCGAACCAGATGGGCAGCGTGCAGAGCCAGATTGATCTGGATCAGCAGATCGAGGTTCTCTTCGTCGTGCAGATTGATGCCGCCCAGCGTCGACTCAACGAGGTCGTAACCCGCATCGCTGAGGGCGATGGTGGTGCGTTCGGAGTCGATCTCGACGTGTGTCGCCCCATCGAGGCCTGCGACCAGAGCGGCGGCCTGCTTCGCATAGGTGACTACTGTCGCCGACTCGCCGGCGAGCACAAGTGGGGTCGTTGCCTCGTCGATCATCACCGAGTCCGCCTCGTCGACGATCGCCACATCGAATCGCGGAGACACCCGGCCGTCGGGTGCAGTGGCCAGCCGATCGCGCAGGACATCGAAACCCAGCTCGCTCACCGAGACGTAGACGACGTCACGGGTGTAGGCCTCGCGGCGTGCGGGCATCGAGGAGGCCTGACCGATCCAGCCGACGCTGATTCCGAGCAGGGCATAGAGGCTGGACATCCACCGGGCGTCACGCTCGGCGAGGTAGTCGTTGACGGAGAGGACGTGCACATGGCGCCCGCTCAGAACCTGCACCGATGCGGCGAGCGCTCCAGCGAGGGTCTTGCCCTCTCCGGTATCCATTTCGACAATCAGTCCGGAGACGAGGGCGGCCGCCGCGGCCAGCTGGGTATCGTGGGGTGCGATGCACAGCTGCCGACGGGCCGCCTCAGCTGCCCGGGCGAGAAACTCGACCACATCGGGTTGCGGTTCAAATGCCCGGGCCGCGAGGTCCGCATCCGATGACGACCGGTGCCCCTCAGTCGCGATTCGGGCGGCGATCGCTGTGGTCTGATGACGCTCCATCGACACCCAGCCCGGTCGGCCCAACAGGCTGTTGGCACGGGCGAGCAGCCACGGTCTCATCGGAACATCCGAGTATTCATCATTTCACCCTAGCGCCCGCGGGCGGCGCGGGGAAGCGTATTCGCAAGGGGGTTGAGCAGAGTGGGGCTGTGCGGAACAGTCGGAGCATGAGCGAACAGATCGAACGACCGGGTGCCGCCGCGTGGGTGCCGGCGAGGGCGGATGCGGGCCGGCTGCGGGCGGCAGCAGCCGAGTGCCGGGGCTGCGAACTCTGGCATGACGCGACGCAGGTGGTGTTCTCGGCGGGCCCCGCGTCTGCTCCCCTGATGCTCGTGGGCGAGCAGCCCGGCGACCGTGAGGATCTCGAAGGGCGCCCGTTCGTGGGGCCTGCCGGGCGACTGCTCGCCGACGCAGTGACGGAGGCGGGCATCGACCGCAAATCGCTGTACGTGACGAATGCGGTCAAACACTTCCGCTTCGAAGAGCGGGGGCAGCGGCGCATCCACAAGACGCCGGGCGTGGGCCACGTGGTGGCGTGTCACCCCTGGCTCGAGGCGGAGGTCGCCGCTGTGGCTCCGCAGGTCATCCTGTGCCTGGGTGCGACCGCAGCGCGCTCGGTGCTCGGGCGCCCGGCCTCGGTCACGAAGGAGCGCGGGAGGGTACTCGACGCTCCGGCCGCCCTGGGCCCCGGCGTGAAGGTGCTTGTCACGAATCACCCGTCGGCCGTGCTCAGAATGCGTGGCGAAGCGGGCTTCGACGACGCCCTGGCCGGCCTCGTCGCCGACCTCAGGCTCGCCGCCTCACATGTCGGCGAATAGCCACCGCACCCGCGGGTGCGGGAGTGCTACTTGACCGCTGCCAGCACGTCGTCGAGCAACAGTGATGCCTTCTCGTCGGTGAGCGACTGGGCGAGCGCGAGCTCGGAAACGAGGATCTGCCGGGCCTTCTCGAGCATGCGCTTCTCACCGGCGGAGACGCCCTTGTCTTCGTTGCGGCGCCACAGGTCGCGCACGACCTCGCCCACGCGGTTGACGTCACCCGAGGCCATCTTCTCCTGGTTGGCCTTGTAGCGACGCGACCAGTTGCCCGGCTCCTCGACGAACGGGTTCTGCAGCACGTCGTAGACGGCCTGCACACCGGCGTCGTCGATGACGTCGCGCACGCCGACCAGGTCGATGTTGTCGACCGGGATCTTGATGGTCAGCTCGCTGGTGTGCACGTTCAGCGTGATGAACTGCTTTTCGGTGCCCTTGACGTCACGCGACTCGATGGCCGTGATGGTGACCGCGCCGTGGTGGGGGTAGACGAGTGTCTCGCCGACTTCAATCTTCAATTACTACAGCCTCTGTTCAAAAATAGCTTGCGCAGTGAGCACAGAGTGCTATTGTACTCGACCCCGAGCCCACCTCCGGCCGTCGGCGTCAGAGCCGACCATTCGTGGGCGTGGGCTGGGGCTGCCAGCCGTGCTCGCCGAGCATCCGCCAGACCGTCTTCGTCAGATCGGGGTGCTGCAGGGCGATCTGTCGGAGCACCCGGTATTCCCGGGCACTGGATGCCCGTTGTTCGCCGTTCGCGACGATGGCCTCCGCGCGGAGCAGGTAGACGACGAGCTCATCGACGGTCGGAAGCTGCTCCATGAACTCCCACGGGTCTTCACCGCCCAGCAACCGCTCGTGCACGACGGTCTCGAGTTCCTCGCGAGCCTCGGCGCGCAGAACCTCGAGGCTCGCGCGCTGGCGCGGGAACGCGTGTGCTGAATCGGGGCCGGTTGGCGTCAAGCGAAGATCTCGTCGAAGAAGGCGCGCATCGCCACCCAGGAGCGAGCATTGGCCGTGGCGTCGAACTGGGCGCCGAAGTCGGGTGCATTCGCGTCGGGCATGGTGAACGCGTGCATGGCTCCGCTGTAGCTGACGATCTGCCAGTCGGGCGCCTCAGCGTCTCGCAGTTCGTTCTCGAAAGCGATGACCTGGTCGTCGGGCACGACGGGGTCAGCCGCTCCGGTCAGCACGAGCAGCGGAGCCGTGACGGCACCCTTGCCCGCAGGCGCACCCGAGCCGAGAGCACCGTGGAACGACACTGCGCCCGCCAGGTCTGCCCCCGAGCGAGCGAGCTCGAGCGCTCCGGAGCCACCGAAGCAGTAGCCCATCACGGCAATGCGTTCGGGATCGACGCCCGGTTCGGCGCGCAGGCGCTCGAGGTTCGCGGCGAGGTGAGCACGGAAGAGATCGGTGTCGCCGTAGTACTTGCCCGCCATCGTGGGCGCCACATCCTGGGAGACCTCCTCGCCGCCGCCGTACACGTCACCCGCGAGCGCCACGTAGCCGAGCCGGGCGAGCATCTGGGCACGCACCCGGGCGTGGTTGTTGAGCCCCGACCAGTCGCTGATGATCAGCACGGCGGGGCGGAGAGCATCCGTCGCCGGCTTCGCAACGAAACCCCCGAATTCGACGCCGGCGCCTTCGAAGGTGACGGCCTCGGTTTCGACAGGGCCCGTTTCGGGAACGGAGGCGAGCAGGTCGACGAGCGCGTCGCTGAGCGGGGTGGGGTACGTGACAGTCATTTCTCAAGGGTAAGCACGAACAATGGATGCTCGCTGGATTCTTCGCTCCCCCTTGCGCGTCGCCCCGTGCGGGGTCAGACGGCGGCCAGCGTCAGCCCCCGGCCCCGGCCCCGCCCCCGCCCCCGGCCCCGGCAGTGGATGTGGCGTACCCTCGGCCCATGGGCCCCTCCGCATCCGACGCCACCGATTCCGCCACTGCCACCTCCGTCGCCTCCGCGACCGCCGCGAGCGCCGCGACCTCCGCGACCGCTGCGAGCGCCGCGAGCTCCGCTCGAGCGCCGCTGCTGCGTCTGGGAGTGCTGGCGACGTCACGCAAGGTCGACGAGCGGCGGCTGCCGCTTCATCCGGCTCATTTCGAACGCATCGATGATGATCTGCGGGCGAACATGGTGCTGGAGTACGGGTACGGCGAGCGCTTCGGGATCACGGATGACCAGCTCGCCCCGCTCGTGGGGGCACTCGGCACGCGCGCCGACATCATCGCGTCGACCGACGTCGTTCTGCTGCCGAAACCGCAGGCGAGCGATCTCGAAGACCTGCGCGACGGGCAGGTTCTGTGGGGCTGGCCGCACTGCGTGCAAGATCGGGAGATCACCCAGCTGGCAATCGACAAGAGCCTGACGCTGATCGCCTGGGAGGCGATGAACCACTGGAACAGCGACGGGAGCTACGGGCTACACGTGTTCCACAAGAACAACGAGCTCGCCGGGTACTGCTCGGTGCTGCACTCCCTGCAGCTGTGCGGGTCGACGGGTGACTACGGCCGGCGCCTGACCGCCATCGTGATCGGGTTCGGGGCGACCGCGCGGGGTGCAGTGACCGCGCTGAACGCCCACGGCATCCACGATGTGCAGGTGCTGACCAACCGCAGTATCGCGGCGGTGGGGTCTCCGATACCGTCGGTCGACATCATCCAGTTCGAGCACAATGACGAAGCGCCCTTCGAGAGCATCGTGAATACGGAAGACGGCCCTGTGCTGCTCGCGCCGTTCCTCGCCGAGCGTGACGTGGTGGTGAACTGCACGCTGCAGGACCCGAATGCGCCGCTGACGTACCTGCGGGAGTCCGACCTCGACGCGTTCCGCCCCGGCAGCCTGATCGTCGACGTGTCGGTCGACGCGGGCATGGGGTTCAGCTGGGCCCGGCCCACCACCTTCGCCGACCCGATGTTCACGGTCGGCGCGGCGACGAACTACTACGCGGTCGACCACAGTCCGTCGTTCCTCTGGAATTCGACCACCTGGGAGATCAGCGAGGCGCTGATGCCGTTCCTCCGCACCGTGATGGAGGGGCCCTCGTCGTGGGCCGACTCCGACACGATCACCCGCGCCATCGAGATCGACGGCGGCCGCGTGCAGAACGCCGCCATCCTCGAGTTCCAACACCGCTCCCCCGAGTACCCCTACCCGTAGGCAGCCTGACCCGGAACGACACGTTCTGCGGCATCCGCCCCGCTCTGTGGCGAGGATGCCCGCAATCGTGTCCGTTCGAGGGCCCGACGGGCGCGACGGGCGCGGGGGGCCGACGGGCGCGGGGCGCGACGGGGGCGCGGGGGGCGCGGGGCGCGACGGGGGCGCGGGGGGCGCGGGGGCGCGGGGGCGCGGGTCAGACCGCCTGGAGGAAGGGCTCGGGTTCGGTGGCGAAATGGGCGAGGGCGGAGGGGAGCGTGCGGCCCTTCGTGCGCATCGACTGCGCCCAGAGGCGGCCGGCGCGGTACGAGGAGCGCACGAGCGGACCGGCGAGCACCCCGAGGAAGCCGATCTCCTCGGCCTCCTCCTTCAGCTCGACGAACTCCGACGGGTGCACCCAGCGCGAGACCGGCAGGTGCCGGGGCGACGGGCGCAGGTACTGCGTCAGCGTGATGATGTCGGTGCCGGCATCGTGCAGGTCGTGGAGGGCCTGGCTGATCTCCGCCCTCTCTTCCCCCATGCCCAGGATGAGGTTCGACTTCGTGATGAGCGACGCCGCCCGCGCCTGGCTGAGCACGTCGAGCGACCGTTCGTACCGGAACGCCGGTCGAATGCGCTTGAAGATGCGCGGTACCGTCTCGACGTTGTGGGCGAACACTTCGGGGCGCGCGGCGAACACCTCGCCGAGCAGCGCGGGGTTGCCCGAGAAGTCGGTCGCGAGAATCTCGACCCCGGTGCCGGGATTCGAGGCGTGGATCTGCCGAACCGTCTCGGCGTGCAGCCACGCCCCCTCGTCGGGCAGGTCGTCCCGCGCCACCCCGGTCACCGTGGCGTAGCGCAGCTTCATCGAGGCGACGGATGCTGCGACCCGGCGTGGCTCGTCGGTGTCGTAGTCCGCGGGCTTACCGGTGTCGATCTGGCAGAAGTCACAGCGCCGGGTGCACTGCGACCCCCCGATGAGGAAGGTGGCCTCACGGTCCTCCCAGCACTCGAAGATGTTCGGGCAGGCGGCCTCCTGGCACACCGTGTGCAGGTCTTCGCTCTTCACGAGCTCCTGCAGCTGCCGATATTCGGGGCCGAACCGGGCCGTGGTCTTGATCCACTCCGGCTTCTTCTCGATTGGGGTCGAAGCGTTCCGCACCTCGAGTCGCAGGAGCTTCCGGCCCGAGGGCCCCTCGGCGCTCACGCGGCCACCACCCCGACGCGGGCGTGCGGCACGGCCGGGCCCCGGTCATCCGTTCGCCCCTCGAAGAGCTGCGCCAGGCGTTCCTGAACGAAGGGCAGCGCCTCGGCGGGCGTCACCTCGCGGCCGAGCACCGCGCTGACGGTGGTCACCCCTGCATCACGGATGCCGCAGGCCACGATGCGCGCATACGGCTCGAGACTGTTGCTGCAGTTGAGGGCGAAGCCGTGCATGGTGACTCCGTCGGCGACACGGATGCCGATGGCCGCGATCTTCGACTCGAGCCCCGGTTGCCCCACCCACGCTCCCGAACGCCCCACGACCCGGTGTGCGCTCACCCCGAGGTCGGCGAGCGCAGCGATCAACGCGGATTCGAGGTCGCGCACGTAGCGAACGACATCGATCGGCTCGGCGAGCCTGACGATCGGGTAACCCACGAGCTGGCCGGGGCCGTGCCAGGTGATCTTGCCGCCGCGGTCGACGTCGATGACGGGAGTGCCGTCGGCGGGCCGCTCGGAGGGCTCCGTGCGCCGGCCCGCGGTGTAGACCGACGGATGTTCGAGCAGGAGCACGGTGTCGCCCGTCTCCCGCGCCGCCACCCGCGCGTGCATTCTGCGCTGCAGCTCCCAGCCGTCGAGGTATTCCACCATCCGCCGGCCCACACCCTCGTCCCTGAAATCGACCATATCGGCAGCATACCTTTTCTGGACTCAGTTCATCAATTATTGTGCAGCGGTCGGGACGGTCGCCGGTACAGCTCGCGGCTAGCATCGGAGAACAGCTCCGCCCACCCTGAGATTCCGGAGGCCGCATGTCGCTCTCGATGGCCGTCACGCGTCTGCTTCTGCGCCTCCAGCCCACCCGCACGAAAGACGCATCGAGCCTGGTCGCGAGAGTGAGCGCCCGCACGCCGGCCGCTCCGATCAGCAGGGAGATTCTGCGCCTCGCAACGGTCGAGGAACTCCGTGTCGGGGGCCAGCGCGTCATACGACTCACCCCGAGAACGGGCGCGACGGGGGCCCAGCTCGTCTATCTGCACGGCGGCGCATACGTGTACTCCCTGGTCACGCCGCACTGGCAGATCCTCGCCCGGCTGATCGCCTTGAGCGGTGTCACCGTCACCGTGCCGTTCTACGGTCTCGCCCCCGAGCACAGCGCGAAGGACGCGTACGAGCTGCTCGACGAGGTGTGGGCCGATACCGCCCGGCGCTCCGACGGCCCGGTCTTCGTGGGGGGCGACTCGGCCGGGGGCGCGCTTGCGCTCGGGCTCGCGATGCGGCTGCGGGATGCACAGCAGCCGCAGCCCCGGGCTGTCATCCTCTTCTCGCCCTGGCTCGACATCACCCTGGGGAACCCCGAGGTACCCGGGCTCGCGAAGCGCGATCCGATGCTGGCTCGCGCCGGTCTGGTCACGGCAGGCCAGTGGTGGGCCGACGACCTCGACCTCCGCTCGCCGCTCGTGAGCCCCCTGTTCGGCGACCTCACCGGGTTGCCGCCGCTGTTCGTCTACCAGGGTGGGCGAGATCTGCTCGCCGCCGACGCCCAGGAGCTGGCCCGGAAGGTGTCGGCCGCAGGCGGTCGCATCGAGCTGCGGTTCTACACGAACGCCTTCCACGTTTTCGTGGGAGCCCCGTGGACCCCGGAGGCGAAGCGCGCTCTCGCGCACGTCGGCAGCGTGCTGCGCGGCGACAAGGCGCCCCGCGACCGTAAGCTCAGAACCATGACCCCGCCGCCCGCAACGCCCCCGTCTTCACGGCCCCCTTCGTCTTCGTCCGGAGCCTCCGGCGCACCCGCCACCCTCACCCAGCTGTCGGGCGAGAAGTTCGCCTCGCTGACGACGTTCCGCAAGACCGGCGTCGGTGTACCGACCCCGGTCTGGGTGGCGCGCGACGGCGATGCGCTCATCGTCGTGACGCCGTCGGAGAGCGGTAAGGTCAAGCGCCTCCGCAACAACTCCCGCGTCGAACTGGCACCGTGCAACAGAACGGGGAAGGTGCCCGAGGGAGCGCTGCCGACGGAGGGCGTCGCCGAGATCCTCGACGCGCCGGCCGACGTCGAGCGGTTGACCCGGGCGTTCCGCGAGAAGTACGGCCTTGAGTACCGCGTCGTGATGCTCGTCGAGCGCATCGCGGCCCGCCGGCAGAAGCCGCGCGTGATGCTGCGCATCACCCCGCCCGCCGCCTGACCCTCCCCGAGCATCCCGCGCACGCGCCGGGGCGTCAGCCGCGCAGGGCGTCGCGCAGCTTGACGCGGGCGCCCGTACGGAGCAGCGAGTTGCTGTAGATGCGCGACCCGAGCACGATCACGCCCGCCGTCACGATCACGAGCACCACGAGCGCCAGCAGGGGCTCCCACCACTGGGCTGTTCCGAGGAACAGTCGCATGGGCATCCCGACCGGTGCCGAGAACGGTACGTACGACATGATGCCGAGCACCAGCGGATTGTCGTTGAAGAAGATCACCAGGAAGTACGGGATCATCACGAGCATCGTCACGGGTGCGGTGACCGACCCGATGTCCTCCTGGCGGGAGACGAGCGCCGCGGTTGCCGCGTAGAGCGAGGCCAGCAGCACGAAACCGAAGGCGAAGAACACCACGAACCAGATGATCGACGGCCCGAGGCTCGCGAGCAGCGTGCTCTGGCCGGTCGCGAGCAACCCGATGCCGGCGAGCACCGCGATGGCCGCGATCTGCCCGAACGCGAGCAGGCTGTTGCCGAGCACCTTTCCGGCCAGCAGGGCCCGGACGGGGATGGTCGACAGCAGGATCTCGACGACCCGGGTCTGCTTCTCCTCCACCACGCTCTGGGCGATCGTCGACCCGAACGTGATCGCCGACATGAAGAACACCAGCCCGAAGGCGAGCGCCACGAAGTACACGATCAGGGGGTTCTGGTCGCTGGGCTCGAGCAGCTGAACGGTCGGAGCAACGCTGAGCGCCTGAACCACAGCCGTCGGGGCCGAGTCGAGGGCTATGACGGTGTACCCAGAGGGCGCAGAACCGCCCGTACCCGAAGCCCCGTCGGCCCCGAGCACCGCTGCATCGACTGTGCCGTCGCGCACCAGCGCCTCCGCGGCATCCGTCGACGGCGCCAGCCGCACGTCGAGACCCTCGACCGCCTGGACGCTCGCCGCCACCGGCGACCCCTCGACGACGCTGACCTTCGGCAGCGAGCCCATGCCTCCGACGAGACCGCCGATCACGACAGAGGCGAGCACGGCGAGCATCAGGATGCCCGTGGAGATGAGGAATGCCTTGCTGCGCAGCCGCATGGTGATTTCGCGCTGCGCGACGAGCCAGGTGCCGTTCACTGGATGACCTCCTTGAAGATCTGGGCGAGAGAGGGGTGTTCGGGGCTGAACCTCAGCACGCTGCCGCGCCGCAGCCCCTCGGTCAGAACCTGCTGGGCGGCGGCGACACCGGGCGCACCCGGCGTGACGTCGAACCGCGCGTACCCGCCGTCGAAGTCGACCACCGTGATGCCCTCGAGGTCACGGATCCAGCCGGCATCGACCGAGAGCTCGATCTCGTACCGCGACCCGCCGTGCTGCGACTGCAGGGTCGCCTTCGACCCGCTCGCCCGGATCGTTCCGCCCGCGATGACGACGAGGTCGTCGCAGATGCGCTCGACGATGTCGAGCTGGTGCGAGGAGAAGAGCACGGGCACCCCCCGGGCCGCGTGTTCCGCCAGAACGCCCTGCACCGACTCGACGGCCAGCGGATCGAGCCCCGAGAACGGCTCGTCGAGCACGAGCACCTCGGGGTCGTGCACGAGCGCGGCGGCGATCTGCGCACGCTGCTGGTTGCCGAGCGAGAGGCTCTCGACCGTCGTATTGGCGCGTTCGGTGAGGGCCAGTCGTTCGAGCAACCGGTCGGTGCTCGCCTTCGCAGCGGCCGGCGACATGCCGTGCAGCCGGCCGAGGTACACGATCTGTTCGGCGACCTTCATCTTGGGGTAGAGGCCGCGCTCCTCCGGCATGTAGCCGAAGAGGGCCCGGTCGGCGCTCGAGAGCGCCCGGCCATCGAGCGAGACCTGCCCGGAGTCGCTCGAGAGCACCCCGAGAATGATGCGCATGGTGGTCGTCTTGCCGGCTCCGTTGCCGCCGACGAACCCGGTCATCCGACCCGCCCCGACGGTGAAACTGACGTCGTCGAGGGCTTTCAGGCCCCCGAACGACCGGGAGACATGGGCTACGTCGAGCATGGTTCCTCCGATCTCTGCACGGTCTGCGTGCGCGATGACCCCACGCTACGAGAGACTGCAGCGCGCCCGCATCAGCCGCACGGTGGGCCGCTCTCAGCCGGGCGGAGGAGCCCCGGGAACGACGATGCCGTTCTCGTAGCCGAAGACGACGGCCTGGATGCGGTCACGCAGGCCCAGCTTCGCCAGGATCTTCGAGACGTGCGACTTCACGGTGGCCTCGCCGAGGTACAGCACTCGGGCGATCTCGGCGTTCGAGCGACCGGCGGCGAGCAGCCCGAGCACCTCGCGCTCCCGCCCGGTGAGGTCGTCGAGCCCGGGAGCCGGCACGGGCCGCACGCGGGCGTTGTCCGCGGGGTCTGCGGTGCCGGGCGCCGCCATGAGGCGCTCGATCACCGACCGTGTGACGCCGGGCGAGAGCAGCGCCTCACCCCGGGCGATCACCTGCACCGCCTCGACGATTGCTTCGGGGGTCGCGTTCTTCAGCACGAAACCGCTCGCCCCCGCCTTCAGGGCGTCGAACAGGTAGTCGTCGCGGTTGAAGGTCGTCAGAATCAGGATGCCCGAGTGCGAGCCGCTCGCAACAATGCGTCTGGTCGCCTCCAGTCCGTCGGTGCCGGGCATCTGTACGTCCATGCAGATGACGTCGGGCCGAAGCGACGCGGCCATCGTGATCGCCTCAGCCCCATCGACGGCCTCGCCGACCACCTCGATGCCGTCTTCGGTCTCGAGGATCATCCGCAGCCCGACCCGCACGAGCTGCTGGTCGTCGACGAGCAGTACCCGGATGGCGGGCGCAGCCGCCTGCACCCCGGATGCCGCGGCCGTCGTCACTGCGGCACCCTGGCCGGTGTCACCGGGAATCGCGCCCGCACGACATATCCCCCGCGGGCCCTCGGTCCGGCCTCCAGTACGCCTCCAGCGGCATCCACCCGCTCGCGCATACCGAGCTGGCCGAGGCCGCCCGGCTCGACATCCGGGTTCGCGCCCGGGCGCGAACCACCGCCGCGCCCGTTGTCGCTCACCTCGATCTCGACGGCGCCGTCGAGGTAGCGCAGCCGGGCATCCACTCGCGCCGCCGGCCCCGCGTGCTTGCGGGCGTTGGTCAGCGCCTCCTGCGCGATGCGGTAGACGTTGAGGCTGGTGGCGGGTGAGAGCGCCCCCGGAGTTCCGACGACCCAGAAGTCGACCTCCGTGCCGAGCAACCGGGTCTCGTCGATCAGAGCCTCGAGCTGGGGGACCCCCAGGCTGCTGGCGTCGTCGAGAGTGAGGGGTGGGGCTGACTGGCGCAGGGCGCCGAGCAGGTGATGGAGGTCGTTGACGGCGACCCGCGCGTTCTCCTCGATGGCTGCGACGGCGGTCACCGCCTTGTCGAGCAGTTCACCGTCGCTGTCGCTGTCGACCTTCGCCAGCACCCGCCTGGCGGCCCCGGCCTGCACCCCCATCACCGACACGTGGTGAGCGACCACGTCGTGCAGCTCGCGGGCGATGCGGATCCGCTCCAGCACGACAGCCTGGCGCTGGCTGCGCTCGCGCTCGGCCTGCAGTTCTCTGGTGCGCTCCTCGAGCAGCTCGCGGGCACGGGCCGACGACCACGCGCTGTTGCCGAAGTAGTAGGCCGCGGCGAAGTAGAGCAGGTTCTGCAGCACCTGGATGGACGCCAGGGCGATGTACGGATCGAGCGCTCCATGCCCGGCACCCAACTCGCCGAGCCCCGGGCTCGAGGCGTTCACGACCAGGGTCGAGAACAGCCAGAGGAACATCCCGACGATGATCGCGAGCCGCACGAGCTTCGCCACCGTGCGATTCACCCCCCAGGCCCCGAGCGAATACAGGGCGACGAAGAGACAGATGTTGCTGAATAGCACCTCGGGCACGAAGAGCAGCTGGCCCGCGACGAACGCAGCCGCGACGACCAGCGCCACAACGGCGGGAAGACGACGACGAAACGCCAGCGGCGCCGCGATCACAACGGCCCAGAGCGCCGAGACCCACCACGCCGGTGGGGTGAAGCTCGTGATCGACGCGTAGACGAAGGCGCTTCCGACCGTGGCGACAACCAGTACCGCCGCAACCGCGGCATCCCTGCCGAGGGCGGCCGGTGAGGGACGCTGCCGCTGCCAGGCGCCGGCCGTCGGGGTGCTTTCAGCCATGGCCCCACGGTACCAAGCACGGTGGGCCCGGTCATCCCCCGCCAGACGGATACCCGAGTCGTACACTGGGCCTGACGGGATCCGGAGCGCCCATGAGGGCACGGTCCCCCGTCTTCACAGGAGATGACGAGACATGGGCGAGACCCGCAACACCGCGAACATCCGCGCGGCCCGAGACCAGCTCGTCCGACTGGCGAGCGAGTACGACCGCGCCGTCGACGAGTTCCGCTGGCCCGAGATCGGGCCCACCTTCAACTGGGCGACGGAGTGGTTCGACGTCATCGCGGAGAAGAACGACAGACCCGCCCTGCGGATCGTCGAGGAAGACGGCAGCGAGGCGACGTACAGTTTCAGCGACCTGTCGAGTCGTTCCGACGTCGTCGCCGGGCGACTGTCGGCCCACGGCATCCAGCAGGGCGACCGGGTCATGGTGATGCTCGGAAACCAGGTCGAGCTGTGGGAGAGCGTTCTGGCTCTCAGCAAGATCGGGGCGGTGATCGTCCCCGGCGCCGTCGCACTCGGCCCGGCCGAACTCCGGGATCGCATCGCGCGCGCGCGGATCTCCCACGTCATCGCGAACGCTACAGACACCGGCAAGTTCGACTCCGTCGACGGTGACTACACCCGCATCAGCGTGCACGGGACCGAGACGGGCGCGGCGGGCGTCGACGCACCGGCGGGCTGGGCGTCGTACAGCGAGTCGCCGGCGGCTGGAGCGGACTACATCGCCGCCGCCCCGGCGGCCGCCGATCCGCTGCTCGTCTACTTCACCTCGGGCACGACCAACAAGCCCAAGATGGTCGAGCACACCCAGACCTCCTACCCGGTGGGCCACCTCAGCACGATGTACTGGCTGGGCGTACGGCCCGGCGATGTTCACCTGGCGATCAGCTCACCGGGCTGGGCAAAGCACGCGTGGAGCCTGATCTTCGCACCCTGGATCGCCGAGGCCACGGTGTTCGTCTACAACTACACGAAGTTCGATGCGGCGACGCTCGCGCGCGAGCTCGACCGGGCCGGGGTGAACACCTTCTGCGCTCCTCCGACGGTGTGGCGGATGCTCATCCAGGCGCACGATGTCGTGCGGCCCCGCGCGCTTCGCGAAGTACTCTCGGCCGGGGAGCCGCTCAACCCGGAGGTGATCTCGCGCATCGAGGAGATGTGGGGGTTGACCATCCGCGACGGCTACGGACAGACCGAGATGACCGCCTCCGTCGCCAACACGCCCGGCACCGTGGTGAAGCCGGGTTCGATGGGGCGGCCGCTGCCCGGCGTTCCGGTGGTTTTGGTGGATCCGGCGACGGGCGCGCTCGGTGACGAGGGCGAGATCTGTCTCGACCTCGCCGCGCATCCGTTCACCCTGATGACGCAGTACCTCGACGACCCCGAACGGAACGACGAGGTGATGCGCGGCGGGTTCTACCACACGGGCGATCTGGCCTCCCGGGACGAGCGGGGCGACATCACCTACATCGGCCGCACCGACGACGTGTTCAAGTCGTCGGACTACAAGGTCTCGCCGTTCGAGGTCGAGAGCCTGCTGATCGAGCATCCGGCCGTCGTCGAAGCGGCCGTCGTGCCGGCGCCGCACGAGACCCGGCTGACGACGCCCAAAGCGTACATCGTGCTGGCCGAGGGCTGGGCGCCCGACGAGCAGACCGCCAGAGCGCTCTTCGAGCATTCGGCAGCGACCATGCCGTCGTACATGCGTGTGCGACGGATCGAGTTCGCGGAGCTGCCGAAGACGGTCTCGGGAAAGATCCGCCGTGTCGACCTGCGGCTGCGCGAAGAAGCGGCCCATCGCGACGGGATCGTGCGGGACGGTGAATGGCGCGTCGAGCAGATGACCGCCCCGAACGCCGGGGCCGCCGGGCGATGAGTGCAGCGAGGTTTCCGCGCCGGGTCTTCACACAGGGGTCCGAGCCCGACCCGCGCTTCACCCTGGCGAATGAGAGAACGTTCCTGGCGTGGATCCGTACGTCGCTGGCTCTGATCGCCGGCGGAGTCGCCCTCGAGGCGCTGCAGCTGCCTGTGCAACCGGGCCTTCGCCTCGCGGCGGCCCTCGTGCTGGTGCTGGCGGGCATCGCCGCGCCACTCCAGGCCTGGTTCGGCTGGGCGCGGGTGGAGCAGGCGATGCGGGCCGGGCGGGCACTGCCGGGGTCGGTGCTGGCGGCACCCCTGGCGGTGGTGGTCAGCGTGGTGGGCGTGCTGCTGCTTCTCGGGTATGCGCTGAGATGAGCGGTGGCGACGGGAACGACGTCTTCGACCCGGGCCTGCAGGTGGAGCGCACCGCTCTCGCCTGGCAGCGCACCGCACTGGCCCTCATCGCCGGCTCGCTCGTGGGAGCGCGGGTGCTCGCCCCCACGACCGGCTGGGGGGGCATCGGGCTCGGTGTCCTGGGGGCGCTGCTCGGGCTGTTCGTGCTCGCTCGGTCGGGCATCCGCTACCGTCACACCCATGGGGCACTGACGACGAACCGGCGGGCGCCGGGCCCCCTGCCGGGCGCGCTGCTGATGGGCGTGCTCGCCGCGGCGGTGCTCGTGGCCGGCGTGGTTGCGCTGCTCTATGTCGCCCTGCACGCTGGCTGAGCTCGCTTATACCTCTTTGCGGTCGACGCCGCCAACCGCCTCGAAGAAACAGGTGACGACGTGGTTTAGGGTGGTTCACTGTGACCATGAGAGAGCTGCACTACGGATCAGGCGTGATGACGGTCAGCTTCGACGTCTGCTCAGCCGTTTTCGACTATGCCGTCGCGCTGGCCAACGCGGGCAAGACCGACCGCATCACCGTTCCGGTGCTCATCGACGGCCAGCGCGGTTTCTCCAACCTGCTGCTGGGTCCGAACACCCAGCTCTACTGCTCGGCCGTGCCCGATCGAGCGAAGACCGACGACACCGACCTCGACGACGCCGCCCTCGTGGGCGAACTCTCGCGCAAGGGCTCGCTGCTCGGCGCTCACCCGCAGGTGAGGCCCTCCAGCGGTGCACTCGGCATCGATCTGGCCGACCTCGACACCGCCGACCTGGACTGAGGCCGCCCAGCCCGCACCCTGCTCAGCCGAGCGCCCTGCTCTCGGCGATGAGTTCGAGCCCCGAAGAGCTGTTGGCGGCATTCATGAGCACCTCGACCCAGGCCCGGTTGAGCGGGATGCGCTTGGATCCCTGGTAGGTGAACTCCAGGTGCATGTACGGATGCATCCACAGCGTGCTGTGCCCGCTGCCGAAGTCGGATGACCTCTCCCAGCTGAACGAGAAGCTCTCCCCGCGTTTCAGCTTCGCCACCATGACGGCCTGCAGGTGCGCCAGATCACGGTCGTCGATGTTCACAGATTTGGCCGCGGGGCCATAGAGCAGTGTGCCCACAGTGGATACTCGATGTCTCGAAGGCGCGGCACTCGGTGAACGCGCGTGGCCGGGGGAACATCGCGCGACAGAACCGCACCGCTCGACAGGGCGATCCTACGCGACATCCGACAGCCGACACCCGACACCCGCGCCGGTGGCGCGATGACGCCACGTTCACCCCAAAGGGGACTGCCCGGCGCCGTGGCCCGCGCGGGAGAGTTGGCTCCGAGCGGCGCCGAAGACGGGGCATCGCGCCGACGAACAGAGCCGCCCGACCGAAGGATCGCCATGACCCGACACTCTTCCGCTGCTCCCCGGAGGCGCCCGCGGGTCGCCCTGGTGATGGGCGTCGCAGCCGCGCTCGCGACCAGCCTCGTCGGCGGGGTGCTTCTGGCCTCCCCCGCCAGCGCGGCGACCCCGAGCGCAGCGGCATCGGCAGCGGCATCGGCTGCGGCAGCGGCATCGGCATCGGGAGCCGACATCCCGCTGCTCGGCAACCCCGGCAGCGGTGTCAAGATCGAAGTGATGGGCCATCCGGCCGATTCCGTCGACGATGCCGGCTATCCCTCGATCAACATCGGTGTCTACGCCGACGGCCGGGTGAAGCTGATGAGCGGCGGACGGTGCCTCGACACCTGGGCGGCCGGCGGCTTCCAGATTTTCCGCGAGGTCGGCATCTTCGGAGACTGCATCGAAGACCCCTCCCAGGCCTTCTACTTCATTCCCGCGGTCGAGCGTCCCACGGCCGCACCCCATTCCGACTACAACGACCACGTGTTCCACATCGTCTCCGTGTCGGGGAAGAAGTGCCTGAGCAGTTTCAACCACGGCCTCGCACCGGAGGGAGACTTCGGCGCGCGCCTGCAACCCTGCGACGACAACACCAGCTTCCAGCAGTTCCGCATTCTGAACGACCCGCTCGACGCACTCGGCGTCAACCGCCAGTGGGAACACATTCTCGGTCTCTCCCTGAAGTACGCCACCAACCACTGCGCCGGGTACGACGGGCCCGACGAGAACTCCCCCTGTTCCGTCAGCACAGGCACAGATCCGGCCACCGCCACGTTCTCGGCTGCGGGCAGCGAGGCGGCCGCAGCGCTCGGCACCCTCACCACGCGGAGTGCGGGATGTGGCACGACCGTCTCGACCACGCTCCCCTCGATGCACAACGCCAGCAGCACACCGCTGCCGGTCAAGCTGGTCACCGCCGGCAGCTACGCGCACCAGGTGAGCATCTCCGACACCGAGACGACGTCGGCCGAGTACTCCCTCACGGTGGGCGTCAAAGACCTCTTCTCTGAGACGGGCAAGATCGGTTTCACCTGGCAGCACCAGAAGGTCACCGCCAACACCTCGACCGAGACGCGCACGACCGAGGTCGATCCGACGCTTGCGCCCGGCGAGTGGCTGATGGGAACGTGGGAGAGCCAGGTGCTGCAGTTCACCGGCCTCTGGAAGCTCGGCCTCGACGAGCCGACCACGCGCCCGGGGGCGTTCACCTGGTACATGCCGGCCACGAGCATCCTGCCCGCCGCCCTCACGGCCACGGGTTCCAGCCCGTTGACCTACACCGTCGTGCAGTCGTCGACGCAGAAGGACTGCGATGCCGTACCGCCCTCGATCAACGTCGCCCCGCCGACCCTCGCCGGAAGTGCCGCCTGCACCACGGCCGCCTCGGCTCGCGCCGGGAGCACGGTGTACGCATGCCCCGGAACGTGGAACATCCCCGGAGTGAACCCCACCCCGATCTATGCGTACCAGTGGTACACGATCGCCCAGGGCAGCACGACGCCGAGCGCCATCCCGGGAGCGACCGCGCCGAGCTACTCCGTTCCCGACCAGCTCGTTCCGCCGAGCCCCGCCTCCGCGTTCCTCGGCGTCGTCGTTCGGGAGATCGGCCCGGCGACCAGGCGCGAATCGGCCCCGGCCATCACGGTGGCCACCGCACAGCTGCAACCGCGCCTCGCCGGTTCGGCCCAGACGACGGCCACGAACTTCGTGGGCCTGGTACCCGACGCCTCCCTCGGTCAGCAGTACAGCACACCGCTCGTGGCGACCCCCGGAACCGGCATGAGCCTCTCCAGCGACGCCTCCGCGCTCGACGGGCTGAGCATCTCCGCAGATGGCGTGCTGAGCGGGGTTCCGGCCACGCCCGGTGACTACCCGTTCGAGGTGACCGACACCCCTCTGGGCGGAGGCTCCCCGCAGAAGGTGAGCTTCTCACTGCATGTCGCCGGCGAACCGACCACCTGGGCATCGACACCCGATCTGCAGGCGACCGTCGGCCAGGCATTCTCGACGGACACGGTGACATCGGCGCCCGACGGACTCGACCTGTCGATCGCCGGCCTCATTCCGGCAGGCCTCGACTTCGACACGAAGACCGGCGTTCTGAGCGGCACCCCGACTGCCGCGGGTGAGACGACCTTCACCGTCTCCACGGTGTGGTCGGCCCAGACGTTCACCGTGCATGTCGCCGACACGCCCACCGTGCTGAACCCGGATGCACTGCCCTCCGGCACCGTGGGAACACCGTACGACGCCCAGACGGTAACCGCAGCCGGAACGAACATCCAGATCGGCCTGGTGGGAAAGTCGCTGCCCGGCGGGGTGGACTACTCGCCGAACGCTCCGATCAACCAGCTCGGCCTGCCGGATCTGACCGGTGCCGGGCTCACTCTGAACGCCGACACCGGCGCCCTCACCGGAACGCCGACGAAAGCAGGAACGATCACCCTCACCGTGGCGAATCTGAGCGATCCCGCGCAGGCGCCGATGACGAAGACCATAACGATCGCCGATGCCGGATCCGGCACCGTGCCGGCAGAGCCGGGGCAGATCGCTCCGGCGGCGAAGCCCGGCCGCACCGGCCTGGCGGCGACGGGTTCGGACTCGGGACTCTACTTCCCCCTGGCGCTGGTGCTGCTCGCGATCGGGGCCGTGCTGACGATCATCCGTCACCGCCGGATCAGGGGCTGACCCGGGCCGGCCGCGTGCTCGGCGACACATCGACGGTCACCGAGGCGCGGTCGGCACCCAGCACGATGGTGTGGTGCCCGAGGCGGCTGAACAGCGGCCAGACACCGGGGTCGATGCCGCGGCGGCGCGTGCCGGTGATCGAGAACACCACCCGTGACGCGGCGCCCGGCGTGTGGCTGTGCGGAGCGTCGACGAAGGCGATGTCGAGGGCGGGGGCCGTGGCCTGCGCGACCGAGAGCCAGGCCAGGGCCAGAAGGTTCCTGCGCTGCGCGGGCTCGAGCCTCGCCGCGAGAACGGCCGGATCGTCGATCGTGACCGTGCGGCTGAGGTGGTCTGACTCCGCCACGGCGATCTGCAGCCAGGTCTGCTCGTGGTCGGCCACCAGCGCGAGGCGCAGTTCGTCGCTGAGCGTCTCGGCGCGAGCGGCGGTCTCATCGTCGATGGGCTCTGCAGCCGGCAGCTCGGCCACCAGTGAAAGCAACCGTTCGGCATCCCGGTCGAGGCGGCGGAGTTCGGATGCCGCGGCCACCCCGAGACCGAGGGCCGGAGCAGTCACGAGGCTCTCTGTCACCGCCTGGTCGATCTTCCGCGCGAGGTAGCGGTCCGCCGCACCGATCATGGTGATGCCGGCCACCACCGGTGTGAGTCCCAGCAGCAACCCTGTCACCGCCGAAGGAAGACTGGCCGGATCCAGGAGCAGACCCGCGAGCACCGACGCACTGCCGCTCACCGTGAGGGCGATCGAACCGGCGATACCGCGCCGCAGAGGCTGCAGCGGGAGGCAGGCGAACAGACAGGCCCCGAACCCGATCACAGCCGTCGGGTAGAACGGCGTGAGGGCGCCGTCGAGGGCGAACGCAGCGAAGTCCACCGCGACTGCGAGCACACCCGCGACCGTCAGCAGGCGCCAGAAGCGACCCGGGATGATGCCACCGCTCCGGCGCGCGACAACGACCGCCGCGATGAAGGTGGCCACGAGGATCGCCCAGGCGAGAAGCGAGATCCACCGCGACGGGCCGTTCGACCACGACCAGCCGAGGGAGAAGAGGCCGCGCACCATCAGCAGCCCGCCGAGCACCGTGAAACCGAGCCCCAGGTAGCCGGCGCTGACGTTGCGGTCCTGACGGATGCGGGTGCGCAGGCGGCTGATCGCGACCGGCCCGGCCCGGTTGGCCGCCACCAGTTGCGCGAGCGTGCCGAGATGGCTCCGTTCGCCGGCCCGAGGCTCCCGACGAACGCTCACCGCGGCACCTCGAGCAGCACCGTCGTGCCGTGGCCGGGCGAGGAGAAGACCCGCGCCGATCCGCCGACCGACGCAATCCGCGCCTCGATCGACTCCGCCACGCCCAGGCGGCCGCGCGGAATGAGATCGCGATCGAAACCCACGCCGGTGTCGGTCACGACCGCACGCACGAGCCGTGCATCCTGGCTGATCGTGACCTCGGCCCGGCATTCGCCCGAGTGCAGCCTGACGTTCTCCAGGCTCGCCCACACCGCGCGCACCAGGGCATCGAGCTCGGCCGGGGCAGCATCGACATGGTCGTCGCCGTGCCAGGCGATGTCGAAGTCGTGCGCGAAGCTCCAGGCGTCGATCGTGCTGTGCAGCTCACGGTTGGCAGTCACCTCCGCATTTCCCGTGGCATGCGACGGCCTCCCGCCGATGATGCCGCCCGTGCGGAGCTGGGCCAGCATCAGGGCGTCGGCCGCCGCCTGGGCGCGCAGTGACGACGGCAGCACCCCCACTCCCGAATGGGCCACGACCGTGAGCGTGGCGAGCACGGTGTCGTGCAGCACACGTGCGCCGTATCGCAGCTCGGCCTCGGTCTCGGTCGACCGCCGCTCGGCGGCGTAACCCTGACGCAGCCGGTCGAGCCCTGCCTCGGCACGCCGGGAGCTGCGCGCCAGCCACAGACCGGCGAAACTCATCGCCAGCCAGCCGCCGACGATGGCGATCGCCACGAAGACCTCCCGCCCGAACGGCGCAGAGACGACGACACCGAGCACCAGCACCGGAATGAGGGATGCGACGGCGATGACCGGGAGCGAGCGGCGGTGGCCGAACGCCACGAGGAGGGAGGGGATGGCCCATGACGCCAGGGCTGTCACCGTCGCCACCGTCGACGCGTTGTCGGCGCCCGAACCGGGCAGGAGGAATGTCGCGAGGGCACCAAGGCCCGCGCAGTAGGTCACGATCGCCGTGAGCACGCTGTGTCGGCCAGGCAGCAGGGCGAAACCCGTGATGACAGCGGCCATCCCGGCGAGGGCGGGCCCGAACGAGGCGATGCGGGCGAGTTCGGGCACCAGCAGGTTGAGCGCTGCGGAGAGCGCGAAGACAATGCCGAAACCCTGGGCGCAGATGTGTCCGAGCCGCAGGCGATCGGCGGGCAGCTGCGCCAGGCCCTCGGTGGCGGTGTCGAGGCCGTCCGCGACGCCAGAACTGTAGGTCACACCAGAAAGATAGCGCCTGCCTCCCTGTTCGGCGGCTCGAAAGACCCCCGAACGGGGCCGGGAATGACAAAATGGCAGGCATGGCTCCTGCACGCATCCGGCTCGCTGTCGTCGACGATCACCGCATGCTGCTCACCGCCCTCAGCGGATGGATCAGGAACGCGGCCGACGACATCGAGCTCGTCGCTGCCGTCTCGACCTGGCCCGACCTGTTGGCGCATCCGGAGTTCCCGGCCGACGTCGTGCTGCTCGACCTCGACCTGCGCGACGGGCTGCCCATCTCGGTGAAGCTCCGCGCCCTCGGCACCGTCGGTGTGGCGACCGTCGTCATGAGCACCTACTCCGACCCGGGCGTCGTTCGCGAGGCACTCGCCGCGGGAGCGCTGGGGTACATCGTCAAGAGCGAGCGGGCCGAGACCATCGTTCTCGCCGTCCACGCGGCGAGCCGGGGCGTCGGTTTCGTCTCACCGCGGCTGGTACCCCGAGAGGGCGACGGGGCCGAAGGGCCGACCCTGTCGTCACAGGAGGCGCGCATCATGGCCCTCTACAGCATGGGCGAATCGGCCAAACGCATGGCCGCCGTGCTGCACATCAGCGAGCACACCGCGAAGTCGCACCTGAAACGCATCCGCAGCAAGTACCGCCTGGCGGGGATCGACGTGAGCACCAAGGTCGCCATGCGCGACCAGGCCATCCGGAAGGGGCTCATCCTCGTCGACGGGTAGAGTTTCGACGGTGAACAGCTTCAGCCGTCCCTTCGCCACCCGCTGGAACGACAACGACGTCTTCGGCCATCTGAACAACACCGTCTACTACACGGCGATGGACACGACGATCACGGCCTGGCTCATCGGCGGGGGGCACTTCGACATCGAGACGTCTGACACGCTCGCGTTCTGCGTGTCATCCTCGTGCCGGTTCATCGAACCAGCGGCCTTTCCCGACACGGTCGAGGTCGTTCTGCGGGCGGGCCGGGTGGGCACGACGAGTATCGCGTGGCAACTCGAGCTGTTCAGGCAGAGCGACGGGACCCAGATCGCCGCCGGTGAGTTCGTTCATGTCTTCGTCGGGCGAGGCAGCAAACGGCCGGTACCGATCCCCGAAACGCTGAGGGCCGCAGCGCTGGCCGAGCTCACCGGCTGAGGCCGGTCGGCGAGCCGTCAGATGGCGACGGGCTCGTGAAACGCCGAGTTGTGGAAGATGAGCGGTGCGTACGCATCGTTCGTGTTCGTACCCACCACCTGCAGCACGATGATGCGGTGGTCTCCGGCCGGGTAGTCGTGCGCGATGGTGCACTCCAGCCAGACCGGGGCGTCATCCAGCAGGATCGCGCCCGAGGGCAGCACCAGCGTCGGAATGTTGTCCAAGCGCGCGGCCTTGTCTTTCGACGCCAGCTGGCGCACCGACGCTCCATGTCCCTTCGCGAGGATCGAGACGCCGATGCGCTCGGCCCGGGCGAGCTCGGGCCAGGTGGTCGACGTGTTCTGAACGGCGAACATGACCATCGGCGGCTCCATGCTCACGCCCGCCGAGAACGACGAGGCGATGAGAACGGTCGGTTCGCCATCGATCACCGCCGCCAGGGCCGCGACCCCCGACGGGAAGGCGCCGAACGTCTTGCGCAGAAGCATCGAGTCTGCGGTGTAGGGAAGAACTGACATCGGGTTTCCTTCGCGACGAGAAAGTGGTGAGGTTCGTACCCGAATCCTCGCACTGTGCAGATTTCGCCCGAATTGCGCCGCCCGAAACAATTTAAACCGCAGGTCACAGGCCCCGGATGCTCGACAACCGCCACCGGGCGAACACCTTTCGCCACCCCTCCCGCGGGCTCGCACGATGATTTCTGTATGCTCGCGCCATGACGAACCTGCTGACCCGCCTCGACCTGCGCCCCGTCAGGCCCCGCGACAAGGGGGAGCCGCACCGGGTCGCCTCGAGCCTGGAGCTGTTCTTCGACCTGGTCTTCGTGGTCGCGGTGTCGCTCGCCTCCCAGACGCTGCACCATCTCGAGACCGACCAGCAGGTCGCCGTCGGCGCCGGTGCGTACCTCATGGTGTTCTTCGCCATCTGGTGGGCGTGGATGAACTTCACCTGGTTCGCGACGGCCTTCGACAACGACGACTGGCTCTATCGTGTCACCACGATCGCCCAGATGGCCGGCGTCCTCGTTCTCGCCGCCGGAGTATCGGCCGCGATGGAACACGGCGACTTCGCCGCGGTGACGTACGGCTACGTCATCATGCGTCTGGCGATGGTGAGCCAGTGGCTGCGGCTCGCCGCGAACTCGCCGGAGTTCCGGCGCACGGCCCTGCGGTACGCCGGCGGCATCACCGTGGTGCAGGTGGCCTGGGTGCTGCGCCTGCTGCTGCCGGAGTCGCTCGGCGCGCCCAGCTTCGTCGTGCTCGCGATCGCCGAGCTGTGCGTGCCGGTCTGGGCCGAGCACCGACAGACGACGCCCTACCACAACCACCACATCGCCGAACGCTTCGGCCTGTTCACCCTGGTCGTGCTGGGCGAGGGCCTGCTCGGTTCTGCGAACGCCATCATCGACTCGCTGAAGGACTCCGAGCACATCGTTCCACTAGTCGTGCTCGCGATCTGCTCGCTCGCCATCGTGGCCTCGATGTGGTGGGTGTACTTCGCGACGCCGTTGCACAGCCGGTTCGGCAGCCTGCGCCAGTCGCTGACGCTCGGGTACACCCACTACGTGATCTTCGCTGCCGCCGCCGCGATGTCGGCCGGAATCGAGGTACTGGTCGACCTTCACGGCGGCGCGACCGGACTCCCGCCGGTCGTCGCGGCCGCGACCCTCACCGTTCCGGTCGCGGTCTTCGTGCTGGCGGTCTGGCTGCTGGCGATACGACCGACGGGTGCGCGAACGGCGAACACGATCATCCCGCTCGCCAGCCTGGCGATCGCCGCGAGCGCCCTGCTGCCCGCCGCCGAGGTGTTCACAGCGGCGCTGCTGGTCGTGATCGTGGCTACGCTGGTGGTGACGGGGCGTCGTTCGGGCACCGGGGCGAACATCGAGGAGTGACCATGAGGCTCGGCGTCACGATCGACTACTCCGAGGACTTCGCCGGCGCGGCCGCGGAGGCCGTGCACTTCGAGCGGGCGGGAATCGAGGTCGTCGCCGTCTCGGAGGCGTACTCGTTCGACGCGGTCAGCCGTCTCGGCTACCTCGCCGCGATCACCTCGACGGCGACGCTGATGTCGAGCATCCTGCCCCTGTATTCGCGCACCCCCACCCTGCTCGCGATGACCGCGGCGAGCCTCGACTCCCTGTCGGGCGGGCGCTTCGAGCTCGGCCTCGGCAGCTCGGGGCCGCAGGTGATCGAGGGATTCCACGGGGTGCCGTTCGCCCGACCGCTCGGGCACCTGCGCGAGACGGTCGAGATCTGCCGGGCGGTCTGGCGCCGCGAGCGGCTGGAGCACTCGGGGCAGAACTACACCATCCCGCTGCCGGAGGGGCAGGGAACGGGCCTCGGCAAGTCCCTCAAACTGATCAACAGACCCTTTCGTTCGGGGATACCCGTCGCGATAGCAGCTCTCACACCGCGTGCCGTCGAACAGACGGCGGAGATCGCCGACGGCTGGTTTCCGATGTTCTACCACCCCGAACGTGCGGCCGCGGCGTGGGGCGACTCCCTCGCGGCCGGGTCAGCACGGCGCGATCCTTCGCTCGGAGCGCTCGACGCGATCGTGAGCGTTCCCCTCTTCATCGGCGACGACGACGAACGGATGCTCGGGGCCTACCGCGAGCGCATGGCCCTCTACATCGGCGGCATGGGTGCGCCCGGTGCCAACTTCTACAACGAACTCGCCGTGCGCTACGGCTACGGCGGCGAGGCCGAGCGCGTGCAGGAGCTCTATCTGGCGGGCGAGAAGACGGCGGCGGCGGATGCCCTTCCCGACGACCTGGTGCTGGCGACGTCGCTCATCGGCACGGAGGCGCATGTGCGTGAACGCCTGGCGGCGTTCGAAGCCTCGGGCGCCACCACGCTGCTCGTGCAGCCGCTGGCGCCGACGGCGGCCGGCCGGGTGGAGTCGATCGAGGCCGTGCGGGCGATGCTGGGCTGACGCCGCGGGCGTGTCATTCTGCGCTGACGGCGCCGCCGAAGAGGGCGGTGAGCCGGGCATCCACGGTGCCCCGATCGTCGTCGAGGTAGGCGTTCACGGCGGCCCGCGCGTGGGCGGCCGCCGCGTCGAGCGGCACCTGGGCCTCGATGCGTCGCCCGAGGGTGTCGGCGGCGCGCACCCGCTGCACCTGCGAGGGGCTCGACAGGTCGGGCAGGTTCATCAGGTCATCCTGGGCGGTCTGTTCGAAGAGCCAGCACAGATCCCACAACAGGTTGAACGAGGGCTGCCTGAGGGCCTGCCGGATGACCGCCGTCTCGAGGTAGTACGACGAGACCGGAACACGGTTGTCATGCTTCCAGGCGAGCACGAGCCGGATGAGCGTTCTCAGGTGCGCATCACCGTCGTCGATGCGCGCGATGAGCTGCTCGCGGGCGCCCGGACGCGCCAGCACCCACCGTCGGGCGGCATCGGGAATCGCGACGATCGCACTCCCCCCGTCGCCCGGCGCCTCGTACGCGGGGATGAGGCGCAGGCGCGGCGCGACGATGGCGCCCGCGGCACCGTCTGCACCCGCGGCACCGTCCGCGCCCGCAGCGCCGTCCGAGCCCGCGGCGCCGTCTGCACCCGCTGCACCGTCGAGGGGCGTCGCGTCGACCAGCACCGAGTCAGACGTCGTCGTGACGAGCGCGTCGATCCCGGCATCCTGAACCGCCGACCGGATGCCCTGCAGCACCCGCGCGAGCGACTTCGGCCGCCCGCCGTCGAGTACGACGAACGCATCGAACCGGCTCGCGCCCCGAACCGCCGTGCCGTGCCGGAAGGCCCCCGCATCGACGACGCGCAGAACCCCCGCTGCGCCGACGCCTCCACCGCCCGGCGCCGTTGCACCCCCGCCGCATCCGGCACCCCCGCCGCGTCCGGCGCCCCCGCCGCGCATGGCACCCCCGCCGCGTGCCGCGCCACCGCCCGGCGCCGCCAGCGCATCGGCCACCGCATCCCGCAGCGCCACGTGGGCGCGCACCTCCGCCTCGGGCACCCGCGTCATCGCGGCCACCCTCTCGAGAACCTCTTCGTAACTCTCCACGCGTAACTCCCGGTCGTGCTCCCTGCTGAGCCTACGATCCGCACCCTCCCCCGTCACCCCCGGGTTTGGGCTCCCTCCTGCCCGGGCAGCTCACCCGGCGGCCGTCGGCGTGCGGGCAGCCCTGTATCGACACGCTTTCGCTCGTCCTCCGCGCCATCTGCAGCGGAGCGGGCATCCTGTGTCGATTCGGCGGCGCGGGCGTTACATCAGCGCGCCGATGTAGGAGTACTTGACGAAGACCTCGGCCGAGAGGCCGGCCTCGTCGAGCACGCCCTGCACGGCGGTCAGCATGTACTTCGAGTCCCAGCCCATGTAGAGGTAGTGCGACTCGTCGAGGGTGTCCCAGTGGCCGTTCCACGCCTGGGAATCATAGAGCGGGCCCCCGCGCTGGGCGCTGAACGCGACGACGCTCGGGCGGGCATCCGCCCACAGGCGTTTGAAGATGCGGTTGAAGAGATACTTCACGTCGTACACCTCCCAGTGTTCGCCGCGGTACTCGACATACTCGAACTCGCGCTCCCAGCCGCGGGGCCAGCCGCGACGGCGTTGGGCGTCGAGGATGGGGGTCAGGCCGTCGTCGTCGATGGCGGTTCCGGATGCCCGTCTCCACACTCTCAGAAACACGTCGGTCAGCTCGACCGTGCGGCGGGCGATCGCGGCGGTGCCCCACTCGGAGACCCCGGACAGCGCGGTGGTGGTCGGAACGGCACTGGAGGCGTAGAGCGCACGCTTGGCCGGGAACGACAGCCCGACGGCGCGCTCTGCGAGCGGCTGCTCCAGCAGGGCGAGGTTGCCGAGCGTCTGCGCGAGTGCGCGGTGACTGTTCTGCTGGTCGTCGCTGTACTCCGACCACGGGGTGTCGCCGCCGCCGCTCCAGGTGTCGGACGGGGCCAGCGGAAACACGTTCTCGACGTCGAGACCGGCGAGATCGACAGGAGTCTCGACGCCCGCGATGCGCCCCAGCACATACCCGGGGTGAGGGAGGTCGCTGAACTTCAGCGCCACGCGCACCCGCTCGTCTGAGGGGGTGATGCGGGCGATCGCGCGCCGCAGAGCATCCGTCCCCTCCTCGCGCGCCCGACAGAGCCGGGCCACCAGTCGGTCGACACCCACACCGACCACAGTGCGGCGCAGCACGAGCGACTGGATCTGCTCCAGCGTGTCGATCAGCGCCTCCCGCCCCAGCAACTTCTGCGAGTACTCGTGGTAGGCGCGCATGGCCAGGGGATACATCCCGCGCCCGAACGTGTTGAGGTACCCGAGCTGGCGACCGATCTCGGCGTCGGCCTCGCGGGCCGGCTCCAGCAGCATCCGGAAGACGCCCGAGAACTCGCGCCACTCGGTCGCTTGCGCGCGGAGCGTGTCGAGGTCGAGCCGGGGAAAGCGCTGCCGAAAGGCGTCGTACACCCCACGCTCCCCCGCCACGGCGACCTCGCGACCGGTCGTCATGACGAGGTAGTGTCGCCAGAAGCTGGCGATCGACTCCCCCGTGTTCTGCTCGATCGGCACCCAAAAGGTGTCTTCGATCTCGCTCTGCTCGGCGTGCGAGAGCCCCATCAGCACGTAGTTGTGAATGAGCTCGTGATCGCGAAGCGGCTCGCCGGTCGAGTTCAGGCTCTCGAAGATCTGCTGCGCGTTCGCGTCGGCGCCGAGCGTGATCGCGACGTGCTCGAGCTTCTGCAGTCCGCGCCAGACGCGGGCGACTTCGTTCGGCAGCACCTGGCTTCGAAAGAACGCGTAGTTGTCGTCGAAGCGCGAGTCGCGCGCCTCGTCGCCCGGCCCGCGGCGGTTCAGAACGACGCTCTCGAACACGTCGGCCCACGCCCGGTGCGGGCGGAGCTTCGTGCGGTTCGGGTCGGCCGAGCGCACGAGTACCTGCGCCAGTTCGGTGGCAAGGGAGGCGTGGGCGTCATCCTGCAGCACAGTGTGGTGCAGAGCCGCGATCAGCAGCATCAGCGTCGTGATGCGCTGCTGCCCGTCGATCAGCACGAGCTCGCCGGAGTCGTCGTCTGAGTCGTCACCGGAGTCGTCGCCGAAGCTCGTCGTCGAGAGGATGGAGCCGATGAAATGCCTCTGCCGATCATCCGAATCGGCCGCCGCACGGATGTCGCCCAGCAGTTGTTCGCAGCCGCCGATGTCCCACCGGTACTGGCGCTGGTACACCGGAACGACGATGGTGCTCGAGGGACGGGCCAGCCACTGGATGGTGTTGACAGCGGTCGCATCGACGTTCGTGGCAGAGACCATGGCTTCGATCGTACAGACACGCAGCCGTCTCCCCGCTCAGCAGAGAGCCGGATGTTAGGCTGTCCTAACCTGGACCTGTTAAAACGTGCTGGTCCAAGACGAAAGGGCATGATTCCACCATGGGATACATAAAATCTGCCGCTCTGGAAGAAACTGGCTACGTAGTGCTCGACCGCTACAACCAGGAGCTCGACCCCACAGAGTGGCTCGACATCGAGTACAACGACTGGAAGTCCTCCGGCGACACCCGCTTCGCGCCGCTGGCCAGCGCGTTCGGCGACATCGAGTGCAACGGCTTCTGGAACCACAAGCCGCCGCGCACCGACAAAGACGGTGTGTTCATCGACTCCCAGGTGGAGAAGGCCCCGAACCTGACGCGTCGCGCCCAGGAGCCGGGCGCCAACGTCGGCCGCTGCCGGGTCATCGAGCTGCAGCCGAACGAGTACGCAGACACCCTCTACAACCTGCACCAGGACGACAACAACCGCCTGAACCCCGACGGCACCGGGTGGGTCGTTCGCGGCTTCTTCAACCTGACCGACGACAAAGACAGCTACTTCGTGCTGCGGGAGAACCGCACCGACCCCATGGGCGAGACGCGTATCGCGCTGCCGGCCGGCGCGCAGCTCATCGTCGACACCCAGCGGCTCTGGCACGCGGCGACCCACCCGGGTGCCGAAGCGCGCTACTGCCTCATCACCTCGTGGACCTCGGGCCCCGAGCTCGACGCCTACATCGAGAAGTACAACGGCGTGAACCACGTCGAGAGCGTCGAGGTACCCCAGGATGTGCTCGACGCCGGCCAGGCCGAGCAGGCCCGTCGCCTCGCCGCCCGTGCCGCCGCCCTCGCCGCCCGCGGCCAGGCCGAGCAGCTCGTGATGAGCGAGGCCTGATCCTCGTTCCGTGAACGGAAGGCGCCCCGGTCGATTCGGCCGGGGCGCCTTCCGTTCGTTCGGGCTCCGGAAGGATCGTGGTCGTGGGTGGCGTTGGCGGCATCCGTCGGCCGTTTCGACGCCGCTCTCGAGGTGGAGGGCCCGCCCGAACTCGCGGCCGCCGTCAGCGAACTCGCCGTGCGCTTCAGCGCCGCGGCGGGCCGATAACGCTTCAGCGCTGCGGCAGGCCGATAAGGAGGGGGCACAGAACCGGGCATGCAGGGATGTGGGATGATCAGGTATGTTGCTCCCCTCGCCCGTGGCCCCCGATGCTCAGGCGATCGTGGTGCGCAACAACGTCACCGTGCACGGGCTCGTCGGTGCGCCGGTGATTGTGTTCGCACACGGATTCGGCTGCGACCAGGGAATGTTCCGCCGGATGTTGCCGTTCTTCGTCGACTCGTACTGCGTCGTGCTCTTCGATCACGTCGGCTCCGGCGGCTCGTCGCTCGCGTCGTACGACCCCGTCGAATACAGCTCGCTCGACCGCTACGCCGCCGATCTGGCCGAGCTCGTCGACGTGCTGGAGCTGGAGGATGTCACCATCGTGGCGCACAGCGTCTCGGCGATGATGGCCATAGCCGCCGCGGCTCGGAGACCGGCGCTGTTCAGCCGGCTGGTGCTCCTCGCCCCCTCTCCGTCGTACCTCGACGACCCAACGACCGGTTACGTCGGGGGTCTCTCGAAACCCGACGTGGCCGACCTCCTCCAGTCGCTCGACGAGAACCACATGGCCTGGTCGGCGGCCATGGCGCCGGTCGTCATGGGAAACACCGCCGAGCCGGTGTATGCCGACGAGCTCGAACGGAGCTTCTGCCTGGTCGACCCGATCGTGATCCGAACGTTCGCCCGGGTGTCCTTCCTCTCTGATGTGCGCGGACTGCTGGGCTCCGTCTCGGTGCCCAGCCTCATTCTGCAGTGCTCCGACGACGCACTCGCGCCGCCGGGCGTCGGGGAGTACCTTCACGAACGACTGTCGGGCAGCGAGCTGGTCGTGCTGAAGGCAACCGGCCACGTTCCGCACGTGAGCGCACCCGAAGAGACCTCGCAGGCCATTCTCCGATACCTCCGTGCACCGTGAACGCGCCAGACCTCGACTACGAGGCGCTGTTCCTCGGATCGCCTGCCGGAACCATCGTCACCGACGGTGAGGGCACGATCGTCGCGGTCAACGACGGGTTTCTCCTCTGGACCGGGTGGCAGCGCGAAGCTCTCGTCGGCACGCCGTTTCGGGCGTTGCTCCCCATCGGAGACCGTATTCTGTTCTCCACCCGCACGGCAGCCCAGCTCGATCTCTCGGGGCAGGTTCCGTACACCGTGATGACCATCTTCGGGCCCGACCGACAGCCGATTGCTGCCGCGATGATGGCCTCCCGCGTGAAGACAGATCCGCCCCTGTCGATGTTCACGATGGGTCAGCGCCGCCAGCAGTCCGCCGAGCAGACGCAGTTGATCTCTGCGGTTCGCCACGCCGAAGCGGCCATCGTCAGGAGCAAGGAGGCCGAGCAGGGTTTGGAGCAGCTCGCCCGGCATGACTCGCTCACCGGGCTTCTCAACCGTGACGGGTTCCTCGCCGATCTGACCGACCTCGTCTCGGCCAGCGGTCCGAATGACGACCTTGCGGTGTGCCAGCTGGGGCTCGACCACTTCCGCGCGATAAACGAAAGCCTCGGCACGGGGGCCGGCGACGTCATTCTGCGCACAGCGGCCGACCGCCTGCGGCACCTGCACCCCGACGCTCTGATGGCGCGGGTCGGCGAAGACAGTTTCGCCGTCGCCGTCCCCCGGGCCAGCCAGGGCCCGGGATTCGAAGACGACCTCCTGGCATCCGTCGCCGAACCGCTGACCGTCGAAGGCCTCGAGATTGTCATCACAGCCAGCCTCGGGGTCGATGTTCTCGATGCTCCGACCGTCTCCGGTGGGGAGTCGCCCACCTGGCCCTCCGAACAGGCCGGGTCGCTGCTTCGGAATGCAGGAACGGCGATGTACAACGCCAAGTCGGCGGGCCGCAACCGGTGGCGGCGGTTCACCACGAACGGCGCCTCGTCGGCGATCGACGAGATCAGGCTGCTGGGTGAGATCCGCGCCGGGATCGCCAAACGGGAGTTCCGCCTCGACTACCAGCCCCAGCTGAACCTCGCCACCGGGCGGCCTCTCGGCGTCGAAGCCCTGATCCGCTGGGATCATCCCCACCACGGCACGATCGCGCCCGGCAGGTTCATCGACATCGCCGAAAGGTCGGGCCTGATCAGCCATCTGGGGGCATGGGTCTGCGAGACGGCGATCGCGCACTGCGCCCATCTCAACGAAGACCCCACCCATGGCCCCTTCACGATGTCGGTCAACGTCTCGGCGCGGCAGTTCAGCGACTCCGACTTCGCGGGATCCGTCGCGGCGATGCTCCGCATCCAGAAGCTCGACCCGGCGCTCCTGACCGTCGAGCTGACCGAGACCGCCCTGATCACCGACACCGAACAGGCCCTCACGACGGTCAGAGCGCTCAAAGAACTGGGCGTTCGGCTCTCGATCGACGACTTCGGCACGGGCCACGCCGGGTTCGCCTACCTGCGGGACTTCCCGATCGACGAGATCAAGATCGACCGCTCGTACATCGCGCAACTCGACGTCACGGCCGAGGACACCGCGATCGTCGTGAGCTGCATCGAGCTCGCCCATGCGGTCGGTATCGTCGTCGTGGCGGAGGGTGTCGAGACGGCCGAGCAGCTTGCCCGTCTCACCGACCTCGGCTGCGACTACGTTCAGGGGTTCTACTACGCACGTCCGCTGAACGAGGGCATGCTGGAAACCTGGCTCTCGTCCCACCGCGCAGGCGGCTGACCCGGCGCGACTCGTCTCGCCGCGTCTCGTCCCGCCGCGTCTCGTCCGGCCGCGTCTCGTCTCGCCTGCGCTTCAGAGCCAGGGCACCGGCAGAGCAGAAACCCGCTCGCCGGCTGCGGCCCCCGCCTCGGGACAGATCAGGATGCCGTCGGCCTCGGCCAGGCCGCGCATCATGGCCGAGCCGCTCCAGTCGTTCAGAACAGCCCGGCCGTCGACGAGACGGTAGGGGCTGAGCAGAACGGCACCCGGGCGCCCGCTGAGCACGTCGCGGGTGATGACGGAGGTCTCAAGCGGAGCCGTGAGCCCGGCGAATGCCGCGAGGAGCGGGGGCCCGAATGAGAGGAGCCCCACCATCGCAGCAAGGGGGTTGCCGGGGAGCCCGAGCAGCAGACGACCGTCGGGCAGCCGCGCGAGCAACGACGGGCCGCCCGGCCGCATTGCGACACGGTCGACCAGCAGTTCGGCGCCGAGGGCCTCGAGCGCCGCGTGCAGGTGGTCGACCTGTGAGGTGCCGGTGCTGCCGGTCGTGATGATGAGGTCGGCGGATGTCGCGGCGGAGGGCAGCGCGGCGGGTATGGCACCGAGCGCAGCCACGAACGCCGCCAGCGTGTCGGGCACGCGGAGCGTGGCGATCACGTCGCCGCCGAGCGATGCGACCAGCGTCGGCAGGGTGACGCCGAAGCTGTCCCGCACGAAACCGGGCAGCGGAATGCCCGCGAGCTGCACCTCGTCGCCGGTCAGCACCAGCGCGACCCGCGCCCGGGCGACGACTGGCAGTGTGTCGTGTCCGCTCGCGGCGGCCACGGCGACGTGGGCCGGGTTCAGAACGGTGTGCGCCCGGAGCACAGTGGCGCCGAGGCGCGCCTCCTCCCCCGACGGCCGGATGTGACCGCGTCGGCGAGCCTGGTCGCCGACGGCATCCGGGGTCTCGGTCAGGAGCAGGCGCACCCCATCCTTCGTCGCACCGGTGGCCGATCCGGCGCTGGGCTCTGGGGTGGGCGCGGTGTGCACGCTGCCCTGCTCGCTGCGGACGACGCGGGTCGCGCCGGGGGGCACGAGTCCGCCGGTGACGATGACCTGCGCCTGTCCCGCCGTGAGGGGTTGGGCTGCGGAGGCGGCCGGAACGAGCATCCACGGTCCGTCGCCGGCGACCGCCCAGCCGTCCATCGCCGAGGAGGCGTAGTGGGGCACGTCGCTCAGGGCGACGACGTCGCGGGCGAGAGTGCGTCCTGCGGCGTGAAGCAACGGTACGTCGACCGACACGAGCGGTTCGGCCGCCTCCCAGGCGCGCTGTCGGGCCGCCGACCAGTCGGGTCTGACGAGGCGGTCGGTCACTCTCCGGCCGCTGGCGGGATGTCGGCGCGGTTCGAGTCTCCGGCCGAGGGCGCAGAGCGTGCGGCATCTCCGGCCGCAGGCGGGATGTCGGCGCCGACCGGGTGCGCAGGGCGGGCGGCCTCGCCGTACTCGCCGATCAGCGTCTGCGCGGTCTGGATGGCCTCCGCCACCGCGAGCTCCGGCGGGGCGGACGACGAGGACGCTCCGACCGCGCGCCCGGCCGCGAACCCGACGATGAACGTGGTGAGGGGCGCGGCCGGGCGCAGCACCGTGTGCGCGGCGTCGCCCGCCAGCGCGAGGATCGCGTCCACCTCGACCTCGACACCCACCTCCAGCCCCGCCAGGCGGAGCGCATCCGCCAGATCGGCACTCCAGTCGTCGAGTGTCTCGCGCTGGGCTTCGTCGTCGGTGCGGTTCATGGGTGCTCCAGGGGATGGCGGGCGTGGCTCCGGTCGGCGCCTGCGAGACGCACGGACGGATGATTCACGGTAACCCGATTCCGAACCGCGCGGCGTCGTCGGGGGTGTCGATGTCGTCGGTCGAACCCTCGGGAACGGTGACGAATTGCGTGTCGAGGGTCTCCAGCAGGGCGCGCACCGAGAGCCCGGCGAGCCTGCCGGCACGGCGATGCGGTTCTATGGCCTCACCGAGCGAGTGCGTTCGGTAGAGGGCGGCGAGGATCTGGCGCCGCCCGTCCACGCTCCGGGCCACGACGCCGTCTTCGCCGGCCACCCCGCCATCGGCGGAGACCATGCCTCCCGCACTGCCGGCATCCCACCCGGCCCGGGCCGCCAGCAGCGCAGTGACGGCAAACGCAACCCGCGGCATGTCGCAGGCGAGCACCAGCACGAAGTCGCTGGGAGCAGCGGACGCATCAGCCGCGCCGCGCGCCCCACCCGCAGCCGCACCCGCGTCCCCCTGCAGCGCGGCGTAGCCTGCCGCGATCCCCGCCGCCGGTCCCGCGAACGGCGGCTCCTCGCGGGCGAACAGCGGTGCGCGACCGCCCAGGGCTGAGCCGCCCAGGGCAGAGCCGCAGACGGCGGCGTCGCCGACGATCACCCTTCGCCGGGCATCCTGAACCGCGTCGAGGGAACGCTCGAGAAGGGTCCTGCCGTCGTACACCAGCAGCGCCTTCGGCACGCCCGACAGCCTCGAACTGCGCCCCCCGGCAAGAACGATGGCGTCGAAGATCATTCGGCAAGCCTAGGAGAGCACACACCGCAAGCCCGAGCACCCGCGTTGTAAACACAGGGTTTCGGTGATAGTCCTGAGCACATGGGAAGAATCACCGTGAGACGTCGGATCAAACGAGTGACGATCGGTGAACCCTCCCGGGCGCGGGAAGACCTTCTCGCCGCAGAGGAGCCACTCGAGATCCGCGTCGGTGGCACCGCACTCGCCATCACGATGCGAACGCCCGGCCACGATTTCGATCTCGCGGCAGGCTTCCTGGTCTCGGAGGGTGTCATCTCCCGCGCCGACGACTTCGCCACGGCCCGGTACTGCGCGGGCGCGACCGACGAGGGACTCAACACCTACAACGTGCTCGATGTCGTGCTCGCCGCCGGAGTCGCTCCACCCGACCCGAGTCTGGAACGGAACTTCTTCACCACCAGTTCCTGCGGCATCTGCGGCAAAGCGAGCATCGATGCCGTGCGAACGCTCTCGAAGTTCGAGACGGCGAGCGATGACGTGGTGGTGGATGCGGCCCTGCTCGCGACCCTCCCCGACCGGCTGCGGGCCGGCCAGGACGTTTTCGAGAAGACGGGTGGACTGCACGCCGCCGGACTGTTCGACGCCGCGACGGGCGAACTGCTGGTGCTTCGCGAAGACGTCGGCCGGCACAACGCTGTCGACAAAGTCATCGGCTGGGCGCTCACGGCTGGCCTGCTCCCTCTTCGGGGAATGGTGCTCATGGTGTCGGGGCGCGCCAGCTTCGAGCTGGTGCAGAAGGCTTCGATGGCCGGCATTCCCGTGCTCGCCGCTGTTTCGGCCCCGTCGTCGCTCGCCGCCGAACTCGCCGCCGAGGTGGGCATCACCCTCGTCGGGTTCCTCCGCGGGTCGTCGATGAACGTCTACACCCGCACAGAACGGGTGGATGACACGTTCGTCCTCGCCCCGACCCCCGCCCTCGAGAAAGAGACCGCCCGATGAGCCGCAAACCCCCCGTCGTCGACCCGAACTACGACGGTCTCACCGTGCATCCGCCCGAGAAGTGGGCCGTCGGGCTGCCCGCCATCTACTCGGCGAGCGAACCGGCCATCATCGAGATGGGCGTCGGTCGCAGCCTGAAGCTGCTCACCTCGGTGAACCAGAAAGACGGCTTCGACTGCATGAGCTGCGCCTGGCCCGACCCCGACCACCGCAAGGTGGCCGAGTTCTGCGAGAACGGTGCCCGGGCGATCACCTGGGAGGCCACTCCGGTCACTGTGCCCACCTCGTTCTGGGCCGAGCACTCCGTGACCGATCTGCTCGACAAGTCGGAGTACTGGCTGGGCATGCAGGGGCGACTCGTCGAGCCCGTCTACAAGCCGGCGGGGAGCGACCACTACGAGCCGGTCAGCTGGCAGAAGGCCTTCACGCTGATCGCCGACAAGCTGAAGGGGCTCGATTCGCCCGACGAAGCAGCGTTCTACACGAGTGGGCGTGCGGCGAACGAGACAGCCTTCGTCTACCAGCTCTTCGTGCGCGCCTTCGGCACGAACAATCTGCCCGACTGCTCGAACATGTGCCACGAATCCACCGGAACGGCTCTGAGCGAGACCATCGGTGTGGGCAAGTCGACGATCGCCTACGACGACTTCCTGGCCACCGACCTGATCATCATCATGGGCCAGAACCCGGGCACGAATCATCCGCGCATGTTGACCGCCCTCGAAGACGCCAAACGCAAAGGCGCGAAGATCGTTGCAGTGAACCCGCTGCCCGAGGCCGGGCTGCTGCGCTACAAGAACCCTCAGAATGCGCGCGGCATCGTGGGCCGCGGTACCGCCATCGCCGACCAGTTTCTGAAGATCCGGCTCGGGGGCGACATGGCGCTGCTGCAGGCCCTCTCGAAGCGCGTGCTCGAGGCCGAAGACGCACACCCCGGTACTGTGCTCGACCACGAGTTCCTGTCGACCTACACGGTCGGGCTGGATGCTCCGCGCACCCACCTCTCAACCCTCTCCGAAGACACCGTGCTTGAGGCCACTGGGTTGACCTCCGCCGAGATCGACGAGCTCGCCGCGCGTTACATCGCCTCGGAGCGCACGATCATCACCTGGGCGATGGGACTGACGCAGCACCGCAAGTCGGTCGACACCCTGCGCGACCTCATCAACCTGCTGCTGTTGCGCGGCAACATCGGCAAGCCGGGGGCCGGCGCCTCGCCGATCCGCGGTCACAGCAACGTGCAGGGCGACCGCACGATGGGCGTCTGGGAGCAGATGTCCGACACGTTCCTCGACGCGCTCGATGCGGAGTTCGGCATCACCTCGCCGCGCGAACACGGGGTGGACTCGGTCAAGGGCATCGAGGCCATGCAGCGCGGGGAGATCAAGTTCTGGTTCGGTCTCGGCGGCAACCTGGTCGCCGCCATCTCCGACACCGCCGCCGCAGAGGCGGCGATGCGCGGCACCGAGATGACGGTGCAGGTCTCGACGAAGCTCAACCGCTCGCACGCGGTGATCGGTGAGGAGGCGCTGATCCTGCCGACGATGGGGCGCACGGAGGTCGACCTGCAGAAGGCCGGTCCGCAGTTCCTCTCGGTCGAAGACACGGTCTGCGCCGTGCACGCGACGCACGGGGCGGTGCCCCCGGTCTCGACGAACCTCCTCTCAGAGGTGTCGATCGTGACGCGGCTCGCACGGGCCGTGCTGGGCGACGACGGGCCCATCGACTGGGAGGCCTTCGAGAGCGACTACGACACCATCCGCGACTCGATCTCGCGCGTCGTTCCGGGATTCGAGAACTTCAACACCGACGTTCGAAAGAAGGGTGGATTCGTTCTCCCCAACGGTCCCCGAGACTCCCGCACGTTCGATACGGCGACGGGCAAGGCGATGCTGACGGTCAACGAGCTCGAGCTGATCGAGCGGCCCGCGGGGCGGCTCATCCTGCAGACGATGCGCTCGCACGACCAGTTCAACACGACGATCTACAGCCTCAACGACCGCTATCGCGGAATCAAGAAGGGCCGCAACGTCGTCTTCGTGAACCCTGACGACCTCACCGAACTCGGACTGGCCGACGGTGACACGGTCGACATCTTCAGCGAGTGGAAAGACGAGCCCGACCGGGAGCTTCGCGGCTACCGGGTCGTGTCGTACCCGACAGCGAAGGGGTGCGCCGCGGCGTACTTCCCCGAGGCCAATGTGCTGATTCCGCTCGCCAGCGCCGCGCTCGAGAGCAACACGCCCGTGTCCAAAGCGGTCGTGGTGCGACTCGAGAAGGTGGCCGCGGGTGCGGCGTGACCACGATGGGCTGCGCGTGGGCGCGGCGTGACCGTGGTGGGCGGGATGTGCGCGCGGTATGACCGCGATGGGCGCGGCGTGACCGCGATGGGCGCCGTGGGCGGGGTTTGACGGTGGCGCGCGACCGCGGTGCGCGGGACGAGACCACCGTAGCCGCCGTCGACGCGGCAGGGCGACGCCTGGCCGCCGTCGCCGGAGTGCTGCTCGCCGTCGAGGCGGTCGTACTGACCGCTCTTCTGCAAACCGCGCACACCACGGTCGTGTTGCCGGTGACTGCCGCGTTCGCGGGTGGCGGCGCGCATGCAGCCGGGGAGCCCGTGCGGGTGACTCTGGCGCAGGTGGATGTCGGTTCCGCGGTCGTGGTGCTCTGTGCGCTGGTCGCGGTGGCCCGACTGGTTGCGGCTGGCCCGGCCCCTTCGGCAGCCGGCAGCTCGGGTCGCCCGCACACTGCCCGGTGGGTCGAATACTCCCTGACCGCGTCGATCACCGTCTTCCTCGTCGCGCAGCTGAACGGCGTCACCGACGTCGGAGCACTCGTCCTCAGCTACGCCGCGACCAGCGGAATGGTGCTCTTCACCCTGCTGGAGGAGCGGTCTGCAGTGGGGGCCGGGCATCCGAAGCTCGCGCTGTGCTTCGGCGCGGCCCTCGGAATCGTGCCGTGGGGCATCATCGCCTTCCAACAGATCGGAGCCGGCGTGGTGGGTGACCCACCGTCGGCGATCGTGCGGGTCATCACCCTCGTCATGCTCGCGTTCGCCGCCGCGTTCGCCATCATCCAGTGGCGCGGGTACGGCGAACGGATGCACACCCTGCTCAGCCTCGCCAGCACCTCCGTCTTCGCCTGGCTGGTCGTGCTCGCCGTCGTGCTCCCTGCCTGACCCGATCGCCCCTCTCCCTTTCGCCTCTCCCCCCTCCGCCTGTCTCCCTTTCGCCTTTCCCCTCTCCGCCTGTCTCCCTCCGCCCAGGAAGCGTGATCGATGGGCGCAGCGCGTCAGGGTGTGCGGCGCGCGCGGCGGCGATCGCGCCAGGAGAGGGCGCGGAATGCGGCCTCGTCTGCCGCGCGCTGTTCCTGAGCCGCGCGATAGCGCTCGTTGCGACGCTCGTGCCAGCGCTGCACTTCCGCCTCGACATCCCGAGGTGGCGTCACCACCGGTGGCCCGCCCTTGAGTTGCCGACGCGCCTCGACCACCCGTGCATTGAAGTCGGCCAGAAGCTCCCGCACCCGCTTCTCCGACGGAGCCGCATCGAGTCTTCCGTCAAGCTCGGCGTTCTCGCTCCGCAGCGTCAGGGCAGGGGGCCCGAGCCCGGTGATGTTCTCGCGCTCGATCTTCTGCTTGATCCACCAGTTCGGATCGTAGGCATCGTGCAGGTTACGAAGCGGCTTGCCCGCGCCCGGCAGGTTGTCGAACTCGCCTCGCCGCATCGCCTGCTGGATCGAGATCTCGACGAACTGCGCCCGGGCCTCCATGGACCGCTGGCCGGCGAGCGCGGTGTCGTCGTCGGCCGCTTCTGCGGACTCCGCGCCCTGTTCCCCGGCGGGCAGCGAACCATCGACACGGTACCGGGCCACGTTGAGGCGGGCGTCGCTCCGCTTCTTTCTCTCGCTCACAGTTTCCAGCCTAAGTTTCGGCACACCGATCGTCGAGACGCTTGACGACGAACGGCGAGTGGATGACCGGCTCCCGCCCAGCGGGTGCAGCCGGTCATCCACTCGCCGCCGGCTGCGTTCAGTAGAGCGTCGACTCGTGGCCCTTCTCGTACGCGCGGATGTCGGCGGCTCGACCCGTACGGATCTTCCCGGTGAACTCCGGGTCGGACATCACCGAACGGCCGAGGGCCACGAGATCGAACTCGCCCTGTTCGAACAGCTCGACGAGCGGGGCGATGCTGAGGGTCGACTGCGATTCTTCGTCGCCGCCGAGGAACGGTGCCGAGACACCGATGGAGCCGAGGGCGATAGTGGGCAGGCCGGTGAGGTGCTTCGTCCAGCCGGCGAGGGTGCGGGTCGAATCGTCGAACTCGGGCAGCCAGTAGCGGCGGGTCGAGGCGTGCAGCATCGAGACGCCGGCGTCGACGAGGGGGACGAGGATCTGGTCGAGCTCCTCGGGGGTCGAGGCGATGCGGGCGCCGTAGTCGTTGCCCTTCCACTGCGAGAAACGGAAGTCGATGGGAAAGTGGGGGCCCACCTCGGAGCGGATCGCCGAGACGACCTCGGCCGCGAGCTGCGAGCGGTTCGAAGTCGATCCGCCGAAACGGTCGCCGCGACGGTTCGTCTTCGACCAGAGGAACTGGTCGAGCAGGTAGCCGTGCGCTCCGTGCAGCTCGATACCGTCGAAGCCGATGCGCTGTGCGTCCAGAGCACCCTGCACGAACGCCGCGATGATGTCGTCGATGTCCTTCGTCGACGCGGCCTCGCCCTTGGCCGAACCATCGGAGCGCAGACCGGAGGGGCTGATCACGGGAGCCTCCGGATGCGGAGCGGCTCCCTCCGACCGCGTCACGCCCAGGTGCCAGAGCTGCGGAAAGATGCGCCCTCCCTCGGCGTGCACTGCGTCGACGACCCTCTTCCAGCCCGCAAGCGCCGCGTCGCCGTAGAAGAGCGGGATGCGGTCGCTCGATCCGGCGGACGGATGATCGATGTAGGTTCCCTCGGTGACGATCAGCCCGAGGCCGGCGGCCCGGCGCGCATAGTAGTCGCGCACATCGTCGCCCGGAACGCCGTCGGGTGAGAACGCCCGGGTCATCGGCGCCATCACGAACCTGTTCGACAGAGTCAGCTCGCCCGCGGTGAAGGGTGTGAAGAGAGGCGCGGGGTCGATGCCGTCGAGGAGGGTGCCGATGAGAGGGTCGGTGGTGGTGGTGGTCGCGTTCGTCATAGGGGGTCGAACGCGAGAGGGTTGCGGATGATTCCCCGGGCTGCAGGCGGCGGATGCGGGATCAAGGCTCGCGGGGGCGGGGCGGGCGGAGTGCGGGGCGGGTGCGGGGCGGCACTGCGGACGGGGTGCGGGGAGGGCGGGATACGGGCAGGGTGCGGGGGGTGCGGGGTGGGCGGGTCAGGCGGGCTGGCAGTGCGGGCACCACCAGGTCCGGCGCTGCTCGGGGTCGGCGCGCACCTCCTCCCTGACCCGGATGATCGTGCCGCAGCGCAGGCACGGCCGGCCGGCCCGACCCGCCACCCAGTGGCTCTCTCCGCGCACCTGTCGCCCGGTGGTGACCTGGTACATGCCCGGCACGGTCGCCGAGATGCGCAGGGCGCGCGCCGCCAGCGCGACCAGCGCATCGAGGTCGACATCACGGACGGGGGCGAACGGATGCACGCCCCGGAGGAACGCGACCTCGTTCACCCAGAGGTTTCCGAGCCCGGCGAGGTTTCGCTGATCGAGCAGCGCGACGACGAGTGCCCGGTCGGGCTCGCGTGCCAGTCGCCGGACGGCCTCCCGGGCATCCCAGTCGGCCCGCAGCGGATCAGGCCCCAGATGACCGATGACGTCACCCTCCCGCCGGGTGGGGAACAGCTCGACCACGGGCATGTCGATACCCCAGGCGGTGCGACCGTCTGCGAATCGCAGGCGCACGCGCACGGTCGCGACCACGTTCCGCGGGAGGGTGCGGCCGGGCCGCGTGATGCTCCAGCTGCCCTGCATGCGCAGATGGGTGTGCAGGGTGGTCGCGTCGTCGAAACGGGTGAGCAGATGCTTGCCGTGCGTATCGATCTCGGTCACCGTGACGCCTGTGAGGCGGTGGCCGGCCTGCGGGCCCGACCTCAGCTCTCCCTCGACGACCTGCCCGCCGACCAGGGCCGTGCGCAGCCGCGCGGCGAGGCGGTGAACGCTGTCTCCCTCGGGCACCCGAGAACCGTAACACCGGGCGCCGACACCGGATGCTGCGGGCCGCCGTCAGAGCGTACGGGGGTTGCCGTACTCGTAGAAACCGCCGCGCGTGACCGATTGCGTCAGCAGCTCCCAGGCCTCCCCCTGGAAGCGGAGGATGCGTTCGGGCTCACCGTCGCTGCCCCGGGGCAGCGCCACCTGCACGCCGTGCGCCGCGGTGTTCGTCCCCCGCAGCAGGAGCGCGTACGGCGCGGTGCCCGGGTCGCCGGAGGAATCGGGTCCCGGGGTGTCGGGCGGAAAGTCGGTCGCTGCAGTGTCGGTCATCGCGCCCACCCTACGCCGCACCGCTGGGCGCCAGGGCGGTCACTGCAGGTAGGCGTTCACGAACAGGTCGCCGCGGAGTTCCCGCAGCGTCTCGATGATGCGCTCGATCAGTGTTGCGGTCACTCCCCCGGCGACCAGATCATGGTCGCCGAGCGGTTGCAGCTTGCCGCAGCGCACCCGGATCACCTCCCACCCGACCTCCCGCAGCAAACGGTCCTTGCGGCGGTCGGCAGCCTCCCGGGTACCCACGTGTTCCAGACCGAACTTTCCGATCGTGTCGTACTCGATCGCTACCCGCAGCTCGGGCATGACGATGTCGGGCCAGACCTCGCTGTGCGTGAAGAACGCCCGCCGAACCTTCACCGCGTTGAACGCCCGGAGGTCGAGATCGAGCCGCGCTGCGAGCCGCTGCCGCAGCTCTCCCTCTGCTGCGGAGGCGGGTCGGGGCGCACGTCCGCTGTGGAATGCCTCACCCGGCGCCGGCGACCTCACCGCGCACGAACCGGCCGGCGCGGACGCGTGCGGCGGGGCCGGGTCGACCCTGCTCGGGCGTTCTGCCGCGACCGCGGAACGCGGCATCCCGTCAGCTGCCTGCCGGGACGACGCCGGTCTTGTCGCCACACGCCCGGGCGCTGCCTGCCCGGCGGCGGGGGCATCAGCGCGGGTCACGATGCGCTTCGGGGCTGCCAGCGCGAGGCACTCCGGGCACCAGGATGACCGGCGGCGCACCCGCCCGGGGCGATGGCGTTGCTCGTCGGGCGTCGCTACGAAGAGGTGGCCGGCGTCGCACTGCCAGGTGAGGTAGACCTCGGCGGCCGGCGGAATCTGCGTCAGCGTGATGTTGCGGTTGAGATCGGGGTGGAACTGCCGCGCGAGCACGGGGTACCGTTCCCACTCCGAGCGGTAGGCGCCGATCGGATAGGGCACCGCCAGTCCCTTGGAACGCTGCCGCCTCGACCACCACGCCTCGATGTTCTCCGGCATCCGGCCCCCTCTCCGCGGCGAACGTATCCGCACCCTCCGACATCGGCTCGCGGCACGGCGGGTGGAGGAGCGGCGGAGCGGCGGGGGGTACGGATGGGCGGTGGGGTGGGAGGTGGGGTGGGAGGGCGGCCAGCGCGCGGCGGGCCGGACCGCCGGTGGGGATGGGAGGGCGGCCAGCGCGCGACGGGCCGGACCGCCGGTTGGGGGTGGGAGGGCGGCCAGCGCGCGGCGGGCCGGGCCGCCGGTCAGGCGTTGCCGAGGGCAGCCAGCGCGCGGCGGGCAGTGCTGCCGAGACCCCAGGTCGACGCGAAGTCGGCTGCGGCGCCCAGGCGGGATTGCGAGAGGGGGCTGATGCGGGCATCCACGTCGCCGAAATCGAGGTCGCGAACGACTTCGACGACGCGCGGGGCCACCTCGAGGTAGGCGGATGCCGCGCTGAGCTTCGAGCGCACCGATGCGCTCACGGTCGAACGGGCATCCTGGGCCGCGTCGATGATGCCGGCGAGGTCGCCGTGCTCGCCCAGCAGAGTGCTCGCCGTCTTCTCTCCGATGCCGGCCACACCCGGAAGCCCGTCGGAGGCGTCGCCGCGCAGCACAGCGAAGTCCACGTACTGCCGGGGGGTGATGCCGTACTTCTTCTGGATCACGCTGTCGGTCACCACCTCGAGCCGGCTCATGCCGCGGGCGGTGTAGATGACGCGAACGCCTTTCGCATCGTCCACCAGCTGGAACAGGTCTCGGTCGCCGGTGACGACATCGACAGGGCCGGATGCCTGGCTCGCGAAACTCCCGATGATGTCGTCGGCCTCATGGTCGGCCACTCCCACGATCGGTACGCCGTAGACCTCGAGCATCTGCCGAATGAGAGGGAGCTGCTGGGTGAGTTGCTCGGGAACCTCCTCGACGTCGACCCCGCCGTCGACCTCCTCGGCCACACGGTGCTGCTTGTAGCTCGGAATGAGGTCGACCCGCCACTGGGGGCGCCAGGCGTCATCCCAGCAGGCGATCAGCGAAGTGGGCCCGAACTCGGACACCAGCTTGGTGATCATGTCGAGCAGGCCGCGCACGGCGTTGATCGGTGATCCGTCGGGCGCACGGACCGTGTCGGGCACTCCGTAGAAGGCGCGAAAGTAGAGGGAGGCGGTATCCAGGAGCATCAGTCGCTCAGTCACCCCCCGATCATCCCACGCCCCGCCCGCCTCGTAGGATGAAACCCTCCGCGCCGAACTCCCCGGCCGGCCGTTCGAGAGGCGCACCGATGCGAGTTGTCGCATACATCCTGACCATCGTCATTGCGACCGCCCTGATGCTCGGCGGCACCCTGGTGGTCGCGTTCAACACCCCGCGGCCCCTCACCGGCAGCACACTCGCCATCGCGCTCGCGGTCGGCGCGATCTCGGTCTTCATCTATGGCCCGGTGCTGCTCGGCTCTCTCACCGCCTACTGGAACGTACGGAGGTCCGACGACGCCAAGCGGTACTTCCGCCGCTTCACGCTCGTCGTACTGGGTCTGGATGTGCTCGGGGTCGCAGCGATCATCCTGTACAGCGTGATCACGGGCGCACCCCTCTGGATTCCCGTGCTCTTCATCGTCGTGGCCGCCGTTCTGATGGTCGCGGCGCGGCTGGTCGGTCCCTGGTTGCTGCGGCGCGATGAGGCCAGGCCGCATCCGAAAGACGACTGGCGCCCCATCGAGCACCGCGAGATCATGCGCAAGATCGTCATCATCGCCGCGACCTTCGCCGGGTTCCTGGTGATCGGCCTGGTCGTCTTCGGGGCGGTGCTGCAGGCCCGTGCCGACCTCTCGGGGTTCGGCCGCGCGCTGCTGACGTCTGCGCAGTTCGCCAGCATCGCCTCGGCGTTCGCCGGCATCATCGTCTCGCTCCCGCTGAACAGGCAGCTCCGCAGCATCACCGACCGCGACCTGGGGCTGACGCGCAAATTCGGCATGGTCGTGCTGCGTCGGAAGAGTATCGAGTTGGATGATCGGGAGACAACCCTGGCGACGAAATACGCCGCGGTGATGAGCGTCATCCTGTCCTTCCAGATCGGCTATTTCGTGCTGCTCTATCTCGGGCTGGGACTCGGGCAGGTGCAGTCGATCGCGTCGGGGCGCACCTCGCCCTTCGCCATCGGGCTTCCCCTGTTCCTCGTCGTCGCGCTGCTCGTTCTGGTGCCGCTGTTGGTCGTGCGCATCCGCCGCGCCCGCCGGTATGCGGCGGAGCATGCGCACCTTCTGACCGACGCACCGGGCCCGGTGGCATCGTGACCAGCTCCCGCCCGCTCACCAGGCTCGGCTTCCTCACCATCGGGTTCTTCGACGAGCATGACCCGTACGGTGGCCACGAGGGCACCCTGCAGATCATCGAGCTGGGCGAGCAACTCGGCTACGACAGCGCCTGGCTGCGGGACCGCCACCTGCAGTTCGGCATCTCCTCCCCCGTCGCCGTGCTCGCGGCCGCCTCCCAGCGCACCCGCCACATCGAGCTGGGCACGGCGGTCATCCCGCTCGGCTTCGAGAACCCCTTCCGCCTCGCCGAAGACCTCGCCACCGTGGATGTGCTGAGCCGCGGCCGCCTCAACCCGGGCTTCAGCGTGGGACCTCCCACCCACTTCGATGCGATCAGGGAGCATCTCTTCCCCGACTCGTTCGACACCGAGAACTTCGGCCGCGAACGCCTCGAACGGTTGCTCGCGAACCTCCGCGGCGAGTCGGTGAGCACGTTCGCCGGCACCGAGGGCATCGAGGCGTACTCCCCGCGCATCCAGCCGTTCGCACAGGGTCTCGCCGAGCGCATCTGGTACGGGGCCGCCGGGCTCGAGTCCGCCGGGTGGGCCGGCGAGCAGGGCCTCAACCTGCTCAGCAGCAGCGTGGTCCGGGCCGAGGAAGACGACGACTTCGCCCGCATCCAACGGGCGCAGATCGACCTGTTCCGTTCGAAGCATCCGCTCGGCGACGCGGCCAGGGCCTCGCAGGGGCTCGTCGTGATCCCGACAGACAGCGCGACGCCCGACCAGCGCGCGAGGTATCACGCCTACGCTGAGAGCCGCTTCGCGAGAACCCTCACCCCGCAGGGCCCCGGGCGCATCCTGTTCACCCCCGACATCGTCGGAACGTCGGAGGAGATCGCGGATGCCCTGCGAGCGCATGCCGGATTCCAGGCGGTCGACGAGGTGGTGTTCGCCCTGCCGTTCTCGTTCGAGCACGAGGACTATGTGCAGATCGTGACCGACATCGCCCAGCACCTCGCGCCGCTCCTGGGTTGGGCGCCCGCAGCGCGCTAGCGGCACCCTTTCGCGGTGTCGGCCGTGCGTGCCAAGCTGGGCGCATGACCGCTGACATCCCCACCGACTACCTCCACCTGCTCGAAGACCCGAACTACGGCTCACTCGGAACGGTGCGACCCGACAACACCGTGCAGGTGAGCCCGATGTGGTACCTGTTCGACGCCGGGGCCCAGACACTGCGCTTCACCCACACGACGAAGCGGGCGAAGTTCCGCAACCTGCAGCAGAACCCGTCGATGAGTCTCGCCGTGTTCGACCCGTCGAACCCGTTCCGCTACCTGGAGGTGCGCGGCAGCCTCAGTGAGGTCATCCCCGACCCCACCGGTGCGTTCTACGTCGTGCTCGGCAAGCGCTACGGCAACCCCGAGCAGACCCCGCCGCCCGACTCCGCCGACCGCGTCATCCTCGTGATGAGCCTCGAACACAGCGTTCACCAGTAGGGCCCCACGGCCGTGAGAAGTCGTCGAGCCGGTCTCGCACGGTGGATGCTCGTGGTTGCCGTTCTGGGTACGGCCGGCTGTTCACCGCTCGCGCCCCTCGGCCCGCCCGCACCCTCTCCCGCTCCGCCGTCCGTCGTCTCGACACGGGCCGTCACCGGGTTCGTCCCGCTGCCTCTCACCGACCTCACGCAGGCCGACGTCGACCGTCTGCAGAACTCGTACATGACCGGCGAGTTCGCGTGTGAAGCCCGCGGGGCCTTCGCAGACGTCAGCGCAGGTTCTGAGGTACAGCTCCTCGACACCCGGGGCACCGTGCTGGCCAGCACGACCCTCGGTGACGGCACGGTCGAACCGCTCTTCGGCAGCGTCGACACGAGCCAGGGGCTGTGCTTCTTTCCGTTCACCTTCCCCTCTGTGACCATCGACCAGGCTCTCTTCCGTATTCACGTCGGCGACGCGGGCCGCGCCTCCTTCGGGTTCGCCGAATCGGCGATCAGGCGCGGGCCGATCATCGAGATCAGGTAGGCCGACGTTCAAGCCCCGTCGGTTGACGGGGGGCATCCGGGTGCGGCACCGTGTAGTGCACGCCGCACCACACCCGGGGGACCCATGGACGCACACGACATCCGCACCGCCTATCTGCGGTTCCAGCGCGACCGGGGCCACGTCGCCATCGCGCGGGCGAACCTCGTTCCGCAGGGCGACGGCAGCACGCTGTTCACCGGCAGCGGCATGCAGGCCCTGCTGCCGTACCTCCTCGGCGAACACCACCCGGAGGGCATCAGGCTCGCCGACAGCCAGCCGTGCCTCCGTGCCCAGGACATCGAGGAGGTCGGCGACAACCGCCACACCACCTTCTTCGAGATGCTCGGCAACTGGAGCCTCGGCGACTACTTCAAAGAGCAGCAGATCCGCGCGTTCTTCACGTTCCTGGTGGATGTCGTCGGCCTCGACCCGACGAAGCTCGCGGTCAGCTGCTTCCTCGGCGACGACAAGTACGGCATCCCCCGCGACGACGAGGCGGCGTCGATCTGGCAGTCGGTGTTCGCCGAGCGGCTCCCCTCCCGCGGCGGCCTCCCCGCCGCGCGCCCGCCGCGCTCCGCAACGGACACGACTCCGGGGATCTTCGGCAGATACGGCGGCAGATCGCCGAAACTGAGTCCGTTGCGCTCCGAGGGGGAAGGGACGGGGCGCCGCGCGCCCGCCGCGCTCCGCAACGGACACGATTCCGGCGGCCCCCGGCAGATACAGCGGCGGATCGCCGGAATGGCGCCCATTGCGCGCGGGTGTGCGACGCGCAGTCGCGTGGCGCGGCGCGGCGCGGCGCGCGGTCGCGTGGCGCGGCGCGGCGCGGCGCGCGGGCGCAGCGGGCGGAGCGCGGAGCGGGGGGGGCGGGGTCAGTCCGCGAAGACGCCGCGCAGCGGGGTGTTCGCGGCTGTGTTCCGCAGCGACGCCAGGGGGTGGGCGTACACCGTCTGTTTGATCGCTCGGAGGGTGGCCGTATCCTTCCCCACGAGGGCCGCGGCAACCGTGATCGCGCGGTCGACCGCGGCGTCGGCCGGAGCCACGTCGTCGACAATGCCGGCCCGCCGGGCATCCGGAGCCGCGTAGCGCGTGCCGAACAGCATCGCGTCGCGAGCGGTCTGCGGGCTGAGCTTGCCGCTGACGAGGTCGGCCATGCCCGGCGTGAACGGAATGCGGATGTCGATCTCGGGAAGGCAGATGAACCCCCGGTCTTCACGCATGACACGAAAGTCGTGAGCGATCGCGAGCATCGCGCCTGCGGCGTAACAGTGCCCCTGCACCGCGGCGACCGTCGGCAGGCTCGACTCCAGCACCCGTGCGAGCAGCTCGTGCACATCCGCGAGCAGGGCGCCGGACTCGGCGCGGTGCGCGGTGATCCACTCGAGGTCGAGCCCGTTCGAGAAGAACTTGCCGGTGCCCGCGGTGACCAGCGCGGCAGCATCCGTCGCCGCCTCGGCCTCGTCGAGCAGCCGCAGGTAGTCGCCGACCCAGCCCGGGTCGAACCGGTTTTCACCCTCGTCGAGACGAATCACGAAGACCTCTCCGATGCGATCCAACTCCATGCGGTTCCTCCGTGTCGACTGCGGTGTCCTTTCCTCCACCGTACCCACTCGGCGGCGGATCCGGATGCCCGGCAGGGTGGGCGCGGACGGCGGCGATCCGGCGCAGGTCGCGGCGGCGATCCGGCGCGGGCGCGGCGCCCGGGGTTCGCTGGCTCAGGCCTTCGCGAACTGCTCCGCGTCGAAGGCGGCCTGACCGTCGCCCGCACCCGGCTCCGCACTCTTCTCCGACCGCACGAACCCGATGCCGACGAGAATGAGCGCCCCACCGACGAGCTGCCCCACGGAGAGCTGCTCGCCGAGCAGCAGCCACGCGTAGAACGTCGCCGCCACCACCTCGAGCAGCCCGACGAACGAGGCGAGGCGTGACCCGAGCATCTCACTCGCGGCGATGCTCGTCGCGTAGGCGATCGCCGTGCTCACCACGCCCACGATCAGCAGCGGAAGCCACCACGGGGCCTGCCCGCCGAACAGCGACACCTCACCGAACGTCGCGGTGAAGGGCAGTACGCCCGTCAGCCCGACGAGACCGAGCACGACTCCGCCCAGCACCAGCCCGAACCCGGCGAGCGCCACGGCGGGCAACCCGTCGCTCGGCCGCGCCGCGATGACGTAGTAGAGGGCACAGCCGACCATCGCGACCAGCGCGAAGACGAGGCCCAGGGCATCCATCGACCCGCCACCGCCCGGAGACACGACCAGCACCAGACCGACGAGCGCCACGCCCGACCCGACGAGCACTACGACCTTCGGTCGGCGCCGGCTGATCGCCCAGACGCTCGCGACGAGCAGCAGCGGCGCCATGTATTCGATCAGGATGCCCGTTCCCACCGGTATGCGCTGGATCGCGGCGAAGTACACCACCTGCGTGCCGGCCACCCCCACCAGTGCCATCGCGAGTACGCGCCAGCGCGCCCGCCAGAGCGCATCCCACCGCCCGCGGAGCGAGAACACCGCGAACGGCAGCAGCACCACGCCGCCGACGAGGGCGCGAACCGTGACGGCGGCGGCCGGGCTCCAACCGGCCTCGAGCAACGGCTTGATGAAGGCCCCCGAGGCACCGAACGTGGCGGCGGCCAGCACGGCGATGACCAGGCCGGTCGACGTCGATGGCTTCATGGAGGGCTCCTCGCGGTGTGTGTTGCGGCTGTCTGGTAGTGACGCTAGTGTGTCCGGGAGTAAGGAGTCAATTTGCATTTCACCCCTGACACCGAGGACGCTCTGGGCTTCACCGTCGATCTGCTGAACACCGTCGCCGGTGCCACCAGGAGCGGCCTCGACGAATTGTCGACGACCGAACAGCTCGGCGTGATGCTGGCGTCGTGGCAGTACTCCGGCCGCATCGATCACGACGGGGCCGAGCTCGCCGAGGTGCGGCTCACACGTGAGCGCCTGCGCCGCATCTGGCTGCTCGACCGTGACGACGCCGTGCCCGAAGTCAACGCAATGCTCTCCGACGCGGGCGCTCTGCCCCACCTTGTTCGACACGACAACCTCGACTGGCACCTGCACGCCACCGACCCTGAAGCTCCGCTGGCCGAGCGCATCCGGGTCGAGGTCGCCCTCGCGATCGTCGATGTGATCCGCAGCGATGAGAACTCCCGGCTGCGCGCCTGCGACGCCTTCGACTGCGACGGGCTGCTGCTCGACCTCTCCCGCAACGGGTCGAAGCGCTTCTGCAGCGTGCGCTGCGGCAACCGGATGAACATGGTGGCGTTCCGCGAACGCGCCGCCCGGGCGTGACACCGCCCGAAAACGAGGGTCGGCTCAGAGCCCCAGCTCGCTCAACCCCGGGTGATCGACCGGGCGGGGCCCCGGCGCCTCCCAGCGGAAGAGCCGCTCCGACCCGTCGATAGCTCGATCGTTGATGCTGGCGTGCCGGATGCTCATCAGCCCCTGCTCGCTGAACTCCCAGTTCTCGTTGCCGTGCGACCGAAACCACTGCCCAGCCGCGTCGTGCCACTCATAGACGAAGCGCACCGCGATGCGGTGGTCACCGAAAGCCCAGACCTCCTTGATCAGGCGGTAGTCGTTCTCGCGCGCCCATTTCGCCGTGAGGAACTCGACGATCTCGCCGCGTCCGTCGAGGAAGACGTCGCGGTTGCGCCAGCGGCTGTCTTCGGTGTACGCCAGCGAGACCCGGGCCGGGTCACGGGAATTCCACGCATCCTCGGCCTTGCGGGCTTTCTCGATCGCGGTCTGCAGGGTGAAAGGCGGAACGGGGGGCCGGGTTTCCATGTGGCCATTGTGACTCACCGGCAGGGCAGCCTGATAGCGCCCGGCAACCTCAGGCCCGCAGCGCGCTCCGCACGAGCTCGAGCGCCTCGTCGTCGCCCAGCTGCAACTGGCGCACCCGCTCCACGAACGCGAGCGCGGCCGCGTGCCCCTGGCGCGTACGCCCGTCGCCGCTCGCCGCAATGAACGAGCCGTTGCGGCCGCGGGTCTCGATGACCTCATCGCGCTCCAGCTCGCGGTAGCTGCGGGCGACGGTGTTGGTGGCCACGGCCAGCTGGTCGGCGAGCGCTCGTACGGTGGGCAGCTTCGTTCCGGGAACCAGGATGCCCGCCAGAACCGCCTCGACGACCTGCAGTCGCACCTGCTCGTAGGGCGCCTCGGGTGCCGACGGGTTGATGTGCAGATCGAGCCCGGGATTCTGCGCGGAGGGGGTGGATGCGGCCATGCCGCCACGCTACCGCGCCGCCCTCCCGCAACCCTCACTCAACCCTCCTGCAACCCTCCGGCAACCCTCCGGATCGCTGGAAGCCGGAATATCCGCACGACCTCCGACCGTTGCTTACTTCATGACAACTATTGGAATCATCGGAGCAGGACACATCGGCAGCCAGGTCGCACGCGCGGCGATCACGGCGGGCTACGACGTCGTCATCAGCAACTCGCGGGGCCCCGAGACCCTCGCCGACCTCGTCGCCGACCTCGGACCAAAAGCCCGCGCGGCCACCGCCACAGAGGCTGCGGAAGCCGCCGACTTCGCCGTCGTGACGGTTCCCCTGAAGGCCTACGAGGCCGTGCCCGTCGAGCCCCTCGCCGGCAAGATCGTGATCGACACCAACAACTACTACTTCGAGCGCGACGGCCAGATCCCCGCCCTCGACAACGGACTCGACACCGTCTCGGGCATGCTGCAGCGTCACCTCCCCGACAGCAGGGTCGCCAAGGGCTTCAACCACATCATGGCGAAGGACATCACGACCGACGGCAAGCCCGCCGGCAGTGACGACCGCCGCGCCCTCGCCACATCGAGCGACTTCGAAGATGCCGCCGAGCTCGTGAACACCCTCTACGACGAGATCGGTTTCGACACCGTCAACGTGGGCCCGCTCTCAGAGAGCTGGCGCGTCGAGCGCGACCAGCCCGCCTACGTCGTGCGCCAGAACAAGCACGAGCTGGTCGAGAACCTCACGAAGGCCGTGCGCGCCACCCCGACCGCCGAGTAACACCCCGCGACCCGGCGCGACTCTTCGTGAAGCGTCGCTAGTCGTTTTGCGCAAAAGCACCCACAACCTACGGTTTGGGTGCTTTTGCGCAAAACGGGCGGGCGCGGGGGCGCTTGTGCGGGGGCGTGCGCGGGCTGTCAGCGAGTGACACGTGGGGTTGCGGCAGGGGCATCCTGAAGCCGCAACCCCACTGTCGACTAGTGCTCCGTGTGTGAGCGTCGCTTGCGACGGATCAGGAGCAGCCCGCTTCCGGCGAGCAGCACCACTGCGGCCAGCGGCCCGAGCCAGAGGTCACCCAGGCCTGTGTGGGCGAGGCTGCCTCCGCTGGAGGTGTAGCCCGATCCGTACCCCGAGTACCCCGAGGTGCCGCTCCCCGTCGATGTGGTCGATGAGGTCGATGAGGTCGAGGCGACGATCGCGAAGGTCGTGGCGGCACTGGTGCTGTCGACGCCGACCGTCTGCGTGGCTGTCGCGGTGTACGACCCGATCTGAACGTCGGCGAACGTCACACTCCACGTGCCATCGGCTCCGACCGTGGTCGTCAGCGTCGTGTCACCGATGACGACAGCCACGGATGCGCCCGGGTCACCCGACCCGGTCACGGTGACCGTCTGGGTGCCCCCCGGGTCGACCGTGAACACCGAACCCGGCGCCGGCGCCGTGATGGTCACCGGGGTCACCCCCGGCGTCGTGGTACCCGGCGTCGTCGTTCCGGGAGTGGTCGTCCCGGGAGTCGTCGTACCTGGCGTGGTGGTCCCCGGCGTCGTCGTACCCGGCGTCGTGGTCCCAGCAGTCGTCGTACCCGCGGTGGTCGTACCCGCGGTCGTCGTCCCCGGAGTGGTCGTGCCCGGCGTCGTGGTCCCGGGAGTGGTGGTCCCGGGAGTCGTCGTACCTGCCGTCGTTGTACCCGGCGTCGTGGTCCCGGGAGTGGTGGTCCCGGGAGTCGTCGTACCTGCCGTCGTTGTACCCGGCGTCGTGGTCCCGGGAGTGGTGGTCCCTGGAGTCGTCGTACCCGGGGTAGTCGTACCCGGGGTAGTTGTACCCGGGGTAGTTGTACCCGGCGTGGTGGTCCCGGGGGTAGTCGTACCGGGAGTTGTGGTCCCAGCAGTCGTCGTACCTGCCGTCGTTGTACCCGGCGTGGTGGTCCCGGGTGTGGTGGTCCCTGGGGTCGTCGTACCGGGAGTCGTGGTCCCAGCAGTCGTCGTACCCGCGGTCGTCGTACCCGGAGTGGTCGTACCCGCCGTCGTGGTCCCCGGCGTGGTGGTCCCTGGGGTCGTCGTACCGGGAGTCGTGGTCCCAGCAGTCGTCGTACCGGGAGTCGTGGTCCCAGCAGTCGTCGTACCCGCGGTGGTTGTACCCGGCGTAGTGGTACCCGGCGTAGTTGTACCCGGCGTAGTGGTCCCCGGAGTCGTCGTACCCGCTGTCGTGGTCCCGGGGGTGGTCGTACCCGGCGTCGTCGTCCCCGGAGTCGTCGTACCCGCTGTCGTGGTCCCGGGGGTGGTCGTACCCGGCGTCGTCGTACCCGGCGTCGTCGTTCCCGCGGTGGTCGTCCCCGGAGTCGTGGTGCCCGGCGTGGTCGTACCCGTCGTGGTCGTGCCCGGAGTCGTGGTGCCCGGCGTGGTCGTACCCGGAGTCGTCGTACCCGCTGTCGTGGTCCCCGGCGTGGTGGTCCCGGGGGTGGTGGTCCCTGGGGTCGTCGTACCCGGCGTCGTCGTACCGGCAGTGGTCGTACCCGCCGTCGTCGTGCCCGGCGTGGTGGTCCCCGGAGTAGTCGTACCCGCGGTCGTGGTCCCGGGGGTGGTCGTACCCGGAGTCGTCGTCCCGGGAGTAGTCGTACCCGGAGTCGTCGTCCCCGCAGTGGTCGTTCCCGCGGTGGTCGTCCCGGGAGTGGTGGTCCCCGCCGTCGTCGTACCCGCCGTCGTCGTACCCGCCGTCGTCGTACCCGCCGTCGTCGTACCCGCCGTCGTCGTACCAGCCGTCGTCGTACCCGGCGTGGTGGTGGTCGCCGAGACGGCCACCGAGAAGGTCGTGCTGTCGGTGGAGGTGTTCGTCCCGATGGTCTGGGTGGCGGTCGCGGTGTAGTCGCCGACCGGAACGGCCGGGAAGGTGATCGACCAGGTTCCGTCGGTGACCGTCGTCGTCTGGGTCTCGCCGTCGGAGAGAACGACCTCGATCGCCCCGCCGGTCTGGCCGGTTCCGGTCACGGTCACGGTCTGGGTGCCGTCGACGTTGGGTACCGTGTAGGTGGTTCCGGCTGCGGGCGAGGTGATGTCGACCGGCGCTATGACGATCGCCGATGAGCGCACGGTCGCCGAAGCGAGATCGACGACAGCGAGCGGCGTACCGAGAACCGGCAGCACCCGCACCCTCAGGGCCCGCTGCGTGAACGAATCGGCTGAGCTGGCACCGGCAACGGTGAACGAACCCGGCGTCTCCTGCACGTTGGCCGTGATCGAGACGAGGCCGTCGACCGTGTCGAGCAGCGGCGAGAGCGCAGTGGTTGCCACTGCGACGGTGGGCTGGAAGAGCCCGTCGCCCACGCCGACACCGGTGATGCCGTTCTCGAGGGGGGTGACGATGGCCGGCAGCAGGTTCGCTGTCACGGCGTTCACGATCGGGGTGAGCAGATCGCCGACGGGGATGAGGCCGAGCGCCGTCGTCCCGCTGGCGTCGACGACGGGCGGGGTGGAGCCAGCTGCACCGAGGAAGCCACCGACCGTACCGGTGATGACGGCGTCGATGTTCGCCAGGGGGACGGTGGTCAGCCCGAGGTCGAGACCGGCATCCGCTGTGAGGTGCAGGGTGAGGGTGGCGTTGTCGATCGTGTTGTTCACGGTCGTGACGAGGAGCGCGGGAATCTGGTTCAGAGCGCTGTTGATCGAGTCGTTGAGGGCATTCCGGATGACCGTTCCGGAGAGCAGCTCGGTGTTGGGAGCCAGATCGTTCAAGGTTCCATCGGTATGGCCGTGCAGTTCGGCGAGGTCGATGGTGATCGTGCCGGTGCTGAGATCAATGGTCGTTGCGCCGTCGGTGCTGACCAGCGGCGCCGTTGTGACCGCGCTGAGCGCCGCCTGCAGGTCGACGGTGAGACCCGCGGTGAGCGAGACGTTGTCGACCGTCACGAGCCCGCCGCTCACGCCGCCGAGCGCCGTACCGAGCGGAGCCACGACACCGTCTGCCACCCCGCTGAGGGCAGAACCGAGCGAACCGGTCGGGCCCGCAATGCCGTTGACATTGGTGCTGAGCGTGCCGAGGTCGGTGTTGAGGCTGTCGGTGAGCGTCGCGAGCACGGGGCTCTTCACGATGAGCTTGCCACCGGCGATCTGGTAGTCGCTGGACGGGGCCGCCCCGGGCGCCTGGGTCGCAGACGCCGAGACCGCGCCGAGCTCGACCCTGAGCTGGGAGATGAGGTCGCCGGTGGCGGGCGAGAGCCCGGCGTTCGCCAGCAGCTGGGTCACGTCGATGAAGCCGTCAGCAGTCGATCCGGATGGCCCGACCGCGATGCTCCCATCGGAGGCGATGGCACCCGATGACGCGTAGGCGGTTCCGTCGGCGGTGTCTTTCGCATACTGGCCGGCGGCGCCGACCCCGATGACACCGTTGGGGCCGAACAGCTGCACACCGCCACCGAGGTCGACGTTCAGCGCGTTCAGCACGGTCGCATCCAGAGGGTTCGACTGGGTACCGGGCTGGCTCGGGTTGGCGCGGTAGGCCGGTGCGAGCGAGGCGATGTCGTTCAGGTTCACGGTGCCACCGCCACTCAGCAGCCGACCCTCGGATTCAGACTGGTCTGAGGCCAGGGCCGAGGCTGGAATCGCAAAGCTCGCGAGCCCGAGAACCAGGGCACCGGCGAGCGCCGTGAAGCCCACCACTCTCGATTTTCTGGTGAATCCGTGCTTGCTCATGAACTACTCCCCCGACGCGCTCATCTGTGTACCCACGTCGTCGTCGACCTCGGTGTCGACGCTGGCTGTGACGCTAGCCGCCGCCCTGAGGCCCTACAAGGAGGGGCGTCAAACGTGTCGCGCGAGGTCATTACGGCGCAGGCGCGCGACCAGCGGGACTGCTTTCCGGCGAACCCAGGTCTCCGCCCGCTGCCACGTGACGTCGCGAATGAAGATGCCGTCGGCCGCCATCATCGAGAACGAGAAGAACGGCAGGCCCATCAGCACGGCGATTCCGAGGTGCATGCCCGCGATGCCGATCAGCGCCAGGATGCGCGTCCAGCGGGTCAGCAGCAGAAAAGCGAAGAACACCTCGACGTACACCGACACATAGGTGGCGACGTTCACCGCCAGCGCGTTCGCGGTGACCAGCTGAGCCAACCACGGCCAGGGATTCAGGGAATCGAGCTGCAGCGGGTAGTACACGGCCGTTCCGTCTGCCCATTGCGATCCGGCGACCTTCGCCAGCCCGGCGATGCCGTAGATGATGAACAGCTGCAGAGCGACCGCGATGACACCGCCGTTGTGCAGCACCACCGTGACCCACGACGGAATGCGTCGTCGCGGGGCACTCAGCCGACGCCCCGAACCCGAGCCCGAACGCGGGCCGGATGCCGCGCGAGACCTCCGCCGCGCGTCGAGCGACCAGTGGCCCGACAGGTCGGTGAAGCAGAAATAGAACAGCAGGATGCGGAAGGCATTGTCGGTCTGGTCGTAGGCGACCGGGTTCGTCGACACGAGACTGATGTACAGGAACAGGGTGACGATCGCACTGATGCGCGAGTGCCAGCCCAGCATCAGCGCAAGCCCGGCAAGCCCGAGCAGCAGGAATTTCAGTGTGAACAGCCACTCCGGGTCTGCCGAGCTGAAGAACACGAACGGGAACGGCCACGCCGTCTGGTGCTCGATCGGGCTCACCCACGACGATCCCGGTCCCCAGAGAAAGTCGCGGACGCCGAAGTTCGCCGCCACGAAGCCGACCACGACGGCGCCGTAGACGACCCTTGCCGCAGAGACGCCGTAGGTCGCGTGCTTCTGGCCCAGCATCCATTCTTCGCCGCGACGGTAGAGTGCACCGACGGCGGTCACCGTCGAGCCGACGAGGGTCATTTCTTCGTTCCGTAGAAGTCGGCGATCGCGCTCGTGTCGAGCCCGGGAACATCCAGCGGCGAGCGCCACCCCTCGATGAAGTACGACGGTTGTTCTGTCACCGGAGGGCTCTGCAGTCGCTGGTCGAAGGGCACAGCCGGCGTCGAGACGGTGCGCACCTGCACGGCCGTGATGTCGTCGCCCCAGCGGGCGCGGGCGATGGCCGTGGCCAGCCCGGTGACCGACCCTTCGTACTCGAGGTAGTTCGCCGCCCACGGATCGGGTTGCTTCGTCAGATCGGCGCGCAGCCGGTCGAGCCAGCCTTCGCCGTAGTAGTCATTGCCCACGAGTTCCCGAACGTTCGGGTTCATAGCGAGGAAGGCCCCGTGGAACCGGTCGCCCAGAATGTAGTTGTTCAGGTACATGCGGCTCGGAGCGGCGTGATTTCTCACGAACTGTTCGGTGTCGGCGCCCGTGATGCTGAACCAGTCGGTTGCGACGGGCTGGTCGGCCCCCGCCGCCGGCAGCAGTGCCCGCACCTCGAGGCTCGAATTCGTCGAACCCGGGTTGGGGGCGAAGACGGCCCAGCCCTGCTGGAACATCGGTGTCATGTACGAGTTCAGCAGGTTCGTGCCGATCAGCTCCCGAAGCGCTATGGACGATGTGCCCCAGGTGTAGGTCAGAAAGAAGTGCCAGCCCAGAAGGAGCACCACCAGGATCACCAGTACGCGCGGCGCGCGCCCGTACCGCCCCGCGCCGGGCGCCGGTCGCCCACGTGTACCCGTCATGCCTGCACCTTCCCCCGGCCGGTTCGGGCAGCACCGCCCGAAGAGCACATACTATGCCGGAGACGACGGATGCCACCTGCCCGGCAGAGACGGCAGGTGACCTGAAGCGACAGCCGACCGCGCGCCTCCTCCCGCGTGTCGCCGGCGGGCGCGGGATAGGCTCGCAGCATGACGAACCTCGAGGGTGCGGTTGTGCTGGTGCTGGGTGCCTCGGGCGGGCTGGGGTCGCGCATTGCGACCCGTCTGGCAGACGCCGGGGCCACGGTCATTCGGGCGGCTCGCAACCCCCAGACGCTCTCGGGCCCCGACGCCTACCTCGCCGACCTCCGCGCGCCCGAGTCGGCAGACGCTCTGCTGCTCGCGGCCGCCGCAGCCCACCCCGACCGGCTCGACGGCATCGTGGTCGCGGCGGGCGCTGTCGCGTTCGGTCCTCTCGGAGAGGTCGCCGACAGCACCCTCGACGAGCTCTTCGCGATCAACACGCTCACGCCCATCCGGGTGATCCGCGGTGCGCTCCCGCGCCTCGCCGAGTCGGCCGCCGCCGGCCGCAAGCCGTTCATCGTCACACTCAGCGGCATCGTCGCCGAGTCCCCCACGGCCGGAATGGCCGCCTACTCCGCCTCCAAGGCCGGGCTCGCGGCCTTCGTGCAGGCGGCGTCGCGCGAGCTGCGTCGGTCGGGGATCCGGGTTCTGGATGCACGGCCGGGCCACACCGAGACCGCGCTGTCGCAGCATCCGCTCGCCGGCGTCGCGCCGAACTTCCCGGCGGGCCTCGACCCCGACCACGTGGCCGACCGCATCGTCGCCGCGATCGCCGCCGATGAGAAGGATCTGCCTAGCACGGCCTTCGTCACCCCGGCCTAACGCGCTCCGGTGGCGCCGGGGGCGCCGCACCCACTACTGTCGTCTCACCCGGAAGACGCAAGACAGAGACAGGTGCGCAGCATGACCACAGCCCCCTCGCGTGATGGCCGCACAACCGACGTCGAGAGCAAAGGGCTGAAGGGCGGCGCGCTCGGGCTCGTGGGCAGTGTGGTGGTCGGTATCGCCTCGACCGCTCCGGCCTACTCGCTGGCGGCGAGCCTCGGGTTCATCGTGGCCTCGGGCGGGTCGCTGCTGGCGGGGGTGAAGTCGCCGGGGATCATTCTGCTGGCATTCGTTCCGATGTACTTCATCGCTGTGGCGTACCAGGAGTTGAACAAAGCCGAACCCGACTGCGGCACGACGTTCACCTGGGCCTCGCGGGCATTCGGGCCGAAGACCGGCTGGATGGGCGGCTGGGGCATCATCGCGGCCGATGTCATCGTGATGGCGAACCTGGCGCAGATCGCCGGGTCGTACTCCTTCACGCTCGTCGGATTCTTCACGGGCAATGCCGACATCACCGCGCTCGCCACCGACACCTTCTGGTCGACCGTCGCCGGGCTGGCGTGGATCGCGCTCATGACCTACATCTGCTACCGCGGCATCGAGGTCTCGGCGCGGCTGCAGTACGCCCTGCTGAGCGTCGAGGTGGTCATTCTGGTGGCCTTCGCCATCTTCGCGCTGGTGCGCGTATACTCCGGAACCGCCGAGAGCTACTCCCTCATGCCCGACATCTCGTGGTTCAACCCGTTCGATCTGGACTTCGGCACCGTCATCGCCCCGGCCGTGCTCACCGCTGTCTTCATCTACTGGGGCTGGGACACGGCCGTCGCCGTCAACGAGGAGAGCGACGACCCGGGTCGTACGCCGGGCCGCGCGGCCGTCATCTCGACGCTGCTGCTGCTCGTCACCTACGCGCTGGTGGCGGTGGCGACCATCGCCTTCGCCGGGGTCGGCACCGACGGGGTGGGCCTCGGCAACCCCGACAACGCGAGTGACGTGTTCAGCGCGATCGGGCCCGACCTGTTCGGCGACTCGGCGTTCGGCGGCGTGATGCTGGCGCTGCTCTACATCTCCATCCTGACCTCCGCGTCGGCCTCCACGCAGACCACGATCCTGCCGACCGCGCGCACGTCGCTCTCCATGGCGGTCTACCGGGCTGTGCCGTCGAGCTTCGCGAAGATCCATCCGAAGTTCCTCACCCCGACCTGGTCGACGGTGGGCATGGGCATCATCTCGGCCGCGTTCTACCTGCTCTTCACGCTGATCTCGCCCACCCTGCTCAGCGCCCTGATCGGTTCGGTCGGGCTGCTGATCGCGTTCTACTACGGTCTCACCGGCTTCGCCTGCGTCTGGTACTACCGTCGCACGCTCACGGCCAGCTTCCGCGACTTCGTCATGCGCGGCGTCATTCCCCTGCTCGGCGGCCTGATGCTCACCGCGGTGTTCATCTTCGGGCTCATCCAGTACGCCCTGCCGGACTGGCTCACCGACGAGAACGACGAGAACGTGACCATCTTCGGCATCGGGGCGGTCGCCGTGGTGGGTGTCGGCTCGCTGGTGCTGGGGGTCATCCTGATGCTCATCATGCGCTGGCGGAGCCCGGCGTTCTTCAAGGGCCAGACGCTCGAGCGCCGCTCCGACCTGATTCTCGCGGGCGAGCACTATCCCGTCGGCATCCGCCTGCCCGACTCCGAGGAGACGACCGTCATCGCGCGCGACCTGTCGAACCTGCCGACGGGCCTCATCGCGGTCGACCTGAAGACGGGCGAGAAGTACGCGAAGAAGAAGAAGAAGGCCCCGGATGCCCGACCCGACGACCCCGCTGGGCAGGCGTAGCCCGTGGCTGAGCTCATCGCCCGGTTCTCGGTGACCGGCTGGGAGCCCCAGGTGCTCCCCGGTATCGAGGGTGACGGCAGCAGCACGGGTGACGGCGACTGGGTCGGCGCCATCGTGATGCGCAAGACGTACACCTCGGGGCTCATCGGCGAGAGTGTCGCCGAGTTCCTGTCCTCCGGCTCCGAAGAGGCGGGCCGGGGCTATCTGGCGGCCGAACGGATCACCGGCACCCTCGACGACGGCCGCACCGGCTCGTTCACCGTGCACCACGGGGCGCTGCAGCATCCGGGCGACCCTTCGGCTTTCGGCTACATCGTTCCCGGCACCGGAACCGCCGACTTCGCCGGCTTCACGGGCTCAGCGCGAATCGTGCACGACGCCGACGGTGCGTTCTTCGTGTTCACCCTGGGCGCCTGACCGCGGGCGGCTACGCCGGCGGGGCGACCAGGCGGGCGTCGAGGCCGGCGCGCACGGTCGGCCATTCCGTATCGAGAACGGAGAAGTAGGCGGTGTCGCCGCGGGAACCGTCGGGCGACGAACGGTGTGAGCGCAGAACCCCTTCGGGCACGGCGCCGAGGCGCTCGATGGCTGCCGCGCTCCGCGTGTTGCGAGCGTCGCAGCGGAGCGCCACGCGGGCCACGCCCAGCTCGTCGAAGGCGTGGCCGAAGAGCAGCCGCTTGGCGGCCGGGTTGGTGCGGCCACCCCAGAACGCCCGTGCGTACCAGGTGCTGCCGATCTCGATCCGGCGCTGCCGAGGCGCGTACTCGTAGAAGCTCGTGGTGCCGCGAACCTCGCCGTCGTCACCGAGCACGACGAACGCCAGGGTGCCCAGAGTGCCCACCTGGGTGTCGATGTGTGCGGCGTAGCCGGCGGCATCCGTCGGCCGAGGCGCGGTCATACCCGCCCACAGTGCGTCATCGGTGAGCGCCTGCAGCGCCGCGGCGTATCGCGTGTCGACGGGTTCGAGGCGGATGCCGTACCCCGCCAACCGGATGTCGTGCTGCACGCCAGCGCCCTCGTCTCTCGCCGTTCTCGTTCTCGTTCCAGGCCGCCCCCAGCCTACGGCTTCGCCCGCACCGCGCCTGGCTACCGGCCGGGGCGACGGGCGTCAGCCCGCGAGGTGCTCGCGCAGCGCGGCGAGGTGGGGGGCGACGTCGAAGCCCTGGGCCGCCACCCAGGCCGGGTCGTAGTACGTGTCGGAGTAGCGGTCACCGCCGTCGCACAGGAGGGTGACGATGCTGCCCCGCTCTCCGGCGGCGACCATCTGGCGCGCGAGGTCGAGCGCGACCACGAGGTTGGTGCCCGTCGAGGGCCCGGGAGCCCGCCCGAGCGACTCGGCGACGACGGTCATCGCGGCGATCGACGCCGCATCCGGAACCGTCTGCACCCAGTCGATGACCGAGGGCAGGAACGAGAGCTCGACGCGGGGGCGCCCGATGCCCTCGATGCGGGAGCCCCGGCCCGTGACATCCGTTCGCCCGGTGCGCCAGGCCTCCTCGAAGACGGAGCCCTCCGGGTCGCCGACCGCGATCTGCGTGCCGACCCCGGCGTATCGCGCGTACCGGGCGATCGTCGCCGACGTTCCACCCGTGCCGGCGCCCGCGACGATCCAGGTGGGTTCCGGATGCTTCTCCCCCGCCATCTGCTCGAAGATCGAGCACGCGATGTTGTTGTTGCCGCGCCAGTCGGTCGCGACGGCCGCGTTCGTGAACTGGTCGAGATAGTAGCCGCCGGTCTCGCGCGCGATGCGCTCTGCCTCGTCGTGGACCTCGCCCGCCGTCGGAACGAGCACGCACCGACCGCCGTACCCCTCGATCAGCTCGATCTTTCGCCGACTTGTCGTGGCCGCCATCACGGCGACGAACTGCAGGCCGAGCATGCGGGCGAAAAAGGCTTCCGAGACGGCTGTCGACCCGCTCGACGCCTCGACGACGGTGGTGCCCTGGTCGATGTGGCCACCGACGAGGCCGTAGATGAAGAGGGACTTCGCGAGGCGGTGCTTCAGGGAGCCGGTCGGATGCGACGACTCGTCTTTGAAGTACAGATCGACCCCCCAGGCGCCCGGCACGGGGAATCGCAGGAGGTGGGTGTCGGCGCTGCGGGTGCTGTCGGCTTTCAGCTCACGGATCGCCTCGGTGATCCAGCGCCGGGTCGGTGTCATGGGCTGCATCCTTCGGGTCGGTGAGGAGTGGAGGGTGGGAGCGGGGCGTGGGGGCGGGGTATGAGGTGTGGGGGCACCTTCGCGCGCTGCCAGTATCCCAGCCCGGTCGCGGTCGTGTCGCTACGGAGTCTCCCCGGCGTCGACGCTGTGTCTCCCCAGTGTCGTCACAGTGTCTCCCCAGTGTCGCCCCAGCGTCGCTACAGTGGTGGGCACAACCGACGACAGGAACCCCCGCTATGAGCTTCCACATTCAGGAGGAGAACGCACGTGTCAGGGTCACGCGATGGACGCTGGAGCCCGGTGAGAGCACGGGGCACCACACGCACGAGCTCGACTACGTCGTCGTTCCGGTGGTGTCGGGGGTGCAGATCGTGACCGTACCCTCGGGCGATGAGATCACGCGGGCCATCACTGCGGGCGAGGCCTACTTCCGCGAGGCGGGTGCGACGCACTCGGTGCGAAACGGCGGAACCGAGACGCTCGTGTTCGTCGAGACCGAGCTGTTCCCCACCGCCGGGTAGGGCCCGTCAGGCAGCGGCCCGGGGGCCTCCACACTGCCGCGCAAAACGTTTGGTACTGTTCAGGCACCCCTCTTCGAAAGGTGCTGACATGGCCCGTGTTCTGCTGCTCGGCGAATCGTGGTTCGTCTACTCCGTGCATCAGAAGGGTTTCGACGCATTCCACACCTCCGAGTTCACCCTGGGCGGCACCGAATTCGTCGCGGCACTCACCGAACACGGCCACAGCGTCACCCACATCCCCGCGCACGAGATCACCACCCGCCTCCCCAGCACCCCGGAGGGTCTGGCGGCCATCGCCGATGTGATCGTCGTGTCCGACGTCGGTGCGAACACCTTCCAGGTTCCCCCGGCGACGTTCACCCATTCCCTTCCCGAGCCCGACCGCACCGAGGCCCTCCGCGCGTTCACCGAGGCGGGCGGAGGCCTGCTGATGATCGGCGGCTACCTGACGTTCTCGGGCATCGACGCGAAGGCCCGGTGGGGGCGCACACCCCTCGCAGAGGCACTCGCCGTGACCGTGCTCGACCGGGATGACCGGGTCGAGCTGCCCGCCGGGGCCACCCCGCGCACCACGACGGCACATCCGATCACCGAGGGGCTCGACGCCTCATGGCCGAAGCTGCTCGGACTCAACGAGGTCACCCCGAAGACCGGCTCCCTGGTGCTGGCGGAGTGCGCCGGGCATCCGCTTCTCGTCGTGGGCGAGTACGGCCGGGGCCGGAGCGCCGCCTTCACCTCCGATCTGGCGCCGCACTGGGCTCCCCCGCCCTTTCTCGAGTGGGCCGGTTACGGCCGTCTCTTCGACCGCACCGTGCGCTGGCTGGCCGGGGAGCGACTCGGATGATCGAAGCCTACGGTTCGACCGCCGCCGACGTCGCGGCGCACCTCGCCGCGGGCGCGGGTCTCGCCTTTCTGCCGTTCGGTGCTCTGGAGCAGCACGGCCCGCACCTGCCGCTCGGCACCGACACGGCCACCGCCGCGGAGGTTGCGTCGAGGCTCGCCGACGCCTTCGACGCGGTGCTGCTGCCCCCCATCCACTACGGCGACACCTGGAACAACGCGGGCTATCCCGGCACTGTCTCGCTCTCGAGTGCCACCGTGACCGCGATCGCGGTCGACATCGGCCACTCGCTCGCCGCCTCGGGCGCCCGTGGCCTCGTGATCGTGAACGGCGACTGGGGCAACCGGATGCCGCTGCAGGCCGCCGCGCGCCAGCTCGCCACGGCTCCCGGCCTGAGTTCGGCTTCGGGCCTGGCAGCCATCGTGCTCGACTACCCGGGCATGGACGAGGCGATCGCTGCGGTGCGCGAGAGCCCGGCCGCCGCCCCCGGCCTGAACCACGCCGAAGAGATCGAGACGTCGATCATGCTCGCGATCGACCCTTCCCTCGTGCACACCGACCGCTACGTGTCGGCCTACCCGACCTTTCCGTCGGACTTCGGCACACGCCCGATGCAGCTGCACCCCTTCTCACCGTCGGGGGTGTTCGGCGACCCGTCGTCGGCCACCGCCGCCAAGGGCGAACAGATCCTGCAGGCGACGGTCGAGGCATCCCTCACCGTGCTCGCCGACTTCGTCGCCGCCCTCCCGCCCCGCTGAGGCGCGTTCTGCGTTCGGCATAAATGAAGTAAGCTCGAGTAATGTCGAGATTTGATCGCAACCTGTCTGCTATCGCTGCCACCGGACTTGCTCTGCTTCTGGCCTTGAGTGGCACAGCGCTGCTGACTCCCGCCAGCGCCTCAGCTACGGAATACGATCTCGTGAGCGTGGGGTCGAATCCGGTCCGGGTCGCTGTCGACCCGGGTAGCGGTAAAGTCTTCGTGACAAACCGAGACGACGGCACTGTCTCGGTATTCAACGGCGGGGAACTTCATCCAACCGTGCAGACGTTCAGCGTCGGCTCGCAACCCTTTGGTGTTGCGATAGATCCTACAAATCACCAGGTGTTCGTCACCAGCTACGACACCGGCACAATCCGGTCCTTCGACGGCAACGATCTCGCTTCGCTTCCGCGGGTGATCAAGGTCGGAAAAGGAGCGAGCGGGGTCGCGGTCGACCCGACCACTCACTTCGTCTACGTCGCAAATGAACTCGACGGTACGGTCTCCGAATTCGACCCCGCAGAGCCCGGCGTTCCGACACCACACACCGTCCCAGTCAGCAATGCGCCGGTCGATATCGCCGTCGACCCGTCGACTCACACCGTGTTCACCGCCGATCAAGGCGACGGAACGGTCTCCTTCTTCTCCGGATCGTTGGCGGCTAAACCCGATATCTCAACGGTCGCGGTTGGCAAGTCACCCGTCCACGTCGCAATCGAGCCGTCATCCCATACTGTCTACGTATCAGACAACGGAGATGACACGGTGGCTTCTTTCGTCTACACCGACAAGAAGCCCTCCGTCACCTTGACCCGCACCGGCAAGCATCCGGCCGGCGTAGCTGTAGACCCACTCACCCTGACGGTCTACGCAACAAATGTCTCAGACAACACCGTCTCCCAGTTCGGCGGCCCGACGGCAGCTCGGCTCATCACCGTCGGAACCAACCCCGTCAGTGTTGCTATCGACGGCGCTGCCCGTCTCGTCTTCGTCGTCAACAGCGTCGATGGAACCATCAGCCGTTTCGACACGCTTTCTGCGCCACGCATCACTTCGTCGGCCGTGCTGCCGGCGGTGGTACGGGGCACCGAGCTGAACTTCACCGTGCGGGCCACGGGAACACCCGCAGCAGTCTTCTTCTTGCGGCAATCCAGTGGAGTCGCTCTCCCCGACGGCATCCGGATCGACCAATCTACCGGCCTGATCTCAGGCACCATCACGGCGGGCCCGGGTGACTACGCCTTCGATGTTGTTGCCTCGAACGGCGTCGAGCCATCGGCCAGCCAACGCGTGAGTCTCACCGTGAAGGCCGCACCGATCAGTCCAACCGCCACGGCTACGCCGAGTGCGACGGCCACGCCGAGTGCGACGGCCGGAACCGGCAGCAGCAGCACCGGCCGTGGAGCGAAGAGCGCTTTGGCCAGCACCGGCATCCCTGCCGGTAACGCTCTCATCGTGGCTGTGAGTCTGTTGGCGATGGGCGCGCTGACACGCCTAGGCCTCGCGTCCAGGCGGCGCACGGCCACTCGCACATAAGGATCACGCTCGGGCCCGCTCGCGGAGAAGCAGCGGGCCCGCGTCAGGCCGTGAACGCCTCGATCCCCGCCAGCAGCTCCGCACGGAGCGCCACGCGCTCGGCACCCGACACGAAGGCCGCGTCGACGCCCGCGAGCTCAGCCACGGTGAACTCGGGAACGCCCCAGCCGAACTGCTCCTCGATGCGCCGGAACTCCTGGCTGATCGATGTCTTCGACATCACCCGGTTGTCAGGGTTGATGGTGAGGGTGAAACCGAGCTCCCGCAGCAGGTCGATGGGGTGGTTCTCCCGCCCCGTCACGACACCGCCCTGGGAGTTCGATGTGACGCACTGCTCGAGCGGGATGCGGCGATCCACGACCCACTGCGCCGTTTGCCCGAGAACGAGGACGGCTGTTCCCGCCGCGCGGGCGGCCGCGACATCCTGAACCGCTGTGCGCACGGCGAGCGGACGACCGTTCAGCGTGACGTCTTCGATGATCCGGGTACCGTGACCGAGACGCAGGGTGTGCGCGAGGTGCACGGTCTCCCAGACACTGTGCGCGCCGTCCGCCTCGCCCGTGTGCAGGGTGTACGGCACACCCGAACGGTGCAGCAGCTCGGTCGCGTCGAGGTGGTCGCGAATGGGAAAGCCGTCTTCGGGTCCGGCGATGTCGAAGCCGGCCACGCTGCCACCCCACTTGCCGTACATCGCCACCGCGAGGCGTGCGATCTCGAAGCTGAGGGTGGAGCTGCGCATTCCGCAGATCAGCTGGCGTGCACGGATGTGACCACCCGCCGCCGCAACCTCCGCCTCGCCCTCGGCGAGACCTGTCGCAACGGCCTCGACCGTCACCTCGAGCGGCAGCCCGCCGAGGATGTGCTTCTCGGGCGCCCAGCGGGTCTCGCCGTAGATGACTCCGTCGGCGGCGGCTTCGATCACCCACTCGCGGGCGACCCGCACGATCGCGTCCTCGGTCTGCATGACCCGAGTGGTGAGGCCGAACTTCTCGTCCCAGTGGTCGATCTTCGGCTCGGTGATCTCGCCGGTGAACCACGACGCCATCTTCTCCGGGTCGGTGTAGGGCAACTCCACACCGCTCTGGGCGGCGAGGTCGATGAGGGTCTCGGGCCGCAGTGAGCCGTCGAGATGGTCGTGCAGCGTGATCTTCGGAAAGGCCGCGTAGGGCTCATTCGGCTGCGACCAGCGGGGGTATCCCGAGAAGCTGGGGAGGCTCATGCGAGTGCCGCCAATCCGAACGCGACCATGTCGGCGAAAGTGGTCTCCCGCTGCTCGGCCGTGGTCTCCTCGCCCGGCAGGTCGCTGATCGTGCCGACCATGAGGGCCTCGAACCGCTCCTTCAAAGCCGTGGCGTAGAGGCCGGCCGCCTCCATCTCCACCGCGAGGGTGCCGTATTCGAGCAGCTTCGGCACCACGGAGGTGTCGGGGTTGTAGAACGAGTCGGTGGTGAACACCGGGCCGACATGGATGACCTTCCCGGTCGTCTCGCCGTATTCGACGGCCTTTCGCAGCAGAGCGAAGCTGGGCGCGTGGCTGAGGCTCACGCTGGGTACCCAGTGCGAGGTCATGGCGGAGTTCGTGTGCGCGCTCGACGCGGCGATCACATCGCCGATGCGCAGGTGCGGGGCGATACCGCCCAGCGTTCCGACGCGCACGATGCGCTTGACGTCGAAGTTGCGCACGAGCTCGGTGGCATAGATCGCCAGGGAGGGCATGCCCATGCCGGAGGCCAGCACCGAGATCGGCCTGCCCTCGAAGGTTCCGGTGTACCCCAGGATGCCGCGCACCTCGGTGACGAGGCGGGGAGAGTCGAAGAAGGTCTCGGCGATCAGCTTCGCCCGGCGCGGGTCGCCCGGCATCAGCACATCGGGGGCGAAATCGCCGTTCTCGGCGTTGATGTGGGGTGTGGCCATGGGCTGGCGGTCCTTTCCGGGGCGGGTTGATGCGGGTGTTGCAGTGGTGCGCGTGGCGCGGATGGTGCGGGGCGGTGCGCCGGTCAGCCGAGCTGCGAGGGCGCGTAGCGCGCCAGCACCCGGCGCTCGGCCCAGCTCACCAGGCTGTAGAAGATCAGCGACACCGCGGTGAGAACAGCGGCGGCCGCCCAGACCCCGGTGTAGTCGCTGTGGGCGCGGGCGTTCACGATGGCGTGACCGAGCCCGTCGCCGGTCGCGAGCCACTCGGCCAGGGTCGAGGCGAGAACGGCGGTCGGTGCCGCAATGCGGGCGGAGGCGAAGATCGCCGGCAGCGTGTACGGAACCTGCAACCGCCAGAGCGTGCTCTGGGCCGACGAGTCGTAGCTGCGCATCAGAGTGAGGGCATCCGTCGGCACCCTCTTGAGCCCGGCCTGCGTGTTGGCGAGCGTGGGGAAGAAGGTCACGATCGCCGTGATCGCGACGACACCACCGAGGCCCCGGCCGAGCGCGAGGATCAGCACCGGAATGAGCACGATGATCGGCACTGACCGCAGGGCGACCGCGAGCGGCGTGAGCACCCGTTCCGACACCGGGTAGAGCACGAACAGGATGGCGGCGGCCACACCCACGACGAGACCGGCAACGTAACCGATTCCCGAGTGCACCAGAGTGACGCCGAGCGCCTCGAGGATCGCCGACCGGTTGGCCGGGGACTTCGGTGCAGTGAAAAGATACGCGAACACATCCACCGGGGATTTGCCGACGAACGGTGACATCTGAAAGAGGAAGAGGTACGCATACCAGGCGAGCAGGATGACGGCGATGGATCCGACCGTCCAGGCAAGGGCCCGGCCGCTCCGCGAGGCCAACGACCGACGCGGGGCTGGGGCCAGCTGCTGGGCAGCGGAGATTCCGGCCGACCAGGGGGTGAGCCAGCGGCGCAGCAGTCCGAAGAAGCCGTAGGGAATCGCGGCCATCAGCGTCGCCAGCACGGCCACCGACCAGACCCGCCCGAGATTCAGCGACATCAGCCCGTTGATCAGCAGCACGCCGAGCCCCGCCTTGGCGCCGATGAACTCGCCGAAGATCGCACCCAGGGTCGCTGCGGCCGCACCGATCTGCAGGCCGGTAAGGATGGCCGGGATGCCCGAGGGCAGCCGCACGAACCACAGCGATGACAGCGAACCGCCACCCCAGGCCTTGACCATCGTCATCGGGCTGCCGTCGGCGCTTCGGAGCCCCAGCATGGTTCCGATAAGGGTGACGAAGAACACCGACATGCTCGCCAGCACCACCTTCGCCGTGTCGGGGTCGAACGTCAGCTGCAGCAGCGGGTTCACCGCCACCAGCGGCAGACAGAACAACGCCAGGGCGAGACGCAGGAAGAGGGACTCCAGCGCGGCGAACTGCACGAACAGCACCGCGACCACGATCGCCGCGAGGTTGCCGAAGAACCACCCGCGCATCGCCACCCAGGCCGTCGCGGAGACCGCGTTCACATACAGGCCTGAGTCGGTGACGAGGCTCTGGATGATCGCGGTCGGCGAGGCGAGCACGCCCAGCTTGGTCAACCACAGATCGGCTGCCACCTCCCACAGCACGAGCAGGGCCACGCTCACCAGCACGGTCGTGACCCAGCCGTTCAGAAGCGTCCGGCGCGCTTCGGTTCGGGCGTTCAGGCGCGCCGACGCGATGGCCGCGGCGCGAGCCTCCTCCCGACCCGCCGAACTGCGGCCGCTCGTAGCCGGAGCAGAGGGAGTGGCCGGCGTCGTGGTTGTCACGCGGCATCCTGTTCGTCGTGCCCGGAGTGCAGCATCGTGCTCAGGTCGTCGCACACCGCGTGAAACTCCGGGCTCGACAGCAGTTCGCGCCGGCGTGGCCGGGGGAAGTCGATTGTGACGTCGCCCACGATGCGCCCCGGTCGAGGCGACATCACGATGACGCGGTCGGCGAGGAACGCCGCTTCAGAGATCGAGTGCGTCACCAGGAGCGCCGTGGCCGAGGTCGCACTCCACAGTTTCTGCAGCTCCTCGTTCATGCGCTGGCGCGTGATCTCATCGAGCGCACCGAACGGTTCGTCGAGCAGCAGGATCTCCGGCTCGGCAACGATCGCCCGGGCGATGGCCACGCGCTGGCGCATCCCGCCCGACAACTGTGCGGGACGAGCATCCGCGAACCCGTCGAGGCCGACCAGCCTGATGAGGTCGTCGATGCGGGACGAGGGGATGCCGATTCCCATGACCTGGCCGGGGAGCCGGATGTTGTCGCGCACCGACCGCCAGGGCAGCAGCGACGGGTCCTGCAGGGCGAGCCCGAGGCGATGCGCCCTGCGGATGCTCGCCGGGCTCTCACCGTGGATCGTCACCTCCCCGGAAGAGTGCGTCTCCAGATCGGCGAGGATGCGCAGGATGGTCGACTTGCCACAGCCGGAGGGCCCGAGCAACGCCGTGAAGGAGCCCTCCGGTACAGCGAGCGACACGTCGTCGAGGGCGAGCACATCGCGCTTGTTCGACGAGTAGACCTTGGTCAGATTGGTGAGCGTGAAGCCGGATCCGTTCATACCGGGCCTCAGCCGATGCTCGACTTGCCCTGGTAGATGTCGGTCAGCAGCGAGGTGTCGAAGAGCGACTTGTCGGCGCCGGTGATGCCGAGGGACTCGAGCGTGGCGAGGTTCTTCGTGATGCCGTCGTCAGAGATCCACAGCAGGCCGTTGGCCTTTGTCTCGTCGGTGACGAGCAGGTCCATCTGCAGAGCCGCCTGCTTGGTCTGCTCCTCGATCGTCAGGCCGCCGTCTTTCGCGTAATCGTTGACGGTCAGCTCCACAGCCTCGGTGGGGTCTTTGACGTAGTTCTGCCAGCCCTCGATCTCACCCTTGAGGAAGCCCTCGATGGCGGTCTTCTTCGTGGCATCCTCGAGCGTCGAACGCTTCACGGCGTAGACCTGCGCATAGACGTCGAGGCCGTAGTCCGCCGTCAGCATCGTGACGCCGGGCTTGCCGGCCGCCGCCTCGTAGGCGATCGGCTGCTCGCTGTAGAACACCCAGAGGCCGTCGACCTCGCCGCTCACCAGCGGAGCCACGTCGAACCCGACCGGAACCGAGATGATCTTCGACGCGTCGAGGTTGTTGGCCTTCACGACGGCATCCTGGGCGGCCTGGTCGCCGGTGGGCACCCCGATCTTCTTACCCTCCATGTCGGCGGGAGTGGTGATCGGCTTGTCGGAGGTAGAGAGGATGGCGAGGGGGTTCTTCTGAAAGCCCGCTGCGACGATCACGAGGTCGGCGCCGTTCGCGTTGGCCTGGGCGACGGTGTCGGCGTTGCCCATTCCGATGTCGGCCTGGCCGGACTCGACGGCGGCCATCGAATCGACATCGGGTCCTCCGGGGAGGATCGTGACGTCGACGCCGTTGTTCGTGTAATAGCCCTCCTTCTCGGCCACGTAGCTGCCACCGAACTGCACCAGCGGAATCCAGGAGGTCTGCAGCGTCAGCGGGGTGGTTCCCCCACTGGAGGCGGCCGGCGTTCCCGAGCTCGACGAGCAGGCGGTGGCGACGGCGAGCACACTCGCGATTCCGAGGGCGACAGTGGCGGCACGAAGGGCGCGGCGGCCGCCGAATGGGGCGAGGTTCATCTGGTCTCCAAGGGCTGGTCGGGAGGGGGAAAGCGCGCAAAGCGTTTTGCAATCGTCGCTTTCTCGACCGTACGGCCTCACTGTTTCCATTGGATTTCGCGCGGTGTCGCGCGTGTAAAACCCCGTCGCGACCATCGGCGACACAGGGCGCAACACCCTGAGGCCACCCATATGACCCGGTCGCGATCTCGACTACTCTTGCTGCGTGACCGAGCCGAACGGCAAGCCGTGGACGATGCAGCAGATCGCCGACGCAGCCGGCGTCAGCGTGACGACCGTTTCGCACACCATTTCGGGCAAACGCCCGGTCAGCCCGCAGACCGCCCAGCGCATCAAAGGGCTCATCGACGAGTTCGGCTATGTGCCCGACGCGGGTGCCCGACGCCTCCAGTCGGGGCGGAGCAGGATGATCGGGTTGGCCGTTCCCGACATCTCGAACTGGTTCTTCGGCCGAATCGCCCGCGGTGTCGAAGAGATGGCGAACGAGTTGGACTACGGACTCATCGTCTGCAGCACAGCCAATTCCGACCCGAGGCGCGAACAGCGGTACTTCAACATGATCCGCACGCGCCTGATCGACGGCCTCATCTATACGGCCGGCCGGCAGATGCCCCAGACGAACGAATTGCAGAAGGTCGCTGCATCCGCACCCGTGGTGCTGGCCGATGAGGGGATCGACTCGTTCGCCTCGATCCCCTGGGTGACGTCGGCGAACCTCGACGGGGCCAGGCAGCTGGCCCGCCACGTGCGTGAGCTCGGGCACACCCGAGCCGTCGTCATCGCCGGTTTCGCCGGACTGAACTCGACCATCGAACGCGTGGCGGGCATCCGTGAGTCCTTTCCGAACGCCCTCGTGCTCTACGGCGACTTCGACATCGACGCGGGGTACGACAGCATCGACGACCTGCTGGCGAACGACGTCTCGTTCACCGCGGTCTTCGGCGGCAACGACCTCATCGCGGTGGGGGCCATCAAGCGACTGCGCGAGCAGGGCCTCACAGTGCCCGCAGACGTCACCGTCGTGGGGTTCGACGACATCGACATCGCCTCCGTCATCACCCCCGGGCTGACCACGGTGCGCCAGGATGCCTCGGGCCTGGGCCGAAACTCCGCCCGCCTGCTGATCGAGGGGCTGGAGGCCGGGAGCTTCGAGGCGGTCGCTTCGGTGGTTCTCCCGGTGGAACTGATCGTGCGGGGAACGAGTGCGGCGCCGCCTACAGCATGACCACGAGTTTCTGCGCCGAGACGCCCCGCCGCAGGGTGTCGATCGCCACCTGCACCTGATCGAGTCCTTCGCCGATCACGCGCGGCTCGGGCGCCGCCGCATAGCGCCCCTCCGCGAGGGCCGCCGGCAGGAACCTCTCCCAGAGCATCGGCCCCACCTCGTTGTTCATCAGCGAACTGCCCCACACGAACCGCGCGCGAATGCCGTGCACCCGGCAGCGCGCCTGCAGCGCGGTGTTGCCGCCCACGAGCCCAAGACCCGACTTCACCAGGGCCAGGCTCAGCCCCCGGCGGCGGGGCAACGACTCGAGCGACACTGACGGGCTCGCCAGCGCCACCCGCTTCGCACCCGTCGCGACCGCGATTGCGACGGCCGGTTCGGCGGATCCGGTGCCGACAGCGAGTACGCCGGCGACCGGGATGCCCGCCAGCAGTGCCGCGATGTCGCGCACGACCGTCGGGCTGGCGTAGTCGAAGACGTCGCTCGCTCCGAGGTGTCGCACCCGCTCGTGGTTGCGCGGTGACGCGGTCGAGATGACGCGGTATCCGGCGGCGACCGCGAGCTGGACGGCGTTGCTGCCGACGCTCGTCGATCCACCCCAGACCACCACCGTCGCGCCCTCCGCGAGCGGCGCCGCGCTCACGCCTGTAGCCGAACCGACCGGATGGCGCAGCCCCAGCTGGTCATCCTGGAACAGGGCGGACGCGGCGGTCGAGATCGCCAACGGCAGCACAGCGGCCTCCACGAAGGAGAGACTCGCGGGAATCGGCGCGGCGAGCTGGTCGCTCACCACCGTGAACAGCTGGAATGCACCCTCCGACTCGTGGTTGCGCTCCTTCTCCATGCCGACGGCATAGGCGACCACGCGGTCGCCCACCCGGAAGCGCGTGACGTCGCTGCCGACCTCGACGACCTCGCCCGCGACATCCTCCCCCAGAACGCTGGGGTACGGCAGCCAGCGGAACATGAGATCGCCCGTCGACTGCTTGATTGCGTCGAGCGGATTGACCGCGACAGCGCGGTTGCGAACGACGAGTTCGTGCGGGCCGGGCGGGGTGTAGCGGGCTGGCTGAACGATGAAATCGGCGTGGTGGGCGGGCAGAACGGCGGCGGAATTGATGGGCATCGGGTGTCTTGTCTCTCTGGAGGGAAGTGATGGCATGATGTGTCATCACATTACACCCTGATGGCATTGCATGTCATCACTCTCGTCCCGAACAGTAGAATGAAGACATGAGCAGATGGGAGCCGAACGCGCGTGACCGCCTCGAGCGGGCGGCTCTCGAGCTGTTTGACGAGCAGGGCTTTGCGGAGACGACCGTTCCGCAGATCACGGCCCGCGCTGGCCTGACGACGCGCACGTTCTTTCGTCACTTCTCTGACAAACGCGAAGTGCTGTTCGGTGGAGAGGTGGATGTTCCCTCCCTCGCCGCCCGCATGATCACCGAGGCCCCGGCCTTTCTCACCCCTCTTCAGATCATCGCCGGCGGGTTCGACGCGGTCGCCGCAGCCCAGTTCACCGGCGGGATGGAACGCTTTGTCGCTCGCAAGAAGATCATCGAGCAGGACGCTGGGCTGCGCGAACGAGAGCTGCAGAAGCAGGCCGCGCTCTCCGACGCGATCCAGCAGAGCTTTCGCGACCGGGGTGTCGACGACCTCACGGCGGCGCTCGTGGCTCACACAACGGTGACCGTCTTCAGCGTCTCGATCGGTCGGTGGATGAGCCTGGGGGGCGAGACTCCGCTGCCCGATCTGCTGCGGGAGACGCTCGATTCGCTCCGGTCGATCATGGTCGAACCGGTCTGGCCCTAGAGGATTCACGCTCTGCTTAAAACTCTCAGAAAGTATTTTGGAAACTGGTCTGTTTCGGGGTGTTTTTGCTGAGGTAATGTCAGTGGTTGGTGTTTGACTGGAGTCATGACCAAGGCACCCACACCACCTCCGCCGACTGATGTCGCGTCGGCGATTGTGGGGTGCGTGGATGCTCTTCTGAGCCTGGGCGTTTTGGATCCGTCTTCGGGTGCCGGGGCTGCCGCGCCCACCGGGCTTGCCACTGGTGAGTTGATGGCTGGTGTGGTGCAGGTGGAGTACCTGGAACGGTTGGTCACATCGTTGCGTCTGCGCCTGGCGGGGGAGGTGGCTGAGAGGTGCAGACCCGAGCTCGGCGAAGAGGGGTTGTCGAAGGCGTCGAACTTCACTACCCCTGCCGGGTTTTTGGCCGCGAATACGGGTACGAGTGAGCACACGGCGAAGAAGCTGATGAAGGTCGGTGGGGAGCTTCGTGTCACGATGTCGCTGTGTGGCCTGCCGAACCTCCCGGCGTTCTCTCACGTCGCCGAAGCGGTCGGGCTCGGAGCGATCGGTCTCGACGTGGCGACGGTGATCACGACCCGGCTCGGCCGGGTGGCGAAAAGTACGGGGTTCACGGATGCCCTGATCGAGGCCGAAGCCCAGTTGGTGTCTCTGGCGCAAGAGTCGTTGGGGGGCCAGTGCTATTCCGCAGACGTCATCGACTGTTTCGCGGTACGGATGATCGCGCATCTCGACCCCGACGGCACAGAGCCCACCGAGGCGCAACTGCACGACAGACGCCACCTGACCTTGGTCACGGAGAAGACCGGGATGACGAAACTTACCGGGCTGCTGCCACCTACGGCGGCCGGTCACCTCCGGGCGGCGTTGGAGCCGTTCACGAGCCCTCGCATCCCCACCTTCACTTCCGACCCGACCCAGCCCGGCGCCCCCGACCCGGCCGATGATGACGAAGTCGACCCGCTGCTCCGTGACACCCGCACCAGGGGTCAGAAGCTCGCCGACGGTCTCCTGCAACTCGTCACCACCGCGGCAGGGCTCCCGTCGATGCCGCGCCTGAACGGGGCCGCACCCACCGTCAACGTGCACGCCACCCTCGACGACATCATCTCCGGCCGGGGTGTCGGCTGGATCGACGGTCTCACCGAACCCGTGCCTGCGAGCACGATCGAAACCCTCCTCT
>NZ_NBXD01000026.1 GCF_003399645.1 Subtercola boreus
CCGCTCATCACGAACAAGACGTACCTGGAGGCCGCCGCCGGCATCCTCGCCGTCGAGGCGTACCACGCGGGCATCATCCGCACGAGCCTCTACGCCAAGGGACTCGCCGACGCCGCGAACGCCATCTCCGACGCACGCGACAGCCTCGACGGACCCACCGACGACGACCAGGGAATCACCGACAAGGCCGCCGGTGGCGCGCTGAACCTCGTTCCGACCGACGCGAACGCCATCGCCTTCAGCCGTACCCCCGGCCAGGTGCTGAACGTCGTCTACCTGAACAACAAGGCCGTCACCAAGGGCGGGTTCTTCCCGGCCGGCGTCAACGGCGCCGTCAACACCAGCGCCGCAAACTAGCTCCACCCAGCCTGGCGGGCCGGTTCGATTCGCAGTGGTCGAACCAGCCCGCCATTCTGCTCTCCACCCCCGTACAACCCCTTCGCCCGACACGAGAAACACTGTGAAACCATGTTCGGTCTGACGTTCGAAAAGCTCATCCTCATCGCCGTCATCGCGGCGTTCATCATCGGGCCGACGAAACTCCCGCTCTACGCCACCAAACTCGGCCAGTTCGTGCAGCAGCTTCGCGGCTACACCCAGACGGCCAAAGACCGCGTCAAGCAGGAGATGGGACCCGAGTTCGACGACGTCGAGTGGAAGAAGCTCGACCCCCGCCAGTACGACCCCCGCCGCATCATCCGCGATGCCCTTCTTGAAGACAGCACTCCCGAGGCGATCAAGACGGCGTCGACGAAGTCGCCCGTGGCGGAATCAGCAGAGCCGGCCGCTAGGCCCGAATGAGCGCCGGGGCACGCTTCCCGGCCGCCAGTGGCGCCCGTTCCGGCACCCACGCCTTCGTCATCGCCAGGTAGATCCCGGTCGCGAGGAGCGTCGTCGCGATCGTGAGCGATCCGCCCTGGTAGGCATCGCCCCTAATGAGCGAGAACAGGATCGGGGTCAGGCAGATCGAGATGGTCAGGCCCAGCACTCCCCGCTCGCGCAGGCGGCCCCGCGACAGCGCGGAGGCGAGTACCGCCATCAGGGCGCCGGCGATGCCCACACCGAGGTGACCGAAGTTGCCATACGCCTCACCGACGGCCGAGAGACTCGTCTCGACTTTGGTCGTGCCGTAGAACCGGGGGACGTAGTTGCTGGTGAACCAGGTATTGCCGCCGCCGCTGGGCTTGTTCTCCCAGAATGCGCGCGGCACGAACCAGGCGGGCACCGCCGCGTAGGTGGCACCGCGCTGGAACTCGAAGTCGCCGTCCTGCGCCACGACTTCGTTCAGCCGGATGAGGCTGTCGAAGGGCCTGGTCTCTGCACCGCTGGTGAGCTGGTCGAGCAGAACACCCACCGGGTCGCTGGCCAGCTGGTTGAGAGAACGACCCTGGTCGAAGTTCGCGTTGCGCACGACGATGCTGTACGAGATCGCGACGATCACGAGGGCGAGCCCCAGCGCGGCGATCGTGCGCAGCTTGAAGGGCTTCGGGCCGAGCTGCTTCAGCAGCACCAGCGGCAGCACGACGCCGACGACGAGCGGGCCACGCCCACCTGCCGCGAAACCGCAGAGAACGAGACTGCCGAGCCCCACGATGTTCACCCAGTTGTTCCAGACGGGCAGCTTTGCGAGCCTGCGGTGAACCACGTTCGCCACCAGGGCGACCTGCACCGGCACGTAGCCCAGTACCAGGAACGATTTGCCCGAGAGGAAGTCGCTCCTGTTCGCGAGGCCATTGAAATAGGCGGACGGCCCGCCGGAGCTGACGACGAGGTACCCCAGCGCTCCGACCGCGATGGCGGAGGCGACGATCACCACTGCCTGGAGCCCGGTGGAGTTCACGACGCGACGCCGCTTCTCCTGCACGAAGTCGGGGAACGTCGTGCGATCCCGGGCCATCGTGATGATGTAGTACACGAGAAAGAAGGCGCAGAAGAAGATCAGGCACTCGACCAGCGCCGCGCTGCCGGCGAGGATCAGCGTCGGCGTGAAGTCGCGCGAGTCGGCGATGGCGCCGGGGCTCGTGACCCGGTTCCACATGATCGTCAGCGGCCGCAGCACGAAGAGCAGCAGCCCGGTGATGGCGACGACGGCGCCCGGGGTCAGGGGGTCGCGGAACACGACCAGTTCGCGCACCAGGGCACCGAGCAGCACGATGGCCAGCAGCGCGATCATGGTCGGATACGACACCGTCTGGTTGAACAGCGAGACCACCCCGAGCGAGACGAGGATGGCCGCGACGGAGCCAGCAGCGAAGATCAGAAGCGATCTCATCGTGAACCTCCCAGGAATGCCAGCATTCGCGTCTCGGCCGCCGTCAGGTCTCTGACCGCAGCTTCTACGGCGGCCCCGTCGACGCGCCCCCGCTTCGCGGTCGCTTCCTCGATCGTAGCCGCCGTTTCGACATGGAAGTCGGCTGCGAAGGCATCGACTTTCGCGAACCCGGCGATGGCCACCACGGGCACCCCGGTGAGAACGCCCATGTACATGGCGTGCATCCGGGAGGCGATGACGACGTCGGCTGAGGCGATGGTCTGGGAGACAGTGCGCCACGACTGGCTGCGCCCGGCGTATCCGAGGGCTGTGGCGACCTCGGGAGCGAGGCTGCCGCCGTCGGAATCATCGCCCTGGTCCATCGAGACGAAGTGCACGGCGCCCCACTGCTGCCTGAGCGCCTCGACCTGCCCGAGCGTCAGCGCCCCGGCTTCGCGGCGGTTCAGCGCGAGCAGCACTCCGGTTCGAACGACGGATGCTCGATCATCCGCCCCCCGGGGGCTGTAGTCGAACAGGCTCACGTCGCCCGAAAGCCCGGGCGTGCCCGGCATGAGCGCGGCGGCGCGCGCCTGAGAGGCGGAGTCGCGAACCCAGACCCGCGCGAGGCGGAGGGTTGCACCGATGGCCAAGCGCATCCGTCGCCGGCGCACCGGGTCGACCCCGACGCCGAAGATGACGAACCTCTTGCCCGACGCGCGCGCGATCAGGCCGGCCGAGAGACAGAGCCGCGGGAGCCCGGCGAACGGGCGCGTCGGCTGGTCGTCCTGCAGCAGCGTGCCGCCGCCGAGTACTACCGCATCGACGCCGCGGATGAGGCTGGCGAGACCCTTCACACCCGAGACCCGCATGCGCGTCTCCTCGGAGCCGACCCGAACGGCCGACCCGAAGTCGGCGATGACCACGTCGTTGTCGGCGTGGCGAAGGGCTCGAGACAGGGCATCCGTGAGAAAGGCGTCGCCGATGTTCTGCGGGTGACCCGACACAGTCGTGCGGTCTGCAGAGATGATGAGGATTCTCAACGGTTGACGTCTTTTCTGGACCGGGCCCGGATGAGCAGCGAAAGGGTGAGGGCGAGGGTGAGCTCGCTGAGCAGCGTGACCCCGGCAAGGGCGGTGTCACCGAACAGGATGCACGCCAGCACCGTGAGCGTCACGGCGATGATGCCCACCGTGATGGTCGCGATCAACCGCTGGCGGATGTAACCCTTGCCCATCGAGTAGGCAACGAGGGCGTAGTTGCCGAACTTCGGCCCCATCGACAGCACGATGAGCACGAAGATGACGCTGTCGAACGACTCGCTGCCGAGAACGGCCCTGACGAGGTTCTGACTGACGATGAGCACCAGGGCGCAGGCCAGCCCGAGCCCCACGAAGATGAGCCAGTACCGCACGAACGAATGGCTGAGGGTGCGGATGCGCGGAATGAGCTGCTGCGAGATGGTGGCGGGGATGACCTCCAGCGGCTGTGCGACGCGATACGCCACGGCGAGCGGCGCGATCGCGTCCACGCCCAGCAGCGCGGTGCCGATCACGAGCGGTGCCTGCGAGTAGAGCGCGCTGAGCGACCCGGAGAGCCCGAACTCCGCGATGGAGCGGAACACCCGTTCCGGCTCCACGTCGACCGGAACGATGGCCCGTCGATTCGCCACATACGTCGCGAGCACCACGATGAGCGAGGGAACGGCCATCAGCGCCAGCAGCTCCACCCGGTGGAACACCACGGCAAGCACCAGCACCGGCGTCTTGGCGAGCACCAGGGCGAGGTCTGGGATGGCGTAGCTCGCATCCCGACGGTAGACGAGCTGGGGCGCCCGCGTCGTACGGGTGACACTGTCGCAGATCTGGCTCACCCCGAGACCGGCGAGCACCAGCACTACGGCGGTGGTGGTGGCCGACCCGGAGGAGAGGAGCGTGATCGCGACCGCTGCGAGCGCTCCGAGCGTCGAGAGCACCACGTGCACTCCCGTCGCCTGCGAATGCACCACGCGGCCGAGCTGGTGGCGGGGCACCGAAAGCAGGTAACTGGATGCGCCGGAGTCGGTGAAGATGGCGAACGAACTGAGCAGCGCGAACCCGGCGACGAGGGTGCTCTGCTCAGACCCCGCGCTGAGGGCGAGCAGCACCACCAGCACGACGAGCTGGACGACCCGTGTGAGTCCCGCCGCTCCGACGGGGAGGAGCAGCTTCAGGCGACCGAGGTTCACCGTTCGGCAACCCGGCGGCAGGCCTGGGCGATGGTTCTGGCGCTGGTGTTCCAGTCGAAACGGGCGCGGATGTCTGCCGCGAAGGCCCGGCCGTCCGACGCGTCGGTGGTCACCAGCTCTGTCAGGGCCCGGGTGATCGCGGGTTCGGAGGTCGGATCGAAGTAGGCGACGTTCTCGCCCGCGATCCAGTGGAAGATCTCGATGTCGGAGACCGCCAGGCGCGCGCCCGACACTGCCGCCTCCACCATCGGCAGCCCGAACCCCTCGGCGAGGCTGGGAAAGACGACCCCGCGAGCCGAGCGGTACAGCACCGCGAGCTCGGCGTCGTCGACGTAGCCGGCGAGCACGACCTCGGCGGGCCAGCTGATACCGACCGAGGCGAACACCGTGGCGTTCACCCCGCCCACCACGACCAGCGGAAAACGGGCGCGGAGGTGCGGGTCGATCGCCGAGTAGGCCCGCGAAAGCCGCTCGAGGTTCTTGCGGGGGTCGAGGTTGCCGACGACGAGCAGGTACGAGTCGCCCTGTACGCCGAGGCGCTCGAGCACCGGTGGCACGTCTGCGGCGTTCTTCTCCGCCGCATCGAGGAACAGCGTGCTGGGGGCGTTCGGCGCCACCACGATCGGGGCCTTCGTCAGTGCGGCGGCCGCGACCTGCCTGGCGACCGGCTCGCTGACCGCCACCACGGCCTTCGCCGTGCGCAGTTGTGCGCGCAACAGCGGCGCGTGCGAGAGAACGTAGGCCTTCGAATACCACTCCGGGTTGGTCAGCACGAAGATGTCGTGCACCACCACCACGTGCCGCGGATGCACGAGGGGCCCGCGACTCGTCAGGGTCAGCAGCACGTTCCGAGCCGTCGAGAACGGCAGGATGCCCATGACCCACGCCCACGTGCGCAGTCCCCGCGCGGCGAACCAGGGGCCGGGTTCGACCTCGGTGGCCGAGGCAGAGTCCGCGACGCGGTCGGCGATCTCCCGCGCATAGCGCTGCTGCCCGCTGATCGGCTGCGGCCGGAACGAGCCGTTGACCGTGATGCGCCGTGACCCGGCCATCAGGGCTGGTCGATCCAGGAGAGGTAGTTCTCGCGGAAGTGGCTCGCGTCGAAGTCCCAGGCGCGCTTCACCGCATCTCCGGCGTCGAGCAGAGACGCGCGCGAGACCGCTTCGCCGAGCGCCGCACCCGACCAGCTCTCCACGTGCATCCCGGTCAGGCCGTCGATGACCGACTCCGTCGCCCCACCCGTCGATCCGACGAGCACCCGGGCGCCGGCCGCCATCGCCTCGACCGGCATGATGCCGAAGTCTTCGACGGCCGGAAAGACGTAGACCGTCGCCGCCTGGTAGAGCGCATAGAGCAACGCGTCGGAGGGCCGGCCGACGAAGATCACCGGAACCGTGGCGGTGGCAGCGAGTGCCTCGAGGTTCTGGCGCTCGGGCCCGTCACCGGCGAGCACCACGGGCAGCCCGGCCGCCTCACCCGTCGCGATCACCACATCGAGCTCTTTGTACGGCACGAAACGGGAGGCACCGAAGACGAAGTCGGCGGGCAGGCTCTCGAACACACGCAGGTCTTCACCGCCCAGTTGGGACCGCCAGTCCGAGTGCGCGGCGATGCGCGCCACGTTCACCGGCGGATAGATCACGATCGAGTCCCTGTCCCACGTGTTGGCGATGCGGGTGCGCACGAACTCACTGTTGGCGGCGAGCGCGGTGGCATGCCGGGCGGCCCGCCGGTCGTAGGGCTTCAGCACGGCGGCCGCAGCGCGAACGAGCGGGTTCGACCCGCGCTTGTCGAGCTCCGGGGTCCAGACATAACGGGCCGGGGTGTGCACGTAGACATACGTTCTGTCGGCGCGGCGCTGGGGCGACGACCCGCCGACCTGGTGAGCGAACAGGTGAGAGCTCACCAGGGCCCGGTCGTAGCCGGAGGTGTCTGTGCGGGCCCAGGTCGTCGGCATCACGGGCAGCGCGAGGATCTTCGAGCGACGAAGCGGGGTGCGTGCGATCCAGCTCTCCCGGAGGTTGCGGCCGGCGTAGCGTTCCTCGTCGTCTTTCCAGAGGCTCAGGATGTCGGCGCCCGGCAGCGCGTCGACGATCGCGTCGAGAACCACCTCCGAGCCTCCCGACTTCTCTATCCACTCATGAACGATGAGATCCCGCATCAGTGCGCCCCCTCCGGCATGACGACCTGTCGAACGGTTCGAAGCAGGATCGAGAGGTCGCCGAAGATCGACCAGTTCTCGACGTAGTACAGGTCGAGCCGGATGGCGTCCTCCCACGAGAGGTTCGAGCGACCGCTGACCTGCCACAGGCCGCTCATACCGGGCTTCAGCAACAGCCGCCGACGCGCGACGGAGTCGTACAGAGCCACCTCACCCTCGCGCTGGGGCCTCGGCCCGACCAGGCTCATCTCGCCGAGGAAGACGTTGATGAGCTGCGGAAACTCGTCGATCGAATACTTCCGCAGCACGCGGCCGACCCGGGTGACGCGCGGGTCGTCCTTCACCTTGAACAGCGGCACATCGCTGGTGCCCTGCTCCTGCAGCAATTGCTGCAGCTGAGCATCCGCCCCGTCACTCATCGAGCGGAACTTGATCATCGCGAACGGTTCGCCGTTCAGACCGATACGCTCCTGGCCGTAGAAGACCGGGCCGCGGCTGGTGAGCTTCACGAGCAGCCCCACCACCACGAAGGCCGGCAGCAGCACGATCAGCAGCAGGCTCGACACCACGATGTCGAACAGTCTCTTCACGATCCACTTGCCACCGTCGAAGCGGGGGATCTCCACGTGGATGAGCGGCAGACCCGCGACGGGCCGGGTGTGGATGCGCGGGCCGCTGACCCCCGTGAGGCTCGGCGCCATCACCAGGTGGTGGCGGCCGGGCTCGAGGCTCCAGCCCAGCTCGCGCATCCCCTCGGGCGAGAGAACAGTGCTGTCGGTGACGACGAGGGTGTCGGCCTCCGTCGTCTCGAGCGAGACCAGCGCCGATTCGATGCCGCCGAGCACGGGGATGTCTGTACCCGACACGTGCGTGCTGGTCGTGCTCTCGACGAGGCAGGCTCCCACAATTCGGTACCCGGCCGACGGCGCGCGCAGCAGCTGCAGCGCGACATGGCTCGCCGTCTCATCGGACCCGACCAGGATGACACCCGACGACATCAGGCCCTTCTTGCGCTGGGACTGCAGCCACTCCCGGTGCAGCCACCGCGCCAGCACGAGAATGGCGGTTCCGACCGGCACGGTGAGGAGCAGGTAGCCACGCCCGAGGTCGGCCTTGAAGAACACGGCGAGAACGGCGACGACCCCGAAGAGGGCGATGCCGGCATTGAACACGGCCTTGTACTCGGGCGCACCCGAGCCGATCAGCCGGGTCTCGCGCGTTCCGTAGAGCACGAGCAACACGAGCCACGCGATGACGATGAGCACCGAGAGGATCGGGTAGGAGAGATCGGGGCCTTCGTAGAACCCGATCGGCGCCACCGAGGGCGCGGCCCAGCCGAACTGGATGAGCTGCGCCGCCACGACGACGAGAATGACGAGGATCGTGTCTGTCACACGCAGCCGGGTGGCGTAGGTGCGCTGCCAGCGCGCCCGGGGGCCCCCCATACCCCTCGTCATGCTCACCGGCGGGGCCCCACGATCTGCTCGAGGGCGGCCACGATGACCTTCGCGGCCTGCGTGATCTGTTGGGTCGACAGGTCGTAGCTCTGCTGAGACCTGCGGTACGGATCGAGAACGTCGTCGAGCTCGGGCTCGCCGGGGCCGCCCACGACGCCCCGGAACAGCGCGGCGCGCTCGACGAGGTCACGCAGAAAGTCGGGTACCTCGGGAAGCGCCGGTTCCGAGGCGATCCGGTGCTCCTGCGAGGCAGCGTGCAGCAGCCGGGCGAATTCGATGAGGGTGAACGTGCGCGCCTGGGCTTTCGGCACCAACTGGGCGACGGAGCCGCGGTGCTCGCGCGCAAGCGCCAGCACGATGTCGGCATCCATCACCATCTCGGCGGTGAGCAACCGGGCACGGTGGGGCTCAGGATGCCCGCCCAGACCCTCAGAGAGCGCTGCGGCCTGGGCGGGCATCCCCTGCCCCACCAACGCGGCGGTACCTGCACTGTGCACGATGATCAGCTCCCCCAGCCCCACCTCGGCAATCTTCGCGGCGAACAGCTGTTCGGCCAACGGCGACCGGCAGACGTTGCCGGTGCAGACGAACAGGATGATGAACGGCTCAGACGAGGGTTTCCTTGTCTTGGCCTTCGCCCTGTCGCGCAAACTGAGTTCAGCCACGAGAACTAGCTTTTGGCCACCGGCGTATCAGTCACCGGAAGAATAGGCTCTGCGCTGGACGACGACGGTTTCTCGTCTTCAGCGTAGGCATAGCTGTAGTGACCATAACCGTACGCGTCAGCCCCACGCGTCGGAAGCATGGTCAGAATCAGGCCGAGAACAGTCGCTCCGACATTGTCGAGAATGTCGATCGCACTTCTGAGCTGGGCCTTGTGGACCTTCCCTGCGGATGCCACGACGATCGCACCACGGGTGGCTTTCGCCAGGATCGCAGCGTCGGTGACAGGAAGGAGGGGAGGAGCATCGATGATGACGGTGTCGAATTCCGTCTCGAGCGTCTCCAACAGTTTCTTCATCGCCGGCCCGCCGAGCAGTTCGCTCGGGTTGGGCGGAATCGATCCCGCCGGCAGAACGTACATCTCGCGCTCGCCCCACTGCTGGATGGCGTCACCCAGCTCGACCCGGCCGATCAGCACGTCGGTGAGACCGACGGCACCCTCGAGGCCGAGGTAGGAGGCGAGGCGGGGGCGGCGGAGGTCGGCATCGATCACGATGACGCTCGAGTTCGCGTCGGCGAGGGCGATCGCGAGGTTCGAGCTCACGCTCGACTTGCCCTCGGAAGCGACCGACGACGTGATGACGAAGGTGTGCGGCAGGTCGCCGAACTCTAGGAACTGCAGGTTCGTGCGGAGCGAACGGTACGACTCGGCCTGCGGACTCTTGGGCTCTGCGTGAACGACGAGTGGTCGCTCGGAGGCGCGCGGGTCGAAGAAGATGGCGCCGAGCACGGGGGCGGTGGTGATCGCCTCGGTGTCGCGCTGGCTGCGGATGCGGTTGTCGAGTGCCTCGCGCAGGAACGCCAGGGCGAGCCCCACGAGCAGACCCACGATGAGGCCGAGGGCCACGTTGAGCGGCACGTTCGGCGACGTCGGCCGAAGCGGCGGTGTCGCGGTCTTGACCGTGGAGATCTTGACCTGCGGGGTGCCGTCGGCCGCTTCCGGCACGAGGGCCGGCACGTTGGTGGAGAAACTCTTGGCGACCGCATTGGCGATGGTCGCGGCATCCGCTGCGGAGTTGCTCGTCACCGTGATCTCGATGATCGTCGTGTCGAGCGGCGCTGTGGCGGTCACCGTCTTGGCCAGGTCGTCAGACGTCTCCGACAGGCCGACCTGGGAGATGACGGGATCGAGCACGATCGGCGTCGACACGAGGTCGGCGTAGGTCTTCACCGCCTGCTGCGTGAAGGTGTTGCCCTGCTGCAGCTCGGCGGTCGTGGCCGAGGAGGAGGTCGAGACGTAGACCTTTGTGGAAGCCTGGTAGAGCGGCGTCTGCAGGATGGCGTAGGTCGCCGAGGCAGCCACCGACACGAGGACAATTCCCGCGATCAGGATCCAGCTCCGCTGTAGGACCCTCAGGTAATTGCGAATATGCACGTAGTAGTTCCCTCAATCATCAGCCGCCGGACCCGGACCGGCCGACGATAGCCTCTGGGCGATACAAGTTTTACACACAGAAGGTCACGCATGATGCAAGCGATCACTCTAACGCCATCCATCGGGAGCTGCAATATTCGCCGCATTTGGGAGCGTCGCGTAGGATCTGTTCGAAACAGGCGCGTTGTTGTGCCGTTCGGGGAGCACGCACATGAGCACAACGTCAACCACTCCGTCTCGAGCCGAACCGGTTCCCGGGGTACCCAGAAAGTATTTTCGCGGTGACATCGAGGGTCTCCGCGCCATCGCGGTGACCCTCGTTGTTCTCGACCACCTCATCGGTTGGCCGCTCGGCGGGTTCATCGGCGTCGACGTCTTCTTCGTGCTCAGTGGCTTTCTGATCACCGGTCTGCTGCTGCGCGAGTACCAGAAGACGAAGACCATCTCGTTCCTCGACTTCTACGGCCGGCGGCTGCGACGCATCGCCCCGGCGGCGGTTCTCGTCATTCTGGTCACCGTCGTGGTCGGGTTCTTCCTGCTCAGTCTGCCGCGTGCGCAGGAGATCCTCGCCGATGGCCTCTGGGCCGTGTTCTTCTCGGCCAACTGGCACTTCGCGGCCGTGGGTACCGATTACTTCCAGGCGACCGGCGCGATCTCGCCGCTGCAGCACTACTGGTCGCTCTCGGTGGAGGAGCAGTTCTATCTGGTCTGGCCGTGGCTCAGCCTCGCGCTCCTGGTGGCCTTCCGCTCACGCAAGCGCATCAAGCTGTCGACAGCGAACGCGGTGGAGCATAAGAGCACAACCGACCAGAAGGTCGGAGCCGTCTTCATCGCTGTCGTCGTGCTGTCGTTCGCCTGGGCGATCTACTCCTCGATCACCAACCCGGCCGTCGCCTACTTCGACACCTTCAGCCGCACGTGGGAACTGGCGGCAGGGGCGGCGATCGCGGCCTTCGCGACCCAGCTGGGTCGCATCCCGGCCGCCGTGCGACCGGTTCTCGCCTGGGTCGGCATCGTGGGCATCATCGTCTCGGCGTTCATCATCACGCCCCAGCAGCTCTTCCCCGCACCGGGCGCCGCGCTCCCTGTGCTCTCGACCTGCCTCATCGTCGCGGCCGGCATCTCCGGGCCGAGGCGCTTTCTGGTACCCCTCGACAATCCCGTCATGCGCTACCTCGGCCGCATCTCGTACTCCCTCTACCTGTGGCACTTCCCGGTCATCATCTTCCTGGCCATTCTGATCCCGTCGCTCGATGTGCTCTACGTCGTGCTGGCGCTCGTGATCATGCTGGTGCTGTCGGTGCTGTCGTTCCATTTCGTCGAAGACCCGATCCGCCGGTCATCGTTCCTCAGGCGCACGAAGCCCAAGCGCGGCCACCGGGAGCGCGTCATTCCGGCAGCGACCAAGATCAGCGTCGGTGCGCTCATCTTCGCCGGCGCCGCGTCCCTCGCGATCATCGTCTTCGCCTTCGGCCGTGTCTCGCCGATCGAGACCGCGAAGCCACTCGTTCCCCCCCAGTCCATCGCCTCGACGGGTGTGGCCGCAGACGTCACAGCGCTCGACACCCGCAAGACAGCTATCCAGGAGGCGCTCCGCGCCGACGCCTGGCCCGAGCTCTCCCCCTCGGTGAACGACTTCGGCCCGAACGGCCGTTCGGTGATCTCCACAGAGTGGCTGACCGACGGATGTCTCGGGGAAGACGGTGCCGATCAGTCCGACAACATCGCCAACACCGACCACTGCTCCTACGGCAACGCCAACGCCGACGCGGCACACACCGCCGTGGTCTTCGGCGACTCGCTCGCCATCAGCTACGCCCCGGCCATCCGCGAGGCCCTCGGAAGCGACTGGAAGGTGCGCATTCTGACTCTTGCGGCGTGCCCCGCCTCGAACGCCACGATCACGAAGCCGAACGGTTCCGCGTTCCCCGAGTGCGGCGACTTCCGCACCTGGGCCATTGGCCAGATCACGTCGACCAACCCGGCACTGACCTTCCTCTCCGAGGCCGAAGACGACAACCGCCTCGCCAGCAAGGCCACCGGCTCGGCGGCCGACACGGAGTGGAAGACCGCTGTGACCTCGACGCTGACCGCGCTCGCGCCGGTGCAGGGCAAGGTCATCATGCTGAACCGCCCGCCTGCGGGTACGACGCTCTACACCTGCCAGACCCCGCAGAGCAAGCCGTCGGACTGTGTCTCGAGCGTTGTGGAGGGCTACCAGAACCGGGATGCCCTGCTGAAGAGCACGTTCGAAGCGGCGGCCGGCAACGCGCACTTCGTCGACACGACGACCTGGTACTGCAACGCGAACCAGTGCCCGTCGTTCATCGGCAACGCACCGGTGCTCGCCGACGGGGTACACCTCACCAACTCGGCGTCGATCGCGCTCGCACCGCTGGTCGCCGTCGCGGTGCAGACCGCGCAGACCGCGCAGTAGTCGTCCGCGCGCCGCCGGGCTGCAGCCCCGCGGCGGCGCTACTTCGTGACGAACGTGGCGAGGACGTACTCGCCGATGTCCCGCCCGAAGACGCCGTATCCCGCCTTGGTGGTGTGGATTCCGTCGAGCTTGTACTGGGCCGACCACACACCGTCGGCCGTTCGCAGGTTCGTCCATCCGTCGTGGAAGAACCAGCCTTTGTCGGCCGCGAGCGCCGCGAGGCTGGCGTTGGCCTCGGGAGCGTAGGCGGGACGTGCCGTGATGGGCGGGATGGCCGCGATGACCACATTCTTCGCCCCCACAGTGCCGACGATCGAGACGATGTCGTCGTTGAGCTGGTCGAGCGAGATGCCGACTGCCAGGTCGTTCGTACCCGCCATGATCACCACGACATCGGCATCGTCGACCGGCTGCACCTGCTCGGCCATGAGCGTGCTCGTCGCACCGTCGCGCGCCCAGCCGCCGACGTAGTCGATGTCGGCCGTGCCGACCTGCGCGATCCAGGCGTTGCCATTCGCGATGCCCGTGTCGATGTCACCCTGGTGGCCTGTCGAGTTGGAGTCCCCGACGACGGCGACGCGAACCGGAGGCTCGACCGGAACAGCGGTTGCTGCAGAGGTACCGGCGCCGATGGGGCCCGGCGTGCTCGAGGGAGGTGTAGACGTGCATCCCGACAGCACGGCCAGCGAGAGCGCTGCAGCGAGCGTCGCAGACACAGCAAGAAGGCGTCGTCGTTCCAGCATGTCGACCTTTCATAAGGAGGGTTTCGAGGCGGGGTCTCACGAGAGGTTCTGCGCCGCGACCGGGCGCGACTGAAAGGCCATCCTAGGCGAGCAGCATGACCGCTTCGTGACAGAAAGAGTGCCCCGCAGGGCGTCCTCCGGGCAGCGGGTGGCATACTGGGTGTGAATTTCCGGCGTCAGACAGGGGTATCTGTTCGCCGAGAAAGGAGAACCCGTGGCCTCGACGACAGCGACAGCCGGCACCCTCCAGAGCAGCCGTCCGAAGATCGCCTTTCTCGAGGCTGTGCGCGGCGTGGCGGCGCTGGTGGTGGTGCTCCAGCACATCTTCGCGGCGCAGATTCCTCTGTTCGCCGAGTGGAGCCGCGACTACGTCGACTTCGGCAGAGTGGGGGTTGTCGCGTTCTTCGTGGTGAGCGGCTACGTCATCCCCCTGAGCCTCGAGCACCAGTCGGCGAAGGTGTTCGTGGTGCGGCGGCTGTTCCGACTGTTCCCGCTCTATTGGTTGACGCTGGTGCTGTACATCGTCTTCGCCCTCGCCACGGGCACGTTCAGCACGCAGAATGCGATGCCCGTCGTTCTCATCACCAACGTGCTGATGCTGCAGGGCCTCACGCCTGTGCTGACGATCATCCCCACCGCGTGGACTCTCGGAATCGAGCTGCTGTTCTACGTGCAGGAGCTGTTCGCCTCCCTGGTGAAGCGCCTGGCGGCCGCCGTCTACGCCGGGTACGCCTGGCTCGCGATCTTCGCGTTGGCCGAGCTGGCGTGCAGGATGCTGCGGGTCGACCTGCCGACGACCCTTCCCCTTCTCCTGTACACGGCAGCGATCGGCCAGGCTCTGTATCTGCGCGACCACCACGGCAGTACCGTCTGGCGGGGGCTCGTCATCAGCGGGCTGGTGATCGTGCCGGTCTTCACTTACGTCGGCGGGATGCACGATCCCGCGTGGCCCGAGTTCACCTACGCCGTCTCGTATCTGATCGGCCTGGCGCTGTTCGCCGGGTTCTATCTGTTCGCGAAGAGGCAGGCGCATCCGTTCCTCGTCTGGCTCGGAGCGGTGAGCTACGCGGTCTACCTCGTGCACCCCCTCGTCTATCGCGCGGTTGCCCTCACCGGCCTGAACCCCGTACTCTGCATAGCGGGGAGCGTCGTACTGAGTCTGGTCGTCGCGTGGGTGCTGCATCGCACTGTCGAACTCCCCTTCATCGCCATCGGCCGGAGGATCTCCGGCCGCACGCCGACACCGTCGTCATAGGATCTCTCGGGAAGAGGACTCTCATGGCACGACATCGCGGAGGCGAGACTCCCGGCAGCAACGGTCACGGCACGGCCGGTGACGGCTCCGCCGAACCAGACCAGCCGGCCCAGTACGACAGACGGCTGATCATCGCCGGTACCGTCGTCGCGTCGATCGCGGGCGCCCGGCTCTCCCTGCTGACCGACCGGGATGCGGCCGCCGCTCCGGTGGCACCGGTTCCCGCCGTAACCGTGACCGCCGCGGCATCCGACCCTCTCGCACAGCCCACCACCCTGGCGCCGAGCACCAGCGCAGAGGTGATCGCCCTCTCGCCCTACGACTTCGGGTTCGTCGATGGCGCGGCGGATGCGACCGGGCCGATGCAGGCCCTGCTCACCGCGATGATGGTCAACCCGGGAGCCCGGTCGATCCTGCCCGGCGGAACCATCAACGTGACCAACCTGCGCATCGACTATGCCGAGATCGCCGCCCAGCCGTCGTCGGGCGCCCCCTTCGGCTACGCGGGCCCGCACATCGAGGGCAGCTCCAAGCGCGGCACCATCATCAAGCAGATCGACGGCACGACCGGTGACGTTCTGACGATCCAGGGCAAGATCGGTGCGTCGGCCGGGCCGGCGAACAACAACAAGATCTCCGGGCTGTCGCTGTCGAACCTGCAGATCCAGGGCGCGGCATCCGGCGGGCACGGCATCTACATCCGCTCGGTCGTCGATTCGACCTTCGACGAGCTCACCGTCACAGGCGCCCTCTCGGGCGTCTACCTCGCCCGCGAAGCCTTTCTCTCCGGCGTCTACGACGAGTATTCGTACAACAACCGCTTCACCCACCTCAAGCTGCTCACCAACCGCGCCTGGGGTATCGAATGCTCCGGTACCAATGCGATCGCCGCGTCGTTCTACGACTGCGAGGCGACCGGTAACGCCTCCGGCGGCTACAAGCTCGCGCCGTCCGGCATGATCCTGGTGCATTGCCTCGCGGTGGGCAACGGTGTGCAGTCGGCCGACGGCCGCGGCCTCTGGTCGGTGACCAACACGAACAACCTCTCGACGAACAACGGGCTCACCCTCGTCGGCTGCCGGTTCGAGGGCAACTCCACCGACGGCGGGTACGAGATCGAGATCGAGTCGGGTTACGGGCACGTCATCACCGCGCCACAGTTCTTCGCGACCACGGGCGCGACGCCCCTCGGCATCGGTCTGCGTCCCGTCGACGACTCGAAGAAGGTTCGCAACCTCATCGTGACCGGGGGGTACTTCGGCGGCGACGGCTCTACCCGGCAGCAACGGCTCGCCAAGCTCGGCGACAGCGCGATGAACACCCTCTTCGACAACCTCGGCATCGATCCGCAGCAGTGGGCGGGCGGGTCCCGGGTGAACGAACTCATCGACGACGCCTCAGCGCTGCTCTCGGTCACCGATCCCAGCCGGTTCCGGGTCGACCCCAACGGCTACGTGGCCCTGGAGGCGGTCTCGGGAGAGCTGCCGGCCGCGCCCTCCGCCGACATCGCGAACTTCGGAGTGGTCACCGACTCGAACGGAAAGCAGAGCCTCGTCGTGCGCTTCGCGAGCGGCGACAGCCAGGTGATCGCGAGAGAACCTTAGCCACAATCCGTGCCCGGCGGTATACCCAGAAGATGTTTGCGATTGAGGGAACATTCTGGGCAATAATCCAATCCGAACCCAGCGTTCTTTCGAATGACAGTACGTAACGGCCGATTGGCCACATTAGCAATGCCGAATTGAAGGACTATTCCATTGTTTGAAAAGAAATTTATTGCGAATGCGATTGATCGCAGCTCGCAGAGCGAGCTCGACCGTCGACTGCTTCTGAAGGGCTTCGGGCTCGCAGGCCTCGGCGTCGGTGCATCAGTGCTGATCCCGACCGTGGGCGCCCAGGCTGCCGAAGATCCCAACGCTGCGGCGACGGATGCTGCTGTGCTGAACTTCGCGCTGAACCTCGAGTACCTCGAGGCCGAGTTCTACCTGCGTGCCTCGACCGGCACCGGCCTCGTACCGAACGACACCACCGGAACCGGCACCATGGGCGCCGTCACCGGTGGTCGCCAGGTTCAGTTCAAAGATGCGAACGTGCGCGCCTACGCGCGCGAGATCTCGCAGGACGAGAAGCTCCACGTGCGGTTCCTCCGCTCGGCGCTGGGCAACTCGGCCGTCGCCCGTCCCGCGATCAACCTCGACCAGGCGTTCACGTCTGCAGCTCTCGCTGCCGGCCTGATCAAGCCCGGCCAGAAGTTCGACGCGTTCGCGAGCGATGAGAACTTCCTGCTTGCCTCCTTCATCTTCGAAGACGTCGGAGTCACGGCCTACAAGGGTGCATCGCCGCTCATCACGAACAAGACGTACCTGGAGGCCGCCGCCGGCATCCTCGCCGTCGAGGCGTACCACGCGGGCATCATCCGCACGAGCCTCTACGCCAAGGGACTCGCCGACGCCGCGAACGCCATCTCCGACGCACGCGACAGCCTCGACGGACCCACCGACGACGACCAGGGAATCACCGACAAGGCCGCCGGTGGCGCGCTGAACCTCGTTCCGACCGACGCGAACGCCATCGCCTTCAGCCGTACCCCCGGCCAGGTGCTGAACGTCGTCTACCTGAACAACAAGGCCGTCACCAAGGGCGGGTTCTTCCCGGCCGGCGTCAACGGCGCCGTCAACACCAGCGCCGCAAACTAGTCTCGCTGCACGAACACGAAGGGCCCTCGGCATCTGCCGGGGGCCCTTCGCCTGTCTGCCGGCGCGGCTCGGGCGGGAGGGGGCTTGCCACCGACCGGCCACCACCCTAGCGTGGGAGATCCGGCAACAAAGGAGAACACCACCATGGGCGACATCCCCGGATTCCTCGCGAGCGAGTTCCCCGAAGACGCGCGAGACGTTCCCGGCCAGGAGGCGTTCGCGGCCCGGAAGGCGGCCGACGAAGAAGCCGCCCCAGCCGAGAACATCGACGAGACGCAGATCTTCTACAAGCAGCACGCCGAGGCGGCTCCGACCGCCGACTCCGACGACGAGACCGTCACCGAAGACGACGCCGTCTAACGCTTCGGCAGCGCCCGCTTCGGCAGGGCCCGGTCGAGGTCGTCGATCAGGTCGTCGACGTTCTCGATTCCAACAGAGAGCCTGATCACATTGTCGGGTACTTCGAGTGCCGTGCCCTTGACCGAAGCATGGGTCATCTCGCTCGGGTAGCCGATGAGCGACTCGACGCCGCCGAGCGATTCAGCGAGCTGGAACACCTTGGTCGATTCGGCGAACCGGCGCGCGGCCTTGGGGCCGCCCTTGAGCCCCAGCGAGATCATGCCGCCGAAACCCGACATCTGGCTCTTCGCCAGTTCGTGGCCCGGGTGGCTCTCGAGTCCCGGGTAGTAGATGCGGTCGAGAGCGGGATGCCCGACCAGGTGTTCGGCGATGGCCTGGGCGTTCGCGCTGTGCCTGTCCATGCGCACGGCGAGTGTCTTGATGCCCCGAACGGTGAGCCAGGCATCCATCGGTCCGGAGACAGCACCCGCAGCGAACTGCTGGAACTGCACCTTCGAGGAGAGTTCGTCGTCGTTCAGTACAACGGCCCCGCCGAGCACGTCGGAGTGGCCGCCGAGGTACTTGGTCGTCGAGTGCACCACGACATCGGCCCCGAGCGAGAGCGGGCGCTGCAGGTAGGGGGAGGCGAAGGTGTTGTCGACCACGACGATCGCACCGGCAGTGTGGCCGATCTCGGCGAGCTCCCCGATGTCGCTGATCTTCATGAGCGGGTTGCTCGGCGTCTCGAGCCAGAGGATCTTCGTCTTGCCGGGCACCACGGCCTTCTGTACCGCGTGCAGATCCATCATCTCGACAGTGTCGTTCAGGATGCCCGACCTGCTGTGGATCTTGTTGATCAGTCGGTGGGTGCCGCCGTAGACATCGTTGCCCAGAACGATGTGATCGCCGGATTCGAGGGCCGAGCGCAGCAGCGCGTCTTCGGCGGCCAGCCCGGAGGAGAACGAGAAGGCGTGCGTGCCGCCCTCCAGTGCCGCCAGGAGCGTCTCCAGTGAGGATCTTGTGGGGTTGCCACCGCGGGCGTATTCGTAGCCGCCCCGGAAGCCGCCGATACCGTCCTGCACGAACGTGGAGGTCTGGTAGATGGGCGGGATGATCGCGCCGGTGCTCGGATCGAACTCCTGCCCGGCGTGGATGGCGGTGGTCTCGAACTGCTGTTTGCGTGGCATGGTGTTCCTAACGCTCCGGGGAACGCGAATATTCGGGAGGATCGTGGGTTGGGAGGGGCTACTCAGGCTGGCGGATGTCAGGCGCTCAGGAAGCTGAGCAGGTCTTGGCGGGTGATGACGGCGACCGGCTTGCCCTCATCCGTCACCATCAGGGCCGAGGCCGAACCGAGGAACTGACGCGCGGAGGCAACCGATTCATTGATACCGATCAGGGGGAACGACGGGCCCTGGAAAGTGCCGACCTTGTCGGCCATCGATGCCGCTCCGCTGAAGAGGTGCTCGAGCAGGGCCTCCTCGTTCAGGGAACCCACCACCTCGCCCATGACGACGGGCGGCTCGGCGCTCAGCACGGGCATCTGGGAGACGCCGTAGGTCTTCATGATCTCGATGGCGTCGTGCACGGTGTCAGCGGGATGCGCGTGTACGAGAGCAGGCAGTGAGCCGTCTTTCGCGCCGATGAGATCGCGAACTGTGCTCTCGGTCGACTCGCTCGTGAATCCGTAGGAGCGCATCCACCTGTCGTTGAAGATCTTGCCCAGGTAACCGCGGCCGCCGTCGGGCAGCAGCACGACCACGACCGCATCGGCCGGAAGCTCGCGCGCGGCCTTGAGCGCGACCGACACGGCGAGGCCGCTCGAGCCACCCACGAGCAGGCCCTCCTCCCGGGCCAGACGACGGGTGAGGTGGAACGATTCGGCGTCGCTCGAGGCGATGATCTGGTCGACCACACTGGGGTCGTAGGCGCTCGGCCAGAAGTCTTCGCCGACGCCCTCGGTGAGGTACGGCCGGCCCGTGCCGCCGGAGTAGACAGAACCCTCGGGGTCGGCGCCGATGATCTGAACGCGGCCCTCCGACACCTCCTTGAGGTATTTGCCGACACCGCTGATGGTGCCGCCGGTGCCGACACCGGCGACGAAGTGCGTGACCCTGCCGTCGGTGTCGCGCCAGATCTCGGGGCCCGTGGTCTCATAGTGGCTGAGGGGTCCGTTGGGGTTGGAGTACTGGTTGGGCTTGAACGCGCCGGGGATCTCGCGTGCCAGACGGTCGGAGACGGAGTAGTACGACTCGGGGTCTTCAGGGGCGACAGCAGTGGGGGTGACCACGATCTCTGCGCCGTAGGCGGTGAGCACGTTGCGCTTGTCTTCACCCACCTTGTCGGGCAGCACGAAGACGCACCGGTAGCCGCGCTGCTGGGCGACCAAGGCGAGCCCGATGCCGGTGTTGCCCGAGGTGGGTTCGACGATGGTGCCGCCCGGCTTCAACAGACCCTCCCGCTCGGCCGCATCGATGATGCGGGTCGCGATGCGGTCCTTCGACGAGCCGCCCGGGTTCAGGTATTCGACCTTGGCCAGCACGGTGGCCCGGATGCCCTCGGTCACGGTGTTCAGGCGAACGAGCGGGGTGTTGCCGACAAGGCCCAGGACTGTCTCTGCGTACTTCACTCGAACCAACTTACCAGCGGCATCCGTCGTGTTACCGGGCAGCGCACGCGCCACCCGGCCGCCTGCTCGGCCCACGCCGCCCGTTCAGAACGAGGTGGCCGCCACCTGCTCGCTGTAGAGGTTGAAGTACGCCCCTCCCCGCGAGAGGAGGTCGGCGTGCGTACCGTGTTCGACGATCAGGCCGTCGTCGACGACGAAGATGACGTCGGCGTTCACGACTGTCGAGAGCCGGTGCGCGATAGCGATGGTGGTGCGGCCACGCGAGGCCGTATCGAGGGCGCCCTGTACGACACGCTCGGAGATCGAGTCGAGCGCGCTGGTCGCCTCGTCGAGGATGAGCACTGCAGGGTTCTTGAGCAGCACCCGTGCGATGGCGATGCGCTGCTTCTCGCCGCCCGACAGGCGGTAACCCCGCTCCCCCACCATCGTCTCGTAGCCGTCGTCGAAGCTCATGATGCGGTCGTGGATGTTCGCGAGGGTCGCCGCCGCCTCGAGCTCGGCCTGCGTGGCGGTGGGCTTGGCATATCGCAGGTTCTCGGCAATGGTGGCGTGAAAGAGGTACGTCTCCTGGCTCACGATTCCGAGGTGCGCCACCAGCGACTCCTGGCTCAGGTCGCGAACGTCGATGCCGTCGAAGAGTACCCGGCCGGCCGTCGCCTCGTAGAAGCGCGGAATGAGGTACGAGACGGTGGTCTTGCCCGCACCCGACGGACCGACGAAGGCAGCGAACTGCCCGGGTGCGATGTCGAACGACACCCCACCGAGCGTCGGACGGGAGTCGGGTGACGCATCGGCGTACCGGAAGACCACGTTCTCGAACCCGACCCGGCCGGCGACCCGCCCCTCGGGCAGATCGGTCGACCCCGGGCGGTCGGCGATGGCCGGCTTCAGGTCGAGGTACTCGAAGATACGCGCGAACAGGGCACCCGACGTCTGCAGGTCGAGCGCCACACGCAACAGGCCCAGCAGGGGGAAGAGCAACCGCGCCTGCACGGTGGTGAAGGCGACGATCGTTCCCGCGGTGATGCCGCTCGCCCCGTTGCCGAGCAGAAAGCCGGCCACGAGATAGACGATGGCCGGAATGCTCGACAGGAAGATGCTGACCATGGCGAAGAACCACTGCCCGCTCATCTGCTGGCGCACCTGCAGATCGACCTGGTTGTCGTTCTCGGCGGAGTAGCGCCCGATCTCGGTCTGCTGCTGGTTGAAGCTCTTCGCCAGCAGGATTCCCGAGACGCTCAGCGTCTCCTGGGTGATGGCGGTCATGTCGCTCAGCGACTCCTGCGTCTTCGTGGCGATGCGCGCACGCACCTGCCCCACCCGGCGCTGGGCGACGACCAGGATGGGCATCAGGATGACCGCGATGATGGTGAGCTGCCAGTTCAGCAGGATCAGCGCCACGAGGGCGGCGATGACGGTGACGGTGTTGCCCAGCACGCTCGAGATCGTGTTGGTGAGCACCGCCGCCACCCCACCGACGTCGTTCTGAAGGCGCGACTGGATGACCCCCGTCTTCGTCTTGGTGAAGAAGTTCAGCTCCATCGACTGCAGGTGCGTGAACAGGCGCACCCGCATCGCGCCCATCACTTTGTTGCCGACGGTCGCCGTGAGGTAGGCCTGCCACACACCGATGAGGCTCGAGGCGACGTAGAGCACGATCATCGCACCGACGATCTCGGCCAGCACGGGAACGTTCGGCCCGCCGGCGGCCGGGAAGAGCCCGCGGTCGAACGCCTGCTGCGTCAGCAGCGGCGGAATGACCGAGACCGCGGCAGAGATCAGCACAAGCACGATGGTCAGGATGATCTGGGGCCGGTAGGGCACGAACAGCCCCGTGATTCGACCGAGCAGGTTCTCGACCCGCGGAGCATCGGCATTGCGGGCCTTCTGCGCACGCGCGTCACCACCGCCCATCATGGGGCGACCCCCGTGTCCTCCGACTGCACTCATGCTCCAACTGTACGTCGGCCGAAAACACCCGGGCCCCCCGCCGGCACAGTTGTGCAGACAGGGGGCCCGGGAGGTGTTGTGAAGGAGAGGAGTGGCTCGTCTAACCCTTGGTCGCGCCGGCCAGCAGACCGCGCACGAAGAAGCGCTGCAGCGCGAAGAACACGATGAGCGGAACCAGGATGGAGATGAACGCCCCCGCGGTGAGCAGCTCCCACGACTGGCCGAACGACCCCGAGAGGTCTTGCAGGGCCTTGGTGATCGGCAGGTTGCCGCCGGAGGTGAAGATCGTCGCCACGAGAAGGTCGTTCCACACCCAGAGGAACTGGAAGATCGCGAACGAGGCGATCGCCGGCATGGCGAGCGGCACGATGATGCGGAAGAACACCTGGCCGTGACCGGCTCCGTCGACGCGCGCCGCCTCGATGACCTCGCCCGGAATCTCCGAGATGAAGTTGTGCAGCAGGAAGATCGCCAGCGGCAGCGCGAAGATCGCGTGGGCGATCCACACCTTCGCGAAGCTGTCCGGCACCCCGTTCAGGTTCAGGCCGGGCAGGATGTAGTAGCCGCCGATCTTGATTCCGTCGGAGAACAGCGTCAAAAGTGGCACGAGCGCCATCTGGATGGGAACGATCTGCAGTGCGAAGACGCCGATGAAGATGGCGTTCTTGAACTTGAAGTCGATCCACGCGAACGCGTACGCCGCGAGACTGGCGACGATGATCGGGATGACCGTGGCCGGCAGCGTGATCACCAGCGAGTTCAGGAAAGCCTGGCCGAGCGTGAGCGCGTTACCGGCACCGATCGCCGTCACGTAATTGTCGAGCGTGAACGCCGGATTGGTGAAGATGGTCCACCAGCCCGACGTTTTGATGTCGGCACCGGGGCGGAACGACGAGATCAGCAGGCCGAGGGTCGGGATCGTCCAGATGATGGCGATGATGAGGGCGGCCGCCGTCGCACCCCTGCTGGTCATCCGCTTCTTGGCCTTGCGGCTGGCCGTCTCGACGACCGCCTCACCGCGAGCGAGCTGGCGGCTGGTCGACTTGTCGAACGGAATGTCGATCGGAGCTACGGCGCTCATCGGATCTCCCTCTGGTTCTTGATCTGCCGTGCGTTGAAGACGATGATCGGCAGCACGAGCAGGAACAGCACCACGGCGAGAGCCGAGCTGTACCCGTCACGGCTGCCGAGCTGGAACTGCCTGACCATCTCGAAACCGAGCACGGTCGTGTCGTTGCGACCGCCGGTCATGGCGCTGACGATGTCGTACACCTTCAGCGAGGCGATCGAGATGGTGGTCAGCACGACGATCAGCGACGAGCGAATGCCCGGCACAGTCACATTGATGAAGGCCTGCCAGGCATTGGTTCCGTCGATCGACGCCGCCTCGTTCTGCTCCTGCGGCACGCCCTTGATGGCGGCCGAGAGCACGACCATGGCGAAACCGGTCTGGGTCCAGATGAGCACGACCACCAGGAACAGCGTGTTCCACGGCTGCGCCCCGAGCCAGTCGACCGGCTGTCCACCGAACCAGATGACGATCTGGTTGAGCAGCCCGATCTGCGAGTCGCCCTGGCGCACGTCGTAGAAGAACCGGAAGATGATCGATGCGCCGACGAACGAGATCGCCATCGGCATGAAGACCAGCACCTTGAAGAACTTCTCGCCCCGGCTCTTGTCGATGAAGTACGCGTAGGCGAGACCGAACACGGTCGAGGCGATGGGTGCGATCAACACCCAGACGATCGTGTTGAGGAATGCCGTCAGACCGTCGGAACTGGAGAAGAGCCAGAAGAAGTTGTTCAGGCCGACGAAGGTGCTGCCATCGTTGCTCATGAACGCGGCGCCCGCCGTCTTGATGGTGGGGTAGACCAGACCGATGATCAGCAGGATGAAGGCCGGGGCCATGAACGCGATGAGCTGGAACAGATATCCGGCGCCCTGGCGGGACCGGTAGTCGACCAGGAAGAAGATTCCGCCGAGTACAGCCGCGACCGCGGCTATCCAGATGGCCGAGTTGTAGAGGCCGAAGAAGATGAGGGCGCCGAAGGGCACGAGCACGCAGACGGCGAGACGGATGATCGTGTAGCGAACGCCACGTCGCGGCGCTATCTCGACCAGGAACAGAACGATCGCGATGACCGCGAGGAAAGCAAGAATGATGATGGGGATCTGGGCGAGCGGCGGCAACCCTGCCAGCCACCGGAAGAAACCGGACATACGAAGCCTTTCACAACTACAAACGGATAGTGGTGGTGTGGTGCACGAAGGTCACGCTGACCGCGATGTCAGCGTGACCTTCGTGCGAACCGGTTTCGGTTAGGAGGTGTACCCGGCCTGGATCTCGGTGAGCACGTCGTCGGTGCTCTTCCCGTCGATCCAGTCGACCATGCCCTTCCAGAAGCTGTCGGAACCGACGGCCTTGGGCATGAGGTCGGAGGCATCGAACCGGAAGGTCGACTTCGGGTCCTGGAGGATCTCGATCGAGGTCTTGAGGATCTCGCTCGATGCGTTGGCCGGGTCGAGACCCTTGTTGGCGCTGATCACACCACCGAGCTTGACCCGGCTGTTCGCCCAGTCGCTCGATGCCAGGTATTCCTGCACCTTCTGGGTGTCTGCATCGTTCGAGAACGCGCCGACGAACTCGCCACCACCGGTGACCGCTTCGCCCTTGGAGGCATCGATCGGCGGGGTGAGGAAGGCCCAGACGTCACCGTCGGGCGCGACCGTCGCCGCTGCGCCGGAGGCGTTCTTCACGCCGGTGACGAAGCCGTCGAAGAACGACGCCTGGTGCGTCATCGGGCAGGTGCCGTTGGCAACGGGGGTCGCAACGTCACCGAAGGCGGTGGAGTTGATCGACTTCACGTCGCCGTAGCCGGCGTTGACCAGGGTCGGGTCGAGGAGGATCTTGCCGACCTCGTCGAACGCGCTCTTGATCTTCGGGTCGGTGAACTTGGTGTCACCCTTCACCCAGCTGTCGTAGGTGTCGGTGCCCGACTGGCGAAGAACGAGGTCTTCGATCCAGTCCGTTCCCGGCCAGCCCGAGGCGTCACCGGAGTTGAAACCGGCGCAGAAGGAGGGTGTACCCGTCTTCTGCTGAATGGTCTTCGCCAGGGCGACGAGGTCGTCGTAGGTCTTGGGAACCTCAACACCCCACTCCTTGAACTTGGCGGGCGAGTACCAGATGTAGCCCTTGACGCTGGCCATCAGCGGGGCAGCGTACTGCGTGCCGTCGACAGCGCCGTAGTTCGCCCAGTCTTCGGACCAGTTCTTCTTGATGATCGCGGTGAGCGAATCGGTGGCCTTCTGCACCTTGCCCGACTTGATGGTGTCGTCGAGCAGGCCCGGCTGCGGGAAGATGGCGAGGTCGGGCAGGTCGTTGCCCTGCACCTTGATGCCGATGTTCTTCTCGAAGTCTTTGTCACCGGTGTAGTTGATGGTGATGTTGTTGGCCTTCTCCCAGTCGGCCCAGGACCCCTGGAGCTTCGTGGCTTCGTCGCCGACGATGGTGCCGGTGATGTTCACCACGCCGTCGGCGGTGCCGACCGTCGCGGCCTGTGACCCGCCGCTGGCGTTCGGGTCGTTGGGGTCACTGCTCGAGCATCCGGTGAGCGCCAGGCCGGTGACGGCCAACAGGGCGAGTGGGATGGTGACCCGGCGTTGCAGGGCAAGCCTCATTTTTTCTCCTCTTTGAGTGCTGTGAGTGCACTGGCTCTTCTTTCGAAGAAGTAGCAAGCGCTTCCAGTGACAAACACTAGGGCGCGAAATGCTCCGGGGCAAGCCAAGGGCGGCGATTCCCGAGCTCAGATGCACAATCGTTACCTGAATGATCGCACACAAATGAGAGCGCGACCATCCGCATGAACAAAGGGCACCCCGACCGAAGCCGGGATGCCCTTTGTGGGAATGCTGGGAAGACTACTTGAGCGTGACGGTCGCGCCGGCTGCCTGCAGCTGAGCGACTGCCTTGTCGGCAGCTTCCTTGTTGACGCCTTCGAGAACAGGCTTCGGTGCACCGTCGACGAGTGCCTTCGCCTCACCGAGGCCGAGGCTGGTGATCGAACGCACTTCCTTGATGACCTGGATCTTCTTCTCACCAGCGGCCTCGAGGATGACGTCGAACGACGTCTTCTCTTCGACCTCTTCGGCGGGGGCGGCGGGGCCAGCGGCACCGGCAGCGGCGACGGGGGCCGCGGCGGTGACCTCGAAGACCTCTTCGAACTTCTTCACGAACTCGCTGAGCTCAATGAGCGTGAGCTCCTTGAAGGCGTCGATGAGCTCGTCGTTTGACAGCTTTGCCATTGTTTACTCTCCTTGTGTAGATACTTTTTCGCGCAGTGCCTCGACCGTGCGAACGGCCTTCGACATCGGCGCGGTGAACAGATAGGCGGCACCGAACAGCGAGGCCTTGGCGGCACCGGCGAACTTCGCCAGCAGCACCTCCCGGCTTTCTAGGTCGGCGAGCTTGTTGACCTCTTCAGCGGTGAGCGGGTTACCGTCGAAGTAACCACCCTTCACCGTGAGAAGAGGGTTTGCCTTGGCAAAGTCGCGCAGAGCCTTTGCCACGTTCACGGGGTCACCGTGAACGAAGGCGATTGCGGAAGGACCAACCAGCTCGTCGTCAAACGAGCTGATACCGGCCTTGTTGGCCGCAATCTTGGTCAGCGTGTTCTTTACCACGGCGTAGGTGGCGTGCTCACTGATGGAACGGCGCAGGCTTGTCAGCTGCGCAACAGTGAGACCGCGGTACTCAGTAAGCAGAACGGCAGTCGAGCTCTCGAACAGGTCGGAGAGTTCGGATACCGTGGCTTCTTTGTTCGCCATGGCGCTCCTTGGATAAATAGTTTTGCTAGAAAACTGTGCTGGCAGCCCCCGGAACGCAAGAAAAAAAGCTCCACACAGGAGTGCGGAGCTTCGAGGACTGCTGAGCAGCCGATTCGTACTTCGAACACCTGCGCGGGCTTTCGCTTAAGCGAAACTTCGACCATCTCACTTCAACGAATCGAAGCGCGACGATGACCAGCGGTCTTTGGCTGCTCTAAAGGTATCACAGGCGGGAGGGTCTGCCGAACGCGGAGTCGACACCGGGCGAGAAGAGCACCGAGTCGGGCCGCCGGTTTGCGACGCCGGGCAGGCCGGCGCGGGTGAGCAGCGTGTCGCTGAAGTCGAGCAGCTCCGCCTCCTGCAGCGCCCAGGGCTGGTGCCGGTTGGGCATGTAGAGAGTGTGGCCGAGGTGCTCGGAGAAGAGGGCCCACCTGGCCGTCAGAAAGTCGGCGAGGGCATCCGGATGCTCGATCTTCGCACCCGGGCGCACCGACACCGCCGAATCGACCTCACCCCGTGGTGTGGTGTGCCTGCGTGAGGTGTAGACCAGCGTGCCGGCCGTCTTACGCACACGCATGTGCGACCAGATATAGGGAATAGCAAACGCCACGCGCGCACCGATCACCGCCGCCAGACGTTCGCACTCCAGCGACAGGAACACCACACCCGGCCGACCCTCGGCATCTTTCGCGTACAGGCGCACGTTGGTCTCGTGAAAGGTGCCGAAGAACGGCAGGGCCGGCGTCGGCCCGAACTGCGTGTTGCGCAGCGTGAAGGGCACGAGCCCGACCCACGAGCTGCCGTCGAATTCGTCGGGCGTGACACCCGGCGGCATCAGCGACGCAGCATCGGCCGTCGGAATGCGCCAGTGCAGAAAGGTGACGTTCCGCCACTGCTGGCGGAGGATCGGGTTCGGAATCTCGTGCGGAGAAAAACTCACACCGCAATCGTCGCACCTCTGACGGCACTCCACGAACCTCGTCCCATTTTGCGCAAAAGCACCCAAACCCTCCGGGTTGGGTGCTTTTGCGCACAGCGCGTTCAGTGCAGCAGGGTGCCTTCGGCGTTCAGCACGTTCTTCTCGCCCGCCTCGATCGCGATCGTGAGGCGGTTCTCCCGGGGCGGCATGGGGCAGTTGAAGTGGTACGAGAACGCGCACGGCGGCAGGTAGGCACGGTTGAAGTCGAGCGTCACCGTTCCCGGGCCGGTGTCGTTCTGGCGGGCATCCGGAACCAGCTTCATGAAGCGCCCGACACCGTACGTCGTGTCTCCGCTGGTCGCGTCGCTGAACACGAGCAGCAGGTTGCCGTTGTCTTCGAACGCGGTGAGCGCGTGCGCGACGCCGTCCTTCTCGAAGGTGATCTCGGCGGGAACAACGCGTTCGCGAGGAACGCCGTTGTCTTTGAGGTGCTCGACACCGATGGCCCGGCCGCCCTCGATCGGCGTGAAGGCGGCGGTGACCACCCAGGCGGGGTCGAAGTCGAACGCGTCGATGCTGCCGAAATCGCGGTTGCTCTCCGACTTCGCGTCCCACACGCGAAGGGCGTACGTACCCTCCTCGCTCGCGATCACGAAGCCTGTGACGGTGGTGCTGAAACGAACACCGGATGCTCGTTCCGAGTCCTGCCCGTAGACGCGAACACTTCCGTCGACCAGTTCTCCGTCGACGCTGATGCCCTCGGCCGCGCTGGCCTCCAGGCGCAATCCGGACTCACCCTCGGGCAGCGCGAACCACAGCCCCGGCACGCCGAACGCGCTCTGGCCGACCGACGGGTCGCCCGTGATCCACTCGGTGTTCACGAGGGCGAGGTTGCCCTGGGCACCGGTCACGAAACGGCGCCGAGCCTCGCGGTAGGCCTCGTACGCGTCGAGCTGGGCGGCATCCTGAATCACATCGGTCATAGCTCTCCCAACCCTCGGGGCGCCCGATTTATTCGGTCGGTTGTGCGCAAAAGCACCTAACCCACCCGATATGGGTGCTTTTGCGCAAAGCGGGACGGTCAGGGCCCTGCCGCGAGGGCGGGCGGTCAGGACCCTGCCGCGAGGGCGGGCTGGTGGGGGGCGGGTGCGGGAGCGGGTGCGCCGGCCACGGGCAGCTCGATGCGGAAGACCGTTCGGCCGGGCGCGCTCTCGACCGTAACCGAGCCGCCGTGCGCCTCGGCGACCGCGTAGACGATCGCGAGACCGAGGCCTGTGCTGCCCGCGTGGCGGGAACGCGACACGTCGCCGCGGACGAAACGTTCGAAGAGGGTCGGCACGAGTGCCGGGTCGATGCCGGGGCCGTCGTCGGCGACGCTGATCACGGCGTAGTCGACCCCGTCACGCGTGAGTGTGCTCAGTCCGGCTGTCACGTGGGTGCCCGGAGGGGTGTGCACCCGGGCATTCGCCAGCAGGTTGGCGGTGATCTGGTACAACCGGGGGCCGTCTCCGGTGATCTCGACGGGCTCCTCAGGCAGGTCGAGAATCCAGTCGTGGTCGCGGCCCGCAGCGTGCGCGTCGCTCACCGCGTCGACCAGGGTCAGCGTGAGGTCGACGGTCTCACGCGCGATGTCGGGGCGGGAATCCAGGCGCGCAAGCAGCAGCAGGTCTTCGACGAGGCTCGTCATGCGTTTCGCCTCCGACTCGATGCGCCCGAGCGAATGGGTCACGTCGTCGGGCAGCTCGTGCTGCCCGCGCCGCGTGAGCTCGGCGTAGCCGCGGATGGAAGCGAGAGGCGTTCTCAGCTCGTGGCTGGCATCCGCCACGAACTGGCGCACTTTGTCTTCGCTCTTCTGACGCGAGGTGAGCGCCGACGAGACATGTTCGAGCATGCGGTTCAGAGCGGAGCCGACCCGCCCCACCTCGGTCTTCGGGTTCGTGTCACGCTCGGGCACCCGCACGGCGAGCGCCACCTCACCGCGGTCGAGCGGAAGTTCGGCGACGTGCGCAGCCGTGTCGGCGACCCGCTGCAGGGGCCGCAGGGCGAACCGGATGATCAGCCACGCGACCGCGACGGCGAGCAGCAGCCCGACCACGGTGATGATCACGGTGGTGAGCGCCTGCTGGGTGACGGTGGCCTGCACGGAGGCGAGGGAGACGCCGAGGGCGACGGTCGCGCCGTTCGTCGTGATGAGCGAGACGACCCGGTACTGGCCGAGGCTCCCGCCGAGGTCGACCGTGACGGGCGCCGTCGAGGCGGGAAGCGCCTGAAGCTGGGCGACCTGCGGGGCGGTCAGGGCGATGACCGAGGTGTTGCCGAAGTCGCCCGCGGTCGACGAGCCGGAGGAGACCACCGCTCCCGATGTCAGAACGACTCCCGCCGAACTGATGAGCCCGACAGTGCCCACGGGCTGGCGTTCGAGGAAGGTGGAGGGGTCGTTGTTGCGCAGTTGCAACGTGTACCCCGTGGGTGACGATGCCGAACCGGGGCCGCCTCCGCCACCGGGCAGCTGGTCATCCAGTCGGCTCGTGAGAACACCGCTGAGCGTCAGTGTGCTCACCAACCCGATGGCGAGACCGAGCACGGCGATGAGCGCGGCGACGCTCAGGATGAGGCGACGGCTGAGGGTCACGGAGCGGTCTTCAGCATGTACCCGGCGCCGCGTACGGTGTGGATCATCGGCGAGCGGCCGGCATCGATCTTCTTGCGCAGGTAGGAGATGTAGATCTCGACGACGCTCGAGCGGCCGCCGAAGTCGTAACTCCACACCCGGTCGAGGATCTGGGCCTTGCTGAGCACGCGGCGCGGGTTGCGCATCAGGAAGCGCAACAGCTCGAACTCGGTGGCGGTCAGCTCGATGGACTCGTCGCCGCGGTGAACCTCGTGGCTGTCTTCGTTCAGCACCAGGTCGCCGACGACGACCTCGGGGTCGACGGCATCCGTCACCAGCACGGTCGAGCGGCGCAACAGGCCGCGGAGGCGGGCGACGAGCTCCTCGAGGCTGAACGGCTTCGTGACGTAGTCGTCGCCTCCCGCGGTCAGGCCCGCGATGCGGTCGTCGAGCGAATCCTTCGCCGTGAGGAAGAGCACCGGCACCTCCGCACCGTCGGCCCGCACCCGATTGAGCACCGCGAGCCCGTCGATGTCGGGGAGCATCACATCGAGCACGATCACGTCGGGCTTGAACTCCCGCGCCATCGTGACGGCGGTGCGGCCCTCGCTCGCCGTCTTCACATCCCACCCCTCGTAGCGCAGGGCCATCGACAGCAGGTCGGTGAGGGTCGGCTCGTCATCGACGACGAGAGCGCGCACCGGGGAGCCGTCGGCGCGCGACAGTCGCGGGCGAGGAGCCGAGGTGCTGGATGGAAGCCTTGAGCTGTCTATGGTCACACCCTCAAGTATCACCAGCTACCTATGACGAAGCTATGAGCGCCCTACGCTCATCCTGTGAGTTGGCGCGCGCGGTCTACTGCTCGTCGCGCCAGCTGTGCTGGGGGTCGTAACCGAGAACACGCCGGGCCTTGTCGATCGAGAGCAGGGTGGTGTTCTCCCCCAGCTCGCCGCGGATGGGCGTCTCGGGAAACACCTCGGCCACGAGTTCGGCGTTGCTGCGGGTCATCACGGTGTCTGCGGCGGCAATGATGAAGCGCTCATAGCCCTTGCCCTCCCATTCGAGAGCCTTCAGCACGGCCTGGGCGCCGTCACGGGAGTCGATGTACCCCCACAGGTTCCATTTGCGCAGGCGAGCATCCTGATCGAAGCCCGGGAACTCGGCGTAGTCGCTCGGGTACATCAAGTTCGAGAAGCGCAGTGAGACGATCTTCAGCTCCTCGTTCCACCGGGTGAGCTGAATGGCGAGCTGTTCCTCGAGGTGCTTCGTCAGCGAGTAGACGCTCTCGGGGCGGGCGGGATACTCCTCGTCGACCGGGATGTACGGCGGCGGCGCGTCGAACGGCAGACCCAGCACGGTCTCACTCTACGCCGCGACGATATTGGTGATGCCGGCGCGCTTCGCCGCGTGCAGCACATGGAACGTCGAGAGCATGTTGTTGTCGAAGGTCGCGACATCGCTCAGGATGCCCGGGGCAGGGATTGCAGCGAGATGCACCAGGGCATCCACCCCCTCGTGCCGATCGTTCACCCCCAGCAGTGCGTCGAGGGTCTGGCCGTAGTCGGTGAAGTCGACGCGGATGCTCGTATCACGCGACCCCACGACGTCGAGGTTGAAGACCTCGTGCCCCGCCTCCCCGAGATGTTCGACGACGGTGCGGCCGAGTTTTCCCGACCCTCCGGTGACTGCAATACGCATGACGCTCCTTCGTGTTGAAGTCATCCTCGCAGCAAATCGGGGGGAGAATGAGGGGGTGACGACCGCCTTGACTCTGACCTTCCCGTGGGAGGAAGACGAGCCTGCCGCGCCCCGGCCACCGGCCCACCTGTCGCGCATCGTCGCCGACTCGACCAACCGCGTGGCCTGGTTCCGCGCGCGCAGCCGTGGAGTGACGGCGACGGATGCCGCCCGCCTCACGACCCGCAAATCGGTGGAGAACACGGCTTACGACAAGCTGAACGGCAACAACTTCGGGGGCAACGCCTACACCGACCACGGTCGCATCAGGGAGCCCACGATCGCGGCCTGGGTGAAGCGCGAGCACGCCATCGAGCCCTCGACGACGCTCTTCCACGCGCACGGGCGACCGCTGCACCTCGCCACCCCCGACGGCATCGGCGTGAACACCGTCTCGGGCGACACAGAGCTGTGCGAGATCAAGACCACGAACAGGGCCTGGCGCAGCATCCCGCGGCACTACCTGCGGCAGGTGTGGTGGCAGCAGTACGTGCTCGGCGCCGAGCGCACCCTCGTGGTCTGGGAGCAGCACTCGTCGTTCGTTCCCGTCGCCGCCGAGCCCGAATGCCGCTGGGTCGACCGCGACGACAACGAGATCGCGCAGCTCGTGCACCTCGCCGACCAGCTGCTCGACCTGATGCAGCGCCGCTGACGCCTACTTCGGCGGCGCCGCGTTCTGGATGCCCTCCTTCGTGCATTCGTCGGCACCACCGTGCATTGCGGGGGTGGGGTCTTTGCCGATCTCCCACCCGTTGAACTCGACGGGCCACGAGCCGGCCGGGGACATGACCTCGGAATCGACCTCGGAATCGAACGACGTGTGATCGAAGCCGTAGACGTGCAGGATCTCGTGCATGATGGTCCAGGCCGAAAGCGATCCGGGCGTGGGCGACAGATTGAGGTTGCCACTCACCCACCGAGTCAGGCCGGCACGACCCTTGTCGCCTGTGACGATCTCTGCCTCGGCCGTTCTGTCGTTGCCCTCCTCGAACCCACCCGGAACGTTCTGGAAGGTGATCACAGGAGCCTTGGCGTCACCGCTCTTCCACTCGACCAGTGCCGGTTGGCGACTACCCTCCCGCGCGGCAGCGAAGGCCACCAATCCAGCGAGAACGGCCGACTTCTGCTCGGCTGTGACGTTCGAGGCAAAAGTGTACGTGTAGGTTCCCGTCTCGGCGTCGGGACGCGGCTGTGGCGGCAACCACCCAGACGAATCCATGTCGGCGATGTCCGAATCGAGGAAGAGGGTCGGGACGAAGTTGCACCCGTCGGTGGCTTTGAGGCCCCGGCGCGCATCGAGCGTGCGCGCTTTCGCCGAGAGGGCAGCCTCGGCGTAGTGGAGCTTCGCTGCGGCGTCGGCCACCCGTGAAGTGTCGGGGAAGAGCTCGTTGGCCTTGCGCAGGCTGTAGCCGTCGCCGGTGAAGGGGTTCAGGGCGCTGAAGGCCGAGTAGTCGAACTGCCCGGCGCGCGGCTCGACGATGACGAGCTTCTCGTCGGTCCAGTACCAACTCGCCTCCGTGCCCCACCTGAAGTTGCCACCACAGAGCTGCGACTGCGACTGCGGAGACCCCGGCTCGCCCTCAAGGAACTGGGTGTCGCCGAGGCGGCAGTCACCCTCGGCGACACCACCGGCGTGCGCGGCGACAGGCGAAGCGACCAGGGCCACCAGAATGCAGACGGAGGCCAGCGCGAGGCGGCGGGAGGATCTACTGGACATCGATGGTCACCGTTCCTGTGGTCGAGACTCCCGCGTCTCGGGCCTGGGTCTGGTAGCGGAAGGTCGCCGGGCCGGTGTAGCCGGGCTCGGGGGTGAAGGTGAACGCACCGGTGTCGTCGTTGATGACCACCGTGCCGTGCGCCGGCGGGTAGCCCTCGTTGATGCGCCACGGGGAGGTGAACGTCGGGAAGACGTCGTTCGAGAGCAGGCCGTGGTCGGCATCAACCGTGAGTACCGCGCCCGGCGCCGTGCGGTAGTGGTCGTCGACCGAGGTCGCCGGTGCTCCGACCGTCACCGCGATGGTGGTGGGGAGGCTCCGGCGACCTGCGGCGTCGGTCGCCACGACCGTGATGGTCGAGTCACCGCGGTATGCAGCATCCGGAGTGTACGACGTCACGCCGACGGGGCTGATGCTGACGGCTCCGTGGTCGGCCGTGACGGAGAGGGGCAGGCCCGGTGCCAGGCACTGGGCGTTGCGCACCACGGTCGCAAGCCCCGCGACGACAACCTGCCTGGCGGGCGGCACACCGCAGGTCGGGGCGGCCGGGCGTACGTCGGCCGACGCCGCTGTCGAAGCGCCGTTCACGTCGGCCAGCACGGCGGCCGTGGCTGCCCTGTCGGCGTCGTTCTGCTTCAGGTGCAGCGAGAAGTTCGCGGTGTCGCCGGCCGAGAAATGGGTGTTGGTGTACGTCAGCGTGTGCAAGACGTCGTCTTTCGCGCGCTTCCAGCCGGTCGGCACGCTGGCCTCGCTCTCGAGGTCGAAGCGGTCGAAGGAGAGGGTCACGACAGCGCTTCCGGCGGTCTTGGCCGTGACGCTGAGCCCGTGCACCACTCCCGTCGCCCCGGGCTGGATGGCACCGGGCGCGATGAAGCTGCTGGCCGTCGCGACGGCGGGCTGCTCGGTGAGGGCCGGGAGCGTCGAATGCCGCGTCTCGTAGTCGAACCGCGCGCCCGGGTTGAGCCGCAACGATTCGGTCGTCGCCGCCGGAACGAGCAGCCTGATGTCGAACGCGTTGGTGTTCGTCAGGAACATGCGCACGCGCGGCTCGGTGCTGCCCGGGAACCCGCCGTCGAGGTAGTGTGGCACATTGAGCAGCAGTCCCTCGCGCGGGTCTCCGGGAGTGCCAAAGATGTCGACGGGCTTCTGCTTCGCGAAGGTCATATCGCCGGCCAGGACGAGCTGGTAGTCATCCCACCCGCGCAGGTTGTCGGCCAGCGAGCCGAACACCACGGTGCGACCGTCGGCGGTCACCGGGGTCGCTCCGTCGGCGATGGAGTCGCCTTCCCCGGTGTTCGACAGAGTGGTGAAGGGCATCGCCTTCGCGTCTGTCGTCCAGTCCTGGGTATTGCGCCGAACCGAAATCGGCTGCATGTCTTCTGGGCGCCCGTCGGCACCGAGCGTCACCCGGTACACGTCGAGGGCGTCGTTGTCGTCGGTGAACTTCTGGCAGCTGCGGCATTCGCCGTCGATCCAGACGAGGGGGCTGATCGAGGTGAGCACGGCGCTCTGACCGTCGGCCGAGACGGCGATACGGGATGCTCCGCCCACCGCCTCGCGCCAATAGCGCGTTCTCATGGTCGACGGCATCACTCCCGTCGAGTCGGCGTGATCGGGCGCTGCGATGTCATTCAGCATCAGCGAAACCCGGTGCGTCTGCCCGGTGGACATGTCGCGCAGGTACGCATCCGAGAGATGTGTCGTCTTCGGCATGTCGCCGTCGGGAACGAGATTGGTGGCATCCGAGATGAAACCGACCACGTTTCCGTCTGAGGAGACAGTGGGCAGAGAAGAACTCCTGTCGGTCTTCGTCAGGTCGGCCAGGGTGTCTGCCGTCGAGACATCCACCAGCTTCTTCGTGCCCGTCGTGCGGTCGAGTCGATAGACGTGGCTGAGGCGCGCGCCGGGGGTCGCGGTCGGGGGCGGCGTCGTCGCCGCCACTCCGATGTTGTCGGCGTCGGAGGTGAACACGACGAACCGACCGTCTGCCGACATCGCGGGCTGCGCACTCGAGCCGTGGGCTGCGACGAGCGTACCCGCGTCGGTGATTCCGGATGTCACGTTGGTCGTGTCTCCTGAACCGACGTCGTAGATCTCCACGTTGCCGACCCCGGTGGTCGGGCCGCCGACGTTGTTGACGCCGGGAACCGAAGAGATGAACGCGACGTGCTGCCCGTCGGCCGAGACCACGGCAGAGGAGTTGCTGCCGTCGCGCACGGCTTCCCTGTCTGCGTCAGCCGAACTGCGGCGCGAGGAGACCCAGGCGACAGCGCCGGTGTCCAGGTCCTTCAACACGACCTGGCGGGCCCCGCCCGGGTCGTCGGGCAGCACATTGCGGTCGGTGGTCACGAAGGCGACGAACCGGCCGTCGGCCGAGACGGATGCCCCGAACGACGCCCCGTCTGCACCATCTGTTCTCGAATGGGTGGAGACGAGCTGGAGTGACCCGTCGGCGGTACTGCGACGGTAGACGTGCTTCTGGTCGCCGACCGCGTCGAAGGTGAGCTTCTCCACCGAGTCGAACACGGTGTACCGGCCGTCACCGGAGATCGAGACGGAGGTTCCCGCGCCCGCGAGGGTGGGGCCGGCGTACTCCTGCACGTCGTAGTAGGTACGGTCGCCCGGCAGTGCCAGCGCCGCTGAGGTCGAGAAGATGACCGGAGCGGCAAGCAGCAGGGCGGCGCATGCTGCGGTTGCAAGCACGGGGGTGCGGTGTCGAAGCAAAGTGTTCCTCATTCGTTTCGGGCATTCTGCCCTCAAGAAGGAGAGAGTCGACGGGGCCTGTTCGCTTACGCCGGTCACCCACCCCAGAACGGGTGCCACATAAATTCGGTGCTTCTTTTGCCCCCGCAAAGAAACGCAGATGTCACACCGGCGAACACTCCCCGCCCTCTCCGCTCCACACGATGATGGACGCATGCCCGCATCATCCGACGTGACCTTGCGCTTTCTCGCCTCCCCGACCGACGTCGCCAGCATCGGCGGGAAGGTGCACGCCGGCAAGGTGCTCGAATGGATCGACAAAGCCGGCTACGCCTGCGCCGTCGGCTGGAGCCAGAGCTACTGCGTCACCGCCTACGTCGGCAGTGTGAGTTTCGTCGCACCGATCGAGTCGGGCAACCTCGTGGAGGTGCACGCGAAGCTGGTCTACACGGGCACCTCGAGCATGCACATCCGCGTCAACGTGTCGTCGGCCGATCCGCGGGTGGGCCGTTACGTCACGTCGACCGACTGCGTCATCATCTTCGTGGCGGTGGGGCCGGATGCCCGCCCCACCCCTGTGCCGCCCTGGGCGCCCGAGAGCGAGAGCGATGCCGCTCTCCACACCGACGCCGTGCACCGCATCGATGTCCGTGCCGCCATCGCCGAGGCGATGAAGGGCCAGATCTACTCCGACGACGGCACGGCCGAGCGCATCACCCTTCGGTTCTTCGCCGCTCCCACCGATGTGAACTGGGGCGGCAAGACCCACGGCGGCACGGTCATGCGCTGGATCGACGAGGCCACACTGGCCTGCGCCTCGACGTGGAGCGGGCTCGACGCCATCACCGTGTACTCCGGCGGCATCCGGTTCTATCGGCCCATTCCGATCGGGCACCTCGTCGAGGTCGAAGCGCGGCTGGTGCACACGGGGCACTCCGCGATGCACATCAGCACCCACGTGCGCTCGCGCGACCCTCGGGAACGCGAGTTGCAGCTCACCACCCACTGCCTCACCATCGTGGCCGGGCTCGACGGTGAGGGCCACACCACCGCCGTTCCGCCCTGGCAGCCGGTCACCGACGAAGACCGACGACTGGATGCCCACGCGCGCCACCTCTCCCACCTGCGGCAGGGTTCGACCCACCTCCCGCCGCTGGTGCACGCGGAGGCATCGGCCGTCGCCGGTTTGTTAGCGAGGAGGTGACACCCTCGTAACATCTCCGTATCAATCTGCGGCTTTACTGGGTCAGGGGCCCCAATCGGGGACTAGACGCACATTCGATACCTCACGGTCGCCAGCGGCGACGATCGTCACCATCAAAGGAGAGCTACCGATGACGCAGACAACGACCGGAGCGAGCCACTTGTCGAAATCACGGTCTGAGCTCGAGGGTTCAGCAGAACAGCCGACCACGATGCGCGCGGCTGTGATCGATGAAACCGGATGCCCGGATGTTCTGCACCTCGCCGATGTCCGGCTGCCCCTCCGCATCAACTCCGAGGTGCTCGTGCAGATCGCCGGTGCCGGAGTGAATCCGCTCGACGCCAAGACGCGGGGCGGCAGGGGCGTGTCGGCGGCCATCGAGTCGTTCCCGTACATCCTGGGCCAGGATTTCAGCGGTGTCGTCGTCGAGACGCCCTACGAAGCATTCCACCTGAAGGTCGGCGACGAGGTGTACGGCATGCTGAGCGCGCCTCGCGGGCAGGGGTCCTACGCCGAATACGCAGCGGTTCCCAGCATGCAGGTCTGCAGGAAGCCGGCCCGGCTGTCGATGATCGAAGCCGCCGCCGTTCCGGTCGCCGCACTCACGGCCTGGGGCATGGTCGTCGATGTGGCGAAGGCCCACGAGGGGCAGCGCATCCTCATCCACGCCGGCGCCGGCGGGGTCGGGCACTTCGCCGTGCAGTTCGCTGCGTACTTCGGAGCCCACGTGATCGCGACGTCGTCGGGTCGTAATTCGAGCTGGTTGCGCGAGCTCGGCGCCGCCGAGGTCATCGACTACACCTCGAAGCGTTTCGAAGACGAGGTCTCCAGAGTCGACGTGGTGATCGACCTGATCGGCAACGCGACCGACGACACCGGTACGCGGTCGCTGCAGACCCTGCGCCCGGGCGGACTGCTCATCAACGCTCCGACCGGAAGCTGGCCGACCGTGGTCGCCGACGCCAAGGCACTCGGACTCCGCGCCACGACCTACACGGTGTCACCCGATGCCTCGACGCTCACGATAATCACCCGGCTGATCAACTCGGGAGACGTGCATGTGCACGTCGATGAGGTCTTCGAGCTGTCGGATGCCGCGGAGGCCCACCGCCGCCTCGAGGAGGGCCACACGCGGGGCAAGCTCGTGATCGCGGTCTCCGAGCAACCCTGAACCCCGCACGTGTTGTGCGGGGGGGGGGGGCTAGAGCGCGCGCTCCCGCACGAAGTCGTCTTCGCGCTCCGTTCCGACGTAGAACGTCTTCGTACCGACGACCGTGAAGCCGCTCTTCTCGTAGAAACGGTTGGCGCGAACGTTCAGGTTGTTCACCCCGAGCCAGACTCCGGATGCTCCACCCTCGCCGGCCGCCTCGACCGACAGTCGCATGAGCTCCGCCGCAACGCCCTGCCCGTGGAAGCCCGGCACGACGTAGCACTTGCTCAGCTCGGCCGTCGGATGAATCGACAGCACCGCCTGCACATCGGGGTCGGCCGGGGGCCCCAGGATGACCATGGTGTAGCCGATCGGGAGGCCCTCCGATTCGGCGAGGAACAGCATCCTGTCGCCGTCTGCAAGGTACTCGTCGAAGCGCTCGCGGGTGAGGGTCTTCTCGAGGTGCGATTGGATGCCGCCGGCCGTGGTGTGCGGCGGGCAGGCGAGCACGAAGGTGGCGGCGGCGATGAGGGCGAGGCGGGCGGCATCGTCAGAACCGGCGCGTCGGTAGGAAACGGGCATCCCCCCACCTTAAACGACGAGAGGGCCCGCCGAAGCGGACCCTCTCGTGTGGACCCAGCGCCTAGGCCAGCGCGTTGACGTCGACCGGGATGCCAGGACCGAAGGTCGTCGAAACGGTGCCCTTGGTGATGTAGCGGCCCTTCGAGGAGGACGGCTTCTGGCGAACGATCTCGTCGAGCGCTGCAGCGACGTTCTCACGCAGCTGATCGGGCGAGAAGCTCGCCTTGCCGGCCACGAAGTGCACGTTGGAGTGCTTGTCGACGCGGAACTCGATCTTTCCACCCTTGATCTCGGTGACAGCCTTCGCCACGTCGGGGGTGACGGTGCCCGTCTTCGGGTTGGGCATGAGGCCGCGCGGGCCGAGTACCTTACCGAGACGACCGACCTTGCCCATGAGCTCCGGGGTCGAGACGGCGGAGTCGAACGAGGTGTAGCCGCCGGCCACCTTCTCGATCAGCTCGTCGCCACCGACCTCGTCGGCGCCGGCAGCGATGGCTGCGTCGGCCGCGGGGCCCGTTGCGAACACGATGACGCGGGCGGTCTTGCCCGTGCCGTGGGGCAGGATGACGGTGCCGCGCACCATCTGGTCTGCCTTGCGGGGGTCGACGCCGAGCTTGAGGGCGACCTCGACCGTGCTGTCGAACTTGACGGAGCCGGTCTCCTTCGCGAGAACGACAGCCTCAGCCGCCGTGTAGAACCTGCCGTCTTCGACCTTCGCCGCGGCTGCCCTGTATGCCTTTGATTTCTGTGCCATGAGAGCCTCCTACGCCTCGACCGTGATGCCCATGGAGCGGGCGGTTCCTGCGATGATCAACGACGCTGCGTCGAGATCGTTGGCGTTGAGGTCGGCCAGTTTGATCTGGGCGATCTCGCGAACCTGCTCGCGGGTGAGCTTCGCGACCTTGACGGTGTGCGGGGTTCCGGAACCCTTCGCGACGCCGGCAGCCTTCTTGATGAGCTCTGCTGCGGGCGGGGTCTTCAGGATGAAGGTGAACGAACGATCTTCGTACACGGTGATCTCCACCGGGATGACGTTGCCGCGCTGGTCTTCTGTCGCCGCGTTGTACGCCTTGCAGAATTCCATGATGTTCACGCCGTGCTGACCCAGCGCCGGCCCGATGGGCGGTGCGGGGTTGGCGGCGCCGGCCTTGATCTGAAGCTTGATCAGACCTGTGACCTTCTTCTTCGGTGCCATGTTTTCTCTTCTCTCTCGTGCCATCCCGGAACGGATGACGCTCCCGAAGCCGGGCTTCTCCCGGGATCGGTGGTTTGTGGGGGGGTGCTACAGCTTCGTGACCTGATCGAACGACAGCTCGACCGGCGTCTCGCGCTCGAAGAGCGAGACGAGGACCGTGAGCTTGCCGCTCTCGGGCTTGATCTCGCTGATCGACCCGGGCAGGCCCGCGAACGAGCCCTCCTTGATCGTGATGGTCTCACCGATCTCGAAGTCGATCTCGGCCGGGATGGAGCGTGAGACGGCCTTGCCGCCCTTGGCTCCGCCGGTCTTCGCAGCCGGCGCTTCGATGATCTCGACGAGGCTCTTCAGCATGTTGAACGCCTCTTCGAAGCGCAGCGGGGTCGGGTTGTGCGAGTTGCCCACGAAGCCGGTGACACCGGGTGTGTGCCGCACGACAGACCAGCTGTCTTCGTTCAGATCCATGCGAACCAGCACGTAGCCGGGGATACGCACACGGGTGACGAGCTTGCGCTGGCCGTTCTTGATCTCGACGACGTCTTCCATCGGAACCTCGACCTGGTAGACGTAGTCCTCCATGCCCATCGAGCTCTTACGGCTCTCGATGTTCTGCTTCACACGCTTCTCGAAACCGGCGTAGGAGTGGATGACGTACCACTTGCCGGGCATGAAACGCAGCTCGGTGCGAAAGGCCTCGTACGGGTCTTCGGGTGCGACCTCAGCATCGAGCTCTTCCTGCAGCTCGACGTCACCGGCACTGTCGGCGCTGACCACGGAGTCGGAGACGAAGTCGTCGTCTTCGGCGTCGGTCTCGGCCCCGTCGACCTCTTCTTCGTCTTCGATCGCCTCGAGGGCGGCCTCGGCGTCGTCGGCGTCGTCGGAGGCGAGCGCCTCATTCACTTCGGCGTCGGCCTCGAGGTCGTTCACTTCGACGACGTCGCCGTCACCGCCGTCAGCGTCAAGCCCGGCTTCGATGAAGTGCTCGTCGTTCGTACCGCCGTCGATGGCGCGCAACAGGGCATCGAGGTCGCCGGGCGACTCGATCTCGATGTTGTCGCCCTCCTGAGCCTCTTCGACCTCGCTCGACTGCTCTTCGGCAGCCCCAAGGTCGAGATCGTCGCGGTTTGACTGTGACACTGGAATACGTTCCGTTTCTTTTCGGATGAAGGCAGGAATTCGCCTCAGCGAATCGGTGAACGGGGCTCAGCCCCGATGGACGATGCTGTTACAGGCCGAGTGGGCTGGTTCCCGGATCGCCGAACACGAAGACGGCCGCCCAGCTGAACACGAAGTCGAGACCGGAGACCAGCGCCATCATGATGACGACGAAGACCAGCACGACCAGCGTGTAGCTGATCAGTTCTTTACGGGTCGGGGTGACGACCTTCTTCAGTTCTGCGATGACCTGCCTGATGAACAGCACCAGACGGGAGAACGGGTTGCGCTTGGCAGCCCTGTCGCTCTTGGCGCGCTCGACGACAGCCTCACTCGGTTCGTCGACTATCTTTCGTGCCACCGTCAGTACCTTTCACAAGCGATCGAAGCAAGCAGACGCTCACTCCGATTTGCAGGGCGGACAGGACTCGAACCTGCAACCTGCGGTTTTGGAGACCGCTGCTCTACCAATTGAGCCACCACCCTATGAGCGAACTCCAGCCTACATTTTCATGCTGGCAGGTCACCGGCAAGGGAGAAATGGGCATGAAAAATGATGGCAGAGTTCAACTACCACAGACCAGTGTAGGTCAGATCAGGAGTGACCGCAAAGAGCGGGTCTAGGTTGGACAGCATGAAAGCCGTGATCATCCAGACACCCGGTGACGCCGACGTTCTGCAGCTCGCCGAGGTCGACGAACCACAGGCGGGTCCCGGCGAGGTGGTCGTGGGGGTGGTGGCCGCGGGCGTCAACCGCGCAGACATCAGCCAGCGCGAAGGCCACTATCCCCCTCCCCCGGGAGCACCAGCCTGGCCGGGGCTCGAGGTGTCGGGCCTCGTGCTTCAGGTCGGCGACGGTGTCACGACCCTGAAGGTCGGCGACCGGGTCGCCGCGCTCCTCTCGGGCGGCGGCTACGCCGAGCGCGTGAGCGTTCCCGCCGGCCAGGTCATCGTTCTGCCGCCGAACATCGATCTCATCGACGGTGCCGCCCTCATCGAGGTCGCCGCGACGGTGTGGTCGAACGTCTTCCTGCTCGGCGACCTGCGGGCGGGCGAGACACTCCTCGTGCACGGCGGGTCCAGCGGAATCGGCACCATGGCGATCCAGCTGGCCCGGGCGCGCGGGGCACGCGTGGCCGTCACGGCGGGTTCCGCCGAGAAACTGTCGGCCTGCGAGGCGCTCGGGGCGAGCATCCTGATCAACTACCGCACCGAGGATTTCGTCGAACGTCTGAAGGATGAGGCAGTGGCGGCCCACGTCATCCTCGACTCGATCGGCGGTTCGTACCTGGCACGCAATGTGCAGGCGCTGGCGACGGATGGGCACATCGTGAACATCGGCAACCTGAGCCAGGAGCCGGGCACGCTCGACTTCGGGCCGCTGATGATGAAGCGGGGCGCCATCCACGCGACGAGCCTTCGGGGCCGGTCTGCGGCGGCGAAGGCGGCGATCGTCGACAGTGTGCGGGAGAACGTGTGGCCGCTGGTCGCCGACGCTTCGGTCAGACCGGTGGTCTCGGAGCGCTTCCCGCTGGCCCGCGCCGCCGACGCGCATCGCCTCATGGAGGGCTCGACGCACATCGGCAAGATCGTGCTGGTCGTCTGACCCGAGACGTTCTGTGACCGCCGGTAACACCGTCGAAACAGCTGCGACGTACGCTGGAAGACGACAGTCGTCATTGAGTCGAGCCGGGAGTCGTCGTGAGTGATCCGCAGAAAAAGGCAGGCCCAGAGGGAACCACCAGCGCCGAGAGCGCCGAAGCACACACCGTTGTGAACGAGCACACGGTGGTGCAGCATCCGAGTTCGCCCGTTGTGACGCCAGACGACTTCAAGGCAGCGTTCCGCAACCACCCCGCCGGGGTCGCCGTGATCACTGCCGACGCAGGCGACGGCCCGGTGGCCCTGACCGCGACCTCCGTGTTCTCGGTGAGCGTTGCGCCGCCACTGCTCGTGTTCTCGATCTCGGAGCTGTCGTCGAGCTCGCCGACCATCCGCCGGGCCGACACCGTGGTGGTGCACCTGCTCGGTGCCGACCAGCTCGACATCGCCAAGCTCGGGGCGACGAGCGGCATCGACCGGTTCGCCGACACCAGCATCTGGGCGAGGCTGCCCACGGGCGAGCCGTACTTTCCGGCGGCGCACGCGTGGATTCGCGGCCGGATCGTGAACAGAATGGAGGCGGGCGGCTCGACGGTCGTCGCCGTGCAGGCGCTGCAGACCCACGCACCCGATCCCGGCGCCGCCGAGGCCGACGCCTCGCAGGCGCATCCGCTGGTGTACCACAACCGCACCTGGCACCGACTCGACGAGGGTTCGAAGATCCAGTGAGCTGAGCCGGTCATCCTGTGACCGCGGGCCGTGCTCGGTAGGCTGGATGCCGTGACCGAACGCACCCGCATCTCGCACCGCATCTCCTCCATCGCAGAGTCGGCGACCCTCAAGGTCGACGCCAAGGCCAAAGCACTGCAGGCGGTCGGGCGGCCGGTGATCAGCTTTGCAGCGGGCGAGCCCGACTTCGCGACACCCGAACACATCGTCGAGGCGGCCGTGCAGGCGGCGCGCGACCCGAAGAACCACCGCTACACCCCCGCTGTCGGGCTGCCCGACCTGCGAGAGGCCATCGCGGCGAAGACGCTCCGCGACAGCGGCCTCGAGGTGTCGCCGGCCCAGGTCATCGTGACCAACGGCGGCAAGCAGGCGGTCTACCAGTCGTTCGCCACCCTGCTCGACCCGGGTGACGAGGTCATCGTGCCGACGCCGTACTGGACGACGTACCCCGAGGCGATCGCCCTGGCCGGCGGCGTCACGGTCAAGGTCTTCGCGGGCAGCGACCAGGGCTATCTCGTGACCGTCGACCAGCTCGAGGCGGCGCGAACGCCGCGCACGAAGGTGCTGCTCTTCGTCTCCCCCTCGAACCCCACGGGAGCGGTGTACTCCCCCGAGCAGATCCGCGAGATCGGCGAGTGGGCCGAAGAGCACGGCATCTGGGTCATCAGCGACGAGATCTACCAGAACCTCACCTACGACGGTGTCGTGGCGCAGTCGATCGTCGAGGCCGTGCCCGCGCTCGCCGACCGCACCATCCTCGTGAACGGTGTGGCGAAGACCTATGCGATGACCGGATGGCGGGTCGGCTGGATGGTCGGCCCCGCCGACGCCATCAAGGCCGCCGCGAACCTGCAGTCGCACCTCTCCTCGAACGTCTCGAACGTCTCGCAGCGTGCCGCCATCGCCGCGCTGACCGGGCCGCAGGAGGCCGTGGCGATGATGCGGGACTCGTTCGACCGTCGTCGCAAAGCAATCGTCAGCGGGCTCAACGAGATCTCGGGCCTCCACACCCCCACGCCGGAGGGCGCCTTCTACGTCTACCCCGACGTGACCGGGCTGTTGAACCGCACCTGGGGCGGGGTGACGCCGACCACCTCGCTCGAGCTGGCCGACCTCATCCTCGAGCAGGCTGAGGTCGCTGTCATCCCGGGCGAGGCGTTCGGGCCGAGCGGATACATCCGTATGTCGTACGCCCTCGGCGACCAAGCACTCGCTGAGGGCGTCTCACGCCTGCAGCGGCTATTCGCCCAGGCCTGAGTCCATCAGCCGGAACATCACGCCATTGTCGTTGGTCGCTTGGAAGTGATAAGCCGAGTGCATCGCCAGGTGATGCGCCGCGGTGGTCTTCAAGAAGCCCGCGACGTCGATCGGGTAGCCCATGTGCGCCTCGAGTTGGGCCGCGTAGGCCCACAGCGTACGCATGTTGCCGTCGCGAAAAGGGTGGATCGCATTGAGCTCGCCGCCGTATTCGGAGATCAGGTCGAGCACCCGTCGTCGACCGAGGTCGGTGCGGGTCGACAGATGGCTCAGCTGGGCGAATTGCACAGAGGCCGCCTCGGCGATCTCCGGCCCGGCGAAGTACCGGTAGGAGATCATCGGGGCGCTCGCATCTCCCGGCGCAAAGCCGACCGTGTCGGGGGCGAAGCGAGTCATCGCTGTGCCGGGCCCGACCCGCTCTGAGCCCGCCCAGTGCCACACGTCGCCGAAGATACGGCCGTGGATCACACGGGCGTGTTCGTAGCCGTAGTCGCCCGAGACCGGTCGGAGGGCGAGTTCCACCAACCGCAGCCGGGAGATTTCGTGCTCGACGGTGTTCAGCAGACCGGAGTCATCGATGCCGTCGGGGTGTGCGGGATCGACGAGCCTGCTGCGCAGTGCGAAGCTGCCCGGCAGGAGATAGTCGTCGAAGCTCCGCACCGGCGGGCGGTTCGATCTGTCAATGGTCAGCCCGAAGTGCCGTGCTGTCTGCTCGACAGCCTGGCCCGCGGGCAGCTCCTCGGCAGCCACCCGATCGACCAGAAGGCGATGACGACGGTCGCCCGAACCGATATTGACGAAAGCCATCGCCGCATCGGCGGAGTCGATGCAGTACCGCACCCGCGCATCCATCATCGCCGCACCCGTGCGCCTTCGGGCTCGCCGCCGCTCAGAGCATCGTCGAGGGCGCCCTCATAACCGTCGAGCAGGCTCGTCGCCTGGTTCTGGTACCGGGCGTGCACGATTCGATCGCGCAGCGGGTTGCCATTGAGGAAGTTCGCCGGATCGGTCGGGTAGCCGACGACCGTGAAGAACTTCATGGCGTAGACGAAGAGAGTGCGGCTGTGGCCGTCACGGAAGGCATGGATGGTGTTGAGCTCCCCGCCGTGCTCACCCATCCGGCTGATCATCTCCGCGCGCGGCATATCCGTACGTGTGGCCAGATCGAGCAGCAAGGCGAACTGCACCGACACCGCCTCTGAGATGTCGGGTCCAGCGAAGTACTGGTACTTCACCGCGGGAGCGGCAGGGTCCCCGGGGTCGAAGTCGACGGCATCCCGAGCGAAGCGCACCATCGGGGTGTCGGGGCCGACGCGTTGTTCGCCCGCCCACCAATAGATGTCCTGGAAGAGATGCCGGTGCACCGCCCCGAAGAGGCCATAGTCCATGGGCCCCTCGATCGGGTGCGCGGCCAGCTCGACAAGACGGAACCGCGAGATCTGCTGCTCGACAGCCCGGAACAGGACCGGGTCTTCGATGCCCGACGGATGAGAGTCGTCGACAAGCCTGCTGCGAAGCGCGGTCGAACCGGGAATGAGATAGTCCTCCCAGCAGGTGATGGGAGGCGCCGCCTCAGTGCCGATGGAGAGGCCGGACCGCTCGCAGGTCAGCGCGATGGCCTCCTCGGCGGTGACCTCCTCGGCGGCCACGGCCTGCACCAGGTCCTGATGGGCATCGTCACCCGGGTCACCGTGTGCGAGTGCGAGTGCAGCATTGGCGTAGTTGACCCGATACGTGATCTGCTCGACACTGACTGAAAGCATTTCCGTTCACCTCGCTGCCCATCGGATGGATTTACTGACGATTCTTATGGTTCCGGTCAGTGTAGGGCTGTGGCGCCTGAATCTCACGCAATATCACCCGCCATCCTCCGACGGGGAGGCGGTCGGAGGGCCACGTCTGTTGCCCTCACTAGCCGCGGGGGCCACCATGGGTACATGACGACAGCCGAACCCGCCGTGAGCGTCTCCGATCTCACGAAGACCTACGGCGCGTTCACCGCGTTGAAGGGCGTCACGTTCGAGATCGAGCACGGCGAGACCTTCGCGCTGCTCGGTCCGAACGGCGCCGGCAAGAGCACGACGATCGAGATTCTCGAGGGGTACCGCGACCGCTCCGGCGGCGAGGCGCGGGTGCTGGGGGTCGATCCGCAGCACGGTGGGCTGTCGTGGAAGGCGCGGCTCGGCATCGTACTGCAGTCCTCGGGCGAGAGCGGCAACGTGACGGTTCGCGAACAGCTCACCCAGTTCGCCAGGCTGTACCCGAACCCCCGGTCGGTCGACGAGACCATCACTGCCGTCGGGCTCGAACAGAAGGCGAATGTTCGCATCAAGAATCTCTCGGGCGGCCAGCGCCGGCGAGTGGATGTCGCGCTGGGCGTCATCGGCCGACCCGAGTTGCTCTTCCTCGACGAACCCACCACCGGGTTCGATCCGGAGGCGAGGCGGCAGTTCTGGGGGCTGATCCGCGACCTCAAGAAGGAGGGCACGACCATCCTCCTCACCACCCACTATCTCGACGAAGCCGCGCAGCTGAGCGACCGGGCGGCGGTGGTGGCCGGAGGCCAGCTCGTCGCCATCGGGCCGGTCGGCACCCTGGGTTCGACCGAGGCGAGGGTGCCTATCGTGCGGTGGAGCGAGAACGGCAGTGTGCGCGAGCAGCGCACGCTCGACCCCGGGCGGACGGTCGCCGAGCTGTTCGACCGACTCGGCGAACCGGCGGGGCTCGAGGTCGTACGGCCCAGTCTCGAAGACATCTACCTCGACCTGGTCGGCGCCTATGAGAAGAAGCAGCAGGAGGAGGTGCTCGCATGACCGGCCTCAGCACCACGAAAGCGGGCATCACGACGCCGGACTACGGCCTCGGGCACACCCTGCGCCTCGGGGCGAGCAGGGTGGCGTACGAGACCCGGGTCTACTTCCGCCAGACCGACACGCTGTTCTTCACCTTCCTGTTTCCCGTCATCATGCTCACGATCTTCTCCGTCGCTTTCCAGGGCATGGGCAACGTGGGGGCCGACCCCGACGGCAGCGGGGGCATCAGCCAGGCGGCGGCCTACCTGCCGGGAATGATCGCCGCGGGCATCCTGCTCTCGGGGGTGCAGAACCTCGGCGTCGACATCGCCACCGAACGAAGCGATGGCACCCTGAAGCGGCTCGGCGGAACGCCCCTGCCCGTGCTGTCGTACTTCTTCGGCAAGATGGGGCAGGTCTTCGTGACCTCGGTGCTGCAGATCGGGCTGCTGCTGCTCGTCGCCCGCTTCGCATTCGGCGTGACCCTGCCGGCCGACGGCGCCAGCTGGATGACGTTCGCCTGGGTGTACGTGCTGGGCATTGCGACCTCGGCGGTGCTCGGGATCGCGATCTCCCGCCTCCCCCGCAGCGGGAAGAGCGCAACCGCGGTCATCATTCCCCCCGTGCTCATCCTGCAGTTCATCTCGGGCGTCTACCTGCAGTTCTCGCTGCTGCCGGACTGGCTGCAGAACGTTGCCGGGCTGTTTCCGCTCAAGTGGATCGGGCAGGGCATGCGCGCGGTCTTCCTGCCGGAGTCGTTCGCTGCGGTCGAGCCGGGCGGGGTGTGGAACCTCGGCTCGGTCGCCGTGGCGCTGCTCATCTGGCTGGTCGCCGGACTCGTGATCTGCCGGCTGACGTTCCGGTGGATCCGCAAAGACAGCTGAGGCGGTCTGCGCTCAGTCCTCGTCCGACCCGAACCCCACGAAGACGGGTTCTGGGGCGAGGTTCACCCCGAATTCCGACATCACCCGCCACTGGATGAAGCGGGCGAGTTCGGCGACCTGCGAGGCCGTCGCTCCCCCGCGGTTGACCAGCGCGAGGGTGTGCTTGCCCGAGATGGCGGCGTGGGAGCCGGGCAGAGAGAACCCGCGGCCGAGGCCGGCGTGCTCGATCAACCACGCCGCACTGAGCTTCACCGAGTAGGTTTCGGGAGCATCCGGGGTCGCGGGCTCTTCGGTCACCCAGCGCGGGGCATCGCTGGGAAGCGTTCGCGCGAACGATTCCCCCACGATCGGGTTCGTGAAGAACGACCCGGCGCTGACCGAGTCGGGGTCGGCGTCATTCAGCACCATGCCCTTCGACCCCCGCACCCGCAGCACCGCCTCCCGCACCGCGGCGAGCGCGACCCGGTCTCCGAGCTCCACACGGAGAGCGTCGGCGAGCTGGCTGTACTCAATCGGCTGCCCGAGGGCCCTCTGGTCGGTTCCGGCCCGCACCAGGCGGAGGTCGATAGACACCACGACCCCGTCGCGTCCCCGCTTGAGCGCGGAGGTTCGGTACCCGAAGTCGAGTTCCGCGGCCGTCAACCACTGCAGCTCACCGGTCTCGGAGTCGAGAAACTCGACCCCGACCAGCACAGACGCGATCTCCTGCCCGTAGGCCCCGATGTTCTGCACCGGCGACGCGCCGCAGGAACCCGGGATGCCCGACAGGGCCTCGATGCCGCTGAGACCGTTCGCCACGGCGTACTCGACGAGTGCGTCCCACGGTTCCCCGGCCTGAGCGCGCACCCGAACCGTGCCCGGCGCATCACCCGGACCGGGCTCGAGCTGGTCGATGCCCCGGGAATCGATGTGGATGACTGTTCCCTCGAACCCGTCGTCGGAGACCACGACGTTCGAACCGCCGCCGAGCGCCATCCACGGTGCATCGTCGGCCCAGACCGACAGGCACGCTTCGGCGAGTTGCCGGGCATCCGTCACCGTCACGAAGCGCATCGCGGGCCCGCCGAGCCGCAGCGTGGTCAGCGGCGCGAGTGGTACCGCGTTCTGGAGCTCGATCACGCCGCCGCTGCCGCCGCGCTGCGCACGCGCACCTGCGCCTTGCCGAGAACCGTCTGGCCGGCCGCCGTCACGGTCAGGTCGATGCGGGCTGTTCCCGCGTCGACATCGAGCTGGCCGACCTTCGCGCTCACCTCGACCTCTGCTCCGGGCTCCGGGTGCACGAAGACCGGGCGGGTGAAGCGCACCTGGTAGTCGTCGACGAGCGCGGGGTCGCCGATCCAGTCGAACACCGGCTGCACCGCGAAGCCCATGGTGAGCATCCCGTGCGCCAGCACCGACTCGAGCCCGACCGATACGGCGACGTCATCGCGGTAGTGGATGGGATTGAAGTCGCCCGAAGCCCCGGCGTAGCGCACGAGCGTGTCACGACTGAGGGTGAAGGAGCGCCGGGCGACGACGTCGCCGACGGCGAGAGTGCCGAAGTCGATGCTCATTCGTCACCCCGCACCACGAGGGTCGAGATGGCGGTCACCACGTGGGCTCCCGTCGCATCCACGATCACCGACTCGCTCGTGACCATGGAATGCCCGCCGAGCTGCTTGACGCTCGCCACGGTCAGGGTCGCGCTCAGCTCGTCGCCGGCCACGATGGGGCGGCTGAAGCTGAACCGCTGGTCGCCGTGCACGACGCGCGAGAAGTCGATGCCGGCATCCGGTGCGGCGAGGAGCTGCTCGAGGGCGCGCTCCTGGATGACCACGCCGAAGGTGGGCGGAGCGACGAGGTCGGGGTAGCCCGCCGCCCTGGCCGCCTCGAGGTCGAAGTTCAGCGGGTTCTGGGAGAACACGGCGCGGGCGAACTCGCGGATCTTCTCCCGCCCGACGAGATAGGAGGGCGTCTTGTCGAAGACGCGCCCCTGGAGATCTGGGTTCACTGGCACCGGTTCAGTCTACGGAACCCGGGGTGACGTCGAAGGGCTGGAACTCACCCCGTAGCTGCCGTCGGGGTTCCAGAAGACCACGTCCTGCGCGATCGAGCGGTAGGGCGCCGGATCGCCGGGCCGCGTCACCCGCAGGCTCGTTATGCGCAGCTCGATGCCCATGGAGGCGAACTCCTGCTTCGTGACGCAGGTGGCGCTCTGGGTTCCGTCTTGGTATACGGCGAGGAGACACGGCTGGTCGATGCGGTTCTCGACCGCGTAGACGGTCAGGTCGGAGTCGGCGACGCCGAGCAGGCGCAGCGATTCGGGCTTGTAGTAGGGATCGATGTTCTGCGGCGGGATGGCGGGAGCGAGCTCCGGGTTCTCGAAGATGGTGAGCCCCGAGGGGTCGGACCCGGTGTCGGATGATGTGGGCGTCGGGCTCGCCGCACCACCGGTACCGTCAGCGCCGGTGGCCGAGCCGGCGCGGAGAAGGTCGATCTGCGGGTTCAGCTGCTGCACGACGACGAGGCCCACCCCGGCGAGCAGGAGGAGGCCTGCGGCGAGGGAGGTGAACATCCAGAGCTGGGATCTGCGGCGCCAGGCCTGGGCGGTCGCGTTCGCTGAGCGGTCGGGGGTGGAGTCGGGGGTGGTGGGGGTGGAGTCGCGGGTGGTGGGGGCGGCGTGGTCGGCGGGCACGGCGGGGCCGCGGGAGTTCGGTCGGCGGCCGGCGCCGGCTCCGGGGGTGGCGGGGGCGGGAGTGGCGAGCGCGCCGGCTCGCGGGTCGCCCACCGGCCCGGTGCGCGCGACGGCGTCGACCCGCTGCAGGCGTGCCCTCGCCGCATCGAGCACCGGCCGGGCATCCTGAATCGCCCGCTCGAGCGCCTCGGCGTCGCTGTGCAACCGGCTCTCGGCGTCTGCGAGTGCTGCCGCGTCGGCGGCAGAACCGTTGCGCGAGAAGGCCGCCGTCTTCAGGGCTGCGAGCTCACCGGCCGGGTCGGCCCGCCCGGTCGGCGACACCGAGAGCGGATGCTCGACCCACCACACCGCGTCGAGAACGTCGTGCGCCCCGGTGTACCCCGCTGTCACAGCGGCCCGGGCACTGTCGTCGCCGCTCAACACCGCGTGGAGGCTCCGCCGGGCATCCGGCTCCCCTGCCTGTGTCGACGATGACGTCATCATGCTCCCTGGTGCGACTGTGCCTTAGTCATTGTGCCTCTCCCCGACCGAACGGAACAGGGGTATGCACGAGCACAACGGGCAGGCGGTATTCGGCGCGGTGGCCCGCACCGACAGGTCGATGCGGGCCACCGGCCGCCGAGCAGAGTGCCGCAGGGCCGAGCGCGGGGTCAGCCCGCGTGCACGGCCTCGGGGTTCACCACGAAGCCGCCCTTCGGAATGCGCACCATGAACCAGCTGATCGGAACCGCGACCAGCACACCGACTGCCGCCGCCATGAACACGGTGGAGTAGCCGTCGACGAAGCCGGCGAAGGGCGCAGCAGCCGAGGGAACGGCAGCGGCGACAACCGCGGCGTAGAAAGCAGTGAAGACGGCGGTGCCGATCGACCCGCCGATCTGCTGAGTCGCGGTGAGCGCGGCCCCGGCGACACCCGCGTCCCGGGGTTCGGTTCCCGACAGGGCCACGTTCTGCATGGGCACGAAGACGAGCGCGAGGCCCAGGCCGAGCAGAATCTGGCCGGGCAGCACCTGCAGAGCGTAGTTGCCCTCTTCGGTGATGCTCGAGAGCCAGAACAGCCCCGCGGCAGCGACGGCCGGGCCGATGGTCATCAGGATGCGCGGCCCGAAGCGCGGCAGCAGTTTCGTCACGAAGGGCGCCCCGACGATGATCGAGCCGGCCATCGGCAGCGAGGCGAGACCCGACTGCAGGGCCGTCATGCCCAGCACGAGCTGGAAGTAGATGGTCAGATAGAGCAGACCGCCGAGCAGCGCAGCACCGACGAGCATGCTCACCAGGTACGCCCCGCCCCGCACGCGGTTCAGGATGACCCGCAGAGGCAGCAGCGGATTCTTCGACTTGCCCTCCCACCAGACGAACGCCGCAATCAGCACGACCCCGAGTACGAGGAACCCGATCGTGTCGAGGCGACCCCAGCCGAGCTCGGCACGCGAGAAGCCGTAGACGATGGAGGCGAGCCCGGCGGTGATCAGCGCGGCACCGGGAATGTCGTACTTCGTGTTGCCGTCGGCGCGGCTCTCCTTCACCAGGGGAACGGCCGCGATCACCGCGACCAGGGCGATCGGCACGTTGACGAGCAGGCACCAGTGCCAGCTGAGGTATTCGGTCAGCACCCCGCCGAGCAGCAGCCCCACCGCGGCACCGGAGCCGGCGACCGTTCCGTAGACGGCGAAGGCACGGGTGCGGTCGGGTCCGGAGGGGAAGGTGACCGTCAGCAGGGCGAGAGCGGCGGGCGCGAGGAGAGCCGCGAAGACGCCCTGCAGGCCGCGGGCGAGCAGGAGCATCTCCCCCGAGACGGCGAAGCCACCGAGGGCCGACGCCAGAGCGAAGCCGATCATCCCGACGATGAACGACCGCTTGCGACCCCAGTAGTCAGCAACACGACCGCCGAGCAGCAGCAGTGAGCCGAAGGCCAGCGCATAGAGGGTCACGACCCAGCTGCGGTCGCTGTCGGTCATACCGAGGTCGGCCTGCGCCGCCGGCAGCGCGATGTTCACGATGGTGCCGTCGAGCACCACCATGAGTTGAGCGAGTGCGACGACGGCGAGCATGATCCAGCGGCGGCGGGGATGCTCGGCGGGGGCGGTCGCTCCCGGGGAGGTGGTGGCGCGATCGGGCGTGAGCCGTTCGGTCGCTGGGGCCGTTTCGTGCACGGGAGACTCCTGACAAGAAAAAAGCCGCCTGGGTGGCAGGCGGCGTCGCGAGAGATAAGAGGGGGGGGGGGGGGAGGATCGACTCCAGTCTAGATTCGGTGCGGCACCTTGTCAAACGAACCAGTTCGTTCGGATATACTCCAATCATGAGATCGACCGCAGAGGCAGTGAGAGCACGGGTGCTAGACGCCGCCCGCAGAGAGTTCGCCGCCTACGGCCTCGCGGGTGCACGCATCGACCGCATCGCCCGGGAAGCCTCGGCGAGCAAGGAACGGCTCTACGCCTACTTCGCCGACAAGCAGGCACTGTTCGAGGCAGTGCTCGACCTCGACACGCAGGAGTTCTTCGAGGCGGCCACTCTCGACCCCGCCGATGTTCCGGCCTTCGTCGGGGCGGTCTTCGACCACGCACTCAGCACCCCGGCACACCACCGCATGATCAGCTGGGGGCGTCTGGACGGCTTCGTGTTCCGCCCACCCGACGGCGTCTCAGGCCCCGAGGCCAAGCTGGCGGCCCTTCGCCAGGCCCAGCAACTGGGCCTCGTCGATCCCTGCTGGGACGCTCCGACGCTCATTCAGCTTCTGTTCTCCCTCGGACTGTCGTGGGCGCAGGCGCCGACACGGCATTCGGGCGAGAACGATGCGGCAGTCATCCGGGCCGCGCGGGATGCAGCGGTCGAGGCCGCGCGCCGGGTCATCGCTCCGCGCTGACCACGCGAGCAGACGCGTCGCTCAGCGGGCCGGCGCCGGGGCGATGAGCACGCCACGCGCCCGGCACTGCCGGTCATCCCTAGCTTCCGTCGGTGATGACGGTGCCTCCATCGACGACTAACGTCTGTCCGTTGACAAATCCCCCGGCGGCCGAGGCGAGGAACACGGCGGCGCCCGCCACCTCCTGCGGCCGGCCCATCCGGCGAAGCAGGGTCATCTGCATCCGCCGCGTCATGAAAGTCGCGTCGGCCTTCATCTGATCGGCCAGCTGGGTGTCGATCAGCCCCGGGGCGATCGCGTTGCTGCGCACGCCCTTCGGGCCCCACTGCACAGCGAGATTCCGTGCGAGTTGCACGACGCCGGCTTTGGCCAGCGCATAGGCGTCGATGGTGGCGTTGCCCCGTAGCGCGGAGATGCTGGCCATCAGGATGATCGACGCGCCGTCACGACCCGACATGTACGGCAGCGCCGCCTTCGTCAACAGCGCCATCGATCGCAGGTTCACGCCGAGAACACGGTCGAAGGCCGTCATGTCGAGCGGATGCTGGGGGCTGCTGTCTTGGATGCCGGCATTGCAGACGAGAATGTCGATACCTCCGTGCAGTCCCACCGTCTGGGCGACCAACGCGGTATTCGCCGCTTCGTCGGAGACATCGCAGACGATTCCCGTCGCTCCCAGCACCGCCGCGGCTTCAGCCGTGTCGGCGGCACTCTCGCTCGAGACGACCACCGTGGCTCCGTGCGCAATGAACGCTTCGGCGATCGCGTACCCCAGGCCGCGGGTCGATCCTGTGACGATGGCCACCTTGCCAGACAGATCGAACAGGTTCTGCGTCATCGTCGTGATCCTTCTCTTCCTGGAACATGGCAAGGTTATCGGTGAGCCCCGATTCAAGGAGTCCCATGTCGTACGACACCCCACCGCCCGCACCCACCTCCGGTAAGTACAACGTGCTGGCCATCGTGTCACTGGTGACCGCCTTCGTCGTCTCCCTGGCGGCCATCATCACCGGCCACATCGCCCTCAGCCAGATCAAACGAACCGGAGAGAAGGGTCGGGGGCTCGCGATCGCCGGGCTCGTGCTCGGCTATCTGGGCATCCTCGCCGGAATCATCGGCATCATCGCACTCATCGTCTTCGCGGTCACCCGGTCATCGGAGATCGTGAACAGCCCCGACTTCGGGTCAAGATCAGGCTCGGGTTCGCAGAGCACCGTCGAGCCGTTCCCCTCTGCATCCTCAGCCCCGGATGCCTCGGGCAGCGCCGAGACGGCCGCCTCGTGCGACACCCTCCTCGCAGCGGTGTCCGACGCGGCATCCGAGCTGCAGGACAACTTCAGCGAGCTGCAGAGCGACCCGGCAGCGGCCGTCGTCGCGCTGCAGAAGCTCTCCGGTGACTTCGACACGGGTCTCTCCGAGATCAGCGACCCCGCCGTGCTCGCCGCGGGCGAGAAGGCCAACGGTTCGCTCAAGACCATGATCGCCGACATCCAGGCCCTGCAGGCCGACCCCACCGGCAACTCGAGCGCCATCCTCACCGACGCCCAGGCCGTGCAGGACGACTTCGCCGCCATCGACACCCTCTGCAACTGACCCCACCGCCCCCGTGCGCTAGCGCACGTACCGCCAGACGAAAGAAGACCCCGAGACGGCGAGATCTCGGGGCCTTCGTAGCGGGAGCGGGAATTGAACCCGCGACACCACGATTATGAGCCGTGTGCTCTAACCAACTGAGCTACCCCGCCCTGGACTCCACCCGACCCGCTGAACGCGGGGCCGGTCAGAATCGGAGCCCCCTGTGGGAATCGGACCCACTACCTCTTCCTTACCAAGGAAGTGCTCTACCAATGAGCTAAGGGGGCGCACGTCGGTCGCCCGCACGCGGACGGCCTTTTGGCACCGTAAGAGAATAGCATCACGCAGCCCTCCAAAAAGACCCGGCGACTCCCATTAGGGTTTGAGGATGACAACCGAGCTGAATCCCGAAATCGGCGAGCCCTCCGAAACCGTGACCTTCGCCGGCATCGACCGCGAGACTCTGGTCGCCACCGGGTCGGAATGGTGGCGTTCCGCCGTCATCTACCAGATCTACCCGCGATCGTTCGCCGACTCCGATGGCGACGGCCTCGGTGACCTCGCCGGCATCACGAGCCGCCTCCCGTCCCTGAAGGAGCTCGGCGTCGACGCCATCTGGCTGTCCCCGTTCTTCACCTCTCCCCAGCACGATGCCGGCTACGACGTCGCCGACTACCGCGATGTCGACCCGCGTTTCGGCACCCTTGCCGACTTCGACACCCTGCTCGCTGAGACGCACGCCCTCGGCATCCGCCTGATCGTCGACCTCGTTCCGAACCACACCTCCTGGGACCACGCGTGGTTCAAGGCCGCCCTCGCCGCCCCCGAGGGCAGCGAGGAGCGCGAGCGCTACATGTTCCGCGACGGCCTCGGCCCCAACGGCGACCTCCCGCCGAACAACTGGGAATCCGTCTTCGGCGGCCCCATGTGGAGTCGCACGACCAACGCCGACGGCACCCCCGGCCAGTGGTACCTGCACATCTTCGACATCTCCCAGCCCGACCTCAACTGGGAGAACGAGTGGGTGAAGGCCCAGTTCAAAGACATCCTGCGCTTCTGGCTCGACCGCGGCGTCGACGGTTTCCGGGTGGATGTCGCGCACGGCCTCATCAAAGAAGACGGCCTTCCCGACTACACGCCCCCCGCCGAGGCCGGCAGCATGGGTGGCGGCGCCATCCCGCTCGAGGTCGACCCTGACGACCTCGACAGCATCCCCACCCCGCCCTACTGGGCACAGGACGCGGTGCACGAGATCTACCGGGGCTGGAACGAGGTGCTGAACGAATACGAGGGCGACCGCGTGCTCTGCGCCGAGGCCTGGGTCGAGCCGCTGAACAAGCTGGCCCGCTGGGTGCGCTCCGACGAGATGCACCAGGCCTTCAACTTCACCTATCTCACCGCGAACTGGTCGGCCGAAGAGCTGCGACTCGTCATCGACACCTCAATCGCCGCCTTCGCCACCGTGGGCGCTCCGAGCACCTGGGTGCTCTCGAACCACGACGTGATCCGCCACGCCACGCGTCTCTCGCTCGGCCCCGGGCACCTGCAGGGCGACGGTATCGGCCCTCGAACGGATGACCGGCCCGATCCCGTCGCCGGAGTACGCCGCGCACGCGCCGCCACCGCCGTCATGCTGGCGTTGCCCGGCAGCGCCTACATCTACCAGGGTGAGGAGTTCGGCCTGCCCGAGTCCATCGACCTGCCGGACGAAGCCCGGCAGGACCCGACCTGGTTCCGCACGCACGGCGAACGGTATGGCCGCGACGGCTGCCGCGTGCCGATCCCGTGGGAGGCCGGCGCGCCGAGCTACGGCTTCGGTCCTGCTGACGCCACCTGGCTCCCGCAGCCCGAGGGCTGGGACGAGTACGCCCGCGATTCGCAGAGCGGCGTTCCGGGCTCCACGCTCGAGCTCTACAAGTTGGCGCTCGCCCTGCGCGGTGAGAACGACTTCGGCTTCGGCAGCGTCGAGTGGCTCGACGACCTCGGGTTCGGCACCGATGTGCTGGCGTTCACGAACAACGGCGTCACCGTGATCGCGAACACCGGAACGACACCGGTCGAGCTGCCGCTCGAGGAGCTCGGCGAACTGCTGCTGGCGAGCGACCCGGTCGACGAGGCCGTGCTCGCACCCGACACCACCGTCTGGATGCGCTCCGCCTGATCTGAGCTAGAGGCCCGCTTCGCGGAAGAGATCAGCGACGATCGCTTCGAGGCGGGCCGCGAGGACGGGCTCTGCGGCCAGACCGAAGTCGGCGGTGACGGGCGAGCCGTCGAAGCCTCCCACGTGTGCGCCGGCCTCGCGCGCGATGAGGGCGCCCGCCGCGTGGTCCCACGGCTTGAGCCCGCGCTCGAAGTAGGCATCGTACCGCCCGGCCGCGACGTAGCAGAGGTCGAGCGCCGCCGCGCCGATCCGCCGGATGTCGCGCACCTGCGGCAGGAGCTTCGACAGCACGAGCCCCTGCCGCGCCCGCACCTCGGCGCTGTACGCGAATCCGGTGGCGACCAGCGCCTGCGAGAGGTCACTGGCGGGGTTGACGTGCAACGCCGTGTCGCCGAGGAAGGCTCCCCGGGCATCCGTCGCCGTGAACACCTCGCCGATCGCCGGGTTGACGACGCACCCCGCGAGCGCGTGCCACGTCTCCGGGTCTGCCTCACCCTCGACCACGGCGATACTCACGTTGTAGGCCGGGATTCCGTAGAGATAGTTCACCGTTCCGTCGATCGGGTCGACGACCCAGGTCAGGCCCGAGGTGCCCGCCGACGCGCTCTCGGTCGACTCCTCGCCCAGAAAACCGTCGTTCGGCCGGGCGGCGAGCAGCGAACTGCGGATGAACGCCTCGACCTCCCGGTCGGCGAACGTCACAATGTCTTCGGCCGACGACTTGCTCGCCGCGACCGTCACGCCTTCGGCCCGTCTCTTCGCGGCGAGCTCGGCGGCCTCGACCGCGATCGAGCGGGCGAGTCCCAGCAGCTCGCGGTTCGGGTCGCCGACCGGCCCTGACCTGACCGGCACTGACCTAGCCGGCACTGACCTAGCCGGCACTGACCGTCACACCGATGTCGCCGCAGCGTGTGCTCAGGTCGGTGAAGAGCTCCTGCCCCTGGGCGACGGCCGAAGCGCTGCCTTCGCTGCCGATCGAGACGAGAGTGGCCATGTCGGTGGCGAGCGTCTGCCACTGGCCGTCACCGGCAGCCGCGGAGGCCGCCCGCCGTGCGGCATCGGCCTGCGTGCTGGGGAAGGTCACGGCGTCCTGCCCCAGGCTCGTCTGCCAGGTTGCACAGGCCTCGGTGATACTGGTGATCGGCGACACAGCGGGTACGGCGGGCGAGCTGGTCGGCGCCGGCGCCGTGGGAGGGGCGATTGCCGGGGCCGTGGCGGTCGTCGGCTGCGGAGACCCGGTGGGGGCAGCTGAAGCGGTCGGGGTGGCGGCCGCGGTCGTCGGGGTGGCCGACGCGGAAGCCGACGGCGTGGCGGGCGCAGACGCCGTCGCGCCCGCCGTCGCGCGTTCACCCGCGCATCCGCCGAGCACCAGAACACCGACCAGTGCCACCGGAACTGTCCATCGCATGAGTCCCACTGTGCCCCTTTCGCGTGCCAACGTCTATGCTCTGACGAGACATACCGTTTGGCGCATGTGACTATGAAACTATCGCATCCTGTCTCGGGTGGGGTGGCCCGGCTGGCGAAGACCGAAAGCACGACGAGCATGAGAACTGCAGGAAGACGGCCCTTCTGGGCCGGGGGAACGACGGCCATCGCCGTGCTGCTGGCGAGCATCCTGACGCTCGGTATGCTCGCGGGAGCGCCCGCCCTGGCGAGCGCGACCACGCGGGCAACCGGCGCGGATGTCGCGACCAGCGCGCTCTCGCCCACGACGAGCACCCGGGCGGCACGCACCGACGCACCCCGGCCTCCGGTGTCGTCGAACCCGATCGAGCTCGCCCAGACCCTCGTCGAGGCCCACGACGACGGAACGTTCCGCACCAACCCCACGCTCATCTTCGATCGTGAGATCACCCCTCTCGCCCAGGGCCAGGCGCTCTCCGGCTGCACGCTCGACCTCCGCATCCTGCAGGTGCTCGTGCTGACGCTGCAGAACTTCGGCTCGCTGAGCGTCTCCGACCTGCAGCGTCCGTGCATCGGGTCGAGCCTGAACTGCGGCCCGCCCACCTACTCGGTGCACTGCCTCAACCCGGGCGAGGCGATCGACTTCACGAGCGTCGGCGGCAACGGGCTGAACGGGTCTAACACCGCGACCTTCGACCTGTTGCGCTACCTCGACACCTTCGTGCCGCGCGGCACCAACGCGGGCCAGGCGAACTGCCGCTCCGGGCTCAGCCTCACGAACATCAACCAGTTCTCCGACTCGTGCAACCACCAGCACGTCGACTTTCGAAACACCGACGCCGCGCTGAACGTCTCACCGCTTCCACCGAACCTCCCCTCGCTCGCCGACAGCTCCGCCTACGTGAAGGGTCTCTACACCGACTTCCTCGGGCGTACCCCCTCGGCCGAGGAGACCGTGTTCTGGGCGCGCCAGCTGGCGGTGGGGTCGCCGCGCAGCATCGTCACCGGCGGGTTCGTGAACAGTGACGAGTACCGGCTGATCCGTATCGATGCGGCCTATCGCAGCATCCTGGGCCGCACGGCCGAAGACGGCGGGCGCATGGACTGGCTCAAAGCCATGCGGGCGGGCTACATCACGACCGACGACATCGAGACCTCGCTCTACGACTCGGCCGAGTACTACCAGTCGCACACGGGAACCGACCCCGGTTTCGTGCAGTCGCTCTACAAGCGGTTGCTGCACCGGAGCACCGGGCAGGAAGACCTCGACTTCTGGTCGAACCTCATCGAGCAGAACGGTCGGGCCTGGGTCATCTCGAGATTCTGGGATGCGCCCGAGACCATCGGCGAGCGTGTCAGCGCGATGTACAAGGTTTACCTCGGTCGGGCTCCGGATGATGGTGGCCTCGCAGGGTGGGTCGGAATCGCCCTCGACGTGGGAGACTCGGGCCTCCGCTCGGGGCTGACCAGCAGCGACGAGTACTTCAACCGAACCCTCAAACGCTTCCCCTGAGCGCCGATATCGCCCCAATCACGGTCATCCGGCGTGATGGACGCGAGATTCAGTCGCTCGGACTGATACAACTGTAGAGACGGCTACGTGGCACTTCGGGTTGCGCGAGTCTGTCTGGTGGGGTCACATCACTGTCGGTTGCTAGGAACAAAAGACAGATCGGTGCCCGCCGCGGCGCGGCCGGCGGTTGATTCGTCCCCCGGCCGCGTCGCCTCACCGGGGCCGGCGCAGGCAGTTCGAGCTCCCGGTGTATCACTCATCGCTCCGTCAAGTGCTGACAATCCTGCGGCCGACGGCGCACCCTTGATGCATGAGAGAAATGCACTACGTCAATGACGTTCTCCTCGTGAGCGATGACATCTGCGAGGCGGTGTTCGAGTACGCCGCCGCTCTCGCGCGTGCCTCGTCGGCAGACGTCGTGACCATTCCGACCCTGAGACACGAATTGCGTTCCTCGTCGAGCCTCGTGCTCGGATCTGCCAGCCAACTGTTCTGCAGCACGAGCGACACCGATGCGGCGGGTGTCGATATCGACGACCCCGCCCTCGTCGCCAGACTGTGGGCTCTGGCGGGATTGCTCGGGACACCCAAGGCCGTGCCGTTCACCCCCACGATGGAGTGGGAGTCCCCCTCTTTCGACGACGATCTCACCTGAGCCCGACCGGCACGCGGGCCGGGGTGCGAGGCTCCGCCACCGCTCCGGATCGGGGCGTGCCACCCTTGGTGCATGGACCTCATCGTGTCACCCGCTCTGACGATTCCGTCGGTGGAGCTCGGGTGGCGGTTCTCGCGCTCGTCTGGTGCCGGCGGCCAGCATGTGAACACGTCCGATAGCAGGGTCGAGCTGACCTGGAACGTCGTCGGCTCGACGGCCCTGTCTGACACACAGCGCACCATCCTCCTGGCCCGGCTGGAACGGCAGCTCGTGAACGGTTCGATCACCGTGATGGCCTCAGAGCGTCGGTCGCAGTTGCGAAACCGAGAGACCGCGCTGGCCCGGTTGTGCGAGATCATCGCTCGTGGCCTGGCTCCGGATGCCGCTCCCCGCCGCCCGACGAGAGCAACCCGCGGGTCGAAGCTGCGACGCCTCAGAGCCAAGGGGCAGCGCTCCGAGACGAAACAGACCAGGCGGCGACCCTCGGCGGACTGATCGGAGCCCCTCCACAAACACTGCCACCGGGCGCCTTGTCAAGCCATTCCTCTTGCTAGTTCACTGAACTACTTTTAGAGGAGAGTGGTAGTGATGCTCACGGCGTTGTCCCCTGGTGAAGGCGGGGACTGCCGGAGGCGACAAGGGAGCAGATCGGTTGTTCAGACGTCCGGGGACGCGTCGGGTTCGGACGAGCGCCGAACCCGTGACGCTGGACTCGTGGACGCTCCCAGAGGCCAGTGGCACGCGGATCGAACGCAGACTCGCTACGACCCTGGTCGAAGAAGCCCGCCTCCACGGGACACGGGTGGGCAGCGTCATCTCTGCCACCGCCGATGTGAGCCCGCTGGTCAACAGGATCGACCCGGACTCCGGCCGGTTTCTCGATGGGGCGTGGCATGTGACGCGCTCAGAGGACGCACTCCGCGCCATGGAATCCGAGATCCTCCCTCGCGCCCTCAGCCTGATTCGCGAGGGCGACCTGGCGGTCGACGGAACAGTGGCGGTCGAAACGTATGCCGCCCAGACGATTCAGACCGAACGGCTGGGCAAATTGTTCGAAATCGTCACGACAGGACACCGATTCCTGATCCGATTCACCATCGAAGAAGCGAGCTGATGCGTCATGAGCACTGCTGACCACCCGGCGTGGCCCTCGTTCGACGACCTCATCAGCGGAACGGGTCCCCAGGGGGCCGGCGCGGTGGAGCGGGCATCCGCACCGGCTTCCCTTCTCGCTGACCGGTCGCCCGTGCCGCCAGAGCTGTCGTGGGCTGGAAGCCATCGGACGTTCCTGGTCTCGGTAGCTGCCGGAACGACGGTCTTGTTCGCCATCGGCGTTCTTCTGAGACGCAGCCAGCGGTGAGCACCATGCCCCCCTCGCCGACGCACAATGCGCTCGGGGTGGGCTCGCTCGTCGGGTGAGCGAAAGAGCCCCGAGATCGCAGTGATCTCAGGGCTCTTCTCGGTGGCAAGTGAGGGATTCGAACCCCCGAAGGCTCAGCCGTCTGATTTACAGTCAGATCCCTTTGGCCGCTAGGGTAACTTGCCAGGGCGCACCCGACCACGTTCTGCAACACAACCGAAGGCGCTCGACAAGGATACTCATAGGTGGGGCCGCAGCGAAATCGGGCGGTCGGGCATCCGGAGCCTTTGATACCGAAATCGTATCGAATCGTCTACGGGGTCTTCGGAAACAGCTCGATGCGTTCTCAATCGCTAAACTCTGGTGGAGATTCAGTCGCGCTCATCCCCGAGCGCGTGCCCAGCAAGGACGCTATGCCAGGAATTGATGCTGTCGCCGAGCTCGCTGGCGTATCCACCGCCACGGTGTCGCGCGCGCTGAGCGGCAACGGGCACGTCTCACCCGCAACCCGCCTGCGCGTGCATGAGGCCGCTGCGACGCTGGGCTACGTCGTGTCGTCGCCCGCCTCGAGCCTGGCCAGCGGGCGCACCAAGAACGTGGGCGTCGTCGTCCCCTTTCTCAGCCGCTGGTTCTACTCCTCGGTTCTCGAGGGGGCTGGGGCCGCCCTGTTGAAGAACGGCTACGACCTCACCCTCTACGGACTTACGGGCGGTGCGGCCGAGCGCCGCAGCGTCTTCGAGCATTTCCTGCTCCGCAAACGCGTGGATGCTGTGCTCGCGCTCACCATCGAACTCACGTCGGGCGAGCTGCAGTCGCTGCTCGATCTGAAGAAGCCCATCGTGGGCATCGGCGGACCCCTGGCCGGGGTGCAGACGCTCAGCATCGACGATGTGGCCGTCGCTCTTCAGGGCACCGAGTACCTGCTCGGCCTCGGTCACCGGCGCATCGGGATGATCGGGGGCGACTCGGGCTTCGAGCTCGACTTCCACCTGCCGACGAACCGCCGCGCGGGGTGGGAGCGCGCGTTGCGCCTCGCGGGAATCGAACCGGAACCGGAGCTCTTCCAGCCGGCCGACTTCACGATCACGGGTGGCTACCAGGCGGCCACACGCCTGCTCGCCGACCCGCAGACACGGCCGACGGCGGTGTTCGCCGCGTCCGACGAGATGGCGATCGGCAGTATCCTGGCGGCCCGCGACCTCGGGCTGAGCATCCCGGGCGATGTCTCGATCATCGGCATCGACGGGCACGAGCACTCCACCTTCTTCGGGTTGACGACGCTGGCGCAGTTTCCCGAGCGGCAGGGTGCGCACGCCGTCGAGATCCTGATGGACCAGCTGCACCCCGGCCGCCGCGAGGCCGCGCCGGCGAACATCCCGCTCCCCGTCGAGCTCGTGGTGCGCACCTCGACGGCGCCGCCCCGCGCCTGACGGCGCCGCGCCGCCCGCCCGTCCGCCGCGCCCCCGCACCCACGCACCCCCGCGCCCCCGCGCCGCGCCCAGGCACCCGCGCTGGCAGGCGGGCGGGGTAGGTGGGGTGCGGTGGGCGGTGTGTCAGGGGGTCGGTGGGGTGTCGGTGCGGGCGGCCGTGGCCGCGAACGTGACGGCGGCCGTCGAGACCTTCAGGGCATAGGGGGTCGCGTCGTTGTAGGCCGCGATTGCGCGCTCCCAACCCGCCAGTGTGCTGAGGTCGGTGCCAGCATGACAGAGGTAGTTCGCCGTGGCGAGAACCGAGTCGTCGAAGTTCTGCGGATCGGCGACCCCGTCGCCGCTGCCGTCGGTGCCCCAGTTGCGCCACGCCTCGGGGATGAGCTGCAGCGGCCCGACGGCCCGGTCGATCGTGGCGTCGCCGTCGATCGCTCCGCCGTCGCTGTCGGGGATCTTGTTCACGCCCACACCGTCGAGCGCGACGCCGTAGATGGGTGGGCTGACCTCTCCGTTGGCGGCGATGCTGCTCCCGCCATGCGTTCCGTTGCCCGATTCGACGGAACCGATCGCGGCAAGCGTGTTCCAGCCGAGATGGCAGCCCGGGTTCTCACTCTGTTTCGCCAACGCCACACCCGCGTACGACTGGATCGCCCGCACGCTCACGTTCGTCGCCCCCGCCATGCGGGTTGCCCACGCGACATCCGTGTTTCCCGCCAGCCCGGCGAGCTGCCCCGGTGTTCCCGCGACGGCAGCCACCGCGTTGGACTGCGACGGGAGCTCGACAATGGCCTGGGCATCCGGAGCCTGCGGCCCGCCCGACACTGCCTGCCGCAGTGCGTCGCCCAGCGGACCGGCCGCGAACACCCCCGCCACGAGCAGGCCGAGCACCAGGGCCGAGGCGCTGACAACGACAATCACGCTCCGCCGCTTCGTACCCTGCCCCTTCGCCGGCCGCCGCTTCATACCCTGTCCCTTCGCCGGCCGCCTTTTCGTACCCTGCCCCGTTGCCTGCCGCCCTTTCGCCACCTGTCGCTTCGCCACCCGTCGACCCTACCCACGGGCCCTTGGAAGACGCCCGTGGACGCGGCGGTAGAATCGGCGCATGGCTGATTCAAGTTTTGACATCGTGAGCAAGGTCGACAAGATGGAGGCCGACAACGCCCTGCACCAGGCGCAGAAGGAGGTCGAGCAGCGCTATGACTTCAAGAACATCGGCGCCTCGATCGACTGGAGCGGCGAGAAGGTGCTGATGAAGGCCAACTCCGAAGAGCGGGTGAAGGCCATCCTCGAGGTGTTCGAGGCGAAGCTCATCAAGCGCGGCATCAGCCTGCGGAGTCTGGATGCGGGCGAGCCGTACGCCAGCGGCAAGGAGTACCGGCTCGAGGCAGAGCTGAAGAACGGCATCGAGCAGGAGGCGGCGAAGAAGATCTCGAAACTGATTCGCGACGAGATGCCGAAGACCGTCAAGAGCCAGATCCAGGGCGACGAACTGCGCGTCTCCTCGAAGAGCCGCGACGATCTGCAGGCCGTCATGGCGCTCCTCAAGGGAGCTGACCTCGAGGTCGCGGTGCAGTTCGTCAACTTCCGCTGACGCCAGGCGCCGGGCGCCCGGCCGCACCCTGGCGGTCGCACGAATTGAGCGGAATGACGAAGTCATGCCCGACCTGAGCCGACCACGTTCCATGGTCTCCGCGAGCAGTAGTCCGACCGGCTCCCCGACATCGAGCTCGACGGGTCGGTCACCGACGCGGCCTTCGCCCACGCCGTACCCGTAGTGAGACACTCCCGGCCCAGTGAGACGCGCGCGCCGGTCTCGTTTGCGCGCACCTGTCTCACTACGGGACTGGGGTTGGGGCGCCGGAGGAGCGGCGGCGCAGTAGTCAGACGGCGGGCTGCTGGTTCGAGACCGCGACCATCTCGGCGCGCTCGACGACCTTGATGCGGGTGCGACCGGCGGCAGCGCCGAGGCCGAGCTCGTACTGGTCGAGGTAGTGCCAGCCGTCGACCGTCGTGAAGATCACGCCGCGCGACTCCAGCAGCGCCACGATTGATGACTCGGCAGGGTCGGCCGGCGTCCACCAGTTGGCCTGGTCGCGCACGACGTGGCTGAGGGTCTCCATCGCGTCGCTCTTGGTGTGGCCGATGAGCCCCACGGGGCCACGTTTGATCCACCCCGTGGCGTAGACGCCCGGCAGGATGTTGCCGTCATCGTCGAGCACCTGGCCCTCGCGGTTCGGGATGACGCCGTGCAGTGAATCGAAGGGCACGCCGTCGAGCGGCGAACCGAAGTACCCCACCGCCCGGTACAGCGCCTGGATCGGCAGCTCACGGAACTCGCCGGTGCCCTCGACGCCGCCCGCGGCATCCGGTCTCGTGCGCTCGTATCGCAGCCCCGAGACGACGCCGTCGGTACCGAGCACCTCGACCGGGCGCGCGTAGAAGTGCAGGTGCAGTCGGCGGGACGCGGTTCCGGCGGGGCGGGTGCGCCACTGGTTCATCACGCGGTTGATCACCATGACCTGCTTGTTCGAGGCGATGGCCGCCTCCGACGCGGGGTCGAGATCGAAGTCTTCGTCGTAGACCACGATGTCGACGTCGTTCACCTCGCCGAGCTCGCGGAGCTCGAGCGGCGTGAACTTCACCTGTGCGGGGCCGCGACGGCCGAAGACGTGCACGTCGGTCACCGGCGACGCGGACAGCCCCTCGTAGACGTTCGCCGGGATCTCGGTGACAAGCAGGTCATCCGCGTGCTTCGACAGCACGCGGGCCACGTCGAGTGCGACATTGCCATTTCCGAGCACAGCGACCTCACGGGCGGTGAGCGGCCACTCGCGGGGAACATCGGGGTGCCCGTCGAACCAGCTCACGAACTCCGCCGCGCCGTACGAACCGTCGAGGTCGATGCCCGGGATGTCGAGCTCGGCATCCTTGATCGCCCCGGTCGCGAAGATGACGGCGTTGTAGTGCTGCTTCAGGTCGTCGAGGGTGAGATCGATTCCGTAGCGCACGTTGCCGAAGAACCGGATGTCGCCGCGATCGAGCACTTCACGGAGCGCACCGATGATGCCCTTGATACGCGGATGATCGGGGGCGACGCCGTAGCGAACCAGCCCGTAGGGCGCCGGAAGGTGGTCGAAGAGGTCGATCGACACGTCGAACGCACGCTCTGCTTTGATGAGCAGGTCGGCGGCGTAGATTCCGGCCGGCCCTGCGCCGACGATGGCCAGGCGGAGCTTGGTCATGAGGGGTGTTCTTCCTTACGTTGTGGCCGGGTTCAACCGCGCGGAGCGCGCGTCGCCAGCCGGTATTCGGAGCGGTCTGCCAGTCGGAGCGGTCTGCCAGTCGGAGCGTTCTGTCAGTTGGAGCGTTCTGTCAGTTGGAGCGTTCCACCATCGTTGCGGCGAACCGCACCAGGGTCTTCTTGACCGTGCCCTCGGGCAACGGGTCGAGGGCCGCCACGGCGTCGGCAGCGAAGCGGCGCGACTCGGCGACCGTCTCCGCCGTGACCGGATGCGCCCGGAGCTCGGCGATCAACGCGTCGACCTCAGCGGCCGGCGTCACCGCGATGGTGGCCGGGTCGAGCCGGCGCAGCAGGTCGGCGGCTCGGGGATCGGTCGCGGCATCCCGTCGCAGGTACAGCAGCGGCAGAGTGACCACACCGGCCCGGATGTCGGTGCCCGCCGTCTTGCCCGTCGCATCGCTCGCGGGCGCGAGGTCGATCACGTCGTCGACGAGTTGGAACGCGATGCCGATCTTCTCGCCGAAGTCGAATACCGGCTGTTCGTACTCGTGCGGCGCGCGCGAGACGAGAATGCCGAGCTGTGCCGAGGCGGCAATGAGCGACCCGGTCTTGTCGGCGAGCACCTGCAGGTAGTGGACGATCGGGTCTTCGGTGTCTCGCGGACCGACCGTCTCGTGCAACTGGCCGAGGCAGAGGCGCTCGAAAGTGTCGGCCTGCAACCGGATGGCCCGTTCCCCGAGAATCGAGAGCAGCTTGGAGGCCCGCGCGAAGAGCAGGTCGCCGGTGAGGATGGCGATCGAGTTGCTCCACACCGTGTGGGCGGTGGGAACGCCACGGCGCTGCTCCGCTTCGTCCATCACGTCGTCGTGGTAGAGCGAGGCGAGATGGATGAGTTCGATCGAGGTGGCGGCGGTCACGACATCGTCGGTCACGCCCTCGCCGAGCTGGGCGGTGAGGAAGGCGAGCAGCGGGCGCACGCGCTTTCCGCCGGCGTCGAGCAGGTAGCGCGCCGAGACCTCGGCCATTCCGTCGTGGAAGACGGTCTCGGCGACGAGGCGCTCTTCGAGAAGCACGATGCCGTCTTCGACCGCCTTGGCGGCCCGTCGGTCGTCACCCGTCGAGAACAGCCGCTCGGCCAGAGTGAACGGCGACGACGAAGACGGGGTGCGGCGGGCGCTCTTGGTCGAAGAAGAGGCCCCGGCGGTCGTCAGGGGCCAGTTGGCCTTGTTCACGAGGTCAAGCCTACAGAGGGGTCGGAAGCCACAGCGCCGAGGGGTTTGCTTCCCCGATGCAGCGCGACGATACCGAAGGTGAGGTTGCGGTAGCCCACGTTCGTGAAGCCTGCCTCGCTCAGCCAGAGGGCCAGCGTCTTCTGATTGGGCCAGTCTTTGATCGAGTCGGCGAGGTAGGTGTAGGCGTCGGGATTCGAGCTCGCGACCTTCGCGATCGCGGGCATGAACCGCTGCAGGTAGGCGCCGTACCCGACCTTGATCAGGCCGACCGGCGGCGTGCTGAACTCGCAGATGACGATGCGCCCGCCCGGCTTCGTGACCCGGTAGAGCTCGGCGAGTGCCGTGCGCGGCTCGACGATGTTGCGAAGGCCGAAAGAGATCGTGACGGCGTCGAACTCTGCGTCGTCGAACGGGAGGTTCATACCGTCGGCGACGACGAACTCGACGTTGGGGTTGCCCGCCTGCTGCTTCTTGCCCACCTCGATCATTCCGGGTGAGAAGTCGGCGGCGACGACTTTCGCTCCGCCCGCGGCGAGTGAGGCGCTCGAGGTGCCGGTACCGGCAGCGAGGTCGAGGATGCGCTCACCGCGTTTCGGCGCGACCGCTTTCGTTGTCGCCACCCGCCAGAGCAGTGCGTTTCCGACCGAGAGCACGTTGTTCGTGCGGTCGTAGTGGGTCGACACATCGTCGAACATCGCAGAGACTTGAGCGGGCTGCTTACTGAGGTCGGCCTTGGACACGATCCCAGTTTACGGTGCCCCGCACGGGCATTCGGCAAAGGCTCAGGATGCGCACAGGGGTAGCGGTGCGGGGCCTCCGGGGCGGGCGTAGCCTGAGGGGGTGACCGATTCCCCCCGCGTGATCCCGCGACTGCACGTCGAGACGTCTCCGGTCGGCGACATCCGGATGCTCATCCCGCTCCTCGACGCACGACACCCATTGCTCTGGATCCGCAAGGGACAGGGAATGGCGGGTATCGGCGAGGCCCTGCGGCTGGAGTTCACCGGCCCGAACCGCTTCAGCGACGCGTGTGAGGCGTGGCGACAGGTGGCCGCGGCGGCGACGGTGGTCGATCCCCTGAACTCCCCCGGCACCGGGCTCATCGCGTTCGGCGCGTTCGCGTTCTCGGCACAGTCCCGCCTGTCGAGCGTGATCATCGTTCCGTCGCTCGTGATCGGCAAGCGTGACGGGGTCTTCTGGCTGACCCGAGTGACGGTGCAGGGTGCGGAAGTTCAGACCGATCATCCGGTGCCGCCCGCGGCCACGGGTTTCGGGCCCGAATACCGCATCTCGCTGCTGCCGGGTGCGGCCAAACCCGACACGTATCGCGCTGCGGTCGAGGAGGCCGTCTCGCGCATCAACCACGGCGACCTCGAGAAGGTGGTGCTCGCCCGCGACCTCGTGGGTCGCCTGCCCGACGACGCCGACCTCCGCCGGGTCATCTTCGACCTGGCGCTCGGCTACCCCGACTGCTGGACATTCGCGGTCGACGGCCTCATCGGCTCCAGCCCCGAGACGCTCGTGCGCGTCGACCACGGCACGGTCTCGGCCCGGGTTCTGGCCGGCACGATCTCCCGCGGACGCGACGCCGAGGCCGACCACGACCAGGCCGTCGCGCTCGCCACCAGCGCGAAAGATCTCGACGAGCATCGCTTTGCGGTCGCCAGCGTGATGAACGCCCTGGGGCCGCATTCGCGAACCCTGGCCACGAGCGAGATTCCGTTCACGCTCAAACTGCCGAACCTGTGGCACCTCGCGAGCGACGTCGAGGGTGCGCTCAGCGACGGCAGCACCTCGCTCGACCTGATCGCGTCGCTTCATCCCACGGCTGCGGTGGCGGGAACGCCGACACAGGATGCCCTGCAGCTCATCGAGCGTCTCGAACCCTTCGACCGTGGTCGTTACGCGGGCCCTGTGGGGTGGGTCGGTGCCGACGGCGACGGCGAATGGGCGGTCGCGCTGCGCTGCGCCCAGGTCGACGCGGGCGGCACGATCACCGCGTACGCGGGCGCGGGCATCGTGTCGGAGTCGGACCCCGAGCACGAGCTCATCGAGACGAAGATGAAGTTCCGGCCGATGGTGGAAGCCTTCGGCTGAGCGAGTCAGGTCGCGGCGAGCCGGGCCTTTTCGGCGTCGACGTCGTAGTCGGCGGGCGGCCATTACAGGTCGAGCTTCTGCAGAGCATCCTGAACCAGGTGCTGCACCGCGAGCCGGGCGTACCACTTGTGGCTCGTAAGAGAACCTCATCGACTGCCCACACATCCGGTCGTGAATCCGCTCCGTCTCGGCACTGCCGGGAAAGCGGCGTGAGAGGAAGTCGTTGAATCCGCGATCGCCGGCCTGCACGCGAAAGAGATTCTCGAGGTACGCGACGAACGCCTCCCACGGGTCGCCTGCGTCGAGCGCCGCCTCAGCGCCGTCGAGGAACTCCTCGAGGCGCGGCTCGAAAGCGGCCATGAGCAGATCGACCCGGGTCGGGAAGTGGCGGTAGAGCGTGCCGATCGCGACATCGGCATCACGGGCGATCCGCTCCAGCGAGGCATCCACGCCGCGGGCCGCGAACTCACAATCTCGGCACCCGGGCGGCCGCGCACGGCTAAACGGTCGAGATCCTCGGGCGCGACGCCGCCAGGGCCACGGCGCTCGCCAGCCGGATCGGCCACGGAGCAACGACGGGCACGGACGGCGCGAAGCCTGCGGGCAAGATCGATGGCAAGGCCGCGGTCATCACCGGCGCGCCAAGCGGTTCTCGCCGATCTCGACAGACTCATCGAGACGGTGCGCAGGGAGCGCCAAGGCGTCGATCATCCTGACGGGGTCGCGGCGCCACGGTCATCTGAGCGGAGAGCTGCACGAGGGACAACGAAGGGATCTTCAGCGGCGCCTGACCGAGTAGCGGTGCTCTGGGCGCCCGGTCTGGCCGTATCGCAGCTCCAGCTTCACCGCCCCGACGTGCTCGAGCTGTGTGAGGTAGCGCTGGGCGGTCGCTCTGCTGATCCCGACCTGCGCGGCGATGTCCGAAGCGGAGAGGCCCGCGCCGGCGCTGATCGACTTGTAGACGAGTTGCAGGGTCGGGGCGAGATGCTCGAGCTCGGCCGCCTCGCCGGGATTCGGCGCCGGGCGCAACAGGCCGAAAAGGTGGTCGATCTCCTCTTGGCTGGCGTCCTGCGGCCAGTCGGCGATCTGGGCGCGAGCAGCCCGGACTGCACTCAGGCGATCAGCCAGAGCGGCGAATCCGAACGGTTTCACCAGGTAGTGCACGACCCCGAGTTGGATGGCCGTGCGCACCGACTCGACATCGGTGGCAGCAGAGATGACGATCACATCGGGCGGGCGGGAGCTGTCGAGCATGTCCCGTACGACGTCGAGGCCATGGCCATCGGGCAGGTAGATGTCCATCAGCACGAGATCGGGCTGCAGCGCCTGTGCCATCGACAGAGCGGCGGTGGCCGTGTGGGCCTGTCCGACGACAACGAATCCCGGCACCTTCTCGACGAAACCCTGGTGAACGGAGGCGACCCGGTAGTCGTCGTCGACCACGAGGGTCGTCAGCGAGTCATCGCTCACGCCGGCACCGGCTGTGGGGTGAATGGGGCGGATGATCGTGGCAGGACGATGACGAACTGTGCCTCCGGCCCTTCCGAGACCGTGATCGTGCCACCGAGCCCGGCGACGGTGCGCTGCACCAGCGACAGGCCGAGGCCACTGTGCCGAACGATGGATCCCCGTTTGGTCGTGAACCCGTCTCGAAAGACCTGCGGCATCAGACCTGGCGGCACGCCGGGCCCGTTGTCGCTGACCGTGACCCGCAGTTCGTCGGCGGTCTCGACGATGCCGACCTGCACCCGGCGGGGGGCGGGCGTTGCGGCGACGGCGTCGAAAGCGTTGTCGATCAGGTTGCCGAGGATGGTGGTGAGCGCCTGTACCCGATCCGGAGTCGCACCCACGCTGGTCTCCGGATCGATCGTCAACTGGATGCCACGTTCGTTCGCCTCAGCGGACTTTCCGAGCATCAGGCCGACGAGCTGTGGGGCTCGGATGCGGGTGCGGAGGGTCTGGTCGAGGTCGGCGGCCGTACCGCGGATCTCGTTGATGTACTCGAGTGCCTCCTCAGGACGGCCGAGCTCCAGCAGGCCCGCAATGCCGTGCATACGGTTGCTGAACTCGTGCTGCTGGGCGCGCATCGATTCGGTCAGGCTGCGTTCTCCGTCGAGTTCGCGGCTGAGCGCCTGCACCACGGTACGGTCCTGGATCGTCACCACCACGCCATGGGGCCGGTCCGAGAGGGTCACCGGCATACGGTTCACGACGAGCCAGAAGCTGTCGGTGAGCACGATCTGGTCGGTCACGACGCTCGTGCCGGTGAGGGCATCCCGTACCGCACCGGGTTGCAGAACGTCTTCGACGCGGTGCCCGACGACGTTGTCTGCGAGCTGCAACAGTCGCTGGGCCTCGTCGTTGGTCACGCTGATACGCCCGGTCGGGTCGATGGCGATGACGCCCTCACGAATCCCGTGCAGTGTGGCCTCCCGTTCTTGGAGAAGCCGGGCGATCTCGTCCAGCTCCAATCCGAACGTGCGTTTCTTCAGGAGCGCCGACAGGCCGAACGATGCCAGCGTGCCCAGCAGCAGCATCACGGCAAACCAGATTCCGTACGACGGTAGTTGTGCCAGCAGGGCGCTGGAGACCGAATCCTCCTTGATACCGACCGAGATCTCACCGATGAAGGTCTGCCCTGCCGAATACAGAGGAACGATGGCGTTGGCCGTGGAACCCGTCGCGCCGTTGTCGACGCGGAGGTGCACCTGACCGTCTGCCGCGATGAGGGGTTCGGACACCGGCTTTCCGATCAGCGCCTTGTTGGGGTGGGACACCCGCATCGAGTTCGAATCGATCACGACGACGAAGGTGGACCCTGTCTGGGCGACCGTCGCGGTGGCGCGTTGCTGCACGAGCGCATCGCACGTCGGGTTTCGCGCGGCAAGGCAGGACTGGACCTCGGCATCCTGGGCGAACGTCTGGGCGATGACCGCTGCCCGACCCTGGTATTCCTCGTCGAGGTGGCCACGCGCCGTCACTGCGAAGAGGAGGAAGCCGATCGCTGTCGAGGCAGTGAGGATCACCAGATGTGCCATGAACATCTGGGTGGAGAGCTTCCTGATCCGTCTTCGCATCACCTGATTGTCGCACTCGGACGCGTGAGCGGAATGAGCAGAACTCCTGTCTTTCGAGCAGAACCGGCGCATGGCGCAGAAACAGGACAACCCAGTCAGCCTGCTGCCACGATCATGACGCACTGACAAGGACGCAGCGCAACGACAGAGAGGTCGAAGACATGGGTGACAACACCCCCAAGCGCATTCCGGTGCCGCCCGGAGTTACCGACGAGGGAGCGCGCATCGAGATCGTGGACCTGACGAAGAGGTTCCTGACCCCGAAAGGTGTGCCCTTCACGGCGATCCGGGATGTGTCCCTGACGGTAGAGCCCGGCCAGTTCTGCGCCATCGTCGGGCCGACGGGCTGTGGAAAGTCGACGACCCTCGCGCAGGTCTCGGGGCTCGACAAGCCCAGCAGCGGTTCCGTGCAGGTCGGCGGTCACATCGTCGACGGCATCACGAACGGTGTCAGCTACATGTTCCAATCGGATTCGCTCTTCCCGTGGAAGTCGGTTCTGCAAAACGTGATGATCGGGCCCGTGCTGCTCGGCACTCCGAAGAAACGCGCAGAAACCCTCGCCCGGGACTGGCTGAGGCGGGTCGGTCTCACCGGGTTCGAAGACCGGTACCCCCACCAGCTCTCCGGCGGTATGCGAAAGCGCTGCGCCATGGCGGCGGCGCTGATCAACAACCCGCGGATCCTGCTCATGGACGAACCGTTCGGCGCGCTCGACGTGCAGACGAAAGCAATCATGCAGACCGAGCTGCTGGGCCTCTGGGAGGAGCTCCGACCCTCGGTGCTGTTCATCACCCATGACCTCGACGAGGCGGTGGCACTCTCGGACCGGGTGGTCATCATGACGTCGGGCCCGGGCACGGTGAAGGACATCTTCGACATCGATCTGCCGCGACCGCGCGGTGACGTGCAGACGCTGCGGCATGAGCAGCGCTTCATCGAACTGCAGACCAAGATCTGGGAATCCCTGCGCGACGAGGTCACCCGCGCTTACGAACGCACCGCAGGAGTCGCAGCATGAGCACCCTCATTCAGCCCCACGCCGGTATCGGTTCGGCCGGAAAGACCCGCACGGGTTCGTCTGCGCCAGATTCCGGCTCCGACCTGCAGTCGTCGGCCCGCCGGGCGCGTACCCGCTCCATCATCTGGGTCTGGGTCGGCCGGGCGGCGGTCGCCGTCTTCGTGATCGGCGGCTGGCAGCTCTTCACCGAGCTGAAATGGATCGACCCCTTCTTCTATGGCCAACCGAGCCAGATCTGGGACTCCTTGGTGACGCTGTTCACGAAGGGCACCGCATTCGGATCGATCTGGGACCAGCTCTGGGTCACCGTGCAGGAGGCCCTCTTCGGCTTTCTCTTCGGTTCCATCGCCGGTGTGATCGCCGGCATACTGCTCGGCTCGAACCGTTACCTCTCCAACGTGTTCAGCCCGTACATCAAGATCGCGAATTCGATTCCCCGAATCGTTCTCGGCTCGATCTTCATCGTGGCGTTCGGCCTCGGCATCTTCCCGAAGATCCTGCTGGCCGGCGTGCTGGTCTTCTTCGCCGTCTTCTTCAACGCTTTCCAGGGCGTACGGGAGGTCGACCAGGGACTCGTCGCGAACGTGCGGGTACTGGGCGCTTCCCCCCTCCAGGTGGCCCGCCACGTCACCATTCCATCGGCGATGACCTGGATCATCGCGAGTCTGCACACGGCATTCGGTTTCGCGATCATCGGGGCGCTGGTCGCCGAGGTACTGGGAGCACAGAAGGGCATCGGCCTGATCATCAGCCAGTCCCAGGGCCGCTTCGACCCGAACACCGTGTTCGCCTGCATGGTCATCATGGCCGTCTTCACCCTCGGCGCGGAATACCTCATCACCCTGTTGGAGAAGTCGGTGCTGAAGTGGCGCCCGCCCGTGCGGTCGGAAGCCCAGTCGATCTGACGCGACATCCTGCACCACTCCCCGCACCAGAACTCGCCGGGCGCGACCGTGCCCGGCACCACGAAAGGAAAACCCATGAAAAGACGCAGCATCGTCGCCGTCGCCTCCGCCGTAGCAGCACTGTCGCTGGTACTCGCAGGATGCAGCGGATCATCGACACCCGCCGCGACCGGCGCAGACGGCCAGGCGCTGCCGACCGTCTCCATGATGGTCGGCGGGATCGACAAACAGATCTACCTCCCCTACCAGCTCGCGGAAAGCCTCGGCTTCTACAAGAAGTACGGCGTGAACATGCAGTTGTCGACAGAGCAGAACGGCGGCGTCGGAGCTGAAGAAGCGATGATCTCCGGCCAGGTCAACTTCTCAGGCGCGTGGTACATCCACGCCGCCGACTTTCAGACCAAGGGCAAGAACGTCATCAACCTCGTCCAGCTCTCCGGGGCGCCCGGCGAGCGTCTCATGTGTTCACCCGCGTCCAACGTGAAGACGCCCGCCGATCTGAAAGGCAAGAAGATCGGAGTGACCGATCTCGGCTCCGGCACCGACCAGTTGTCCCAGTTCGTCGCCTCGAAGGGCGGAGTGACCAAGAACGACTACACCACGGTCGCCGTGCACGCCGGCGCCACGGCAATCGCAGCCGTACAACGCGGCGAAGCCGACTGCGTCATGACAACGCAGCCGACCGTCGCGACGCTCGAGTCCCAGGGCCTTGCTACCTCCGCGATCGACCTCGCGACGACCTCGGGAGCGCAGCAGAACCTCGGCGGCGCCTGGCCGGCAGCCGGTCTGCTCGCGCAGGCGGACTGGGTCGACAAGAACAAGGACACGGTGCAGAAGGTCGTCACGGCTCTTGTCGCCACGATGAACTGGATTCACACCCACACCGCGCAGGACGTCGCGGATGCTCTGCCGCAGGACTTCGTGCAGAACAGTTCGATCAGCAAAGACCAGTACGTCGCTGCCCTCCAGGCCGACTACGGGCAGTTCCTGCCGGACGGCCTGATGCCCGCCGGCGGCCCGAAGACGATCTTCCAGATGGAGACGGCGATCGGCACTGACGTCAGCAAGGTGAGCTACGCATCCACCTTCACGCAGGAATACGCCCAGGCCGCCCTCAAGCAGCTCGGAATCACGCCGACGACGAAGGCTGCTGATACGACGAACGGCTGACCTCCCGGGGGGGGAGTACCGCGGGCCGCCGCCGACGCTGCTCGCGCCTCCCCTGGACGACGGATGCTGGGGCGTGCGTTCACCGAGAACGCACGCCCCACTCCGATATCTGCTCCGGTGCTGGTCGTCAGTTGAACGCCTGTCTGATCTCCCTCTATGAGTCAGTGCGAATGCGCTGTGGACGCTCGACGGGCCGTCCGTCGGAGCGCGGTTTGCTGGTTGGCGCCTTCAGCCGCGCAGAACGTGACGTGCCAGATGTCGCTTGTTTTGGCGACAGAATCCTTTCGACGCCGGACCGTTGTTGGCGCGGACATGCCTAGCTGGGCAGGGTGATGACGCGTTTGCCGAGCACTCCACCTTTTTCCTGGTCGCGGTGCGCCTGCGCGATGCTGGCGAGTGGGTAGGTGGAGGCGATCATGGCGCGAAGGTGGCCCGATTCAGCAAGGTCGCGAACATGTTCGAGAAGTTCGGCTTTGGCGTCGCTGCTGAATGCCCGGATTTTTTTGGCGCCGAAGATTGCTGAGACGCCGATTGAAAGAAGCATGGAGAACGAAGAGAAGACAATGGTCACCATCCGGCCGTTTCGGGCCAGGTGACGGCGGTAGGCGAGCATGCTGGTGCCGACCGTGTCGAAGATCAGCTCGAACGAGCCGAGGTCCCCGATTCGGGTGGCTCGGTAGTCGAGAGTGGTTTTCGCGCCGAGCTCGCGGAGCACCTCGAAGTCTCGTGCGCTGGAGAGGGCCGTAACGGCCGCCCCAGCTGCGACAGCGACCTGCACGGCCGCCAAACCCACCCCGCCAGCTGCGCCACGGATGAGGACGCGATCTCCTGAAGCGATCTGACCAAGCTCATGGAGGCCCCGGTAGGCGGTTGTCGTAGATACGACCAGTGACGCTGCCTCGATCGCGCTCAAGTCGGCGGGAGCGGTAGAGACTCGATCTGCAGGCACTACGACGTACTCGGCCATCGCACCTGTCGCACGAGGTTTCATTGCGGGGACGGACCCCCACACCATCTGGCCGGCCGCGAAGGCTTCGCCTGCAACCACATTGCCGGCAAATTCGAGGCCCGTGCCGAATGGAAACTTTCGACCCATGATGAACTTCATCGCGCCCGATCGATTGATCAGGTCGTGGTGATTGATTCCTGCCGCGCGCACCCTGACGAGAACTTCGCCCGGGGCGGCTACGGGAACGGGAACCTGATTGATGGTGAGGACATCGGCGCAACCGAAAGAGGTGAACTGGACGGCGTGCATGTTTGACATGGAATCTCCTGAATGGTGTTTGCAGTGTGAATACCATTCACACAGTGGATAGTTGTTACCATAAGGCCATGCCTTTGACAGCGCAAGTTCCTCCCAGCGACCCGCTCTACGCGCTATACCAGCCAGGCGACCTGCGGCAAGCATTCATCGACGCGGCCGTGGTCATGGTGCGGGAGCGCGGCGAAGAACGGTTCAGCCTTAACGAGCTCGCACGCAAGCTCGGCGTGAGCGCAGGGGCGGCATACCGCCATTTCGCGAACAAGGAGGCACTTTTATCTACAGTGTGTGCCTCCGGCTATGCACAACTGGCCCATGCTCTCCGCGAACCCCTGGATGACAGCGTGTCGGCAGAGGCTCGAGTGATGGAATTGGCATTGCGCTACACCCGATTCGCCGTTGCCAATCCAGACCTTTTCACGATGATGTTCGGTACACGCACCCTCGACGTGGAGGCGGTAGGCGAAAAGACCTTCGCGCCACTTGTCGAGGCGACAAAGGCGGCACAAGAGAACGGTGTTCTGCCGGCGGGCGACACGGCGGTCGTCTCAGCAGCTGTGTGGATGACACTGCACGGCTTGACCACTCTGCATCTCAACGGCCGGCTTGCCACCCTCGGCCTGGATGACGACCCAGACCTGCTCGTCAGGCGATATATGGGCGTCATCTTCCCGGAACTCGGAAACTGAACTGCCGCAACGGCTCGCTCTTGACGGACCCACATCAAGGCACCCCCGCGCTCCTGCGCCAATGTAGACAGCTGTCCCGAAAAGCTAAAGGTTCCTTGGATGTCTCAGTCAAGCTAAAGCATGGACCAGTCGAGACCTTCAAAGCCGGCGCCGTTGCGGTCAGACTTTCCTGTTCCAGACCAACAATTTAGGTTTGGCGAACAAGGGGTTGGCCGAACGATCGGGTCCCTCCGCGCTGGCGCTCAGGTTGAAAGAATCTAGTCTGTGTCTGTGACTATTTCGAAGGATGAGCGCCATCAGGCGATTTTGGAGATCCTCCAACGGTTAGGCTCCTCGAGCGTCACCGAGCTTGGTGCGAGCCTTGGGGTTGCCGAGATGACGATCCGCCGGGACCTCGAGACGCTGGAAGGCAGAGGTGTTCTCCGGCGCTTCCACGGCGGGGCCAAGCTCTCGGCAGGGAGCAGCTACGAACCGCCCTTCGGCGTGCGTGAGCACACGAACGTGGCGCAGAAACGCGCCATCGCAGAAGCGGTCGCTGGAACCATCGAAGACGGCGAAACAATTCTTCTCGACGGCGGGAGCACCGGAATCCAGATCGCGGAGGCCCTCGCCGACCGGATGGTCACCATCTGCCCCTTGTCGCTCCGCGTCGCGTGGGCGTTGAACCGATCGACCAGCGTGACGCTGATGCTCCCGCCGGGCCGTGCCCGCCCGGGCGAGCTCAGTATCAGCGGCCCGGACACGACCGATTACCTCAAGCGCCACCATTTCGACCGGTTCCTCCTGACGGCGAGTGCATTCTCGCCACTCGAGGGATTCACGGAATGGAACACCGACGACGCCGGAGTCAAACGGGCGGCGCTCGACAGCGCCGGGGAAGTCATCGCTTGCGTTGACTCGAGCAAGTTTGGCCGGGTGGGCTTCGTGGAGATCTGCGGGATCGACGTTCCCGACCTGATCGTTGTCGACGGCGGCCTCGACGAGACGTCCATCGAAGCGCTCACCGCCTCATCACGACGCGTGCGACTCGCCGCCTAACGCTGTTGCACGAGGTTTTACCCCTCCGGCCTACGACTCTGTAATGCGATCGTAACAAGTCCGACTCCGGATACGAACACTACTCTGGCTTTAATGAACATGAATATGTTCATTCGCACTGTTGCTGTGTTATTTTGGTTCTACTGGCAACGATGCCCCAACGACCGGAGAAGCGCATGACTTCCGAAAAGATGCAGCCTGGCGTGTCAACAGACACCCTCAGCACAACACTGAGCACCGGCACCATCGGCCTGGGCGGGGCGCTGATGCAGGCGATCGCACAGATCTCGCCGACGCTAGGGATCTTCTACACGATCGCGTTCACCACGACCCAGGCGGGCAAGACTGCGCCGCTGACCTACCTCGCGGCGTTCCTCATCTGCCTCACTCTCGCAGCCCCGCTTGTCGGACTGGCCCGCCACCTTCCCTCCGCCGGCGGCTTCTACACCTACGTTTCCGCGGGTATCGGACCCAAGGCGGGGTTCATGACCGGCTGGCTCTACGGCATCTCGGTCTCGGTCGTACCTGCCGCCCTCGCCGCGTTCACCGGAGCCGTTCTGCAGGACGAGCTCAGCGCCAAGTACGGTATCGGCATTCCGTGGTGGGTCTACTCGAGTATCATCCTGCTCATCTGCTTCGCCTGCGCATATAGAGGTATCGCCATCTCTGTGCGATTCCTCGTCGTCATGACCTGCTTCGAGATGATCGTCGGCCTGGGGCTCGCGCTCACCGGCATCTTCAACCCCGGCCCCGGCGGCGTGAACGTCTCAGGATTCAATCCCGCCAACATCACGAACTCCAGCGGTTTCTTTCTCGCAGTCGTGCTCTCCATCTTCGCCTTCACCGGGTTCGAGAGCGCAGCTGCGGTGGGCGAGGAATCACGGGATCCGAAGCGGATCATCCCGAAGGCCATCATCGGCTCCCTCGTGCTGATCGGTATCTTCTACGTCGTCACCGCCTGGGGCCTTCAGATCGGGTGGGGAACGGATGATCTCGACTCCCTCGCGAACTCGCCGACAGCTCCAGCGTTCGTGCTCTCCGACAGGCTGTGGAACGGGGCATCCATCATCGTGCTGATCGCCCTGGTCAACTCGGGGCTCGGCGTCTGCATCGCCTGCACCACGAGCGCCACCCGCACCCTCTACGGCATCGCCCGCACGGATGCGCTCCCGTCGTTCCTCACTAAGACGCACTCCGTGCACCGCACTCCGCTCGCCGCCGTGCTCGCCCAGTCCGCTCTGGCGCTCATCGTCTGTATCGGGCTGGGGCTGCTGCTCGGCCCGTACAACCTGTTCAACACGCTCGGAACGACAGGCACGTTCATCTACATACCCATCTTCATCATGATGAACATCGCCGCATTCCGCTTCTTCCGCACCCGGGTCAGGGCCGAATTCAGCATCTGGGCACACGTAATCGCGCCGATCATCTCGACGACCGCGCTGATCGTCATCGGCTACAACAGCATCGTGCCGCTGCCAGCGTTCCCGGTGCTTCTCGCGCCGTTCATCGCCGGGCTCTACGTGCTCGTCGGCCTGGTCATTCTGTTCGGCCGGAACCTCCGGCCGGGCAAGCGAGAGTGGATGAAGCATGCCGGGGAACTGCCGGACATCAGCTGACACGTGCTTCAGCTGACACGCCACTCAGCGAACACAGCGTCTGCACTACAGCAGGCATCCACTGCGCAACCACTTCGCGAACCAACCGCACACACAGAATGGGAAGCCCATGACCACACCCGAACCCCTTGCAACACCACCGCTGCCCGACCGGGTGGACACCCTCGTCATCGGCGGCGGCACGGGCGGCGCCGCCCTTGTCGGCCTGCTCGCCGCACACGGTGACGAACAGATCCTGCTGCTGGAAGCCGGCCCCGACTACGGCGCCACTGCGGACGAGGGATGGCCGGCTGACGTTCTCGACGCCCGCGCGATCCCCCTCTCGCACGATTACGACCTCACCACCACCTCCTCGGCTGGCGACACTACGCTGGATCTCCCCCGCGCCCGCGTGCTCGGAGGGTGCTCCTCGCACAACGGGTGCACGGCATCCATCGGTGCCGCAGAGGACTACGACGACTGGGAACGTCGCGGCAACCCCGGCTGGGCTGCGGATACGGTACTGCCGCTGCTCGAATGGGCCCGGGACCGTTTTCGGGTGCGCCGGTACACCATGACCGAACTCACCGAACCGCAACGCGCGTTCGTCGGTGCCGGAACGGCGAGCGGCCTGCCCTTCGCAGACGACCTCGACGACATCGGGGCCGCAGAAGGCATCGGCCCGATGCCCGTGAACATCGTCGACGGCGTCAGATGGAACTCGGCCTTCGCGTTCCTCGACGCCGTTCGCGAACGCCCCAACCTCACTATTGCAGGCAACACGGCAGCGGAACGCATCGACATCCGCGACGGAATGGCCGTCGGAGCGTGGGTGCGAACACCCGACGGCGAAACGCATCACATTGCTGCCAATCGTGTCGTGATCGCCGCCGGCGCCTACCACTCGCCTGCCCTCCTTCTCCGCTCAGGGGTCGGGCCCGCCGACAAGCTCGCCGAGCTCGGGATCGAGGTCGCCTCCGACGTTCCGGGAGTCGGGAAACACCTCCTCGATCACGCCTGCGTCGCGCTGGATTTCGCCGGCCGTCCCGGGCTCGTGGAAGACCTAGAAACGCTGCCCTGGTTCCCCGATGAGCAGACCGTCGGTCGCAAGAAGTCCTCCGTCTGCGATGACGGGCCCTACGACATCCACGTGTTCATGGTCGCCGGCTCCAACAGCGGGCACCCCGGCCTGCCGCCGATCTCCCTCTACGGCGGGGCCATGCGCGCCCGCTCCGAGGGTACGGTCACCCTGAGCAGCGACCTTGACGTCACCCGCCCTGTCATCGATCACCGCTACGGAACAGACCCCGACGGCCACGACCGCCAGGTGCTCAGCGAAGCACTCGACCTCCTGACCACGATGGCGGCAGAACCCACCCTCGCCGCGGTGCTCGGCGAACCCGTGCCCCGCGCGCATCCACCGCTCGAAGACATCGTGAACTACTGCCACCCGGCGGGAAGCTGCAAGATGGGACCCGACACCGACCCGGCCGCGGTGGTCGACTCCACCGGCGCGGTGAGAGGGGTTACCGGGCTGTACGTCGCTGACGCGTCGATCATGCCCGCCATCAGCCGTGGCAATATCAACCTCCCCACGGCGATGATCGGGGCGAACATCGCCGTACAACTCCTCGGAACAACCCCCGCCGACGCTCTGTCGTCCTTCTCGCACCAGCTCTGAAAGGCACCACCCGCCATGACCCTCAACACACCCTTCGAGGTCGACATCGAGGCCCAGCCCGACGCCCTCCACGCACTGGCCGGGGCCGCGGCCCCTTCCGGGCTCGCTGAGCTCGACCCCCTCGCTTTCAACCGCATCGTGTTCACCGGCATGGGCAGCTCCCACTTCGTCGGCATCCCCACCTGGCGGGAACTCACCGCCGGCGGCAAGCCCACCTGGGCGGTCGACACCGGCCAGGTGCTCGACACCCCGGGGCTCCTCACCCCCGACACGCTGCTCGTCATCACCTCACAGTCCGGTGCCAGTGGTGAGGTCGTCGCTCTTCTCGACCGGCTCGAGAACTACCCGGCGCTCCCCCGAATGATCGTGGGGATCACCGCCGACGGCAGCAGCCCGCTCGCCCAGACCGCGGAACTCTTTCTGCCGCTGCGCTCCGGCGCCGAGGCCACGGTGAGCACGAAGAGCTACCTCAACTCTCTCGTCGTTCATGCCCAGCTCGCAGCCGCGCTCGGCGGTCGCGACGTCTCGGCCGTCAATCGTGAGGCCGACCATCTCGCCGGCGTTGTCGCCGCACTGTTGTCGAACACCGACACGCGCGAGGTCGCCGCCAGGACCATGGCTGCGGAACGACCTCGGGTTGCGTCCGTCGGCTGGCGGGCGGATGCCGCGACAGCGCTGTTCGCCGGTCTGATCACCAAGGAATCGTCCAAAGTCGCAATCGAAGGGCACATCGGCGGGCAGTTCCGTCACGGACCGTTCGAGCTGGCCGGACCCGGCCTCACCGCCTTCCTGTATGGAGCTCACGCGACCTCCGACGACGGATCCCTCGCCCGGCTCGCCTCCGACCTCGTCGCCACCGGAGCCCACGTCGTTCTCATCGGCGACCTGGAGCTGGCGGGAACGACCACCATCCAGGCTGCAGCATCCACCTCGCTTGAAGGACTCGTCACCGGCGCCGTCGTCTCCCAGCTCATCGCGAGGGACCTCGCGCTCGAGAACGGTGTGGTACCCGGCGCCTTCGCCTACGGCAGCAAGGTGACGACAGCCCTGTGAGCGAAATGACCGTGGGCGTCGACATCGGTGGAACCGCGACCCGGATCGTGGTCGTTCGCGACACCCAGATCGTGGCGTCGACCATCGTCTCGACGCCCACGGTCCGAAGCGAGGCGCTCCCCACCCTGCTCTCAAGCATCCGCGCGGCCATCGCCTCCGCGCCCGGCGCCGGCACTCCGGGCGAGATCCGCAGGCTCGGGATCGGCGCTAGCGGCCCCATCCTGGCAGACGGCATCATCGACAACCCTGAATCGCTCCCAGCCCTCTCGGGCTGGGACGTCGTCGACCGACTCGGTGCTTCCCTGGGAGCCGAGTGCCGCATCGACAACGACGCGGTCACGGCGGCGATCGCAGAAGTGACGGTGGGTGCGGGCCGGCTCGACACCGGCGTTCTCGTGATGACCCTCGGAACAGGCGTGGGCGTCGCGATAATGAGGAATGGCATCCCGTTTCGAGGAGCGGATGGCGTGCATCCGGAAGCCGGGCACCTCACCGTCGACGCACCAAGCCCGCCCTGCTACTGCGGCCGCCGGCACTGCCTCGAGCAGACCGCCTCCCGCACGGCTCTGCAACGCCTCGCCGTGGGCGCCGGCTTCTCGGCCGATCTCGAGGCCTTGGCGCAGGCCGCCGGTGAAGGCGACCCGGCCGCCGAGCAGGTCTTCCTGGATTACGGAACCAGGATCGGCGAAGGCCTCGTGGAGCTCTGCACGCAGCACAGGCCGATGATCGTGGTGTTGGGAGGGAGCGCTGCCGCCTACCTTCCCCTCTTCCGGTCGGGGGTGGAGAAGGTCGTGGCTACCTGCACCTCGGTGTCCGTTCCTGTTCTCCGGCAGACCGCTCTTGGCGATTTCGGCGGTGCGCTGGGGGCTGCGCTGCTCTGGCGCTGAGGTGATCTCGCCCCGTATCGGCCGCCCGAGGGCCTTCCCTTAACTAAAAGCCCTGCCATGACGGCTTGTGAGCATACGCGTACCGGTAGTACTCGACGTGGCGGAGCGCTGATGCAGCGGCCTCATCCGCAATCACGGTAACGCGGGGGTGTAGCTGGATCGCTGAGCCGGGGTTCGAGGCGGACACCGGCCCTTCGACCGCGCCGGCCAGTGCCTCCGCCTTGCCTTCCCCGAAAGCGAGGAGCACAAGGTGGCCCGCGCGGAGGATGGTGGCCAGACCCTGGGTGATGCAGTGCATCGGAACGTCGTCCTGATCGTCGAAGAAGCGGGCGTTGTCTCTGCGTGTCTGCTCACTCAGGGTCTTAACGCGGGTGAGGGAGGCGAATGATGAGCCCGGTTCGTTGAAGCCGATATGCCCGTCGGTTCCGATACCGAGGAGCTGCACGTCGATTCCACCCGCGTCGGCGATGGATCCTTCGTAGTCCGCCCCGGCGTGCTCGATACCAGCCAACGCGCCGTCGGGCACGTGGATCTGCGAGGGATTGAGCCCTACGGGCACGACGACGTCGCGAGTGATCACGGAACGATAGGACTCTGGATGGTCGTGGGGAAGTCCGACGTACTCATCGAGGGCGAACCCGCGAACGTGCGACACGTCGAGCGAGCGCTCTTTCACCTGCTGTGCGAGCCGGCGATAGGTGGAAAGCGGTGTCGACCCGGTCGCAAGACCGAGAACAGCCTCCGGTCTGCGTCTGATGGTGTCGAGGATGATGTGGGCTGCCAAGTCGCCGGCGGCTTCTTGATCAGAGACGACGACGACTTCCGCCATGGCTGCTCCTTCGTGATTGGTGGGTGCTGGCCTCTGCTATCGCGTGGGCAAACCGGGCGGCCGTATACACGGGGTTGGTGATGGCAGTACCGACGACCACGGCCCAGGCCCCTGCGAGGATCGCCGCAGACGCGTCATCCCGTGTCCAGATCCGCCCCTCAGCGATGACGGGAACGTCGACGCGGGAAGCTAGAGCATGAACGAGGTCGATGCTCGGCTCGTCAGGCACGGTACCTCCCGTGTACCCGGCCAGCGTGGTGCCGATGACGTCGGCCCGCGCGTCTTCGGCGTACATGGCGGACTCCACACCGTCGGTGTCCGCCATGACCGGAAGTCCGAGTTCGTCGTGGATCCGTGCGATCTGGTCGCGGAGACTTCGCCCGTCGGGGCGCGGCCTCGCTGTTCCGTCGAGCGCAATCATGTCCGCACCACTTTCTGCCAAGAGGGCAGCCTCCTTGAAGGTGGGGGTGATGAAGACACCGCCCCCGGGAGGTTGCACTGTCTTCAGGATCCCGATGATGGGGAGAGTCACGGTCTGGCGGATGAGCGAGACCGTTTCGACGCCGTCTGCGCGAATGCCTCGCGCTCCACCCTGCTCGGCAGCGAGTGCCATGCGGGCGAGAAAGGAGGGATCGCGAAGAGGGCTGTCGGCCGGGGCCTGGCAGGAGACGATGAGCGAGTGGGCGAAGTCGGGGAGGTGGATCATGCTCGCGGGACGCCTTTCAGTTGTGGTGGTGACGATGGTGGGCCGCCCGATGGTCAGTAGGTGATGGTCTCGGTCCCACCGGATTCGATTGAGCGGTCGATCGCTGCAGCCACGCGCACAGCGTCGGCGGCGTCACGCATGGTGACGGGTACGGCGATCTCACCTCGCACGGCGCGGACGAAAGCCCAGATCTCTTCATACAACATGCCTTGCGGAGCGCCGTAGATCGGGGCTCCGGGCACGGGGTAGCTGAGTTTCTCGGAGAAGGTGGAGATGCCGAAATCGTGCACGTCGATGACGACCTCGCCGCGCTCGCCCACGAGACGGAGACGCGCGTCGATGTCTGTCGGGTACCCCTCGGGGAGCGCCCACGCGGCCTCGAGAGCGACGATTCCGCCGCCGGCGAGTCGGAGATTCGCAACGATCGCAGCTGCCTGCTTACCGTCGGCGGTCGTCTGGCCTGAGGAGAAGGCCTGCACGGCGACGACTTTCTCTCCGGCGATCCAGGTGAGGGCATCGATGTCGTGGATTCCGAGGAAGAACGTGACAGAGGTACGGCCGTTGACCCGGTTGGCGACGGAGACCTTGTTGTTCCGTCGAACGTAACCGTGGATGACGGGCCCGATCGAGCCGCTTTCCACGAGGGCTTTGGCCTTGAGGTACCGGGTTTCGAAGCGGAGCGTGTGGCCGGGCATCACGACGAGGTTGCTCGCTTCCGAGCGGGCGACGAGGTCGTCGGCTTCGACGATGTCGGTCGAGATGGGCTTCTCCAGCAGCAGGTGAACATCGGCATCCATGACGGCCACGGCGTCGGCGTAGTGCAGATGGTCGGGAGTGCAGAGGCTGACGGCGTCTACGAGACCTGCGGCGAGGAGTGCCTCAGCAGATCCGAACGCTTCGCATCCGATGCCGGTTGCGAGCTCTGCGGCGAGAGAGAGGTTGAAGTCGGCGACGGCGGTAATCTCGACGCCGTGAAGGTGGCGGTAGATCTCGAGGTGTTCGCGGCCGATGGCTCCAAGGCCGATGATTCCTACACGCAGCATGCTTGTTCTCCTGTTCGATTGGTTTCGTCTGTGGGTTCTCGCTTGGTCACTTCACGCCTCCGAAGGACAGGCCGCGAGCCATGTGCTTTCGAACGACGATGGCGAAGATGACGATCGGGAGGGCGCCGATGACGCCGGCAGCAGTGAGGCGCGCCCAGTTCGTTCCGAAGAAACTGAGGAAGCCGGCAATCGTTACGGGCACGGTCTGACTGTCACCATTGGTGAGCACAAGGGCGTAGAGGAACTCGTTCCAGGATTGGATGAGCGCAAGGACGAACGTCGCAGCCATCGCGCCCCACACGTTGGGGAGAATCGTCGACAGCAACGCCCGCCATTCTCCGAGACCGTCGATGAGGGCGGCCTCCCGTATCTCGCGAGGGAAATTGACGAGGAATGACCGGAAGATCAGAACGGCGAGCAGGATCGCGTAGAAGGTGTGGATGATCGTCAGCCCGAACGCGTTACCTGTCAGTCCCACACCGAACAGGGCACGGTAGAACGGCGTGAGGCTCAGTACCGGTGGAACGATGGTGAGCAGCAGGATCGCCAGCGTGGCCCGGGATGAACCGGTGCTCTCCGGTGGCCAGATCTGGGTGGTGAGGTAGGCCAGCGGCAGCCCGGCGGTGATTCCGAGGATGGCGGAGGCGCAACCGACGGCGGTGCTTATCAACATGGACTGTCCCATGCCGCCGTCGACCCAGGCGTTCACGTAGTTCTCGAACTGCGGGATGAAGAACCAGACGGGAGTCGGGCTGAAGGCGTCGACGTCGCTTTTCAGCGAGGTGCTGACCAGCCAGATGATCGGAGCGATGCACCACAGCACGAAGATGTAGACAACAATGCTGCGGACGGCTACGGCGGCGGGACGGCGTTTCATCCTCGGCTCCTTCGGATGCGCAGGCCCATGAGGCGACCGGCTGTGGGGAAGATCAGGATCAGGAGCGCCACCGAGACGATCAGCCCCAGGGTGGTCGAGTATCCGATGTCGAAAGTCTGGAATCCGGTCCTGTAGACGTAGTTGCTGATTGTGAGGGTCGAGGTTCCCGGGCCGCCCTGCGTCATGGTGTTCACCAGAGCGAACGTCTTCACGGCGTCGATGATGCGCAGCAGCAGAACGACCGCGAGAACCGGGCCGAGCATCGGCAGGGTGACGTTCTTCAGCAGCCCGAACCCGCGAGCTCCGTCGAGTTCGGCAGCTTCGAACGGTGACGGGTCGAGAGACTCCAGCCCGGCGAGCACGATGATGACCACAAACGGTGTGTTCTGCCAGATCTCGACCATGATGATGGCGGGAAGTGCTGTCGCAGGGTCCGACAGGAACGCGTGGTCGTTGCCGAGGCCGACAACTCCCAGTAGGTAGTTCACAAACCCGGAGGTCGGGTCGAGCAGCAGTCGCCACATGAGGCCCGCGACGACGGGGGTGAGCACCATGGGGATCAGGATGACGGCCCGGATGACACCCTTGCCGGGTATGCGGCCGTTCAGCAACAGTGCGATGCCGACCCCGATGATCATCTCCAGTCCGACACCGGCGACAACGTAGGTCAGTGTGACCCGGATGGAACCGAGAAGGTCGGGGTCGCTGAAGGCGCGGGTGAAGTTGCCCCACCCGATGAACTTGTCGGCGGAACCCGGCCGGGTGAGATTCTCGGCGTGGGTCACGAGGTCGATACCCTGCACCACGATGATCGCGAGGAGGGGTACGACGACGACGGCCGCCGGGAGAGCGAGGGAGAGCCTGGCGAAGAAGTTCCGTTTCGAGATGCGACGTCGCGGAGAAGAACTCGGCTTCTCCGCCCGTCTCGCGGGGGCGCGTACAGCGGTGGCGGTCATGGAATCTCCTTCGGAGTCGGTGGAACGGCGGGTCGCTGGCACTGGCACTGGATGTCGGTACCAGCGACCCGCCGTTCGAATCGTGCTACTGGGGCAGTTGCTCTTCGAGGGACTTCTGCGCCTGGTTGAGCGCCGAGTCTGCAGACTGCTCTCCCGCTAGGGTCTGCGAGAGCGCTTGCCCCACTGCGGTGATGATGGTGTTGGCATCCTGACCGGCCGGGAGGTAGTCCGGGTTGCCGGTTTTCAGCTGCCCGAGAACGGCCTCTTGAAAGGCGCCGTATTTCTGGGCGTACTCGGGGCCGTCGAGAACGGAGTTAGCGGTGACGCCCACCGCTTCTCCTGCCTGTACGGCCTTGGCCTGCACATCGGGGCTGGTGGCCCACGCCATGAACTTGTACGCAGCGGTCTTGTTCTTCGAGTAGGAACTGAGGTAAAGCGCGTGCACGTTCAGCGAGTTGTCTGTATTGCCGGTGGCAGGCGGGTTGTCGATTGCGTACGGGATGGGGGCGTATCCGACCTTGCCGGCGATGGTGGACGCGGAGGTGTCCTCATTGTAGGGGCCGTTGGCTGTCGCATCGATGGTCATCGCCGCTTTGCCCTGCGTAAACGCGATACGGTTCTGCTCCCAGTCGAAGTTTCCCACTCCTGCGGGTCCGTACTGCGTGAGCAGGTCGGACCAGAAGCTCGCCGCATTGATGGACTCGGGCGAGTTGACGTCGATCTTTCCGTCGGTGTTGTAGAAGCTGCCGCCGAATGCGCGGAGGAAACCGGCCCAGGGGTAGACGCTCTGGATACCGGCCGCGCCTCGCAGGGTGATGCCCGCGACGCTGCCGCCCGACTTCTCCTGGATGATCGCGGCATCCGCTTTGAGCTCATCCATGGTTGTGGGGGGACCGGCGATTCCGTACTGCTCGAACAGATCCTTGCGATACATCAGCCAGGTGCTCTCGCCATATACGGGGAGGCCGAACGTCGCTCCGTCTTTCTGCATCGGTGAGATGTAGGGAGCATAGAAGTCGCTGAAGGTGGAGAAGTCCTTGCCACTATCCTGAAGCGACGTCAGGTCATCGACGTACTTCGACTGGTAGTAGCCGGTGCCGTAGGTGTTGTCGGTGAAGACGACGTCGTAGGCATCGGATTTCTGGCTGAAGTTCAGAAGGACTTTCGAGGCCTGGTCGCTGTAGGGGACTGTGTCGATCTTGACGGTGATTCCGGTTTCCTTCTCGAACTCGGGAAGAAGAGCCTTCCAGTTGTCGGTGTAGGAGATGTCCTCAGCCAGCACGTGGACGGTGCCGCCCGATCCGCTGTCGGAGGACGTGTTCGAGGTGGAACTGCAGGCGGCCAGCGAAATGCTTAGTGCGCTCAGGCCGACGCCCGCGACGATGCGACGCGCGACCTGTTTCGATGTAGTGCTCATGGTGCTCCTTGGGTGGGATGGTGCCGGCGAGGAGATAACCCTAGGGTTTTACTGGTTCACTAGGGTTGGGTAGAATGTAGCACCAGGGACGACACCCTGCAATATTCAGCAGATAACGAACTGGACTTCACGAAAGGGGCGAGATGCGTACCATCGCGGTGGACATTGGACAGACGCAGTCCCGGGCCCGGGTAACTGATAGTGAGACAAGCTTCGAGCGCGCCTACCCCGGCTTCGTTTACGGCTCGGATCTGGCCGAATTTATCGCGTCGACGATTGTGCAGATCGCTCGTTCGGAGTCACTCGGCCCGGTCGAAGTTGTTGCAGTCGGGGCGACCGGTCTGTACGGCTCAGCTCCGCAAGCATCAGATCTGATTTCCCGAATTGCCCCTCACCTCACGATGTCGCGCCTGCTCCTCGCCGACGACGCTGTCCCCGCGCTCCTCGGAGCATTTTCCGGGGCGGAGGGTGTCGCCGTTGCCGCTGGGACTGGCACCGTCGGCCTCGGTTACGGGCCGACAGGTGCTGCGAGAGTCGATGGTGCTGGATCGATGATCGGCGACAACGGCTCAGGTTGGTGGATCGGGCGGGCGGGTATCATCGCGGCGCTGAGCGCCCATGATGGGCGTGCTGGAGGGTCCCATCTGCTTTTGGCAGCTCTGGAGGAACGCTTCGGCAATGCAGACGACTTTCCGCGACTCATCTCGGCCCAAGGGTCTCCCGTCGCCACCGTCGCCACCTTCGCGGAACAGGTGTCCCTTGCGGCCCGTCGCGGCGACAGCGTGGCTCAGCAGATTTGGGTCGAGGCGGCCCGCCATTTGGGGAACGTCGTCTTGGCCTCAGCGACACGCGCCGGCCTGAGCGACGGGTTTCAGTGGACCATCCTTGGCGGGGTGGGCAGATCCCAAGACCTACTGGAGCCCTTTCTGTCCGAGCGAATAGCCGTCCGATTCCGGCACGCCGTGCACGTACAACCCCAGGGCTCCGTCTTGGACGGCGTTGCGGTGCTGCAGAGACTTGACCCAATTACTCCCTTCGGCCGCATGGTGACGGAATGGCATGAGTAGCATGCAGATGCGGCATCGATCACCAGCGCGCATGCCTCGTACAGCTGCGGAATGGAAGATGGACACAGTTGATGGTTAAGTACGAAAGCGTCCTAAAAGACCTGTCCGTGTCGATCGCCACGATGCGTCCCGGAGACCAGCTCCCAACCGAACGACAACTCGCCGCCCAGTACGGCGTTTCCAACATGACCGTTCGCCGGGCGTTGGACGTTCTTTCCAGTAGCAAAAGAATCGTCGGCATAAGAGGGCGCGGAACATTCGTCGCCCAGCCCACCGTCACCAAGCAGATGACACTTGCGTCCTTCACCTCGTCGATGCTCGAGGCGGGCATGACCGCTCGAGCCCAAGTCCTCGCCATGGAGCTCAAACCAGCCGACGACAAGGCACGCGAAATGCTGGGTCTCGATGAGGGAGCTCAGATCATCACCATCGACCGTCTGCGGTTCGGCGACGACACACCCTTATGCATCGACCGGTCGATGCTGCCAGCGGAACGATTCCCAGGACTGTTGGGAAACGATCTCAGTGGATCTCTCTACGAGGTGCTCTACCGCCGCTACAACGTCGAACTCTCGCGAGCGGAATCGCGGGTGTCCGCCGTTCTTCCGTCCCACGAAGACGCTCAGCTGTTGCGCATTCCACTCACCACACCGTGCCTCCGAGTAATCAGCCAAGGCAGCACAATCGACGAAGCTGTCGTCGAGAACACCGTTTCGCTCTACAGAGGAGATCTCTACGAACTCCTCATTGGCCGAAACTAAACAGCTGCGATGCTGTAAACGGGACCCGATGGCAACCGGGAAGATGAGACGTCCCATCAACCTCACTCCGTTTGGGTGAGGGCCCGCCGACGACGGCCAACACGATGCTCCCCCACTCCCCGACAACGCGCTACGTGGGTTTGTGAGACAGTCGCGAAAGCCGCTAGGAAAAGCGTTCGGGGCGGAGAGCGTCAACCGTCGCCACGACCGGAGAGACGCTCTCGGCCGCGGCCGCAGATGCACGCGTGCGGCGGCGGGTCTCCGCGCGAAGGCCGATGAACGCTCCTCCAACGACAAGCACGGGCACGGTCAGCGCCGCGAACAGGGCCGGCAGGGTGAACCCGGCGGCGATGAGCAGACCGCCCGCGAGGCCGCTGGCGACGGATCCGATCCGACCCATGAAGCTCGACGCGCCGACGCCGGTCGCACGAGCCCTGTCGGGGTAGGCGATCGTCCCGATCGCGTTGGTGATCGTCGGAAGGGACGCTGCGCCGATGGCCGTCACGAGCAGAACGACCATCAGGCCGGCGAAACCGAGGTTGCAGGTGACGACCACGGCGAGCCCGGCGATCGTCCAGACCGCGGCGATGACCCCGGTCAGGAACCGGTCGAGACGTTTGAGCACGAACGAGACGCTGATCTGACCCGCGAGGCTCCCCCACCCCCACATCGCCATGATGAGCCCGCTCTGGGCGGTGTCGAGACCGGGCCCACCGGGCTGGGGCCGCTGCAGCAGGATGGGCATGTACTGGAGCACGACGATGATGAGGCCCTGGGTGATGAAGGCGAGCAACCAGATCAGGCCGGTCGTCAATACGAGAGTGCGGGAGAGCACGGTGGCGAAGGGCGTCTTCTCGAGACGAGGGTCGGCCGCTGCCCGGCTGAGGTCCACATCGGAGCTGTCTCCCCCGACGACGGCGAGTGAGCGGCGAACCTCTGGCTCGGGTCGGCCGCGCTTCAGCAGGGTCACCGGCGGTTCGGCTACAAGTCTCAGATAGAAGGGCACGACGAGCACCGGAAGGAGACCGGCGACGATGACCATCGTCTGCCAGCCGAACGACGGGATGAGCGTGGCCGCGAGGTAGGCGCCCACGATGGTTCCGAGCGCTACCCCCGAGAAGGTGAGGGCGACCATCTGGGCACGCCGGGCAGCGGGTGCCCAGTCGGCGACGATCGTCATCGCGACGGGGGTGACGGCGCCGAGCCCGAGGCACGAGAGGATTCGCACGACGATGAACACGTCGATGCTGCTGCTCAGGCCGAGTGCCGCGGTGCCGAGGGTGAAGATCAGGAATCCGGCGATCAGTACGGGCTTCCGGCCCCATCGGTCGGCGATCGGCCCCGACACGATCGCTCCGACAGCCATGGCGAGGATGCCCACCGTCACGGTGAGCGTTACCTGCCCGATCGTCACACCCCACTCCGCTATCAACCGGGGGAAGACGAGACCGACGATCGCGACATCCATGCCGTCGGCGACCAGCACGAGAAATGTGAGGAAGAAGATGATCCGTTGGCGCCGACTGAGCGGCGCGTGGTCGAGGAATTGCTGGAGGCTCAATCGGCCTCGATGGTCTGTACGCATGTGGTGCCCTCTCCATTGTGGGTTCGCTTGCGTCTGCAGCCTTCGTCAGACGAGACCGCAACGTGCTTAACGGTATATACCGTCATAATGTTTTACGCAACGACATGCGCGATAGTCTTGCCCCATGCCATCGGATGCCGCGAGCCAGGTCACGCCGGTTCGTCGCGGTCGGCGACCGGGTACGAACGACACCCGGGCGACGATCCTCGATGCGGCGCGGTCGCGATTCGCGGAAGACGGTTACTCCGCAGCGACCATCCGGCGCATCGCGTCGGATGCCGGGGTCGACTCGGCACTGGTGATGCGCTTCTACCGCTCGAAAGGCGACCTGTTCGCGGCGGCGATGTCTGTGCCGCCCGAAGCGCTGCAGAGGCTCTCCGATGCTTTCGACGGGCCGACCGAGACGATCGGTGAGCGAGTCACCCGCGCCTACCTCACCCTCTGGGAGAGCGACCCGATCGAGTTCGAACCGTTGTTGGCGATGTTCCGCTCGGCGGTGAACCACGAGCAGGCCGCAGCCGAGTTGCGCGAATTCCTGCAGGCCCGTTTTCTCGAGGGGATCGTGCCTCGTCTCGAGAACCGCCCGGACGCGGCGCTCCGCGTCAGCACCGTCTCATCAATGCTGCTCGGAGTCGTCGTCGGCCGACGCATCGTGCGGGTCAAGCCTGTCGTCGACGAAGACCTCGACACTCTCGTGAAGCTGGTGTCGCCCGCCGTTCAGACGATCCTGACGGCGCCCTGACCCGTCGGCTGCCACATGAAGTGTGGGCTCTCCCGCGCCAGGAAGGCGGCCACTCCCACCGCCATGTCGGGACCCTCTGCCATGGCTGCCCACGCGGCATCCCATTCCAGGTCGACGTGCGGGCCGCGGTCGCCCGCGCCGTCGACCAGCCGTTTGAGGGTGTGAGTGGAGAACTGCGAGCGACTCTGGATGACGTCGACCAACGACGTCACGCGCTGGTCGAACGCGCTGTCGGCGACCACTTCGGCCACGAGCCCGAGCTGGGCGGCGCGGGTGGCGCCGAACGGTTCTGCGGCGAAGAGGATGAGCTTCGCCGTCGCAGGCCCGATCAGCCGCACGAGGCGCTCGATCCCGGCCCGCGGATAGATCACGCCGAGCTTCGCTGGGGTGATCGCGAACACCGACCGCTCGCTGGCGATGATGAAGTCGCAGGCAGACGCGAGCTGCCAGCCGCCGCCCATGCAGGCGCCGTCGACGAGCGCAATGGTCGGCTTCGCCACGGCAGCGATAGCTGCGTCGGCCCTGCTGAGCTGGTCGATACGCGTGCCGTCGGCCTGCGCATCCATCAGAACCGACGGCAGGTCCCGGATGCTCGCGCCGGCGCTGAACGTCTCCCCGGCGCCGCGAAGGGTGACCACCGAGACCGACGGGTCTGCATCGAGCTGTGGCATCAGCTCCTGTAACTGCAGGCACATGGTGCGGGTGAGTGCGTTGCGGTGAGCCGGATCGTCGATCACGACTGCGGCGACCCCGCCCTCACTACTGACGCTGATGCGGCCTTCCCTCGTCGACGGGGTCATCGCGCTCCGATCGTTGTCTCTTCGTGGATCGTCACACGGCCTTCGGTAGCGAGCCGTGCTATCTCCTCGCCAGAGTAGCCGTACTCGCCAAGCACGTCGGCCGTGTGTTCTCCGAGCAGCGGAGGCACGGAGGCGATCCCGCTCGCCTGGCCGTCGAAGCTCAACGGGCCACGAACGAGCGGCAGCGCGGTGCCGTCCCGCCGCTCGGTCTGCACGACGAGCCCGAGCGCTTCGACCTGCGCTGAACCGAACGCCTGGGTGTAGTCGAAGAGGGGCCCGCACGGGATACCGGCGCGGGCGAGCAGCCTGGCCCACTCATCGGCCGACCGCCCGGCCAGAGCGCCTTCGACAAGGGCCATGAGGTGGTCCCGGTGCACGGATCGATCCGCTCCTGTGACGAACCGGGCATCCTCTGGCGCTGCCGGCAGGCCGATGATTCCACAGAAGGCGAGCCACTGCTTCTGGGTGCCGACCGCGATGTTCAGCGGTTCGGTCGCCGTGCGGAAGGTTCCGTAGGGCGCGATGGTCGGATGGTTGTTGCCCTGAGCCGCGGGTGCGATGCCGAGGCTCAACGCGCGCTGGCCCTGGAACACCGAGAGATTGAGCGCGGTCTCGAGCAGGGAGGTGCTGACTGTCGAGACAGGATGCCCGCTGCCGCGGCCGACCAGCGCAGCCACGATCCCGAGGGCGCAGACCATTCCGGAGGTGATGTCGACGATCGGCACCCCCACCCGGTAGTTCTGGTCTTTCTCGCCGGTGACCGACATCAGGCCGGACATGCCCTGGATGACCTGGTCGAGACCGGCATCGTTCTTCAGCGGCCCAGCGGTGCCGAATCCGGTCACCGATCCGACGACGAGTTCGGGGTTGAGCTCTTTTAAATGCTCGGCAGTGAGTCCGAGCTTCTCCAGGGTGCCGAGTTTGAAGTTCTCGACCAGAACGTCAGCACCCGCGATCAGGCGGTCGAGGATGTCGCGGCCCTCGGCGGAGTAGAAGTCGATGCACACAGAGCGTTTGCTGCGGTTCAGGGAATCGAAGTACAGGCTGTGGTCGTTCTCGAACGGCGGCCACTGCCGGGAGGTGTCGCCACCGTTCAGGCTCTCCACTTTGATGATGCTGGCTCCGAGATCGGCGAGCAGCGCGGTGCAGTAAGGCCCGGCAAGAGCCCGGCTGAGGTCGAGGACACGTATGCCAGTGAGTGGCCCGCCAGCGGTCGTCATCGCCGGGATCCGGCAACGGCCCCGGCGGCTGACGCGACGTTTCGCAGCTCTGCGATGAACGCTTCGACCTGTTCGGCGTCGAGCCCGGCGGGTAGTCCGGTCATCCGGAGTGCCATCGGCGGCTGCGCGGCGCCGACGGGAATCCGCACGACGATGGATGCAAGGTCGTAGCGCACCCCGGGCACGAGCTCGGGAGCGAACGCATCGGCGAGGTCGGACGTCAACTGCCGCACGACACGGTCCTGGCGGGGAAGCCCGCCGGAGAGCTCGAACTCCCGCAGCACCTCGGTGTGGCGGAGAACGGCCTCCGGGTCGGCCGTCAGCATCGAGAATCCACTCAGCTGTACTTTGCCGAGCAGGGCTCTGTTGACAGCGCGTCGTTCGTCGCTTCGGTCCGGTGCCCGGCCGAGCCAGACGTCGACCTCCTGCTCGGGCGAGTCGGCGAGAAAGATCGCCCCGAAGGGCGGGATGAGCGGCTGGCGATGACCGAGCGGTGCCGGTTCGGCCAGTTCGCCGTCGTTGGCGGCCAGTACCTGCACGGCATCCCAGCCAATGCGGGCGACGATGCTGCAGTTGACGCCATTGTCGCGGCTGAGACGTTCCACCTTGTCCCGCACGGTCTCGGCGATCTGGGCCGCCTCAATCAGCTCCGGGCTCGGCGCCGCCACGAACGACCCCAGCGAGAATCGGCCATAGCCGCCCTGGAAGTACAGCAGCGGCAGAGCCTGTCGCGCGGTGGCGAAATGTTCCACCCTGCCGAGCACGATGAAGTGGTCGCCGGCTTCGCGGATGTCGTCGAACGTGCACTCGATCCACGAGACCGCCTCCTCGAGGATGGGCGATCCGAGCGGTGCCCGGCGCCAGAAGACCCCGTCGAACTTGCCCTCTTTGCGGGTCGCCAGCTGCCTGCAGAGAGGCTCCTGATCAGACGCGAGAACGTTGACGCAGAACGCGTCGGCCGTTCGCAACTCAGCGAAACTGTTCGACGTGTTCATCGGGAAGAAGGCGATGAGTGGCGGGTCGAGCGAGACAGAGGAGAACGTGCCGACCACCATACCGACGGGGTTCCCGCCCGCGAGCGTGGCTGTGACAACAGCGACGCCGGTCGGATAGTTTCCCAGGGTCTCGCGGAACAGTGCCTGATCGATCGTCGTTGACATGGCTTCTCTTTTCGTTCGAGTGCATCCAATCAGCCGGGCGTAAACATGTCAACCATTGCTATGTTTTAGTTCGTCGATGTTGACAGCACGAGGAGCGGCGACCACAATCAAACCTACGAACGGTTTGGGCCTTTCTACGCCGCCGACGCAGCATCCATTCGACGCTCTCAAAGACGAGGTACACTCATGACCGCACAAGACAAAGCCGAGATCATCGAGATCCTGAACATGTACGCGTTCGCTCTCGACACCCACCAGTGGGATCTCTTCGACCGTGTGTTCACCGACGATGTGGTCGCTGTCTTCGGCCCCGCCGGTGCCGGCTGGAACGGCCTCGACGTGTTCAAGGCTTCGTTCGCTGAGTTCCACGACCGGCTCGACAGCCACCAGCACACCATGATGGGTCACCTCGTCGAGGTCGACGGCGACACTGCCCACGCCTTCAGCTACGGCAACTGGCTGCTCGTCCGCAACGACGCCGAGGGCGGCCCGACCTGGACCGGCACGGGCTGGTACGACGACGAGGTCGTTCGCACCGAAGCCGGTTGGCGCATCAAGCGCCGCGTGTGCCGCCTGCAGGGCTGGAGCGGCAACCCACTGGTGCCCGAACCGCACAACGAGCACAATCCCGACATGAACGTCAAGGTGCTGCACACCTTCGCCGAAGCGGGCGACATCGGCTTTCTGAACGCGCTCACGGTCACGAAGTAGCACGGGATGGTCGACTTCCTGGTCGTCGGAGCAGGGCCGGTCGGCCTGCTGACCGCCATCATGCTCGGCCGAGACGGCTGGCGGGTCACCGTCGTCGAACGGTGGCCTGCCCGGTATCCGTTGCCGCGTGCCTGCACCATCGACCACGAGGCTCTGCGCATCCTCCAGTCCGCCGGAGTCATGGCAGACCACGCCGACCTGTTCGAACCCTCTCACGGTGAACGCGGCGGGTATCAGATCCGAAGCGGTGACGGTGAGCTCCTTCGCGCGATCAACTGGAACCGGGCCGCCGAGTCGGGCTGGGCGAACACGAACGGCTTTTACCAGCCCGACCTCGAAGCCGTTCTCGAAACGATGGCAGGGAGCATCCCGACCGTCGAGGTTCGCCGTGGCTGGTCGGTGGCCGATATCACCCAAGACGAAGACGACGTCGCCCTGACCGTGCACCGCACCGGCGACCCGCAGGAGCGCCAGACGCTCACCGCACGCTGGCTGATCGGCGCAGACGGCGCGAACAGTGCCGTTCGCGAACTGGTCGGTGTCGACAGCGTCGACGCCGGATTCGAGGCCGACTGGCTGGTCGTCGACTACGAACCGCTCGACGACCGCGAATGGCCTGCCTTCGTGACCCAGTACTGCGACCCCGCCCAGCCGGCGACCGCTGTGAACAGCGGCCCCGGACGGCGTCGCTTCGAATTCATGCGACGGGCGGAGACGTCCGTCGAAGATCTCGCGCGCGCCGAGACCGCGTGGTTGCTGATGGCCCCATTCGGCGTGACGCCCGAGAACGCCACTCTCGAACGCCATGCGGTGTACACCTTCCGCGGACGCTGGGCGAACGAATGGCGGCGGGGGCGCGTGCTGCTGGCCGGGGATTCCGCCCATCTCATGCCGCCCTTCCTCGGCCAGGGGCTCTGTTCGGGCCTCCGCGACGCCAGCGCGCTGGCGTGGCGGCTCTCCCTCGTCGAGGCCGGCCGGGCCGGAACCGGGCTGCTCGATTCCTACGTCAGTGAACGCTCGAGCCACGTTCGGGAGATCGTCGAGGCGGCTGTCGCAATCGGCGAGCTGGTCTGCGAACTCGACCCCGACCGGGCGGCCGAGCGCGATTCCGCGATGAAGGCGGAACGGGCCGACCCTGACGCCGTCTTCGTCGAACCGCCGCATCCGCGACTCGGTGAACCGTCGCTGACTATGCCGGGTGACACCGCCGCCGGCCGTCTCTCTGTGCAGGGCCGTATTGAAGAAGATGGCATCACCGGCCTGTTCGACGACCTGCGCGGTGGCGGCTGGCAGCTCATCCTTCTCGCCGACGAAGCGCCGCTCACGGTGCCCAGCGAGCTTGCCCGGTGGTTCGAGAGCATCGGCGGCACGATCACTGAGGTGGCGGCGAACGGGCAGGTTCGCGACGTCGACGGAACGTACCGTGCCTGGTTCGCCGCGCACCGATGCGGAGCGGTGCTGTCGCGGCCCGACTTCTATGTCTTCGGCACCGACTCCAGTAACAATCCGGCCCGCCTTCTGCGCGAACTGCAACAGAGCCTCCTCACCACATTCCTCCCTGTAAGAGAAAGAGCACTCTCATGACGATGCGTGTCACACGCCTGGCCGATGCCGAACCGTTCGCCCCTGTCGGTCACGAGGGCGTCGGCCCGGTGCGCCTGCAGGGCGGATCGACCACCCCCACGACGGACTTCACCGTCGCGCTCTCGCACTACCTCCCCGGTGGGAAGGCCGAGCTCGCCCCCCAGGAGTTCGAGACGGTGTACGTCGTTCTCTCGGGCGAACTCGTGATGGAGAGCGACGGTGATGAGCAGGCCGTCGGCCCGCACGACTCCGTGCACTTCACTCCCGGCACGATGCGCACGGTCGTGAACCGAACCCACCTCCCGGCCAGCATGATCGTCATCAGGGCGGTGGCCTGATGCGCCTCGTCGGCGCGAGGACCGCAGGCGGTGAGGTGCTCGTCTGTGCGCTGAGCGACGACGGGTCGGAGGTCGCCGTGTACGCCGAAGTCAGCACATTCTGGGCCCGCCCCGAGTCACAGCTCGCCAACCGGCCGTCGGGTGGCGTTTTGGCGGTCGATTCGATCGAACTCGTTCCCCCCGTGGTGGGCGACGCACGGGTTCTCTGCATCGGCCTGAACTACCAGGACCACGTGAACGAAGGGTCGTTCAGGAACGAGTCGCTCCCCGAGGTGCCGACGCTGTTCGCCCGCTGGCCCCAGTCGCTGTCTGTCGATGGCAGTGGGATACCCGTCCCCTCCGGCGAAGACGGGCTCGACTGGGAGGGTGAAGTCGTCGCATGGATAGGGCGCACGCTCGTCGACGCGACCCCCGAGGAGGCTCTCGCGGCGGTCATCGGCTACTCCACATTCAACGACGTCACCTCGAGGCGGGCGCAGAAGCAGACGTCGCAGTGGATCATGGGCAAGAACGGCGACCGCTCCGGCCCACTCGGGCCAATGGTGCCGGCTGCGGAGGTCGGTGATCTGCGCGACGGTCTCCGTGTGGAGACCCGGGTCAACGGCCGGGTCGCCCAGCACGGAAACACGGCGCAGATGATCTATGGCGTCGGCGACACACTCGCACACATCTCAAGGAGCTTCACGCTGAACCCCGGCGACCTCCTGGCTACAGGAACACCGTCGGGTGTCGGCTACAGCCGCACTCCCCCGTGGCTGCTGCAGCCCGGCGACATCGTCGAAGTGGAGATCGAGAGGCTCGGCCTGCTCACGAATCACATTGTCGGAAACGACGAGCGACACCGTGCTGCCGCCCGCGCGGGCATCTCGGCCGCTATTCGGTGATGAGCAGCCCGGCGTGGGCAGCAACGGCTCTCCGCGTGCGGGTCACATCGCCCGCGACGATGGCGTCGACGAGTTCGGTGTGGGTGTCGACTCGCACGTTCAGCCACTCGACCGCCGACTCGGGTGCGTCGTCGTGGGTGGCCGCGACGGCATGCTCCCGAACGAACCGGGTCATCGACAGGTAAAGGGCCGAGGCCGTCTGGTTCGGCGAGATCAGGGCGATCCGCTCGTGCAAGTCCCAGTTGGCGAGCAAAAACGGCGTCGTGCCCTTGGCGGCCGCCGCGGTGAGTTTGCCCAGCAGCTTCGTCATGTCGGAGATGTCAGCAGCAGTGCGATTCTCTGCGGCGTCGGTGTCGATGAGCACCTCGAGCGCCTCGCGAACGGCCACCGCCTCGGCAACCGAGGCCGGAGCATCCGTCACCGCCAGGAGCGTGTGACGGATCTTGACCATAGGGCCGGCCGCGGTGGCGAACAGGCCGCCGCCACGACCCGGGCGGATCTCGGCGAGCCCGCGGTCGGCGAGCAACCGGATTGCCTCTGCAACGGTTGACCGGGCGAAGCCCGACCTGGCGCGCAAGGAGTCGATGGTGCCGATCAGCTCGCCGGGCTTGAACTCCCGGTCGAGGATCTGCTGCTCGATCCGGCCGGCCAGCACGTTTGCCCGCGTGACGCCCACGAACGTATTCATGGCCTCACTCTAGCAAGAACCGTCACAACCGTTGGTTTGTTTCTGGGTCACCAGGCCCAGTTGTCGGCGGTGAGCTCTGTACCTTCGCTCGAAGTCGTGCGGGTCGAGAGGTGCGAGCCGCGGCCCTCGAGGTGTGCCTGGTGTGCCCTCAGCGAGTCATCGGCGAAATCGTGCTCGAAGTCGCGGATCACCGAGTGGATATGGTTGCCGTCGTCGACCGCATTCACGAGCTCGATGAGCAGTTCGCGGGTCTGTACGCGGAAGTAGTGCGGCGTGCCACGCACCAGTCCGCCCGCCCAGGCGAAGTGGATGCCCCCGGCACCGTCAGCGTCGAGCCGGGTGCGATAGGCATCCGCAGCCATGGCGGGAAGGCGACCGAGGAACGTGTCGATCAGACGGCCGAGCAGCGCACGCTGGTCGTCGTCGAGCCTGTCGGCGGAGATGCCCGATGGTTCTGCGCGAACGAGAGCCAGCGCGCGCCGATCCTCCAGCGAAATCTGGTACTGCGGCATTCCCAGGTCGTAGTGGTCGGGGTATTCGAGCGCGCCGATGTGGGAAACCTGGCGGGAGACGAAGTCGGCCGGGGCCACGTCGTGGATGACGGCGTGCCGGCGCTGCTCATCATCCAGGGATTCGAGCAGGGCGAAGCCGAGACCCTCGTCGTCTGCCAGAGGGTTCAGCACGCCGACTCCCGCGACGGGTTGTTGGCCGAGGGCACTCGGCGTCGCTGAGATCCATCGCTGGTTCACGATGGTGACGTTCAGGCAGACATGGTGCCCGAGGAATCGGAGCGACCAGGTGTCTTCGAACCCCGGCCGGCCAAAGAGGGAGAAGAAATAGGAATCGGAGGTTCGCCAGAGCGGTGCACCGACACCGAGGAAATCTGCCTCGATCTTTCGCAGCACGTGTTCGAGCTGCATGATCGCGAGGATCTTCGTGTACACCTCGCGCGAGACGACGAGGCGGATGAGGTCGAGCACGACCACCTTCTGGTGCCGGTCGAGATTGTGCAATGAGACGCCGACGCGGTCGGGTTTCGGAATGATGTCCCAGTCCAGGCGTTGTGGGTCGTCGAACGAGGACACCGCCGCTGCCCGCTGCTCGGCGGAGAATGTGTCGAGCAGTCCGATCACGCCCACCAGGAGTTTCTGGATCGTCTGTCCGTCTTCGTGCGGGGATGGGTTCGTCATCGGATGTCCTCTGCCTTGGTTCTAAAAGACTCTAACCATTATGTACTTTGATCGCTATCCAACTAAATCATCACTCGATGATTAAACTGCTTGACACCCGTCTGAGACCGTGCGCATAATCAAAACCATCGCAACCATTGCGAAGATTGAGCGAAGGAGCTCTCGTGTCTGCAGTGTTCGCCGCGATCATTGACGGGCCGGGTGCGCAGCCCCGGTACGGGTCGATCGACCTGCCGCCTCGCGCTTCAGGGCAGACACTTCTCGCCGTGCTGGCGGCACCGCTGAACCCACTCGACCTGCTCATCGCGTCGGGCGAATTCCACTCCGCCAGGCACGAAGCCGCCTACGTTCCGGGCAGCGAGTGCGTCGGCGTCGTCATCGAGTCCGACGTGCATCCGATCGGCCAGACGGTCTACGCCGAACTGCACGTCTCTCCCTCGGCGCCCGGCGCCTTCGCCTCGCTCGTGCTCGTCGGCGACGCCGACCTGATCGCCCTTCCTGACGGCGTCGATCCGATACGCGCAGCAGCGGTCGGTAACTCGGGAATCGCCGCCTACCTGCCACTCGTGGACTCGGCCGGCCTCCGCGCGGGTGAGACCGTGCTCGTGCTCGGCGCAACTGGCGCCGTCGGCCAGCTCGCCGTTCAGGTTGCCCGCCGTCTCGGCGCCGGCCGGGTCGTGGGAGTCGCCCGCAACCGCGAGGCCCTTGCAGGCCTGCTCGAGCTGGGCGTCGACGCCGTGGTCGAACTCCACGAGAACGAGAGCACGGAGGCGCTTGCCGAACGCATCCGCGCTGCCTCAGGCCCCGTCGACGTCGTTCTCGACGGCATCTACGGCGCCCCTCTCGAGGCGGCGCTGCTCGTCACCGCACCCCACGCCCGCATCGTGAACGTCGGCAATCTCGCCGGCGCGACCGCGGTGATCCCCGCCGGGCTTCTCCGCGGTCGACAGCTCACGTTCTCCGGTTTCGCTGGCCTCCATGTTCCGTTCGCTGAGAAGACGGCAGCACTCGTCTGGCTCTGGAATGCCGTCAGCGCTGGCGAGCTGGTCGTCACGGTCAGAACTGTCGGCCTCGAGGAACTGCCCTCCGCCTGGCTCGCCCAGGCGGCATCCCCGCACGCCAAGTACATCGTCGTACCCCGGCAGACAGAAGAAAGCGACAACCGATGACCTCCACTCTGCACTCGACGACCCTCCAGACGGGTGTCGTCGCCGGCCCGATCGCGGGCTTGAAGTACGCCACCCCGACCCGCTCCGGGCTGACGAACGAGCGCGGCGAGTACTGCTACCTCCCGCACGAATCGGTGGTGTTCTCGGTCGGCGGTATCGTGCTCGGCTCGGTTCCGGGCTCCCCGCGCGTGACACTCGCCCAACTCGTCGATCGCAACGACGGAAAACTCGACCGACTGCACGACCCCATGGTCACGAACCTCGCGCGCTTCGTGCAGACCCTCGACGATGACGGCGACTACGAGAACGGCACCAGGATCGCGCCCGCAGTGCACGACCTCATCGGCCCCGCCGTGCTGAACTTCAACCAGGCGGCGACGGATGCCGCTGACCTCCGCGAGGGCGACAACCACTCCGGCGGCGGCACCGCGGCCATGGTCGCCTTCTCCACCGACCAGACGATCAGCTTTGCCACCGATCCGACCGTCTTGGCGGTGCTGGAGACCCTCAACGCCGCGGACGGCGTCTTCACCGCGAACACCCCGCGGAAGCTCCGGAACGGTGCGGCCGCCCGCAACGAGCTCCGCCGCAACATCCGGGGCATCCTCAAACTGACCGATGTGCGCATTCCCACCCGGGACGGCTCGTATGTCTGCGCCGATGTCTTCCTCCCCGACGACGGCCTGCAGCACCCCGTGATCATGAACCAGGGCTTCTACGGCAAGGGTTTCGACCACGGCGCCATCGGCAGCGCCGCGGAGGCCGAAGCCAAGGAGGAACTCGAAGACCGGTACTTCACAGGCAACCCCGACGGGCTGCAGTACGAGAACCACGAAAGCGTCGACTCCTCGATCTGGGTACCGAAGGGCTACGTCTGCATCCGGGTCGATGCCCGCGGCGTCGGCAACAGCCCCGGGCAGCAGGCGCCTTTCAGCCGGCAGCAGGCCGAGGACTACTACGACGCCATCGAATGGGCCGGCACCCAGCCATGGTCGAACGGCAACGTGGGGCTATGGGGCATGTCCTACCTCGCGATCACGCAACACACCGTCGCGAGCCTGCAGCCGCCCCACCTGAAGGCGATGATCGCCCTCGGCACCGACTCCGACCTCTACAACGAGGCCCTCTACGGCGGCGGACTCTACGGCGAGGGTTTCTGGACCTGGTGGCGGGCCGCCATGGCCGGCCACAACTTCCACGGCGAGCGTGCCGAGACCGACTGGCTCGACCAGATGCTCGCCACCCCCTTCGACGACGCCGAGGCCTACGGCGAACACGGATCGGTCTTCATGAAGCCCGACATGTCGAAGGTCACCACCCCGGTGTGGATCGTCGGCCCGCAGACCGGGGTGGTCATCCACCAGCTCGGCTCGAGCGAGACCTTCATCCGGTCGACGGGTGTCGAGCAGAAGAGGTTCGACTTCGTCGACGCCTGGTTCCCGCACAGCTACAAGAATTCGACGATCGACGACCACGAGCGGTTCTTCGACCACTTCCTGAAGGGCACTGACAACGGAGTCATGGAGGGTGCGCCCGTGCGGGTGCAGGTACGCACCGGCAACGGGGCACACCTCATGCTCGAAGAGAACGAGTGGCCCATCGCGCGAACCACCTACCCCCGCTGGTATCTGGATGCCGCGGCCTCCGACTGGAGTGGCGACAGCCACGGTCGACAGCTAGTGACCCTCTCTTCGGCCGCCCCCACAGAGGAGGCATCGGCCTCGTACTCTGCAGAACTGGATCGCGGGCATCCGATCCCCGCGCCCACCGGGTACGTCGGCGGCACCCCCCGCTGGTCGACCGGCGCCTCCTTCATCAGCGAACCCATGGTCGAAGACATGCTGCTCGCCGGCTACATGAAGGCCGGGCTCTGGCTCTCGAGCAGCAGCCACGACCTCGATGTGTACGTGTCGCTGCGCGTCATCGACGAGAACGATCACGAGATCCGCTACGAGTCGCTTGTGCCACCGATCGACCCGGCGAACATCCACCCGGTCGGGCACGGTCTGCTGAAGGTGTCGCACCGGATGCTCGACGACGAACGCTCGACCGACTACTGGCCCGCACCCTCGCACACCGAGGCCGATCACCAGCCGCTCACGCCGGGTGACGTCGTCTACGCCGAGATCGGGCTCTACCCCTCGAGTGCGCTGATCAGGAAGGGTTCGCGGCTGCAGGTCGACGTGCAGCCCTACTCCCCCGCCGGGATTCCGTCGCGCGCCTACGACGAGAGCTACCACGTCGGCGCGACCAACACCGTTCACACCGGACCAGAACACCTGAGCTTCATCCAACTTCCCATCGTGCCCGCCAGAGAGGACCAGCGATCATGATCGCCACCCAGGACAAGACCGAGCGCCTCACCGACATCCTCGACAAGCTGCGGCTGCTCGGGCCGACGCTGCGGGGGCGCGCCCCGGAAGCGGAACGGGAGTCCCGCGTCTCCGACGAGACCATCGCGGACCTCGCCGCAACCGGCGCCTTCGACATCGCGAGCCCCGCCGAATACGGCGGCGCCGAGCTCACCGTGCGGCAGCAACTCGACGTGATCATCGAAGCGTCGAAGTGGGACGGCTCGTGTGGCTGGGTCGTCTGGGCGGGCGCTTCGACGGACTGGATCCCGGCCGGATCGGGTCCGCGCGTGCTCGAAGAGGTCTACGGCCCGGAGTGGGCCGGCCCCCGGGTCGCTGGCTCCAGCCACTTCCCGGCGTCGAAGGGCCGTGCGCGAAAGGTCGGCGGCGGCTGGATCATCTCCGGTGGCCCATGGACCTTCGCCACCGCGTCCCTCTGGTCTCCCTTCACGAACCTCGGCTGTATCGCCGAAGACGAAGACGGCACCTACATGGTCGCGGCCCAGGTGCCCCGCGACGAACTGGTGTTCCTTGACGACTGGCACGTCGCCGGCATGCGCGGCACCGGCAGCGTCTCGGTGAAGGTGAAGGGCGACGAACTGTTCGTTCCCGACTACCGCGGGGTCGACTTCCGCCGCATCACCTCCGGTGACATCGAGAGTGGACTGTCGGGCTCGCTCTGGAAGGTGCCGGCGCTCGGCTGGTCATTCAGCCTTATGGCAGGCATGTCGATCGGCATCGCTCGGGGCGCGTTGGAGCGCTTCCTCGAGCGGTCGAGCGGGCGTGCCATCCGCGGCACCACCTACACGAACCAACTCGAAGCCCCGCTCACACACCTGATGCTCGCCGAGGTGCACTCCAAGATCCAGTCGGCGACGCTGATGATGAGAGCCAACGCAGAGGAGACCGACCGGCTCGGTGAGCTGGCCGCCGCCGGCACCCCCGCCGACCCGGAGTACATGCAGCTCTTCAGCGCGCGCATCCTCGTCGAGACCGCGTATGCCGCGAGATGGTGCGCTGAGGCGATCGAGCTGCTGCAGCGCAACTCGGGCGCGACCGCGATCATGGATTTCGAACCCATTCAGCGGTCGTGGCGCGACGCCCGCATCATCACCCTGCACGGCGCTCTGAACCTCGAAGCACTGTCAGAGAACTACGGGCGACTTCTGGCCGGCATGCAGCCGCACCAGTTCGCCGGAATCACCACACTAGACCGGTTCACGCCCGCCTCCCGGCCAGCAGAAAGAAGGAGCTCACGATGAGCGAAGACAAGAAGATCTACCTGCCGTCAAACCCGCTGCCGGCACCTCGCACCGGAATCCTGACCGCATTCGATCCCGGCACCCGCACCCTCGAAGCCGGCTTCCAGGTCGCTCCGCCGTTCAAGCCGATCCCCGTCGACATCGTCTTCGAGAAGGATGTCGCGATCACACTTCGCGACGGCGTCACGATCCACGCCGACGTCTTCCGCCCCGTCGGCTCGGAGAAGGTGCCCGTCATCGTCGCCTACAGCCCCTACGGAAAAGCCCAGGGCACGTCACCGAGTGTGATGGGCGTCTTCGGCCTCGTCGGGCTCTCGAACGGAATTGTCTCCGGGCTCGAGAAGTTCGAAGGACCAGATCCCGCCTTCTGGGTTGAGCAGGGCTACGCCATCTGCAACCCAGACATCCGCGGCGTCGTCGACTCCGGCGGCGACTCCGTACTCTGGGACCGCCAAGACGGTCGCGACGCCTACGACATCATCGAGTGGCTCGCCGAACAGGAATGGTGCACTGGCAAGATCGGAATGAGCGGTACCTCCTATCTGGCGGCCACGCAGTGGTTCACCGCTGCGGAGCAGCCCCCGCACCTCGCCGCCATCAATCCGTGGGAAGGGGTGAGCGACGTTTACCGCGACCTCGTCATGCGCGGCGGAATGCCCGACATCGGGTTCGGCCAGCAGCTCCAAAACGGCAGCTTCTTCGGCAGGAACCGCAGAGAGAACATCGTGGCGGAAGTCGAGCAGTACCCACTCATCAATGACCTCTGGGCGAACAAGATCCCCGACTTCGAACGCATCACCGTGCCCGCCTACGTCGTCGCGAGCTACTCGAACACCCTCCACACTGCAGGCACCTTCCGCGCCTGGCGCCGCATGGCGTCAGAACAGAAGTGGCTGCGCGTGCACAACAGCCAGGAGTGGCCCGACTATTACGACGAAGACAACCAGGCGGACCTTCTGCGATTCTTCGACCGCTACCTGAACGACGAACAGAACGACTGGGACAAGACCCCCCGAGTGCGTTATTCGCTGCTCGATCTGGAAGGCGGCGACCGCGTGGCCATCGCGGCCGACCAGTTCCCTCCCGCTGAGGCGCACTCGACGAAGTACTACCTGAACGGTCGCACCCGCACGTTGGACACGGCCGCGCCCACCGACGACGTTCCGACCGCATACGCCGCCACCTCGAACCCCAATGCTGTCTCATTCCTCACCAGCTTCGATGAGGAAACCGTGCTGGTGGGCTATCCCAAGGCTCACCTCTTCGTCGAGGCCAGGGATGCAGACGACATGGATCTGTTCGTGCTCATCCAAAAACTGGATGCCCACGGTACCCCGCTCGAAGCATTCACGACGCCCAACCAGAGTGCCATCATCCATGACCTGACCGACTACGGCGCGACCATCCTGAAATACAAGGGTTCGGATGGGAGGCTGCGGGTTTCCGCGCGCAACCTCGACAGTGCGCTCAGCACCGAGGAGGTTCCGGCGCACACGTTCGACGTCGTCGAGAAGCTCGCACCGGGCCAGATTGTCGACATCGAGATCGACCTGCTCCCCCTCGGGCTCGTCTTCTACCCGGGAGAGCAACTCCGGTTCGTGATCAGCGCCCGCAACCTGCTCGGCACGATGATGCCGGGAATTCAGGAGTACGTACCTGCAAACAGTGGGCAGCACGTCATCCATAGCGGAGGCGAGCACGCCTCCTACCTACAGCTGCCGGTGCGGACGCGCTGAGCACAACGCCCGACGACGTCTCCGCTTTTGGGAAGGCCGCATGGTGGAATCGCTCCTGCGAGAGAGCAACGACGAGATCGTTGCTCTCTCGTATCGCGCCCTCGGCATCAAGCCAGTGCGTCTCGAGATCCTTCGCCTCATTCTGGCCAGAGGAGAGACGAGCGCCGCCCACCTGATGGCCGAGTTCGGCCTCTCCCGCAACGGCGTGCTCTGCCACCTGCGGAGCCTGACGGCGGCTGGCCTCCTCCATGAACGTCATGACACCCACCCGCGCGGCAGCGGCCCGATCACGTACTGGAGCGCTGACGCGGAGAACGCCTCGATCATGCTGGATACCCTGTTGGACTATATGACGGGGATTGACCCGTGAGCCGCCGTCGATCTTGAGGGCGCCGCTGAACTCGTGACGGAGGACACGTCGGATGATTCAGCCGACAGAATGGCCTGGATTGCGGGGGCGATATAGCCCACCAGCGAGTCCCGATCCTGCCTGACGAGTGCGTCCAAGCCGACCAACCGTCGCCCCACGACGACACCGACGAGCATCGAGGATGCGATCTCGATCCGGGTTTTCATGTCGGCGTCGTGCTGCAGCCGCGGACCCAGGTCGACGAGCACTCGCTCCTGAATGAGTTCCTTGAGCTGCGTGGTCGCCTGTTCGCTTCCGATAGCGGCGCGGAGGAGGGCCTGCAACGGCTCGGACTCCACTGGATCCCCGTCCCACACCTCGAGGAAGGCACGTGTGACCCGCTCCCCCAGACAGTCTTCAGGACCGTCGAACGCTTCGGCGATCTGAGACATGGTGTTCGGGCCCGACGCTATGACAGCGGCGAACAGCTCATTCTTTGAGCCGAAGTACTGCATCACGAGGGATGCATCGACCCCTGCGTCACCCGCGATACCCCTGATCGTCGAACCCGAGAAACCGTCTTTCGCGAAGCGGGTACGAGCCGCGAGCAGGATGGCCTCGCGAGATGCACGCGAACCCAGCCGCGGCCCCGTACCGAGACTTCTGGCAGAACGAGCCTGGTCTATCGACATATCTCAAGTCTAGGTAACAAACTTCTCAACAATCGTTGAGAAGTATGCTCAGCAGTCGTACGCTAGGCCTCACGCTCCCGATCTCTCTGAAAAGGAATACACAATGGCACAACGAGGTGCACGTCTCATCCGTCCCGGTGAACCGCCCGCACAACCCGCCGAAAGTCCGGCTCCAGTCTTCGCTCTCTCGGTTCTCGGCTTTGCCGGCATCACCATCCCGAAGGCCGGCCAGAAGTGAAGACGCTGGAAGAACTGAGCGCACGCGCCGAAATCCACGACGTCCTGCTTCGATACTGCCGCGGCCTCGACCGGGTCGACATGGAGTTGGTTCGAAGCGCGTTCTGGCCCGATGCGTGGGTGCAGTTCCCCGAAAGCCTGCACCGCGGCTCCGTCGACGGGTTCGTCGCCTTCCTCTCGGGAGAGATGCCGCGATTCGTTCGCACAATGCACCTGCTGGGCAACAGCCTGGTCGAATTCGACGGGCCCACCACCGCTCACGTCGAGACATACCTGAACGCCGACCACCAGGGTACCGAGGTCCACCAGTGGGCAAATGAGAACGTCAAACTGTGGGCACGATACCTCGACCGGTTTGAACAGCGCGACGGAGTCTGGCTCATAGCCAAGCGCGCCCTCGCAACCGGGTGGATGTACCGGTACCCCAAGGAGGGATGGTTCGACGATCATCCCGACGCTTCGGCAAGCGGGAGGGACGGGAACGACCCAGCCGTAGAGCGCATCGCAGGCTTCGAAGGAACCCCCGTTTCACGAAAGGAATGGCCATGATCACCACCACCGCCCTACCGCAGGCAAAAGAGATCGTCGCTCGCATCGTCGAATTGCAGCCCTGGCTGCGCGACCAGCAGGCGATTGCCGAGCAGCAACGCCGAATCCCGCAAGAGACGATCGAGCAACTGAGCGAGGCCGGTGTTTTCAGCCTCTCGAAACCAAAACGCTACGGTGGAGCAGACTTCACCACCCGCGAAATGCTCGACATCTATCGAGCCCTCGGCTCAGGGTGCGGAGCCACTGCATGGGTGGTGTGGGCGACCGCCGGCGGCAACATGTGGAGCAATGCCTTCGCGGACGAGGTCGTCGCCCCCGTATACGAGTCGCCGTGGGTGGGTAACCGAACCTTCGCCGTCGGTGGAACGAGCAGGCACATGTCGGGCAGCGCGACGAAGGTCGACGGCGGCTGGATAGTGAAGGGTGCCTGGCCGTTCGCCACCGGAAGTGTTCACGCGTCCCATGGATATCTCGCCGTCTTCTACGACGACACCGACGATTCGAAGGTCGGAATGGTGCTCATTCCCAAAGAGCAGCTGGTTGCCCGAAACGACTGGGATGCAATGGGCCTCGCCGCGACCGGTAGCCAGACGGTTGCGACTGATGGTGAGCTCTTCGTACCCGACGAGAGGTTCGGCTTCCCGGCAGAGCTGGCGGCTCGCACAGCGGAACTCGTGTCTCAGGGGCTTGGTCCCCGGCGCGGCGGCCTGCCACGTTCGATCGTGTCGAGCACGGGGGTCGCGCTCGGAATGGCCGATCAGGCCATGGAAGTCTTTCTCGCGTCCATTGGGCGCCGGAGCGTTCCGTATTCTCCCTACACTCGGCAGGTCGATGCGCCGGTGGCCCACCACATCGTGGGGCGCGCCGCGATGCAGATCCGCGCAGCGGGACGCCTCGCGGATGCCGCCGTCGCCGATTTCGATCGTCTCGACGCCGAAAACCGGGATCCGAACGCCGACGAGATTCTGCAGTTCCATGCGGATGCTGCGTATGTCTGGAACGAGTGCGCGACAGCGATCGAGACGCTCTTGCGTGCATCCGGTGCGTCTGCAATCAGCAAACGGATGCCCCTGCAACTTATCGCGCGCAACTGCCGCGCAGGCAGCCTGCACGCCGCCAACAACGTGGACACGTGGATGGAGAACCTCGGCCGCTCGATGGTCGGAGTCGATGCCGGGCCCTCCTCGATGAGCGTGCTCGAGCGGCGTTCCTGATGGCGCCCACTGGAATTCTGGCCGGCCCGATCGCGGGTCTACGCTACAAGACCCCGACGCACTTGGGTCTCACGAGTGAACGGGGCGAGTTCGAATACGAGGCGGGCGAGCGGATGACGTTCCTCATCGGCGAGAACGCGATCGGTTATGTGACCGCCGCCCCACGCCTGCACCTTGCGCAGGTCATTCCACGGGTCGACGGCAACCTCGACAAACTGAAGGATTCGGGTCTCACCAACATCGCTCGCCTGATCTTCACCCTCGGGCGCACCGAGCTCCGCGACGAGGGCACGGCCATCCCCCCGGAAGTGCACGACATCATCGGAAGTCGGCGCATCAACTTCCGCCATGATGCCGACTATTCGGCGACCGGCCGCATCGACAAGATCCGACAGTTCACGGAAGACCCGGTCGTCGTGCGGCTGCTGGAAGACCTCGCCGCATCCGATGTTTTCGGCGACACCAGGCCGCGCACTCTCTGCACCCCGGCCAATGCGCGCAACGAGTTGCGCCGGAACGCCTTGGGCATCCTGCGTTTCCGAGACGTCAGAATTCCCCTCCAGAACGGCTCCTACGTACTCGCCGATGTGTTTCGCCCTGCAGCGCCCGGCACCTATCCGGCGATCGTCAACTGCGGCCCGTACGGCAAGGCATTCAACCATCACTCGATCGAGACCAGCGACGATCTAGAGCACCACGAGATCGAAGAAGAGGACTACTTCTTCGGCAACGCCGGCGACCTGCAGTTCGAGAACCACGAAACCGTCAGCACAGCGGTGTGGGTGCCCGACGGTTACGCGGTCGTCAGGGTGGACATGCCCGGTGCGGGCGCAAGCCCGGGAGAGCTCGCACCATGGGGACTCGCCGGCGCCGAAGCCTTCCGCGACGCGATCGAATGGGCGGGCACCCAGCCCTGGTCGAACGGAGCAGTCGGCACCTGGGGCATGTCCTACCTCGCGATCAGCCAGCACGCAGCAGCGAGCCTCCACCCTGAGCATCTGAAAGCCATGATCGCCATCGGCACCGATGTCGACCTCTATGAAGAGGTCGCCTACAACGGCGGCGTGCTGAACGAACAGTTCTGGCCGATTTGGAGGGCCGCTGGTCTCACCCCACCGATCGTCGGCGAACCCGACATCGTCGACTTCGTGCAGATCATGAAAGACAGCCCCTTTCGCGACTCGAATCCCGACGAGATCTTCGGTCCGCGCGCCCGGGTGTTCATGAGCCCTGATCTCAGCGACGTGACTGTGCCGCTCTGGGCCGTCGCATCAACGACCCATCTTTCGAACATCCATCAACTCGGCGGAAACGCCGCGTACCTGAACACACCGACACCCCACAAGAAGCTCGACCTCTGGGAGGACTGGTTCCAGCACGCGTATTCGGCCGAAGCTGTCGCTCAGCACAAAGCGTTCTTCGATTACTGGCTGAAGGGCATCGAGAACGGCATCATGGACACCCCGCCGATCCGGCTCGAGATTCGCACCGGTGACGGCACCTCCTACCTGCAGGAGGAGAACGAATGGCCGATCGCGCGCACCGAGTACCAGAAGTGGTACTTCGATGCGCGGCCCTCCGACTGGGTCGGCGACGGGGTGCGGCCAGACTTTCTGCGCCTCGGCGCCGTGGCGCCCGGCGAATCGACTCAGGCAAGATACTCGGCAGAGATCCAGCTCACACCCTGGGCGCCGGTCGGCAGCCCGCGGGTCGATCCGGCGTCGGCCGACTCAGACCCACACGTCACAGGGGTCTCCTTCGTCAGCGAACCTCTGGCCCACGACGCAGTCATCGCCGGTTTCGGCAAGGTGCATCTGTGGGTCGAGTCGACGAGCGACGACATCGACCTCTTCGTCTCCGTGCGCGTGATCGGCGACGACGACCGTGAGGTCGACTTCACCGGGTTCACCACGTTCGGGTTCCCGTTCAGGATCGCTCCCCTCACCAAGGGCTGGCTCAAAGTCTCCCACCGTGCGCTCGACAAAGTGCGGTCGACGGAGGTCCAGCCCGCGCACACGCACGTTAAAGCGGACTACGCGCCCCTTCGTCCGGGCGAAATCGTGCCGGTTGAGATCGCCCTCGTTCCGAACGTCGGAAAGCTCCTGAAAGGTCAACGCATCCGCGTCGACATTCAGCCCCACGACGGCGTCGCACACGGCCTCAACCACGAGTACAACCCGAGCTATCACGACGGAGCCACCAACATCATCCACACCGGCCCCGACACCTGCGGCTACATACAGTTGCCTGTCATTGGCTGAGGTGAACCGTGACGATCCGCGCCTTCAACGCCCGAAAACCGTCTCAGCAGGAAATGGGTGGGCATGGACTGGCCGCCCTCGCGCAGACGAGGGTGCAGTTGTCCAGCCCTCTACGCCAGCCCTCCCTCGGAATAGCCTGCTGTCATGAAGCATGTGACGTATGCGCAGAAATCGTTGCTCGTCGGTGACGAGGCGGCCGACACATTGGCCCCGTACAGCGCGCTCCTCGCGAAACACCACAGTGGTGACACCGTGACCTTGTCCGCGTACGACGCCGACGGGGACGATGTCGAAGCGACAGTTGTTCTGGACCAGGGCACGAACCTGATGGCCGAGAGTACGCACTCCTCGATCCCTGAACCCGACAACGCCGAAGCCGTCCGAGTCATGCGAGAGAAGATGATGGCGCTCTCCTCGCCACCACTTGCCCAACCCATGGCCGTCCAAATCCCGGACGCCCTCGAAGAGCTCGAGGTATGACGGTCCCGATATCCGACTTCGCTGCACGTCGCTAAGGCACCTGGATCGGTTCGGGTTCCGATGTGAGCCAGCTGGGAGGCGCGGATCGTCCCGCGGGATAGCTTCACACCATGGACAATGACACGCACGACAAGCAGGCGGCCCCCGGAACCGACCTCGGCGAACTCCTTGAGCAAGTCGAACGAGACCACGGTCACGAAGGCGCATCCGCGATGTCCGACCACCTACGAGACCGGATGGCCGAAACAAGCGAAACCGTCGAAGACACCAGCCTCGACGACTGATCTGCCAATCTGACGCTCCAAAATGAACGGTCTGGTTCGAAGCTATGCGGCGGAGGGCTCTTCTGTGAGTCGTAAGCCGCCGCCGCTCGCCGCCAGACTCGTCAACCGATCAGGGCAGCCTCACCAACGCACCCGGGTGGAAGTGCGACTGCTGAATCCTAACCCGCAAGCAACCCCTCCCAGACGGTGACGCGGTTGACTCCTTCTGTCTGGGTCACCGGCAGGCCATGTTCCAGAAACCTAAAGCTTTGTGAGATGTCTCGCCGCCGCACCGCAAGCCCTCGAAGATACCTTGACGCTCAGGATCTGCGGGGCGGCCGCCTGCTCTGGGGTTGGTGTGTGCATAGATTTGTGAGACACCTCGACTACTCCCCCGGGCGATGCCTACCTAGGTTTATGAGACGCCCGCGCCAGCCATCTGAGGCTTCAGCGAGGCCTCTCAATCCGACAACAGTTGATACTGGGAAACTTGCCCTCATGAGCCGAGCTCTGAAGTCGGTCACGAGTTGGACGCCGCGATGACCCGGTGCAGCACCTCCCTGAGGCTCTCCAGCTCCGGCACCGACATGTCCAGCGAGCGGGCAACCCTCGGGGGGATCGTGAGGGCGGTCGAGCGCAGAGAGTACCCCGCCTCCGTCAGGGTGATGTCGAGCATCCGTTCATCGCGGGCGCTTCGTTCTCTTTGGACGTACCCGATGATCTCGAGACGCTTCAGCAGGGGTGAGAGCGTGGCGGGCTCGAGGCTGAGGGCGTCGGCGATTTCCCGTACCGACCGTGGGCTCTGCTCCCAGAGCGCGAGCATGACAAGGTACTGCGGGTGCGTGAGCCGCGGGGGCTCGAGGAAGGGCCGGTACAACCCGACGACGTTTCGGGCCGCAACAGCAAGGGCGAAGCAGACCTGGTTCTCGAGGGAGAGGATGTCTTCGCTCGCCGCTCTCTCCGGTTCCTGCATGCAGGCCTCCTTCGACCATTTAGCTAGTACACTAATCATATGGGTACGAACAATAGGCGGCAACGCGCTCACCCCCGGTCGAACGGTTTCGGAGGGTGGCTTAACGATCGGTTATTCCCGTATCTCGGACCACCCCCGCTCGGGCCGTTCGACACGGAATCCGCCGAGTCGAAAGCGCGAAGGGCGCAGGGCAGCAGTTGCCCACTCTGTGGTCAGCTCATGGCCGCACACACGATCGACCGGTCTGGCGAACGTACCCAGCTCTACTGCCCAACCCAGGGGACGAAGACTAGCTGAACTGATTCAGGCAATTCCTCGGGTACTCATTTTGCCCCTGATTGAAGCACGATCGGGGGCGGAAGGTTCGGGGGTTGTCGAGGGATGAAGTTGTTGCTTCCTGTCGGTGTTCCGCTCTTGATGTCTGGCGTATACCGCTCATGTTCGATGCCCAGGACGGCTTAACGTCCATCGTCGAAACCCCGTCCCGGCGGCGCGATCTGAGCCTCGATCCTGTCCATGGTTTGTGCGTAGGCGTCGTTGATGTCGATCCCGAGTCGTTCGGCGATCACGATCACCCACCAGAGCGATTCGGACAGTTTGTGTCGCAGTTGGGCGTGGACGTCGCCGTCGATGTCCCAGGTGCCGTCGTGTGCGAGGTTGAGGCGGCCGATGGTTCCCACGTCATTGATGAATCCGAGCATCAATTCGTGCAGGCTCCAGACTCTGCCGTCGATCTGCAGCTCGAGACTTTCGTAGAACGCCCTGATCTCCATAGCGCGTGCGCGCGCCCTTTCGAGGCTGGCTTCGTGTTCGTTGCTCATCGTTGTGGGCCTTTCGTGGAGGTGGCTTGTGGTCCCGGTGTGGCGGCTTGCGGGCCGGGTTAGGGCCGTTCGGTGTTCACCATCTCGAATCTCGTGCACCGCCCGAGTTCGTCGAAGGTGACAGTCCATACGTTGTCGAAATCGCCGAGTTCGGTGTAGTGGCCTAATCCGGTGATGACGGCGGTGCGGTCGTGGATACCGCTGATCGTCGACTCGAAGGTCCAGCCGCCTTGCTGCCATTCCCAGCGCCCGCGCCAGCCTTGGATGATGTCTTCGCGGCCGATCCATTCGGTGTCGAAGGGGCGTTCGTGGTATTCGGCGTCTTCGGTGAAGAGAGCGGCGATGTCGTCGCGGTCGTTGGTCTCCCACGCCCGCAGGTACTTCTCGATCCAGCTGGTTACGGTTTCTGCGGTGACGAGTCCAGTGTTGGTCGGTGGCAGTGGTGAGATGTTGGTCATGTCTTCCAGTTTCTTCGCGTGCATGGGAATGAGGCAGGGTGCGGTTCTCGCCGTCTGAGGGGCGAATATTGGGTGTTCAGCCTTGGCGTGTCGGGCGGACGATGATTTCGTTGACGTCCACTGAGGCGGGCTGGGTGATCGCGTAGCCGATGGCTTCGGCGACGGCGGATGCCGGCAGCCCGAGCTGTGCGGTCGCGTCACGGGCGGCAGTCTGGCTGGCGGTTTCTCCGCCGTGGTCGGCGAGTTCGCTGACGGTAAGACCGGGGCTAATGATCGTGACGCGGACGACGGTGCTCTCTTGGCGTAGGCCCTCGGAGAGTGCGCGGACAGCAAATTTGGTGGCGCTATAGACAGCGGCCGTCGGGTCGACCCGGTGCCCTGAGACGGATGCCACGTTGATGATGTGGCCGTGCCCTTGGGCTTCCATCAACGGCAACACTGCGGCGATGCCGTGGAGCGTGCCGCGGAGGTTCACGTCGATCATCTGGTTCCACTCGTCGACGTGCAGCGCATTAACCTTCGACAAAGGCATCACGCCGGCGTTGTTGACGAGCACGTCGATGCGATCGTGCAATTCCAGGGCCGCGTCGACGAACGAGCGCACGCTGGCGAGGTCGGTGACGTCGAGTTGGGCGTAGTCGGCCCGCCCTCCAAGGTTTCTGATCTCGTCGACGATGGTGCCGAGCCTGTCGGTACGTCGGGCGCCGAGCACGACCGGGTGTCCGATAGAGGCGAGATGGCGTGCTGTGGCTTCGCCGATGCCGCTGCTCGCACCGGTGATGAGGATGACGCCGAGCTCAGGTGTGGTGGTAGCGGTGGTGGTCATGGTGCTTCTCCAGAGTCAGGTGTGGTGGGGTTGTGTGTCGCGACGGCCGAATAGGCGGCCGTCGCAGCGAGGAACAGGGCAAGTCCTGTGATGAGTGCGATCCAGTCGAACTCGGCCGGTACGTGCGCGGCGGCGATGCTTTCGATTGCTCCGCCGAGTCCCAGCGAGACGAGCAGGATGCCGGCGACGGTTCCGAAGTGCAGGTAGGTGCCGATGGTGGCGGTGCGTGTTCTGTGGTTGCCGGTCATGGCCTCGATGCTGTGCTCAGCAGCGTCAGACACGCGCCCGAAGTAGACCCACCAGAGACCGAGGGCGACGACGATCGCGATGAGCGCCGCGATCACCGTGCCGACGGTGATCGGTGAGTGCGAGGCGCCCAGTCCGATGGAGATGACCGATTCGCCGAGCGCGAGGATGACGACGAGGCCGTGGCGTTCTGCGTAGTGCGCGGCGGAGGGCAGCAACCAGGCCCCGCCCTGAGAGGTGAGGTAGATCGTGATCCCCTCGATGGCCACTGCGGCGAGCCAGAGGGCGAGTTGGGCGGTACCGCCGAGCAGGGCGCCGCTGATCAGCGCGATGGAGACGGGCACGATCGTGACGCTCATAGTGCGGAGCACCTGTCGGCGGAGCGCCCGGTCGCCGCGCGCCGCCACGAGGTTCACGGCGGTGTAGACGATGGACAGCACGACGAACCCGATCGAGAACAGAAGAGCGCCGAACAGGCTCTCGCCGTCGGCGGGGTATACCTCGGGGATCGAGATCACGAGAACGGTCGCGATCGCGGCGAGGATCCCGATCCGCACCGGCCCGCGGTCGGCGACCTGCTGGTTGGCGAGCCAGGCGTGCGACGCCCATGACCACCACAGCACGCCGAGTATCGCGAGTCCGCCGAGGATACTCCGGATGCTCTCGCCGTCGGCCATGAGGTGCGTCACCTGGGTGAAGGCGAAGACGTAGACGAGGTCGAAGAACAGTTCGAGCGGTGTGGCCCGGGTGCGCTCCGCGGTGGCGGTCTCAGTTGCCATCGACACGGTGCAGCACGGTCGTCAGGTTCCAGTCGACGGTGGAGTGGTCGATGGTGGCGTGTACGGGAGAGCCGGCCATTTCGCCGCCGATGCCGGCGGCGCCTGCGCGGGCGTGGTCGATGTTGTCGTAGGCGACGATGTCGATGATGGTGCCGTCGCCGGTCTCGAGGATGCGGCGCCATTCGAAGCCAGGCTGGCGAGCCAGATACACGTCGATGTCGGCGTTGGCCGTGATGAAGTCGGCAGCGGTGAGGCCGGCGGCGGGGCGGAGGGTGGTCACTTCGAGGATCTCGGTCATGATGGGCAACTCTCTGTCGGTCGTGCAGGATGTTTCGTCGTTCGAGTCTCAGCGGAGTGCGCTGCGGGAAGAAGGCCGAATGAACCTAGGTGCGCCGCACCCCGTCAGGGTTCACGTCTCAGGCAGCAGTTCGAACACGGCCCTTCCCAGGACGATGCCGTTGACCTGCAGCTCGATGGCGTGCGGGCCGGGGTAATAGCGGCGGGTCGTGATGGCGCGGAACGAGTGCTCCCTCGTGCGGTCGAGGCGCTCCCCCGGGGCGAGTGTCGCGGTGGTGAGCTTGAACGTCTTACCGGTCTGGGTGCCGTTGGCTCTGCGGTGATGAACGATGTAGTCGACGGCTAGCCGCGCCGGCACGCTGCCGGTGTTCGTGATCCCGATCGTGAACCGCACGGTGCCACCGAAAGACACCGCCACCTGGTCGAGGGTCGGCCCGTCGACGGCGATCGACTCCGCAGGGCTGAACCCGAGCAACGACAGCGCACCGGGGTCGCCGCGTTTGACCAAGGTCCGCAGCCCGTGCGACACGAGCCGTCCGGTGTTCTCGTCCGGCTGCGACATCCATTGCCGTGCTGTCTCGACGACGATCTCCGGATGCTGCCGGCTGAGATCGTTGAGATGGTTGGCGACCGACCTCCGCACATATTCGCTCGGGTCCCGGTAGAGAGCGCTGATGATCGGCAACGTCGCCCTCGGGTGCGTCAGGAGACCTCGCACTCGGTTCGACCACGGCAGGAAGGCCCGGGTGCCCTCCGAGGCGAGGCGGCGGAGATCCACGTCGTCGGAGACCGTCCAATTCTGGATGATTCCGAGCGCCCGTTGCAGGTCGTGGTCAAGCAAGCCACGGATGGCGAACTCAGAGGTGAGGCGTGAGGTCAGCTCGCCGAGCAGCGCCATTGCATCGTCGAACGCCTCGTCGGTGTTCTCCGCGATTGCCCTGGCTGCTACGGCCGAGGTGACCGGCCAGATTAGCCAACCACTGAACAGGGGAACCCCGGCCTCTGCACGTCGGATCGTCTGCGCGAACGAGTCATAGTCGCCGGGCAGGTCCGCCAGCAAGGCGTCCCTGAGCACGTCGCCTCTCTCCCGCAACGAGAGCGGAGCCAGGGCGGTCGACGCCTGTTGCAGGTGGGTCAGTGCCTTCTCGGGGGCGGCGACATGGATGGCGCGCACGAGGGCGTTCGCTGTGTGGGTCCCGATGAGTTCGTCGGCAGATGGCATGGGCTGGGCATCCTGTCTGTGCTGTCATTCACAGACTCCCGCGGATGTTCAGCCGGAGGAAGGCTGCTGCTCCCTAGGAGCACCGCACCTAGGGAAGCTGCGCGAGCCCGCGACTAGGTTGGAGTTATGAACACACTCCCCGGCAACGCCTTAGGCGATTTCCTCCGAGCGAGCCGCGGCAACCTCGACCCGGAAGAAGCCGGCCTCGTGGGCGGGCGCGGAACCCGGCGGGTCGCCGGCCTCCGCCGCGAAGAAGTAGCAGTACTCGCCGGGGTCAGCGCCGACTACTACGCCAGGCTCGAACAGGGCCGCGAACGAAGCCCCTCCTCACAGGTACTCGACGCCATCGGACGCGCGTTACGCCTCGACTCCGACTCACGCGGGCACTCCTACCGCCTCGCCGGCATGAACCCGAACCTCCGCGCTGGAAGCTCGCGTGATCTCGTCGACCCAGCGCTGTTGACCCTGCTCGACTCGTTCCCCGCTGCGGCCGCGTACGTGCTCGGGCCGTCGTTCGACATCCTGGCCACCAACGCCCCGGCCGCCGCCTTGCTGTCGCCGTTCATGACGGCCGGCGCAGACCGGCCACTCAACATGGTGCGCGTGCTGTTCACCCACCAGGAGGCCGCGACAGTCTTCACCGAATGGGACACCGTCACCCGGGCCACCGTGCACGCCCTACGCCTGAACGCCGGATACGACCCGAACAATCCCGCAATCCTCGCGCTCCTCGACGAAATGCTGCCAGTGGAAGCCTTCCGGTCGGTGTGGGAGGACCAGACCGTCGCGGGTCTCGCCCGCGCCTACAAGGTCTTCGTGCACCCCTCGGTCGGTCGTATCGAACTCACCTATCAGACGTTCGAAGTCCGGGATGCCCCAGGCCAGCAGCTGCTCGTCGGCACACCCGCAACCGGCAGCCCCAGCGCCGACGCCCTGGCATTGCTCGGCACCATGCACGCCACCGAGGCCCGCGACATTCACGCGTAGCGGCCAGTCAACCGCCGGGACTGCAGCGCGCACTCGAGGCCGGAACAGCCTCGAGCAGGTCGACATTCGCCCATGACGCCCATATCTCCAAAGGCGCGTCGAAACTGCACTGCCAGGGGTAATGCAACCCGAAGCGCCCGCGCCACCGAGAGAAAGGACTCTGTCCTCGAGCGTCTTGGAAAGGCAAAGGTTTTTGAGGCACCCCGCTTCCTTGAGTAACGGTGTGGAATGTAGCGATAATTGGCGGTGTTTCTAGGGAGCTCATTGGCGCCCGCACTCCTTAGAGGCCGATTGTTGAGGGCGCCCTGAAGTCTTCTTACGAGAAGATTGACCTGATGGGTGAATTGAG
>NZ_NBXD01000027.1 GCF_003399645.1 Subtercola boreus
AGACGTGTGTCATCCATTTGCTGCGGAACACGTTCCGGCTCGCGTCCAAGCAGGACTGGGACGCGCTGAAGCGTGACGTGAAACCGATTTACACCGCACCGTCACCGGCTGCGGCCCGGGTCGCACTCGATGACCTCACCGAGAAATGGGGCACGAAATACGGTGCGATCATCCTGTTATGGGAGTCCGCGTGGGAAGAATTTACACCGTTCCTGGCGTACGACCTCGAGATCCGAACCGTGATCTGTAGCACCAATGCGATCGAATCGCTGAACGCGAGATACCGGCGCGCGGTCCGAGCACGGGGTCATTTCCCCACCGAGCAGGCCGCTCTGAAGTGCCTGTATCTTGTCACTCGTAGCCTTGACCCAACCGGTCAAGGCCGCACCCGATGGACGATGCGCTGGAAGCCCGCGCTGAACGCGTTCGCCATCACCTTCGCGGACCGCTGGCCGGCCCCGGAAACCTACTAATGAAAACCGCCGAAAACACCGTTAGCGTTACAGACCCCTGGCCCTCATTCGCAACGACGGTTAGAAACCGCCAGGTGTACGCGGCGATCTTCATTGATGCGATCGTGGTCAAGATCCGATAAGGGAGACATGGCGGGCCGCGTGGTGCTGGCCTGTTCGTTGGATGGGGCCTGCGGCGTCATAAGGGGGATGCAAGATCGCAGCACGCGGTGATTCGCTTATAAGCATGGTCTCTCACGAATGGACGCGCGGCCTGATCAGATCACCCTAGTCAGGGGGCCGAGAAGGCGTCGGCGCTCTGCTGTTTCTTCAGCGCCCGGCAGCGTAGTGGTTGTTGATCTGCGCTTGCGTGAACACGATGGAGTACACGGCGGCGAAGCGGAGGGTGCCGGTGAGGAAGGTGTTCGCTCCGGCATTGGGCCAGCCGTTGAGGTTGCCCTGCCCGAATCGCCAATATCCGGCGTGGGGTTCGGCGGTGGTGTAGGTGGTGTTGCTGGCTGCGAGGGAGCCGTCAAGGTAGAGGTTCAGGCCCGTTCCGGCGGAGAACGTGGCGATCATGTGGTGCCAAGCGCCGTTTGCGTATCCGGCGGGGCTGGTGACGACTTGCACACCACCGTTGTAGGTGCCGAAGATGACTTGCCCGGTCGGTGAGAGGTACACCTGCCGGTCGTATTGGCCGGACGCGGTTCCTGTTTGTCCGCTCTCGAAGCCGACGATCTTGCCGGACGCGACGGACGTCTTGAACCACGTCTCGAGGGTGAACGTTCCGGGGCTGGTGACCTGGGTGGGGGTGGTGAGGTAACTGGTGCTGCCGTTCAGCAGATACGAGCGGCCAGGGTCGCGGGGGCACGCGATCGGGGTGGTGCTGTTGGCTATCATCAAGCCCTGGTAGGTGCCGTTCGCGGCCTTCCCGGAGATATCTGTGGCCGAAGTCGAATTCGACGCCTCAGTGAGGGGGTATTGGAACAGCGCGTTTGCCTTGTCGACGCCGTATGCGCCGGTGCAGGTGAAGTTCGCCGCCGTCGCAGCGGTATCGGTGTTGTTCGTGATCCTGGCGATGTATGCGGAGCTCGTGCCCGGGGTAACTGCTGTCGCCCAGAACAGCCCGGCCAAGAGCAGGGCAAGCAAAGCGACTATCGTGACGCTTCGTCTCGTCAAGCGCCGTCCTGCGAATGTGTTGCCGCTCATACGGTGCCGCTTTCGGGGTCCGCGGGAAGACCCACAATGATCGTCCAGAGCAGCGGGATCGCGCACACCAAGATCAGGATGATCCAGCCGGTCAGGGACAGGTTCAGGGCGGAGGAGAGATGGTATTGGCTGGTGTCGATCAGGCTCGGGACGGTCACGGTTCCGACTTGTCCGGAGACGAGGTCGGCGTGGTTCCCGCCGACGGCCTGCACCCTGATCGGGAGCATACCGGTGGACACGACCGTCGCGTCGGCGCCGGTCGTGTCAGCGGTCGTACTGAGGACGACGAGCCCGATCAGCGGGCGGAGGATGTAGGCGGCGACCGAGACAACCAACGAGACCCCCGCGATGCGGAGCGCGGAACGGGTTGTGGCAGACCGGAACAGCGACGTGACCAGCCACACCAGCAGAGTCCCGATGGTGATGATCGGGACCGCTTTAACAAACCAGCCCGCCATGGGCAGCACGAAAGCCGCGTGGCCGATGATGTCGGTTGCCGCCAGCTGCCAGGGGTCGGTTGCCCCATTGATGTCACCGCGGGTACTGATCAAACCATCCGTACTGACCTGGATGATCCGGTGGGTGTACGTCTCGGTCGGGGAGCTCGGCGGACGGAAGGTGATGATGTCACCGACCGCGACCTGCCCGTTCGTGGGTGTGGTCAGGATCAGGGTGCCGACGGGCGCGGTCTCGCCCATCGAGGGAGTTTGCACAACAAACCAGCGACCGCCGGTGAGGAAGAACACGAACGCCGAGAGCAGCACCACCGCAAGGACAGTGGCTGCAGCCGTCAGCAGAACACGAAGCGGGGTGGGGAGCGGGGGTTTCTTCGGGAACCACTGGCGGGGACCGGAATGAGAACCCGTGCTATTGGTTCGGGTCGATGTCACGGGTTCACCCCCCTTCAGCTGGTGCTTGTTTTGGCGGTAGAAACAAGAACCGCGGGCTGCCCCTTCTGAGGCAGCCCGCGATCATGAAAAGGACTCCGAGGGTGTCAGCTGCTGAAGGCCCAGGTCAGCGGCACGGACGCCTGCAGGCCCTGGTACGTATTGCCTGCGGCGGAATCAAGGGTGACCGCGAACGAGAACGGAACCGTAACGCCGGCAGCAGGAGCTGCGGGCATCGTGAATTTCGCCGACGTGCCACCGGCAAGTGTTGCGAGGGTTCCGTTGAACACAGTCGTCGCACCAGAGGTAATGACGATGTTCATCTTCGCGCAAAGATCCGTGGCAGTACCGTTCAGGGTGCCCGAATTCGTCTGGGTGCAGGTCGCACCAGCAGTGAGAGTGAACGTCGTCGCGGCGACGGTACCGATGTTCTTGATCGTGACCGGCGTCGTGACAGTGTTACCCGGCGTCATGAGCGTGCTGCCACCGAACTTGTTGATCGTCGCGCACGTCGCAGCGTTCGTCGACACGGAGCCGCCATCAGTGCTGAGGCAGGTGACCGTGGCCCCTGCGTTCTGCTCCTGCATCACGAGAGCACCAGTCGCTGCCGTGTTCTGCGAGTTGGTGATACTCGCAACGAACCCAGACATCGTGCCCGTGAGGCTGAGAGAGAGAAGGACGGCACCGAGGACACCGGCGCCGAGAGCGACAGGTGCAAAACGACGACGTTTGTTCTTCGGAGCGGACGCGTGACTAGACATAGGAGATCCCCAAAAGTGAAAGAAGGTGGTGTGTTGCCCCTGAGACCACCCGGCGGGTATCTACTTCTTCGGCAAGTACCTCTACTATAAAGAAGAAGCACTACCGAGGCAAACCCCCTGTTTTGGGGCACGCGACCTACCCAACCGTGTACCTATGCTCGAACGAGCTCCCTTGTTCCTAGCATCGGAGATTGAAAAGAAAGTTGTCTCCGTCATGGCCTTACTGAACCCCGAACCAGACACCACCCCACCGATGCCGCTCACCGCGCTGCCCCGCAACCCGAAGTCTGGGAAGAATCCGATCCCGGTCGAAGCCGCCGCCGAGTACGCCTCCGCGCTTCACCACCTCGATATCGAGCACCGGAAACTCCGAACCGGGTTCGCGGACCACCTCGGCCTCACCCACAACGAATACGACGCGTTCATCTTCGTCGCCGAACAACAAACCACCACACCGAAAGAGCTCGCAGCGACCCTCCGGTTCACGACCGGCGCCACAACCGCGATGATCGACCGGCTCGAGAACGTCAACCTGGTACACCGCATCCCGAACCCCACCGACCGGCGAAGCATCCTCATCGAACCCACCCCCCACGGCCACGCCCAAGCCGGCTGGGTCATCAACACCTACACCCAACTCGCCGGCGAAGGCATCCGCACACACCACACCCTGACACCGGAACAACTCACACAAACCATCACCCACATCACCCACATCATCACCAACAAGATCTCGATAATCACCGAAGGCCCGTAACCCCATAAGTCCAGGTGCGCCACCGATGACCGACCCCACGGCAGGCTGAGAAGCGGCCCGCCGACAGGCCATCCGAACTAATAGAGCAAAAAATCAGACATATTCGATGGGCAACTCTCCCAAGCCGCGTCCCCACCCCGAAGCACGCCGCAGATCCACCGAAACGACCTCGAACTAGCCCCGGGAAAACAGGACGAACCGACCAGAGCACACCACCGCGACTACGCCCCCAGGAATAGCTGGCCAGTTGTCTTGGAAACTCATCTCAGAGCCACTCGTGTCTCACGATCGTTCCCCTTGCGTGAAGAGGGAGATGAGAATTTATGTCACGAGTCGCGCTGGGGTCGAGCCCGTGCAATGCCCAGCTGTTTCGATCGCCACAAAGTGGCGAGCAGAAAGCCGAGTCCGGCGAGAATTTCGAGAATCCAATACACGGGGCTTGTGGTGGAAGCTATTACTGTGAGCCCGTAAATCGCCTCGAGGGCGAGGACTAAGCAGAGCGGCGCGACGCCTGCCGCGCGAAGCCACCCCGGCATTGCGTGCCGCACCAACGCGGCGCCCGCGCCAAGGACGAGTCCCGCAGCGATGCCGGGCAATGTGAAACTGTTCTGGAACGGTTCAGCGTAGAAGTTTCCGCGCCACAGCGACACAAGCGCGTAGGCCTCGAGCATTGCCTCGAATGCGACGACGCCGAGAATTGCCCCCAGTAGCGGCCGCGCGCGCGACAACCAGACGAGCAAGAAAGTGAACATGCTCCAACCACCAACCGAATTGGCCAACGAGCGCAGCCAATCGGGCAAGAAGCCTTGAGCTGGGCTTGTAAGTCCGCCGATTACCGACGCACCAACCAGCACTACTAGACAAGCGCGCACAACCGTAAACAGGGTCTCAGTCCGCCACGCTGCTTGGCGAGTTGGGACGTTTGATGACATCACCCTCGTCACACTACTGTGCTGCGGATTCGTCCAGATCTGGCCAAGGGGCAGGACCCTCCCCGTCCGCACGGTGGTTTCTCCCAGGCGGAGGTGAACCGCGTGGACGTCTCTAGTCGGATTGCTGTCGCATCCGTTGACTCGTATTTGGCGTTGCCGCACACGGTGAAGAGCCAAAAGTCGCGCTAGCGGTTCGGCTTGCGGGCACCCCTCCAAGTCGAAAAGCACCCGCAAATCGACCCTCGCGAACACCGTCAAACGCAGCCCGCAGACCGTCCCCCCGCCTGGATGAGATACGCCCGACTCCTCGCTTAAAGCCTGAATTGCACCCACGGGGGTGCCCGCCCAACCGCTGGGCATTTATTGCTGCACATACGGGTGTCTCCTAAGCTGTGGCCGTGCCACACACCAACGGACATCGAGCTTCGCGTCCTCTTTCCAGACGGGTGCTTCTCTGGGCCGGAGCCGCTGCCATCATCGGGATACCAACAGCGATTATCCTCACCGAGACCACCCACCCGGCACCGCTCGCCGCCACACCGCCAGCGCCAACCAGATCCGCCCAACCAAACATCACACCAACAGCCACCAAAACACCAACACCAACACCAGCGCCGTTTGATGCAGCCCACTTCTCGATCGATGACCCGACAAGTCTCTGGTTCGTCGTCAACAAACACCGCCCCATCCCGGGCGCCCCCACATTCACACCCCCACACCTCGCACCCATCCCACCGGAAATGCTGAACCCATTCGGGCATCAACTCCGCCAAGAAACCATCGCCGCCCTCACAATCATGTTCGCCGCCGCGAAAACACAGATCGGCGTCACCCTCGTAGCCGAGAGCGGGTACCGCTCCTACGACAACCAAACGTCTGCGTATCACTCCTACGTCGACACGCTGGGTGTGGAAGGTGCCGATCAAACAAGTGCCCGGCCCGGGTACAGCGAACACCAAACAGGTCTAGCGATCGATATCCTCGACACCATCAGCGGCTGCGGAACAGACGGCGACTGTCTCGGCAACACCGCCACCGGTCGATGGCTCGCCAACAACGCCCACACCTACGGCTTCCTGCTCCGATACCAGGCCGACAAAACCAGCATCACAGGATACGAATACGAGCCGTGGCACTTCCGCTTCATCGGCACCCTACTCGCCGGCCACCTCCACGACGTCGGCATAGACACCCTCGAAGAATTCTTCAACCTCCCACCCGCACCCACATACACAAACTGACCAGCTAACAAGTCCGCGCCGACACCGTCCCGCTTAGCATCCCGTTTCCGGAACACGTCCGGGCGCTGGCTGCGGGTACTACGCTTCGACTGCTGTTTTTCTAGCGGTCGTCGCGGAGGTGCTATCGGATCAGTGACCATACCGTTCCCCCGCGGTCGCTGGTGAGCGGCCCCGCGATCACTGATACGAGGATCGCCGCCGTAAGCAGCAGGGTCACCGCCGGGTAGGTGATGCGGGCCACGGCCGCTGCTGCGGCCGTCAGCGACGGGTATTCCGACCGGTGATCCTGCACCAGCCGCACTGCCCGATCACGGACAGCAGAATCGATCTTCTTCGGCATGACATACATCCTTCAACTCAAAAGGACGCGGCACCAAACCTGGGGCGCTTCAGTTCAGTTAGTCGAGGTATCGTGATGGTGTGGTGATGGCCTCTCCCCCAGGGGCTGTTACCGCACCAAAGGATCGCAGTTCCTTTACTGCGAACCAGGGTGCACTCGGGCCGTACTGTGAGCGTTCCGGTATGCCGGGTGGCACCTGGTGGCTTGGTGACTAGGAACACCAAGCCACTACCCTGCACCCCCTGATCGGGTCTCCCCCGGTCTGGGACTACACCCCGCTACCTGCTGATCTGTAACGTTCATACTGCAACCCGAATACCGTTCACCGGCCCGGCAGTTACCCTGCCGTTCGGGTGAATGTGGAGTCTTCGTCGTGGTGCGGGAGCCGTTTTTCCTAGAAACGCTTGCACCACGACGACCGCTTCCGCAATCAAACTAGTCACCCCCAATGGGACGAGTGTGCGGACAGCGTTTTTGACCGATGAATGATCGGTCATCACGCCGATCAAGCGAGGCGTCGTTGCGGAGGCGATCCATGGTCGTGTTTCAGATGCGCCGACCCTAGCTAGCAGCACGCCAGCCGGTGCCGGAAACTAGGTCGTCGTTGTTCCGCGCCGTTCGAGTTCTTCTTCAGCAATTGCAGCTTTACGTTCCGCGTCGACGGCCGCGTCGTGATCGGTGTCGACGGCCGCGTCATGCTCGGCCTGCTCGTGCCCGATCTTCAACTCCCGATCGGGTAACTGCTTCGCGGTGTCACGGGTGAAGTTCGTGGCCCCAGACAGATCAGAATCAGAATCAGACATACGGTCACCATAAGCCCTCACCCAGACAATCTGTCAGGCCAAGAAAAACGTGCTAACGCATTCTTGGTGCACGAGAGACTCCTTCGGCCGCGAACCAGTCCACCCGGCCCGTTTCCTGATCAAGGACAGCGATCGCGATCTGTAACGCCCGCTCGTACGTCATCCCTGCAGGATTAATAGTTCTCGCACGATGTGCCACCGCACGGCGTCCCGTCGGCTGCCCCTGCCCGGCCGGCTGCTGCCCGGGCAGGATCTCGTACCCACTCATAGTGGCAGCGCCGCCATCCGCCGGTACAGCGTTGCCCTGGACATCCGCATATCCCGGGCGACCTGAGCCGCCGGCTCCCCCGCATCAATCAGACGCCGGGCGTTCAAGATCTGACTATCCGTGAACTGCTCCCGCCGGCCACCGAGATCCTTACCCGCCGCACGACGCTTCGACACACTGTCCGTGATGCGTTCCCGTTTGATGTCGAGTTCCATCTGCGCAAGAGCCGCCATGACGGTGAACACCATCGACCCCATCGGCGTGCCTGTGTCGACATTCCCACCGCCGAGGTTCAACACCCGAAGGCCGGCGCCTCTGCCCCGGAGCATGTCCGGCAGAGCAAGCATGTTCTGTGTTGACCGGCCCAACCGGTCAAGCGTCGTCACCACCAGGGTGTCACCGTCATGCAGCGCCGACACCGCCCGATCAAACTCCGGCCGGCTCGCCCTCGCCCCACTCACCCCATGATCCACATACAAATCATCCCGGCGCACCCCCGATGCGAGGAGGTCCTGTTCTTGACGGTCGGTGTCCTGGTTCTTCGTCGACACCCGCGCATACCCAATCAGCCTGCCCACAACCACTCCCCCACCTGTCCTACAACCGTACTTCGCTACACCAATTCTAGACAGAGGTTGAAACACGTAGCTGCGAGAATCCAGCCGTGTCAGCACAACCCCGGAACCACACGAAAAGTGTCCCTATATAAGAGGTACGACCTTGGGGCCGGTGAGACGCCTCGCAACCCAAGGGATGCAAGACGCTCTTGAGTTCCGGACTCAAGCCAAAGATCTCTGTAGAAGCTATGGCCGACCTTCGCTGTCTGGCTCGATGCCTTCTTGGCGGACCGTAAGTGGCATGTCCACCCCAAGTTCCGGCAGCGGTACAAATGCATCCATGAGTCGGATATTGGACCGATAACGGCCGCGACCAACTTCCCGGATGAGACGAAGGTCTCGGAGCTTGGTCAAGTCGCGACTGAAAAGTTTGTCACTGGCAGTTGCGTAAATGACCGCGATCTCAGGAGTGAGCCGCTTGATTTCTCGTTTGGTGAGCTCAGCATCTGGCGGGAGAGCAAGCACCACAGACCTTCTTCGCTTCGCTGTTTCGGTAGATGGTTCCGGCTGGAAAGCCTCATGCACATAGTTGATCCAGGCCACCCTGCGTTGGGCGCCCTGCACTTCGGCGATCTGTTCTCGCAGCTCATCTCGGAAGCCTATGGCGCTGTAAGCAATGAAACCGGGCAGATCCATCGATCGAGATGCAGCCTCCAGTCTTTGGTAATACCTAGGCTTCGTCTTGTTGTAGTAGTTCGATAGGACCGTTGTACTCACCCAGGGCACAGTCTGCGAATGAGCAAGAACTGCCGCCTCGATAAGTCGTGCAGTACGCCCGTTACCGTCACCAAACGGGTGAATCCATGCAAGGTAAATGTGCGCGAGCGTGGCTGCAAAGAACGACAGAAAGAACCTATTATCGAGCGTCTTGCTTTCCTCGGCCTGATCGATGATTTCGTTTATCCAGACGCACAGTCGCTCCATGAGGTATGGAACGTCCTCGGCAGGTGCACCACGGTAGTTTCCGACTCCTACCGAGACTGTTCGGTACTCCCCAGGTGTGACTTGCTCCTCGAGCTCAAGACCCTCGAGAAGCAAGGCATGCTTGCCGAGCACCCATTCAGATGAAAGCCGGAACTTGGACGACTCTGCGATTTCCTTCCGAACTTCAAGCAAAGCCGTGACGACGTTCCGTACCTCCTGCTCTTGGTAGCGCTGCGATTCTGGCAGTGGGCGGTTGCGGACGATGATGTCCTCAACCTGCTGCTCACTTAGGGTGTTGCCTTCAATCGCTGCTGACGCCAGCGCTCCGCGCCGCAAAAAGACCTCCGATAGATGCATGGCCAAGCCCGGCTGTAAAGGCGTACCAATCAAATGTTGACACTTCGAGTAGGCCTCCCCGAGATGGGCCCACGCGATTGATCCAAGACTCTGCGGGTTGAAATCAAAGGTCAACCACGGGTGGCTGGTGAGGTACTGGCGGTCGGATTCTTCTGGCATGGGATAAATGTACGCTAAATTGTCCTGAGCAGTGTCCGAATGTTTGTCCCGTTTGAGCCTCATTAGAATGCTCCCTTAAGCGCCCTAAGGACTTCTCGGAGAGTCCACCTAAAACCTGCGGATTTTGAGCTAAAAGCCCCACGCGGTCTAGGCGCCCGTACGTTCATATAGCTTGGTCAAGTGAAGAAAACGGGGGAAGTTTTCATGGGGGCATTCGATTTTCTGTCTAAGTTGCGTCAGACCGTGCAGCAGGTGGTGGACTATTCAGCGCGATCGACGCCAACAAGCAGCCGGCCTGCCTATGCCGTCATTGATGTAGAGACCACAGGGCTGTCGCCGAAGTTCGGACGTGTCCTCGAGTTAGCCGTCGTTCGCGTGGACCAGAACGGCAACATCGTCGACGAGTACGTCGAGCGGTTCAACCCCGAAGGACCCGTTGGTGCTACCCATATTCATGGGATCAGAGACAGTGACGTCGCGAGCTCCCCGGTGTTTCACGAAGTATCCGCCACCATCATTGAACGCCTCCGCGGACTACCCGTCATCGCTCACAACGCGAACTTTGATCTCGCCTTCCTTCACGCCGAGCTCGCTGCAGCCGGGTGGACGGTTCCTCCGATCTCGTTTTATTGCACGCTGCGAGGAAGCTACGACTACCTACCCCATGCGGAACGCCGACGTCTTACCGATTGCTGCTCAGCAACAGGTGTCCCTCTTCGTAACGCGCATTCCGCACTCGGAGACGCCCGCGCGACCGCCGGCCTTCTCAGCGTCTACCTCGCCCGAGGCGGCACCGTTCACACTGAACTAGCCATTGCCTCCGCGAAAGCGGCTGCGTCCACATGGCCCCTGGGGCCGGGACGCTCCCCGCTCCCCCGCAGTCAGCGTTCTGAGCATTCCCGTCAACCGCGTCCCGTACGAATCACGCCGCCGAGACCAAGAGCTCCAGCACTGTTGCAGCAGATCTCGGCCCTCAGTATCGAAGCAGTCCTCGACGAAGGAGTCCCGGCAGCGAACACCGCCTACATCGAGTTACTCCTCGACGCCCTCGAGGATGGCGAGATCACTGACGCTGAAGCCGCAGGACTAAACGACCTACGGCAGGCTTACTCCCTCAGCCCAGCCAATACCAGCTCCATCCATGAGGCAGTAATTGTCGCCCTAGACGACGGACACGTATCTAACGACGAGCGAACAGAACTCGAAACCCTCGCACAGCTACTTTCTGTCCCACCCGCCAAACTGAGGACGGTCATTGATCACGCCGACCGAGCCCGAAAGGAACGACTAGGCGCAGGCCTCCGTCCCCTTCCGACGGACTGGGCTGATGGTGAACCACTTCGCGTGGGTGACCGTGTCGCATTCACAGGCTGCGACGAAAAACAGCGCAACCGCCTCGAGCAGCGGGCTGCAACGCTCGGAGTGCGAGTAATGAACAACGTCTCGAAGTTCACAGTCGTTCTCGTCACCGATGGCAGCTTCGATGGAAGCAAGCAAGCGAAAGCCAGAGAGATAGGCACCCGCGTCGTGCATCCCGACAAGTTCGATCTCCTACTAAACCTCGATCCACCGACGTTCTTGGGTGTGAGGGGGTCCGCGGTGTTGTCGGGCTGACTGAGGCGCTGGCTGGTGTTGCGCGCGGCGGAGCCGCGAGCCTCGCTGCCCGTGGTGTTCCACTTGGTCATC
>NZ_NBXD01000028.1 GCF_003399645.1 Subtercola boreus
GGCCGGGGTGGAGGTGGTGCTGGAGGTGGTGGAGCAGGCGGCGAGCGAGAACGCGAGCAGGCCGGATGCGGCGATCGCGGTGGCGACCTTGGTGAAGTTGCGCATGATGAAATCCTTCGTTTGCTGTGTGAGGGCTGTGAACTACTTGGTAACTAGTCTTCGACACAGCGGCCCGATCAGATTGGTCAGAAGCTCCCGGCCGTGTTCATCCTGCGTTCACACAGGCGGCTTACTGTCTCGGTGCCGGCCTCGTTCTCGTGGCCGAGACCGGAGGAGCCATTCCATGGACGTACTCATCACCGTCACTCTCGTCATCGCGATCGCCCTCGTCTTCGACTTCACGAACGGGTTCCACGACACGGCCAACGCCATGGCCACCTCGGTCGCCACCGGGGCCCTCAAACCGAAGGTCGCCGTGCTCATCTCGGCGGTGCTGAACCTCGTGGGAGCGTTCCTGTCGACGGAGGTCGCCAAGACCATCTCGCAGGGCATCATCAAAGAGGGCCAGGGCGGAATCCAGGTCACCCCGACGATGATCTTCGCCGGTCTGGTCGGCGCGGTGCTCTGGAACCTCGGCACCTGGTACCTCGGACTGCCCTCGAGCTCGACACACGCGCTGTTCGGCGGACTGATCGGGGCCGCGATCATCGGTGCCGGCGTCAACTCGGTGGACTTCGGCGTGGTGCTCTCGAAGGTCGTGCTGCCGGCGCTGTTCTCGCCCTTCGTCGCCGGGCTCGTCGCGCTCGTGGCGACCTACGCCGCCTACCGGCTCACGAGGCAGGCCCGGGCGCACGGCTCCGACCGCGGATTCCGGCACGGACAGACCGTCTCGGCCTCCCTCGTCTCGCTGGCGCACGGCACGAACGACGCGCAGAAGACGATGGGCGTCATCACCCTCACGCTCGTCGCGGCCGGCTACCAGGACTCGGGCTCGGGCCCGCAGCTCTGGGTGATCGCCTCCTGCGGGCTCGCGATCGCCCTGGGCACCTACCTCGGCGGTTGGCGCATCATGCGAACCGTCGGCAAGCGCATCACCGATGTGCAGCCCGCCCAGGGCTTCGCGGCCGAGACGAGTTCGGCCGCCACCATCCTCATCTCCTCGCACCTCGGCTTCGCTCTTTCGACCACCCAGGTCACCTCGGGCGCGGTCGTCGGATCGGGGCTCGGCAAGCGCCTGGCCACCGTGCACTGGGGTGTGGTCGGCAAGATCGCCCTCGGCTGGGTCTTCACGCTGCCGGCCGCGGCCATTGTGGGCGGCCTCGCGGCCTGGGCGGCATCCACGAGCACCGTGGGCCTCATCGTCGTGGCCGTTCTGGCCCTCGTTCTCGGCGCCGGGTTCGTCGTCCTGGCTCGCCGCCACCCCGTCACCCACGAGAACGTCAATGAGGTTGAGTCGACGACCCAGGATGCGGGCGACCCGGCCCTCGCCGGAAGAAAGGGCTGAACGCCATGATCTCCATCGATTGGGGCGCCTTCGGCCTCGTCTTCATCATCTCGTTCGCTGCGGCCGTGGTCATCGTGGTGTTCTACGCTCTCGGTCTGCGCCTGCTGGCTACCGGGTCGCCCGACGACACGGGGGAGGACGGCCACGTGGTGGGCTCCGCCCGCGGCGCGCGGCCCGCGGCAGCGACAGCGGGCGGATACGTCTGCCTCGCGATCGGCGTTGCGGCGGTGCTCTACAGCCTGTACCTGATCATTCCGCAGTTCCACTGACCCGCGTCAGCGACCGAGGCCGGCGCGGTCGACCCTGCGGTGGAAGCGCATACCCGCGAGGCCGCCCAGAACGGCACCCGCGAGGCTCGCGACCGCAACGACGAGCAGCGTGACGATGCTCGTGATGGTGAGTGCTCCCTCGTCGACCGGGATGCGCGGGAAGCTGTTCAGGTTGCCGAGGATGTTGTACTGGCTCCCCGCCACGGCCGCGACGATGGCCACCACGATCGCGATGACGACGGCCCACAGCCAGACGGCCAGACCCTGCTTCGCGCCGTTGAATCGCGCCATGCGCCCCGCAACGTAACCACCGGCGAGGTAGGCGACGAAGAGCACAACGAGCAGTGCGATCGCGCCGACGACACCGACGGTGTTCACGTTCTCCGTCGCAGCCTGGGCCGCCTGGTTCGCGTCTCCGTTCGCATTGCCGAGCCCGACGGCCGCGCCGGTCGCAGCGACGAGTGCGGTGAGGATGACCGCGGTGCCCGTCGCGGTGAGCCACCCGAAGAACGCCGAGCCGACCTTGACGCCGCCGTACTTCTCCTTCTCACGTTCGAGCACCTCTTGCCGGTGACTGAGCTGGCTGTCGGCCACAACAGCGGCGGTCTCATCGTCGCGGCGTGTCTCTACCGGGTATTCGCGGCGGTCGTCGATGTGATCGTCGCGGCGTGTGTCGGCCGGGAGGTCGCGGCGGTCGTCGGGTGTGTTCTCTGCTGTGGACATGTCGCAAGCCTGTGGGCTCTCCGCGCGAGTTGCTAGCGATTGCCACCCGCCCCGCAAATCCCTATGCTGAGCGCCCCGTTCGGCTGCGCTTCACCATCCATTCGAATGCACGCCGTACAATCCGGCAGCATGACGACCTCAGACCAGGCCTACCTCGAAGCCCCCGACCTCGACGACGTGCTCGGCTACACCGTGCTCGACGTCGACGACGACGACCCCGTGCTCGTCAACCGCGACGGTTCGTCGATCGACACCTGGCGCGAGGGTTACCCCTACGACGAGCGCCTCGACCGCGGCGAATACGAGGCGCAGAAGCGCCTGCTGCAGATCGAGCTCCTGAAGCTGCAGAACTGGGTGAAGGCCGAGGGCCGCCGCCTCGTCATCGTCTTCGAGGGACGGGATGCCGCGGGCAAGGGCGGCACGATCAAGCGCTTCACCGAGCACCTGAATCCGCGCGGCGCCCGCACGGTCGCGCTCGAGAAGCCGAGCGAGCGCGAGCAGACCCAGTGGTACTTCCAGCGCTACGTGCAGCATCTGCCGGCCGCGGGGGAGATGGTGCTCTTCGACCGATCCTGGTACAACCGCGCGGGCGTCGAGCGCGTCATGGGGTTCTGCACCCCCGCGCAGTACGCCGAGTTCATGCGCCAGGCGCCCGCCTTCGAGCGGATGCTCGTGGGCGACGGCATCGATCTGGTGAAGTTCTGGTTCTCGGTGTCTGCCGACGAGCAGCGCACGCGGTTCGCCATCCGCCAGGTCGATCCCGTGCGGCAGTGGAAGCTGTCGCCGATGGACATCGCCTCCCTCGACAAGTGGAACACCTATACCGAGGCCAAGGAGTCGATGTTCGAGATCACCGACACCCCCGACGCGCCCTGGACCGTGGTGAAGAGCAACGACAAGAAGCGCGCCCGACTCGAGGCGATGCGCCACGTGCTGAACCTCTTCGACTATGAGAACAAGGACCGCACCATTGTCGGCGCCCCCGACCCCAAGATCGTCGGCCCGGCCTCGGAGGTCTACGAGCGCGGCGAGCACGCCCGCCCGGCGCCGCCGGTGTGACCCTGGCCCAGGATGCGGGTCGAGGCTTCGAGGGAGTAAATTCGGTGGATGCCTGTATCTGCGGGCAGCTTTCGTTCGACAGCTCGGAGCCGTAAGACATGGTGAGATCGCTCTTTGTCGAGCTGGTGGAGCTGGCAGACGACAGGTTTTGCCCCGAGATCTCCCACGCTGAGGCACTCTTCGGCCGGGCGGCCGACCCCGATGTGCCCTACAGCCTGGCCGCCTTGCGCAGGCTCGGCCGGAGTGCTCCTGCCGTGACGCTCGACCCGGCGGAGGAGCTCGCGCCGACCGGTATGCGCACGACCTTCGGCGACGGCAGTCCGGTGCGGGTCGAGGTCTTCTACGAGAGGTCGCTCGGCTCCCGGCGCCGTGCCCCGTCGGCGTCGATCCGCAGCGGTCCCGCCGAGCTGCCGCAGCAGACGGATGCCCGGCGGGACCCCGCCCGCTCCGCCCTCACCGAGCATGCCGTCAGCTATCTGGTGCGCAACGACCAGCTCGTGGTGCCCGTGCCCCGTCGCGGCGGCCCGACCGAGGAGTGGGAGGAGCAGCTGCTCCGCACCACGCACTGGGTGTCGGACATGCGACGCCGGCACGATCGTCTCTATCTCGACGACGGCACGCATCCGGTTCTGCGCATCGACGATCCGCTCGGCCGCTGGGCGGCGATGGCGTTCGACCTCGGCCGAACGCGGGTGACGATCGCGGGTGTTCCCGCCCTGCTCGACCGGCGGTTCATCGTGACCCGCCCGCGTTCGGTGGCCACCGACCTGCGTTAACCCGCTCTTCACCCTCCGTCTTCGTGCTGTGGGTTCTCCGTACCCGAACGCCTCCTACCGTGACTGAAGTCGCCGCCGTGGCCAGCAGTCCGCACCCGAGCGCGGACACCACGGGCGACGTACCGGAGGAATCCTTGTTCACAACCCGCCCGCGCACCCGCAGCGCCCGCCGCGCCTCGATGGGCGTCGCCGCCCTCGCCGTGGCTGCACTCGCGCTCACCGCCTGCTCGTCGTCCACCGCAGCATCCAGCAGCTCGTCGAGCGTCGACGCGAAGACCGCCACCGACGCTGCTGCGTTCGGCGGCATGGATGCCCTCGTCGCCGCAGCGAAGACGGAGGGCGCGCTCAACGTGATCGCCCTGCCCGACGACTGGGCCAACTACGGCAAGATCATCGAGGCGTTCAAGGCGAAGTACGGCATCACCGTCAACTCCGCCAGCCCCGACGCGTCGAGCGCCGAGGAGATCACCGCCGCGACGAGCCTCGTCGGCCAGGACACGGCCCCCGATGTGTTCGACCTGGGACCGGCTGTCACGCTCGCCAACACCGACAAGTTCGCGCCCTACAAGGTCTCCTCGTGGAGCGACATCCCCGACGCCAACAAGGAGTCGACCGGCCTCTGGGTCAACGACTACACCGGACTGATGTCGGTCGGCTACAACTCGAACGTCGTCAAGACGGCGCCGACGAAACTCGACGATCTGCTCGGTTCCGACTACAAGGGCAAGGTCGCGATCAACGGCGATCCCACCCAGGCAGGGGCTGCATTCGCGGCCGTCGGACTCGCTGCGGTGCAGTCCGGCGGATCGCTCGACGACTTCCAGCCCGGAATCGACTTCTTTCAGAAGCTGAACAAGGCCGGTAACTTTCTGACCGTCGACCCGACCCCCGCCACGATCGCCTCGGGCGAGACCGCGGTGGTCTTCGACTGGAGCTACAACAACCTCGCCTCGGCGGCCGCAACCCCCGGTTGGAAGACCACCATCCTGCCCGGCACGGCCTACGGCAGCTACTACAACCAGGCGGTCAGCGCCGACGCTCCGCACCCGGCTGCTGCTCGTCTCTGGCAGGAATTCATCTACAGCGCCGACGCACAGAACCTGTACCTCGCAGCGGGCGCGTTCCCGGTGCTGCTGACGGCAATGGATGCCGCGGGTACGACCGACAAGACCGCCCAGGCCGCCGTAGGCACGATGCCCGACAACTTCGTCTCGCCGACCGCCGAACAGAGCTCGGCCGCTGCAGCCCTGCTGTCTGCCAACTGGGCAACGGCCATTCAGTAATGACCAAGACGCTCGCCACCCCGAGCACTGACACCTCCGTTGCCGCCCGGCCCACCAGGCCCGGGCGGCAACGGCCGTCGGGCCCGGCATCCGCCACCAGCGTCGCCCCACGGCGGCGCCGGCCGAGCCTCGCGGTGCTCGGGCTCACTCCCTTCGCGCTGTACGTTCTGCTGTTCCTGGCGATCCCGTCGGTGCTGGCGATCACGACCGGGTTCGTCGACAAGAAGGGCATCTTCACGCTCGAGAACGTGGCGGCCCTGTTCTCACCACAGATTCTCGGCACCTTCCTCAGCTCGTTCTGGGTGTCGGGCGTGACCGCGGTGGTCGGTGCGATCGTCGGCGCGCTGGTCTGCTACGCCCTGCTCGGCACCCGCCCCGACGGCGCGTTGCGTTCGAGCATCAACTCGGCCTCGAGCGTGCTCGCCCAGTTCGGTGGCGTCATGCTCGCCTTCGCGTTCATCGCCACGATCGGCGTGCAGGGCCTCATCACGGTGACGCTGCAGAACCTCGGCGTGAACATCTACGCCGACGGCGTCTGGCTCTACCAGGTGCCCGGACTGCTGCTGCCCTACCTCTACTTCCAGGTGCCGCTCATGGTCATCACCTTCATGCCGGCACTGGAGGGGCTCAAACCCCAGTGGGCCGAGGCCAACGCCACGCTCGGCGGCAGTCGGCTCACCTTCTGGGTGCGCGTCGCCGGCCCCATCCTCGCCCCGTCGTTCTTCGGCAGCCTGCTGCTGCTGTTCGCGAACGCGTTCTCGTCGTACGCCACCGCGGCCGCGCTCATCAGCCAGGGAGCGCAGATCGTTCCCCTGCAGATCCGCTCGGCGCTCATCAGCGAGACCGTGCTCGGTCGTTCTAACATGGCCGGGGCGCTGGCGCTCGGGATGATCGTGGTCATGGTCGTGCTGATGTTCGGCTACTCGCTGCTGCAGTCCAAGACCGCCAGGTGGCAACGATGAGCGCCTCGAGCCCGAGTGCCGCGCGCCCGAGTGCAGTGCGCCCAAGTGCAGTGCGCCCGAGTGCAGCCCGGGTGGGCGCCGCGCCCTCGCGAACGGTTCGCACGATCATCCTGAGCCTGGTCGGTCTGCTGTTCGCCGTACCGATTCTCGCGATGATCGAATTCACGTTCAGAGACGGGCTGTCGGGCACCTACACCCTGAAACACTGGCTGAACCTGGCCGACCCGGCCGTGAACACGAAGTACGCGCCGCTCGCGACGGCACTCGGCAATTCACTCGTTCTCGTGCTCGTGACGGTTCTGCTGGTGCTCGTTCTGCTGCTGCCGACCATGATTCTGGTCGAGCTGCGCTTCGCGAAACTGCGGCGGGTGCTCGAGTTCATCTGCATCATTCCCATCACCGTGCCGGCGATCGTGCTCGTGGTCGGGCTGGTGCCGGTGTACGCCGTGGTCGTGAAGGTCGCGGGCAGCTCGATCTGGTCGCTGGGTTTCGCCTACGGAATCACGGTGCTGCCCTATGCGTACCGAGCGATCCAGGCCAACCTCCAGACGGTCGACGTGATCACGCTCAGCGAGGCGGCACGGTCGCTGGGGGCCGGATGGTCGACAGTGCTCTTTCGCATCATCCTGCCGAACCTGCGGCGCGGGGTGCTCGCGGCATCCTTCATCTCGGTGGCGGTCGTGCTGGGGGAGTTCACCATCGCGTCGCTGCTCAACCGTGTGAACCTGCAGACCGCTCTCCTGCTGATCTCGAAGAGCGATCCGTATGTCGCCGTGATCTTCTCGCTGTTGGCGCTCGCGTTCGCGTTCGTTCTGCTTCTGCTGATCGGGCGGCTCAGCACCGTCGGTGCCGTTCGCCGCCCCCGCATCCCGCTTCTCCAGAAAAGGTAGACCCATGGCCGCACCCACTTCCGGCGCTTCCGTCGAACTCGCCGATGTCGTCAAGGACTATGGCACTGGCTCGCTTGCGCTCGACTCACTCAGCCTGCACGCCCAGCCGGGAGAGTTCGTCGCCCTGCTCGGCCCGTCGGGCTGCGGCAAGACCACCGCTCTGCGCTCGGTCGCGGGTCTCGAATCCGTCACCAGCGGACGCATCTCGATCGACGGCTACGACGTCACCACCCAGCCGACGAACAAGCGCGACCTCGGCATGGTCTTCCAGTCGTACTCGCTGTTCCCGCACCTCGACGCTCTGGCGAACGTCGAATTCGGGCTCCGGATGCGCAAGGTGCCCACAGACGAGCGCCGCGAGCGAGCGCTTGAGTCTCTTGAGATGGTCGGCCTGGGCGGTTTCGGCAAACGGTTCGCCCACCAGCTCTCGGGCGGGCAGCAGCAGCGCGTCGCCCTGGCACGCGCCCTTGTTACGCGCCCGCGCGTGCTTCTCCTCGATGAGCCGCTTTCCGCCCTCGATGCGAAGGTGCGGGTGCAGTTGCGGGAAGAGATCCGTCGCATCCAGACCGAGCTCGGCATCACCACGCTCTTCGTCACCCACGACCAGGAGGAGGCGCTCGCCGTCGCCGATCGGGTCGCCGTGATGCGTGCCGGGCGCATCGAGCAGATCGGCACGCCCGAGAGCCTCTACACGCAGCCCGCCACCACATTCGTCGCCGAATTCGTGGGGCTGAGCAACCGCCTCCCCGGGCTGGTGAGCGGTGGTTTCGTCGAGGTGTACGGGGTCGAACTGCCGCTGCTTGATCCGACCGTGGCGAAGGGGCCGGCGACGGTGTACCTGCGGCCGGAGGATGTCGAGATCGTGGGGTGTGCCGGGGGTGCTGCCGGTGGGGCCGGGGCTGCTGGCTCCGGACTACTCACTCCGCAGATTCGCGGCACGGTGGTGTCATCCAGCTTCCTGGGGTCGATCCGGCGGTCGACCGTGCGCCTCCCCGATGGCGAACTCATCGCTGTGCAGCACGGGGTGAGCGTGAAGCCCGCCTCTGGGGAGAACGTCAGCCTGCGCTTCACGGGTGCCTGTGTGTCGGTGTCGCCGCGGGAGGCGCCGTCGTCTGTTGCGGCGTGAGCACGGGCATCCGTTCCTCGCTTGCAGCACTCACGGCACACGTCACGGTTGTCCGACCGGCCTGTGGGTTCAGCGCGCCGCCCGTGTGACAAGGTCGGCGATGAGCGCTGCACTGGCGTCGGTGAGGTGGTTGAGGGCATACGACGTCGGCCAGAGGCCCCCGACGTCATCCAGTGCCGCCTCGGGGCTGAACCCCAGGGTCGAATAACGTGTTTTGTCGCCCAGACCACTGCGGAAGAACACCACCACCTTGCCTCCCTTCGCCCAGCCCGGCTGCCCGTAGTAAAGCTTCGGCTGCAACTCGGGTGATGCCTCGCAGACGATCGAATGCAGCCGCTCTGCAATGGCGCGGTCGGGCTCGGTCATCTGCGCGATCTTCACGGCCACGGCCTCGGCGTCGAACGCCGCTTTCTCCTGCGCGCTACCGCGGCGAGCTTCGGCCTTCAACTCCGTTGTGCGTTGCTTCAGTGCTGCGCGCTCCCCGGCTGAGAGCGTGCCCGCAGCTTCGGATGTCGCGGGCTTCTGGGTGCTCTGTGGTGACTTCGGCATCGTGACGCCTCCTTGCGTGGTGGGGTAGTCGCTCAAGCATCCCACCGGTGCGCCCTACGTGCTTGGTGGGGCTGCCGTGCCCTGCGGCTGCAGTGCCCTGGGGGGCTGTCGCTGGGCTGTCGCCGGGCTGCCGCGCCCTGCGGGCTTACCGCTGGGCTGTCGCCGGGCTGTCGCTGGGCTGCCGCGCCCTGCGGGCTTGCCGGGGATGGAGAGGGTGGGGTGGGTGGATGGCTGGGTCGACTGCTGGATGCGAGCGCAGTGCGGTGTGCGGATGGCTGGGTCGAGTGGCTGAGTGGCTGAGTGGCTGAGTGGCTGAGTTGGGTGGCCTGGAGCGCATGCTGGAGGTGAGCCGGGCGCTGCGGGTTAGCCGGTTTGTGGGAGTGGGCGGGCGCGGTTTTGTTGGCAGGGTCGTGGGGTTTGCCGCCAGTCGAGCCAGTCGGGGGGTATCAAATGTGGGGTGCCGTTTCGCATCACCAGCTTCCACTTCGTCTTATGCACATGGGAGTGGTGG
>NZ_NBXD01000029.1 GCF_003399645.1 Subtercola boreus
CCGCCGTCAAGGAAGGCCTCCTCGTCGGCGTCGCAAAAATCACCGTCAACACCAAGTAACACCCCCGCACCACCCACACCACAGCAACCGAAAGCCCCCGACCACACCGGCCGGGGGCTTTCGCCGTCGCTCGAGCGAAAGCCGGGTCAGTAGGCGCGACGGTCCGCCTGGAGGTTCAGGGTGACGGTCTGGCCGGGAGTTACGGTGATGATGCGACCGCCGGGGGTCTCGGGCGAACCGTAGGTACCCGGCTCGTAGGGTTCCTGGCGGGGAAGGTACTCGATCGTGTAGTCGCCCGCCGGCAGGCCGGCGAAGGTGAAGTGGCCCGACGAGTCGACCGTGAGGTTGTAACCACGCTGGGCCAGCTCGGCGTCGACCGGGTGCAGCAGCACGAAGGCATACGGGAACACCGCGCCGGTGTCCTTTGCGCTGACCACCCCGGTGATGACGGCCTGCACGACGAGGGATGCGTTCAGGCCCGGGTAGCTACCACCGTTCGTCACCGGGACCTTTGTGGCAGTGGTGTAGGAGGTTCCGCCCACCCATTGGGAGGCAAGACCCGATCCATTCACCGGTTCGACGAGCAGGGCATAGGTCATCTCCTCGAGGGAGGTGAACTGGAAACGCCCGTCGGCGCCGGTGCGGACGGTCTTCACCCGCTGCACCGTTCCGTAGAGCGGGCCGTACGCGACGACCGCCGCACCGACGACCGGTCTGCCCGTCGCCCGGTCGGTGACGACGCCGCTGACAAGGCCGGCCGGTTTCATGGCGAAGGCGATTCCGGTGACGTCCGTGCCCGGAGCGACCCGGATGGGCGTGGGTGTCTTGCTGAAGCCGGTGGTGTAACTCTGGGTCGAGTAGTGGCTGGTGCCGCTGAAGTCATAGGACTTGAACACCAGTGTGTAGGTGCCGGGGATGAGGTTCTGAATCGTGAAGGTTCCGTCGGCGGCAACTGTCGCATAGGCGGTTGCGGTGGATGACGTCGCATAGACCTCGAAGTCCGTGAACGACTGGGCGGGGCCGCCGAGGGTCAGCGTGCCGGAGAGGCTCCCGAAGTCGGGCAGCGTGAAGTTCCTCGTCGTGGTCTGGGCGCTCCGCACGGTGAGGGGCGGGCTGTCTTCGGCCGCGCCCACACCACCGTAGAACGCCCGGGCACCGGTGGCTGTCGAGGACGCCTGCAGCGCCCACTTGCCCGGCGGCACGGCGCCGAAGGTGTACGACCCGTTGACGATCTCGGTGATCTGCGCGAGGAAGGGCGGGTCGTCTGGCGACTGCTGTGGGGCCCAGAGTTCTGCGTACCCCGCAACGATCGGGGTCTTCGGGTTGCCCGCCTCGTAGACCATGCCCGTGACCACCCCGGTCGTGTAGACCGGGGTCTTCAGCGTGTCGGTGCGGGTCGCGCTGACCGAGCCCGGATGACTGCCGACGACGGTGACCGAGACCGTCTTGCCGAGGTCGGCGACGGTCGGGGTGTAGGTGGTGGTCGTGTTGTCGATGCGTTTGCCGGCAACCGACCACTGGTAGGTGAACGAGACGGGCGCGGGCTGCCAGAATCCCACGACGGCGGTGAGCTGTTCACCGACCATGCCCGACCCGAGGATCAGTACGTTGGTGGCCTTGACGATCGAAGTGCCGGCCGCGACCGGGGCCGTCGGCACGCTCACGCGCACGGTCTGGTCGTACCCGGGGTTGAGGGCCTGCACGGTGAAGGTGATGGTCTTGCCTGCTGTCTCGGGTGCGAGCAGCAGCGTGTAGTCGCCGGCATCCGTGAGGCGTTCACCATTCGCCGACCACCAGTACGAGTAGGTGCTGAGAGCGGGCTTCCAGGTACCGACGGTCGCTGTGAGGGTCTGGCCGACCTTGGCCGTGCCGGTCACGACCGGCTGGGGCGCCGTCGAGTAGGCCGGCAGGGGCGTGCCGGTACCACTCACGGTGGGGGTCGCCTGGCTCGACCTGAACGTCGTCGTGTACCCCGGCCGGGCTGCCGTCACGGTGACGGTGATCTTCTTGCCGCTGTCGGTGGCCCGCACGAGATAGTTCGACGTGATCTCGCTGACGACCTTCACCCCACCCGAGAACCAGGTGTATTTGAAGAAGGGAACCTCGGGAACCCAGGTGCCCGTGGCGGCGGTCAGGGTCGACCCGACGGTGGCCGACCCGGCGATGGTCGGTGAGGGGCTCGAGGTGAAGGGCACGGTGGATGCTGCGGGGGCGCGTTCTGCGGGCGCGGGCGCCGGTGTCGGGGCAGGCGTGGCCGGCTCCGCCGGAGCGGAGGTGGGCGCGGGAGTCGATGTCGGAGCAGGGGTGGGCGTCGGCGCAGAGGTTGGTGTCGGAGCAGGGGTGGGCGCCGGAGCAAGGGTGGGCGTCGGGCCAGGGGTGGGCGCGACCGTGGCCGCGGCTGTTGGCACGGGCGTACCGGCGGCCGCCGATCCGACCCCGATCATCCCGCCCAGCACCAGCGTGGCCGCGGCCACCGCGGCCATTATGACGGCCGCACCTTTCGTTCGCGAGCCATAGCGACCATCACGCGCTGAGAACATCGATGTGCCCTTCAATACCCCGGGCGATCGTCGTCCGGCGCTGCAACTCTGTCAGTCCTCGAAGACAGCGTCAACAGAGCGCCCGACTCACCGGTTCACCGCTGCCGCTCAGCCGCCGATCGCATCGAGTCGTGCGACGGCCGACGTCGGCAGGACGAGGGCGGCGCCCGCAACGTTCTCACGCAGGTGGGCGACCGACGAGGTACCCGGAATGAGAAGGATGTTCGGCGAGCGCTGCAGCAGCCACGCCAGCGCGACAGCCATCGGCGATGCTCCGAGTTCGGCCGCGACCTCGCCGAGGGTGTCGGACTGCAGCGGGGTGAACCCGCCCAGCGGGAAGTACGGCACGTACGCGATGCCCTCGGCCGCCAGCGTGTCGATGAGCGCGTCGTCCTCCCGGTTCGCGATGTTGTAAAAGTTCTGCACCGTCACGACGGGAGCGATCGAGCGCGCTTCGACGATCTGGTCGGTGTCGACCGTGCTCACCCCGAGGTGGCGGATGAGCCCCTCCTGCTGCAGCTCGGCGAGGGCGGTGAAGGGTTCCGCGAGCGAACCGGGGGTCGGGCGGTCGAACCCACCGACGCGCAGGTTGACGACATCGAGCACGTCGAGGCCGAGGCGGCCGAGGTTGTCGTGCACCGCCTTGCGCAGTTGGTCACGCGACCGCGCCTGGGGCCAGCCGCCCTCGGCGTCCCGGAGCGATCCGACCTTGGTGACGAGATGCAGGTCGGCCGGGTACGGGTGCAGGGCCTCGCGGATGATCTCGTTCGTGACGAACGGGCCGTAGAAGTCGGAGGTGTCGATGTGCGTGATGCCCAGCTCGACGACCGTGCGCAACACGGCGACGGCCTCGGCGCGGTCGGCGGGCGGCCCGAAGACGTGCGGGCCGGCGAGCTGCATCGCGCCGTATCCGACGCGAGTGAGGGTGAGATCGTCGGCCAGGGTGACTGTGCCTCCGGCGAGGGGTGCGGATGTCATGGGTTTCCTTTCGTGTGACCGAACGCCGCGTGCGCGCCCGGCGGGGGGTGAATGCTACCGCCTCAGGCCAGGCCGCCTCAGGCCAGGCCGCCTCAGGCGCCGAGGCGCACGTCGGCCGCGAACGCCGACGCGTGCTCCCGGAGCACAGAGATGCGGCGCTCCCTCGCCGCCTCGGCGTCGAAGCCGATGTAGGCCATCGGTGGCAGCTTCCGCACGTTCGCCGAGCATTCGAAGTTCGCGCAGAGGAGCGTGCCGATGGTGTTTCCGTTCCGTCCGGCCGCGCCCGCCCGCTTCGCGCTGTAGAGCACGACGTCGTTGGGCAGGGTGACGTCCTGGCACCAGGCGCACTGCGCGCGGCTGCGCGGCGACGCCTCGGCCTGCTTCAGGATGACGCCGACCGGCTCGCCCTCGACCGGCACGACGAGCAGGCCGCGGCGCGGCATCCTCGGGTCACGCCAGCCGAGGTAGTCGAGCCTGTCGAAGTCGAGGTCGGCGAATCCCGCCGGCAGGGTGACGTCGTTCAGTTCTCGGCGGGACGCGTTCACGAAGGAGGCGCGCAGAATTTCTTCGCTCAGGGGGAGCATGTGATGTTTCGCCAATCGGTCAAGCCCTAGAGTGTACGCCCCAACCACCCTTGCGCGGCGGCCAGCTCGCCTTCGGTTATGCCGTGGCCGCCGGCGCGGGTGACCCGTTCGACGCGCGAACCGTGGGCTTTGAGCTGGGTCTCGAGGCGGTCGACGGATGCTGCGGGCGCCATCTGGTCGTCGCGCCCGTTGAGCAGGAGAACGGATGTCGCAGTCAGGTCGGTCGTGATGTCACGATCGCCGAGTGGGTACATTCCCGAGAAGGCGATGGCGCGGGAGAGCGTCGTGGGGTGCTGGATGGCGAGGGCGAGCGCGATGTTGGCCCCGTTGGAGAACCCGACTGCCGTGAGAGGGCGCTCGAGCAGCCCGTACTCGGTCGCTGCCCAGCCGACGAACCGAGCGAGCTCGGCGGCCCGCACGATCACGTCGTCGACGTCGAAGACGCCCTCGGCACGCCGCCGGAACCAGCGGGTGGCACCGTTCTCGCTGACGCGGCCGCGGGGAGCGAGAACGGCGGCACTCGGGTCGAGCTGTTCAGCGAGCCCGGCGATCTGCGACTCACTGCTCCCGGTGCCGTGCAGCATCAGCAGCACCGGGCCGGAGCCCTCGGAGTAGAGGTGCGGCCAGGCGGCGAGATCGGTGGTGGCCACCGCCTACGCCTCGGCGATCCCGGGGTTGTTCTCGTGCGGCAGTGTCACCGGAACCACGGAACGCTCGATCGCCTCCCGCGAGGGTTCGAGCCACGGTGGCAGGCGGAGGCTCCGACCGAGTTCGAGCAGCGGCTCGTCGATGTCGAAGCCGGGGGTGTCGGTCGCGATCTCGAAGAGCACTCCCCCGGGCTCACGGAAGTAGATCGAGGTGAAGTACTGCCGGTCGAGAATCTCGGTGACCTCGAAGCCGTGGTCGACGAGCTGCGAGCGCCAGAGCTGCTGCGTCTCGCCGTCGGGCACGCGGAACGCGATGTGGTGCACGGTGCCGCCGGCGGTCAGACCCGCCTGGGCGCGGGGGTCGGCGATCACGTCGACGATGTGGCCCGCCGACTCGGTGCCCGCGGCGAAGCGCAGGCGATCGCCCTGCTCGGAGACGAGGGTCAGACCGAGCTCCTCGGTGAGCACCCGGGCCGTACCGGCCGGGTCGTTGACCGTGAGCACCGACGAGTGCTGGCCGCGCACGGCGTACTCGGCGGGAACGGATGCCGAATCCCACGGCGTGCGCGGGTCGGTGACCGACGATGCCACGAGATCGAGTTGCAGGCCGTCGGGGTCGCGCAGGGAGAGCCTCTCCTCCGAGGAGTTCTCCGTGGTGATCGTGGAGCCCACTCCGAGTTCAGCGAAGTGGCTGCTCCACCAGCCCAGGGAGCCTGCGGGAACGGAGAATGCCGTCGTCGTCGACTGACCCGCGCCGATTCGCCCGGGCCGCACACCCTGCCAGGGGAAGAATGTCATCAGCGAACCGGGTGTGCCCGCGTCGTCGCCGTAATAGAGGTGATAGGTGCTGGGTGAGTCGAAGTTGACCGTCTTCTTCACGAGTCGGAGCCCGAGCCCCTGAATGTAGAAGTCGATGTTCTGCTGGGGGTCGCCGCCGATCGCGGTGACGTGGTGCAGACCTGATGTGGTGGCGGGCATCCTGAACTCCTCGTTCTCTGAGCGGCTTGTGTCTGAGCGGTTGCTGTCTGAGCGGTTGCTGTCTGAGCGGTTGCTGTCTGAGCGGTTGCTATTTATGCAAACGCATAGATCCGGAGACTATTCCCGTCGAACTTTTCCGGTGGAATTGAGCGTCATCAGGGTGTTGCCCCTCAACGCTCTGAGGATATGATTTGGCATCGCTTTTTCTCCCTCCTTCACGGCGGAAGATTAAGGCTCGCACCTATGGCTCTGCTCAATGAGGACACCATCACGACCCTCAAGCCCCGAACTCGACCCGTCCGCGAATCCGACGTGACGGAGTTCGCGCTTGCACTCAACCAGCTCGACATCGAGCACCGGAGGCTTCGAACCCGCTTCGCCGACCATTTCGGCCTGACGCACACCGAGTACGACGCGTTCACGTTCGTGGCCGACGAGGGCACGACCACGCCCAAGAACCTGGCGGCGAACCTCCGGTTCACCACCGGTGCAACGACAGCGCTGATCGACCGGCTCGAGAAACTGGAGTTCGTGCACCGCACCCCGAACCCGACAGACCGACGAAGCGTCCACCTGGAGCTCACTCCACACGGAGCGTCGGCCTTCGCCTGGGTCGGCGACCACTACCTCGATCTCGCCCGCACGATCATCACCGCAGGCGACACGAAGGCGCCGAAGATGACCAGCGTGCTCATCCGGGCGACCGAAGCCATCGGCTCGGCGCAACGCGCCCTGGAGTCCCCGGATGAGCGCCGCTAGAGGGGCCTAGGCCGCACTCTCCTCGCGCGCCACCTCGGCGAGGGTCGGGTAGTCGGTGTAGCCGTCGGCAGTGGAACCGTAGAGGGTCGACGGGTCGAGCTCGTTCTCCGGGTGCTCCCCCTGCCAGCGTTCGACGAGGTCGGGATTCGCGATGATCGCGCGCCCGACCGCCACGGCGTCGGCGAAGTCGCCCTCGACCAGCATGGTCGCCTCTTCGCGGGTCGTCATGTGGCTGAAACCGCTGTTCACGATGAAGCCACCGCCGAAACGGGTGCGCAGATCCTGAACGAATTCGCCGGTCGGATCGGCGTGCAGCACGCTGACGAACGCGAGCCCGAGCGGCGCGATGGCCTCGATGAGCCCACGGTAGGTCGAACGCACATCGTCGTCCTCGGTCTCGAGCACGTCCTGGATGTTGTGCGAGGGCGAGAGACGGATGCCGACACGGCCCGCACCGATCGCCTCGGCCACGGCCTCGACCACCGAGACCACGAAACGGATGCGGTTCTCGGGGCTTCCGCCGAACCCGTCTGTGCGCTGGTTGGAGACCGGCGAGAGGAACTGGTGCAGCAGGTACCCGTTCGCGGAGTGCAGTTCGACACCGTCGAGCCCGGCGCGGATCGCGCGGCGTGATGCCTCGACGAACTCGGCACGCACCACGGCGAGCTCGTCGGTCGTCAGGTCGTGCGGAACGGGGAACGGCTTCTTGCCCTCGGGCACGTGAACCTCGCCCTCGATGGCGATCGCGCTCGGGGCGACGATGCGCTCGGTGCCGGTGATGTCGGTGTGCGAGACCCGTCCGCCGTTCATGACCTGCATGACGAGTGTGCCGCCCTTGGCGTGCACGGCCGCGGCGACCCGCTTCCAGCCGGCCTCCTGCTCATCGGTCACGATGCCGGGCTGGCCCGGGTAGGAGCGCGACTCGGCACTGGGGTAGGTGCCCTCGGTGATGATGAGGCCGGCACTCGCCCGCTGGCTGTAGTGCTCCACGTTGAGATCGTTCGGCACACCGGATGCTCCCGACCGGGTGCGCGTGAGCGGCGCCATGACGAGACGGTTGGCGAGCGCGAGGTCGCCGAGTGCGAGAGGGGAGAAGAGATCCACGGGTGTCCTTTCGAGCGGGCTGCCGTTCGCAGCCTCTCAGTCCAACATCACCGCTTCCTGTCCATTCCCGACTCGTGCCGGATTGACAGGTGGGGCGTATGAATCCGCGAGTGCGGAAATATACTGGGCCTCATGACGCAGATTCGGATTCGGGATGCAGCGCTCTACCTCGGGGTCAGCGACGACACGGTGCGGCGGTGGATCGACAACGGCACGCTGGAGAGCAGCCGCGACGACTCCGGCCGCTCGGTGGTCGAGGGGCTTGCGCTGGCACAGCTGGCCGGGCGGAACGCCGTGCTGCCCGATGACCCCTCCGGGATCGGGAGGTCGGCCCGCAATCGCTTCGTGGGCCTCGTCACGGCCATCACCCTGGACACGGTGATGGCCCAGGTCGAGCTGCAGTGCGGCCCGCACCGCGTCGTGTCGCTCATGTCGAGCGAGGCCGTTCGGGAGCTCGGCCTCGAGCTCGGCTCCATTGCCGTCGCCGTCGTGAAAGCCACGACGGTCATCGTCGAGACCCCGCCCGGAAAGGCCTGAAGCCATGAGAACCACTGCTCGCTCGTTCACTCTGCTCCTGGTGGCTGCAGCCGTCGTCACCGGGGCTGCGGCATGCTCGGCCGGAGGCTCCTCGGCACCCGGCCCGCAGGCATCCGGTGCCACCTCGGCCAGCACACCCACCGCCTCCCGGGCCACCGCCCCCGAGGGAACGATCACGGTGTTCGCCGCAGCATCCCTCAAGGCCACCTTCACCCAGCTGGGCACGGAGTTCGAAACCGCCAACCCGGGAACGACCGTCACCTTCAGCTTCGCCGGTTCGTCTGACCTCGTGACGCAGATCACCGGCGGCGCGCCCGCCGACGTCTTCGCCTCGGCCGACACGAAGAACATGACCAAACTCACCGACGCGAGACTCGTCAGCGGCACCCCGGTGAACTTCGCGACGAACGTGCTCGAGATCGCCACCCCTCCCGGCAACCCGGCCGGGGTCACGAGCTTCGCCGACCTCGCGAATCCCGGCGTCAAGACCGTCATCTGTGCGCCGGTCGTGCCCTGCGGCGCCGCCACCGTGACCATCGAGACGGCGACGGGAGTGACCATCCCCGCGGTGAGCGAAGAGTCGGCCGTCACCGATGTGCTCGGCAAGGTGAGTTCGGGCGAGGCGGATGCCGGCCTCGTCTACGTCACCGATGTCCAGGGCGCCGGCGACGCCGTCCAGGGCGTGCCGTTCGACGAATCGGGCACGGCGGTCAACACCTACCCCATCGCAGCGCTCTCGGCGACGAAGAGTGCCGGCCTCGCCCAGGCCTTCGTCGACTACGTGACCGGAACCGAGGGCCAGGCCGTGCTGTCGGCCGCCGGGTTCGGCGCACCCTGATCCACGGAGTCGATCAGCGAATGAAGCATTCCCCGGGTCACGCGCGCGTTCCCCTCTGGGTGCTGGCGATCGCGACCGTCGGCGCCCTCTTCGTGGTGCTGCCGCTGGTGGCGATCGTCGTGCGCGTCAACTGGGGCCAGTTCATCCCGCTCATCACCTCCGAGTCGTCGGTGGATGCTCTGCTGCTCAGTCTTCGCACCTCGGCGGTCGCGACGGTGCTCTGCGTGGTGTTCGGGGTACCGATGGCGCTGGTGCTGGCCCGTACGGCCTTCCCGGGGCAACGGATTCTGCGCGCACTGGTGCTGCTCCCCCTCGTGCTGCCTCCGGTGGTGGGCGGTATCGCACTGCTCTACACCTTCGGACGGCAGGGTCTGCTGAAGGAGCCGATGAACCTGTTCGGCATCCAGATCGCGTTCTCGACCACCGCCGTCATCCTGGCGCAGACCTTCGTGGCGCTCCCGTTCCTCGTGCTGAGCCTCGAGGGCGCGCTCCGAACGGTCGGTACGCGGTACGAGGCGGTCGCGGCCACCCTCGGCGCCGGCCCGACGACCGTGTTGCGCCGCGTCACCCTGCCGCTCGTTCTTCCGGCGCTCGTCTCGGGCGCGGTGCTGTCGTTCGCCCGGGCGCTGGGCGAGTTCGGGGCGACGCTCACCTTCGCCGGCAGTCTGCAGGGAGTCACCCGCACCCTGCCGCTCGAGATCTACCTGCAGCGCGAGAGCGATCCCGATGCGGCGGTCGCACTCGCGCTCGTGCTGGTCGCCGTGGCCATCCTCGTGGTCGGGCTCGCCAATCAGGCCGGCGTGCGCGGGCGATTCAGCGCAGGGTCGCTCTCGTGACCCTCACGTTCAGCGCCGCCCTGCCCCAGCGTCGCTTCGACGTCTCGTTCACGCTCCGGCACGGCGAGACCCTGGCCGTGCTCGGTCCGAACGGCGCCGGAAAGTCGACACTCGTCAACCTCATCGCCGGGCTACTGGCACCGGCCTCGGGGCACGCCGAGCTGGAGGGTGAAGTGCTGTTCGGGCCCGGCGTCTCCACCCCGCCGCATGCCCGGAACGTCGCGCTGCTGGCCCAGGACGCCCTGCTGTTCCCGCACCTCAGCGTGCTCGAGAATGTCGCCTTCGGCCCCCGCAGTTCGGGTGCCTCGCGCAGAACGGCGCGGTCCACCGCGCGCACCTGGCTCGCCGAGGTCGGCGCAGCGGGGTTCGAGCACCGCCGCCCGGGAGAACTCTCGGGCGGGGAGGCCCAGCGCATCGCCGTCGCCCGGGCCCTCGCCGCCGAACCACGCCTGCTGCTGCTCGACGAACCGATGGCGGCCCTCGACGTCGCCGTCGCGCCCGCCCTCCGGTCGATGCTCCGCCGGGTGCTCGCGCACCGCACTGCGATCATCGTCACCCACGACGTGCTCGACGCGTTCTCCCTCGCCGACCGCGTGATCGTCCTCGACGGCGGTCGGATCGTCGACGACGGTCCGACGCGCAGCGTTCTCGAACAGCCGCGCGACCCCTTCACCGCCGGTATCGCCGGGCTGAGCGTGCTGCACGGCATCCGCACCGCAGAAGGCCTGCGCACCACCGACGGCGACGAGCTCCGGATCGCTGGCGGCGAAGACCTCGAGCCGGGCAGTGCGTGCACCCTCGCGATCCGGCCGTCGAGCATCCGCGTGTCGGCGTCACGCCCCGCCGGTGCGGGGAACGCCCTGCGCGTCGGGATCAGCGACGTGGAGCCCCGCGGAGACCTCGTGCGACTCCGGGCCGGAGCGCTGGCCGCCGATGTGACGCCCGCGACCGCCGCCGACCTCGACCTCGGCGCCGGGTCGACCGCGTGGTTCGCTTTCAGGGCCGAGGATGCAGTGCTGTACAGCGCGACCCGCTGAGCGCGGTACAGCACTTCTCGTAGTCGACAGTCACCGGAAGGGACGGAAGAACCTCCGCAGCTCCTCGACGTAGAGCTCGGGCTGCTCGAAGGGGGCGAAGTGCCCGCCGCGCGAGGGCTCTGTGACGCTGACGGCGTTCGCCACCCTGTCGATCCATTCCCTCGGCGGCCTGGAGATGTCGCCGGGAAAGAGCGAGAAGCCCGAGGGCACCTCCACCCGCCGCATGAGCTCGGCGGGTGGGATGGCGCCATTGGCGTTGTACATGCGCATCGACGAACCGATGGTCTCCGTGAGCCAGTAGATGGTGATGTTGGTGAGGATCTCGTCTTTCGTGTAGACCCGGGAGAGGTCGCCGTCGCTCCAGGCGCGGAGCTTCTCGACGATCCACGCGGCGAGCCCCGCCGGGGAGTCGTTCAGAGCGGCCGCGACGGTCTGCGGCTTCGTTCGGTGCAGCGCCCCATAGGCACCCTCGGTGCGAGCCCATTCCGCGGTCGTCTCGAACCACGCCTGCTCGGCGGGAGAGAGCAGTGACCGGTCGCCGTCGAACACCGCCAGTCCGGCATCCATCCTGTGCACGGCCGTGACCCGGTCGGGAGAGTTCAGGGCGAGGTACCGGCTGACGTGGCTGCCGATGTCGCCGCCGGCCGCGACGAAGCGGTCGTAGCCGAGCGTCGTCATCAGCTCGGCCCAGAGGGCGGCGACGTCACGCGAGTCCAGCGGTCGCCCCACCGGCCGGTCGGAGTAGCCGAAGCCGGGCATGTCGGGCACGATGACGTCGAACGCGTCGGCGGGGTCGCCGCCGTGCGCGCCGGGGTCGGCGAGCATCCCGACCACCTTCGATTACCGCCAGAACGAGTCGGGCCAGCCGTGGCAGAGAACCAGGGGCAGGGCCGGATGCTCGGAGCGGACGGCGCGGGCATGCACAACGTGGATGCCCCGACCACCGACCTCGGCCCGAAACCGGGGCAGACGGGCGAGCTCCCGCTCTGCGGCCGGCCAGTCGAACCCGTCGATCCAGTACGCCACGAGTTCGCGCAGGTAGACCGTGTCGGTGCCGAGCGACCACCCCGCGTCATCGGGGGCGTCGGGCCACCGGGTCGCGGCGAGCCGGCGCCGCAGATCATCCAGCTGCTCCGTGGTGGCGCGGGTCTCGAACGGCTGTACCCGTGGTGCGTCTGCTGGCATGACGCCAACGCTACGCCGGCGCCCGGGCCGCTGGGCCCTGCCCGGCGGCCCGCAGTAGAATCAGGGTGTGAGAATCTCGCTGCTGGGCGGACTGCGGGTCGAGCACGATGGCCGCGCCCTCGCGGTGGCGGGAACGATGCAGCTGGCGGTGCTCTTCCGGCTCGCCGTCGATGCGGGCACGGCGGTGAGCTACCGCGCCATCGCCGAAGACGTCTGGGGGCTGGATGCTCCGGAGAACACGAAGGCGGCCCTGCAGTCGATCGTGTCGAGGCTCCGCTCGCAGTTGCCACCCTCCTCGATCGAGTCCACCGTCGGTGGCTACCGGCTGGGTGTGGCGCGAACGGATGTCGACGCACTCGAATTCACCGATCTCGTCGCCTCGGCAGAGCGTACCGGCGAGACATCCACCGCCCGGCGGGCTCTCGACCTGTGGTCGGGTGAGCCATGGATCCCGTCGGAGAACTTCGACTGGTTCGTGCGCGACCTGGCGCGCGACCACGCCACCGCGGCGCGTCTGCGCGACAGCGGCAGCCGCAGCGGCAGCCCGAGCGGCATCGGCGACAGCGACAGCAGCCCGTTTCCGGCCGCGCTGCCCGCCCAGCTCACCACTCTGGTCGGCCGTGAGCTCGAACTCCGCACCATCGCAGACCAGCTCGCGGGTAACCGCCTCGTCACCATCATCGGCACCGGCGGGGCCGGCAAGACCCGGCTGGCCCTCGAGACCGCCGCCCGACAGGGCAGTGCGCTGCTCGTCGAGCTAGCGCCCGTCGGCCCTGACGAGGTCACCGGAGCCGTGCTGACCGCCACCGGCCGTGAGCTCCGCACGGGTGAAACCTCCGGCGAATCCAGCCGCACGCGACTGCTCGAGGCGCTGGCGGGCCGTGAGGTGCTGCTCGTGCTCGACAACTGCGAGCACGTGATCGACAAAGCGGCGGAGTTGACGCAGCAACTGCTCTCGGCGCTGCCCCGACTGCGCATCCTCGCCACGAGCCGCGAGCCCCTGGGGGTGCCCGGCGAGGCGTTCGTCGGGCTCGGGTCGCTCGCCCATCCGAACGACTCCGAGCTCCGAGCGTCGACACCCGCCGAGCTCCGGGCGTTCGCCGCCGTCGAACTCTTCTGCCAGCGCGCCCTCTCGGCGCAGGGTCGCGCGCTCGACGACGCCGGTGTCTCGGTGGCGGCCCGCATCTGCACCCGGCTCGACGGCCTGCCGCTCGCGATCGAGCTGGCCGCCGCAAAGCTCCGCACGATGGAACCTGCCGAGGTGCTCGCCGGCCTGGATGACCGGTTCTCCCTCCTGACGGGGGGCTATCCCACCGCGATGCCCCGACACCAGACCCTGAAGGCGATGATCGACTGGAGCTGGAGCCTGCTCGACGAACCCGAACGGCGCGCGCTGCTCGGTCTCAGCGTCTTTCCCGCCGGCGTCGGTGTCGGCGAGGCCCGCCTGCTCGCGACCGCGCTCGACCTGCCCGGCTCCGCGGTGTTCGATTCGCTCGTCGACCGGTCGCTGCTGCAACGCTCGCGCGGCCGCTTTCGAGAGCTCGAGACGATTCGCGAGTACGGCATCGAGCGCATCGCCTCCCAGGGCGGGCTCGCCGAGGCGAGAACGGCGCAGGCGCGCTACATGGTGGAGCGTGCGGCCGACGTCGACCGGCAGCTCCGCGGGCCCGGCATCATGGCCGCCATCGCCTGGTTCGATGACGAGGAAGACAACCTCGCGAGCGCACTGCGCTTCAGCGGTGGGGTGCCCCTGCCGAACATCGTCGTGCGGCTCACCATCTCGTGTGCGTGGTACTGGATCCTGCGCGATCGCAACGAGGAGGCCGCGACCTGGCTGGGCGTGGCCGCCGCATCTGCGTCGCTCGTGGAGGGCGACGAAGACGGTGACGAGGCGAGGCTGCTGGCCCTCCTGCATCCGCTGCTCGAAGGCTTCTCGGGCCGGGACGGTGACGAGTTCGACATCGCCCTGCTGAGCGAGAGACTGCGGGGGCTGCTCGAACCGCTGCGGTCGGTGAAGCTCGGGGCAGGCAGCCACGAAATGCTGCAGATGTTCACCCCGGCCCTGCTGGCGTTCGCCGAGGTCGCCAGCCAGCCGAACTGGCTCGCCGCCGTGCGGCTGCCCCGCGGCGAAGACCTCGGCCTGGATGCCTGGCCGACCGCGATGCTGCATGTGATGCGCGCCGCCACCGCCCAGAACCGCGGCGATGTGGGCGAGCTGGGCCGCGAATCGGATGTGGCGCTCGAACTGTCGGGCGTCGTCGGTGACCGCTGGGGCACGGCTCTCGCGCAGCGGATGCGCGCGGAGTGGCTCACCCTGCACGGCCGGCTCGAAGAGGCGCTCGACCTGGCCGATTCGTCGACCGCGATAATGCGTGGCATCACCTCGACACCCGACCTCGCCCGGGAACAGGGTCTCAGCATCCAGCTGCTCTGGCGGCTGGGACGAAGCGCCGAGGCCCGGGTTCGCCTCGCGGCGATGCTCGACGAGACGGATGCTGGCGGCGACCATCGGGCCATCCTGAATGTGCAGATCAACGCCCTCGTGCTGGAGGTCGCGCTCGGAGATCTGGAGTCGGCCGGTGCCCGGGTGCCGGTGATCGACGAACTCGTCTCGCTCTCGAAGCCGCCCACTCAGTCGGTGGCCGTGCTCGAGACCACGAAGGCGGCACTCGCCAGGAAGCGCGGCGACATCGACGGCGCCCACCGGCACCTCGGGGCGGCGGCCGAAAGGGCTCTGCAGAGCGGCGACCAGCCCGTCATCGGCGGGGTGGCGATGGGAATCGGGATGCTCGCCCTCGCCACGGGAGACGTCAGAATGGCCGTGCGGGCCGCCGACTACGCGACGGCCATCGTGGGAGCGTGCGACGCGACGCACCCCGATCTCGTTGCGATCAGCCGGGCGGCCGACGACGCGGGAATCGGGCGCCCGGGTACTGTCGTACCCGAACGCCCGCTTCCGCTCGAGGCGCTGAACGAACTGCTCGCCTGACGCCGCCCGCCACCCGCCACCCGCCGCTAGATCTTGCGGCGGTAGGCCCACGTCGCGAGCGGGAAGAACACGCCGACCAGCACGACGCAGGAGGCGAGCACCCACAGCACCTGGCCCGTGACCGTATCTCCGACCACGCCGGTCGATCCGGTCAGCAGCCCACGCATCGACTCGATCACGTGCGTCACAGGGTTGATCGCCACCCAGCCCTGCAGCCACGTCGGAAGGGTGGAGGCCGGAACGAAGGTCGACGATCCGAAGGTGAGCGGAAAGACGATCAGGAACGACAGGCCCTGCACGGCGCCGGAGCTCCTGGCGAGCATCCCGATCAGCACCGAGACCCAGCACAGGCTCACGGCGAAGGTGATGATCAGCAGCACGGCGATCGCCACATGCCACCACGGCGTCGGAAACTCGAACCCGATGATGCGGCCGAACAGCAGCGTCACGGTGATGGCGATCGAGTGACGGACGATGTCGCCGAGAACCGCACCGAAAAGCGGCGAGGAGCGGGCGATCGGCAACGACCGGAAGCGGTCGAAGATGCCCTTCTGAATGTCGGTGTTGAGGTTCACGCCGATGGTGAGCGAGGTGAACATGATGGTCTGCACGATGATGCCGGGCAGCGCGAACTGCACGTATTCACCGGTCGACCCGGCGATCGCGCCACCGAAGATGAACACGAACACCACGGTCAGGATGATCGGCTGCAGGGTGACGTCGATGAACTGTTCGGGGTTGCGCACCATCTTGATGACGGAACGCTTGGCGAGGATGAGAGAGTCGCGGAGCATCAGGCGGCCGCTCCGTTCCGGGTCTGGTCGTTCTGGGTCTGGTCGATCTGGGTCTGGTCGTTCTGGGTCTGGTCGTTCTTCGGTTGCCCGGTGAGCGAGTAGAAGACCTCGTCGAGGCTCGGCAGCCTGAGCGACAGCTCGGAGACCGAGATGCGCTCGGCCGCGAGCGCGGCGACCACGGTCGTCAACGCGGATTCGTCGGTGACCGGCACCGAGAGCAGGTCGGGCGCCGGCTGGTCGGGTTCCCTCGTGCCGTACCTGATGAGCAGTTCGCGAACGCGCGGCAGGGACGCGACATCCGTCGGCCGCACCTCGAGGGTCTGGCCGCCGACCTGGCGCTTCAACCCCCGCGGGGTGTCGTGCGCGATGATCGTGCCGTGGTCGATGACCGTGATCTCGTTGGCGAGCGCATCCGCCTCCTCGAGGTACTGCGTCGTCAACAGGATGGTCGTTCCCTGCCGCACGAGCGCTCGGATCATCTCCCACACGTCATCGCGCTTGGCTGGGTCGAGCCCGGTCGTCGGCTCGTCGAGAAAGACCACACTCGGCCGCCCGATGAGCGACGCCGAGAGGTCGAGCCGGCGGCGCATGCCCCCGGAGTAGGTCTTCGCCAGCCGGCCGGCGGCATCCGTCAGGTCGAACTCGGCGAGAAGTTCGGATGCCCGCGCCCTCGCCTGGCGCGTCGACAGGCCGAGCAGCTGCCCGATCATCACGAGGTTCTGGGTGCCGGTCAGATCTTCGTCGACGCTCGCGAACTGCCCGGTCAGGCCGATCGTGCGCCGCACGGCGGTCGCCTGGTGCACCACATCGAGCCCCGACACCACGGCGGTGCCGCCGTCGGGCTTCAGCAGCGTGGCCAGGATGCGTACCGCCGTGGTCTTGCCTGCTCCGTTCGGGCCGAGCACGCCCAGAACGCGTCCCTCCTGAACCGTCAGGTCGATACCGTTCAGCGCCCTCGTCCTGCCGAAGTGCTTGATGAGGCCGTGGGCCTCGATTGCTGCTGCCATGCGAATTCTCCTCTGCGGGTCGCGCTCTGGCGCCCTCAGTGACGAGTGTGCGGCCCGCCCTCTGTCGCACCGCTGTCAGCCGCTGTCACCCGCTGCCGCGCTGCTCGATTGCTGGTTCGGCACGAGGGTGGGTGTCTTGGGGGGAAGTGCGAATACGGTCGTGAGCATGACCCCGAAACCGCACGATTCCGGCCACACGCATGCGCACGCCGGCCCGCACGGGCCCGACCTCGCGCGACTGCTCGACCTCGACGCGATCGTTCAACGCCCGGCGCTCGAGCAGGCGCTGGCGACGGTCGCCGATCTCGTCGGGACCGACACACCTCGCCGCATCCTCGACATCGGGGCCGGCACCGGCACCGGCTCGGTCGCCCTCGCCCGGCTGTTCCCGACCGCCGAGGTCGTCGCGGTCGACATCGACGAGCGGATGCTCGAGCGGGTTCGCGCCCGGGCCCGCTCCGAGCGGGTCGCCGATCGCGTGAGCACGGTCGCCGCCGATGCCTCCGCAGACGAATGGTCTCTCGGCACCGCCGATCTCATCTGGTCGGCCGTGGCCCTGCACGAGGTCTCCGACGCCCCGAAGGCCCTCGACAACCTGTTCTCGAGCCTCCGGTCGGGCGGGCTGATCGTGATCGTAGAGATGGATGCTCCCCCTCTGGTGATCCCCGACACCGCCGCCGAGTCGGAGCCCGAGCAGGAACAGCACCTCAGGCCCGCGGAGCCCCGACGCTCACCCGCGTTCGATCATCCCGACTGGTCTGCCGGCCTCGCCGCAGCGGGCTTCGAGTCCCTGATCACCCGCACTCTCGTCACCGACCACCGGATGCCCGCAGACGGACCGGCGGGTGAGTACGCGGCGCTCGAACGGCGCCGCACCGGTCAACCCGAACTCGTGGGAGCCGATCAGCTGCACATCCGTGGCACCCGCACCCTCTGGGCGGCCCGCCGGCCCTGAACCTCTCAGCCTGCCGGGCGAAAAGCCGCGCGAAAGATGGCCCGGGCCCGCGCCGCGACGCCGGGCTGCTGGTCGGCATCCGTTCGGGCGAGCAGGAAGGCGAGCATCGAGATCGACAGCAGGATGTCTGCCGACACCACTGTGCGGGCGATCCGGTCGCGCTTCTGGTCGCGCTCGAGCACGGTGTCGATGATGTTCTCGAGCCGTCGGCCGAGGCCGACAGCACGATCGTCGTGGCGTTGGGAGGTGATCAGGTCGATCAGTGCCGTCGAGGCCATCGCCTGGTCGGCGATGCGGTCGAAGAGGTCGACCACCGACCCGTCGGGGTCGGAGACGAGCGAGTCGAGGTCGGCGATGTTCTCGTCGAAGACGGCGAGCGCGAGACTCACCCGGTCGGGAAAGTGCCGGTAGAGGCTGCCCTGGCCGACCCCCGCCCGCCGGGCCACCGCGCTGAGCGGTGCGCTGAGGCCGTGCTCGGCGAAGACATGCCGCGCAGCAGCGATGAGAGCCTCGCGGTTGGCGGGGCCGGCACTCGGTCCCCGGTTGGCCTTCGGCAGGTCTTCACGAGTGGTCGGCATTCGGGTAGCGTACTACCGGACAGAGTTGTCCGGTAGTACATCCCACGAACAGGAGCCCCTCCCCATGAGCAAGAACGAGAAACTCTCCGGCGATTCATCCATTCGCACCTGGCTCGCGGACCCTGCCGGCGGCCCGGTGCTGCGTGAACTACTCGCCGCGGGCGGTCAGGACGAGGGCGTGCTGCGGCCCGTCAGCCGGCTGGCGCTGAAGCGCCTCGTCACGATGAGCAAGGGCGCCTTCACGACCGGGATGATCGACGAACTGGTGCGGAAGGTCGAGGCGGGCGAGGTTCCCGAACCCTCCGAGACGGGCGGGGCGGGAGAGGCGGATGCCGTCGGCTCTGCGAGCGCGTCAGATGGAGCTCCCGAGTTCCCCGCCGCACAAGACGCCCCCGAACCCGAGTCCTGGGTCGAGAAGATCACCCCCGGGCGTTTCGACGGGATGACCGTCATCGTCACCGGAGCCGGTTCCGGCATCGGCCGGGCGACGGCATCCCGTATCGCCCGCGAGGGTGGCCGGGTGATCGCGGTCGACATCTCGCGCGAGCGGCTCGAGGAGTTCAGCTCCGAGCATCCTGAAACCGACGTGGTCACGGTCGAGGCCGACATCACCGACGACGCCGCCATCGCGCGCATCATCGAAGAGGCCGGCGACCGCATCGACGCACTGGCGAACGTCGCGGGCATCATGGACAACATGACGCCGGTGCACGAGCTGAGCGACGCCGTATGGCAGCGCGTCTTCGCCATCAACGTGACCGGAACGATGAAGCTCATGCGCGCCGTGGTGCCCGGGATGCTCGCCCGGGCCAAGGGTTCCATCGTCAACATCGCCTCCGAAGCGGCTCTTCGCGGCTCCGCGGCCGGAGCCGCCTACACCGCCTCGAAGCACGCCGTCGCGGGCCTCACCAAGAGCAGCGCGTTCATGTACGGCGCCACCGGAATCCGCGTCAACGCCGTGGCGCCCGGGGCCACGATCACGAACATCGAGGCGACCTTCGCCTCCGAGCTCGGGGCCCAGCGCGTGCAGATGGCCATGGCCGTGCTGCCCGACGCCGTCGAGGCCGACGCCCTGGCCGCCTCGATCACGTTCCTGCTGAGCGACGATGCCGTCAACCTGAACGGCGTCATCCTGCCCTCCGACGGCGGCTGGTCGGTGGCCTGAGGAGGGATCGCCGACGGCGGGGGTCAGCCCGCCGTCGGCAACCACACCCGCATCGTCGACGGGCCACGGTTCGCCCACGCGTAGTACGGCGTGAGCGCGACACCCTCGAGCACGCGAGCTGCCGCCGGCGCAGGCCGGCCCGACCCGGGACCGGGGCCGTCACCCGTCGGATCGGCCCCACCCGCGTACGGCCAGCCGGGGTCGTCATCCGCCCGCAGCGCCACCGTCGCCGTGACCCGGCCGTCCGCCATCACCGTGAGACCGCTGTCGAGGCAGAGGCCGGCATCCTCCGTCGACCTGCCCGCGGGCAGGTCCGACGACTCGAGCACCATCACGAGGGGACCGCGCTCGACCGCGACGGTTCCACGAACGGCGTCGATGCGGGGGTGCGGATGCACGATCCGCGGCTGCATCGGCAGGCTCAGGACGATCGTGTCACCGGCCGCGAACGCACGATCGACCACGACAGAACCACCGCCGGGCACGACGGTCTCACCTGCGACGGTGACCGTCGCAGCATCCTGTGCCCACTGGGGAACCCGTAGCGTGATCGCTGCATCGACCTCCTCGAGCACCGTCACCGTCACGATGCCCTCGTGCGGGTAGCCGCTCGAGACCTTCAGCGAGACCACCCGGGAGTCAGGCAGGGTCACCCGCACCGAGAGGTCGCCGTACTGGTGCAGCTGCACACCGTTCTGGTCTGCGGTGGCGAAGTACAGGCCTGCGCTCGCGAGCGTGCGCGCCACGTTCGTCGGGCAGCACGAAACCTCGAACCACGGAGCGCGCAGACTCGCTTCGGCCCGTTCGCTCAACTCGCCCTCGGAGGGCTCGGTGCCGGCAGCGCGCTGCTGCAGCGTGTTCGTGTAGAAGAATGCCCGGCCGTCCTGCCGGGGCGAGGCGAGGATGTTGTTCAGCAGGGTGCGCTCGATGAGGTCGGCGTAGGCGGTGTCCCCGGTCTCGAGCAGCAGCCGCCAGCTCAGCATGACGGAGCCGATGCCGGCACAGGTCTCGGAGTAGGCGCGGTCGGCCGGCAGCTCGTAGTCGTCGCCGAACGCTTCGTCCTGGTGGTGCGATCCCATGCCACCGGTGATGTAGGTACGCCTCGCGACGGTGTTGCGCCACTGCAGTGCGACGGCATCGGCGAGCGCACGGTCACCCGTCTCCGTCGCAACATCCAGCGCGCCGCTGGCGAGGTAGAGCGCCCGAACGGCGTGACCGCGCAGCACGGTGGCCGAGCGCACGGGTACGTCGTCCTGAAAGTACTCGTGACCGAAGAGGATCGTGGTGGCGAGCATCCCCCTCCCCCGGCGCTCGACGAACAGCCCGGCGAGCTCGAGGTACCGAGGCTCACCCACTGCCCGCGAGAGCTCGACGAGCGCGACTTCGACCTCGGGATGCCCGCAGATGGCCACGCGCCCGTCTGGTCCGAACTCGCGATACACGTGATCGGCGAGGCGCCGGGCGACCCGCACGAGGTCGTCGTCGGCGTACCCGCCTCGCACCCGCGCCACGGCGGCCTGAAAGAGATGCCCGAAACAGTACAGCTCGTGACCCCATTCGAGGTTCGAGTAACGATCGGGCTGTCCCGGATGCCCGAAGCTGGTGTGCAGGTAGCCGTCCGCCTCCTGCGCGGCGGCCACTCGGTCGACGAGGGCGCGGTAGCGGGCCTCGAGGGCCTGATCGGGCCGACGCGCCAGTTCCCAGGCCATGGCCTCGAGGAGTTTGTAGACCTCGGAGTCGACGAACTCGATACCGGCATGCCGCGACCCGACCGTGCCTGTGGCGACCGCGTCGAAGTTCTGGATCCAGCCGATCCGTTCCATCCACTTCTCGCAGTGCGCGAGGATGACGTCGGCGTTCAGCGCCTGGCGCTCCGCCCAGAAACCGCCATCGATCATGACCTCGTCGGGGCCGAGCGGGCGCAGGCGCGAGGCGCTCGGAGCGACCGGCCCACCCCGCAGGGCCTTCCCGGCGGCGTTCATCTCACGAACGCCAGGGAGCAGCGTGGCGGTTGTGTCAGGGGACAAGGGAGACCTGTGCTTCTTCTCGGAGGAAAACGGGAATGCGTTCAAGAGGTGCCTCGACGGTGATCGTGCGGCCCGCATCGATGAGTTCGGCGGAGTGCGCATCGCGCCAGCGACCAGTGCCGGGCAGGTACACCTGACGTTCGCGCTGGCCGGGTGCGGTGATGGGGCAGACGAGGATGTCGGGGCCGAAGAGAAACTGGTCCTCGATGAGCCACGCCCGCTCGTCGGTCGGGTAGTCGATGAACAGTGGTCGCATCGGCGGTACACCGGTGCGCCGAGCCAGGCTCATCTGCTCGTGGATGTAGGGGCGGAGCCGCTCCCGCAGCTGCAGCACCCCGGTCAGGATGCCCAACGCCTCATCACCGAACGACCACACCTCGTTCGGCCCGCCGGTCATCTCGAACCCGGTCGGCGTTCGCGGCTGGCGGTCGCCGTGCAGCCGGAACAGCGGGCAGAACACGCCGTACTGGAACCAGCGGATGACCAGCTCCCGGTACTCAGGATCTGACGCGTCGCCGCCGTGGAACCCGCCGATGTCGGTCGTCCACCACGGAATGCCCGAGATCGCGATGTTCAGCCCGGCCCGCAGCTGCTGCGCGAGCGACAGCCACGTGGCGGGAATGTCGCCCGACCACACGGCGGCGCCGTACTTCTGCGAGCCGGCCCAGGCCGAGCGGCAGAGCAGCACGGTCGGCTGCTGGTTCGCCTCGGCCATTCCCTCGGCGAAGAGCCGGGCGTTGTCGCGGGGGTAGATGTTCGCGACCTCTGCACCCGGGCCGGCCCAGAGGTGCATGTTCGAGGGGTGCGCGGGGTTCAGTTCGGGCTCGGAGGCGTCGAGCCAGAACACACGGATGCCGTGTGCGAGATAGTTCTGCTCCACCAGCTTCCACACGTACTCCCGGGTCTCGGGGTTCGTCGGGTCGTAGAATCCGACCGGCATCGGCGTGGCCATGCCCTTGTCCTGGATGCTCTGCAGGAACTCGACGCCCTGCTCGGCACCGACCAGCAGCCCTCGGTCGCGGTAGTCGGCGAAGTTCTCCGACAGCGGCGAGATCGTCGGCCAGATCGACACCATGAGTTCCACGCCGAGGGCCTTCAGCTCGGCGACCAGGGCGGGAACATCCGGCCACTCGTTCTCGTCGAAGCGGAAGTCGCCCATGGCCGACCAGTGGAAGAAGTCGGCCACGATGACCGAGAGCGGCAGGCCACGGCTGGTGTGCTCGCGCGCGACGGCGAGCAGTTCATCCTGGGTGCGATAGCGCAGCTTCGACTGCCAGAACCCGCTCGCCCACTCGGGCAGATCGGGCACATGGCCGGTGGCATCGGCAAAGCGCGAGAGGATGCCTGCGGGGGTCGGTGCGGCGGTGATCCAGTAGTCGATCTCCCGCGCCTGGGCGGCCTGCCAGCGGGTCGCGTTGTCGGCGAATTCGACGCGTCCCACGGCGGGTACGTTCCAGAGCAGCCCGTAACCGCGGTCGGAGAGCACGAACGGGATGTTCACCTCGGCGTTGCGTTGCACGAGGTCGAGAGAGAGGCCCTTGATGTTCAACCGCCCGTGGGTGCGTTGACCCAGGCCGAACAGTTTCTCCCCGTCGTAGGCCCGGAACTGCTGGTGGATCTCGGAGGCGCCGGAGCCGTTGCCGAGAAAGACGCGTGCCCCGGGCAGCCAGAAGTGCTCGCGACTCTCGGCCAGAAGTTCGGCGCCGGTCGTGGTGTTCGTGAAGGTGAGCTGGGGTTCGGGGTAGGGCTCCGCAGCGTCGAACGTCACGGTGACGGTGAGTTCACCGTTGACGAGCCGGCCGCCGGTGGCGGTCGCGGTCGCGATGGCTGCAGGCCCCTCGATGTCGCCCGCGGGCGGCACCGGCGCCGTCTCGGCGAGCGCCCCCGCACTCTCGGCGGGTAGCCGATACTGGCTCGCCCGAACGCGGGCGCTGTCGACGCCCCACGCCTCGATGCGCAGTACCTCGTGCCCGTGGCGCACCTCGAGGCAGCCCGAGGCGGCGGTGAAGGTGGCCATCAGTCTTTGACCGCGCCGGCGGTCACGCCGGCCGCGACGTAACGCTGGGCGACGACGAGAAGCACGGCTGCCGGGATGGACGCGACGACGGCTGTTGCCATGATCGAGTTCCACTCCTGGTTGTTGTTGCCGATGTACTTGTAGATGCCGAGCGTGATCGGTTGGATCTTGCCGCCGCCGTCGAGCGTCGACGCGAAGATGAAGTCCGACCAGGCCCAGAGGAAGGCGAACAGCGACACCGTCACGACGGAGTTGCGGCTGATCGGCAGCACCACCGAGCGGAAGGTGCGCCACGACGATGCTCCGTCGATCTTGGCAGCCGACATCAGCTCGTCGGGGATGGCCGACATGAAGGCGGTGAACAGCAGCACACCGAACGGCACGGCGATCGTCGAGTCGGCGAGAATCAGGCCCGGTATCGAATTCAGGATGCCCAGGTTGAGGTAGATCGCATAGAACCCCATCGCCATGATGATGCCCGGGATCATCTGCGCGATCAGGAACACGAAGCTCACGGCTCCGCCGCCGCGCGGCCGGAGTTTCGCCAGCGCGTAGCCGGCCGGGGCGGCGAGCACGAGTGTGAGCACCACCGTTCCGAGGCCGACGATCAGACTCGTACCGAGATAGGGCAACTGCTGGGAGAGCACCGCCTGGTAGCCCGAGAAGGTGGGGTCGAACGGGAACCAGGCGGGCGGGCTCTTCCGCATGTCGGCGGTCTTCGTCAGGGAGACGTTGATCATCCAGTAGATCGGGAACAGCATGAGTGCGGTGAGTACGACGCCGATCACCGTGATCCACCAGGTGGGACGCCGACGGTTCCGCTGGGCGGTCGAAGTGGCTCCGACGGTCGGTGTGGCCAGAGCGGTCATCGCTTGGCCTCCCTTCGCTGCAGGTGGATGTAGACGAGCCCGAAGACGAGCGCGACGATGATGAGGATGTTGCCGACCGCCGCCGCCGGCCCGAAGCGCGGCAGGGTCGAACCGAAGCCGAGCTGGTACGACCACGTCGACAGGGTGGTCGACGAACTGGCCGGCCCACCCTTCGTCATGATCCAGATGATGTCGAAGACCTTCAGCGTGTAGACCAGTCCGAGCAGGATCGTGATGGCCGACACGGGCCGCAGCAGCGGAAAGGTGATCCGCCAGAACTTCTGCCACGCGTTCGCGCCGTCGAGCGATGCGGCCTCATAGAGGTCGGCCGAGATGTTCTGCAGGCCGCTGTAGAGAATGACGAGGTTGAACGGGATGCCGATCCAGATGTTCGCGATCGTCACCGAGACCAGCGCCCACTGCGGCGAGGTCAGCCAGTTGACACTGCCGATGCCGAACGATTCGAGAAAGGAGTTCACGATGCCCGAGTCGCTGTTGAGCATCCACGACCAGGTGGAGGCCGACACGATCAGAGGCAGCAGCCACGGCACCAGGAACAGCGCGCGAAGCGTCGCCGACAGGCGGAACCGGTTGTAGAAGAAGACGGCGAGCGCCATGCCGATGGTGAACTGGAACAGGATCGACACCAGCACGAAGAACCCGGTGTGCAGGACCGCCGGGAGGAACGTGGGGTCGGAGAACACCTTCAGGTAGTTCTCGAGCCCGACGAAAGGTGCATTGCCCTGCACGAACGAGCGCACCGTGTAGTCGCGGATGCTCAGGTCGACGTTCTTGTAGAGCGGTAGCGCATAGAACAGTGCGAGATAGATCACCACCGGAGCAAGGAAGGCCCAGGCGGCCCACTGGGTCGCGTGGGGCCGCCGGGCCCGGCCGGCCGCCCCGGTGGGAGCGACCGGATCGGGCCGACGAGGAACCGCCGCCTCAGCCGTGACGGCGGGCGAGACGGCGGTTCTCTGCGTGACGGTCATGACTACTGGGCGGCCGCGGCCGCGGTCTGGGCGGCCTTCATCGCGTCTGCTGGCGCCTGGCTGCCCGAGAGGGCGTTCTGGAATCCACCCCACATGGCCTGCGAGATGACCGGGTACTTGGTGCCGAGGTTGTCACTCGTGCGACCACGCGCTGCGGCCACCGCAGCGACCCAGGGCGTGAGTTCGGCGTTCGCGGCGACCTGCTGGGTCTGCACGGTGGCGATCGGCGCAACGTACGACAGTGTCGTGTCGGTCGTCAGCAGGTTCGAATCGCTGGTGAGGCAGGAGACGATCTTCTCGGTGGTCGCGTAGCGACCGGTGTCGCTCTGCACGGGCGCCGCGACGAACTCTCCGCCGGTGGGTGCCGCTGCAGCCCCGCCCGCTTTGGCCGGAATCGGCACCACGCCGTAGCTCAGGCCGGATTTGTCGGCGCCGGCGAGCTGCCAGGTGCCGTTCTCGCTGAAAGCGAAGTCGCCGGTGAGAAACTCCTGCCAGCTCGTCGTCTGGGTGTTGTTGATCACGGAGTTGGGGGCGTAGCCCTCCTTCACCCAGTTCGTCCAGAGGGTCGCCGCGTCGACGGCCTGGCTCGAGCTGAGGTCGGTCAGCTCTGCGCCGGCGCCCCAGAACCACGGCAGGAACTGAAAGCTGCCCTCCTCGGTTCCGATGCCCGAGAACGTGATGCCCTGCTTGCCCGACGCCTTCACCTTCGCGAGTGCAGCGTTCAGCGAGTCCCAGTCGGTGACGCTGGCGATATCGACACCGGCGGCCGTGAGCACGTCTTTGTTGTAGTAGAGCGCCAGGGTGTTGGCGCCGATCGGCACACCGAAGGTGTCGCCGTTGCTCTGGCCGGCGGCGAGGATGTTCGCCTCGAAGTTCGTCGTGTCGAGCCCGAGTTCTTTGGTGGTGGTCAGGATGCCGGCGTCTGCCAGAGTGGAGACGACGGGGTTGTCGACGACGAGCACATCGGGCGAGCTGCCCTGCTGGCCCGCCAGAAGGGCCTTGCTGGTGAGGTCGGAGGTATCGTAACCGGTGCGCTCGATCGTCACTCCGGCCTCCGTTCCGCATTTCGCGACGAGCTTCGACCAGTCGGCGGTCTCATCGAACTGGGGGTAGGGATCCCAGAAGGTGTAGGTGCCGCCGGCGGCGGAATCGGTCGAGGCCTGGCCCGTGCCGGTGTCTGAACCGGAGCAGGCAGACAGCGCCGCGAGCGCGGCGATCGAAAGAACGGCTGCCCCGACAAGGCGCCCTCTTCTGGCGGGCTTGATCATCATATTCCTCTCTGAATGTGACGTGCTCATAGGGTACCGGCGGCAGGTCACCGAAATACCGAAAGTACTTTCGGTCACCACCATATGCGCGGTCTTCCCGCTCGTCAAGCAGGAATACGCCCGATAGGGTGAAAGAATCGGTCAAAGTTTCGAAGTCGCGGTTTCGGTGCCGGAACACAACCGGGAGTACAACGAGGGAGGTCGGAGGTGGACGGCAGAAAACGCGGCAAGGGGGCGCCGACGCTGACCGATGTCGCTGAGCTCGCGGGTGTCTCCCTCGCGACGGCGTCGAAGGCGATGAACAACGTGAGCCAGGTGCGCGCCGAGACGCGGCAGCGGGTTCTCGACGCCGCGGCCACCCTCTCGTTCACCCCGAACCCGTTCGCCAAAGCACTCAATTCGGCCACCACCGGAACGATCGGGATGCTCACGCAAGACCTCGACAACCGGTTCGTACTGCCGGTGCTGCTGGGGGCCGAAGACGCGTTCGGCGCCGGGTCGACCTCGGTGCTGCTGGCCGACGCGCGAAGCGACTCCGTGCGCGAGAGGCACCAGCTCAGCATGCTGCTCGCGAAACGGGTGGATGGGCTGCTCGTCGTGGGGCGCACGACGAACCCCCGGGCATCCCTCACTGCCGCGTTGACGGTACCGGTCGTCTACGTCTACGCGCCCTCCGTCGACCCAGCCGACCTCTCGTTCACTCCGGACAACTTCGACGCGGGGCGCCAGGCGGTCGAACACCTGCTCTCCCGTGGGCGGCGCCGCATCGCGTTCATCAATGGCGACCCCTCGTACACGGCCGCACAGGACCGCGTAGCCGGGGCATCCGCCCGGCTGGCCGAGGCCGGTCTCGAGCTCGTCGGCGGCAATGACCTCTTCGGCCCCTGGGGTGAACGCTGGGGCCGAAGGTGCACCGAGTCACTCGTCGATTCGGGGGTGGCCTTCGACGCCCTGCTCTGCGGCAGTGACCAGCTCGCGCGGGGTGCCCTCGACCAGCTGCGCGAGAGCCGCCTCTCGGTGCCCGACGATGTCGCAGTGATGGGTTTCGACAACTGGGATGTGCTCGCCGAGGAGGCCCGGCCGCCGCTCACCAGCGTGGAGATGAACCTGCAGGAGCTCGGTCGGGCCGCAGCCCAGGAGCTCGTCTCCGCCATCGGCGGAGGGAGCGCCCGGGGTGTGCGGCGCGGCTCGGTGCGCGTGGTGCCGAGGGAGTCCACGGCATCCTGGTCGCACCGCTGAGCCGCGCCCCACGGTCTACTTCGTGTAGGTCAGCGTGTTCGACACCGCCACGACCGTCACGACCGCGGCCATGATGAAGCCCCCGATATAGGGATTGTTCGTCGCCCGGTAGATCTTTCGCGTCACCACTGCGGCCACCGGCAGGATGATCAGGATCGGGAACAGCCAGATGCTGTTGATGCCCCCGAACCCGGGAATCAGGTCGCCCGTGACGAAGAAGTGGGAGTACTGCGCGACAACCAGGATCAGCGGAGCGATCGCGTTCGCGAGGGCCAGAACCGCCGTGTTGCCCCACTCGCGACCGAAGATCGTGAAGCGGTTGAAGGCGTTGATCGCCACTGAGTTCGCCAGGAAGTAGACCAGGAAGAACGGCAGGTAGATCAGTGCGATGGCGAGCTTGTTCGGAGTGAACGTCGGAATCGCCAGCACCCAGAGCCGGAAGTCGGTGGTGAAGAAGTACGCGAAGACGAACACCAGCACGAACGCCGACGCGACCACGATGAGGCCGAGAAGAATTCCCTGGCCGAACTTCTTCCAGCCGGGCAGCACACCGATCTCGCGGAGGTCCAACCCGTTCTTCCGCCCGAACGCGAGGTACGAGACGGCCATGATCACCACGGCGACCACGCCGTTGACGGAGGCCCAGAGGGCGATGATCCAGACGGCGCCCTGGGGGTTCAGCGGCGGGTCGCCGAGAAAGCTGACGGCTCCGACCGACTTGTCGGCGCTGATGATCCAGTAGCTGACACCCGACACGATGGCCGAGATGACGAGCCCGCCCCAGAACCAGAGGAGACCGCCGCGGCTGTTCGGCTGCAGCGCCGCCGTTCTCGTCGTGCGAAGACCGGCGAAGGCGCGGGTGCCGAGCAGGGCGATCGCGAAAGCGACCAGGAACATCCCGAAGCCGACGAGGCCGAGCGCGTTGAAACCCTCCTTGACCTGCCAGATCTGGGAGCCGGGCGCGATCGGATCGGGGGTACCGAGCGATTTGTCGAAGAACGTCAGCAGCGAGGTGACCTCCTGCTTCGAGAAGGGGCCCCAGGGGTGGGTCTGGGCGGGATTGTCGATCTCACGGATGGCGTCTGTGCCATCGACGGTCTGGGTGTACGTGGTGTACGACTCCTTCGCCGGCGTCCCCGAGGCGTCCGCTCCGAAGTTCAGGAACGACTGCGCGTTCGGCGTGCCGATGTACTCCCGCGGGGGTGTGAGTTCGGCACCGCTCTTGTCATAGCTCCGAAAGAAGAATTCGTCGTACTGGTCGGCCATCACGCCGACATCGCGGTTGCCGTAGTAGTTCGTGTAGGCGCCGGCCGAATCGACGTAGATCGGGTCGTTGTCGACGAGGTAGACCGACCTGATGAGAGGCGTCGCGGCCGCATCGTCGAGCGGGATGGCCCAGTTCGCGGCACGGGCACCGTTCGAATGGCCGCTGATACCGATCTTCGTCGTGTCGACGTACGGCAGGCTCGCGATCTCCTTCACTCCGTCGTACATGCCGGTTGCGGCATCCATCTCGTGGCCCTCCTGCAGCGGGTCGGAGGAGGCATGGCCGTACATGTCGATCGAGAGCACCACGTAGCCGCGGCGAGCCAGCTCGACGTAGTTGGAGTCCTGCATCTCCTTGTTGTTCCACCAGCCGTGCGCCAGCACGATCGCCGGGCGCTTGTCGGTCTCGCTGGCGCCGTCGGGAACCAGCAGGAGTGCGCTCATCGTCTTGCCCGAGCCGGTCACCCACGACATGTCGTGGATCGTGGCCGTGCCGCCCGAGGACTGCACGATCGAGGCTCCGATGGAGGAGACCAGCATGAGCACCAGCGAGAGCACGAGCCAGAACGCTGGCCTTCGCACATTCTTCTTCACGTCTTGTTACCTGCTTCATTGGGGGTGTGTGAGGGCGCGCTGAGACGGGGCGGATGCCCGTGCCGAGCGCAGCTCCCACCGTAGAAGACGGGCGGCCGCCCAGGGTCGCCCTCTCAGTGCCCCCCACACCCTCCCCCGCGGCGGAGGGCCCGGGCAGACCGGGGAGGAACGTAGGATCGACGGGTGGAACACGGGGACAACGCACTGGGAGAGTTTCTGCGGGCACGGCGGAGCCTTCTCGACCCGGCCGACTTCGCGGTTCTCGACCACGGGCAGCGCCGCGTCGAGGGGCTGCGCCGGGAGGAGCTCGCCTTTCTCGCCGGCGTGAGCACGCACTACTACGCCCGGCTCGAACAGGGGCGGGCGAGGCATCCCTCCCGGGCCGTTCTCGACTCCCTCGCGCGCGCCCTCGAGCTCGGCGACGAGGCGAAGAAGCACCTGCACGCCCTCGCTGAAGACCTGCCACTGGTGAAGGTGGCGGCCCGACGGAACGAGCGGGTCAGCCCCGAGCTGCTGCGCCTGCTCGACCGCTGGAGCGACCAGCCGGTGGCGGTGATCGGCCGTTACCGCGATGTGCTTACGTCGACGCCTCTGGCCCAGGCCCTGAACCCGGGTTTCGCGCCGGGGCACAACCTGCTGTACGAAGCGTTTCTGTCGCCCGCCGGCGAAGGCTTCTACGTCGACTGGGAGATCGTCGCCGCCGGGGCCGTCGCGGGACTGCGCAGCTCGGCGGGCTCCGACCTCGCCGACCCGCAGCTGAAGGAACTCGTCGACGAGCTCTCCCGCCGCTCCCCCGAATTCCGCCGTATCTGGGCACGCCACGACGTTCAGGAGCGCACCAGCGGCACGAAGCGCTACCTCAATCCGCTGGTCGGCCCGCTCACGCTCGAGTATCAGACCTTCCGCGTGAACGAGGCCCCCGACCAGACGCTCTTCGTGTTCTTCGCCGAGACCGGCTCTGTGAGCGAACAGGCTCTCGTGCTGCTCGCGTCGTGCGCAGAACTGAGCGACGCGAACCGGGGCTGACACCGGCTCACGAGGCGCCATGACGCGAGTGTCGGCCGTCGACTTGTAAGGTGACAGAGGGGAACGAAAGCGCCGCCCGGCGCTGTTCCGCCCGATGGAGGGACGATGGCTCGATCGGCGCGTGGGGCTGCCACGATGCAGGATGTCGCGGCTCTCGCCGGAGTGTCGGTGAAGACCGTCTCGAACGTGCTGTCGGGGTACGAGCACGTCTCGGCGAAGATGCGTGAGCGGGTCATGGGCGCGGTGGGCGAACTGGACTACGAGATCAACGTCTCGGCCCGCAACCTGCGGGTCGGCAGCACCCGGGTACTCGGGCTCGCTGTGCCAGAGCTCAGCCAGGCCTACTTCGCCGAACTCGCCGACGCGGTCATCCGGGCGGCAGGGGCCCGCGGGTACACGGTTCTCATCGAGCAGACGATCGTCGACCGGTCGCTCGAGATCAGCGCGGTGGCCGCCATGCGCCGGCACTCGATCGACGGCCTGATCTACAGCCCGCTGGCCATCGGGCCGGGCGATGTCGAGCAGCTCGACGTCGACTTTCCGCTGGTGGTGCTGGGCGAACGCGTCGAGGGCAGCCGCGCAGACCATGTCACGATGTCCAACGTGCAGGCGATGAAGGCCGCAACCCTGCACGTGCTCTCGCTCGGTCGGCGACGGGTCGCCGTGATCGGGGCGCAGCCCGACGGGCCTGTCGGAACGGCCGCCTCCCGGTTACGGGGCTACACCGAGGCGCTGGCCGACTACGGCATCGAACAGGACCCCGACCTCATCATCACCGCCGCTCTCTGGCACCGCACCTACGGCGTCGAGGCCATGGAGCGGCTGCTCGCCAGCGGCGTTCCGTTCGATGCGGTCGTCTGCTTCAACGACGCCCTCGCGCTCGGCGCGCTGCGGGCGCTGCACAAGCACGGCCGTCGTATCCCCGAAGACGTCGCGGTCGTCGGCTTCGACGACATCGAAGACTCGGCGTACTCGACCCCGTCGCTCACCACCGTCTCTCCCCGGCGCGATGAGATCGCGCAGAAGGCGATAGACATCCTGATCGATCGCATCGAGGGGCCCGACACACGACTGGCCCCGCTGCACGTCGAGACCGGATATGAGCTCATCGAACGGGAGTCCTCGGCCGGCGTGCGCGTCGAGCGCGAGGCTGCCGGGATTTCTTCCTAGGTCGAGTTGACAGTGGTGCCGACGTCGCCTACTGTCTCATTTACATCGATGTAAATTTGATGCCCACCACTCAAGAGAGTTCCCACACAGAGACGTTGGGAGCAGTAAGTAGGTACTCAGTGAAGAAGCTGATCGGAGTCGTCGCAGCAGCCGGATTGGTTGCCGCGGGGCTCTCAGGATGCGCCGGCTCCTCGAGCGACCAGGCCAGCGGCCCGGTCGCACTCACCTTCTGGCACGGCTACACCGAAGCCGACGGAGGTGTGCTCGACGACATCGTCAAGAACTTCAACGCTTCGCAGAGCGACATCACCATCACGACCCAGACGAAGACCTGGGCCGTCATCGACGACACACTGCTTCCGGCGCTGTCGTCGAAGAACGGGCCCGACATCGTCGCGATGACCTCCGACCGCCTGCCGGTCTATGCTCAGAAGAAGGCGCTCGTCGACCTCGACGACTTCTACGGCCAGTCCTCGAGCAATACCTCGGCACTCAAGGCCGAGGCCGTCGCGATGGAGACCGTCGACGGCAAGAAGTACGGCGTGCCGAGCGGGTTCGTTCCGCTCTCGGTCATCTACAACAAGACCCTCTTCGCCGCGGCTGGTATCACGGCCTTCCCGACGACCTGGGACGAATGGGTCGCCGACGCGAAGAAGCTCACCGTGGACTCCAATGGCGACGGCACCCCCGAGCAGTACGGTCTGGCCCTGCCCGACCACGCCACCGTCGGCAACGGCGTCTGGCCGAGCCTGTTCGAGGGCAACGGCGGCTCGATCACGAGTGACGACGGCACCGAGTCGACCATCGACTCCCCCGAGAACGTCGAGACGCTGACCTACTGGTCCACGGCGATCCAGAACGACAAGATCTCCCCGACCGGACTCGACGGCATTGCCTCCGACAACCTCTTCAAGGCCGGCAAGGCCGCGATGGAGGTCGGTGGCCCGTGGATGGCCGGGGTCGCGACATCCTCGAACATCGACTACGGACTTGCTGCCATCCCGGCGGGCCCGAAGGCCCAGGCCGCTTCGGCCATCGGCATCTCGCTCGGCATCACGGCGCAGACCGACGCGAGGAGCCAGCAGGCGGCAGAGAAGTTCCTCGCCTACTTCAACGACAAGACCACGGCCACGAAGTGGTCGCTCGGTTCGGGCTGGCCGCCGCTTCGCACAGACGTCAGTGCCGCCGACGTGTCGGCGAACGCCACCGTCGCGAGCCTGACCGAGATCGCTCCCAACACCGTCGCACTGCTTCCCGGCGTGGTCAACAGCACCGACGTGCTGACGGCCATCGACACCGCCACGCAGAAGGCCGTCGCCGGTGGCGACCCGAAGCAGTTGCTGAGTGACGCTTCGACGAGCATCCAGCAAGCCCTCACCAACTAGCTCGACCGACGACGTGGGGCGGGCGCGGAACACCACAGCCGCCCGCCCCACCCAGGAGCACCCATGACCACCCAGAATCTCGCGCCGTCCAGGCCATACCGACCGCCCGCCCAACTCGGCGGCCGCACCCCGCTGAACGGAACGTTCAAGCGGCGGGCCACGATCGTCGGCTTCCTCGCTCCGGCCCTCATCATCCTCGCCGCCTTCGTGGGCTGGCCGATGATCTCGGCCCTTCAGCTGTCGTTCACGGATGCGAGTGGGTTCGGCACCCCGGAGTTCGTCGGCCTCGACAACTACCTGAGGGTGTTCAGCGACACGGAGATCCTCCAGGCCATGGGCAACACCGCCCTGTACTCGGTGTTGTTCACCCCTACAGCCATCGTCGTGGCCCTGGTGCTCGCTCTCGCGATCAACAGCCCCCGCCTGCCGTTCCGCGGTTTCTTCCGCTCCACCCTCTTTCTGCCGTTCATCGTCTCGCTCGCTGTGGCCGCCTTCGCGTGGTCGTACCTGCTCGACCCGCAGATCGGTCTGCTGAACTACTGGCTGCAGGCCGTCGGCATCCGTATCGGCAACGTGCTGCAAGACCCGAACCTCGCGATGCCCACCGTGGTACTCGTCGCGGTCTGGAAGAACTTCGGCTTCTACATGGTGATCTTCCTCGCCGGTCTGCAGGACATCCCGACCAGCCTCTACGAGGCCGCACAGCTCGACGGCGCCAGCGTCTGGAAGCGGTTCACCAACGTCACCTTCCCCATGCTCAGCAACACGATGGCGTTCGTTGTGATCGTGGCGCTGATAGCCGCGCTGCAGGCGTTCGACCAGATCTACGTGCTCACCGGCGGGGGGCCGTACCGCAGTACCGAGACGATCGTCATGCAGATCTACCAGTCGGGATTCAAAGACCTCGACCTCGGCTTCGCCTCTGCCCTGTCGTATGTGCTGCTCATCGTCACACTGCTGCTCAGTCTCGCGCAGTTCCTCTTCTTCGGTCGTCGCTCAAAGGACATCAACTCGTGACCGCTCTCGCCCGCTCCGGTGTTCTGCCGGTCACCCGCACCCACTCCAGGCACCGGGGCGACCCGATGCGCTGGGTCTTCTTCGCCGTGCTGCTGGCCGTCACCTTCGCCATCATGCTGCCGGTGCTCATCATCGTCTTCACGGCCTTCAAACCCGCCTCCGAGGTGAATGCCTTCCCGCCGACGCTCTTTCCGCACCAGTGGACCCTCGCCAACTTCGAGGCGATCTTCTCCGAACTGCCCTTCGGCCGGCTGATCCTCAACAGTTTCGGTTTCGCCGGCGGCGTGACGGTCTTCGCCCTGGTCTTCGACTCCCTCGCGGCCTACGCGCTGGCCCGGCTCGATTTTCGCGGCTCCCGCATCCTGCTGATCGTCATCATCGCCAGCCTGATGATCCCGTTCCAGGCGACCCTCATCCCGATCTACCAGTTGGTGTCGCAGCTCGGCTGGGTGAACACCTTCGCCGGCCTGATCGCCCCACGGGCGGCCGATGCCTTCGGCATCTTCTTCCTCCGCCAGTTCTTCCTCTCCCTCCCCCGCGACCTCGACAACGCGGCCCGCATCGACGGCGCCTCGGAGTGGCGGGTGTTCCGAAGTGTCGTGCTGCCGAATGCGGTTCCGGCCCTTCTCACGCTCGGCATCTTTCTCTTCGTGAACAACTGGAACGACCTGCTCTGGCCCCTGGTCTTCACCACAGACCAGAACATGGGAACGATCACCTCGGGCCTCACCCTGCTCACCGGCCCGGGCGGCATCATCCCGCAGGGAGTGATGATGGCGGGCGCCCTGATGGCCGTGCTGCCGCTGGCCATCCTGTTCCTGCTCGTGCAGCGCCGCTTCATCGAGTCCGTCGCGACCTCGGGGCTCAAATGACACGCCAGACGGGCCAGTCGATGAAATGGTTCGACGACGGAGAGCTGCACTTCGCCCTGGGCATCGAAGACACCTTCGTGCCGCAGAGCCGCCCGGGTGAGCGCGCGATCGACGAATACGAACTCACCGACCACTACGCGCAGGTCGAGACAGACCTCGCGCTGGCCAAGGGTGTCGGCGCCGATCTCCTCCGCTGGGGCGTGCCGTGGTACCGCATCGCGCCCGAGCAGGGGCGATGGGACTGGTCGTGGATCGACAGGGCGATGGCCGAGTTCGAGCGCCTCGAGCTGCGGCCGATCGTCGACCTGCTGCACTACGGCACCCCGCTCTGGCTCGAGAACCAGTTCGCGAACCCCGACTATCCGCAGCACATCGCGGAGTTCGGTGCCCGCTTCGCCGACCGCTTCGCCGCCGTCGCCACGGACTATACGCCCGTGAACGAGCCGATGATCCACGCCCTCTTCTCGGGCGAGTACGCCTACTGGCCGCCCTACCTCGAGGGCCCGCGCGGCCTGGCGAGCATTGCGACGAGCCTCGCCAAGGGCTTCGTGCTGACCCAGCAGGGTATCGCCGACGTTCTTGGCGAGCGCGCGAGCTTCGTGCACGTCGACGCCGGCATGCGCTACGTCGGCGATGTGGATGCCGCGGAGCACCGGCAGACCGTCGAACGGCTCCGGCACCAGAGTTATCTCGTCGAAGACCTCGTCACCGGTAATGTGGGCCCCGATCATCCGCTGCTCGCGCAGCTGCTGAGCGGCGGAGTCACCGACACCGACCTCGACTGGTTCGCCCGCAATGCGGTTCGCCCCGACGTGATGGGGGTCAACTACTATCCCCGTCACTCGACGGAGGTCTTCGAAGCGGGGGTGCACCACGGCGGCGGTTTCGCCGATCCGAGGCCGTTCTTCGACGCCGGATGCGACGGGTTGGCCGAGGTGCTCACCCGGTACGCCGAGCGATACGGTGCGCCGGTCATGCTCACCGAGACCTGCGTCACCGGCACGGTCGACGAGCGCCTGGCCTGGCTGGACGACTCGGTGGCCACACTGCACCGGCTCCGCGGCGAGGGTCTTCCCGTCGTCGGAATGACCTGGTGGCCGCTCTTCGACATGTACGAATGGACATACCGGCACAGCACCGCCCCGCGAAAGGATCACCTGCTGACCATGGGGCTGTACGACCTCGTGGAGTCCCCCGGCGGCACCCTCGAGCGGCACCGCAACCCGGTCGCCGACCGGTTCCAGCAGCACGCAACCGCCGCCCTCGCCCCCTCATCCGCTTCAGCCTGAAAGAGACCTGCATGCTCCGCGCCCGCGTCACCGTCGATACGCACTCCGTGATCGGCCCCATCAATCCGCGCCTGTATGGCTCCTTCATCGAACACCTCGGCCGCGCGGTCTACGACGGAATCTACGAGCCCGGTCACGAGCTCGCCGACGAAGACGGTTTTAGAAGCGACGTGATCGATCTCGTGAAAGAGCTGGGCGTGACCACGATCCGCTACCCCGGCGGCAATTTCGTCTCGGGGTTCCGCTGGGAAGACAGCGTGGGTGCGGTCTCATCCCGGCCGCGGCGCCTCGACCTCGCCTGGCACTCCACCGAGACGAACGAGGTGGGGCTCGCCGAGTTCGAACAGTGGCTCACCAAGGTGGGCAGCGACCTGATGCTCGCGGTCAACCTCGGCACGCGCGGAGTGCAGGAGGCGCTCGACCTGCTCGAGTACGCGAACCTCCGGCAGGGCACCGCCCTCGCCGAGAAACGCATCGCCGACGGGCATCCGGAGCCCTACGACGTGCAGATGTGGTGCCTCGGCAACGAGATGGACGGGCCGTGGCAGCTCGGCCACCGCTCGGCCGACGACTACGGAAAACTCGCGGCACAGACCGCCCGGGCCATGCGATCGTTCGACCCGGGGCTCGAACTGGTGGTCTGCGGGTCGTCGAGCGCCTCGATGCCCACCTTCGGCGAGTGGGAGCGCACGGTGCTCAGCCACACGTACGACGAGGTCGACTACATCTCGTGCCACGCCTACTACGAAGACCGCGGCGACCGGGCGGAGTTTCTCGCCTCGGGCGTCGACATGGACCGGTTCATCGAGGCGGTCGTCGCGACGGCAGACCACGTCAAGGCCGTGCGCGGCAGCTCGAAGACGATCGACATCTCGTTCGACGAGTGGAACATCTGGTACAACGAGCGGTTCGAGAAGGTCGACAAGATCACCGGCGTCGACAACTGGCCGATCGCCCCGCGGCTGCTGGAGGACAGCTACACCGTCACCGATGCGGTCGTGTTCGGGAGCCTGCTGATCTCGCTGCTGAAACACGCCGACCGGGTGACCAGCGCCTCCCTGGCCCAGCTGGTGAACGTGATCGCCCCCATCATGACCGAGCCCGGCGGGCCGGCCTGGCGGCAGACGACCTTCTTCCCGTTCGCCGAGACCTCGGCCAACGCCCGCGGCCAGGCCCTTCGGGTGAACGTGCAGTGCGACAGCTACGCCACCGCCTCCTACGGAGACGTTCCGCTGGTCGACTCCGTGGCGGCATTCGATGCGGCGACAGGGCGCGGTGCGGTGTACCTCGTGAACCGGTCGGAGAACGAATCGGTCGAGGTGACGCTCTCCCTCGGGTCGCTGGCCAGTGCCGGGCTCTCGGCCCAGAGCCTTTGGGCCGATGACTTTTCAGCCGCCAACACGCTCAGCGACCCGTCACGGGTGGGGCTGATCGTGAACGCGACCCTGCGGGTCGAGGGCGACGAGGCGACGATCGTGCTGCCGCCGGTCTCGTGGACCCAGATCGCCGTCGCCGCGGTGCCCGCGGAGGCGTGAGGCGGCGGGGTGATGCGGCCGCGTGACTCGGCCGGCTGCGTGGCGCGGCCGCCGGGTCAGGCGGTGGCCGTCTGGGAGGCCTGGGGGTTCTGCGTGTCGATGCACGACTGCGTCACCGAGGAGGAGTCCTCGAGGCCCCGGTAGCTGACGAACGTGTCGAGCGTCGCGAACCATTCGCGGATGCGGGCAAAGATCTTCACGATCTCGCTCCTCTCTTCACACGGTGCTGCGGGTCCGTGCGGCCCACACCCACCACTCTATCGAGAAGCGTCCCCCAAATGGGTGACATTTCTGGCCGACCCCCGCAGTGAGCTGTTCCGCCTGGCCTCCCCGCGAACGCAGAAACCCCCTGCCACGCCCGGGGGGCGGTGAGCAGGGGGTCGGATTCTGGCGGTACCGGTGGGATTTGAACCCACGGTGCTCTTTCAAGCACACAACTTTTCGAGAGTTGCACCTTCGGCCGCTCGGACACGGTACCGGGGGATACTTTACGGCACCCCCGGGCGCCGCGCCAGTCGATGGCGCCGGGCACCCCCCGCTCCCCCGGGGTGTCGGCGGGCCCGGGCGTCAGCGCTCGGCGGTGGCGCCCTGCTCGCCCCGGCGCTCGGCCTCGGCCCGCGCCTTCTGCCCGGCGCGCTCCCGCTCAGCGGCGTCGACACGCGAGGCGTCGCCCGAACGCTCCATCGCCTGGGCGTGCTCGGTCTTGCCCTCGGCGATCAGGTCGTCGTCGCCGCGCGCAACCCCGACCGCTTCCGTGATCCGGCCCTTCACGGCGGCCACGGCATCCGGAATCGACACCGGAGGAAGGGTGTCGGGAATGTCGTCGGCCGACGTGTCGTAGTGCTGCAACTCGTCGTCGTCGCCGGGCGCCGAGTCGCTGGTGGCCTGTTCGGCGTGCTCGACGCAGAGCAGCGCGACCTCTTCCGCATGGGCGTGCATCACGGAGTGTGCGGCTCCCGGCATCTCCCAGAGGCGCGAGAGCGGAAGCAGGCGGCCGACCTCCTCGACCCACTCCCGCGGCGCAACCGCATCGAATTCACCCCTGATGACAAGCGTGTGGGCCCGGATGTTCGGCAGCGCCTTTTCGATCGGGTACTGCATCATCTCGGGCAGCACGCGTGAGAACCACTTGAACCCGCACACCAGGTAGGCGCTCACCGCCAGGAACTTCACCTTGAACGGCTCGTGCCAGGCCGCCTGGAGGAAGCGCAGCGCCTGCCGGGCGACCCACCTCTCCCGAGGATTCACGACCGGGCCGATGAGCACCACCGTCGAGATCTCGGGCCGGCGCGACACCAGGTCGCTGACGATCTGCGTGCCCATCGAGTGCCCCACGATGATCGGATCGTCGAGCTCCAGATCGTCGATCACCCGGCCGACGAGGTCGGCGTACTGGCGGATCGTCATTGCGCTGTCGGGATGTGGCACCCCGCCGAAGCCCGGCAGGTCGAGGGCGTGCACCGGCCCGAATTCGTTCAGGTTCGGCGCCAGGCGCTCGAAGTACGTCGACGATACCCCTATGCCGGGAACGAGCACGAAGGGCCGCACCCCGGTCGTTCCGATCGTGTTGATGCGTGCGTAGGTGTCGCCGCGCTCGGTGTAGACACGGCTCACGTCGACAGCGGTACGAGAAGCCATGCCCTCCATCGTAGGCCCGGGCTCTCGTTGACGCGGCTGGCCCCGGCGTGTAACGTCGCTCGGTTGCGCCGGCCCCGGCGCCGGGGCAGAGCCGACAGCGGCCCGGCCCCTCTGCTGCCCGATACCCACCTCGGGCTCGGCGCAACGGTGGGGTCGGTCATCCCCACCCTCGGAGCCGTCATGCCGGCAGCCGTGGGAGTCGACATCGGCTGCGGAATGATCGCGGTGAAGACGCAGTTCACGGCAACAGACATCGCGGCCCGGGGCGGCGAGCTGCGCGAATTGCGCGAACAGATCGAACGCGCCATCCCACTCTCGGCAGCGGCAACCACTTCATAGAGGTCTCGCTCGACGAGACCGGTGCGGTGTGGCTGTTCCTGCACTCGGGCAGCCGGGGAATCGGCAACCGCATCGCGCAGCACCACATCACGGTCGCACAGGCCCTGATGAAGAAGTGGTGGATCGACCTGCCCGACCGTGACCTCGCCTACCTCGTCGAGGGCACTGACGAGTTCGACCGGTACATCGCCGAGCTGCGCTGGGCCCAGCAGTTCGCCCTGCTCAACCGGGAGGAGATGATGGATCGGGTCATCCGCCAGCTCTCCGACTTCATGGGCGCGCCCGTTGCCGAGATCGAACGCATCAACTGCCACCACAACTTCACCCAGAAGGAGACGCACTTCGGTAAGAGCGTCTGGCTCTCCCGGAAGGGAGCCATCTCGGCGCGGAAAGAGCAGCTCGGACTGATCCCCGGATCGATGGGAACCGCGTCGTATGTGGTGTCGGGGCGCGGAAGCGCGCTTGCGCTCGAGTCGTCTCCGCACGGCGCAGGGCGCACGCACTCCCGCAGCGCGGCCCGGCGTGAGTTCACGCACGAGCAGCTGCGGGAGGCGATGGTCGGCATCGAGTTCCGCGACACGGCGGCGTTCATCGATGAGATTCCTGCGGCCTACAAGCCGATCGACCAGGTGATGGCCGATGCCGCCGACCTCGTCGAGGTACGGCACACGCTGCGCCAGATCCTGAACGTCAAGGGGGACTGAGCCGGGCGGGGACTGAGGCGGGGGCGGGTGCGACGAGTTCGCGGCCGCCCCCGGCAGCAATACTCTGGGTGGATGCTTTTCTTCGAACTCGACGGGCAGCCGGGTGCCGCTGTGCTGCTCCTTCACGCGCACCCCGATGATGAGACGCTCGCCACGGGCGGGCTGATGGCCACGCTCGCACGGCGGGGGTATCGCGTCGTGCTCGTCACGGGAACCCGCGGCGAGCGCGGCGAGGTCGTTCCGGGACCGCTTAAACACCTCGAAGGAACGGATGATCTGGCCGCCGTCCGCGTGGAGGAACTGCGGCGTGCGATGCTGGCGCTCGGTGTCACCGACCACCGCCTGCTCGGCGAGGCGAGCGCTCGCGCGGCCGGGCTTGCGCCTCGGACATATTCCGATTCGGGCATGCAGTGGGGTCCGCACGGCTCCGCGATCGCTGCGGATGACGCACCCGCCGACGCCCTGAGCCGCGCTCCACTCGAGGAGATCGCGGCCGACGTGCTCGCCGTGGTTCTCGAGGTCGCGCCGCTCGTCATCGTCTCGTATGACGAAAGAGGGGGGTACGGGCATCCGGATCATGTCCGCATGCACGACGTGGCCGTCGAGGTCGCCGGCTTCACGGGCATCCCGCTCTACACGATCGTCGCGGAGTGGGACGGCGGGGCGCCTCTCGAGCGAGACGCCTTTGCGATTCCCCTCGGACCGTACCGAGCACTGAAGTTCGCCGCGTTGCGGGAGCACGCGACGCAACTCACCGTCAAGGGTCCCGATGTCGTGCTGTCGGGCGGACAGCGACACACGATCGCCGACGACGAGGTGTTCCGCCTCTACGAACCTCCCGTGCTGAGGCCAGTCGCCCGGATCACAGCTCGCTGAGCATCCTGCCGGTCCGTAACGGCGAGTGTTAGGCTCGCCTTACCAGACCGGTGGACGCACCTGGTCGCCGTTTAGAAGGGTTCACTTCTCCCGATGAGCTTCATCACCTCTCCGGCGTTCGCGGAAAAAGGCTACGTCGTGCTCGACGCCTACGACCAGGCGGCCGATCCGAAAGAGTGGCTCGATCTGGAGTTCGTCGACTGGAAGTCGTCGGGCGATACTCGGTTCGCCCCTCTGGCCAGCGCTTTCGGCGAAATGGAGTGCAACGGCTTCTGGAACCACACCCCGCCCCGCACCGACAAAGACGGCGTCTGGGTGAGGGCGAACGTGGATGTCGCGCCCATCCTGAAGGCTCGCGCAGAAGAGCCCGGGGCGAACATCGGCCGCTGCCGAGTGATCGAACTGCAGCCGAACGACTACACGAATGCCATCTACAACCTGCACCAGGATGACAACAACCGTCTCAATCCCGACGGCACCGGTTGGATCGTGCGCGGCTTCTTCAATCTCTCCGACGACCCCGAGTCCGCCCTGATCCTGCGGTCGGACCGGTTCGACCCCGACACCGAGGTGCGCATCCCGCTCCCCGCCGGCGCGCAGGTCATCGTCGACACCCAGCGGTTCTGGCACGCGGTGTGGCAGAAGGGCCCCGACCCGCGCTACTGCCTCATCACCTCGTGGGAGTCGGGCCCCGAGCTCGACGCCTACATCGAGAAGTACCACGGCACCTCGAACGTCGCGAGCCTGCCCCTAGACCCCGCCGTGATCGACGGCGCGCAGGCCGAGGTGCGGCGCCTGCTCGCCGAGCGCTCGGCCCAGCTCGCGACCCAGGGTCGCAAAGACACCGGTCCGCGCGACCCGGAGGCGTAGGGCGCGCTGCGCTTGTCTGACCGCTCCTCCACACCTCAGGCCTGAGGCAGCGCACGATACTCGCCCGCCAGCCTGAGCGTCGTGCTGATCTCGCTCAGCCACGCCGCGAGATCGCTACTGACGAATCCCGAGATGCGCAGTATCGAGGCGTGGGCTTCGGTGAGACTCAGGCGCCGAGAAGTTCCCGCGCTGCTGTCGATCTGACCGGGCAGCGATACGCCCCAGAGGACTGGCTCATGGTGTGCCGCGCGGTGCCTGCTGGTTCGGCTGACAGCGTTCGACCGCGTGCCGCTCCCAGACCGAGGAGTGAGTTCGCTGGCTCCTCCACACCGGGGATGGGCGCCGAGTTCTGCACAGGGTGCGGGGCCAGCCGGTGGGTGTCGGTGGGCGCGCCTAGGGTGAAGGCATGCCAACAAAGCCGCTCAGCAATTTCAAGTGCACCGAGTGCGGGTGGAAGACCCCGCGCTGGGCCGGCCGCTGCGGTGAATGCCAGTCGTGGGGCACGGTCGTGTCGGCCGCCGAGTCGACGGGGCTGCAGGGCCAGGTGCGCGCCGTCAGCGTCGACGAGGCCAGTATCGCCCGCCCCATCACCGAGATCGAGACCGACGCCGCCATGCACTGGGCGACCGGAATCACGGAGTTCGACCGTGTGCTGGGTGGCGGCCTGGTACCGGGTGTGGCCATCCTCCTCTCCGGCGAACCCGGTGTGGGCAAGTCCACTCTGTTGCTCGAGGTCGCGGCCCGCGCCGCACAGGAGCACCTCCGCGTGCTCTACGTCAGCGCAGAGGAGTCCGTCGGACAGATCAAGATGCGGGCCGAGAGAACCCGATCGTTGTCTCCCACGCTCATGCTCGCCGCCGAGACCGATCTGGCGACCATACTCGGGCAGATCGATGCGGTCATGCCGCACCTGGTCATCGTCGACTCCGTGCAGACCGTGAGCAGCTCCCAGATCGAGGGGGCGGCCGGCGGGCCCACGCAGGTGCGGGCCGTCGCGTCGGCGCTGATCCGCGTCGCGAAGGAGCGGTCACTGCCCGTGCTGCTCGTCGGGCATGTCACGAAAGACGGTTCGATAGCGGGTCCCCGGGTTCTGGAGCACCTGGTGGATGTCGTCTGCCAGTTCGAGGGCGACCGCCAGACCTCACTGCGGTTCGTTCGTACGCTGAAGAACCGGTTCGGCCCGACCGACGAGGTCGGTTGCTTCGAGATGACGGGTGAGGGCATCCGGGAGGTCCCCGACCCGAGCGGGCTGTTCCTCAGCCGTGGGCAGGAGGCGGTCAGCGGCACCTGCGTCACCGTCGCACTCGAGGGCCGGCGGGCGCTGCCCGTCGAGGTGCAGGCTCTGGTCGTGTCCACCACGGCACCCAACCCACGGCGGGTCACGAATGGGGTCGATGCGTCACGGGTGTCGATGCTCCTGGCGGTGCTCGAGAGGCGGCTGCAGGTGAAGCTCTCCGACAAAGACGTCTACGTGTCGACCGTGGGCGGGGTCAAGCTCACCGAGCCGGCCGCCGACCTCGCCATCGCGCTGGCCATCGCGTCGGCCAACAACGACAGACCGCTCCCCCACGACTTCGTCGCGTTCGGCGAGATCAGTCTGGCGGGTGAGGTACGCCCGGTGACGTCGAGCGACCTCCGCGCGACGGAGGCCCGGCGCCTCGGGTTCTCGAAGGTGCTCGGGCCGGGGCAGACGGGGATCAGGTTGGCGTTCCACAAGGCGTTCGAGGCGACGTGAGCGGGGGCGGGTTGCGAGCACGGTGAGCCGCGATCAGGCGCCTGAGACGCGCGCCCGGCTAGACGTGCGGCACGAACGCCTGCCACGCGAGCCGCCGTGAGCTGCGCGGGTCGCTCTCGACACGGTCGGTGCCGTCGAAGATGAGGGTACGGCGCGTCTTGGCGGAATACCTCGGCCACGGAATGGTCGCCGAACCCTTTCCCGAACCCCGAGCATCCTCACCCTCCGCACCCACCGGGTTCACCGAGCCCGTGTAGGCGAACCACACCCAGTACTCCCGCATGCGCCCGCCCGCGGCGAGGAACGAACCCCGCCCGCCCAGCAGCGTCATCGTTCGCCCGAACGACCCACCCATCCGGTCGAACAGCGCGAACAGTTCGAGCCCGTGCGTCGCATCGAAGCCGGCGAGGCGCACGAGCCGCGGCGCGATGTCGAAACGGTAGAAGTAGACCGGTGCGTAGCGCGCGTGCCGCTCCGCGACCTTCACCGTGGGGTACCAGAACGCGTAGTCGCCGCCGAAATCCGCCGCAGGACGCTTCGCTGGCAACCCGGGATACTCCGCCTTGATCGCCTTGCGCGCCTTCTTCTTCGTCTTCGCGAAGATAGCCCTGATGCGCTTCGGCGTCGTCGCCAGAATGTCGAGCCGCCCGGTGAACAGGGAACCCTCCCTGTCATTCGTGCCGATGATGAGCGGAACGGGATGCGCACGCCCGGCTTTGAACGCATCCAGCGGCCGTTCGGGCAGAAAGTCGCCGTCGATGACCGGGCAGAGCGCGATCGTTCCCGGATCGGTGTCGGGCGCACGCATCGTGAGCACGTCGGTCGCCCGGATGAGATCGCGCCAGTCCGCTGTCGCCAGCAGCTCCCCCGCGTCTTCGGCCGAGGTGTTCTCGACGCTGTCGTTCGCAACCCGTTCGCTCAGCAATTCGACGTACTCGGCAGCCCATTCGCGTGTGAGGGTCGGCGGGTAGACCGCATTGGTCGGCGAACTCTGCGCAATCGCCCGCGCGAAGAGACCGGACGCCCGCGGCACCGTCATCAGCGTCGTGACAGCGTTCGCCCCGGCAGACTCGCCGAACAGCGTCACCCGCTCAGGGTCACCGCCGAACGAACGGATGTTCGCCTGCACCCATTCGAGCGCTGCAACACAGTCCCGCAGGCCCAGGTTGTTCTCGATCACCCGTTCCGGTGTCGAATACGCCGTGAAGTCCAGAAACCCGAGCGCCCCGAGCCGGTAGTTGAGGCTCACGTAGACCACTTGTCCATCGCGCGCCAGCGTGTCGCCGTTCCGCGGCACCTCCGATGACGACCCCACGCTGTAGGCGCCCCCGTGGATGAACACCATCACCGGCAACAGTGCAGCAGACTCCGGATCGCCCGAACCCGCCGGACGCACCACGTTCAGCGTCAGGCAGTCCTCGCCCATCGGAGCGTTCTTGGCCGCCCCGATGAAGTTGCCCTCACGGGACTGCGGCGCGACGGCACCGAACCGGCTCGCGTCGCGCACCCCCTCCCACCCCCGCGGAGGCTGTGGAGCCCGAAACCGCCATCCTCCGACCGGCGGCAGCGCATACGGCAGCCCCCGCCATGTCTCGATCCCCCGCTCGCGCACCCCGCGCGCCACCCCCTGCTGCGTGACGACGTCGAGCCTATACACCTCTTTCGATCCCTCGGCCCGGCGGGAGGTGAAGCGCGGTGACGACATACCGCGATGCTATCCCCGCCGCATGAACGCCGCCCGCCGCCGCCCACCCCCGAATGCGCCCGCAGCCCACGACCGCCGTCCGCGCCGCCGCTCACCCCCGATCAGGTGGCAGACCGCAGGGGCCCGGTAGTGGATGATAAGTGTTTTACAGCAACTACACAGGGGGAACCATGTCTACACAAAGTCCAGCACCGCAGCCCTACGCAGCGCCTATCGAAGCGAAGAAGGGAAATGGGTTCGGCCTGACGGCTTTGATTCTGGGGATCGTCGCATTCGTTGGATCATTCATTCCATTTCTCAACTTCGCTACGGGTTTCGTCGCCTTCATAGGAATCGTTTTTGGCATCATTGGACTGGTCGTCAAGCACCGGCCGAGGAAAGTGGCGATAGCCGGTCTCATCATCTCGGTCATCGCGCTGATCCTTTCGATTATTCTGGCTATCGCCTACACAGCGGCGTTCGCCAGTGGTGTGAGCAGTGCTATCGCAACAGCGAGCGCCGAAGCCAACATTGATGTACCGATCGTCTACGCGGTCACCGGGGATGGCACAGCCCAGATCAACTACTCGACGTACTCGAATGGAACATCGGGTTCGGAGAGCGCGAACGGTCAGACGCTGCCTTTCGAGAAGGACGTCATCGCGAAAACCGGAGGCACGTTTAACTACAGCAGCTTCAATCTCTCTGCCATCGGTGACGCCAACACCACCACAATCACCTGCACCATCACGGTGAACGGCAAGGTCGTCTCAACCCAGACAGGATCGGGTGCGTACGCGAACGCGAGCTGCAACGTTTCGGGGTCAGACCTCACCAAGTAGCGGAATCGGACGATGGAGGCCCCGGCCGGTGCTTAGCACTGCCGGGGCCTCTTCCATTCAGCCGGGCACGGGCACGAGTCAGTTCAGGATGAACTGGGTGGTGTCGGCCGAAGCGATTCCGTCGACCGAGACCTTCAGGTGGTACGACGCACCGCCCGCGGGCACAGCGGTCTGGGTGCCCCCGCAGGTGGAGGGTGACGAGCGAACCCGGTTCCACGCGAAGGGGGTCGAGGTCACAGCGACGCCCGGGGCGAGCATCGCGGGCGTATCGGACGGATCGGTCTGGCAGTCGGTCGACACCCAGTACGTCTCAGATCCGCTGGTGATCGTGTAGACCTGCTTCGAGGTGCCGGCGTTGATGGTGCAGGGGGTCGACCCGGTGTTCAGGATGCTGAACGACAGCTGCGGGGCCGCTCCAGCCGCATAACTGTTCGTGTCGGTCACAGCCGTGACGGTGATGTTGCCGGCGGTGCAGGCGGCCGAGCCGTCGGATGCCGCTGGTGCCGCTGATGCTGAGGGAGTCGCGGGGGTTGCCGAGCCGGTCGGTTGGGTCGACGACCCGGTCGCGCCGGGAGTCGCCGCGACATCCGGAGGCCCCGAGCTCGTCGGAGTCGGTGAGCCGGTCTGCGGGCTGCCTGCCGGAGTCGCTGCTCCGCCGGAACCCGGCCTCAGGATGACCAGCAGTACCACCACGACGGCCGCGACGAGCACGAGCAGGGCGACAGCGCGTCGCCGCCGGTACACCCTCGGCGAGGGTCGGCGGGGCCGGGCGGTGGACATGGTGTCAGGGTACCCGCCGAGGCTGGCAGCATCCGCGACATCGCTCGAGGTGTCGCGAGCGGGCTCCGCTGGCCGCGCCCTACCCGACCGCGTTCGCCGCCGCGAGCCTCGTGACGGCGGTGCGCGCACGCGCCGCCGAGGTCGCAGAGACCGCCGCGCGCGCCAGCGCCTGCGCTTCGGGGAGGGTGTGCAGCGCGAGTTCGGCACGAACATCCGCGATCGCTGCCGGAGTCATCGAGAGCGTCGTGATTCCGAGCCCGACAAGCACGACCGCGAGCAGCGGATCGGCCGCGGCCTCGCCGCACACCCCCACGGGCTTGTTCGCCTCGCGACCGGCCCTGCCGAGCATCCCGACCAGCCTGAGAACGGCCGGATGCCACGGATCCTGCAGGTGGGCGACCGACCCGAGCAGGCGGTCGGCTGCGAGGGTGTACTGGGTGAGGTCGTTGGTGCCGATGCTCACGAAGTCGGCGATCTCGAAGACCTGGTCGGCGAGCACGGCGAGGGAGGGCACCTCGGCCATCACCCCGGCCACCCGGATTCCGAGCTCGCGGGCGATGCTTGTGAAGTATTCGGCGTCGTCGGCGTCGGCGATCATGGGCGCCATCACCCAGAGGTCGACCCGCTCTGCGCCGGGGGTGGCGGATGCCCCGCTCGGCTGGCTCGGCCCGCCCGTCTCGGTCGCTTCACCGGCGTGCCGCCCGCGGTGGGCCGTGTCGCCCGATGCGGCGGCGCCCGCGGCACCCGTGGCACCCCCGGCGCCCCCGGCGCCCGCGGCGCTCCCGTTCACGCGAGCCTCCGCCTCTGCCAACGCCGTCAGCTGGTCGAGCAGCACCTGCTCGCTCGCCTTCAGGGCTCGGATGCCCCGCAGCCCGAGAGCCGGGTTCTCCTCGTGTGCATCGTTCAGAAAGGCGAGCGGTTTGTCGGCGCCGGCGTCGAGCACCCGCACGACGACCTTCTTGCCCACGAAGGCCCGCAGCATCCGTTCGTACTCGACGACCTGCTGCTCGACGGTCGGCGCCGAGGTGGAGTCGAGAAAGAGGAACTCGGTGCGGAAGAGCCCCACCCCCTCCGCCCCCAGCGCGAGCGCCTCCGCGGCACCGTCGGCCGAGCCGAGGTTCGCGAGCAGGGGTATCGGCGTTCCGTCGGCGAGCGCACCGGGGCTGAGGGGCGCTGCCGCGAGCGCCGCGCGCTCGGCGATGCGCGCCCGGGCATCCGCCACGTCATCGTCGGACGGCTCGGTGTCGACCGTTCCGGCGACGGCGTCGAGAACGACGAACATTCCGTCTGCCAGGTTCTCGGCACCCTGCACACCCACGATCGCGGGAATCGACTTCGACCGGGCGAGGATCGCGGTGTGCGACGTGGGCCCGCCCTCGCGGGTGATCAACCCGATCACCCTGTCGAGGTCGAGCAGGGCCGTGTCGGCGGGTGCGAGGTCGTGGGCGACGAGGATGAACGGGGTTGGCGACTCTGGCACGCCCGGCGCCGGCACGCCGCGGAGGTTCGCGATGACCCGGCGCGACACGTCATCGAGGTCGGTCGCCCGCTCGGCCATATAGCCACCCATCTGCACGAGCAGGTCGCGAAAGCCCGCATATGCCTCGAACACGGCGCGGTCGGCGGTTCGGCCCTCGCCGAGCCGGGCCTGGATGTCGTCGACGATCGTCGGATCGGCCGCCATCAGAGACTGCGCCTGCAGCACGTTCTGCGCCTCCCCGCCAGCGAGCTCCCCGCGTGCCTCGAGGTCGGCCGCGACGGCGGCAAGGGCGGCCTCGACCCGCGCGAAGGCTGATGCCACCGGCTCCACGCTCACCTCGTCGATGGGTTCATCGAGTGGTTCGGGCATCCGGAGCGTGGGCCCGACGGCAACACCACGACCGACTCCGACACCCTTCAACAGCATGGTTCTCTCCCTCGGTCGCCGCACGCGTGGGTTCAAGAATAGTGCCGCGGATGATCGGCCACCCGGGCGCCAGGAGCACCCTCGGCGGCTCCGGGCGTGTGACGATGTCTCAGTTTAGGGGACGAAAGTGCAGTAGACTGGCCTCGGGGATGATCGACCGCAGCATCCCGGGAGGAGTCCGCTTGTCCGCGCCGAACTCCGCCGAGCGGTCCTCCGCTCTGCCCCCTCACTCCCCCGCGCGAGCAGACTCTCCCGCGCCCCGGCGTTCGTCGCGGCCGCGCTACACGCGTCCCGGCAGGCTCGCCCGGCAGGCCGTGCTGCGCATCTCGACCGCGATCGTCACCGCGTTCTATGGCGTCTACCGTCTGCACCCCGTGCTCTGGCGATTCACGGCGCGGCACTATCACCCGTCGTTCGAACACTTCGCCCGGTGGAACGCCTGGGCCATCTGCCAGCAGGCCTACCTCGACGTTCCCGCCTATCGCCGTTACCTCGACGAGCACGACTTTGTCTTCGACTGGTGGAACCTCTCGTCGTACCAGCCCACGTCGAAGAAGGCGTACGTCGACCGGTACTCGGAGGAGGATCGCTGCTGGAACGGTGAAATCACGACGATCGGCACCGTGGTCGACGAGTCCAGCGGTTCGAGCGGCAAACCGTACAACTGGATGCGGTCGAAAGACGAGCTCGACACGGTGCACAAGAACGTCGCGGGCTACATCACCCTGCTGTTCGGCAGCCGCAGGCTCTTCTGCATCAACGCCTTCTCCATGGGCGCGTGGGCGACCGGCACGAACACCGGCCAGGCGATGTCGAAGGTCGCAATGGTGAAGAACACCGGGCCCGACATCGACAAGATCGTCGATACACTCGCGCATTTCGGGCCGGGCTACACCTACCTGATCAGCGCCTACCCGCCGTTCCTGAAGCACCTGCGCGACCGGCTCGACTCCGACGGCTTCGACTGGGACGCCTACGAGCTCAATGGCTTCGTGGGCGGCGAGGCGCTCACCGAGGGGCTTCGCGACTACATCGAGAAGCGGTTCGTGCGCGTGTACTCGGGGTACGGCGCATCCGATCTCACCATCGGGATGGCCGGCGAGAGCGACCTCTCGGTGTGGTTGCGGCGGAGCCTGGTCGCGAATCCGGCGCTGCGGGCGGCTGTGCTGGGGCCGGATGAAGACCGCACGCCGATGATCTTCCAGTACAACCCGCTCGAGACGTACCTCGAGACCACCGCCGACGGCGAGCTCCTCGTCACGCTCAACTCGACGGCGATCATGAGCCCGAAGGTGCGCTACAACATCGGCGACGAGGCGAAGATCGTCACCTTTCCGCAGATGGAGGCACACGTCGCGGGCTTTCCGCGGCTGGCGCTGGCGTTCGAGAGGGCATTCTCGTCGCAACGCATGAAGCTGCCGTTCGTACTTCTGTTCGGGCGAAAAGACTCGACGATCTCGTACATGGGCGCCAACATCTACCCACTCGACGTCGAGAACGGGCTCTACCTCGACAATCCGCACGCGGCCGCCATCGAGTCGTTCAAGCTCAGCCTGCTCGACATCGGCAACCTCGAGCAGCGGCCGGTCATCCACCTGCAGTTGCGCGAAGATGCCTCACTGGCTCCGGATGACCGGCAGGAGCTCCGCGCGGCATCGGCGTCGGGCGTGCTCAGGCACCTGTCGAGCGTCTCACGCGACATCGCCCAGTCGCTCGACGAAGACCCGACCGCATCGGATGTGCGCATCGAGATCCACGACCACGGCACCGGGGTCTTCGCACAGGGCTCAAGCAAGATCAAGAACGTCTACCTCGTGGACGAGGGTGATCGCGCCGGCGCCGGCGCGGGCGGAGCGGATGCGGGCGCGGGCGCGGGTGGAGCGGATGCGCACCACTGACTTCAGGGCGGCCCCCGTGAAGGCCCGCGCAGAGGCGATGGTCATCGCAGAGTTCTCCTTTCGACCATCGAGCCCCGAACTCCGTTCGCCGCACGTCGTCCGGGGCTTCGCCGGCTATGTCTGGCACAGGTCGTTCCGACGGGCCGGCGTGCGGGGTATTGTCGTGCTCTTCGACACGGGTGATCACGCCCAGGTGTACCGCAGCGCCCTTCGCCGCACTCCGGCTCGAACACGCCTCATGATCGCGGAACCGGGCGGGTACAGTAACGGGGTCTGGCGCGCGGAGGGGCACGTCATGGCGCACATCCCCACTTTCACGCCCACCTCGGTCGAGGCCGCCCGCGGTGCGACCGGGCCCCCCGTCACCGAGCCGGCTGGCGCGGAAGACGGCCCCGATCGACGTCCCGCACGCGGGCGGCGGAGGCGCCCTCGGTTCTCACCCACAGGCAGGTCGGACCGGTCGCCGGAGCGGCCCGTCGAGCGGCCTGTGACAGATGCGGGGGCAATGTTCGTCGGGGCGACGAAGTACCGCGGGCCGACAGCGCTCCTGCAGTTGTCGCGCACGTGGTACCCGATGGTGGCGCGAATGCAGACGCTGCGGGGCTACGTGTGGCACACGATCTACTGGGAGCCCCCATTCACGCTCGGAACGCTCGCATTCTTCGCTTCGCGCGACGATCTGCTGTCATTCGCCAGGCTCCCCGCCCACCGCGCTCTCATGCAGTGGATCACTCGCGGCACCCGCAACGGAACGGGCGGTTACATCCGTCTGCACCTCGCACCGGAGACTGCGGCGGAGGCGCGCGGGCCGCGTCCCGGGGGTGCGCCGTGACCGGCGGCATCACCGTCGAGCGGGTCGCCTCCGCGCACGCACTCCGCGAGTTCATCGCGATGCCGCTTCGGCTGCAGCCGCCTGACCTCGCCGTTCCGCTGGTCGAGGCCAGCATCCGGTCGTGGTTCGACGGGCGCAGCCCGCATCCCGAGCCGATCGAGCTGCTGGTCGCGCGTGACGCCGGCGGCCAGGTCACCGGACGCACGACCGCCCATACCGACCGCCGCCTCGACGCGAAGCTCGGCGAGGAGCTGCAGCTGTTCGGTGCGACCGAGTTTTGCGACCGAGAGACGGCCGCGGCACTCTTCGAGGCGCTCGATCGTCGGGCACGGGCATCCGGAGCCGCCGCACTCTTCGGGCCCGTCTCGCTGCTGCCCAACCAGGCCGGCGGCGTCATCACCTCGGGGTTCGCCGAACGCGGCTTCGTCGACTCGGCGTGGAACGACGAACAGACGCCGACCGTCTACGAGTCCGAAGGGTTTGCTCGCTGGGGGGAGGCCGACACCTGGGCCGTGGAGGTGGGCACTGTCGAGGTCACGGCCCCCACAGCCGAGGAACTCGAAGAGGCCGGGCTGCTGCTGGAGTACGGATCGAAACGCGGCATGAAGCGACTGATCCCCGAACTGCTCGGGCTTCTCAACGCGTCGTTCGCCCAGCTGCCCTACTACACCGAGATCAGCCCGGCCGAGATGGAAGCGGCGACCGCCGGCCTGGCGTTCCTCCTCGATGAGCGGCTGCTGCTGCTTGCCCGCGAGCGGGCGACGGGCCGGGCGCTGGCGTTCGTACTGGTCATCCCCGATATCACGGAATTCGTGCAGAAGGCCGGCGGGCGGCTCTCACCGCTCCGGCAGCTACAGTTGCTCCTGGCGCGGGGGCGGTATCGCGAGGAGGCAGTGCTGGTGATTCAGGGAACCGATCCGTTGCGGCAGGGGCAGGGCATCCTGAGCCTGCTGAGCAGGCAGCTGCAGGTGAACCTGCGCGACGGGGGGTATCGGATGCTCCGCAGCACCTATGTCGCCCGCGACAACCCCGGGTCGACGGCGCAGTTCGCGCGGTTCGGTGGGCGGCCGCTGCACGGGTACACGTTCTACCGCCGGCCGGTCGGGCCGACGACGGGGCCGGGAGTCGGATCGGCCGGGAGCCCGCAGAGCGGGCCGGCGACGACCGCGGGAGGCACAGCGTGAACGACGAGACCACCGAACGGCTGCTCGACGGGCTCATCCTGCTCGCGAGCCGCTCCCCCTCCCCGCACAACACGCAGCCCTGGTCGCCGCACATCGTTCGCGACGGGGCCGACCCGGTGCCCACCGTCGAGGTGTGCGTCGTGCCGAGTCGAACGCTGCCCGCGGGCGATCCGAGCTTTCGCGATGTGGTGCTCGCGCTGGGAGGCTGGGTCGAGAGCTTCGCTATCGGCGCGGCCGAGGCGGGGTACGACGCTGAGGTCGAGGCGCTGCCGCAGCTGTCGCGGCTCGAGGAGCTTCCGCTGACGGGGCCGGCCGACGCCGCGATGCCGGTGCTGCGGCTGCGGCTGGTACCGCGGCTCGCGGCGAAGGCCGGGGGTGGCCACTCCAGCCAGGGCGCCCGGGCGGGCACGGATGCGACCCGCGGCGACGCGGCGGCGCACCCTGTCGACGAGAGTGCCGCCCCGCGCCCCTTCACAGCCGACGATGTGCGTGAGCGGGCGGTGTACCGGGGGCGGCTGATCGGGCATCCGGCGACCTGGGACGACCTCTCCGATGTCGACCTGCCGCCGTGGCTGACGCTCCGCCGCCTCGACGATCGGGCGATGGCGTACCTCAGCCGCCTCGGCATCGCGTTCACAGCGTCGCGGCCGAGCATCGCGAAGGAGCTGCTGCACTGGCTGCGACTCGACCCCGCGCATCCGAACTACACGAAAGACGGGATGACCGACACGATGCTCGGCGTGCCGGCCCCGCTTGCGCGGCTTGCCGCTCCGGCGACGCGCTGGCGCAGCATCCGGAACCCGCTGCTGGGCGTCGCCGGGGTCGTGGGGCGCACCGCGGAGTCGCTCGAACGCGCGCGCACGCTGCGACCCCTCGCCCTCTCGCTCGCCGAGAGCCAGGATGAATCGCCCACCCACCTCGTTCTCGTCGCCAATGCCCGGCTCGCGGCGCTCGACGACGGCCCGCGCATCACCGCGGCGATGGACAGTCGCATCGGCGTCGCAGAACCCGACGCTCTCGAGGCCGGGCGCGCTCTGCAGCGCCTGTGGCTGCATGCGCACACGCGCGGGCTGGTCGTGTCGCCGCACTCCGAGCTCATCGATTCGCCGCTCGCGCACGGCCTGCTGCGCAAACGGCTCTCGCTGGGGCGCAGCGACGTCGCGCTCTCGGTCTTCAGCGCAGGCGTCGCCGCGGGGGCGGTGCAACGCTCCCCACGGCTGACGGATGCCCGCCCGGCGCGGGCGCGCACAGCCACCCCGCGCCCCACTGCGGCACCCCGATGACCGCGATACCGCGCCGCGTGCGCGCCTGGGGCTGGTTCATGAACCGCTTCGACTCCATGCACGTCGCCACCATGAGCCCGAGCGACATCGCCCACAACCAGACGATGCAGCACGTGCCGGCACCCGTTCGCCGGCTGCTGTTCGGTGCGCGGCACCGCGGAGTGTCGACGGATGACCGTTCCTTCCCCTCTGCGAACGGCGACGTGCCCGTGCGCATCTACCGCCCCCGCGTGACGTCCAGTGCCACCACCCTCCGTCTGGCCACGAGTCCGAGCGCAGTGAAGACCTCCGCCCGATCGTGCTCTACTTCCACGGCGGCGGTTGGACGCTGTTCGGCGGCCTCGACATGTGCGAATGGCTGCCGAGCCGCGTCGCCGCCGAACCCGGCGCCATCGTGGTCGCTGTCGACTACCGGCTCGCCCCCGAGCATCCGTTCCCGGCAGCCGTCGACGACTGCTACGCCGCACTCGAATGGGCCGCTGCCAACGCCACCGGCCTCGGAGCCGACCCACACCGCCTCGCCGTGATCGGCGACAGCGCCGGAGGCAACCTCTCGGCCGTCGTCAGCCTGCTCGCCCGCGACCGCGGCGGCCCGCACATCGCAGCCCAGGGCCTGATCTACCCGGTCACCGACACCGTTCTCGATGACCGCTCCATGCGCCTGAGTGCCACCAACCCCGTGCTGCACCGGGCCGACATGCGCGCCTTCCTCGACCACTATCTGGGCACCGACCCGGAGGCTCCGGAGCGAACGGATGCCCGGGCCGCCCCGACCCTGGCCGAGAACCTCAGCGGGCTGCCTCCGGCACTCGTGCAGGTCGCGGCGCACGACGTGCTGCGAGACCAGGCCGTGCTCTATGCGGAGCGCCTCATCGCGGCAGGCACCCGCACCGATGTGAGCATCTACGCCGATGCCGCGCACGGCTGGGTCACCTACCCGACCATCATGCGCGTCTCGAAGCGTGCGACCGCCGAGCTCATCGCCTTCCTCCGCAAAGCACTCGCACTCGGCGCATGACGCGAGGGGAGAAGCACGACGGCGAGGAACAGGGTTTCGATGCCGACCGCTGGCTCCTCATCGACGGCCGCCGCTGGCGCCGCACCGAACCGTCTCTTCCCGACGACATTGTGGCGGCGCTGAAGTCGCACCTCGGGCGCGGGCGCTCCGGCGTGCGCACCGCCAGGAGAGCCGGCGACGAAGCCGGCACAGCCGCCGCCCGCCGCCGCAACGGCCTGGCCAAGCTCGGCCTCGGCGAGCGCGGCCCGTACTGGTGGGAGGTGCCCGAGAAGGAGCGACTCGCCCAGGCCCGGCAGGCGCTTCGCGATCTCGACGACATGGATATGTCCGAAGACACTTGACAAGCAGACACAAACGGCGGTAAAACAAACAAAGCAAATACTGTATTTGTTTGTTTCACCTCGAACGCCCGACAACGGAGTCTGCTGTGTACGCCACCGAACGCCACCAAGCCATCCTCGACCAGGCCCGTCGAGACGGCCGTGTCGACGTTCGTGAACTCAGCGAGAACCTCGCCGTCACACCGGAGACCATCCGCCGCGACCTCACCACCCTCGAACGCCGGGGACTCGTGCAACGGGCCCACGGCGGCGCCATCCCCGTCGACCGGCTGGGCATCGAGCCCGGTGTCTCCGACCGCGAGGGCCGTCTGTCGACCGAGAAGAGCGCCATCGCGCGCGCCGCCCTCAGCGAGGTGCCCGACGGCGGTTCCATCATCATCGACGCCGGCACCACCACAGTCCGTCTCGCTGAACTGCTCCCCGTCGACCGTGAGCTCACCGTCGTGACGCACTCGCTGCCGGTGGCCATGCTGCTCTCGACGAAGCCGAACATCGACCTGCACTTTCTCGGCGGCCACATCCGCGGCCGAACCCTCGCCGCCGTCGGTCCCTGGATCCAGAACGCCATCGCCTCCGTCTCGGTGGATGTCGCGTTCATCGGCATCAACGGGATCACCGTCGAGCGCGGCCTCACCACCCCGGACCTCGACGAGGCTGTGGTGAAGTCGACTCTCGTCGCTGCCGCCCGCCGCGTCGTCGTGCTGGCCGACCACAGCAAGTTCGGCCGCCAGGACTTCGGCCTCGTCGCCCCGCTGAGCGCGATCGACACCGTCATCACCGACGCCGGCCTCGACGGCGAGTTCTACGACGAGATCGTGGTCTCGGGAACCGACGTGGTGCGCGCATGATCGTCACCGTCACCGCCAATCCGAGCATCGATGTGACCCTCACGGTCGACACTCTCGTCGTGGGCGAGGTGAATCGCGCGACCTCGGTGCGCCGCGACCCCGCCGGTAAGGGCGTGAACGTCTCCCGCGCACTCGCCCAGAACGGCATCGCCACCCGCGCCGTGCTACCCGCCGACGCGGTGAACGGCTACGAACTCGAACGGATGCTCGCCGCCCGGTCGATTCCGAGCGTGAGCACCATCATCTCCCAGGCCATCCGCACCAACGTCACGGTTGTCGACAGCACCGGAACCACGAAGCTGAACGAGCCCGGCCCCGAGGTCAGCACCGCAGAGCTCGCCCGCCTGATGACGCTCATCACCGAGCAACTGACCCTCGGCCCCGCCTGGCTGGTCGGTTCGGGCAGCCTGCCCCCGGGCATCCCGAACCGCTTCTACTGCGACCTCGCAGAACTCGCTGCGAGCTTCGGCGTTCCGTTCGCCGTCGACACCTCGGGCGCGGCCCTGGCCGAGACCGCTCGGAGCGGCACGGCCAGCTTGCTGAAGCCGAACCTCGAAGAGCTCGAGGAGCTCGTGGGCCGGGAGCTCGCCACCATCGGCGACGTCGTCGACGCGGCCCGCCCCTTTCTCACGATGCCCGGATCGGCCATGCTCGTCAGCCTCGACGCCGACGGCGCCCTGCTCGTGAGCGACACAGATCTCTGGTGGGCGGGCTCCCGGCCCGTGGCACCGGTCAGCACGGTCGGCGCCGGTGACAGTGCCCTGGCCGGCTATCTCAGCGTGACCGACGGCGCGTTCGCTGCACGCCTCGGCGCCGCCGTCGCCTGGGGAACTGCCGCCGTGCAGCTGCCCGGGAGCCAGGCGCCCTCACCCGCCGACATCCGCCCCGAAGATGTTCGGCTCATCGAAAACCCACCCCCCACCACACCGCTAGGAGAACTCACACTATGGCTTCAACCACGCCCCTGACCGAGGCCGGACTGGTCATCGTCGACCTCGCTGCCCCGACCAAAGACGAGGCGACGCGCCAGCTGGCGCAGACGCTCTTCGACCAAGGCCGAGTCTCCGATCTCGACGGATTCCTCGCCGACGTCCGAGCGCGCGAAGCACAGATGGCGACGGGCCTGCCCGGCGGCATCGGCATCCCGCACGCCCGCTCGTCGCACGTCACCGTCGCCAGCGTCGCTGTCGGCGTCAGCCCCGCGGGTGTCGACTTCGGAGCCGAAGACGGCCCCGCGCACCTCATCTTCCTGATCGCTGCGCCCGACGGCGCCGACCAGAACCACTTGGTCATTCTCGCCCAGCTCGCCCGCAAGCTCGTGCACGATGACTTCCGCCAGTCCCTCCGCGACGCGGGCACGCCCGAAGCCGTCGCCGAGATCGTCACCAGAGAGGTCGTTCTCCCGTGAGAATCGTCGCCGTCACCTCCTGCATCGCAGGAATCGCACACACCTACATGGCCGCCGAGGCCCTCGAACAGTCCGCCAAGAAGTCGGGCTACGACATCCAGGTCGAGACCCAGGGCGCAGCCGGCTCGAACCCGCTGTCGGCCGCCACCATCGCCGCCGCCGACGTCGTCATCTTCGCCGCCGACCTCGAGGTGAAGGACAAGGCCCGCTTCGCCGGAAAACCCACCGTCACGGTCGGCGTCAGCAAGGCGCTGGCGGATGCTCCCACCGTCATCCAGCAGGCCGTCGACCTCTACGAGTCCACGCCGGCAACCCCTGCGGGCACCGCTGCCGCGCCGGCCGCAACAGTCGGTGCGGCGGCAGCGGCGGCATCCGGACCCTCCCTGGCGACCAAGGTGCCCAAGGGTGCCGGCGTCGGCACGCGGATCCGCCAGTACCTGATGACCGGTGTCTCGTACATGATCCCGTTCGTCGCCGCCGGTGGCCTGCTGATCGCGCTGAGCTTCATCATCGGCGGCTACGAGATCGTGAGCGTGAAGCCCGCCGACATCATCGGCAACTTCAACGCGTTCTCGTCGCACGACTGGGCCGCCCTGATGTTCCTCGTCGGGGCTGCGACCTTCGGGTTCCTGGTGCCGGTGCTCTCGGGGTTCATCGCCTTCGCGATCGCCGACCGCCCGGGTATCGCGCCCGGCATCGTCGGCGGCGCCATCGCGCTGACCGTCGGCGCCGGCTTCCTCGGCGGGCTCGTGTCGGGATTCGTCGCCGGTTTCATCGCGCTCGGCATCAGCCGGATCAAGCTGCCGGCCGCCTTCCGATCGCTGATGCCGGTGATCATCATCCCGCTGCTCGCCACCTTCGCGACAGGGCTGATCATGTTCGTCATCCTCGGTGCGCCCCTCAAGGCGGTCAGCACCGGCCTGAGTGACTGGCTGAACAGCCTCTCGGGCGGCAACCTGATCCTGCTGGGCATCCTGCTCGGCCTGATGATGGCGTTCGACATGGGCGGGCCCGTCAACAAGGTCGCCTACGCCTTCGCCACCACGGGCCTCGCCTCGGTCGCCCTCGACGGCGACCCCAACTCGGTGCAGTTCAAGATCATGGCGATCGTCATGGCCGCCGGCATGACGCCGCCGCTCGGGCTCGCCCTCGCCACCGTCATCCGCAGAAAGCTATTCACGGTGGCCGAGCGGGAGAACGGCAAGGCCGCGTGGGTGCTCGGTGCGTCGTTCATCACCGAGGGCGCCATCCCGTTCGCCGCGGTCGACCCGCTGCGCGTCATCCCGTCACTGATGGTCGGATCGGGGGTCACCGGCGGTCTCGTCGCCGCGTTCGGCTCGACCCTGCGCGCCCCGCACGGCGGAATCTGGGTGACCCCGCTCGTCGGCCAGCCGTTCCTGTACGTGCTGGCTATCCTGATCGGCACCGTCGTGACGGCGCTGCTGGTGATCGTGGCGAAGAACCTCAAGCGCTCGGCCGTTCCCCTGACCGACCCGCTCGAAGAGAGCTACGCGCGGGAGACCGCCATCGCCTGACCCGCCCGCCGAATCGGGTTCGAATGGACACGGTTCCGGCCATCCGCCGCAGATCGCGGAGAGGATGCCCGGGATCGTGTCCATTCACGTTTCGCGGTCACTCGAGCGGAAGGTCGCTCTCGGCCACGGTCGCATTGTCGGCCCGGAACGAGAACCGCGCGCGCACCTGCTCACCGTTGAGAACGCGCGGCAGCCAGTACTTCGCATCGTCCCACATCAGGTCGAACGGAATGTCGTCGAGCGCGAACCACCGCGGCGCCAGCTCTTCTGAAGGCTCCGGATGCCCGTGCCAGACGGTCGCGACGAACACGGTCGACTCCTGGCTCCACGCGGGCCTGTGCGGAAAGGCGTAGCTCAGAAAACCGGCCTCGCGGAGGTCGGACGGCGCCACGCGGATGCTCGTCTCCTCCTCCACCTCCCGCACGATGGCCTCGAGCGCACTCTCGCCGGGCTCGATCTTGCCGCCCGGGCCGACCATCTTGCCGACGCCCAGCCCGGTGAGCTTCTGGCCGAGCAGAACCTCGGTCCCGCCATCCGGGGCCGTGCGCAGCAGGTAGCAGACGCAGACCTGGTACGGGGTGGCCGGCACGGCGGGCTCGGCATGCTCGGCGGCGGTCATGGCTCGGTGTTCCGGCAACTCAGAGGTGCTTCAGCATGCGGGTGTTGCCGAGCGTGTTCGGCTTCACCCGAGCGAGGTCGAGGAACTCGGCGACACCTTCGTCGGGCGATCGCACCAGCTCCATGTACACCTCCGGCGCGACGAGCGAGAGCGGGGAGGCCGTGAAGTCGTGCCGCTCGAAGAACGACACCTCGAACGTGAGGCAGAAGAGGCGACTGAGCCCGAGCTCGCGGGCGTCCTCCTCGATGCGTTCGAGCAGGGCGTGGCCGACCCCCCTGCCGAGATGCTCGCGATCGACGGCGAGCGTGCGAACCTCACCGAGATCTTCCCAGAACACATGCAGCGCACCGCACCCGATGGGGGTGCCCTGCTCATCGACCGCGATGCGGAACTCCTGCACGGCCTCGTAGAGCACCACCGAGTCCTTGCCGAGCAGCACCCGCTCCTGCACCAGGGGCTCGGTCAACTTCTGGATCCACGGCACATCGCTCGTGCGCGCCCGTCGCACCGTGACGCCCGGGCGCTTCGCGGTGCCCCGCTCGGCGCCCCGGGGCCCGCGCTCCGCGCCGCCCCCGCTCTCAGCGCCGCCACCGCTCTCAGCGCCGCCCCCGCTCTCAGCGCCGCCCCCGCTCCCAGCGCCGCCCCCGCTCCCAGCGCCGCCCCCGCTCTCAGCGCCTTCGCCTGGTCGTTGAGCGCCGACATCCGTACCCATGGCATGTGCGGGTGTGGCGTCTGCAGGCATCTTCTCGGGCATCCTCCATCTTCCCGCACCCACCCCCATCCACGAAAACGCCCCCTCCCCGCTTCGTGAGACAGGTGCGCGCTTGTGAGACCGGCGGGCGCGTCTCACAAGCGCGTACCTGTCTCACAGACGGCCTTGGCGGCGGGGCGGGCGCGGGGCAGCGGGCGGGAGGGGGCGCGAGGGCGGCGGGGGACGACGAAGGGGCCGCCCACGTCAGTGGACGGCCCCTTCGGGAGGTGCGGCTAGACCTTGTCGATCGAGATCGCGTCGGCTGCGGTGATCTCCGCGAGCGGCTCGGGCGATGTCGTCAGGAAGGTGAACTCACCCTCGACGAAGTCGACGAAGATGTGGTCGCCCGCATTGAGTTCACCCTGCAGGATGCGCTCGGAGAGCCGGTCCTCGACCTCGTTCTGCATCGCGCGGCGCAGCGGCCGGGCACCGAGCGACGGGTCGAACCCGACCTCGATGAGGCGCTCCTTGCTCGAGAGCGACAGCTCTATGGTGAGGTCGCGGTCGAGCAGACGATCGCGCAGGCGGCCGATGAACAGGTCGACGATCTGCAGCAGCTCCTCTTTCGACAGCTGCGGGAACACGATCGTGTCGTCGACGCGGTTCAGGAACTCGGGCTTGAAGTGCTTCTTCAGCTCTTCGTTGACCTTGCCCTTCATTCGGTCGTAAGACGTCGAGACGTTCGTGGTCGACTGGAAACCGATCGGCGAACCCGTGATGTCTTTCGTACCGAGGTTGGTGGTCATGATGATCACGGTGTTCTTGAAGTCGACGACGCGGCCCTGGCCATCGGTCAACCGACCCTCTTCCAGAATCTGGAGGAGGGAGTTGAAGATGTCGGGGTGCGCCTTCTCGATCTCGTCGAACAGCACCACGGAGAACGGCTTGCGGCGCACCTTCTCGGTGAGCTGTCCACCCTCTTCGAAGCCGACGAACCCGGGAGGGGCACCGAACAGCCGCGAAACGGTGTGCTTCTCGCCGTACTCGCTCATGTCGAGCGAGATGAGGGCGTTCTCGTCGTCGAACAGGAACTCGGCCAACGCCTTGGCGAGCTCGGTCTTACCGACACCCGTGGGGCCGGCGAAGATGAACGATCCCGAGGGGCGCTTCGGGTCTTTCAGGCCCGAGCGGGTGCGGCGGATGGTGCGCGACAGGGCCGCGATCGCCTCCTCCTGGCCGATGACCCGCTGGTGCAGGGCCTTCTCCATGAACATGAGCCGCGAGGACTCCTCCTCGGTGAGCTTGAAGACCGGGATGCCGGTGGCCTGCGCCAGCACCTCGGCGATCAGCCCCTCGTCGACGATGCCCGACGCCTTGACGTCGCCCGACTTCCACTTCTTCTCGAGGCGCAGACGCTCACCGAGGAGGTTCTTCTCCTCGTCGCGGAGCGCGGCGGCCTTCTCGAAGTCCTGCTCCTCGATCGCCGCCTCCTTGCGACCGCGGACGGTCGAGATGCGGTCGTCGAACTCGCGGAGCTCCGGCGGGGCCGAGAGGATCGAGAGGCGCAGGCGCGCGCCGGCCTCGTCGATCAGGTCGATGGCCTTGTCGGGCAGGAAGCGGTCGGCGACATAGCGGTCGGCGAGGTTCGCCGCAGCCACGATGGCGCCATCCGTGATAGAGACCTTGTGGAAGGCCTCGTACTTGTCGCGCAGCCCCTTGAGGATGTTGATCGTGTGGGGCAGGTTCGGCTCGGCGACCTGGATGGGCTGGAACCGGCGCTCGAGCGCCGCATCCTTCTCGAAGTGCTTGCGGTACTCGTCCAGCGTGGTCGCGCCAATGGTCTGCAGCTCACCGCGGGCAAGCAGCGGCTTCAGGATGCTCGCCGCGTCGATCGCGCCTTCTGCGGCACCCGCACCGACCAGGGTGTGGATCTCGTCGATGAAGGTGATGATGTCACCGCGGGTGCGGATCTCCTTCGTGACCTTCTTCAGACGCTCTTCGAAGTCACCGCGGTAGCGGCTGCCGGCGATGAGCGAACCGAGGTCGAGCGTGTAGAGCTGCTTGTCTTTCAGCGTCTCGGGAACGTCGCCGCGAACGATCGCCTGGGCGAGGCCCTCGACCACCGCGGTCTTGCCGACGCCGGGCTCACCGATGAGAACGGGGTTGTTCTTCGAACGGCGAGACAGGATCTGCATGACCCGCTCGATCTCTTTCTCACGCCCGATGACCGGGTCGAGCTTGTTGTCGCGCGCGGCCTGCGTCAGGTTGCGCCCGAACTGGTCGAGGATCTGCGAGCCCTTGTCGGGAGCCTGGTCGTTGCCGCCCACTGCCACCGCCTCCTTGCCCTGGTACCCGCTCAGCAGCTGGATGACCTGCTGGCGAACTCGGTTCAGGTCGGCGCCGAGCTTGACGAGCACCTGCGCGGCGACGCCCTCGCCCTCGCGGATGAGGCCGAGCAGGATGTGCTCGGTACCGATGTAGTTGTGGCCCAGCTGCAGCGCCTCGCGAAGCGACAGCTCGAGCACCTTCTTCGCACGCGGCGTGAAGGGAATGTGGCCGGTGGGCTGCTGCTGGCCCTGGCCGATGATGTCTTGCACCTGCTCGCGCACGGCGTCGAGCGAGATACCGAGGGACTCGAGCGCCTTGGCAGCGACGCCCTCACCCTCGTGGATCAGCCCGAGCAGGATGTGCTCGGTACCGATGTAGTTGTGGTTGAGCATCTTGGCCTCTTCTTGGGCCAAAACGACGACGCGACGGGCACGGTCGGTAAATCTCTCAAACATGCTGACTCCTTGGGTACCGGGGCAGAGACGGTATCCGGTACATAAATGTTAACGAGAGGGGGCTGTTCCTGCTGCCCTGTTCGCCGTGGGCAGATAAATGCGTCGGATGCGGACGGATACACTGATTTTCGTCGCGCTGAGGCGGCGCCTGCCCCCGGGGCAGATCATTGGGGGAAAACACCATGCCGATCGTCACGCCTGCGCGCCTTCGGGCCGCGACCGCTTCTCTTGTGGCCCTGGCCGTGGTGGCCCTGGTCACGGTCTCCGCTGTCCCGGCCGCGCACGCCGACACCGACAAGTACGGCAATACGATCCTGACGCCGATCTCGGAACACCTCGACCAGACCGGGGTGGTGCAGCTGCACTACCCGACATCGTTGGCCGGCTACACGATCGATGCGTCTGCGAGCGACCCCGCCGACGTCGAGGTGCCCGCACTGCAGAGCACCGTGATCGCTCTGGACGGCTCGGCCGAGATCCGCAACTTCGCCGGGGCGATGCGCGTCAGAATCCTCTCCTACACCCCTCCCGCCCCTCCCGCCACCTGGCCGCCGACACCCCAGCCCCTCGTCGACAAGAGCGTGGGCGTCTACCGCGACCAGACCGTCTCGTACAGCTATGTTCCCGAGACCGACAGCTATGCCCCGGATGCCGCACTGCCCGGCCCCGTCATCCCGACGACGGCGACAGAGGCCCAGCACCTCATCCCGGTCACGAACTCGGTGGTCACACCCACGTCAGACGGGCCCGGCAGCGACCTCACCCTGGCCTTCAGCCGGATCACCCAGAACGGCGTGGGCAACTACACCGGCTACAGCAATGCAGTGACGAACTACGTGTACGACAGCACTCGCGAGCTTCTCGGCACCTCCCTCATCGCCCAGAGCCAGTATTCGATCACCGTTCCGGGGTCACACACCACCGGCGGGCAGTTCGTCGCCTCGTTCGACAGGTACGGGCTGCTCGTCACGTCGTACGGCATCCCGGCGACAGCGACCCCGACGCCTGTTCCCACGCCGACCATCACTCCGGCGCCGCCCCTCAGCACGGTCGACCAGCATCCGCTCGACACCGGCGTCATCACAATCGAGTTCGGCGCAGCCTTCGCCGGGTACACGATCGTGTCGACGACCGAAGACCCGACCGGGCAGGATGACCGGAGCATCGTGAGCGCGGTCGCCGACGCCGACGGAACGGTGTCGCTCACGCTCTTCGCCGGGTACGCCGACATTGACCTCTTCGCACCCGGCACGCAGGTGAGCGTCGACACCGGCCCTCTGAACGGGCGGCTCAAGCGGTATGACGTGGGGGTGTACCGGGCGCAGACCGTGGTCTATTCGTACAACCCGATCTACGGCGGTCAGTACGCCTTCGTCACGCAGCCGGGTGCTGCAGTCATCCCGGAGTCCTCGGATGTCGCTGGAGTGCTGTTGACGAACTCGACCTTCACCGTCAGCCCTGACCAGTGGAACCCCGGAGACGACGTCACGCTGCAGTTCAGCAATGCAGTGCCGACCGGAGTCGGGTACCCGACCGACGGCGTGCAGCTCGCGCACTACGTCTACGACTTCTCGGGGCCCGTGCCGCTCGGGCAGTCGTTCGAGTACTTCCCCGATGGCACGTACTCGTTCACCGTGCCGGGCGCCTACACCGTCGGCGACACGTATGCCGCCTCGTTCGACCGCTTCGGGCGGCTGTATTCGTACCTGCCGCTCAAGCGCGTCGGGCCCGCGCCGACGGCTACGCCCACGCCGACCGCGACCCCCACCCCGACAGCGACGCCGACACCCACGGCCACGCCGACGCCGACGGCCTCGCCGACACCGACACCCACCGTGACGCCCACTCCCGACCCGACCGTCACTCCGACACCCGACCCGACGGCCACTCCTGACCCGACCGTCACGCCCACCCCCGACCCGACTGTCACTCCGACGCCCGGCCCGACGGTGACTCCGACACCCACCGTGACGCCGACACCCGACCCCACCGTGACGCCGACACCCGACCCGACGGTCACGCCCGAGCCCACGGCCACGCCGACGCCCGACCCGACGGTGGCGCCGACCCCGGGCCCGACCGACCCGCAGCCCACCGCGACCGCCGGCCCGACAGTTACGCCGACGGTGACCCCGACGGCGACAGCCACACCCACCGGGACGGCCACACCGTCTCCGACCTCGACCGCTGTCGCACCCGTCCCGCCGGGCACCGACCCCGGAACACCGCCGGCCTCGGGCACAGCCGCGCTGCCGGGATCCTCACCGAGCGACCCGAGCGACCCGTCCTCGACGAGCGCCCGGGATGCCGCGGGACTCGCCTCCACCGGCCAGGCCGGGTTGCTCGGCGCAGCGCTGACCGGGCTGTCGATCCTGCTGCTCGGTATCGTGGCCGCACTCGTCACCCGGCGCCGACTGAACACCCCGCGGGGCTGACGCTCCCACAGGCAGAACCGCACGAACGAGAAAAGGGCTGGGCCGGCATCCGCCGGGCCCAGCCCTTTCGTCTCACACCGTCTGCCGGCTAGACCTCCGAGTAGCGGTACTGCGCTCTGATGAAGTACTCCTGGTTGCTCGTCAGCCCCGAGCGGAGGCCCGAGTCACCGATCGCCAGCGCCACGTTCACCCAGTGCTGCAGGCCCTCAGCGTCAGGCGTGCGCCCGAGGTACTTCTCGTACATCAGCGTCACCCGCTCGCCGATGGTCTCGCGCTCGTTCCAGAACTGCTTGATGACCCAGTCGCGGCCGCGCGTGGCGGCGAGGTTGCCCCAGAACGCCCAGTCCGACGGTGACCCGTCACGGTGCAGCAGGTCTTTGTAGAGCGCTGCGGCGAACGACGTGTTCGTTCCACCGTGGTTGGTCAGGTACTCCTGCGAGGCGTAGAACGACGTCTCGATGTCGTCGGTCGTGATGCGCCCGGCCTTCATGTTGTTCAGCCAGTCGGCGCGGCCCTTCGCATCGGCTCCGCGGCCCAGGATGTTCTTGTACGCCGCATCGATACGGATCAGGCGGTACTCGTCACTGTTCACGAACCCGTCTGCGACCGCCGAGGGCGGTGTGCCGTTGTAGAGCAACCGTACCCAGCCTGTCGCCTCGCCGACCGACGGGAGTCGGTTCAGAAAGTCGTAGTAGAGCGCGTTGACGACCGAGTTGTCGGCCACACCGTACTCGTCGCCGAAGCCGGGGATCGGGTTGATCAGGTGGCTGATCAGAACGTTCGACGTGACCTTTCCGTTGCCGGTGACAACGAACGGGTCACCGAACGAGACCGGCGAGTGCACCGAAGACCCGTCGTTGAAAGCGAACGTCAGGTACCGGGGGTACGACGGAGTGTTCGCGAAGATGACGTACGAGATGTAGTTGCCGTCACCGTCGATCGGCAGCTCGGCGACGCGGTTCCAGTGGTTGGCCTGGTTCGGGTCGGGCACATCGATCGACACCGAGGTGTGGGCCGGATCCGGAGCACCGGTGCACTGCTCGCAGGTCACCGTACCCTGCACGACGCCCGACGGCGACATGGTCCAGTCGGCCGTACGCGCCTGTCCGTCGGCGACGGCGACCGATGTACCGTACGGGTTCAGGATGGTCGCGCCCCACCACTGCAGGCCGAGAGACCCTTTGACGTCGGCGAACTGCAGCCAGTACGTGTCGGCCGTGAGGCCGGGTACCGTGTAGCGGCCGTCGCCGTCGGCGGTGACGGTGTCGAAAAAGGCTACGTCGCCGTCTGCGGTGAACGTCAGCACTGCGACGTCGGCCCCGGAGACGGGACTCCCTGAGACGCTCGAGACCACCCGGCCCGTGATACTGCCGGTGCCGACCGCGTCGGTGGAGCCGTTCGGGCTGGCCGCCTGCTTCGCTGCAGCGGCATCCGTCGCACCCTTCGGCAGATCGAGCGGATGCGTGGCCGGCGTGATGGTCTCGGTGTAGCCGGCGGCGGGCCGGTCGCTCTGTGCCGAGAGGGGCACAGGCTGCCCCACCGGCTCGGTTGCGAACGCGGGTGTTGCCGAAAAACCGGCTCCCACGATGACGATGGCGGCGATGGCCGCAGTGAACTTCTTCACGATCCCCCTCATACGGTGCCGAATACCCCACCCGGCAGTGCTCGAAACCTATCAGAAGCCTGAGTACGGGAATCGAACACCACAGTGACGGTTCGGTCACGATCGCAGTGCGTCAGAGGCCGCGCTTGGCCCGCTCTTCGGCCTCGATGCGGGCGAGAACCTTACGTTCGGACTTGTCGGAGCGCATGATGGCGCGCATCACGAACCAGAACAGCAGCCCGATCGCCAGGGTCGGGAGAAGGGCACCGAGGGCCGCGAGCACGTCATTCATCGTGCGTCAACACTACCCCGGGCATCCTGAACGATCACTTGACAAGCGGGAACAGGATGGTCTCACGGATGCCGAGGCCAGTGAGGGCCATCAGCAGGCGGTCGATGCCCATGCCGAGGCCACCCGAGGGCGGCATGCCGAACTCGAGAGCGCGCAGAAAGTCTTCATCAAGTCGCATCGCTTCGTCGTCGCCGGCAGCGCCCAGGCGGGCCTGCTCGATGAAGCGTTCGCGCTGGATCACGGGGTCGACCAGCTCGGAGTAGGCCGTGGCGAGTTCGAAGCCGCGGATGTAGAGGTCCCATTTCTCGACGACACCCGGGATGCTGCGGTGCGCGCGGGTGAGTGGACTGGTCTCGAGCGGGAAGTCCATGACAAAGGTGGGGCGCACCAGAGAACCCTTGACGAAATGCTCCCAGAGCTCTTCGACGTACTTGCCGTGGTTCGGCAGGTGGATCTCGATGCCTTCCCGGTCGGCGAGCGCCCGGAGGTCGTCGGTCGTGGTCGCCGGCGTGATCAGGATGCCAGCTGCCTCGCTCAGAGACTCGTACATGCTGATGCGATCCCAGTTGCCGCCGAGGTCGTACTCTGTGCCGTCGGCCCAGGTGACGGTCGTACCACCGGAGACCGCGATCGCGGCGTTCTGGATGAGCGTCTGCGTCAGCTCGGCCATGGTGTTGTAGTCGCCGTAGGCTTCGTAAGCTTCGAGCATCGCGAACTCGGGGCTGTGCGTCGAGTCGGCGCCCTCGTTCCTGAAGTTGCGGTTGATCTCGAAGACCCGGTCGATTCCGCCGACGACGGCCCGCTTCAGAAAGAGCTCGGGTGCGATCCGGAGGTACAGCTCGGTGTCGAAGGCATTGCTGTGGGTCGAGAACGGGCGGGCCGCCGCTCCCCCGTGCATGGTCTGCAGCATCGGAGTCTCGACCTCGATGAAGGCACGGTCGTCGAACGTCTTGCGCATACTGGCGACGGCGAGCGCGCGGGTACGCACCATCTTGCGCGCGTCGTCGCGCACGATGAGGTCAAGGTAACGGTTGCGCGCCCGCGTCTCCTCGTTGAGTTCGCCGTGCATGTTGGGCAGCGGCTGCAGCGACTTCGAGGCGATGCTCCACTCGGCGACCATCACGCTGAGCTCGCCCGTTCGGCTCGAGATCACCTCGCCACTCATGAACAGGTGATCGCCCAGGTCGACGAACTCCTTGAAGGCAGCCAGGGACTCGTCGCCGACGATCGCCAGCGAGAACATGCCCTGGATGCGTGCGCCGTCGCCCGACTGCAGGCTCACGAAGCAGAGCTTGCCCTTGTTGCGCAGATGAACGACGCGGCCCGCGACGCCGACGGTCTCGCCTGTGGTCTCGTCGGCGGTGAGCTCGCCGTACTTCGCGCGCACGGCCGGAATCGTCGTGGTCACAGCGACCGCGACGGGGTAAGGGTCCACGCCGGTGTCGAGCATCCGCTCGCGCTTCGCCATACGGATGATCTGCTGCTCGCTCGCGGCGGCCTCGGCTGCGGCGGCCTCAGCATCCTGCTCCTCGGCGGCCTTGACGGCGTCGAGGTCGATGCCGTCGGCGGGCTCGGGCTGGGCGTGCTTGGGGTGTGCGGTCATGCGGCGGCGGCTCCTTGAAAGTCGCACCCAGTTTACGGTGGCGCCGAGGACCCCGGGTGCGAGCGGCCTCTGCGCCAGCCGAGCGGGGGCGACGGGGCCAGCCGAGCGAGCGGCGTCAGCCGAGGTAGATGGACTCGTTGTCGATGAGGCGGGTGGCGCCGACCCGAGCGGCGACCAGCACGATCGCCCTGCCGCGGTAGTTGTCGTCGACCGGTCGGAAGGTGGCGGGGTTCACGACGCTGAAGTACTCCAGCTGGACGAGTGGCTCGCCCATTCCCGCCGACTGGGCGGCCGCGATGACCGCGTCGATTCCGCTGACCGCGGCAGACTCTGCCGCTTCGAGTGTTCGCGAGAGCACCCGTGCCGCGAGCCGTTCGCGCTCATCGAGGAAACGGTTGCGGCTCGAGAGGGCGAGCCCGTCGTCTTCACGCACCGTCTCGACGACCTCGACCGTTACCGGAATGTTCAGGTCGCGAACCATGCGGCTGACGACGAACACCTGCTGGGCATCCTTCTGCCCGAAGAGCACTGCGTGGGGCTGCACGATGTTCAGCAGCTTGTCGACCACCACGAGCACGCCGTCGAAGTGCCCGGCTCGGCTCCGGCCCTCGAACCGATTGCCGACATCGCCGGCGGAGATCTTCGTCTGGGTCTTGCCGTCGGGGTACATCTCCGAAGCGGTCGGGGCGAAGACGATCGACGCCCTGCCCTCCCGGTCGACGCCGGCGAGCGTGTCGAGGTCGGCGTCGAGGTCGCGCGGGTACCGGTCGAGGTCTTCTGTCTCGCTGAACTGCAAAGGGTTCACGAAGACCGAGACGACCACCACGTCTGCGACATCCTGCGCCCGGGCGACGAGCGCGAGGTGCCCGTCGTGCAGGGCACCCATGGTGGGAACCAGAGCCACGCGGGGTTCCGCGACTCCTCGGCCCCGGGCATCCTGAACCGCGGCAGCGACCGCAGCGCGCACCTCGACAATGGTGGCGGCGAGTGTCGGCACGGTATCTCCTTTACTGCACGGGCGAGATCGCTCCGCTGGGCCCGATGGGCGGGCCGGATGCTCGTGCACCCGCCCCGCGCCCCGCAATCGTCTGATCGCCGGCCGTGAGGCGACACCCGACGCCGCGCAGACGAACCGCCGCGGCCCCCGAAGTGACGCCCCCAGAATGTTACCCGGGTTGCCGCACCCCGCCGTACCCGTGGAGCGGGTCCCGCTCGGGGCCGCCTTCACACCGCCCGCCGTCACGAACCAAGCGGTAGGCCCAGTGCGTCTTCGGGGCCGACCGCACGCTGCAGTGCGTTCTCGACCGATGACCGCACCAGGGGAGCAAGAAACCGGCCCGGTGAACCGATGCCGATGCCGCTCAGGATGCCGGTGGCCTGGTTCACGATGGAACTCGAGAAGGTGGTCGCCGTCTCGATCGCATCGGCGTAGGCGGTGCGATCCTGCTCCGCCACGACGATCGGCTCCCCGCCCATCTCGACGACGAGCGCCTGACCGATCGGCAGCACGGGCGCTGGTGCGGTCACGGCGAAGTAGGCCCCTGCGAGCCGGGCGATATCGATGCTCGACCCGGTGAAACTCATCGCGGGGTGCAGCGCGAGCGGAATGGCGCCGGCCGAGAGCGCCGGTGCCAGCACTCCGATGCCGAACTGCGCGGCCGTGTGGATGACCAGCTGACCCGGCTGCCACGCCCCCGCCGCCGCGAGCCCTGCAACGAGCGACTCGAGCTGGTCGGAGGGAACCGCCAGCAGCACGAGTTCACTCCGCTCGATGAGCTGCGGGATCTCGAGGATCGGAGCGCCGGGCAACATCACCTCGGCCCGGTCGCGGCTCGCCTCGGAGACCGCGGCCACCCCGACGATCGCGTGCCCCGCACCGGCCAGGGCTGCGCCCAGAACCGGCCCGACGCGTCCGGCCCCGATGATGCCGATGCCGAGACGTCCGGAGCGCTGCTGGGGTGGGGCCATGCGTTCCAGTGTCACACAGCGGCCGCGCTCACACAGCCCAGCGGTGGGTAACGTCGGCGCGGAGGGCCTCGACGGCGGCCTCGGAGACATCCGTGAATGCTGTGAGAGCGGAGGCGCGGTCGATCACGCCGAGCTCGGCTCGCACCGGCCCCGAGATCGTGGTGAAGTGCAGCTCGGCGAGGTCGAGCATGCGGCGCACCGGGCCCTGCGACACCCGCACGCTCTGCAACCGGGCCAGGGGCAGCACGGTCAGTCGCCGCCAGAAGAAGCCGGTGCGCAGCAGTACGGCATCGCCGGAGCGGGCGAACCCGGTGCGCCGCCAGGAGAACGGTCTCAACCACTGCGCCCGCCGCGGCGTCGACGAGAACGCGGATGCTGCGACCGACGCCGCACCCGGCCCCGCGGAATCCGCAGCCGCGCCCGGCCCCGCCGCACCCGGCCCCGCGGAATCCGCAGCCGCGCCCGGCCCCGCCGCACCTCCGCCGCGCGCCGTCAGTCCCGCCAGAACCAGGCCCTGCGTCTCAACACTCGCCAGCCCCGGCAGCAGCAGCGCCAGCACTTTCTCGACGTCGGCGATGCGCCCGACCGGCAGCAGCAGAGTGTGGGGCGCCGACGACGACCCGCGGCCCGACGCGTGTCCCGCCCTGTTGATGCGGATCACCCACCAGCCCATCGGCCGCCACAGAATGGGCTGCGTCACCTCGATCGCGTGGATTCGCCCCGGCGGCAGCGTGTCGTTGCTGGTGGTGAAGAGTCCGAAGCCGACCCGTACGCCGTCGGGGGTCGCCGCAATCGAGTAGCGCACCGACTTCGAGAACCGCCGAACGTAGTACCCGAGCGAGCCGAGCACGCTGGGAAGCAGAAGGAACAGCAGGAAGTATCGGTGCCAGACGACGGTCGAAACGAAGAGTGCAGCGATGACGAGCAGCAGCACGACGGTGAACTCGCTCACGACGAGCGATCCGAGCAGGCGAAGCGGCGAGATCTTCACGACCGACTCGGGTGGCGCCATGGCAGGGTCGAGCTCCGGCCCGAGCAATTCGTTCACGCGACGGTTCAGGATGCCGGCTTCGCCGGTCGACACCGCGCTCCCGCTCACCGCGCTCCCGCTCACCACTCCCCGCGCCTCCGCACTCACGGCAGCCTCTGCGCGCTGCACCCCCGACGCGCGCCGCAGGATCTCACGGCGCAGCTCGTCGACCTGGCTCGATCCGAGGTAGGAGAGCTCGACCTTGGCATCCTGCCCGGCGACGTTCAGCTCGATGCGGGCCGCGCCGAACAGCCGAGCGAGCAGCGGGCGGGTGATGTGGATCCCCTGGATGCGGTCGAGTCGGGCCTGACGGTTGTGACGAAAGAGCACCCCGCTGCGCACCTCGACGGCATCCTCGCCGATGCGGAAGGTGTGCATCCGCCAGGCGAGGGCGAATGCAGCGATCGCGAGCAGCAGCACTCCGATCACGATGAGGATCGCGACACCGGTCTGCCCGGTCTCGTAGATGGCGGTGATCGGGTCGCCGCCGAAGGTGCGACCGGAGTCGCCCGAACCCTCGCCGCCGCCCCCGCCCGGCCCGGTCGGCCCGCCCGTCTGGCCGATGACCAGCTCGACGAGGCGCTCGCGCAGGTTGCCGATGACGAACGCCAGAATGGCGACGAACGCGATACCGCCCTTCAGGAGCGGCGACGCCCAGTGCAGCCGGTGCCACTCCCCGTCGGTCAGGAGTTCGACGGCCCGCCGCACGACGTCGCTCACAGGCCCGACCGGCGTGACTCTGCCAGTGCGACCAACCGGTCGCGCAACTCGTCGGCCTCGGCCTCGGGCAGCCCCGGAATCACGACCCCGGTCGCAGCCGCGGCCGTCACGAACTTGAGGTCGCTCAGCCCGAGGGCGCGCCCGAGCGGTCCGCGGTTGACGTCGATCAGCTGCATGCGCCCGTACGGAACCGCGACGATGCGAAAGAACATGATCCCGCGACGAAAGAGCAGATCGTCTTCTCGCAACTGGAATCCGATCGCACGGGCCCGGCGGGGAGCCACCACGAGCAGCACCAGCATTATCGCGAGCGAGACCCCGAGCATCCACCACCCGAACCACGCCCCGAAGACGTAGACGAAGAACAGGCTGATCGCGGCGAGCACAACACCGGTCACGAACGAGCCGGCGATCTCGATGCCCACATACCTCGGACTGACTCGCCGCCACTCACCGTCGTGGGCCAGCCGGCGCGACCCGCGCACCCGACGCGCCCTGCGCGTGGGACCCGCTTCGTCGGACACGCCCGAGCCGCCCCCCTCGGCGTCGCTCACGGCTCAGCCCAGCCGGCGGTCGGGTACCGCTTCAGGATGATCGGGGTCACGGTCGTCCGGTGGCAGCGTGCAGAGCTTCTCGGCCACCAGGCCGCACACGAGGAAGACGACACCGGCGATTGCGGCACCGATGCTCAACCAGAGCGAGGCGACGGCCGGCACGACCGCCCGCGACAGCAGGTAGACGACCACGCCGAACCCCACGCCCGCGATGAGGGAACCGACCATGCTCGACGCCTTCGCCAGCACGACGACCCTCATCGCGCGGAACGGATCGATCGGGCGCTGGTTCGTTCCCCTGATCGCCCGGCCGATGGGCAGGGCCAGCGCGAGCACGATCGCCCCGGCCGCGACGAGGGTGATCGACAGCGACAGGGGCAGCGCAATGATCGGCCGGCCCGTCGATGCAAGCGCGATCTCGACGACGAACCCCACGAAACCCCCGAAAATGGCGAGCAGAACGAGGGTGAGCGGCCGGGTGCGCCTCACGGGGTCCACCGGGCGATGAGTCGCGGACTCTCGTACGTCGCCGCCAGGAGCGGCCCGATCGCACCGCGCCCCGGCAGATCGGCCCCGGGCTGGATCTCGTACCAGGGGGCCAGAACGAACGCCCGCTCGAAGGCGCGAGGATGCGGCAGGGTCAGGGTGTCGTCGTGCTGCTCGAGCCCGGCGAACGTGACGATGTCGAGGTCGAGGGTGCGGTCGCCCCACCGTTCCAGCCGCACCCGGTCGTGCGCCTGCTCGATGACCTGCAGCGCATCGAGCAACTCGTGCGGTTTCAGTGCCGAACGCACGAGGATGACCGCGTTGATGTACGACGGAGCGTCGAGGTCGACTCCTTCGGGCTTCAGAGCATCGGTCTCGTAGAAGCTCGACACCTCGTCGACGACCACACCGTCCAGCTGGTTGATCTCGGCGATCGCCTGCCGGAGTGTCGCCTCGCGGTCACCGAGGTTGCTGCCCAGCGCGATGACCGCCGGCAGGGTCACCCGCAGCTTCTCGCGCCTCACGCCCGGCTCCGGGTGATGGTGATCGCGACGTCGTCGAACGGCAGACCGATCGGCGCCTCGGGCTTGTGCACGGTCACGCGCGTGACGGTGACCCGCGCAAACGCCAGCGCAACGACGGCGATGCGCTCCGCGAGGGTCTCCAGTAGGTCGACGGGGTTCTGGGCCACCGCATCGTGGACAGCGTGCGCGAAGACGCCGTAGTTGACCGTCTGGCCGAGGTCGTCGGCCGCCGCCGCAGCGCGGGTGTCCAGCCACACCGTGACGTCGACGACGAAAGGCTGGCCGTCACGGCGTTCGTGGTCGTACACACCGTGGTTCGCCTGCACGGCGAGGCCGGTCAGCGTGATCGAGTCGAGTTCATCAGGCACTCTGGCGAGAATAGTGGATGCCGCACCCCCGTCACTCATGCGGCACCCCGTTTCCACGCCTCAGCGACACCGAGGGCGGCCTTCGTCGTCTCGACATCGTGCACCCGCACGGCCCATGCGCCCTGCTGGGCAGCCAGGGCGGCGACGACGGCAGAGGGGAAGTCCCGCGCCTGCATCGGCGCGCCCTCCTCGACGAGTTCACCGATAAAGCCCTTGCGGGAGGCGCCGACGACGACAGGCAACCCGAAGGCCGTGAGACGGTCGAGGTGACCCAGAACCTTCCAGTTGTGCTCCGACAGCTTCGCGAACCCCAGACCCGGGTCTACCAGGAGGCGTGCCGGGCTGACCCCGCGAACGATCAGCTCGGCGACGCGGTACTCCAGCTCCGCCGCGACCTCGGCCACCACGTCGCCGTAGACAGCCTTCGAGTTCATGATGGCGCTGTGGCCGCGCCAGTGCGAGACGATCAGCGGAACGTCGAGGCTGATCACGGCCTCCGTCATCGCCTCATCGGCGAGGCCGCCCGACACGTCGTTCACGATCAGGGCACCGGCCTCGACGGCGAGCCGCGCGGTCGAAGCATTCATCGTGTCGACACTCACTGCCAGACCCTGTTCGGCGAGGTTCCGGATGACCGGCAGCACCCTCGCCTGTTCCTCCGCCACAGCGATCCGCTCGGCCCCGGGTCTGGTCGACTCACCGCCGACGTCGATGATGTCGGCTCCGGCGGCCGCCAGCTCGAGCCCGTGCGCCACGGCGGCTTCGGCGCGCAGCCAGCGCCCCCCGTCGCTGAACGAGTCGCTCGTGACGTTCAGGATGGCCATGATGAGGGTGCGGCCCTCTGGCAGGCCGGCGTAGGTGGCGCGGGGCAGCTGCCCCGCCGAACCCTGCCTGCGGCGGGAGAAGGCTGCCCCGACCTCGCTCACAGCGAGACCTCTCGGCCCGCGCGGCCGGCCGCCGCCGTGACGGCAGCGGCAGAGCCAGCGGCAGCGGCCATACCCGCACCCGCACGCGCACCGAAGGCACTTGCCCCGATCAACCCCATCAGCTCCGCCCGGGCGGCGGGCTCCGAGAGCGTGCCACGCGACGCGACCGTCACCGTGGTGCTGCCGGCCTGCTGGGGCCCGCGCATCGTGACACAGCCGTGCGACGCCTCAAGGACGACGAGTACTCCCGCAGCATCCAGCGCTTCAGAGAGGGTGGACGCGATCTCCTCGCCCAGTCGCTCCTGCAGCTGCGGGCGGTTCGCCAGCACCTCGATCACAGCGGGGATGCGACCGAGACCGATCAGCCGGTCATCCGGAACATAGGCTACGTGGGCGACCCCCCGGAACGGCAGCAGGTGGTGTTCGCACACCGAACGGAACGCGAGGCCCCGCACCAGTACGGGCTCTGGCGGAGCGCTTCCGTCGAACGGGTACGTCTCGCCGAGCGCCTGCCGAGCATCGGCACCCACACCGGCGAAGAACTCGGAATACGCCTCGGCGACCCGCCGGGGTGTGTTCACGAGCCCTTCGCGCTGGGGGTCTTCGCCGATGGCTTCGATCAGCTCGAGCACCGCCGCCTCGATCCGCTGCCTGTTCACCGCCACCGAACCGCGGGCCGGCTGCTACGCCGTGGCCGGGCGGGGCGGCGCCTGAGGCGCACGCTTCGGCTTCAGCTCGACCTCGGGCTCGCTGGTGATGCCTCCGTCGACGGCGCCCAGGTCGATCGGAGCCTTCGCGGCCCGGAAGTCGATCGGAGGGATCGTCGACACGGGGCGTCGCTCGCTCGAGAGCCACTGCGGCCGAGGCGGAAGGTGCCGAACATCCTTGAAGATGTCGGCCAGCTGGTGCTGGTCGAGCGTCTCGTGCTCGAGCAGCTGGGTTGCGAGGTGATCCAGGATGTCGCGGTTGTCGTTCAACACCTGCCACGCTTCGTCGTGCGCAGCTTCGATGAGCTGGCGCACTTCGGCGTCGACCTGCTGGGCGAGGTTGTCGCTGTAGTCGCGCTCGTGGCCCATGTTGCGACCGAGGAACATCTCACCGGAGGCGCTGCCGAGCTTGACGGCACCGACGTTCGACGACATTCCGTAGTCGGTGACCATCTTGCGGGCGGTGTCTGTCGCCTTCTCGATGTCGTTCGACGCGCCGGTGGTCGGGTCGTGGAAGACCACCTCTTCGGCGACACGACCGCCCATGGCGTAGGCCAGCTGGTCGAGCAGCTCGTTGCGCGAGACCGAGTAGCGGTCTTCGAGCGGCAGCACCATGGTGTAGCCGAGCGCCCGGCCGCGGGGCAGGATCGTGATCTTGGTCACCGGGTCGGTGTTGTTCATGGCCGTGGCCACCAGAGCGTGACCGCCCTCGTGGTACGCCGTGATCAGCTTCTCTTTGTCGCGCATGATGCGCGTGCGACGCTGGGGGCCGGCCATGACCCGGTCGACGGCCTCGTCGAGGGCGCGGTTGTCGATGAGCTGCGCGTTCGAGCGAGCCGTCAGCAGGGCAGCTTCGTTGAGCACGTTCGCCAGGTCGGCTCCGGTGAAACCGGGCGTCTTGCGGGCGAGCACCTCGAGGTCGACCCCGGCGGCCAGGGGCTTGCCGCGGCCGTGCACCTCGAGGATCTGCTTGCGACCCATGAGGTCGGGTGCGTCGACGCCGATCTGGCGGTCGAAGCGGCCCGGACGGAGGAGCGCGGGGTCGAGGATGTCGGGGCGGTTCGTCGCGGCGATGAGGATGACGTTCGTCTTGACGTCGAAGCCGTCCATCTCGACGAGCAGCTGGTTGAGCGTCTGCTCCCGCTCGTCGTGCCCGCCGCCCATACCGGCGCCGCGGTGGCGACCCACCGCGTCGATCTCGTCGATGAAGATGATCGCGGGCGAGTTCTGCTTGGCCTGCTCGAAGAGGTCGCGAACGCGACTCGCACCGACACCCACGAACATCTCGACGAAGTCGGAGCCCGAGATGGAGTAGAACGGTACGCCGGCCTCGCCGGCGACAGCACGCGCGAGGAGCGTCTTACCCGTTCCGGGCGCGCCGTAGAGCAGCACACCCTTGGGGATGCGCGCTCCGACCGCGAGGAACTTCGACGGGTCCTTCAGGAAGTCCTTGATCTCTTCGAGCTCTTCGATGGCCTCGTCGTTGCCCGCAACATCCTGGAACGTCACCTTGGGTGTGTCTTTGGAGACCAGCTTGGCCTTCGACTTGCCGAACTGCATGACCTTGTTGCCGCCGCCCTGCATGCCCGAGAGCATCAGCCAGAAGAAGGCGCCGATGAGGAGCACCGGGAGCAGGATGCCGAGCAGCGAGAGGAACCAGTTCGTCTGCGGAACCTGGTCGTTGAAGCCGTCGGTGGGGGCTGCGGCCGTGACGGCGTCGATCACCTCTGATCCGCGAGGCGCCACGTAGTAGAACTGCACCTTCGAGCCGTACTTCGCGTCGGCCGATGCCAGAGTCAGGTCGACCCGCTGCTCACCGTCGATGATGAGGGCTTCGGAGACCTTGCCGTCTTTCAGGAACTGCAGGCCCTGCTGGGTCGAGACCTGCTGGAAACCCGACCCGGTGATCAGGCCGAAGCCGATCCAGAGCGCAATGGCGCCGAGCACGACGTAGGGAATCGGAGACCGGAGAACGCGTCTGAGGCTCATATCTTTCTTCGGTTCTTGAGGCAAAACCGGCACCTTTCTGGTCACCAAGTACTCGGCAAGGCTACCCGTGCCGGGCTGAACGGGGCCTGCGTGTTCCCCGTGGGCTTAACTTGCGAGGGCTTTGTCGCGGGCGCCTGCGCCGAGCCCCAGTGCGGGCAGCACCACGCCGTCGATCAGAGCGACGAGAAAGGCCCGGTCGACCGGCTTCTTCAGCACGAGGGAGCGATAGGTGGCCATGGACGGGCTGATCATCGAGATCGTCTCGATGTCGCACTCCCCCGAGATCTCGCCCCGCTCGACCGCCCGGTTGATGAGCAGCCTGTTGACGGCGGCGCGTGGCTCGACGATCGCAGCGTTCGCGGCGTCGGCGAGCTCGGGGGCCCGGGCGATCATCGACATCATGCCGGCCATGATCTGCATCTTGCGCTCGCTCTCCTCGATGGAGTGCGGGCGGATCAGTGCGATGAGGTCACCCCGCAGCGTTCCGGTGTCGGGCAGCGACGACGGGTCGAGGTCGACCTTCTTCATGCAGGCGACAGCGTCGATCACGAGTTCGGCCTTCGACGGCCAACGACGGTAGAGCGTCGCTTTGCCGGCCTTGGCCCGGGCGGCGACCATGTCGATCGTCATGCCGTCGTAGCCTGTTTCGGCGAGCACCTCGAGTGCGGCATCCAGAATCTCGGGGTCTCGGGTGTGGTCGCGCTTGCGGCCGAGCCGCGGCGCTTCGTCGGCGACCGCTCCCGGGGTCTCGGGGTCGAGCTGCGTCATTGCGGCACCCACCTTTCTTCGTACTGACGACATAGAGGTTACGCGAGTATTAATTCAGGAACTCACTGGTTCCGATACTTGACAGTACCGTATATAGTTCCAAACATGTCCCAGACTTCTGCAACCGCGCCGGCCGCGGTCTCCTCCCGCCGCTGGTGGACGCTGACCGTCGTCGCGCTCGCCCAACTCATGGTGGTGCTCGACTCCACCGTCGTCAACATCGCCCTCCCGGCCGCCCAGGCCGACCTCCAGTTCAGCAACGGCGACCGCCAGTGGATCGTCACCGCCTACTCCCTCGCCTTCGGCAGCCTGTTGCTGCTGGGCGGTCGCGTCTCCGACCTCATCGGCCGCAAGCGCACCTTCATCATCGGGCTCATCGGGTTCGCGGCGGCCTCCGCCCTCGGTGGCGCGGCCGACAGCTTCGGGATGCTCGTCTTCGCCCGCGCGCTGCAGGGTGCTTTCGGCGCTCTGCTCGCTCCCACGGCCCTCGCCGTGCTCACCACCACGTTCACCATTCCGAAGGAGCGTTCGCGCGCTTTCGGAATCTTCGGGGCCATCGCCGGCGCCGGCGGAGCCATCGGCCTGCTGCTCGGCGGATTTCTCACCGAGAAGTTCGACTGGCGCTGGAACCTCTACATCAACGTCTTCATCGCCGTCATCGCGGTCATCGGTGCGGTCATCTTCGTGGCGAACGCCAAGCGCGAGGGCGCCCGGCCGAAGCTCGACATCCCCGGCACGATCCTGGTCTCGGCGGCACTGTTCAGCCTCGTCTACGGGTTCTCCAATGCCGAGACAGACGGCTGGGACTCCCCGCTGACCTGGGGCTTCCTCACCGCCGCCGGCGTTCTGCTGGTCGCGTTCGTGCTCTGGCAGCGCCGGGCGGCACATCCGCTGCTGCCGCTGTCGATCATCCTGGACCGCAACCGCGGTGCGGCCTACAGCTCGGTTCTCATCGCGGGGGCGGGGATGTTCGGCATCTTCCTCTTCGTCACCTACTACCTGCAGGCCTCGCTCGGGTACTCGCCCATTCAGACGGGGCTGTCGTTCCTACCGATGATCCTGATGCTCGTGCTGGCCGCCCAGCTCGGCAACAACATCTTCCTGCCGCGCTTCGGTCCGAAGGTGCTGGTTCCGATCGGCATGCTGCTCGGCATGACAGGCATGATCTACCTCACTCACCTCACGACGTCGAGCAGCTACGCGGCCGACATTCTGCCGCCGCTGATGATCCTCGGGTTCGGTATGGGCACGATCATGCCCGCGTCGATCCAGACCGCGACGCTGGGTGTCGACCGCCGGTTCGCCGGTGTCGCCTCGGCGATGGTGAACACGAGCCAGCAGGTCGGCGGCTCCATCGGCACCGCGCTGCTCAACACCCTGGCCGCGACGGCCGCGACGAACTACGTGGCGTCGCACCTTCCGGCCTCGGCCGCTGTCGCTGCGGATGCCGCCGTCGCGAGCTACGCGACGGCCTACTGGTGGGGTGCCGGCTTCTTCGCCGTCGGCTTCGTGCTCTCGGCGCTCCTGTTCCGCCGCAAGCCGCGCCCCACGGCCGACGGCACCGGCGCAACATCCGGAACAGCCGCCTCCCCGTCCACCTCCCCCGACTCGGCCCCGGAGCCCGTCGTCGCCCACTGACCCGTCCCGGCAGTTTCATCGATAGGTCGAAATCTCTCCGAAAACGCAGGTTTTGGGAGAGATTTCGACCTCTCGTTCGTCTAGCTGTAGATGTGGGGGGCGAGGACGGCTATGTCTTTGAGGTTTCTGTACTTCTCGGCGTAGTCGAGGCCGTAGCCGATGACGAAGTCGTTCGGAATGTCGAAGCCCACGTACTTCACATCGAGCTCGATGCGCACAGCGTCGGGCTTTCGCAGCAGTGCGCACACCTCGACGGATGCCGGCCCGCGCGAGCGCAGGTTGGCGAGCAGCCATGAGAGAGTCAGCCCCGAGTCGATGATGTCCTCGACGATCAGAACGGTGCGGCCCTCGAGCTCGGAGTCGAGGTCTTTCAGGATGCGTACCACCCCGCTCGACTGGGTGCTGGTGCCGTAGGAGCTGACGGCCATCCAGTCCATCGTGATCGGGAGGCGGAGCTCCCTGGCGAGGTCGGCCATCACCATGACAGCGCCCTTGAGCACACCGACCAGCAGAACGTCCTGCCCGGCATAGTCGGCCTCGATGCGGCGGGCCAGCTCGGCGATCTTCGCGTGGATCTCGGCTTCGGTGATGAGAACGTTCGTGAGGTCGCCTGAGACGTCGCTGGAATCCATGGGGAGAGCCTAGCGAACGCGGGTCGAGGGGTGGGGTGGGTTGGCCTCAGTGGCGGGTGAACACGAGGCTGCCCGCAACGCGGGTGACGCGGATGCCCGGTAGGTCGACCCCGCTCTGACCGTGCCACTGCGTCACGAGGCGAAGCGCACTGAGGGTCTGGGCCCGGCTCAGGCTCACTCCGAACTCACTCGCCACGACGAAGCGCACGACACGCTGAGCGAGGGCCGGCGGATTCGACGCGAGACCATGCACATCGACCGCGATGCCGGCCTCGGCGTGCTCGACGATCTCGGCGGCCCATTCGGCGGCCAGGGCATCCAGAGCCTCGTCGTCTTCGCGCAACTGGTCGGCGGTTCGGGCAAGCGCCTCCGCAATGCCTGGCCCGAGCTCGGTTTCGAGCATCGGAAGCACGGTCTGACGCACCCGCACGCGAGTGTAGGCCGGGTCGAGGTTCTGTGGATCGTGCCAGGGTTCGAGGCCCAGGTCGACGATCGACTGGTGTACGAGCTGTCTCCGGATGCCCAGCAGGGGTCTGCCGTACGCCCCGTTGACCGCGCTCATGCCCGACAGGCTCGACGGTCCCGAGCCGCGGGCGAGCCCGAGCAGCACCGTCTCGGCCTGGTCGTCGAGGGTGTGTCCGAGCAGGATCTGTGTCGCCCCGGTGGCCTCGCGGGCGGCGCCCAGGGCGACGTACCGCGCCGCACGTGCGGCGGCCTCGGGGCCATCGGGGCCCGCCGGGTCGACGTGGACGCGGGTGACGATGACGGGGTCGAGACCCAGGGCGCGGGCGTGTGCGGCCGCTGCCGCGGAGACCTCCGCCGAGCCGGGCTGCAGGGCATGGTCGACGATGACGGCTCCGGCGCGGAGCCCCGCGCGCGGCGCCTCGAACGCTGTCGCTGCGGCGAGCGCGAGCGAGTCGGGCCCCCCGCTGAGCGCCACGAGCACCAACGGGGCGGCGGCGGCCTCGGCGGGCAGGGGCTGCCGAGCATCCGGAGCCTGCGCGTGAAGCGCACCGAGCGCCTCGCGAACGGCCCGCCGCACGTCTGCCATCGCCGGGGTCAGGCGGGGGCGGCGGTCGGGCGGGCGCATCCAGTAACGTTATTGCAGTTTCGCCAACACAGAAGGAGCAGCTGCCATGGGCACCTACGACGCCGTCATCGAGATTCCCAAGGGAAGCCGCAACAAGTACGAGGTCGACCACGTGACCGGCCGGGTGTACCTCGACCGCGTGCTGTTCACGAGCTTCGTCTACCCCACCGACTACGGGTTCTTCGAGAACACGCTCGGGCTCGACGGCGATCCGGTCGACGTTCTCGTGCTACTGGAGTACCCGGTGTACCCGGGCGTGGGCATCAAGGTGCGCCCCGTCGGCGTGTTCAACATGTCCGATGAGGCGGGAATCGACTCCAAGGTCATCGCTGTGCCCGCAAAAGACCCCCGCTGGGCGCACATCACCGACGTCGACAGCATCCCGTCGCAACTGCGCAGCGAGATCGAGCACTTCTTCGAGCACTACAAAGACCTCGAACCCGGCAAATGGGTCAAGACCGAGGGCTGGGGTTCGGCCGAAGACGCTGAGCAGATCATCCAGAACGGCATCACCAAGCTCGCCGAAGAGGGCTCTCACTAGCCCCCCACTGTGCGGGCTAGAAGCCGGCGCCGTACTGGCCCAAGACCTGGCGGGGGTTCTGCGCGGTGCCGTTGAGGCGGGTCTCGAAGTGCACGTGGCAGCCGGTCGATGCGCCCGTCGTGCCCGCCTTGGCGATGAGCTGGCCCTCGACCACGCTCCAGCCCGAGCGCACCACGAGTGAGGTGTTGTGCCCGTAGACCGTCGTACGTCCGCCACCGTGGTTGATCGTGACCGCGTTGCCGAGGCCGCCGTTCGGGCCGGCGAACGTGACGGTGCCGGCGGATGCCGCGTAGACGTTGGCCCCGCAGGTTCCGCCCGGACTCACCAGGTCGATACCCGCGTGCAGGCGCCACACCGCGTCGATCGGGTGGAAACGGTTGCCGTACTCGCTGGTCACCCTGGCACTCGGCAGGGGGCTGCTCCAGCCCTGGCCACCCGGCCCGATGATGATGGGGGCCGAGGCGCCGCCACTGCCGTCGCCACCGCCACCGCCCCCGCCGCCGCTGCCGCGCTGGCGCTCCGCCGCCTCCCGCGCCTCGCGCTCCGCCCGCGCCCGCTCCTCCGCGATGCGCGCGCGCTCGAGCACGCCCGCCCGGAAGTCGGCCTCCGTCACCGCGCGGTTCTGGGTGAGAACGTCGAGCTGCGTGGCGAGTTCGACCCGGCGGCTCTGCTCCTCGGCGAGCATGGTCTCGACGGCGAGCTGGGCGGCCGACGCCTCGGCCAGAGCCTGCTCGGCGGCGAGGCGCAGAGCGGAAAGCGCCGCCTCGGCCACCGCCGCCTGGCTCGCGATCGCTGCCGCGCTGTTGCGGCTCTGGGCCGCTGCCTCGTAGATCTGTGACGTCTGTTCGGTGAGTTTGCTGAGGGCTCCGAGCTGGTAGAGCAGAGCATCCGCATCGCCGCTGCTCTTGCTGCCCAAGAGCGCGAGTGACAGGTTCGAGCTGCCGGAACGGGCCAGTTGTGCGGCCAGAGCCCCGGCTCGCCGACTGGATGCCTCCGCCTCCTCAGCGGCCGCGCCCGCCCTCTCGTCGAGTTCGTCGCTCAGTCGCACCCCCTCGTCGAACGCGATCTGGGCCGTCTCGTACTCGGCTCCACGCTGTTCGGAGAGGGCCCGCGTCGCAACCGTCTCAGCCTCGAGCCCCGCGATCAGGCCCCGGATGCGCGTGATTTCGCCCTGCTTCGACGCTTCGTTCGAGCGGGCCGCGAGATCATCCTCCCAGCTAGGGTAATCGGCGGCACCGGCCGGCTCGGGGGCCAGCCCGTCGCCGAGCACGAGTGCAAAGCTGACGATGGCGGCCTGGAGCAGGCGGCGCAGGGGGCGGGTGGAGCCGGGCCGGCGAGCCGGAGAGCGATTACGGCTGCTCGCTTCGGTGGGGGCGGGATGATCGGTCACAACCTGGTCCTGTCGAATCGGTGGGGCCGGGCATCCGTCGCCCGCGGGGGTTTCGGCCACAGTAAACGCCCCGGCTGGGAACGTCGCCCACCGCGCCGGTGTGTTCGAAGTGCGCAGAACCCGCACAGTTTCGGTGGCCCTCACGGCGGATTGGCGGGGAGCCCTCACGGTGTGGCATACTCGTTGAGTTGTCAAAGCGGCCCCATCGTTTAGCGGCCTAGGACGCTGCCCTTTCACGGCAGTAGCACGGGTTCGAATCCCGTTGGGGTCACGCGTACTGGCTGGAGATCTCGGCTAGTATGACTCCGGTGCTGTTTTGCAACACGAAAAATTTCACACGTTTGGCCCTGTAGCGCAGTTGGTTAGCGCGCCGCCCTGTCACGGCGGAGGTCGCCGGTTCAAGTCCGGTCAGGGTCGCAAAGGTCGACAAGCCCTTCCCTCGGGAAGGGTTTTTCGCACCTCGGAGGGGTTTCACCTCTTCGGCTCTGTAGCTCAGTTGGTAGAGCGTTCGACTGAAAATCGAAAGGTCACCGGATCGATGCCGGTCGGAGCCACTGAACCCCCGCTGAGGCTTCTACTCACGGGGGTTCTTTTCGTCTGACCCGCCGGCCGGTCTGAACGGGAGTCGGGAGCGGGAATGGTCGAGTGCGAAGTCGCGATCGTCGGTGCGGGGCCGGTGGGGTTGATGCTCGCGGGCGAGCTGGCGCTGGCCGGGGCCTCGGTCGCGCTGCTCGAGCGACGGCCCAGCCAACACCTCGCTGGGTCGCGGGCGGGCGGGCTGCAGTCCCGAACGATCGAGGTGTTCGATCAGCGTGGCATCGCCGAACGATTTCTCTCAGAGGGCACGACCGCGCAAGTGCAACGTTTTGCCGAGGTGGCGCTCGACATCGGCGACTTTCCGACGCGGCATCCTTACGGCCTCGCGCTGTGGCAGAACCGTATCGAGGGCATCCTCGCGGAGTGGATCGCCGAGCTCGGGGTGGCGACGGAGTACGGCTCGGAGATCACGTCGGTCGAGCCCGGTGAGGCGGGGGTTCTCCTGCGGCGTGACGGCGGGCATCCGATTCGGGCACAGTATCTCGTCGGCTGCGATGGCGGGCGCAGCATCGTGCGGAAGGCGACGGGAATCGAATTCGCCGGGTGGGATGCCACGGTGAGCAACCTCGTCGCTGAGGTCGAGTACTCCGGCCAGCCCGAGTGGGGCATGCGGCGGGATGAGCGGGGCACTCACGGCATCGGGCCGCTGGTGCCCGGCGGCAGCACGATCCGGGTCGTCGTCACCGAAGACGGGCTACGACCGGGTGCCGGCCGGCCGACGCTCGCCGACCTGAGCGCGGCGATGCGGGCGGTCTGGGGGTCGGACTTCGGGGTGCACAGCCCCACATGGATCTCGCGGTTCACGGATGCCGCGCGCCAGGCGACGGCGTACCGGGCGGGGCGCATCCTGGTCGCGGGCGACGCTGCGCACGTGCACTACCCCGCTGGCGGGCAGGGGCTCAACATCGGCGTGCAGGATGCGGTGAACCTCGGCTGGAAGCTCGGGCTCGTCGTGCGGGGGCTGGCGCCCGAAGCACTGCTCGATACGTACGGGGCCGAACGCCATCCGGTCGCGGCGCAGGTGCTGCGCGATTCGCTCGCACAGGTGGGGCTGCGGCGCTCAGACGAGAGGTCGCGGGCGGCTGCGGAGGCCGTGGCCGAGCTGCTGTCGCTCGACGGGGGCCGCAGGCGGTTCGCCGCGCGGCTGTCGGGGCTGGGGGTGCAGTACGGAGCGGGTGCCGCGGGCGCTGGCGCTGGCGCGGGTGCCGGAGCCGGTGCCGGTGCCGTCGGGCATCCGCTCGTCGGGCGACGGATGCCCGATCTCCCCCTGCTCGTCGACGAAGAGCCCCGGCAGACATACGAGCTGCTGCACACGGCACGGCCCCTGCTGTTGATGTTCACCGCACACATCGAACCGCCCGCCCTCGGCCCGCGACCCGACCTCGTAACGGCCGTGGCGGCGGAGTACACAGGCCCGTGGGAGCTGCCCGAGATCGGCGAGGTGCCGGCGCCCGCCGCGGTGCTCGTACGGCCTGACGGCTACGTGGCCTGGGTCGGATCCGGCACCGATGATTCCCTCACCGCAACCCTCCGGGCGTGGTTCGGGAAGAGTCAGACGGTGGCGAGGAGGCCCGCGGCCGAGTCGAGAGCCCCCGGAACGAGTCCGTAGTAGTGCCAGGTGCCGCGCTTCTGAACAGAGAGGTAGCCGGCGTCGACGAGCACCTTGAGGTGGTGCGAGACGGTGGGCTGCGAAAGACCGAGCGGGTCGGTGAGGTCGCAGACGCACGCCTCGCCGCCTTCGTGCGCCGCGACCAGGGACAGCAGGCGCAGGCGCGACGGGTCGGCGAGCGCCTTGAGCGACCGGGCGAGCGACTCGGCATTCCCCGACGAGATGGCCTCGCGCGTGAGCGGCGCGCAGCAGGACTGTAGATCGCGAACGGGGATGAGCTGGGCTGCGGGCATGCACCCGATCCTGCCACATACATTGACAAACATCGATGTATAGACGCAGACTGACTGCATCGACACTCGTCGATGTTCGAAGGAGGTTTGTGATGGATGATTGTTGCGACCCGTCTGTGTGCCCGCCGGAGTGTCTAGCCGGCTGCACAGGTGGCTGCTGCTGAATATTCGGCCGCCACGCCCGCTCCGGTGGCGGCCGAACCCCTCCTCCCTCCACTCGCCGAAGGACACGCCATGACCCAACCGACCGTACTGTTCGTCTGCGTGCACAACGCCGGAAGATCGCAGATGGCCGCAGGGTATATGCGGCAGCTCAGCGGCGGAAAGGTGCGGGTGCTTTCAGGCGGATCCGAGCCGGGCACGTCGATCAACCCCGTCGCGGTGGCGGCAATGGCCGAAGAGGGCATCGACATCGCGGGTGAGGTGCCGAGCATCCTGCAGACCGCAGACGTTCAGGTGTCTGACGTCGTGATCACGATGGGCTGCGGGGATGTCTGCCCCATTTTTCCCGGCAAACGGTACGAGGATTGGGCGCTCACCGACCCGGCCGGCCGGGCGATCGACGAAGTACGACCCATTCGTGACGACATTCGTCGGCGCATCGAGGTGCTGCTGGGCGAGCTCGACCTGGAGGGCTAGGAAGGCAGCGACATCCGCGCCGCCCTCCCCCGCCCACCCGGGGCCGGTCAGCCGGCCGTCGCCGCCGCGTAGGGAGCCGCGAAGGTGCGCTGTCCAGCGGGCGATGTCACGACGACCGTCGCCGAACCAGACGCGATCTTCGTCAGCCGTGTCGGGAAGGCCTGCGTCACGGTGGCACCCGGCGCCACCTTGACCTGAGTCTTCGTTCCGTAGGCGGTCTTGAGCTGGATCGTGACCGGCACCGCCGAGGTGTTCGTCGCCGACACGGTGAGGGTCACCTTCTGGTCGACGCTCGACGTCGCTGCCGTCACCGTCGCCGTCACGGAGGCCGCTGATTTCACGACGGTGATGACCGGCAGGCTGACCGTCGAGGAACCACCGCGCACAGCCGAAACGACCACGCGGCCCACGTTGCCGGCGGCGATGGTCGGCGTGAGAGCGACGCCGTCTGCCCCCGTCACGACGTTCGCCGCCAGCGCTCCGCCGGCGAACGTCGCGGGCCCGGTGATCCTGAACGTGATGCGCTCGCCGCCGGCCGGGGTTCCGGCCCTGTCGACGAGCTTCGCCCCCAGCCCGGTCACGGTGCCCCCCGGCGCGATGGTGCTCGCTACTCCCAGCGGCTTGAGGCTCAGGACGCCCACCGGCACGGTCTGCACGGGAAGCGGAGTGCAGGCGATCGTTCCGCTGCGCAGGGCATTGCCGTCGTCGTTCGTGTCGTCGGACCAGTAGACGGGCTTGAGACCCGAGACGCACTGGGTCTGCGGGGCGATGGCGAAGCCCTCGTTGTTGTAGTTCGGCATGCCCGTCGGGCGCTCGTACACGTGGGTCACGGCGAAGCGCCCCTGGGTCGCGCCACTGTCGGCGATCGCGAGTGTCGCCGACCGGCCGTTGCAGGTGTCGTCGCACTCGGCCCAGAAGTTTCCCGTCTCGGGCTCGAACTCCAGGTCCATCACACCGGTGAAGCCGCTGGCGATCGTTGCGACCCGGGTGTAGCCGCCCGTCACCTGGTTGAGGGCGTACGCATAGATGGTCCCGTTGGCCTCGAGTCCGACGAAGAACAGGCCGTCTCCGTGGTCGGCATACGTCGACGGGGAGTAGGCGGCGCCGGTCTTCTCGTCGATGAAGCCCTTCGAGACGAGAAACGCGTCGGAGATCCAGGAGATGGCTTCGAGACCGCTGTTCGGGGCGACCGCCGGCAGGTCGGCCGTGAGGTTCCACTCCATCGTCGCCGAGAGGGTGGTGCCTGTGGCGGCGGTGTCGAACTTGAGCACCTCCGGGCGGCTGACGGTGTTCGCACTGTTGTTGCGCTCGGTCGAGACGTAGGCTCCGCCGTCCGGGCCGGCTGCGGTGAACGTCACGCCCTCGGTGTCGGGGTCGCCTGTGCCGTCGGGGTAGCGCAGGGCCTTGCCGCCCGCCCAGTCGGACGAAGCATCCGGAGCCCACGTCGTCCCGTTGTACGTCAGTTTGTAGAGGGTGCTCGGCCCGTTCTTGACAGCCCAGAGCGTTCCGGGTGCTGCGGTGCCCGAGGGGTCGTAGGCAAGCCCGCTCAGGTTGCCCCCGAGCACGCCGTTCGGGTCGGCGGTGGCGACGGATGCCCCGCCCGGCCATGCCTCGGCCGCCGGCCCGGTGGGCGGTGCGGTCGTGCCGCAGTCGTTGACCGCGCCCTTCGTCGAGGAGGAGGTCGTGGTGAAGGCTCCGGTGCCGTCGGGGCAGCGACCGTACGTCGTTGCGGCGTGGGACGTCCAGGAGTACGAATCGACGAGGGTTGTGCCATCCGGGGTGAACAGCCGGGCCGAGTCGGATGATCCCAGCCCGAACGACGGGTCGACATCGGCGGCGTAGTACCCGCCGGGCGCGATCGAGGTGCCCCCGGCGATCACGAACGAGTGCGTGTCATCGCTGTCTTTCACGATGAAACCCGACACGTCGGCATCGACGGGGCCGGTGTTCGTGAGCTCGACCCAGTCGCCCGGCGTACCGCCACTGGACTCGACCTCGTTGATCTTCACGACCGCTGCGGCCTGCGGTTCGATGGCGGCGGGCGCACCGGCCGCAGTGGCCGCCTGCGGTGCGATGAACGATGCCGTGAGCACGGCGGCGGCGAGAACGGCCCCCGCGGGAAGGCGCCAGGTGACAGCCACGATGATTCCCCCTAGATTGTGCGCCGACCGAACGTCGTCGCCTCCAGAATTCTCACCGGCGCCCGCGTCGCCGATCTGGACGCCAGGTGAACAACCGGGGTCAGAGCCGGGTGCGCTGGAGCGAGTGGATCGCCCGGTCGAGCCACTCCGCGAGCATCATCCGCTCGACCTCGCTGAGCGCATCGAGCTCCGGGGAGATGGCGCGCGCCCCGACGAGGGCTGCCAGCGGCGCGGAGCCGAGATGCTCCTCCCCCGGCACTACCTCGGCCAGGATCTGCGCGAGAACCGCCTCGTACATACTGTCGGCGAGCCCAGCATCCCGGAGCCCCGGCGCTGTCGCAAGAAGCGTCTGAATGCATCCGATGCCGGCCGCCTGCACGAGGTCGACGGCACGGGACTCCGCGACGCGGAGCCGACCGGCGACCGCGACGCGGTGGATGCGCGCTTCGAGCACACGCTTGCCCGACTCGGCGGCGGGCGAACTCCGGCCACGCGCCGGGTCGCTCAGGAGCCGGAACAGTTCGGGGTTAGCGACGCCGAACTCGATCTGTGCTCTCCAGCCCGCCCGCAGGTCGTCGAGCGGGTCGACGTCGTCGGCCGACGCCGCCTCGACGATTGCGGCCTTCGTCGACACGAACGTGGCCAGCACGAATTCGGCCACAGCGTCGAGCAGTCCGTCTTTGTCACCGAAGAGGCGATAGATCGTCGGGGCCTGCACCCCGGCGGCCTCGGCCACTCTGCGGGTGGTGACGCCGGCCGGTCCCTGCTCTCGCAGGAGCTGGGCGGCGACCTCCACGATGCGCGACCGGGTATCGCTGCGGGTGCCGGTCTCGATGCTCACGTAGCAACGGTAACAGGATGTTGCTTCCGCCGTGTTATCAGTGTTAGCATTTTCATGTTTTCACTGATAACAGAAAAGGCACACCATGATCATCGTCACTGGCGCCACGGGCGCCCTCAACGGCGCCACCGTCGACCACCTGCTCGAACGGATGCCCGCGAGCGATATCGCCGTGGCCGTTCGCGACACCGGGAAAGCCGGCCGGTTCGCCGACCTCGGAGTGAGGGTGAGACAGGGCGACTACGCCGACCCGGCCTCCCTGCCCGGGGCATTCGCGGGGGCCGACCAGTTGCTGCTCGTGTCGTCGAGCGACCCCAGAGCCGATGCGGTGAGCCTGCACCGGGCCGCCATCGAGGCAGCAGCCGCGGTGGGGGTGGGGCGCATCCTGTACACGAGCCACCAGGGCGCAGCGCCAGACACACCCTTCGGTCCGGGCCGCGACCATGCAGCGACCGAGCAGCTGCTCGAGGACTCCGGAGTCGCCTGGACGTCGCTCCGCAACGGGTTCTACGCCCACAGCCTCAGCTGGCTGCTCGGCCCGTGGCGGGAGACCGGCGTGATCGCCGTCCCCGTCGACGGCGCGGTCTCCTGGACAGCACGCGAAGATGCTGCTGAGGCCGCCGCCGTGATCATCGCCGCCGACGGCGCACAGGACGGCCCCGTCACACTCACCGCACGCGCGGCACCGACGTTCGAACAGATCGCCGATACTGCCTCGGAGCTGGCGGGGCAGACGGTTCGCCTCGAGGTGCTGGGCGAGAACGAGTGGGTCGCCGCTCAGGTGGAGGCTGGCCAGCCGGAATTCGTGGCTCGCTTCATGCTGGGCATGTTCCAGGCGGCTGAACGGGGATTCTTCGCCGGTACCGATCCCCTGCTCGCCGACCTGCTCGGCCGGGAGCCGATGACCGTGCGCGAGGTGCTGGGCCAGGGGCCCGCAGCGCACTGAAACAGGGTCGGCCCCGACGTGCTCGACGGCGTCGGCGGCTCGTCAGCGCTCCAGCAGCGCAGACCGCTCCGGGTGCTCGTCGAACCACTGCCCGACGTACTGGCACATCGGCACGATGCGCAGCGCAGTGTTCTGCTCGACGTCGTCGACCGCGAAGGTGACGACCTCGTTCGCGTATCCCTGGCCGCGCAGCTTGGGGTCGGTGAAGGTGTGGGTGAACGAGATGCTCGTGTCACTCTCGACGTAGTCGGCGGCACTCACCAGCGCTCCGTCGATGCGCAGCAGATAGCGATGACGGTCGGTGTCGTGGAGGATTTCGCGGGCCATGCTGCAACCCTACGCCGCGACAACGACGAAGCCCCCTGGCTCTCTGGGAGAGGCAGGGGGCTCTGACGCGCGTGACGCGTGCGAGCGTCTTCGGGGACGCTCGCGGTAGCTAGGTATTTCCTACTCTATGCAAACGCACGCGTCGCCCCCAGACCCAGAATGGGTGCCCCCCGAGGTGGGAGGGGCTCGCCCAGGCACCGACTCAGGATGCTGCGGGGTGGTGCTCGGCGAACATCCAGTCGTCTCATCGGCCCTCCATAGCCTGCCGGGCCATGCTCGAAGAAGCGGAGCACACGGTGCCCGCCACCCGACGAAAGGAGAGAGAGCGATGTCACGGTACCTGACCGGAATCCGACCGGTGCTGAGCGTGCTCGGAATCGTGCTGTCGGTGGTCGTGGGTTACAACACGTGGGCGCAGATCGACGCCACCAACCCCGAGACCGCCACACACGAGACCGCCTCCTAGAGCACCGCGGTGCCCCGCCTCAGCCGCGCGGCTGGAACGCCGACAGCGGGGCGCTCGGACCCTGGCCCTGTGACTCCGTCATGTCGACGGTCGAACCGTCGGGTGCGAAACGCCATCCGAGCACGCGCCAGCCCTGCACGCTGACCGCGATCTTCTCTCCGTCGACCGTTGCCGAACCCGGCAGATCGAGGGGTCCCTCGAAGAACCAGTACTCGGCCGCAGCCAGCTCCTCCGGCGTCTCGATGAGGCGTCGGCCCACCGTCGTGTACAGAAAGTCGGGGGCCGGATGGTCGTCGAAGACGGCGAGCCTGTCACCGGTCAGCAGGGCTCGGTAGGGCGCCCGCTCGTCTGACTCGTTCTGCCCAGCGCACGAGATGCGCACAGCGGCGGCGGCGAAGATCGCCTCCACGCGGGACCGGAGCTCACCGATGGTCGTCGGAACGGTGTTCACATCGACGGGGTGGTCGTCGGGCACCGCCGCCGCCGCGTCTGCCAGTGCCCGGTAACCGGCCCTCTCGGCGAGCACGGCCTCGGCCCCCAGCACCTGAGCATTGTCGAACGGACCGAGGGTGCCCACCAGATCGTGCTCCCAGGTGGCGATGAGCCGCTCCGCCCGGTCGAGGAGGGCCCGGAACGACGCTGCAGTCTCATCGCCGGGAACATCGCCGGCCGCACGGGCGTCTGCGGCCGCCCCGGCAGCCCGAAGCCGGTACACATCATCGACGGTCGCCCCGTGCGCCGCAGGAGGGTCGCCCGCGGAGAACGTACGAGTGCCGGGCAGACTGCCCGTCTGCCCTGCTGTGGAGCCGAACGCGTCGGCGACCAGCACTGCACCGACCGCGGGGTCGAGTTCCACGCGGCCGGTCGCAACCAGGCGGCCGGCCGCCACCTCGAACGGAACCACGAGAATGACCCGCGAGGCGCACAGCACCTTCACCTCGTAGTGGCCGTCGTTCGCGTCGAGCAGGTGCCAGTCGCCACCCCAACCGGAACCGCTGAGGTTGTTCCATCCCCGCACACCGTCGAATGAGATCGCCAACTCGTAGCCGAGAACAGATCCGTCATTCGCGGTGAAGGCGTAGCGGCTCTCGATACCCGACGCCCGGGCAAGGCGCGCTCCCTCCCTGAAGAGATGGGCCTCGTACTGGTGCGCCTCGGCGTCTGTGAGCGTGAAGATCGTCGTCACCAGGGCGGGTGCGTCGGGCTCGTCGATTGTGTCGAGGGCCAGCAGGGCGACCCCGTGCATCCATTCGTTGTCCACAGCGAACCGCTGGTCGTCGTCGAGGGAGACGATCGACAGGACTCCGTCGTGCAACAGTTCATCGACCCCGTCGAGTTCGGAGACGACGCGCACGGTGAAGCGCGTCGCTCCGGCGTCGGGGCTGTCGACTCCGTCGACCCAGTGCTGCAGGTCGACGGAGGCGAAGCTGTCGGCGGCGAGCTCATCGAGAGGCTGGCGATGCTCGAACCAGAGCGCACCGCCCGGCCGATTCATGACCCACACCAGTTCGGCTCCGGCGGGAACCGGGCCCAGCAGGACGAAACGCAGAAGCGGGTTCCAGCCTTCCGGCCGGAACCCGCTGAATGCACCCGCACGAGCGCGGAGGGTGTGATGAACAATCGAGGCCATTGAGAAATAGTCACCTATTTCTCCCGACGATGCAACCGCCTGAACACCCTTTTGTCGAACGCCATGCGTCAGGGCGTCGCCATGCGTCAGGGCGACGGCATGCGTCAGGGCGTCGGCATGCCACCGTTCACGTGCAGCGTCTCACCGATCACGTAGCTCGACTCGGGCGACGCCAGGAAGACGTAGGCGGGCGCGAGCTCTGCGGGCTGGCCCCAGCGGCCGAGAGGTGTCTCTTCGCCGACCGTCGGCAGCGCCTCGGTGGGCTGGCCGCCCGCCGTCTGCAGCGGGGTCCAGATCGGGCCGGGCGCGACCACGTTCACTCGCACGCCCTTCGGCGCGAGCTGCTGCGAGAGCGCCTTGGAGAACGTGTTGATCGCGGCTTTGGTCGAGGCGTAGTCGACAAGCGTCTCCGACGGCGAGTAGGCCTGGATCGACGAGGTGTTGATGATGGTCGAACCGGCGCCGAGGTGCGGAAGGGCTGCCTTCGTGATCCAGAACATGGCATAGACGTTGGTCTTGTACGTCTCGTCGAACTGCTCGTCGGTGATGTCGGCGAGCGCCTCAGCGAACTGCTGCTTGCCCGCGTTGTTCACGAGGATGTCGAGTCCGCCGAGCCCTTCGACGGCGTCGGCCACGAGGCTGCGGCAGAACTCGGGGCTCGTGATGTCACCGGGGAAGCCGATGCCCTTCTGGCCGGCCTCCTCGATCAGCTTCAACACCACTGCGGCATCCCCCTGCTCCTCGGGCAGGAACGAGATCGCCACATCGGCGCCCTCTCGCGCATAGGCGATGGCGACGGCCGCGCCGATGCCCGAGTCGCCACCCGTGACGAGAGCCTTGCGCCCGATCAGACGACCGCTGCCCCGGTAGGTCTTCTCGCCGCGGTCGGCCTTGTCGTCGAGCTTGGAGTCGAGCCCCGAGCCCTCCTGGTACTGGGCCGACTGGTCGATGTCGGCGAACATCTTGGCGGGATCCTGAGACGTGTACTGGTCATCGGTCATGCTTCGACGTTACGGGCGGTCACGGTTCGCCGGGGAGGGGTTGCGATTTTCGTGCCGAGGCGGCACGGTGCGCGGCGGCCTATCATTGGGGCTCATGGGCGACACCGATTTCGACCCCGACCTCGACACCGACACCGACACTGGCGGCGACACTGGCGGCGGCATCGCCTCGCGGCTCGGGCTGGGCCTTGCGGCGATCGGCCGCCCCGCGTACATCACGGTCGGGCGTGACAGCGATCTCGGCTCGGCCGACGACCGCTCGATCGACGCGATGCAAGACCGGGCGCACCGCCTGCTCGAGGAGGCCTGGCTGCTCGGCGTCCGCTACTTCGATGCCGCCAGGTCGTACGGGCACGCCGAACGGTTTCTCGGATCGTGGCTCGCCGAGCATCCGGCCCGTCGTGACGCGCTCACGATCGGATCGAAGTGGGGCTACGAGTACGTCGGCGACTGGCGACTCGATGCTGACGTTCAGGAGCGCAAAGACCACGGGCTCCGGATGCTCGAACAGCAGTGGCCCGAGACGCTGGAGGCGCTCGGCGGAGCGCCTGACGTGTACCTCATCCACTCACTCACGCCCGAAAGCCCCGCGCTCGACGACCCTGCGCTGCTCGACCGACTGCGCGAGATCGCGGCGAGCGGGGTGCGGGTGGGGTTCTCGACGAGCGGACCGGAGCAGGCTGCGGTGATCGACCGCGTGCTGGCGCTGGCCGACTCGCCGTTCACGGCGGTGCAGAGCACCTGGAACCTGCTCGAGCCCTCGGCCGGGCCGGCGCTCGCGCGCGCGAACGACGCGCGGTGGCTGGTGGTCGTGAAGGAGGTTCTGGCGAACGGCCGCCTGACGGCGCGGGGGGCGGAGGTCGCTCAGAGCGCTGGGCTGCCCGCGGGCGGCACCGGCGGCGGGGTCGCGGCGCGCGGGGCGGAGGTCGCGGCAGCGGCCCTCGCGGCGGCCTCCGGGCAGCCGCTCGCGGGGCTCGCCATCGGCGCGGCGGTCGCGCATCCGTGGGCCGACATCGTGCTGAGCGGCGCCGTCACCGGGGAACAGCTGCGCGAGAATCTCGCGGCCCGGCCGCCGGGCGTCGACCTCGACGAAGACGCCCTCGCGGCCCTCGCCGAACCGCCCGGGCAGTACTGGGCTGCGCGCAGCGCCCGCCCCTGGACCTGACCGAGCACCCGGCCATCCCGCGAAGCACGCCCCCTTCGTCGATCGAAAATCACCGGCGCGATTCTCGCGGTCGACGGCGGAACGAGCGCATCGACAGGCCAGACGCACGTCGCGTGACACGATTCGCTCGACGGGGGGGATGACGCGGGGCCCGCAGAGGACTAGCGTCGGCACAGAGGAGAGCCCGGGCCCGGGCATCCTCCCAACACCGTCGTTGTGGCCCCGGGGGGCGGCGCGACCGGCAGGAGGACACGTGTTCACGTTCCCGGGAAAGCGACAGGGACGCACCCGCCGTCCGAGGCCGGCCCTCGCACTCGCACTGGCGGCCCTCGTGATAGCCGTCACGCTCGCACCGGCCGTCGGCCAGGGGCATCCGGAGTCTGCCGCTGCAGCAGCAGCCGGCGCCCGCATCGTCAGCGTTCCCTCGGGACGATGCCTCGACGTGACCGGCAACACCGCCACCCCGGGCACGGTGATGAACATCTACGACTGCAACAACCAGGCGAACCAGTCCTTCACCCGCAGCACCGCAGGGGAGCTGAAGACCTTCGCCGACACCCGCTGCCTCGACGTCTCCGGCCAGGTCACGACATCCCCCGCCCGCGCGCAGATCTGGACCTGCAACGGCGGTTCGAACCAGAAGTGGACCCTGAACGCGAACGGCACGATCACCGGAGTGCAGTCCGGGCTCTGCCTCGACGTCACCGGTGGCAAGACCGCCAACAGCACCCTCGTCGGCATGCTCACCTGCAATGGATCCGCCGGCCAGAAGTGGTCGACGACCCTCGCCCCCGACACCACCCCGCCGAGTGTGCCCCAGGATCCGCACATCGGTGTGCTCACCTGCGACACCGCGACCTTCGGCTGGACCGTGTCGACCGACAATGTGGGAGTGACCTTCTACGACGTCTACCATGACGGCCAGTTGATGACATCCGTCGCCGCACCCGAGCGCCGAACGACCCTGACTGTCGTCGGCGGCGTCACCTGGGGTCTGTATGTGAACGCGCGGGACGCGGCGGGAAACGTCTCGCAGGCCAGCGCGACCGTGCGCATCACCCCGCCGAACTGCCAGGCCGACACCCAGCCGCCGACCGCACCGACGGGGCTCACGGGGTCGGCCTCCGGCACCACGGTCACGCTGAAGTGGACCGCCGCCATCGACAACATCGGCGTGCGCGCCTACGACCTCTACCGCAATGGCGCCAAAGTCGGCTCCGTGACCGGTACGGCATCCGTCGCCCCCGGCACCACCTTCGTCGACAGTGCCCTCGCCCCGAACACGAAATACACCTACTCGGTGGTCGCGAGAGACGGGCAGGCCAATGTCTCGCCGAACAGCACCGCTGTGGCTGTCACGACGGGCACCGGATGCGCCCAGGCCGTGTGCGCCGTGACCCAGATCGCGACGGACACCGACATCCCCTGGGGCCTCGTGACCCTCGCCGACGAAACGATACTCTACGGCCGCCGCGACGCGCACGACATCGTGCACCTCGACCCGGCGACCGGAGCGAAGACCACCGTGGGCACCGTGCCGAACGTCGAGAACACCGACGGCGAGGGCGGCCTGCTCGGGCTGGCGATCGCGCCCGATTTCGCGACCACGCACTGGCTGTACATCATGCACACCTCCCCCACCGACAACCGCATCGTGCGCATCAGGGTCGAGAGCGACAAGCTGGTGCTCTCGAGCGAGCAAGTGCTGCTCAGCGGCATCCTGCGCAACAAGTTCCACGACGGCGGTCGGCTGCGCTTCGGCCCCGACGGCATGCTCTATGCGAGCACCGGGGATGCCCAGAACGGCGACAACGCACAGAACCTCGCCTCGCTGAACGGCAAAGTGCTGCGGATGAACGCCGACGGCTCGGTCCCTGCAGACAACCCCTTCGGCACCTACGTCTGGAGCTACGGCCACCGCAACCCGCAGGGTCTCGCGTTCGATTCGCAGGGCCGGCTGTGGGAGCAGGAGTTCGGCAACAGCGTGATGGACGAGACGAACCTCATCGTGAAGGGCGGCAACTACGGCTGGCCCGCCTGCGAGGGAACGACCGGCACCTGTGGCACCGCCGGCTTCATTGCGCCGAAGCAGACGTATCCGACCTCTGAGGGGTCCTGCTCGGGCATCACGGTGGTGCGGAACATTCTGTACGTGGCCTGCGAGCGCGGAACGCGGCTGTACCGCGAGGTGATCTCGGGATCGTCCCTCACGAACGTGACGGTTCTCTTCAACGGCACCTACGGTCGGCTGCGCACGGTCGAGCCTTCGCCCGACGGCGGGCTCTGGCTCACCACCAGCAACCTCGGCAACAAAGACAGCGTTCCGAACAACAGCGATGAGAAGTTGCTGCGCGTGACGCTGGGCGGGTGAACCGCCTAGGTTGGAAGGGTGCCCCGCCGATTCCGGTTCCGACGACAGAAGAGTGTCGTCGAGGTGCCCGAATACGCGGCCACGATCATCCTGAACCAGGCGATCTCCAAGCTCGACACGCTGGCGGTGATCTCGCTTGCCGTCGATCGGCCGGTCGAGAATGCCAAACAGGGGCGTCCGCTCATTCCGCTCGTCGAGGGAGCATGGGTCGAGGTCGAACTGCCGAAACTGGGCGAACCTCCGCCCCTCGCCATCGACGTCTACAGCACCGTGGGCACTGACCACGCGAGGTTCGAGGCGCTGAGACTGGTCGCGACGCTGCGTCGGCAGACGGCGTGGGATGTTCGGCCTGACTTCGGCCCGAGCGACGACGACTGACCCGGCGGGTGGGTCGCGGCATCCGGAGACCGGCCGCCGCCTCCACCCGGCGTGCTCTCAGGCCTGCAGCACCCCGTCGATGAAGCCGGTCACGACCGCCAGCACCTCGTCCCTGTTCGTCTCCTTGAAGACCTCGTGGCGGGCGCCGGGGAAGATGTGTTCGGTGAGGGCGGATCCGGCGATGACCTCGATACCCGCCCTGCTGTCGGCCAGGGCGACGAGCTGGTCGTCCTCGCCCTGCACCCAGAGTGTCGGCAGCGCGCCGAGGTCACCCGATCGGGCGATCAGCGCCAGGCTCGCGTTCAGCGCCTGCAGAGTCGGGCGCTGGAACGCCCCGTGCCACACCAGGGGGTCGGCGACGTAGGCCTCGCCGACGGAGGGATCGCGCGACAGGGTCGACGGGTCGATGGGGGTGTCGGGAATCGGGTCGAGCGGCAGCAGATCGTCCACCACCTGCCAGCGGCCGAGCACGGGGCCGGAGAGCACCAGCGCGGCGAGCTGCTCTCCGTAGCGCTGCGCGTACCGCGCGCCGATCATGCCGCCCATCGAGTGCCCGATGAGCACGACCGGCAGGCCGGGGGTGTCGGCGCGGGCGCGCTCTGCGAGGGTGTTCACATCGGTCACGACGTCTTCGAAGTCGCGCACCACCACCCGGTCGCCCGCGCTCTTGCCGTGGCCGACGTGATCGACGCCGTACACGATGCCACCGTGCTCGACCAGCACATCGGCGACATACTCGTAGCGACCGATGTGTTCGCCGTAACCGTGCACCAGCAGGGCGATGTAGCGGGGCGGAGCAGCGCTGCCCGGTGCCGCGCGCCACGTTCGGGCGACGCGTTCTCCGTCGAGAGCGTCGAAGGTCCATTCGTTCGAGGTTGCCATGAGACGAATGTACGCTCGGCTCTCCCGTTCGCGAAAGGGTCGGGCGGGTCCGCGGGACGCGGCATCCGGATGCTCGGCGGTCGCCGGGCGCGGGTCGCCGGGCGCGGGTCGCCGGGCGCGGTGGCAGGGTGCACGCGTCGGCGTCGAGCCCGCGCACCTGCCGCCACAGCGCCCTGCGCCACGGCGCCCCGTCGCCACGTCGCTATCGCGCGCGGAGGTGGTCGAAGCTCAACGGCGCAACGGCGCTACAGGCCCTACGGGCGCTACAGCGCCCGGAGGTGGTCGAACCGCTGCAGGATGAGCCCCTCCCGCAGCGCCCACGGGCAGATCTGGGCGGCGTCGAGGCCGAGCCCGCTGAGCGCCGCCTCTGCCACCAGGGCCGCAGCGAGCATCTGGCGGGCGCGAATCTCTGAAACCCCCGGCAGCTCTGCCCGGTCGGCGGCCGACATCGCCGCGAGCCGGTTGGCCCAGAGCGTGAGGTCGGAGAGGCGCAGCTCGCGCTTGACGTAGGGTCCGGCTGCGCGTGGTGCGGCGCCGGTGATGCGCGCCAGCGACCGGAACGACTTCGACGTCGCCGCCACCAGCGTCGCGGGGTCGAGCCGGGTGAAAGCGGCGATCGGCTCGGCGAGCGTGGCACGGATGTACTTACGCGCCGCCTTGACGCTCTTCGCGCTCGGCGGGTCGCCCTCGAGGAGGTCCCACGTGAGCCGTCCGGCCCCGAGGGGCACCGACAGCGCCAGCTCCGGATGCTCGTCGGCACCCATCGCGAGCTCGAACGAACCGCCCCCGATGTCGAGGTTCAGGATGTTGCCCGCACCCCAGCCGTACCACCGCCGCACCGCGAGGAACGTCGCAGCCGCTTCATCCGGCCCGCTCAGTTCGGCGAGACGTATGCCCGTTTCGGCATACACGCGGGCGAGCACCTCCTGGCCGTTCGCCGACTCGCGGATGGCCGATGTGGCGAACGCCAGCAGGTCTTCGGCGTCGTTCGTGCGAGCGAACTCGGCCGCCTCGCCGATGAAGTCGAGCAGCTCGCGCTGCCCCTCTTCGCTGATCGCGCCGCGCTCATCGAGGTACGCCACCAGCTGCAGGGACCGTTTGTGCGAGCCGAACGGTAGCGGACGGGCACCCGGATGCGCGTCGATGAGAAGGAGGTGAACAGTGTTCGATCCGATGTCGAGAACGCCAAGCCGCATCCCTCGAACCTATCGCCTCCTCCGTACCAACCTCACTTTGCGCAAAGGCACCCAAACCCTGCGGGTTGGGTGCCTTTGCGCAAAATGGACGGGCGTGACGCCCGATCAGGCCAGGCCGAGCTGCTCGAGCATGCCCTTCTGGTCGCTGCTGCCCCAGCGCTCGACGAGCTTGCCGTCTTCGAACCGGCTCAGCTGCATGCCGCGCACACTGATCGACTTGCCGGTGGCCGCGTTTCCCATCAGCGGACCCTGGTGGGTGCCGGTGAGGGTGTAGGCGAAGGCCACGTCGGTGTCGTTCGCGACGAGCCGCTCGACTTCGATGTGCAGGTCGGGGAACGCCGTGATCATCTCGCCGAAGAACGCCTTGTACCCAGCCGGGCCGGGCTCCTGGCCGGGCGCCGGGTCGTTGTCCACGGCATCCACAGCGACGAGATCGTCGAGCAGGTCGAGCTGGTTGCTGTTCACTGCTTCGCCGAACTTCTGCTGGGCTTGGATGTTGGTCTCTTGGCTCATGGCTTCACTCTTCTCGTGTGTGTTTCGTCAGATGTGATGGGGAAGCCCTGCGTGACCACTCCCCTGTCATTCGACCCCAGATCCGACCGGCCCACCAGACGCTTGCGTTCAGGCCGCGCCCGTGCGAGACGCCGCCCGTCAGGCGACCATTTGCCCTCACCGCCCGGCACTGGCAGGCTCAGCGGTGTGAGTGATCCCCTCGACAACAGCGTCTCCCCGTCTCTGGCCGCGCCAGGCTGGTATCCGACAGCCCCCGGCTCGCCGACCTTCCGGTGGTGGGATGGCGTTCAGTGGACCGAACACCTTCAGAACCTCAGCCAGCTCACCCCGCAGCCGACGAGCACGGTCACCAAGGCGACGCCGGTGTACAACGTGTTCATCTGGCTCTTCGTGCTGCCTCTTCTCAGCGTGATCGCGCTGCTCTTCGTCGACTTCGGCTCGCTGATGGCGGACTCCATGCGGCAGTCGCTCGCGAACCGCGGCACGTCGAACCCCTTCTCGAACCCCACGATGACCAGCCCGGTGTATCTGCTCGTGCAGGGCCTGAGTTGGGTGATCTTCGCAGCCAGCGTCGTGCTGGCCGCATTCGATTTCAAACGCCTCGGCCAAGTCGGTTTCGCCCGCCGTTTTCATTGGGCCTGGGCATTCCTCGGCATCTTCTAGACCATCGGGCGCACGGTGATCGTGCGGCGGGAATCCGGCCGGGGCATGGCCGTCGTCTGGGTCTTCATCGCCGTCACCGTGCTGAACCTCGTCGTGGTGGTCGCGAAGTTCGTCGCCGCGGTGCCTGCGGTGAATGCGGTCGTCAACCAGTACCGGTGACAGCCGCAGGCAACGCGACCTGCGCCGGCCGGGAATGGCGAGCGTGAGCGACCCTTTCACCGGATCGGCGGCGGCGGCGGTCTGGCTGGGCCCGGGCTCGGCGGCAGCTGTTCAGCCTCTGGGCCCGGGTACCCGGTAGCGCAGAAACACGACGCCGTTCGCGAAGGGGCGCTGCTCCTTCAGCTCGAGCGCCAGCCGCAGCCCGTCGGGAAGAAACCGTTTGCCCCCGCCCACGATCACGGGCGAGACGAACTGCTGCACCTCGTCGACGAGCCCCGCGGCGAGCGCCTGGGCTGCGAGCGCCGGCCCACCGATGACCAGGTCTGCGGATGCCTCCTGCTTGAGTTCGGCAACCGCGTCGGTGTCGAAGCGGGGCTCGATACGCGTCCGCGCTGAATAGACGCTCGTGAGGGTGCTGGAGTACACCACCTTCTCGGCGGCCCGCCACAGCGCGGCGTAGTCGACCATCACCGGCGGCTCACCCTCGAGCGACATCGTCTCCCACACCCGCATCGTCTCATACAGACGTCGGCCGTACAGGTGGGTGCCGATGGTGCGCTGCGTATCGTTGACGAACGCATGCACTTCTTCGTCAGGTGCGCTCCATGCGAAGGAGCCGCTCTCGTCTTCGATGTACCCGTCGAGCGAGGTGATGCTCGAGTAGATCAACCTGGCCATGGCCGAGCATAACCCCGAGCATCCGCCGCCCGCCAGCGCGCCTGCGCGGTTTCCACAGCGGGGCCGACTGGCCGGTTGTGCACGGATCGTAGCACGGGGGCCCACCCCCTTCCCCCGACACGGCACGGTGGACCATGACCTCCACACCCGACCTGCCCCTCATCACCACCGGCGCTCTCGAACACGCCGGCGGCGACCGACGGAGCATTGCACGCGCCTCGACGCGTGGTTCGGTTCACCGTGTTCGGCGCGGCGTGTACGTTCCGGCCGAGGCCTGGCGCGAGCTCGACGCGGTCGGTCGCTATCGCGCGCTCTGCCAATCGGTCTCCCTGGTCGGGCGGGCCCGCCCCGTGCTGTCGCACTGGTCAGCCGCCGCGGTGCACGGACTGCCGATCGTCGGGGAGTGGCCGAGAGAGGTACACCGCTTGATCGAGCGAACGTCGGGCGGGCGGTCCACGGCCGAGACGATCGCACACCCCACCCGGCTCGACTGTGCGGATGTCGTCGAGATGAAGGGGATGCTCGTGACCTCCGTCGCGCGTACGGTCGTCGATCTCGCAGCAACGTCGAGTTTCGCCTCCGCCGTGACGACTGCGGACTTCTCCCTGCACCGCAAGCGCCCGGCCCGCGTCATGAAGGCCGACCTGTATGCCGCCTTCGAGCAGGCGCGGGTGACCCGGTTTCAGCGCCGGATCGAGAGCGTGCTGCAGTTCTCGACCAGTCTGGCCGACTCGCCGGCGGAGTCCGCCAGCCGCGCCAACCTCCACCTCGGCGGTTTCGAGGTTCCGGAGCTTCAGAGAGAGTACTTCGATGCAGACGGCTTCATCGGGGCGACGGATTTCGCCTGGCCGGGTTACCGTCTGGTGGGCGAAGTCGACGGTCGACAGAAGTACCTCAAACCGGAGTACCTGAAGGGCCGCACGCCCGGCGAAGTCGTCTACGAGGAGAAGGTGCGCGAAGACCGACTCCGCGCGCTGTCGCTCGGAGTGGTGCGCTGGGACTGGTGGCGGGCCATCGACCCCGCTCGGCTGCACCCGTTCCTGCGCGCCGCCGGAGTACCGCTCCGCGCCGCACGCGGCCGCTGACGCGGCGCGGGCTCGCGGTGCGGGTAGCGGCGCGGGGCTCGCGGCGGGGGGCTCGCGGTGCGTGGCCCCCGGGTGCGGGTAGCGGCGCGGGGCTCGCGGTGCGCGGCCCCCGGGTGCGGGTAGCGGCGCGGGGCTCGCGGTGCGCGGCCCCC
>NZ_NBXD01000030.1 GCF_003399645.1 Subtercola boreus
TCCAGGTGCAGTGCGACCTGTGGTTCCCCCACGAGGACCTGCCGCTCGGCGACGATCAGCACGCGTCACCGCCGGTGTTGGTGATGACCTCGATCTGTTCCGGGTTCATCCAGGCGCGGGTGGGGCGCGGGCGGCCGCAGCGGCTAGAAGGGGCCGAAGCCCCCGAGGCGGCGGGTGGAGCCGGAGGCGGCGTCGCGCCGCGGCGGAGTAGGAGGCGGCGGCGCGGGGCGCGGCGCTCTCGGTGGGGGCGGGGCGCGGGTGGAGCTACCGGCCCGTGTCCCGGGTGCGGTGCTGCGGCAGGAGCCGGAGCACCACGAGCATGGCGATCACCAGGACGGATCCGGTGGCGAACCAGAACAACAGAGTCGTGCGAGCGACCTTCGGTGTTCCCCACGCTGGGGAGGGTTCCTGTACGTGCACCAGGAACGGCAGAAGGCCGGATCCGGGAGGGTCCGGCCTTCTGCGGGCCGAGCGTTACGCCGCGAGAGGCAGCGCGGCTTCCGCGGCAGTGCCGCCGGCACTCCCACCGGTACGGGACGCCCCAGGGGTCACGACGAGGGTGCCGGCCACGGCATCCACGGTGACGGCGCCGCCGTCGGTGAGCGCCCCCGTCACGAGCAAGTCGGCGATCTGGTCGTCGACCTCGCGCTGGATGACGCGGCGGAGCGGCCGGGCGCCGTACTCGGGCTCGTAGCCGTGTTCTGCGATGACGTCGACCGCAGCATCCGTCACCGTCACGCTGATCGACCGGGCTGCCAGACGGGCACGGGTTGCGCCGAGGAGCAGTTGCACGATCTCGCGCAGTTGCGGCTGATCGAGCTTCTGGAACAGCACGATCTCGTCGATACGATTCAGGAACTCGGGCCGCATCGCCTCACGGAGCTTGCCCATGACACGATCCCGCAACGCCTTGTCGCTGCCGAACCCGCCTCCCGCACTCGGATCCGCGACGAAGCCGATCGCGCCCCCGCGGCTCGCCAGGAACTCCGAACCGAGGTTCGACGTCATGATGATCACGGTGTTGCGAAAGTCGACCGTGCGACCCTGACCGTCGGTCAGGCGACCGTCGTCGAGCACCTGCAGCAGCAGGTTGAACACGTCGGGGTGCGCCTTCTCAATCTCGTCGAAGAGCACGACGGAGTAGGGGTTGCGGCGAACCCGCTCGGTGAGCTGGCCGGCTTCGTCGTAGCCGACGTATCCGGGAGGGGCGCCGACGAGCCGCGACACCGTGTGCCGCTCGCCGAACTCGCTCATATCGAAGCGCAGCATCGACTTCTCGTCGCCGAACAGCGACCCGGCGAGAGTCTTCGCCAGTTCGGTCTTGCCCACCCCGGTCGGCCCGAGGAACAGGAAGCTGCCGACCGGGCGGTTCTGGTCGCCGAGCCCTGTGCGGTTGCGTCGTACGGCCTTCGCGACTACCGAGACGGCGTCGTTCTGGCCGATGACGGCCAGGTGCAGCTCCTCCTCCAGCGCGGCGAGGCGAACACGGTCGACCTCGGTGAGCCGGGAGGCGGGGATGCCCGTGGCCCGCGAGATGACGGCGGCGATCTCGGCCTCGTCCACGACCGCCGCGCTGGCGGCAGAAGCAGAAGACGCAGAGGCGGAAGCAGAAGAAGTCGTCGCGTTCGCACCGAGCGACCCCAGCGTCTGGGTCACGCCCTCGATCTCGTCGCGGAAGCGGGATGCCTCTTCGTAGTGCTCCGACGCGACCGCCGCGTTCTTCGACGCCTCGAGCTCGGCCAGACGCGCGAGGAGGGCCGAGACATCCACTCGCTTGCCCAATCGGAGGCGCAACCGCGCACCGGCCTGGTCGATCAGGTCGATCGCCTTGTCGGGCAGGAAGCGGTCGGTGACGTACCGGGCCGAGAGTTCGACCGAGGCGCGGATCGCGTCATCCGTGTACGTCACGCCGTGGTGCTCCTCGTAGGCTCCGCGGAGCCCCGACAGGATGAGCACAGCGTCTTCGATCGACGGTTCGGGCACCTGCACGGGCTGGAACCGGCGTTCGAGCGCCGCATCTTTCTCGATACCGCGGTACTCGCGCAGGGTGGTCGCACCCACCAGGTGCAGGTCGCCGCGGGCCAGCCGGGGCTTCAGGATGTTTCCGGCGTCCATTCCCTCACCGGCACCGCCAGCGCCGACCACCGTGTGCAGCTCGTCGATGAACACGATGAGCTCGTTCTTGTGGGCGCTGATCTCGTCCATCGTCTTCGTCAGACGCTCTTCGAAGTCGCCGCGATAGCGGGTTCCGGCGAGCATCGCGGGCAGATCGAGCGAGATGACGCGCTTCTCGCGCAGGGCCTCGGGCACGCCGCCATCGACGATGGCCTGGGCGAGTCCTTCGACGATCGCGGTCTTTCCGACACCGGCCTCACCGATCAGCACCGGGTTGTTCTTGGTGCGGCGCGACAGGATCTCGATGGTCTGCTCGATCTCATCGGACCGCCCGATCACGGGGTCGAGCCGCCCGTCACGGGCGAGCTGGGTGAGGTCGGTGCCGAACTGGTCGAGCAGGGGGGTCTCGGATGCGGCGTCTGCTGCCGGTGCGTCTGAAGCCGCCGCACCGCCGGCGGTGGTGCCGACGTCTTCGCGCATTCCGGCCTGCAGAGCATCGGGTGTGACGCCGGCTGCGGCGAGCACCTGGCCGGCGGGGGAATCCTGGTTCAGCACGAGCGCGAAGAAGAGGTGCTCCGGGTCGATGTAGGTCGAACCGGATGCCCGGGCCACCTGGTAGGCGTGAAAGAGCGCTCGCTGGGCCGACTGCGTCAGCGCGGGAGCGGTGTCGGTGCGCCCGCTGGCCTGCGGCAGCCGCTGCTCGGCGGCATCTGCCACGACGGTGGGGTTGGCGCCGACGCGCGAGATGGCGTCGGAGGCGGGTTGCTGGGTGGCGATGACGCGGAGGATGTGCAGGGCATCCAGTTCGCTGTGTCCGTGTTCGAGCGCGAAACGGCCGGCTTCGGCAAGCACCTCGTGGGTGCGCCGACTCATCAGGCGGCTGATGTCGATGGAGCGCCCGGTCTGGGCCTGGCGCTGCTCGCCCTGCAGGTAGCGGGCGAGGAATTCGTCGAAGGAGTTGCCTTCGTTCGGGTTCTCGGCGGTGAAGTCTGGGGTGTTAGGCATGTGTCCTCCTGTGAAACGTGAGTGCCCTCGACTCAAGTCAACGCCGTACCCCCCGGGGGCATTCCCGTCCTCACGAAATACTTGAGTCGACCCGACTCAACGCAGTTTCGGAGACGCCCGACCCGGAGTGTTGCGACCCAACGCCTGCAGATCGATGTGACGGAGGGCCATCATCCGGCCCGCCCGTTTCTGCGCATAGTCGGCCTCGGTCGCCGAGCCGGCCACCCGATCGAGGCGGGACTCGACGTTCGACCGCACGTCGTTCCAGGCGGTCTCGCGGGCGGCTTCGACGACCTCGTCGACGAAGCCCGGCTCCCCGCGGAGGCGCGTCAGCTCGGAGGCGAGGGCGGAATAGGTGACACGACGCTGAGTGAGGAGCGTGAGCTGGTCGCTCACCTCATCGGTCTGCGTACCCGACTTGCGCTTCTTGCCCTCCAGCAGGGCTGAATCGGCCTGCATGCGCCGGGCGTAGCTCACCTGCTCGAGCGCAAGGTCGATGAGCTCGGAGCGTACGAAGACCCGCGCACTCTCGACATCGAACGCCTGGTTCTCGCGCAGGGCCTCGACGATGATGAAGTTCTTCGCGGCCATGGTGAGAGCGAGCCGCGTGATGAGCACCCCCTCGTCGACCGAGCGGGCGACGGCCGCCGCGTCGAGTGGGTGCAACGTGAGCGAGCTGCGTCGAAAGAGCGAGCCGAGCCGTGACCGCCTGTTCACCACTGGCCACACCTCCTCGTCTCATGCAACAACCCCTCCCAACCTACGGCGTCGACCCCGCCGCCGACAGGCCACACCCCGCACCCGCTCCGAATAGGGTGGGTGCAGGAGGCGTGATGATCATTCGACAGGCGGGGGCGGATGATATGCCGGCGATTCTGGCGATCCACAACGATGCCATTGTGAACTCGGTGGCGATCTGGACCGACACGACCGTCGATCTGGCCGAGCGGGCGGCGTGGCTCGAGGGGCACGAACGCGACGGCTATCCGGTGCTGGTCGCGGTCGACGAGCCCGACGGCACGAGCGCGGGGCCGAGGGGCGCGGGCGGCGACAGGGACGGCACCGTGCTCGGCTACGCGAGCCTCAGCAGTTGGCACGCGAAGAGTGGTTTTCGGCATACCGTCGAGGATTCGATCTACCTCCGCCCGGATGCCACGGGGCGCGGGCTGGGAAAGGTTCTGCTCGGGGCGCTGCTGCAGCTGGCGCGGGAGGGCGGGTACCACGTGGTGGTGGCCGACATCGAGGCCGGCAACGCGGCATCCATTCGCCTGCATGAGACGTTCGGGTTCGAGAACTGCGGCACCGTGCGCGAGGTGGGCACGAAGTTCGGGCGCTGGCTCGACCTCACCACGATGCGCCTCCCCCTCACCTGAAGGCCCGCCACGCAGGCACGCACGCAGCCTCACCACGCCACCGACGCACGACGCAGCACGCACGAGCGCAGGCACTCTCCGGTCCAAAGCGTTCTGGATGGGCCGGAGAATGCCTGCGCAGGGTGTTGTGCGGTGGCGCGGGTGCTACTTGGCGGGGCCGGCCGCCGTCAGCTGGGCGACCTCGGCCGCCGACAGGGCGCGATCGAAGATCTTCGCGCCGTCGACGGAGCCGTTGAGGTAGTCGACGGGGTTGCCGCCGAACTTGCCTCGGCCGACCTCGAAGTTGCCCGTTCCCTTGTCGCCGCCGCCGAGGATGCCGACGCTGCCCGAGAGCTGGCCGTCGACATAGATCGACAGCTTCGAGTTCGTCACGTCACGCACCCCGACCAGGTGGTACCACTTGCCCACCTGAGGCACGCCCACCGTGTTCGCCAGTGCGCGAACGCTTGCGAAGCTGAACGCCCAGCGCTTGTCGGCACCCGAGTACTGCAGGAAGAAGGCGCTGTTCGCGTCTCCGTCCTCGCTCGCGACCGTCTGGAAGGCGTCGCCCGCCGCGTTGAGCTTCGCCCAGGCCGAGACACTGTAGTTCGTGTTCTCGGTCGGGATCAGCGTCTTCGCACTTTCGGCGAACTGGTTCACGCCGTTGAGCACGAGCGCGTTGCCGTCGAGTCCGGGGCCGAAGGCGGCACCGTTCTTCAGCGTGAGCGGGTTACTGCCCACCGAGTCGGCGGCCGTGGTGCCCGACGTCTCGTCGAACTTGTAGGAGTCGACACCCGCGAGCCCGGGGGTTCCGGGAGGAGCGGGCGGCGTCGCCTTGGCGCCGGCGGCGATCACCTCGAGGTTGATGGCGCGAACGCGGGCCTCATCCACCTTCTCGACCTTGCGGTCGTAGGTGAAGAAGCCGTTCTGCTCGCCCTCGACATCCGTGATCTGCGTGTAGACCGCGCCCGAGAGGCCGTAGGGCGCTCCCTGGTCACGGAGCACGGCCGTATTGGCGACGTACTTGTCATTCAACTCGGCGGCATCCTTCACCGACCCGTAGGGGTTGATGCTCGCGGTCGGCCACAGGTGACCGGCCACACTGAGCGTCAGGCCGCCGTGCTCACCGTCGATGGATGCCCGGGTGGCGTCGGGCGCGGGAAGCGCCGGCCCCTGGTACTGGTGCCAGTCGATGATGTCGCCCGTTCCCGGGTCACCGGGCGTGTCGCAGCAGTTGGAGCCCGATCGGTCGTTGACCAGCCGTGACGGATCCTGCGCCTTCACCTGGGCGCCGACATCCGATGCCGCCTGAACGCTCCACTGGCCCCAGCCCTCGTTGAACGGGATCCAGCCGATGATCGACGTGACGTTCTTCAGCTGGTCGACCATGGTGGCGGTCTCGGAGCGGAAGTTCGCCTTGTCTGCGGTGCTGAGCGAACCGTTGCGACCGGTCGGCAGGGCGGGTGAGTCCTGCCAGACCATCAGTCCGAGCTTGTCGGCCCAGTAGTACCAGCGGGCCGGCTCGATCTTGATGTGCTTGCGGATGGTGTTGAACCCGAGATCCTTGGTCTTCTGGATGTCGAACTTGAGTGCGGCATCCGTCGGCGCCGTGTAGATGCCGTCGGGCCAGTACCCCTGGTCGAGCGTCGAGAGCAGGAAGGTCGGCTTGCCGTTCAGCGTGATGCGCTGCTTGCCGTCGACGTTCGCGATCGCAATCGAGCGGAGGCCTGCGTAGCTCTCGAAGATGTCCTTACCCGTGCTCGAGGCCAGCGTGGCCTTGAACGTGTACAGGAACGGGTCGTCGGGGCTCCACAGGTGGGGCTTCGGAATGGTGATCTTCATGGGGTCACCGATCGTTCCGCTGCCGGAGGCCACCTTCGTCTTACCGTCGTAGACATCGACGTTCAACTTGGCCTTGGTCGGGTCGCCGTTGACGGTCGTCGTGATCGCAAAGGAGCTCGACGCGACATCCGGAGTCGCCGTGAAGCTCGCGATGCTGGTCGCAGCGACGGGCTCGAGCCAGACGGATTGCCAGATTCCGGATGCTGCGGTGTAGAAAATGCCGCTGGGGTCGTTGCGCTGCTTGCCGACCGGGATGTTCGCGTCATCGACGGGCGAGTGCACGGCGACGACGATCTCCTGCTGGCCGGTTGCGCGGAGGGCTCCCGTGATGTCGACACTGAACGCGTCGTAGCCGCCGGTGTGGCGGGCGACCTGGGTGCCGTTCACGTAGACGGTCGCGTCGTAGTTGACGGCGCCGAAGTTCAACCGCAGGTGCTGGTTTCCGTTCCGAAAGCTGTTCGGAACGTCGACGAGCTTGCGATAGAACATGAATTCGTCATGCTCCTGCACACCCGAGAGTGCCGATTCGGTGGGGTACGGCACGAGGATCTGGCTGGCCAGGTCTTTGCCGAAGGACGGCTTCGTGAAACCGTCGGTGCCGGTGTACTGCCACAGACCGTTCAGGCTCTGCCACTTCGGCGCTGCCACGCTCGGGCGGGCGAGCTGCGGGCGCGGATAGTCGGGCAGCGCATTCGTCGGCGTGACATCGGCTGTCCACGGGGTGGAGAGCGGAGCGGGCTTCTGCGCCCATTCCGCTTTCGCTCCGGCCGCGATGGCGGCGGTGGGGGCGGAGAGCAGACCGATGGCGCAGGCTGCGGCGAGCCCCAGCCCCATCAGTCTGCCGAGATTCTTTCTTCTCATTCGAGACCAACTTCCTTGTTGATGCAGAGGCGACCAGAAAGCCAGCTGTGAATTCACTGCTGTGAATTTGCACAGAGACGGTCGTCACTCAGAAGTGTCGCAAAATAGTGTTCAAAAGTCCATTGATGTTCGAAAAAGATCGTTTGTGAAAGGTGCGGTGCCGATCACGACCGTGACTTCGTACTCATCGTCAGCCAGCGTTCGGGCGTGGAGGCCGCCGGTTTCGAAGATCCCCGACGCCACGTGGGCCTGCGCTTCGTTCACTTCGACCAGCAGGTGACCTCCCGGGGCGAGCCAGCGTGTGGCCTCGGTCGCGATGCGGCGCTGCAGGTCGAGCCCGTCTGTGCCGCCGTCGAGGGCGAACCGCGCCTCGTGCAGGCGGGCCTCGGGCGGCATGAGCTCGAGGGCGTCGGTCGGCACGTAGGGGGTGTTCGCGACGATCACGTCGACGGTGCCGGCGAGGCGCGGCGGTAGTGCTGCGAAGAGGTCGCCGGTGAAGACACGGTCGGGGTGGCTGAGGTTCTGGCGGGCGCACTGGGTGGCGGCCGGATCGAGGTCGGCCGCGTAGACGACGGCCTGCGGGATGCTCGCCTCGACGACGGCGGCGATGGCGCCCGATCCGCAACAGAGGTCGAGCACCACTGGGGTGGGATGGTGGGGCCCGGTGTTCGCGTCGCGGGTCAGCGATACCGTCACCTGGGCCAGGAACTCGGTGCGGCGGCGCGGAACGAACACGCGGTCGGCTACGCGGATGCGGAGCCCGGCGAACTCGGCCCAGCCGAGGATGTGCTCGAGCGGAAAACCCTCGACCCGCCGCGCGACCATCGCCTCGAGTTCGGCGCCCGAACGCGCAGCCTCGAGCAGCAGCGCCGCCTCGTCTTCGGCGAAGACGCACCCGGCCGCTCTCAGGCGCCGGACGATCTCGTCAGCGGTCGGAGGGATGGGCAGAGGAGCGCCGGCCGGCAAAGCGGGAGCGGTCGGTCAGTCGCGGTAGGGCGACTTGAACATCGCGATACCGGCCGCGACGCCGGTGATGCCCACGCCCACCGTGATGAAGGCAAGCAGCCCGATCAGAAACCCTGTCATCGCTCTTCTCCCTCTGCTTACGTCGACCTGTGCTGCAATCCTAGCGGGCGGTTTCCCCTGACCGGGTGGGGAAGGCGGTGGCAGCATGGTGGGCATGGGTGACGGCAGTTCTGACGGTGGCGGCCGGGTGTTCGAGAAGAGGCGGGCGGATGCTCCACCGGGGTTCTTCGAGGCAGAAGCCGCCGGGCTGGCCTGGCTGGCCGCAGCGGGTGGATCCCGCGTGGTCGGGGTGGTCTCGGTGGAGCCCGGGCGCATCCGACTCGAGCGAATCACCGAGGTGAGCCCGTCGGAGCCGAGCGCCCGGCGATTCGGCGCCGCCCTCGCCACGACGCACGACGCGGGGGCGCCCGCTTTCGGCGCCGCACCGCCCCCGTTCGGCGCAGACCCGCCGGGAGGCAGCGTGGAGCCGACCGCGGGCAGCGCAGGCGACAGTGCACCGATGTTCATTGGGCGGCGCGCCCTGCCTGCCGCCCTTGGAACGGCGTGGGGGCGGTTCTACGCCGAAGCGCGCGTGCGCCCCTTTCTCGACCCCGCCGAGCGGGCAGGCAACCTGAGTCGAGCGGCGCGCTCGGTGGTCGAGGACGCCTGCGACCGGATCGCCGACGGCGAATTCGATGACGGCGAGCCGCCGGCGCGCATCCACGGCGATCTCTGGGCCGGCAATGTGCTCTTCGCCGCCGAGGGGGTCGTGCTCATCGACCCGGCCGCCCACGGTGGCCATCGCGAGACCGATCTGGCGATGCTGGCGCTCTTCGGATGCCCGTTCCTCGGGAGCATCGTCAGCGCCTACGAGGAGTCGCATCCGCTCGCCCCGGGCTGGCGTGAGCGTGTTCCGCTGCACCAGTTGCATCCGCTCGCCGTGCACGCCGCAGGTCACGGGCCCTCGTACGGACACGAACTCGAACGCGCCGCCTTGTTGACCCTCGCCCTGTAGCCCCGGGCTCACGGGCCAACGAGATCCACCCGACGACACCGATTCGCCCGAGTACCGGCGCCCGGGTGCGACAATTGTGAGGTGAATTCCGCTACCACCTTTGCTCTCGTTCGTCACGGTGAGACCGACTGGAACGCCGAGCGCCGCATTCAGGGCCGGTCGGATGTTCCGCTGAACGACACCGGGCGCGACCAGGTTCGTGCCACAGCCGCACTGCTGCGGGCGGAGGAATGGGACTTCGTGGTCAGCTCGCCCCTTTCCCGGGCGCGCGAGAGCGCCGAGATTCTGGCGGCCGAACTGGGGCTCGAGGTGATCGGGCACGTTCCCGAACTGGTCGAACGCCACTACGGGCTGGCTGAGGGCATGCAGGACGGCGACGAACTGCGAGCGCTGCGCATTCCCGGCGGGTTTCTCGAAGCCGAGACCGAAGAGGATGTCGCGGCACGGGCATCCGTCGCCCTGCGCGCGCTCGTGGCCGAGCATCCCGGCGCCCGGATCATCGTCGTGGCGCACGGCACGCTGATCAGACTGGGGCTTTCGGCGCTCAGTGGCGGGCCGGTCGAGACCATCCGCAACGCGGGTCACTGCGTGATCCAGCACGAGTTCGGCGAGGGTGACGCGGCACTGTGGTCGCTTTCGATCGTGAACGGTGCTGCCTGGGGCGTGGGCGTGCAGCCCGCCCGCGCAACGGCCTGAGGGACTGGGAAGCTGACCGCCTGAGGGCTCACGGTCTGCGGACTCGCGGGCTGCAGGCTGGCGGTCTGCAGGCTGCCCGTTTGCGGCCCTACGGGTCGGAGCGCAGCAGCACCGCCCCGGAGTCGCCGTCGACGATCGAGACCGAAGCGATGTCGGCACGGTGGATGCTCGTGGTCGCGGTCGGCGTCGCTGTGGTTCCGGGGCCCGAGGTCCAGGTCGCCACCCGGGTGCTCGCGCCGGAGCGCTCGGTGACGACCATGGCGTAGTCCCGTGCGTAGGCCGAGCCGCCGAGCTTCTCGTACGTGCAGGTCCAGTCGATGCGGGTGCCCCACGGCTCATCGTCGAGGGTGGCGACGGCCGTGAGCGGGCTCGGCACCTCGGCGGTGAACGTGAGCTGGCTCGCGAGGGTCGCTCCGGGGGTGGGCTCCGGGGGCAGCCCTGGGGTGCGGCCGAAGCTGAGCGCGAGAGTGACGGCGATGGCGGCGGCGACGGCAGTGAATGCGGCTGCAGCGACCAGCACCCTGGGTCGCGGGCGGGTGCGGGTGCGGGTGCGGGTGGGGCTCGGCAGGAGCGGGCTCGACAGGAGCGGGTCCCGCAGCGCGACCGGTGCCGGCGCGGCAGAGCTCGGCGCCGCCGGGTCGAGAAGCTCGAGCGCCTCCGCCCGCGGGATCGACGCGAGCAACCCGGGCATACCGGCGAGCTCGGCGAGGGCGGCCCGGCACTCCGGGCACCCCGCCAGATGATGCTCGTACTCGTGTCGCTCGGCGGGTGAGAGCGAGCCGAGCACGTACGCAGCATCCCACTCGCGGTAGCGGTCGACGCCGGGTGAGTCGAAGTCGGGGTCGGTCACCTCGTCACCCCCTTCTCCTGCAGCGAGAGCCGCAGCGCGCGCAGGGCATAGTGCAGGCGGGACTTCACCGTTCCATCGGGGATGCCCAGCTGCTCGCCGATCTCAGCGACCGTCTTCTGGCCGTAGAACGAATGCACGAGAACCTCGCGGTGCGGCGGTGAGAGCTGACTGATCGCCTCGGAAACCAGCCAGGCCTCGAGAACCGCGTCGGTATGGTCTGCGGATGCCCGTTCCGGCACGGTATCGGTGCCGATCTCGTTGCGCGCGCGGGCGCTTCGCCAGTCATCGATCACGAGGTTGCGCGCCACGGTGAACAGCCACGAGCGACGGGATCGGTCGTTCCGCAGAACGTCAGGGTTGCGCCAGGCGCGCAGCAGGGTCTCCTGCACGACGTCTTCGGCGAGCTGGCGGTCGCCCGTGAGACGCACGACGAAACGACGGAGGGCAGGAGCGTGCTCATCGTGCAGCTCGCGCAGCAGGCCGGACCGGTCATCCGTCACCGCCGCACCCTCTCTCTTCACCATGACACCTGTGAATACGAAGTCCACGACGAAAAAGTTCATTTCTGGGTGAACGGAACGGTCGGGACTCTCGTAGGTACCGGTAGCAGTATCTCAAGTGAGCGCATTTCGGGCGACTGCTGCATCTCGACCGTCCCCCGTAGCACGTCGCTCGCAGCACTTCCTTCGTAGCACTTCCTTCGTAGCACGTCCCTCGTAGCACTTTCTTCGTAGCACTTCCTTCGTCGCACGTCCCTCGTATCGCAGAAACGAATTGGAGCATCATGACCGAGAACAAGGCCATCAGCCGCCGCGTCATCCTCACCGCCGGAACCACGGGTGTGATCGGCGCGAGCACACTGCTGCTCGCCGCCTGCAGCACGGGTGGGGCCGACACGGGAACGGCCGCCAGCACGGCACCGACCACGGCGCCGACCTCGGGTGCGGCCGGCACGGCGAGCACGGCGCCCAGCGCGGCCGCCTCCGGCTCCGCATCGGCAGGTGGGGCGACCATCGCCAAGCTGGCGGATGTTCCGGTCGGCCAGGCCACGAGCGTCGAGTTCGAGGGCCAGGCCCTCCTGGTCGCGCAACCCACCGCCGGCTCGGTCGTCGCCTTCAGCTCGGTCTGCCCCCACCAGGGCTGCGCCGTGGCGTTCGCGAAGACGAATTTTGCGTGCCCCTGCCACAATTCCACCTTCGACCTCGCCACCGGCGACGTCACACACGGCCCCGCGCAGAAGGGGCTCACGCCCGTCTCCGTGACCGTGTCGGGCGACTCGATCGTGGCCGCGTAGGCTGCCCATCATGCTGCCCTACGAAGTCAACGGACTGCCGCTGCACATCCTGCTGGTGCACGTGGTGGTGATCGTGCTGCCCGCCGCGGCTCTGATGACGGTACTCGGCGCCGTGTGGCCCGCGTTCCGGCGCAGGCTCGGGGTGTTGACGCCCCTCGTCGCGCTGATCGGCCTCGTCAGCGTGCCCCTCGCGACAAATGCGGGCGAGTGGCTCGAGGCGCGTGTCACGTCGACTCCGCTCATCCAGGCGCACGTCGCCCTCGGGGACACACTGCTGCCGTGGGCGGTCGGGCTGTTTCTCGTGTCGCTCGGGATCTGGGTGTGGTACCGCTGGTTCGCCGCCGTGCGGGTGCCTGCGGAGGGCCGAGGAGTGCGCGCGGGGTCGCCCCGGCCGGCAGGGTCGCTCGTTCCGGCGGGTTTCGCCGCCCCGGGGACACCAGCGGCGGACTCATCCGGCGATGAACCGTTGCACGGCGACGACCCGTACGCCCCGCTGTCTGGAGCGGCGACGACGACCCCGGGCGTGCGCCCCACAGCCCCCGCACGGGCCCGCGTCGGCCGCACCACCTCTGCCGTGGTTTCGGTCGCCTGGATCGTGCTGGCCCTCGTCGTCTCGACCGGCACCGTCGTCAAGGTCGTACAGATCGGCGAATCAGGCTCGTCTGCCGTCTGGCAGGGCAGCTTCAGCACCGACCCCGTCGAAGGCTGAGCCGCCGCGAGGCGCACCACCCGACGGGCGCACGGGGTTCGATGCGCCTAGGGGATGCGCCAGAAGTCGGTGCCTCCGCTCAGGCGGTTGCGTTCGGTGATGGTCGGGGCGCCGGGTGTACCGAGAAGCACCATGCTCCACGTTCCGGTCGGTACGAAGCGACTCACCCCTGACGCCCAGAGCGCAACGTTGTCGGCGCGGTACACGACGACGTTGCCGTCGCTCTGGAGGCTGATCTTGGCGGCGCCCCGGCCGTAGGTGCGCGACTGCCAGACGGCGCGACCACTGTCGGCGTACAGCACAAGGTTGCCGTCGGTCTGGAAGACGAGCTTGGAGTTGTCGGTGCGCGACTCGACCCAGAACGCTCCAAGACCGAACTCCGTGAAGCCACTGTCGGAGCTCCACTTGTATTCGGCGAGTGTTCCGTCGGCGTGGGCGGCCTGCGGCACGAGTGCGCCGGCAAGGAGGGTTGCTGAAATGAGGGGTGCCGCAACAAAGGCACGGAGGGTTTTCTTCATTCACCCAGAATACTGAGTAAGTCTCATGTAGAACAGAGCGAAGACGCCCCGCGCTTTCAAACCGAGCGGGTGGCCGCTGCCCAGCCGGAGGCGATCATGTCGGTGAGCGTGTGGGCGGGAGCCCAGTCGACGTCGCGGGCCGCACGCTCGCCCGAGGCAACGATGCGGGCAGGGTCGCCCGGGCGAGGCGGAAAGACCTCGGGGGTGAACGGGATGCCCGTGACCTCTGCCATCGACGTCATGATCTCGCGCACCGAGACGCCCGAACCGCTGCCCAGGTTGTAGGCGGCGTCGAGGGGGTGCCCCGCGTCGAGGGTACGGGCGGCCGCAACGTGGGCGGCCGCGACATCCGCCACATGAACGTAGTCACGCACGCAGGTTCCGTCGGGGGTGGGGTACTGGTCGCCGAAGATCTTGGGGGTCTGGCCGTTCTGCAGCGCGCGGAACACGAGCGGGAACAGATTGTGCGGACTGGTGTCGCTCACTTCGGGGAGCGCGGACCCGACGACGTTGAAGTACCGCAGCGCGGTGTGCCGCAGGCCGGTCGCGACAGCCTGGTCGGCGATCAGCCACTCCCCGATCAGCTTCGTTTCGCCATAGGGCGACTCGGGCGAGGTCGCGGTCTCCTCTGTGACGAACTCCGCCGGAGTGTTGCCGTAGACGGCGGCACTCGACGAGAACACGATCGACCCGACGCCGGTCTCGTGCATGGCCTCGAGCAGGTTCACCGTGGCCGTGACGTTCTGCGTGTAGGTGTGCAGGGGCCGCTGCACCGAGACACCCGCGTACTTGTAGCCGGCCAGGTGCACGACGCCGGTGATCGGATGCTCTGACCCCGCATACCCGGCGAAGACACTGTCGACGAAAGCCCTGTCGACGAGCGAACCCTGTTTGAGGGTCGCTCCGTCGGGCACGAACGAGGCCCGGCCACTGGAGAGGTCGTCGATCACCACGACCTCGATCCCAGCGTCGAGGAAGGCGCGGGCGACGTGCGATCCGATGTAGCCGGCGCCGCCGGTCACGAGCCAGGTCATGGAGTCTCCGTGGGGTCTGTCGCGGGGAGGGAAGTCGGGTGTGAAGCGGGCAGGGCGGTAGAACGGAGTGGGGCTGACGGGGTCGCCTCAGGCACGACGAACGTGATGCCCCACGACGCGGTCCAGCTCGAGCCGGGCTCGATCACGTGCAGGTCGATCGAGCTGTTGAGCGCGTCTGGCGGCGCCGTGGTCGGTTCGACGGTGACCGCCCAGATGGGGCCGTCGGCCGTCGGGAAGATCTGCGTCGTGAAGACCTGGCTGTGACTGTAGTTCGCGTCGCCCCAGAGCTCGATCCGCCGGGCATCCGGAGCTTTGATCGTGTGCACGTACCGACCGTCGGGCTCGGGAGTGAGGTCGAAGTAGGCGGTGTCGAGGTCGAGATCGCCGACCCGGGCCCCCTGGGAGAGGTCGTACGGGGTGCCGGCGACGGGCTCGGCTCCGATCGGGTTCAATCTCTCATCCACCAGCACGCGGGTCGCCGCACGAACGGTCACGACCAGCTCGGGGATGGGCACGTCGCCGATGCGGAAGTACGGGTGCGCGCCGAGTGCCGTCGGCGCCGGCCGCTCCCCCACGTTGTTCAGCGTGTGCGTCACCGTGAGCGTGTTCTCGCCGAGCTGGTAGGCCGTGTCGACGGTGAGGGCGAAGGGATAGCCGTCGGTGGGCTGGATGCTCGCCCGCAGCACGATAGACGACTCCGTGCGGCGCACCACCGTGTGCTGCAGCGCGAAGAGAAAGCCGTGCAGCGCGTTGCCGCGCTCGGGCTCGGTGAGGGGCAGCTGGCGGATCGTGCCCCCATCGTTCCAGCGCCCGTCGCGCACGCGGTTCGGCCAGGGCGCGAGCATCCAGCCGGGGCAGAAGAGCGGTTCGGCGTCTTCGGCGAAGCCCTGGATGATCGGCACGCCGTCGAACTCGAGAACCCGCAGCATCGCACCGACCGAGGTGACGACGGCGTGGGCCGACGGCACTCCGTGCTCGGGCCAGACGAGATCGAACTGTTCGCCGGTGGGAAAGTGGTGCTCAGTCATCGACGTGGCCTTTCATCGTGGCTCCGGCTGACGGATGCACGACGAAGAGGTCGGGCTGCCGAAAACTCAGCTCTCTGAACCTCTCCAGAATACGGGCTTCGAGGGCAGGCCTCTGCGCGCGCGGAACGAGCGCGAGTGCGGAGCCGCCGAAGCCTCCGCCGGTCATCCGCGCGCCGATCGCCCCGTTGGCCTGAGCCGTGGCCACCGCGAGATCGAGTTCGGGCACCGAGATCTCGAAGTCGTCGCGCATGGAGACATGTGAGGCGTCGAGCAGGTCACCGATGCTCCGCGGCCCGTCGGACTCCAGGCGCCGCACCGTCTCCTCGACGCGGTCGTTCTCGGTGATGACGTGCCGCGCCCGACGGAACGTCTCGTCGTCGAGCCTCTCCTGCATGCGCGGCAGGTCGGCCGGAGTGAGATCGCGGAGGGAGCCGACGCCCATCGTGGCAGCGGCGAACTCGCAGGATGCCCGTCTGGCCGCATAGCCACCGGTGGCGTGGTCGTGGCTGACCCTGGTGTCGATGACGAGAATCTCCAGGTCTTCTGCAGCGAGGCCCAGCGGAACGCTCTCAGTGCTCATGCTTCGGCAGTCGAGAAAGACGGCCGCGTCGGTGCGGCCGAGCATGGAGGCGGACTGGTCCATGATGCCCGTGGGTGCGCCGACGGCCTGGTTCTCGGCGATTTGGCCGATGCGGGCGAGCTCAGTGGGGGTGAGCCCGAGCTGCCAGAACTCGTTCAGCGCGACCGCGGTGGCGCACTCGATGGCGGCCGAGGAGGAGAGCCCGGCACCGATGGGTACCGCGGAGTGGATGTGCAGGGCGAAGCCGGGGAGGGTGGAGGTCGCGGCGGGCACCTCGGTTTCGGATGCCGCTGCGGCACGCTCCGCGAGCGCCCACGCGACGCCGAGGGGGTAGGCCGACCAGCCGTCGAGCGCGGCCGGGGCGAGGTCGGCCAGCGCGATCTCGACGATCTCATCGGAGAACGTCGACGACACGCGAGCGACACCCTGAGCATCCGGAGCGGCCGGGCCCAGCGCGACGACAGCGCGACGGTCGATGGCGAACGGCAGGACGAAGCCCCTGTTGTAGTCGGTGTGCTCGCCGATCAGGTTGACGCGGCCGGGCGCCGACCAGAAACCCAGCGGCGGGCGGCCGTGGCGCGCCTCGAACTCGGCCGCCAGTTCTGCGAAGAGGGGGTCACTCATGGCTCTGGTAGCTCTCTCGGAGGTTCTGGGCGGTCAGTTCGGGGGGAACGTCGCCGATGAAGGCACCCATCGCCGACTCCGACCCGGCCAGGAATTTCAGGCGGTCGACCGCGCGGCGGGGAGACGTGATCTGCAGCATCAACCGGATGTCATCGCGGTGCGCGTTCACCGGCGCCTGGTGCCAGCCCGCGATGTACGGCGTCGGCGTCGGGTAGAGCCCGTCGATAGCCCGCAGCACGCGCGGGTAGAGCACCGCGAGCTCATCGCGTTCTTCGGGCGTGGTGGCCGCGAGGTCGGGAAGCTGGCGATGGGGCAGGATGTGCACCTCGACCGGCCAGCGTGCCGCGAAGGGAACGAAGGCGCTCCAGTGTTCGCCCTGCACGATCATCCGGTCGCCCGCCTGCTCGTGGGCCAGAATGTCGGCGAACAGGTCGGGCCCGTACGAATCGATCGACGCGATCAGGCGCTGGGTACGCGGGCTGACGAACGGGTAGGAGTAGATCTGGCCGTGCGGATGATGGAGCGTGACGCCCACCTGCTCGCCACGGTTCTCGAACGGGAACACCTGCTCGACCCCCGGCAGCGCGCTCAGCACGGCGGTTCGGTCGGCCCAGGCCTCGATGACCGTACGGGCGCGCGACGTGCCCAGCGAACCGAACGAGCCCTCGCGCTCCGGGCTGAAGCACACCACCTCGCAGCGGCCGATGGATGGCCGCGACCGGCCTAGCGCAATGCCGCGCTCGAGCGGAACCGGGGTCTCGCCTGGCCCCAGCAGGTCGGGGCCGAACGAGGGCGAACGGTTCTCGAACACCGCGACGTCGTAGAGGCTCGGCACCTCGGAGGGGTTGTCGGGCGCCTGCGGGGCGAGGGGATCGAGGTTCGCCGGCGGCAGGAAGACGCGGTTGTTTCGGGCGGCCGCGATCGAGATCCACTCGCCGGTGAGCACGTCCTGGCGCATGACTGCGGTCGCGGGCCTCGGGTCGAGCAGACGTTCGTCGGGCAGCCGCTCGGGCGCCAGGGTCGTGTCGGCGTCGTCGTAGTAGACCAGTTCGCGGCCGTCGGCCAGCACGTAGGGACGTTTCACGATGGGCAGGCCGTCGACGAGCGAGAGATCTTCGCCGGGCGATGCAGTGGTGGGCATGACGTACTTTCGATATCGCAAATCGGTGGAGCATGATTGTGCCATCAACGCTACCGGATACCGACGATCGCTGTAAAGAGCTTGTGAATGCTTGTGTTTGTTTGCTTATTGACAAACTCGGGGGTTCTGTCCAGCATGGGGATATGGCCGAGATCGAGAACGACCAGCAGCTGCCGGCACCGCTTCGCCGTGAACGCATGCTGGCGGTGATCGATGACCGCGGATTCGCCCGCGTGGCCGAACTCGGCGAGATCTTCGGGGTCTCCGACGTGACCGTGCGCGCCGACCTCGATGAGCTCGATCGCCAGAAGGCCATTCGGCGCGTTCACGGCGGCGCAGTCATCCGGAGCCGTCAACTCCTGAACGAGCCGACCTTCGAACAGTCGATCGGGGCCTCTGCGATCGAGAAGGCCCAGATCGGCGTATTGGCTGCGAGCCTGGTGAAGTCGGGGCAGAGCGTGCTGCTCGACGTCGGGTCGACCTCACTCGCTGTCGCGGTGGCGCTGGTCGCGCGCCCGGAGCTCACCGATGTTGTCGTCATCACGAACGGGTTGAGCATCGCGCTCGCCCTGGAACCCGCGATCGGGCCGTTCACCGTGATCGTCACGGGAGGCACCCTCCGCCCGCGGCAGCACTCGCTCGTCGAACCGCTGGCGACGTCGATGCTCCGCTCGCTGCACGCCGATCTCGCCTTCATCGGGTGCAACGGCGTCGACAGCACCGTCGGCGTCACGAACGTGAACCTGCCCGAGGCGCAGGTGAAGCGGCTGATGCTCGAGTCGGCGACCCGGTCGGTGGTGATCGCCGACCGCAGCAAGCTCGGCCAGGTCCACCTCGGCACCGTCGGAACGCTCGCCGAATTCGATGCCCTGGTCACGGGGCCGGGTCCGGCTCCGGATGCTCTGACCGACGGTTTTCGCGACGCCGGCCTCATCGTGGTCACCGATCGCGAGTCGGCCGCCCGGTTCTGAGGGGTGGGCGTTGTCTCCCGGGGTCAGACCTCGAAGGAGGCCAGAGCCTCCTCGATGACCGTGGCCGCGTCGTCGATGAGGGCGTCGCTGATGACCACGCTGGGAAGGAAGCGCAGAACGCTGTCCCAGCTGCCCGCGTCCAGCACGATGACGCCGTTCGATGTGGCGTGCTTGATCACCGCCGAGAGCGCCTCGGGGTTCGGCTTGACGGTTCCCGGATGTACGAGCTCCACTCCGAACATGGCGCCCTTGCCGCGCACCTCGCCGACGACCGCGAAGCGCTCCGCCCAGTCGCCGATGCGAGCGAGGAAGGCACGCTCCACGCGCTGCGCCTCAGCGATCAGGTTCTCGCTCTCGATGAGGTCGAAGACCGCCAGCGCTGCGGCAGTGGAGACCGGGTTGCCGCCGAATGTTCCACCGATGCCACCGGGCTGTACGGCATCCATGATGTCTGCCCGGCCTGTGACAGCAGCGAGCGGGAAGCCGCCCGCGATGCCCTTGGCGCTGGTGACCAGGTCGGGAACGACGTTGTGATGCTCGATCGCGTACCAGGCCCCCGAGCGGGCGATACCGGCCTGGATCTCGTCGGAGACGAACACGATGCCGTTCTCGGTGCAGAACGAGCTCAGCGTCTCGAAGAAGCCCTCGGCCGGGATGACGATACCGCCGTCGCCCTGGATCGGCTCGACGAAGAGCGCGGCCAGCTCGCTCGCCCCGATGTGCGTCGTGATGTAGTCGATCGTGCGCTCGGCCGCCTCGACACCGGTCATTCCCGCGGGGTCGCGGAACGGGTAGCTCGTCGGAACGCTGTAGATCTCGCCCGGGAACGGCCCCATACCGGCGCGCTCGGGCCAGGGGCGGTAAGTCATCGCCATGGTGAGGTTGGTGCGGCCGTGGAACGCGTGGTCCAGAGCGGCGATCGCGCGGCGCCCGGTGAACTTGCGCGCGATCTTGACAGCGTTCTCGACGGCTTCAGCGCCCGAATTGACGAGAATGGAGCGCTTCTCGAAGTCGCCGGGGGTGATCTCGGCGAGCTTCTCGGCGACCAGCAGGTAGTTCTCGTAGGGCGTCACGGTGAAGAGTGTGTGCGTGAGCTTCGCCGCCTGGGCGCTGGCCGCCGCGGCGATCGCGGGATGGGCATGGCCGATCGTGGTGACGCCGATACCGCACCCGAGATCGATGATCTGGTTGCCGTCGACATCGACCAGGATGGCGCCTGAACCGTGATCCATGTAGATGTCGGCGAGCGTACCGGCCCCGCGCGACACGGTCTTCAGACGGCGGGCGTGAAGCTCCTTCGATTTCGGGCCGGGAAGCTCGGTGACGATTTTGCGTTCTTGGGAGACAGAGAAGGGTGCGGAAGCCATACTTCGAGCTTAGGTCGTGGTGGCGGTCTGGTCGCGTTGGCGGCCGGCCGGGTTGTGCGGTGACGCGTCGGGTCAGTTCGCCGCATGGTTGGCCCGGCGGGCGCGCAGCACCGAGACGAGGATCGAAACGAGGGTGATGACGAGGATGCCGCCGATGACCACGTCGATGTACTGCGTGACGAACTCCGAGACCCCCGGAATGTGCCCGAGGAAGTAGCCGAGCAGCACGATGAGCAAGGTCCACGCCACCCCGCCGATCGCGTTGAAGAGGAGGAAGGTGCGGTAGTGCATCCGGCCCACGCCTGCGGCGACCGGCGCGAAGGTACGCACCACCGCTATGAAGCGGGCGATGATGACGGCCAGCCCGCCGTATCGGGTGAAGAACCCCTGGGTGCGCTCGACGCTCTTCGTGCTGAAGATGCCGGAACTCCTGCGCTCGAAGATGCGCGGGCCGGCGCGATAGCCGATGGCGTAGCCGAGCTGGTCGCCGAGTACGGCCGAGAACGAAATGGCGAGCAGCACGAGCCAGAGCGGCGCCGGAATGACTCCGGTGTAGGTGAGCAGGCCCGTGAAGAACAGCAGAGTGTCGCCGGGCAACACGAAGCCGATGAGCAGGCCCGTCTCGGCGAAGATGATGGCGCAGACGACGACGAGCGCCCAGGGGCGGGCATTCTGGATGAGAGCGTGCGGGTCGATCGGATTGATGCCCGAGAGGGCGGCGGCACCGTGGAGGGTGCCGAGCGCGTTCGCGGCGAGGGTTGCGGAGGTCACGCGGTGTGTTCCTGACTGGCCGGACGTTCGAGGTGTGCGGGCGGAGAGCTGTGGGGCAGCGGCGGGCTGGACGGTTGCGGCGAAACAGGATGCTGCCCCGCGACAGGAATCGAGACGACGACGCCGAGCCCCCGCGGCTGCCGGTTCGTTATCGTAACAGTGCCTCCGGCAGACGTGACCAGCGCCTGCACGATCGACAGGCCCAGCCCCGCCCCCCGCGATCCCGGCCTGGTACCGCCGCGGGACTCGTCTTCCCGGGCGAACCGGTCGAAAGCGAGCGGAAGGAACCCCGCCGACATGCCCGGCCCCGTGTCGACGATCTCGAGCACGACGAAGCCCGCCGCGCCCGCGGTGAGGGTCGCCCGAACGGTCGCGGTCGGAGACGGGACGGGTGCGGTGCGCGCCCCGGCCTCTCTCATGGCGACGATGGCGTTTCCGAGGAGGTTGTCGACGACCCGGCCGAAGCTGCGCCGGGAGAGCTCGATTCCTCCGGGCCCCGGCAGCGTCGTCATCGGGGCGGACGACGTTTTGGATTCGGGACTCACCCGTGTGTGGCTGTGGAACGAACCGACGGCAGACGCGCTGCCACCTCCCGATGGGGCACCGCCCGACACGGCACCGGCCGATGCGGAACTGGCCGCACCTGATGCGCCCACCCCACCCGCCGACATCGCGCGGGGTGCGAGGCCTACAGGCGCCCCTCCGCCCGCGTGAGGAGCCGCCGCCGAGGCAGACCCCGTCGCGACGATCTCGTAGTCGACGACGATCTCGGAGCCGATGCTCAGCAGGCGCGCACGATCGATGGCGTCGACGAGTTCGTCGGCCAGATCGTCGAAGGACGTGGTCTCGCGAGCTGTCATTCCCTCGATGCGGGTGAGTTCGAGCAGGCTCGCCGCGAGCGCCGAGAGCCGCTGGACGGTTCGCTCGGCGGACTCGATCTCGCCCAGCAGAGCCTCCGCGTCGCCGGTGCTGAGGTGCGCGAGTTCGAGCTGGGTCTGCAGGATCGCGAGGGGCGTTCGGAGCTCGTGGCTGGCATCCGAGACCAGCTGCTTCTCCCGGTCTGCCGAGGCCCTCAGCTGTCTGATCAGGTCGTTCAGCGTGGTGGCGAGGTCGAAGAGCTCGTCGCGTGCCGGCCCCACCGGCAGCAGTTCGACCGAGGCGCTCCCCCTCAGCCGCTCGGCGGTTCGACGCATGGCCGACACGGGCCGCAGTGCCGCCGAGGCCAGCAGCCACGACCCCACCCCGAGAAGCAGGGTCAGGATGACCAGCCCGAGTGCGAGCGCTCCGGTGAGGTTGTCGAGCGAGAGTTTCGACGCGGCCTCGTTGCGGGCGGTGACGACCTGCCAGACCCCCGCAGGGGTCGCGACCTCGCGCGCGATGACGAGGTACTGCGCGGCGGGGGTGCGGACATCCTGTGTCGCCGACCCGGCCGCGGCCAGTGCGTCGAGCTGGGGGGCCAGTTCGGCGGGCAGCGAGGACTGCATCACCCGACCCGATGGACCGATCACTGCCACGAGCTGGCCCTGGGCCGGCGTGTCGAGGTTCCCGCCCCGCCCGTCGGCGATCTCCTGCTGGTACTGGGCGGCGTCGCCCTGGAGGAGCATGACAGACGAGCTGGTCAAGATCGACGCGACCTGGCGATGCACGACGACGGCCGTTCCGGCGAAGAAGACGATGGCGATGACCAGTGTTCCGAGGGTGAGCCGTACCCGGATCGAGAACCTGCGCAGGGGCTTCACCGGCGCATCACGCCCCGCCCGACGTCACCCACGCCACCTCCCGAGCGAGCGGGCACCGGCGACGCATGACGTCGACAGCGACGGCACCTGCGACGGGAACAGCGGGGATCGAGGCCGGTTCACTCGGCGACCTCGAGGCCGTAGCCGATGCCGCGGCGGGTGGCGATCGACACGTCGGAGCCGAGGGGGTCGAGTTTTCGGCGCAGATAGCTCACGTACTGGTCGACCACGTTGGCGTCGATGTGCTCGGTGCGACCCCAGACCTCGTCGAGGATTTCGGAGCGACTCATGGTCACCCCGGGCCTGCCTGCGAGGAGCCGCAGCAGGTCGAACTCCTTCGGACTCAGCGAGAGAGTGGTGCCGGCCACAGTGGCACGGCGATTGTGGCTGTCGACGACCAGGGAGCCGACGGTGAGCGAGAGCTGGGGCCCGACGCTCTCGCGTCGGAGAAGGGCCCGGATGCGCGCGGTCAACTCGACGAAAGCGAAAGGCTTCGTGAGGTAGTCGTCTGCGCCCGAATCGAGACCCTTCACGCGATCGTCGACGTCGTCACGGGCCGTGAGCAGCAGGATCGGGACCGAGGAGTTCTGCTCACGCATGTGCCGGCAGAACTCGAAACCCGACATGCCGGGGAGCATCACGTCGACGATGGCGGCGGAATAGGGCGCGGCACCGACAGAGATGAGACCGTCGACGCCATTGGCGACGCGGTCGACCTCGTACCCCTCGGCCGTGAGGCCCTTGGCCAGCAGTCGGCCCATTTCGTCTTCGTCTTCGACAATCAGCAGTCTCACGAATCACCCTTCCGTTCTGATTATGCTGGCACGCTCCCACGGATCGGCGATTGCGGTGCCGCAAAGATGTGGAAACTCACACGGGCGTGCTTCCTGTGGAGGAATGAACATGCCCACACGGGCAGGGGTAGGGGCAGGGGCAGGGGCCGGCTCGGATGTTGCGGCCCTCAGCCCAGCCGCACCCGCCACGGGTCGGCGCGCGATCCCGACCCCAGAATCGTCGCCGCCACCACGACCTGCTGCGCATCGAGCGTGTGTGGCCGCAGCTGCGCTGCCCACTCACGGCTGAGGCCCGGCGGCAGGTAGCCGACCTTGTGCGATCCGAGGAAGAGCAACAGCTCGACCCGCACGGCGTCGGCGTCGAAGGGGTTGTTGGGCTCGAGTTCGAGCGCCGCGAACAGCGGTTCGCCCTGCTCGGCGAGCGCCAGGCGAGCGTCGACCACGGCGCCGATCGACTCCTGGTGGTAGGCGGTCGCATACACCTCGAACGGATGCTCGACCTCGACTTCGACCGTCGAAGACGGGTTGCCGACGGCCACTCCGAGCAACTCGGCCCTCAGCGCATCATCGTCGTGCCGCAGCGCCGCAGAGGCCCGGAACGAGACGATCGCGGCTGCAGCGATCGCCAGCGCGAGGAGCCAGCCGATGTGCGGCAGGAAGAGCGCAAGAAAAGCCACACCGACCAGCACGCCGCGAAACCACCCCGGCCAGGTCGATGGGCTGAGCATGCTGAACGAACCTCGGATTGTCGGCGAACGTGTTACGCGCCTGAAACGGAGCGCTACGCGTCTGAGATGGTGCGCTACGCGTCTGAGATGATGCGCTACGCGTCGGAGATGTCGTGCGCCATGCGCGCAAGACTGATGTCGTCCACCTCGACCATCGCCTGCTCGAATCGCTGGCGGAGGTTCAGCAGAACGAGGGCGAGCGGCTGGCCGGCGTGGTCTTGCCTGACCTGGGCGAGGATGCCGACCGTCTTCTCTTCGTTCGACGCATCGTCGCTGCCCGCCATGATGGGGGCGGTCTGTTCACCGTTTTCAGCCATGTTCCATCCTCCCACAGCAAAAAGGGCAGGGGGACGGCCTGCGCCAACCAGACGAAACGCCCACAGACACGTGCAGACCGTGATACACCGGATGCTGCGACCATGGTCAGAGCACGGGGCACTGCTTCCGCGGCGAAAGGGGCGGCACGATGACGGCAACAGCTCACAGCGGGGGGCGTTCGCGGGCCACACCGGGCCGCCACTCCTCCGACCTCCTGCGACAGATTCTCGTCGCCGTCGGGGCCGTGGTGGCCGTGGTCGGCGCCTTCGTCGGGTCGGGTGCGGCCGGCGGAACCCCCATCGCCGAAGCCGCCGGCGGCGCACTCAGCGCAGACGCGACACTCCTCGCCCCCGCCGGTGGCGCCTTCGCCATCTGGAGCATCATCTACCTGGGCCTCGTCGCCTACGCGGTCTGGCAACTCCTGCCCGCACAGCGAACGGATGCCCGGCAACGCTTCATCGGATACCCGGTGCTCCTCACCCTGATCATGAATGCGGCGTGGATCCTGAGCGTGCAGGCCGGCCTCCTGGTGCTCAGCGCTGTCATCATCGTGCTGCTGCTCATTGCGCTCTGCTGGGCGTACGGCCGCATCATCTCGAGCCGGGCACGGGGTCGGCGCTCGGTGATCGGAACCCTCCTCACCGATGGCACGATGGGTCTCTACCTCGGCTGGGTGAGCATCGCGACGGCCGCGAATCTCACGTCGGGCCTGCAGTTCGCTGGCTTCACGGGCTTCGGATGGTCGGCAGAGGCCTGGGGCGTGGCCGTCGTAGGCGTGGCCGGCGCGGTGGGCGTGCTCGTGGCTCTCTGGAGCCGCGGCAGCATCTCACCCACGCTCTCGCTCGCCTGGGGGCTGGCGTGGGTCGCGGTGTCGCGGCTCACCGGAACGCTCGAGTCGACGCCGGTCGCGGTGACGGCCATCGCGGCGGCGGCCGTCGTCGTCGTCGTGACGGTCACGGCGCGGGTCGCCGCTGTGCGCGCCGCACGCTCTGCCTAGGGAACCCTCGAGGTCAGACGGGGCCGCCCGCCCGTCTGACCTCTGGGCACGCTCGGCGCCTGTGCCACAATCGGAACGTGACCAGCCACGGCCCCCCGACGAGCCGGAGCGGTCGCATCGCGGCCCTGCTCGTGATCGCGGCGGCCGTCTGCTTCGGTACCACGGGTACGGCCGGGGCCCTCGGTGCCGGTGACGCGAGTGCGCTCTCGTTCGGCGCCGCACGGATCGTATTCGGCGGCGCTCTGCTCGCGATCATCGCGCTCGGGATCGCCGCCCGCTCGCGTCGCGGCACCGACGGTACGGCGCCCGCGTATCCTGCGGCCAGCGGCGACCGCACGGGTGCCGCTCCCCCAAACACCGCTCCCACGAACGCCGCTCCCCCGAACACCGCTCCCGCGCACACAACTCCTACAAACACCGTCCGCCCGCACCTGCCTGCACGGGTACGCCTCCCCGCCCTCGGCCTCGTGGCCATCGGGGCGGTCGGGGTCGCCGCCTACCAGCCCGCCTTCTTCACCGGAACCCGCGAGAACGGGGTGGCCGTCGGCACCCTCGTGGCCCTCGGATCGGCGCCCATCCTCACCGGACTGATCGAGTGGGCCGTCAGGCGCCGGCCCCCCGGGCGGCGCTGGGCCCTCGCCACAGCGGTCGCCGCGGCCGGAGTCGCTGCGCTCTCGGGGGTGTTCGGGGCAGACTCGGGGGCAGCATCCGTCACCGGCCTGGGCCTCGCCGGGTCTCTCGGGGCGGGCGCCTCGTACGCGGTCTACGCTCTCAGCAGCAAGCTTTTGCTCGACCGCGGCTACACGCCGTCAGCCGCCATGGGTGCGACTTTCGGCACCGCGGCCGTGATCATGCTGCCCGTTCTGCTCACCTCGAACCTCAACTGGCTCGGCCAGCCCGGTGGGCTCATCGCCACCGCCTGGCTCGCCGTCGTCTCTGTGGCGCTCGCCTACACCCTGTTCGCGATCGGGCTGCAAACCCTGACCGCGTCGCGCGCGGCCACCCTCACCCTTGTCGAACCCCTCACCGCGACGGTGCTCGGCGTGCTGCTGCTGCACGAGCACTTCTCCCCCTCGATCGTCGCCGGGCTCGTGCTGCTCGTCGCAGGCATCCTCATACTGACGACCGGCCGCCGCCTGGCATAGTCCGGTCGGCGGGTCGAGTCGCGAAGTCAGGGAGCCACAGAAGTCAGAGAGCTACAAAAGCCAGAGAGCTACAGAAGCCAGGAAGCCACGAAGTCCGGTCGTCACGCTCGACGCTGCAGCAGCAGCCGCCGAACCGCCGGAAGTTGCGTCGAGGGACTGGAGAACGCACCCTCCATTGCTGCCACAACCGCGTCGACATCGAGCCGCGGTGGCTCGGTCATCGCCGAGACCCCGGTCACCCCCACCCCGGTCACCCCTACCCCGGTCACCCCCACCCCGGTCACCCCGACCCCGGCCCCCGCATTCCGCCGATGCTGAGCCGCCCGCGGAGTCGAGTGAGAGGCGGCCTCCGCCGCACCGGCGGCGAGCGCCCGCACGCCGAGCACGAGCCAGACCGAAGCACCGGCCGCCAGGAGCGCAAGGAGCAGGGCGACGGATGCCATCACCACGATGGCGAGCGCAGCCCGGTCGCCGATCAGAAAGCCGGCAAAGGTGAGTGCGGTGATGAGCATCGGGATCTCCTCCGGGTCGGTTCATACGAGCCTAGACAGCCCGCCGCACGAGCAGAAGGCTGCGACCGACTCTCATCGGTGACCCTTAGCGGGGGTGGAGGCAACGCCCCGCTTCACGGTCCACGAACCCAGGCCACGGGCATCCGCAGCCCACTTACCGGGGCGGTGACGCGCTGTCAGCCGCCAGCCTGCGCACCTGGTCGAGCTTTCTCTCGAACGAGCCGGCGAGGAGTTCCCGTGCATCCGCATCGGTGTCGAATTCGTCGATCATACGCAGACCGATCATGGTGTTGATGAGCATGCCCTCCGCGAGAAAGGCGCGCACCTCCTCAGGGCTGAACCCCGCGGCATCCCTCAGGTATCGGTACACCTGCATGAACCCGCCGCGGCCGGCGGGCCCGATCGTGTGGTCTTTGCCCAGCACGAAGGCATGCATCAGGGACAGCAGCAGCCCCGGCTCGTTGAGCTGGTCGACATAGGCGGCGCCCAGGCGCGCCGACAGAGTGGGATGCTCGGGCCCGACCGGTGCGTCACGATCGCTCTCGACCACCCGCGCGAACGCCCCCAGCAGAGACTGCAGAGCTCGCTCGATCACCGCGAGGAACAACTGCTCCTTCGTACCGAACGCCTGCACGACGTACGGTTGACTCACTCCGGCGGCACGCGCGATCTGGGCAGTCGTTGCACCGACATAGCCGTAGTCACCGAACACCTTCATCGCCGCCTGCATGATCAGCTCACGACGGTCCTCGCCGCGCATGCGGGTGACGACGGCGGTACTCCCAGTGCGTTCAGGACTCATGTTTGACAGGTTATCAGCTGATAGCTAGAGTCCTTAGTGATCGAACGATAACTTATCTCCGGAAGCGAGCGCGGCCATGACTGCCACCCCCTCCATCGACGACAGCCCCGCCCTGACCGCCCCCGGTTCACGACGCCGTATCCCCATCTGGCTCGCCATCGTCGCGGCATCGCTGCCCATGTTCATGGCCACGCTCGACAACCTCATCATGACGAGTGCCCTGCCGGTCATCCGCCTCGACCTGAACGCCTCGATCGGCGAACTGCAGTGGTTCGTGAACGCCTACACCCTCGCGTTCGCGACGTTCATGCTGATGGCAGTGGCGGTCGGCGACCGGCTGGGCCGGCGGTCGGTCTTCGTGTTCGGCATCGCCCTGTTCACGGTCGCATCGGCGTTCTCGGCCCTCAGCACCGACCCGTGGATGCTCATCGTCGGCCGTGCATTCCAGGGCGTGGGTGCTGCGGCGCTCATGCCTCTCTCGCTCACCCTCCTCGTGGGTTCGGTGAGCACAAGGCTGCGGCCGCTCGCCATCGGAATCTGGGGCGGGGTCTCCGGGCTCGGCGTCGCCCTCGGGCCGCTCATCGGCGGAGCGGTCATCGAGGGCTGGAACTGGGAGGCCATCTTCTGGCTGAACGTTCCGACCGGCATCATCTCGGTACCCCTGGCGTTGCTCGCCCTGCCGAACACCTTCGGCGCTCGCCTTCGCGCCGACGTTCTGGGCTTGGCGCTGGTCGGAGTCGGCGTGCTGGGCGTCGTCTACGGGATCGTGCGCGGCAACGACGCGGGCTGGTCGAGCGTCGAGGTCGTCGGGTCACTGGTTGTCGGGGCCGTGCTGCTGGTGGCGTTCGTCGTGTGGGAGTCTCGCACGACGGCACCGCTGCTGCCTCTGAGGCTCTTTCGCGACCGCAGTTTCAGCGTGGCCAACGTCGTGGGGTTCGTGTTCAGTTTCGGCATCTTCGGGTCGATCTTCATCCTGATCCAGTTCCTGCAGATCGTTCAGGGGCACAGCCCGCTCGAGGCCGGGCTGATGACGATGCCCTGGACGATGGCCCCGCTCATCGTCGCCCCCCTCACCGGGTTGATCACGCCGCGCATCGGCACGAGGCTGCCGGTCGTGGTGGGGCTCGCCTTCCAGTCGGTCGGCGTGTTCTGGTTGGCGGGCATCCTGTCAGCGGACGCGACGTATGCGTCGATGATCGGCCCGTTCCTCTTCGCGGGAATCGGTATGGGGCTCGTCTTCGCCCCCTCATCGACCGCCGTGCTCGTGAACATGAGCTCCGCCGACCAGGCAAAGGCCTCGGGAACGAACTCGACCCTCCGCGAGGTGGGCGTGGCGCTCGGCATCGCGGTGCTGACCGCCGTCTTCACGGGGGCCGGCGGCCAGCTCACCCCGACGGGATACGTGGGGGCAGCCATCCCGGCCGTCATCGTGGGGGCTTCGGCGCTCGCGCTCTCGGCCCTGCTCGCCCTGCTGCTGCCCGCGGGCCGCGCCACCCGCACCGCCCCCACGGCCATGCCGGCCACCGCCCCCGCGACCGCCCCCGTTGCGTAAAAGAGGCCTCCGGCTCCGCTGAGGCTGCAGGGAGAGCAATGGCGCCGTGGTCCTCTCTTACGCCGCGACGCCACGACGCCCCGAGGGAACGACGTGCCGCCGCGCCGGACGTCAGGCCGCGAAGCGGTCGGTCGCCTCGAGGAGGGCGTCGAGGATGCCCGGCTCATCGAAGGCGTGGCCGGCGTCGTCGACGAGCGTGAACGATGCCTCGGGCCAGGCCCGGTGGAGGTCCCACGCGGTGAGCGCCGGTGTGCAGAGGTCGTACCGCCCCTGGATGATGGCACCCGGGATGTCTCGCAGCACGCCCGCGTTGGCGATGAGCTGCCCCTCCTCGAGCCACCCTTCGTTGATGAAGTAGTGGTTCTCGATGCGCGCGAACGCGAGCGCGAAGGAGGGCTCAGTGAACCGCTCCACCACCTCCGGCTTCGGCAGCAGCGTGATCATCGACGACTCCCAGGTCGACCACGCAACGGCGGCGGGCCCGTGCACGAGCGGGTCGGGGTCGTTCAGCAGCCGGTGGTAGGCGCGGATGAGGTGCCCCCGATCATCCGGAACCAGCTTCGAGGCGGTCACCGGTTCCAGAAAACCCTCCCAGAGGTCGGGCGCGATCAGACGGGCACCGCCCTCGTAGAACCAGTCGAGCTCGAGCTTTCGCAGCGTGAAGATGCCGCGCAGCACGAGTTCGGTGACGCGCGACGGGTGCGTCTGGGCATAGGCGAGGCCGAGGGTGCTGCCCCACGACCCGCCGAACACCATCCAGCGCTCGATGCCGAGGTGCTGGCGGAGCTTCTCGATGTCGTCGACGAGGTGCCAGGTCGTGTTCGACGCGAGGTGATCGGGCGAGGTCGAGGCGTGCGGGATGCTCAGTCCGCAGCCGCGCTGGTCGAAGAGCACGATGCGGTACTTCGCGGGGTCGAAGAGGCGGCGGTGCGTCGCACTGGTGCCCCCACCCGGTCCGCCGTGCAGGAAGACCACGGGCTTGCCGTTCGGGTTGCCGGAGGTCTCCCAGTAGAGTTCCTGGCCATCGCCGACCGGCAGGAAGCCGATCTCGTCGGGCTCGATCTCGGGGTACAGAGTTCTGCGGTCAACCATGCTTCGAGCCTAGGGCCCGCACGTGCATCCGGTGTCGCGTCTCAGTCGTCCGACGACGACTCGGAGCCCTCGTCAGCGGGCTGCGGCGCCGCCGGTACCGCAGCACCCATCGGCGGCCTCGCGCGACGCGCATGCACTGCCGCACCCTCTGCCAGGTACACCTCCCGCGCCAGACCGGCATCGGACTGCTTCACCGACGAGATCCAGATCGACTCCGGATGCACGTCACGACCCGCGCGCACATCTTCTGCCGTGCGGAGCTTGGCCACCCGGTGGATGAGCGTTCCGAAGCCGATCTTGACGACGACGTCGGCGACGCAGAGCGTGATCTGCATCGCGGTCGCCCAGGCTCCGCCGTTGCCGAACACCTGGATGATGTAGACGATCGGATAGAGCGCCCACCCCGACAACAGCAGCACCGTCGCGGTGCGGAGCAGCTGCGCCGAGGCCGGCGTCAGCTCGTCGAACGACGCACGCACGGCGCGGATGAGCACGACATTCGTGACGATCCAGAACACACAGCTGATTCCGCCCCAGAGGAGAAGGCCCGCGGTGGCGTCACCGCCAACCGCGCCCACCTCGCTGGGGACGATGATCGCTCCGAGAAACCCGGTGAAGATCATCAGGAGGGCCGCGCCCGCGGCGATGAACCGGGCGCGCCGGATGCGGGCGCCCGTGAACGTCACGACCGCCATGAGCTCGATCGTCAGAAGGGGAACCGTGATCGACCAGTCCATGTACCGCAGCGCGAAGGAGATGATCGCCCCGTCGTTCGGAACGTAGAGGGCCCCCACCCTGTCGTAGCCGTTCAGAAAGCCGACGAGTATGACGGCGTACGAGACGGTCGCGACCGCCGTGACGGCAAGACGGGCGACGGTCGCGGGGCGGAAGTGCGCTCCGACCTCACGCTGCGTGACGAGCGTTCGGAAGAACCCTGTGAGCAGTGCCAGCGCGGCGACCACGATGAAGTAGAGCGTGAGGAGGTACTCCGGCTGGCTGAGCGAAGCAGACCAGGGCGTGAAGGAGGTGAAGGCCATGCGTTATGAACGCCCTGTCAGTGGTTCAGACGTGAAGAAGAGACCGCTGCCGCTGTTCGCCGACTCCATCAGGGCGTCGATCCACTCGCGGTTGATCGTCGGAATTCTGCTGCCGTAGAAGCGGTAGTAGATCGTGCTGCTCGGGTCGAGCCAGATGGCGCTGCGGCCACTGCCGGCCTCAGGCGCATCGTTCCACGAGAAGATGAAACTCTCACGACGCCGCAGTTTCGCCGTGATGACGATCTGCAGGTGGGTGAGGGCACGGTCGTCGAAGGACACTTCGATACTGGGACTTCCATAGAGCAATGTGCCCATGCGCGGGCTCCTTCGTTGATTCCAGCCTAGCGCCGCGCGATGACAATCGCTGGCCCGAGGCTCGAGCGGGTCGCTTCAGCGCGGCGCCACCAGGCCGGCCTCATAGGCGAGGATGACCGCCTGCACCCTGTCGCGGGCCTGCAGTTTCATCAGCACACGCCCGACGTGCGTCTTGATGGTCGACTCCGAGACGACGAGGCGCACGGCGATCTCGGAGTTGGTCAGCCCTTCTGCGATCGCGATGAGCACCTCCCGCTCTCGCTCGGTCAGGGCGGCCAGACGTTCGTCGGCCGGATCCGGTGCCCCGGAAGCCTTCGCCTCGGCCCCGCGCTCGGGCAGTTCCGACCCGAACATCTGCAGCAGCTGGCGCGTGACCCGGGGTGAGACGGCGGCGTCGCCCGCCGCCACCGACCGGATCGCCGCAACGAGTTCGCTCGGCCGGGCGTCTTTCAGCAGGAATCCGCTGGCGCCGGCCCGCAGGGCGTCGAATGCGTACTCGTCGAGGTCGAACGTCGTCAGGATGAGCACCCTGCTTTCGGGTACCTCGCGAATGATCTGTTGCGTTGCCTCGATGCCGTTCATTCCGGGCATCCGAACATCCATCAGGATCACATCGGGCCTGAGAGCCACCGCCTGCCGCACCCCCGTCGCGCCATCGGAGGCCTCCCCCACGACCTCGAAGCCGGGCTCTGCTTCGAGCACCATGCGAAAGCCCATGCGCAGCAACGCCTGGTCATCCACCAACAGAATGCGGATGTCGCCGGGTTCCGTCTCGCTCATGCGACCTGCTCCCTCTGCGGAATCACGGCGCGAAGCTGCCAGCCCCCGGCCGTCGTCGGGCCTGCCTCGAGTGAGCCGCCGTAGCCGCGCACACGTTCGCGCATGCCCATGATGCCATTGCCGGTGCCGATCGAGGGCGCGGCCACCTGCGACTGGCCCTCGTCGGCCACCGTGACGCTCACCTCCCGAGGGCCGTACACGACGGTCACGACCACGTGCTTCGGGTCTGGCGCATAGCGCAGGCTGTTGGTCAGCGCCTCCTGCACGATGCGGAAGACGGTGAGCTGCAGCCCGGAATCGGGCGCGATCGCCCCCGAGACGGTGTACACCACCACCATCCCTGCGCTGCGGAACGAGGAGATCAGCGCGGCGAGGTCGTTGTGGCCGGGCTGCGGGGTGAGCGAAGCCGGGGCGTCGGATGCCGCCCCGAGCGTCTCGCCCGCCGGCCCGCCGGGCGCATCCGGAGCCTCCGGCGAATCTGCACCCGCGGCCGTGCCCGGCGCCGCACCCGGAGCCGCACCAGCGGCCTCCACGGCCGGATCGAGCGGCTTCGACAGCACGCCCAGCACCAGGCGCATGTCGGCGAGCGCCACCCGCCCCGTCTCGGCGACCTGCCGGATCGCCTCCTGGGCCCGCTCCGGGTTCACAGCGATCGTGCGGTCGGCGCCGTCGGCGAGGGTGACCATCACCGTGAGGCTGTGCGCGACGATGTCGTGCATCTCCCGCGCGATGCGAGCTCGTTCGGAGGCCGCTGCGAGCAGCGCCTGCTGGTCTCGCTCGCGGGCGAGCTGGGCGGCGCGGTCGAGCAGTGCCTCGACATAGCGTTTGCCATTGCCCACGTTGATTCCGATGAGCGTGGCGATCATCATCAGAAAGACGGAGAACAGCGACATCGCGATGGTCGCACCGAGGTCGCCGCCGAGGGCGATCAGCCCCGCCACCATCCGGGCAACGGCGAGCACCCCGAACGACAGCCAGGCCGCCCGCACCGACACATACACCGCCGCACCATAGAGAGCGACGAAGGGCGCAATCTGGTCGGGGCCACTCAGGGTCTGCGAGACGAGGAGGATGCTGAGGGCGACCACCCCCACGAGCAGCAGCGGATGACGCCGCCGGAGATACAGGGCGACGATCACCAGAAGCGAGCCGACGACGGCGAGGATCGTTCCCGCGACGTTCGGGACGTCGCCCCGGCCGCCGGCGAGGGTCACCAGCACGAAGAGTGTGGCGGGTAGGCCGAAGAGCACCACGATCGCACTGTCGACGACCCACGGATGCCGCGCGAAGAACTGGCGGAACACGCCCGGTGGCCGCGGCAGACGCAGGTCGTCGACAACGACCGAACGCCCGGCCGCCGTCGCCGTTTCGGGCGAGGAGACCGGGCGTTCAGCAGAGGTCATGCTCAGGCATCCCTCCGGCGCATCAGGACGGCAGCGGCGGCCAGCGCCACACCGATCCATCCGATCATAATGAGCAGGGCCTGCCACCACTCGAAAACACCACCCGACTGGTAGATGTTCGCGCCGGCCGACCCGGGCAGCCAGTCGGAGATGCTGTGTGCCCAGTCCACCGGGATGAGGCCGAAGATGACGGGGACGACGAGCAGCAGACCGAGCGCCGCGGCTATTCCTCCGGCGGTGCTGCGAAGAATCGCACCGACCCCGAGCGCAAGCACCCCGGTCAGGGCCAGGTAGCCTGCGGCGCCGATCAGCGGCAGGTAGACGCCCGAATCGAACAGGTTCGAGGTGATGTTCGAGCCCGCGAGGATGGGGTACGTGACGAGGTAGGCGAGCAGGATGCCGACCAGCGAGACCACGAAGGTCGTCACGCCGAAGACAGCGAGCTTCGCCCACAGAACGGGCAGACGTTTCGGCACGGCCGCGAAGCTCGAGCGGATCTGGCCCGTCGAGTACTCGCCGCTGATGACGAGCACACCGAGAACCGAGACGACGAGCTGGCCGAAGGCCACCCCGGCCGTCGCGACCACGATCGCGAGATCAGCCAACTCGAGATTGGGGCCGCGGCTGCCCGCGGGCGCGACGTTGTTCACAGAGAACGAGGCGATGAGCAGACCGATCGCGATCTGAATGACGATGATGATGGCGTAGGCCCAGACCGTGGAGCGCAGCGAGCGCAGCTTGATCCATTCGGAACGGATGATGCCACCGGCGGTGAGCCGGAGGGGCGAGGCGGGCAGCGCGGTGCTGCGGCGGGCGGGAGCGGTCGCGGTGCTCATCGTGAGACCTCCGTGTGGGTCGGGGCGGGAGCGGCGTGGCTCGCCGCGTGGGATGGTTCATGCGGCGTGTCGATGCGCGCGGGGTCGGCGTGCGCGTTCGCCGTCGTCGGATGCGCGGGGTCGAAGACGCCCGTGCGGTACTCCACCGAGTCGGCGGTGAGATTCATGTAGGCGTCTTCGAGCGAACCCTTCATCGGGGTGAGCTCGTGCAGGACGATTCCGTTGGCTGCGGCCACCTCGCCGACGGCGGCAGAGGTGATGCCGACGATCTCGAGGGTCTCCCCGTCGACGCTGGTGATGGTGACGTCGGGCGAGTTCAGCAGCCGTGCCATCTCGGCGGCGCGGGGGCTGACGGCTCGAACCGTCGAGGTGGTTGCGCCGCTGACCAGGTCGGCCACCGGAGCGTCGGCGATCACACGGCCCTTGCCGATCACGATGATGTGGTCGGCGGTCAGTGCCATCTCGCTCATCAGGTGGCTCGAGAGCAGCACCGTCCGACCCTCGGAGGCGAGGAAGCGCACAAGCTCACGCACCCACACCACTCCCTCGGGGTCGAGGCCGTTGACCGGCTCGTCGAGGATGAGGGTGGAGGGGTCGCCCAGCATCGCCGCGGCGATACCGAGACGCTGACCCATGCCGAGCGAAAAACCACCGACCCGTTTCTTGGCGACCGAGTCGAGGCCGGTCATCTCGATGACCTCGCGCACCCGGGATGCCCCGATTCCGTGCGTGGCACCGAGGGCGAGGAGGTGGCTGTAGGCCGAACGGCCCTGGTGGATCGCCTTGGCGTCGAGCAGCACCCCCACCTCGTGAAGCGGTGCAGTGTGGTCGCGGTAGACCTTGCCGTTGACGGTGACGCCACCGCCGGTCGGGCGGTCGAGGCCCACGATCATGCGCATCGTGGTCGACTTTCCGGCGCCGTTCGGGCCGAGAAAGCCGGTGACGAGGCCGGGTCTGACGGTGAAGGTCACCTGGTCGACCGCGGTCTTCTGGCCGTACTTCTTCGTGAGTTCGTGTGCTTCGATCATGCTTCGACACTACGAGCCGGCCCCACCCCCGGGCATCCGCCCGCAGACGGGTCTTTGGGTGCCGCGACGGCGGGAGGGGTGGTACCGGGGTACCACCCCTCCCGCCGCAGGCATCGTTCTTCGGGCCCTCCTTCTTCGGGGCCTCCTTCTTAGGGGCCTACTTCTTCGGGGCCCTCTCGTCGACGGGGGCGTTGCCGCTCGCGCGCAGATCGCGGTAGTAGTCGCGGGCCTCGTTCTGGCGGGCTGCCTCCTGGCCGGAGGCGATGGGCGCCCGAACGTGCTCGGGTCCGTAGCCGAAGGCGTCGACAAGGTCGACAGCGTGCGGGCGGAGCCGGGCGGTGAGGCGCTCGATGTACGCCTGAACGGCGCGGGCGCGGCTCGGCGACAGCCGTCCGTTGATGAGGTACCACGCCGCATGCTTCTCGATGAGGCCGAGCCCGAAGAGGTCACGCACCCAGGTCAGCACGGCCTTGGTGCCCTCATCGTCGATCTTCGTCAGAGCATCCGTGAAGGCCTCCCACTGGAGCAGCTCGCCGTGCGCCCGAGCCGCCTCGATCATCGCGTTCTGGTTGGCATTGAAGAGGTCGGCCGCCTTCTTCTTCGAGCCCTTGCCGGCCGCGCGGAGGTTGCCCGCGATCTCGCCGACCATCGTCTCGACCCGGTCGGTCAGCAGGGCACGCTGCACTCTCGCCGAACGGAGCTGGCCCACCGACCGAGCGACCGAGCGGCGGTCTGAGACGTTCTGCGCCAGCCGTCGGAGACCCGAGCCGTTGACGGCCCGGTCGGTGGCCTGCTCGACCGCATACCGCGCGAGGACACCCACGTCGGCCTTCGCAAAGCGTCGGCTGTAGTCGGTGAGAAGGCGCTTCGCCACGAGCTGCAGCAGCACATGGTTGTCACCCTCGAAGGTGGCGTACACGTCGAGGTCGGCGCGCAGGCTGGTGAGCCGGTTCTCGGCGAGGAATCCTGCGCCGCCGCACGCCTCGCGGGCCTCCTGCAGTGTGTCGAGCCCGTGCCAGGTCGAGAGCGGCTTGAGCGCGGCGGCGAGGGTCTCGAGATCTTGGCGGTCGACATCCGTATCGCCTGCGCCCGAGAAGACGCTGTCGAACTTGGTCAGCAGCACCTCGTGGGCGAAGCTGGCCGCGTACGTCGTCGCGAGCCGGGGAATGAGGCGGCTCTGGTGCTTCTGGTAGTCGAGCAGCACCTCTTCATCGGTGTCGCTGCCGGCGGTGAACTGGCGGCGCTGGCTGCCGTAGGTGATCGCGATCTTGAGGGCGATCTTCGCCGCAGCGGTGGACGCACCGTCGAGTGAGACGCGGCCCTGCACGAGGGTGCCGAGCATGGTGAAGAAGCGGCGCCCGGGGCTCGAGATCGACGAGGTATAGGTGCCGTCGGCAGCGACATCACCGTAGCGGTTGAGCAGGTTGAGCCGCGGAACGCGAACGTGGTCGAAGTGCAGGCGGCCGTTGTCGATGCCGTTGAGGCCGCCCTTCAGCCCGTCGTCCTCGCCGCCGACACCGTCGAGGAACGTTCCGTCAGCGGAACGGATCGGCACGTAGAACGCATGAACGCCGTGGTTCACGCCCGCGGTGATGAGTTGGGCGAACACCACGGCAGCGGTGCCGTCGACCGCCGCGTTGCCGAGGTAGTCCTTCCACGCTCCGCGGAAGGGGGTGTGGATGATGAACTGCTCGGTCTCGGAGTCGTACGTCGCCGTCGTTCCGATGCTCGCCACGTCAGAACCGTGGCCCGTCTCGGTCATCGCGAACGCCCCCGGAACCTCGAGGCTCATGATGCTCGGCAGGAACGTGTCGTGGTGGTACTCGGTTCCGAGGTGCAGCACGGCGGCTCCGAACAGGCCCCACTGCACGCCCGACTTGATCTGCAGCGACGGGTCGGCGGTGACGAGTTCTTCGAAGCCCGCGATGTTGCCGCCGTGGTCGTCCTGCCCGCCGAGGCGCTTCGGAAAGGCCTTGTTCACGGCGCCCTCCTTCACCAGCAGGTGCAGCTGGCCGAGAGTGGTCTTGCGGTGCTCGGCAGTGCTCTGGCCTTCGATGCGCTGCATCTCAGGGCGGGCAGTGACGGCCCGAGACTCGAGGCGGGCCTCAGCCCAGGTGCCGAGGAGGTAGTGGCTCAGCCAGTCGATGTCGATCCGCGGCTCAGCCGGCTTCGGGGAGGCATCCTTCGAAGACGACCGCTTCGGAGTGACGACCTTCTTCAGCACCGGTGCCGGCGGCGCGTCGGCGGATGTCGAAGTAGTGGGAGTCTCGGTAACAGCTGTGGTGACCATCGGGGGCCTTCATCTCTCGCGTCGTTGCATGTGCTCGCGATTTCACGATAGGAGCCCTCCCTCCGGAGCCCAAACAGGCAGTACCGCCCCTACAACCTCGGCGCTTGCCTCCCGCGAACCACCTGCGACAACCTACAACCTCCCCCGCCATCCATGTGACACCTGCGACAACCCCCGCCCCTCCCGCCTCCGCGCTCTCAGCGGGTCAGGCGTTCGCCGCGACGACCTCGAGCAGGGCCTCGCCGAAGGTGTCGAGCTTCTTCTGGCCGATGCCGGGGATGCCGTCGATGTCGCCGAGGGCGGCGGGTCGGCGGGTCGCCAGTTCACGGAGGGTCGCGTCGTGGAAGATCACGTAGGCCGGAACGCCGAGCTCCTTCGCCGTCGCCGAGCGCCAGACGCGCAGCGCCTCGAAGAGCGGGACGGCGTCGTCGCCGAGGTCGGCTACGGCACCGGCACGCGAACGCGACGAAGATCGCGGCGCGCTCGCTGCCCGCTCGGGCTCCGTGCGCATCGAGACCGTCATGGCGCCGCTCAGGACCGCCGCACTGTCGGGGGCGAGAACGAGCGTACCGAAGCCGTCGTCGTTCACCGCAAGGAGCCCCTTGGCCAGCATCTGCCCCACGACCCCGCGCCACTGCTGCTCGGAGAGGTCGTCGCCGATGCCCCACACCGCGAGGTCGTCGTGCCCGTACTGCGTCACGCGGGGGGTCTTCTTCGCCCGGAGGATGTCGATGAGGTGGCCCGCACCGAACTTCTGGTTGCGCTCGCGCTGCAGTCGCACCACCGTCGAGAGCAGTTTCTGGGCGGGAACCGTGCCGTCCCATGCGGCAGGCGGAACGAGGCAGGTGTCGCAGTTGCCGCAGGGAGTGCTCGTCTGCCCGAAGTACCCGAGCAGGTTCACGCGCCGGCAGTCGACGGTCTCGCAGAGGGCGAGCATCGCGTCGAGGTGCGACGAGAGCTTGCGCCGGTGCGACGCGTCGCCCGGCGACTGCTCGATCATGCGCCGCTGCTGAACCACGTCTTGAAGCCCGTAGGCGAGCCATGCCGTCGACGGTTGCCCGTCGCGCCCTGCCCGACCCGTCTCCTGGTAGTACCCCTCGACCGATTTGGGCAGGTCGATGTGAGCCACGAAGCGCACGTCGGGCTTGTCGATGCCCATGCCGAAGGCGATCGTCGCCACGATGACGACGCCGTCTTCGCGCAGGAACCGGGACTGGGTGCGTGCACGCGTGCCCGCGTCGAGCCCGGCGTGGTACGGCAGGGCGTTGACACCGTTCGCCGCGAGGAACTGCGCGGTCTGCTCGACGGTCTTGCGCGACAGCCCGTACACGATGCCGGCGTCACCCGCGTGCTCGCTGCGGATGAGCGACAGCAGTTGTTGCCTGACCTCGCCCTTGTTCTCGATGCGATACCGGATGTTCGGCCGGTCGAAACTCGCCACGAAGTGTTGAGCGTCGCCCATGCTGAGCCGCTCGGTGATCTCCTTGTGTGTCGCCTCTGTCGCCGTGGCGGTGAGGGCGAGGCGCGGAATGGTCGGCCAGCGTTCGGCCAGCTCGGAGAGCCCGAGGTAGTCGGGGCGGAAGTCGTGACCCCACTGCGAGACGCAGTGCGCCTCGTCGATCGCGAAGAGCGAGATGGTGCCGTTGTCGAGGAACCGCTTCGTGCCCTCGGAGGAGAGCCGTTCGGGGGCGACGTAGAGCAGGTCGAGCTCGCCCGCCAGGTAGGCGCTCTCGACGCGCTCGCGCTCCCGGGCATCCTGCGTCGAGTTGAGGTAGGCGGCGTTCACGCCGACGGCGAGCAGAGCGTCGACCTGGTCTTGCATCAGCGCGATGAGCGGAGAGACGACCACGCCCGTTCCTTCGCGAAGCAGCGCCGGAATCTGGTAGCAGAGCGACTTGCCGCCACCGGTCGGCATCAGCACGACGGCGTCACCGCCGCCCGCGACCCGGTCGATCACCGCGGCCTGGTCGCCGCGGAAGTCGTCGTACCCGAACACGCGCTTCAGCACGGAGCGGGCGTCTTCGGCGAGAGCGGGCCGAGCCCGCACAGCGGTCGGTGCAACGGCGCGACGCGCGCCGCCAAACCGACCGGCACCCCCGCCGCCGCCACGCGCAGGCTCGTCGAACCCGTACCCGGGGAACTCGGGCTCGGGGTAGTCGGGTACGGGGGGCTCCCACGCGGGGGGTTGCCACTCGGCGTCGGGCCACTCCGAGGGCGGCGGTTCGGCCTCGGGGTATTCGGCGCGTGAGTGCTCTGTCATGGTTCCAGTCTAGGTTCGACCCCCGACACGCGAACCGAAAGGGCCGAGGCTGTGGAGAGAAAGTTCTCCACAGCCCCGGCCCTCAGGTGGTGAGGCCGAGCACTCAGACGGTGCGGCGCCGGCGGGTTGCCACGGCGGCCCCGCCGATGACCAGCGAGAGCAGCGCCAGCACGCCGAGCCCGAGGCTCGCAAAGCCCGACGCCCCCGTGTTCGCCAGGCTCCCCGTCGCACCCGAGCCCGAGCCCGACCCAGATCCCGAGCCCGAACCGGGAACGGGCACAGCAGTCGCCGTCGGCACCGGAGTGGGCTCGGGCGTCGGAGTCGCAGCCGCAGCTGTCGCCACCGTCAGCAGCGGTGCCGACGTGCCCGTGCCGGCGATCGACAGCCCGATCACGTCGCCGACCTGAGCGGTTGCCGGCACCGTGAAGGTGACGGATGCCCGGCCGACCTCATCGGTCGTGTCGACGATCGACGGGTCGATCGTTCCCGTGCCGATCACGACACCGTTCGACGTCACATCGACGGTCGACGCCGTGGGCTCTCCCGCGCTGAAGAGCAGCGAGGAGAGGTTCGCCGTGATCGTCTGCCCGGCAGCGATCGCCGTCGCATCGACCGAGCCGTCGTACGAGACGCCCACCGCGCGCTGGGCGTAGTCGGGCGACGCCGTGCTGGTCTGGGCGAAGTAGTCGACCATCGACTGCAGGTCGATCTTGCCGGTGTCGGCGACATCCGTTCCCTGGGCCAACGTGAGGAAGTTGTCGCCACCGGATGCGAGGAACGAGTTCACGACGACCTTCACGCTCGCGTCGGCCGCCAACGGTGAGCCGTTCAGCGAGATCGAGGTGATGTGCGACCCGGCCGCGGCGAGCGGGTCGTACGTGTAAGAGAGCGACTTCGACAGACCCAGCTTGAGGAACGTACGTGCAGCGGTGGCAGGCTGCCACTGCTCTTCGAGAACCTGCTTGACCTGGGGCGCCGTGAGGTTCAGCGTCACCGGGGTGTTCGCGAACGGCTGCACGCTTGCTGCCTCCTTGTAACTGACCGATCCGTCGGCGTCACCGTCTCCGGCGAACGTCAGATCCGTTCTGAGCCCGCCGGGGTTCATGAACGCCACCTCGGCGCCCGACTCCCGGGTGGAGGCGAGCTGCACATCGGCCACGAAGTTGCCGAGGGTCGACTCGCCGCCGCGGTTCTCACTGCCGTCGCTCTGATGCGCGCGGTTGAAGTCGGCGGTGATGGTTCCGGTCTCGACGCTGCCCAGCACATCGGCCGTGGCGACCGCTTTGTCGACGATGGACTGCACGGCGGGGTCGGCCGGGTAGAGCGGCGCATTGCCATTGGCCGCATCCGTCAGGGGCAGAACCTCCGACGTGATCGACAGCAGCTGCTTGGTCGAGGGGTCGACCGACAGCGCGAGGTGGCCGAGGTCCATGCTGTACGAACCGGTCTGCAGCACGGGCCGGGTCGCCCCGGGAACGCCCGGTACGGGAGCCTCGTAGTTGTACAGCTGGTGAGTGTGCGCGCTGATGATCGCGCTCACCTTCGAGTTCACGCCACTGATGATCTTGCCGAACACCGAATCGGATGCCGCAACCTCCGGCGTCGCCGCACCCTCGTGCACCAGCAGAACGACGACGTCGGCTTCGCCGTTGGCAGGATCCCCGTCTTTCAGCTCGTCGGCGACGGTGTTGACGCTCGAGACGATCGGGCCGACAGTGACCGTCGAGAGGCCCGCGGGGCTCACCAGGGAGGGCAGCTCCTCGGTCACGGCTCCGATGAAGCCGACCGCGATGCCACCGACATCTTTGACGAAGTACTGGTCGAACGCCGGTGCGCCCGTCGCCTTGTCGAAGACGTTGGCGGCGAGGTAGGGGAAGTCGGCTGCGGGCTCCACGCGGTTCTCGAGGTCTGCCGCACCCTTGTCGAACTCGTGGTTGCCGACCGACGACACGTCGAGCTTCATCGCGTTCAGCGCGTCGATCGTGGGCTGGTCATCCTGAATGAACGACGTGAACGTCGACGCTCCGATGTTGTCTCCGGCCGAGGCGAAGATCGTGTTCGGGTTCGCTTGGCGAAAGCTGTCGACAGCGCCGGCCAGAACGGCGGCACCGGCGGTGGTGCCACTCGCCTCGAGCCGACCGTGGAAGTCGTTGATGTTCACGATGTCGATGTTCACGGGCGCATCGGCGGCGCTGGCTGTGTCGACGGATGCTGCACTCAGGCCGACCGCCAGTGTCGCCACCGCGGCCAGCGCTACGACTCGTGGCAGGCGCCGTGGGGAGGATTGCTTGGTGGACACGGGGCTCTTCGCAGACACGGCGCTCTTTCGTTCGTCTCGGGCACCCCTGAACAGGGGCACCCAGAGAACTCTACGGATTGTGTGTCGATTCACAGAGAACGAGTTTCATCTGTAACGAGATATTCATCTGGATCGCGCGGCGCCCAGCTTCGCAATAATGGGCCCATGGTGATCACCCGCGGCTACGACCGGCTCGTCAACCTCAGCGACGCTGTCATCGCCATCGCGGTCACGCTGCTCATCCTGCCGCTGGTCGACGATGTTGGCCGGCTCGGAACCCAGTCCCCCGCCGACTTTCTCGCCGACCAGGGTCTGCAACTCTTTCTGTTCGCGCTCAGTTTCGTCGTGATCGCTCGCTTCTGGCTGCTGCACCACCAGATCTACCGCAACATCGACGGCTACACGCTGCCGCTCATCTGGGTCAACTTCGCGTGGCTGCTGTCGATCGTCTTTCTGCCCTTCCCGACGGAACTGCTCGGCCGCGGCAGCAGCATCGACCGAACGGCGGCGTCTCTCTACATCGGCACGATGGTGGTGACGTCGCTCACGAGCCTGGTCCAGATGGCGCTGATCATTAGGCGCCCCGAGATGCAGATCGAGGCGGTGCGCGACACGCTGCGCCTCACGCCCTCGGTCGTCTCGACGGTGACGATGGCCGTCGCCCTCCTCCTGGCTCTGACGATCCCGGGCGCCGGGGTCTACCCGCTGCTCCTGCTCATCCTGGGTGGGCGCGTCGAACGGCTGATTGTGCGCCGCCAGAACAGACGCGCCGTCGCGAACGCCGGCTGAGCCGGAACGCGAAAAACGGGCTCCGGATGCCCACCCGAGGGTGAGAGCATCCGGAGCCCGTCTGAGAGTGCTGCGGCCTACACGCCTGCGCTCTGCAGGTCGTCGATGAGGCGGTCGCCGGGGGCGGCCGGAACCATCGTGGCCTCGATGTCGGCCCGGCCGAGCAGTTCGTCCATGCGGCGGCGGCGTGACTTCGAGATGAGCGTCACGACCGTGCCCTGCTTGCCGGCGCGGCCCGTGCGGCCCGAGCGGTGCAGGTAGGTCTTGTACTCGTCGGGAGCATCGGCCTGGATGACCAGGTTGATGTCGTCGACGTGGATGCCGCGGGCCGCGACGTCGGTCGCCACGAGCACGTTGACCCGGCCGCTGGTGAGCAGTTGGAGGTTGCGCGTGCGGCGTGACTGGTTGAGGTCGCCGTGCAGCGATGTGGACGGGATGCCCGCATCGTCGAGCTGGTCGGCGAGCTCTTCAGCGAACGCACGGGTGCGGGCGAAGATCAGCGTCTTGCCCTCACCCGAGGCGAGCTGCTCGATGATCGCACGCTTGTCGCGCTGCTCGATCAGCAGCACGCGGTGGTCGATCGTCGAGGAGGCCTGGTCTTCACCGGCGACTTCGTGCACGGCCGGCTCGACGAGGAACTCGTTGACGAGCTGGGCGACACCCTTGTCGAGGGTGGCCGAGAAGAGCAGCTTCTGGCTCTTGTCGGCGGTCAGGCGGAGGATGCGCTGCACCGGCTCGAGGAATCCGAGGTCGCACATGTGGTCGGCCTCGTCGAGAACGACGATCTTGACCTGCGAGAGGTCGAGGCGACCCTGCTCGACGAGGTCTTCGAGGCGGCCGGGGGTCGCGATGATGATGTCGGTTCCGCGCTGGAGGGCCGAGACCTGCTTGAACTGCGGCACTCCGCCGAAGATCGGTGTGGTGAACAGACCGACCGAGCGGGCGATGGGCTGCACGGTGCGGTCGATCTGCATCGCGAGTTCGCGGGTCGGGGCCAGGATGAGGGCGCGCGGCAGGCGGCCGGGCTTGCGGCCCTTGGCTCCGTCGTTCTCCATCAGTCGCTCGACGAGCGGGGCGCCGAAGGCGATGGTCTTGCCCGAACCGGTCTTGCCGCGGCCGAGGACATCCTTGCCGGCGAGAACGTCGGGGATGGTGGCGGCCTGGATCGGGAACGGGCTCGGAGCACCCATCGACGCGAGCTGACGCGTGATGTTGTCGCCGAGGCCGAGGTCGCCGAACGTGGTGTTCACGACGTCGGAGGCAGTGGTGACCTCGGCCTCGAGGCGTTCGAGTACGACGTCGTCCTGCGGTCCGAAGCGGCCGGCTGCTGCCGTGCCCTGGCCTTCGCTGTAGCCGGTGTTCTCGCGCTTCGGGTAGAAGTCGCTGCCGCGGGCGGCACGGTCGGTGTTGGAGTCGCGGCGGTCATCGAACGAGCGCACGGGGCGCTCGGTGCGGTCGCTGCGGGCCGGGCGGTCGCTGTAGCTGGGACGCTCGGTGCGAGCCGGGCGGTCGCTGTAGCTCGGACGCTCGGTGCGGGCCGGGCGCTCGGTGCGCTCGGGCCGGTCTCCGTACGAGGGGCGACCCGTGGATGCGCCGCGGTCGCCATAACTCGGACGCTCGGTGCGTGCGCCGCGGTCGGGACGGTCGCCGTAGCTCGGACGCTCGGTGCGTGCGCCGCGGTCGGGACGGTCACCGTAGGAGGGACGCTCGGTGCGGCCTGCGCCGGACGCGTTGCGGTCACCGTAGGCGGGACGCTCGGTGCGCTCGGGACGGTCACCGTACGAGGGGCGACCGGTCGAAGCGCCGCGGTCTCCGTATGAGGGGCGACCCGTGGATGCGCCGCGGTCGCCATAACTCGGACGCTCGGTGCGTGCGCCGCGGTCGGGACGGTCACCGTACGACGGGCGCTCGGTGCGTGCGCCGCGGTCGGGACGGTCACCGTAGGAGGGACGCTCGGTGCGGCCTGCGTCAGACGCGTTGCGGTCACCGTAGGCGGGACGCTCAGTGCGCTCGGGACGGTCACCGTATGAGGGGCGGCCGGTCGAAGCGCCGCGGTCTCCGTATGAGGGGCGACCCGTGGATGCGCCGCGGTCGCCGTAGCTCGGACGCTCGGAGCGACCTGCGCCGGACGCGTTGCGGTCGCCGTAGCTCGGACGCTCGGAGCGACCCGCGCCAGACGCGTTGCGGTCACCATACGAGGGACGCTCGGTGCGAGCACCGCGATCGGGGCGGTCGCCGTATGAGGGGCGTGATCCGCGGTCGCTGTAGTTCGATTCGCGAGTGGGGGTTGCGGCGCGCGGCTCCCAGTTGGGGCGTTCGCCGCGGTTGGTCGGGGCAGCGCCGCGCGTGGCGCGCTCGTCGGCGTTCCAGCGGGCCTTCTTGGGCGCCCCAGCTTCGGCCGGCTTGTGGCCGCGGTGGCCGGCGCTTCGCGCTCCGGCTGCACCCTTCGGTGCGAACTTGTTGCCGCCCGTGGACGACTTCTTCGAGTAATCAGGCATGGTACTTTCCGGGTTGTTTCATTTGCATGGCAAAGCGGTCAATACATTTGCGATTGACTTTTGCTGAACCCGGGCAGTCTTTGGCCGGGGCCGTTTCACATACGTGATTGTTCCCGCCCCGCGCTTTCACACCCCTGCACACGTTCGTGCGGTGTTCTTGCGCTTGTGCACTTACTGCCTGACGCATCCATATTGCGTCATGCCTGACCAGCGACGAACACTGGCGCACGAAACGAGAAACCGGCCCACCTGACTTACAAACCCATCCGCGCAGCACGCGCGGTGTCAAGAGCCGACCTGCCAACGATACACGGCCGGCCCTCGAAAGTCACGAACCTGGTGTCAGGTGGCGAGTCCCGGCTTCGGCGCGGGCCCAGCCAGAGGCTGCGGTCGAGCATCCGAAGCACCGGCACCAGCACCACCACCGGCCACGCCTGCACCAGCCCCAGCCCCGGCCCCGGCCCCGGCCGCACCCGTCCCGCCCTGCCCGGCCCGCGTCACTGACCGTGACCCGGTGCGCCGCGACGGCGACCCCACGAGCAACCAGCCCGTACGGATCGGGTTGCGTCGCCCGGCGAGCGCCACGCCGGCGAACAGCAGGCTCAGCAGCAGCAGACCCGCCAGAACGACCACACTCGTCAAGATCGGCCCGGAGTCACCACCCGTCAGGATCCCCTGCATGCCCGAGACGGCATATGCCAGGGGCGAGATCGAACTGATGAACTGGAACGGCCCGTTCAGGATCTCGACCGGATAGACACCGGCCGTCGTCGCGATCTGCACCGCGAAGAGAATGAGCGAGATCACCGTTCCGATGCGCCCGAACGCCAGGCTCAGGAACTGGTGGAACGCCGTGAAGGCCAGCGCGACGAGCAGCGCGAAGCCGAGCGTCGCGGGGAACGCGCCCCACGAATCGCCCATGCTGACCTGGAGGAACGCCACCACGACCAGCGCCTGCAGCACCGCGAAGACGGCCGCCCGGCCGAAGGTGCGCAGCACGAGCCGCCCGGTCGACGCCGAACTCACCAGCAGCGACGGTCTGATCGGCCGGAGGAACAGGAAGATCGCGACCGCGCCCATCCAGAGTCCGGCGGGGATGATCAGAATGGCGATCACGTTGCCGATACCGCCGACGCTGTTGTCTGTCGACACGTTCACCGCGACGGGATCGGCGGCGACCTTCGCCGACGCCGCCGGATCGGCTGCCGCGTTCTTCGTGAGCGCATCCGCCCCTGTCTGCAAGCCCGACTGCAGGGTCGTCGCGCCGGTCGTGAGCTGCCCGGCCCCGGCGGCCGACTGCTCGGCACCGGTCGCGAGCGCTGCGACCCCGTCGGAGAGCTGTGAGGCACCCGAGTTCAGCGCGCCCGAACCCGCGGAGAGCTGTGACGCACCCGAGGCGAGCTGTGAGATGCCGGACTGGAGGGCATCCAGACCCGTGGCCGTCTGCGACGAGAGGGTGGACCCTCCCGCGGCAGCCTGGTCGAGCCCGCCCGAAAGCTGTGCGTAGGTGCCCAGCAGAGTGCTCTTCTGGGTGGGAGTGAGATTGGGGTTGCTGTTGATGGCACCCTGGAGGCCCGACTCGAGCTGGTCGAAGCCGCCCGCGATCTTCGAGACCCCACCGGTGTAGGTCGAGACACCGTCTGAGAGCTTCGAGAGGTTCCCCGCCTGAGAGTCGAGCGTCTGCACGCCGTCTGCGAGCGAGTCGACGCCGCCGGTGTACTGGGCGACACCCGAACTGAGAGAAGCTGCACCGGATGCGGCACTGGCCGCTCCCGTCGAGAGCTGGTTGAGGCCATCCGTCAGGGCCTGGCCACCCGAGGCGAGCTGACCCGCCCCGCTCGCGGCTGTGGAGAGCTGTGTGCCCACTGTTCCGAGCCCGGAGTAGACGCCGGTCAGCACCTGTGAGGTGATGGTCTCACCGAAGCCGGCCTTCAACGCGGTACCGACGGTGTTGGCGACGATGCCCGTGAGGTACCCGTGCGAATCGTCGGTGGTGATGTCGATCGTGCTCTGAACGGGTGTGGGGGTGCTGAGCGTGTTGATCTCTGCGGAGAAGTTCTCAGGGATGGTCAGCACCGCATAGTAGGTCCCGTCGGCGAGACCTTTGGCGGCGTCTTCGCTGTTCGTGACGTTCCAGTCGAAGCCGGTCTGGTTCGGCCCGGTGAGCTCGGTCACCAGGCCCCGTCCGGCGTAGACGGTCGACTGGGTGCCGTCGGCCGCGGTCGTCGTAAGTAGCTTGTCGTTGTTCACGACCGCTGCCGGCACCCGGTTGAGGTTCTCTGTGACGTTCGAGAACGCTCCGGAGAAGAGGCCGTTGCCAGCGAGCGGTATCGCGATCACCGCGAGAGCGGCGAGGGCCCAGAGCCAGGCGTGGCGCCGACGGTGCGAACGCACGGGCGAAGGCGTCGACGCAGAGCCCGCGGCGGCCGGAGTGGACGGGTCATGGATGATGCTCATCGCAGTGTTCCTTCGTGACGAGACGGTTCGGAGAGTTCGAGGGTGACGAGGGCACGCCCGGCTGAGACCGAGCCTGTAGGAGGGGCATCGGGCAGCCCGATCACGAGGGCTGTGTCTTCGGGCACGAGCTGTGCCAGGGCATCCACGAACTGCAGGTGGTTCTCGAGCGGCGACCCGAGGTCACCGGTGTCGAGGACGAGCATCCACGCGCCGTCGGCGAGGCCGAGGGCGGTGAGAACGAGGGACGAAGCGACCGGAGTGAGGGCGCCGAGTGCGGTGTTCTCGCTGATCGGCAGCTCGCGCGGTATCTGGGCGAGTGCCCGGTTGATGTCGTCGATGCGTTCGGTGAGCTCCTCGGCGGAGGCGCCGCGACCGAACAACCGCCGTGCGTAGCGCAGCCGCTCCTTCAGCGCCCGGCCCACGGAAGTCTCGAGGTCGGGCCGCGATGACGACAGGTCGACGAGGGTCACCCGCCGGCTCACTGCACCCGCCTCCGAGGGGATGGTGAGACCCTGCACCTGCAGCTCTCCCGACTCCGGGGTCAACCTGCCGGCCAGGGTCGCCCCGACGAGCCGTCTCGAGGTGGTGTCGCCGGCGAGCACCAGAATGGAGCCCGGTGCGACAGACAGGTCGATCGTGTTCTCGACGCCGCCGATGACCAGGTCTTCAGCCGTGATGACGTCTGCCGGATGCCCGGCAGCCCAGGAGGCGCTCGAGATGTGTTCGCGCAGTCCCTCCCCTTCGACGTCGACGTTGGGCAGCAGGCGGGCAAGACCGCGCGGCAGCTTCCACGCCGTGTCCCCGAGCAGGGTCATCACGGCCGGAACGAGGGTCATGCGAACCAGGAACGCATCGACGAACACGCCGACAGCGAGGGCGAGGGCGATCTGCTTGATCGCACCGGTGCCCTCGGGAACGAAGGCGAAGAACACGAAGAACATGATGAGCGCGGCGGCCGTGACGACCCGCGCACCCTGCACGAAGCCGACCCGGATGGCCCGCCGCGCGTCCCGTGTCTTCACGTACTCCTCACACATGCCCGAGACCAGGAAGACCTCGTAGTCCATCGCGAGACCGAAGAGAATCGCCATCAGCAGGATGGGCAGGAAGCTCAGGAGCGGCCCGGTGGCGCCGACATTGAGCAGATCGGCGCCCCAGCCCCACTGGAACACGGCCACCGCGACACCGAAGCTCGCCCCGACCGAGAACAGAAAGCCGACGGCCGCCTTGATCGGAACGGCGATGGAGCGGAAGACCATGGCCAGCAGCACGATCGAGAGACCGACCACCAGGATGCCGAACGGCAGCAGAGCGGCCGTGAGCAGATCGGAGATGTCGACGGCCACCGCGGTCTGGCCCGTGACGGCGATCGGGGTGCCGAGGTCTGCCGTGATCTTCGGATTCAGGTCGCGCAGGGCGTGCACCAGCGTCTTGGTGTCCGGCGAGTCGGGGGCGGTGTCGGGAATGACCTGGAAGATCGCGGTGTCGAGCGTGGCATCGGGCACCCCCTGGCCGACCAGCGTGACTCCCGGAACGGTGCGGAGCTCGTCGCCGATCTTGGTCAGCACGCCCTGGATGTCGGTCGACTGCGTGATGTCGGCGACCACGATCAGCGGGCCGTTGTAGCCGGGGCCGAAGCCCGAGGCGATCAGGTCGTAGGCCTGCCGGTTCGTCGAATCGGCGGGCTGCTGGCCGGAGGTGGGCAGGTTGAGGTCGAGGCTGAAGGCGGGAATGGCGGCCACACCGACCAGGCCGCAGACGGCGATGATGAACACCACGGGAGCCTTCATCACGAGCCCCACCCAGCGTGCGCCCATCGAGCGGGAGGCCGGTTTGCCGGCCGACCTCTCGACGCGCGCCTGATCGGTCGCAGCGCGTTTGGCGGCCCGGGCCGCGGCGCGCGGGCTCAGGCCGGTTCCTCCCGTACCCGCCGCGGCGGCATGGTTGCCGGCGTGCACCGGCGCAGAGGGGTCGACGGGGGCGTCGATCGTTCGGGCGGCGTGCGGGTGCAGCTGTGCATCCGCCGCTACGGCATCCTCGTCGTGGGCCAGGGCGGCGAGGGCCCGCCGCTCCACGCGCGACCCGGGCTTCGGGCGCAGGCGGTTCTTCGCCAGACCCATGATGGCGGGCAGCATCGTTGCGGCGATGCAGACCGAGATGAAGACGGCGAATGCGGCGGCCACACCCATGACGCTCAGGAACGGGATGCCGACGACCAGCAGTCCGAGCAACGCGATGATCACGGTGGTTCCGGCGAACACCACGGCGCTGCCGGCGGTGGCCACCGACTGCGCGGCCGACTCTTCGGGCTCCATGCCCTGCGCGAGCTGGGTCCGGTGCCGCGACAGGATGAACAGGGCGTAGTCGATGCCCACGGCCAGGCCGATCATGACGGCCAGGAGCGGCGCGGTGCTCGAGATCGTGGTGAGCGCCGAAGCCAGGGTGACGCCGCCGATGGAGATGCCGACGCCGATCAGCGCAGAGAGGAGGGGCAGGCCCGCGGCGAGCAGCGAACCGAAGGTGATGAACAGCACGACGGCGGCGAACAGCACGCCGAGGCCCTCGGAGGGCGAGATGCCGACGGTGTTGTCCTGGAAGACCGGGCCGCCGTACTCGACGCGAAGACCGGCGTCGGCCGCGAGGGAGCGCGTGTCCTGTACCGCCGTGATGGTGCTCGCCGGGATTTCGATGGTCGGCCCGTCGAACGAGACCGAGGCGTAGGCGATGGTCTTGTCGGCCGAGATGGCGTTGGCCGCGTATTCGGAGTAGGGCGTGATCACCGAGCTGACGTGCGGGATCTTGGCGATGGCATCCGTCACCGCGGTGATGGCGGCCTGGTCGGCGTCATCCGTCACGCTCTGGCCCGCGGGCACCTCGAACACGACCTGGGCGCTCGACCCTGCGGCGGCCGGGAACACGGCGGCGAGCTTGTCGAGCGCCTGCTGCGACTCCGTGCCGGGAATGCTGAAACTGCCGTCATAGCTGCCGCCCAGGCCGATGCCGACGCCGAGGATGGCCGCGAGGAGCAGGAACCAGCCGACGATCATCTGCCAGGCGTGCCGAAAGGAGAAGCGGCCGATGCGATAGAGAAGCGTTGCCATGGTGCTTTTCTCCTAGGAGGCGACGGCCGGAGCCATATGGAACGGGATGAGGATTTCGGAGATGACGTCGACGAGCGCCCTGCGCACGTCGACGTCGGTCTCGGCGACGGCTGCACTCTGCAGGGGAACCGAGATGGCGACGACATACGCCGCACCGGCGAGGGCGATGCCGAGCCGGATGCGCTGCTCGGTCGTGGGCAACCCGGTCATGAACTTGTCACCGAGGTGCTGGATCAGCTGGCGGGCGCGGTCGATGGCCGGGATGCCTGCCAGCGACTGGCCCTGGTTGATGATGATGTGGGCTTCGAGCCCGTATTCCAGGAGGAAGTCGACGAACTCGTCGATGAAATCGAGGCGCAGTCGATCGTCGGTGATGCGGCTGATGAGGTTCTCGAAGATCGCCTCGATACCGTTCAGGGCCGGCGTGAGTGCGGCCTCCAGAAGGGCCTCCTTCGAGGCGAAGTGGTAGAGCACGCTCGACTTCGAATAGCCCGCCGCATCGGCGATCTGCTGCAGCGAGGCTCCGGCATAGCTGGTCTCGACAAACAGGCGTAAGGCGACCGCCTTCAATTCCTCTGAGGGGTCTGGTCGAGAGCTGGCATTTACTGGCACTCGAAAACCCTAGCTGACCGCTCGGTCAGCTCCTGCACGATCGGTCAGATCTGTGGGGCTACTCTCAGGCTCGGGTCGTCTGCGGTGCGACGCCCTGAGGCTTCGCTGCAACGAATCGCTGCTCACGACGGAGGTGACGCCGCTCGAGGCGGCCCATCACCACGCTGTAGAGCACCGGCAGCACGATCAGCGTGAGGATGGTCGACGAGACGAGGCCGCCGATCACCACGATCGCCAGCGGCTGCGAGATGAACCCTCCATGGCCCGTGAGTCCGACCGCCATCGGCAGCAGCGCGAAGATCGTGGCGAGCGCGGTCATGAGAATGGGCCGGAGCCTCCGCGACGCCCCCTGCACCAGCGCCTCGCGAACGAGGAGGCCCCTCGCCCGGTACTGGTTGACGAGGTCGATGAGCACGATGGCGTTCGTCACCACGATACCCACGAGCATCAGCACACCGATGATCGAGGGCACGCCGAGCGGGATGCCCGAGATCACCTGCAGCGCAATGGCCCCCGTCGCGGCGAACGGCACAGACACCAGCAGCAGAACCGGCTGCAGCAGGCTCTTGAACGTGGCGACCATCACGACGTAGACGATGAGGATAGCGACGAGCAGGGCGATGCCCAGCTGGCTGAACGCCTCGGTCTGGTCGGAGGTCGCGCCGCCGAGCGTCGCGGTCGCGCCGGCGGGCAGCTGCACCCCATCCACCGCCTTCTGCACGTCGGCACTCGCCGACCCGAGGTTGTCGCTCGACGGAGTGGCGGTCACGGTGGCCGTGCGCAGGCCCTTGCTCGTCGTGATGGTGTCGGGCCCGTTCACCCCGGAGACGCTCGCGAGGGAGTCGAGTCGCACCGGCCCGGTCGCCGTCGGAATGACGAGCGCCGCGAGGTCGGCCTGGGTGGCGGGTGTGGAGTCGCTCGCGATGTAGATCGTGTACTGCGTGCCGTCGATCACGATCGACCCCGCGGTCTGGGGCTGCATCGCATTGGCCACGATCGATCCGACCGCCACCTCGCTGAGCCCCGCCTCGACCGCCTTGGTGCGGTCGACGGCCACCGCGATGTACGGGCGCGTGGCGGCGAGATTCGAGGCGCTCTGGGTGATGCCGCCGAGCCCCTGCACCGACGCGAGCACCGCTGCGGCGGCAGTCTGCAGGTCGGCCTGGTTCGTGGCCGTGATGTCGACGGAGATGTCGGAGGAGGTTCCGAAACCGGCTGAGGCGGCCACGGTGATCTGGCCGGTGTCGGGAATCGCGGCGAGGTCGCTTCGAACCGTCTGCTGCAGAGCATCCTGGTCGGCGCTGTCGTCGGTGGTGACGGAGTAGGTGATCGCGTTGCCGCCACCGCCCACGAAGGCATCGCGCAGGCTGCTGCCGCTGGATCCGATCGACACCTGCACGGTCTTCACGCCCTCGATACCCTGCAAGGCCTGCTCGACCGCGCGGGCGGAGGCGTCCTGGGTGTCGAGACTCGCTCCCACCGGCACCGTCTGCGTGACGGTGAGGGTGTTCTGCCCGCTGTTGCCGAGGAAGTTCGTCTTCAGCAGCAACGCCAGCCCAGCGGTGCCGGCGAGCACGATGACGGCGACCAACAGGGTGGCCAGGGAGTGCTTCAGCGTCCAGGCGAGCAGGGGCAGGTAACGCCGCTGCAGCCTGCCGGGCGCTTCGTCGTCGATGGCCTCGGGCTCCCGGCGCGAACGGCGGCCGGGCTGGGCGGCGGGCGCATCCGGCATCGGCGGCAGGCCCTTCGGCACCGCGGCGTGCGGGTGTCTCAGCGCGCGCCGCTGCGCCCGCGTGAGGCGGTGCGAACTGCCGAGGAACCAGTACGCCAGCACCGGGACGATGGTCAGCGCGACGAACAGCGAAGCGAGCAGCGCGATGGTCACGGTCAGAGCGAACGGCCGGAACAGCTCACCTGTCGTACCCTGCACGAACGAGATCGGCAGGAAGACGGCGACGGTCGTGATGGTCGACGCGGTGATGGCGACAGCCACCTCGCGAACAGCGGCGACGATGACCCCGGCACGGGTGGCCGGGTTGATCGGGCCGGAGGCCTCGGCCCGAGCCAGGTGCCGCTTGATGTTCTCGATCACGACGATGGAGTCGTCGACAACGCGGCCGATCGCGATCGTCAGTGCACCCAGAGTCAGGATGTTCAGCGAATAGTTCGCGGCCTGCAACCCGATGAACGTGATGAGCACCGAGGTGGGGATCGAGATCGCCGTGACGAGCGTCGAGCGCACGGAGAGCAGGAAGATGAGGATGATCACGACGGCGAAGAACAGCCCCAGCAGCCCCTCGGTCGCGAGCGACTCGATCGACTGCTGGATGAACGGGGCCTGGTCGAAGACCACGGTGAAGGTTGCTGCGGGCAGCGCTGCCTGCAGCTGCGGGATGAGGTCCTGCACCCCCTTCGACACATCGACCGTGTTCGCCGATGGGAGCTTGGTGACGGCGATGGTGAGAGCGGGCTCGCCGTTCACCCGGGAGAGCGACGTGACGGGATTGTCGACGAGCGCGACCGTCGCGAGGTCGCCGATCGCATAGACACCTCCCCCGGGTTTGGCCGCGGGAAGGGGGATGGCGGCGATGTCGGCCGTCGAGCCGAGCTTCGAGCCGGCCTGCACCGACAGAGTGGAGCCGTTCTCGGTGATCGACCCGGCGGGGAGCAGCGCTCCGTTCGACGTGACCGCCGTCTTGATGAGGGTGGCGCTCAGCCCGGCCTGGTTGAGTTTGTCGCTGTCGGGAGTGATCGTGACGCGCTGGCCCGGGTCGCCCAGCAGCTGGGCCGAACGAACGCCCGCGACCTGCTCGATGTCGGTCAGGGTCGAGCCGCGGATGGCGGTGGCGAGGGCCTTCGTGTCACCGCCGGTGACGGCGACCTGGATGACCGGCAGATCGCCGATGCTGCCGCTCAGCACCTGGGGGTCGAGGTCGCTCGGCAGGGCGGATTTGATGCGGTTGATCGCCTGGGTGATCTTCTGTTCGGCGTTCGGGAGGTTCGTGCCGTAGACGAACGTCGCGTTCACGATGGAGAGGTTCGTACTCGAGGTGGCCGAGGTGGTGTCGATGCCCTCGACCCCCTGCACCGCCTGCTCGATGGGGGTCGACACGTCGTCATTGACCACCTCGGGCGACGCCCCCGGGTAGTTGGTGAGGATCACCAGCTGGGGGAAGTCGATCGACGGGATCAGCTCCTGCTTCAGACTGGTGAGCGCGAGCCCGCCGAAGACGGCGACGACGATGGTCACGAGCGCGATGAGCGCCCGGTTCTTCATACTCAACACCGCGAGAAAATGCACGGGTTCAGTGTCTCACTTCTACACGGCGTCGAAGCCCGCCGCTACCGCGCATCGGGGACCGACACAGCGCCTCGGCGGAGCGCGCCCGGCCACCAGAACCGGTCGCCCGTCACGAACACCAGCGCGGGCACCAGCACCGTGCGCACCAGCAGGGTGTCGAGCAATACCCCGATGCCCACGATCACACCGATCTGGGTCAGCGCGATGATCGGCAGCACGCTCAGCACCGCGAAGACGGCAGCGAGCAGGATGCCGGCACTCGTGATCACCCCGCCGGTCGCCGAGAGCGCGTGGATCATCCCCGGCCGAGTGCCGAGCCGCCCCGCCTCCTCCCGGGCCCTCGTGATGAGAAAGATGTTGTAGTCGACGCCCAGCGCCACCAGGAACAGAAAGCTGAACAGCACCACACTCGTGTCGAAGGCCGGAATGTCGAAGATCGTCCTGAACACCAGGTTCGCCGCTCCGAGGCTCGCGAAGTAGCTCGCCACGACCGTCACGATCAGCAGCACCGGCGCAACGAGCGCCCGCAACAGCACGAGCAGCACCACGAAGACGATGCCGAGGATGATCGGGATGATCAGCTGCTCGTCATGGGTCGCGGCGGTCTGTTCGTCGAGCGCCGTGGCATCCGTTCCGCCCACCAGTGCTTTCGAGGCCGCACCGGGCGCTGCCGCGTATGCCTCGCGCAGCGTCATGATGGTCTGGAACGCAGCATCCGACTGCGGCTCCGCGTCGAGGGTGACGCTGAGCTGGGTGGTCGTTCCGGCGGCTTGGCCCACGGTGACGGCCGACACCCCGGGGGTGGACGTGGCGATCGCCTGGGCGTCGGTGACGGCATCCGTCGGCGTGATCACCACCGTCTGCGCGCTCTGGCCGGCGGGAAAGGCGCTGTCGATGACCGTCTGGCCCTGGGCCGACTCGGGATTTCCGCGGAACTGCTGCACCTGCGACAGCCCCACACTGAGGTTCAACGCCCCGAAGGCCAAGGCGCCGAGCACGACGACACTGCCGATGACGACCGCCACGGGCCGGCGCGAAACCCCGTGGCCGAGGCGGGACCAGAAGCCGTGCTCGGTCTTCGACTCGGAACCGTAGGCCGGTACGAAGGGCCAGAACAGGCCGCGTCCGAAGATGACGAGGGCCGCGGGCAGCACGAGCAGCGCGAAGACCATTGCGGTGACGATGCCGATCGCGCACGCGAAACCGAGCGCTCGGTTGCCCGAGAGGTCGGCCAGCAGCAGCGTCAGGAGGCTGAGCGTCACGGTGCTGCCGCTCGCCAGCACCGCCGGGCCCGCCCCGCGGAGCGCCCGCGACATGGCGACCCGCCGGTTCTCGTGCCCTCGCAGCTCCTCGCGGTAACGCGCGATGAGAAGGAGCGCATAGTTCGTTCCCGCGCCGAAGACGAGCACCGACAGGATGCCCGAGATCGAGGCGTCGATCGTGAACCCGAACACGCTCGCCAGCTGTTTCACCAGGATGCCCGCCAGGGCGTCGGCCGCCCCGATGACGGCCAGCGGCACCAGCCACAGCCAGGGACTGCGGTAGGTGATGAGCAGCAGCACCGCCACAACGATGACGGTCACGAGCAGCAGGCGGAAGTCGGCGCCCTGGAACGCCGCAGCCACATCGGCCTGGAACCCTTCGGGGCCGGTGACGTACGAGCGGAGCCCGTCGGGCAGGTCGGCGCCGGCGAGCGCGCGGAGCGCCACCACGCGCTCGCCCTGCGTGTCGGAGTTCGTCGCGGCCGGCAGCGGCAGGGACAGCAGCGCTGCCGTGCCGTCGTCGGAATACTGCGCCGGCGGCAACTGGCCGGCGAGCGACTCGGGCGCCAGTGCGGCTGAGCGCCCGGCGATCGCGGCCCTGTCGGCCTCGGTCAACACCGTCCCGGCACGGTCGAAGACCACGAGCGCGAAACCGGCGTCGGAGTTCGGCAGCTGCTTCTGCAGCTCGGCCACCTGAGCGGACTGGGTGGTGGCTGGGAGCCCTGCGGTGGGGGCGACGGTTCCGCTGCTGGTCGGGGCGGTGGCGAACAGGATGCCCGCCGCCACGATCGCGAGGGCCAGAACGATCCACGCCGTGAACTTTCCGCTGACAGAATCGGTGACGCGTCGCATCCGGGAGCCCCATTTCTCTCACTTGCCTGACTATTAAGCACCTTGACAATAACAGAAGCTAGGATGAATGTCATGACGGGATCGGAAGCAGCTGAGTTGCCGTCGGCGCCGCGCGTGCCGCGTGAGCCGCGCGTGCCGGTCGAGGGCGAGATGCAGCAGGCGAGCCTCGTTTTTCGCGAGCTGCTCACCCTCACCGCAGACTTCGAGAGGGTGCTGGCCGCGCACCTCTCGGTGAACGGCACCGACCTCGACGCGATGCAGCACCTGATCCAGGCCGGGCCGCTGAGCCCCACCGAGCTCGCGCACCGGCTCTCCATCACCACCGCCGCCACCACGCTCGTGATCGACCGGCTCGAGAAGGCGGGGCACGCGACGCGCGAGGCGCACCCCAGCGACCGGCGCAGCGTGCGGGTCGTGCCGAGCGAGGCATCCGTCGCCGCCACCTTCGCGGCCCTCGGCCCCCTCATCTTCGGCGTCGACGCCGTGCTCGACGACTTCACCCCGGCCGAACGCTCCGCCATCGAGACCTACCTCGGCCGGGTCGCCGCCGTCTACCGCCGCGTCATCGCGGAAACCCCGCCCGCCCCCTGACACGCCCCGCGGCGCCCCCGGCCCCCGGCCCCCCGGGGTCACGAGCAAAACCGGCACGAATTCGGGATGCCGCGCCAGATAGCGCGGCGGATGCCCCGAATCGTGTCGATTCTCGGCCAAACACCGGCGACGGGTGGCGCGCCCACGCCCGTTCCGCGCAACAGGCGCGGCAGTCGACGGAAGCGGCGTCAGTCGGCCCCGGTGGCGGCGTAGACGCGCAGCGCCTCGCCCATGTAGACGGCCGTGCCGCGCCGTGGCGATCGCGGGCGCGTCCGAAGCGCTCGTCGGCCCGGTAGCCGTTGGCAGCGACCCGACGGGGCACCAGCAGGCCGAGGTCGCCGTAGTGGCGGAGGGTGCGGTTGGTGGTTCCCGCGAGCGCCGCGATCTGCTGGATCGACCACTCGCGCGGCTGTTGCGGCCGCTTGGCGGACTCTCGTTTCTCGCTCATGCAGCCCACGGTAGAGCGTGACGCAGCGTCAGGGTCACACTCTCGGGCTGTCCGACGCTCAACCGGTGGGCGCGGGGGTGGGAATGGGCGACCCAGTGGGCGCATCGGGCGCCCCGGTGCTCGCCGGGGCGGGCGCGGAAGCGGACGGCGTCGGCGACGAGGCACCCGCACCAGTGCCAGAACCCGAGCCCGTCGACCCGCGCCCGCGCGCCGACGCCGGCAGCGGGAACGACGAGCCGCCCCGCGCATCGCCCGTTCCCCTGTAGAACTCCTTCCACACGTACAGCCGCGACAGCCCGCTGCCGACCTTCACGCCGTTCGCCCCGGTGACCGCCGTCTGCCTGATCGAGACGTTGCCGGTGACGTTGCCGACCCAGGATGCCGACACGAGCTGGGTTGTGCCGCCCACCAGCCAGACGTCCTTCTCGGCGTCGGTGGTGCCCGTCTTGCCGAAGTGCGGTGTTCCGTCGGCAGGGTTCGCCGTCGTCGCCGTGCCCGACTGGATCACGCCCTGCATCGCATACAGCGCCGTCTGCGCCAGCACCGGGTCGATGGCCTGCGTGCAGCTGCTCTGGGGAACATCCACTGCCGCCCCCGCCGCGTCGGTGATGCTCGAGATGGCGACCGGGGTGCAGAACAGTCCGTTCGCGGCGACCCCCGCATAGGCGGCGGCCATCGTCAGAGGGGAGACCTCATTGCCGCCCAGAACGGTGGCATAGAGCCCGGTGTCCATCGCGTTGCCGTCGGCCCTGTGCATCCCGAAGTCCGACGCGATCTTGTTGATGTCGCAGAGGTCGAGCTTCGTGGCCATGTTGAGGAAGGCGTTGTTCACCGAGTCTTCGAACTGCGTGAGCACGGTGGCATTGCCGCCCACCTCGCCGGCGTCGTTTCCGGCCTTGTAGGGCGTCGAGACGGTTTCACCGCAGCTGTTCGTGATGTTCGAGCTGGTGAACGTCTGGTTGTTCGACCCGTTCACGACATCCGAGAGCGAATGCCCGGTCTTCAGCCAGTCCAGCAGCACGAACAGCTTGCTCGTCGACCCGTTCTGAAAGCCGGACGAGCCTCCGTAGGCCGCATCCGTGCTGTAGTTGATGGCCGTGTTGGTGGCAGGGTCTGCGGCCGGATCCTGACTGTAGGTCTTGTTCTGTGCCATCGCCAGGATCTTGCCCGTTCCCGGCTGCACCGTCACGAACGCTCCTCCGATGTCGACGCTCGACATCGACTGGGGCACGTAGTCGGTCACCGCCTGGTTCGCCGCCGCCTGCAGACTCGGGTCGAGGGTCGTCACGATCGTGTAGCCGCCCCGGTTCAGGGCGTTCGCCCGATCATCCGCCGTCGCTCCATAGGCCGGGTCGTTCAGGATGATGTTCTTCACGTAGTCGCAGAAGAACCCCGCCCCGTCGCTCGCGGTCTGGCAGCCGGTCGAGAGCGGGGTGATGTTCGGGGTCACGGGAGTCGCGACCGCCGCGTCGAACTGCGGCTGGGTGATGGCGCTCTCCTTCAGCATCGACGCGAGAACATCCTTGTCGCGGCGGGCCGTGTTCGCGGCGATGTTCGCTGGCTCGTCGATGCGAAGCCCCTCGGGCTCGTTCACGATGGCCGCCAGGCTCGCCGCTTGGGGCAGTGTCAGGTCGCTGGCATTCACCCCGAAGTAGTACTGCGACGCCGCCTGGATTCCGTACACCCGCCCGCCGAAGAGGGCGATGTTCATATATCCGAGCAGGATGTCGTCTTTGCTGTACTCCTTCTCCAACCCGATCGCGAGCTTCAGCTCCTTCAGCTTGCGGTCGGGGGTCGTCGCGGTGGCCTCGGCGTACGCGGCGGCCTCCGCCGTCGGATCGCTGATCGCCTCCGCCCGCTGCACGAGGATGTTCTTCACGTACTGCTGCGAGATCGTGGATGCGCCCGACGCGATATCGCCCGTCACGCTGTTCGCGATGAGGGCCCGAACGGTGGACTGCACATCCATGCCACCGTGAACGTAGAAACGCGGGTCTTCGGTCGACACGATTGCGTCTTTGAAGTACTGCGACACATCGTTCCACCCCACGTCCTGCCGGTTCTGGTCGTAGAACGACGCGAGCAGGGTCTGGCTGCCGTCGGCGTTCTGCGCGTAGATGCTCGAGGTCTGCGAGAGCGCATCGGGCTTGATGTACCCGGGCAGATTCTCGAAGGCGTCGAGCGTGGTGTTGACCCCCACGCCGGCGAGCGCCACGGCCGGGGTGACCATGGCTGCGACCAGCACTCCGGCGACGACGCTGCCGGCGACCAGCCCGAGGGCGGCCCGAATCGGTGTCAACACGCAGTCTCCCTCATGCCGGCCGGGGTCGGCCTGGCGCAGCCTCACACGCTAGGTTCCCTTCCTGTTCAACGGTGATGAACCGTCTGGAGAACTGCTGGCAACAGCGGGCGTAGCCTGAGAGCATCTCGAAAGGATGACCATGCCCCGCATCGGCGCAAGCGACCTCGACGTCTTTCCTCTCTCTCTCGGCGGCAACGTCTTCGGCTGGACAGCCGACCGAAGCACCTCCTTCGACATCCTCGACGCCTACGCCGCAGCGGGCGGTGACTTCATCGACACCGCCGACTCCTACTCTGCGTTCGCCCCGGGCAACCACGGGGGCGAGTCGGAGACACTCATCGGTGAGTGGATGACCGCCCGCGGCAACCGCGACAAATTCGTCGTGGCGACCAAGGTCAGCCGGCACCCCGACTACATGGGTCTCGCGGCGGCGAACATCGCTGCGGCCGCTGACGCGTCGCTGGCGCGTCTCGGCGTCGACACCATCGACCTCTACTTCGCCCACTTCGACGACGACGAGACCCCTCTCGATGAGACGGCGGGCGCCTTCGACGAACTGGTGAAGTGCGGCAAGGTGCGGTACATCGGCCTGTCGAACTACTCGCCTGAGCGCATCGAGGCGTACTTCGAGGTGGCCCGCGCGAACGGGTTCGCATTGCCGGTCGCCCTGCAGCCGCACTACAACCTCGTGCACCGCAACGAGTATGAGGAGCAGTACGCACCGCTCGCCGAGCGCGAGAACCTCGGCGTGGTGCCCTACTTCGCCCTTGCCAGCGGGTTTCTCACCGGCAAGTACCGCTCCGCCGACGACCTCGCCGGCACCGCGCGCTCAGCCGGAGCCGCGAAGTACGCCACGCCTCAGGGCCTCGCCATCGTCGACGCGCTCGACGAGATCGGCAGTGCGCACGGTGCGAGCATCACCACCACGGCCCTCGCCTGGCTGCTCGCCAAACCCACCATCACGGCGCCCATCGCGAGCGCGTCGAAGGTCGGGCAGGTGGCCGACCTCGTCGCGGCCCCGAACCTCGCACTCACGCCCGAGGAGGTCGCCCGCCTCGACGACGTCTCCGCCTGGCACGCCTAGCCCGCCCTCACCGTTGTGCGCAAAAGCACCCAAGACCTCCGGTTTGGGTGCTTTTGCGCAGAACGTGGGGCGGCTAATCGTCGAGCAGGCCGTGCAGGGTCGCCTCGTCGACGATGAGGTCGGTGATGAGCTTCGCTGCGAGCGCTCCCCGCAGGGCGGGCATCCGGGACTTGCCCGAGACGACGCAGACCCGCCTGGAGACGCGGGCGAGCTGTTCGAGCGGCGGCCCGCTCGAACGCAGGTTCATCGGCACATCCGAACTCGATCCGTCGGCACGGTAGAACACGGTCGCCACGTCGCCCACCACGTTCGACGCCGTGAGGCTCTGGAAGTCGGACTCGTCGAGATACCCACTCGTGTAGACGTGGCCCGGCACCTCTGACAGCGGTGTTCCCAGCCCGAAGAGCGCGACATCCATCCGCTTCTGAATGTCGAGTACGCGACGGATGCTGCGCTCACGCCAGAGCACCTGCTTGGTGGCCGGATCGTCGAAGAACGCCGGCACCGGAAACTGCTGCACGTAGGCGCCGTAGGCCGCCCCGAACCGGCTCATGATCTCGCTGGCGTAGACGATGCCTGTCGTTCGGGTGTTCGCCGCACCGTTCAGCTGCACGATCTGGGAGTTGTGGGTCACCTTGGGTTGCAGGTGCCGGCTCACGGCGCTCATCGTGCTGCCCCAGGCGATGCCCATCGTCATGTTCGAGTCGAAATACTGGTTCAGGATGCGCGCGGCCGACATTCCCACCCGCTCCAGCCGGTCGATCTCGTTCGCCGAATCGGGCACCGGAACCACATGCACGGTGACGTGGTGCTTGTCCTGGATGCGCTGCAGCGCCGTCGAGATGCGCTCCGCCGGCGTCTTCACCTGGATCTCGACGAGACCCGCCTCGCGGGCGTAACTGATGAGGCGGGAGACCGATGAGCGGGAGGTGTGCAGCTCGGCCGCAATCGCCTCCATCGTCAGGTCTTGCATGTAATAGAGATGTGCAGCCCGCAGGGCGTCACGCACTCTCTCGCTGGCGGGCGGATGCTCGAAGATCGAGGTTGCCATCGGGCGCCTTCCCACGTTCTGCACATGTGTGCAAGTAGCTTGACCATTCTTGTCACAGTTCTCAGTATGTATTGAGTCACACGGATTGCGTCGGAGCAACCTGGGACTTACACGAAGGCGAGTGAACAGTGACTGACTACAACGCTGAAAAGGCTGCGACTACCGAACTCCGCAGCGATGTTCAGGCAATTCTCGATCGCCCGACGGCCCAGGTTCTGGTCATCGGTGGCGGTATCAACGGCGTAGGAACATTCCGCGACCTGGCGCTGCAGGGTGTCGACGTCGTTCTCGTGGAGCGCAGCGACTTCGTCTCCGGGGCATCCGCTGCCTCGAGCCACATGATCCACGGTGGCGTCCGCTACCTCGAGAACGGTGAATTCCGACTGGTTCGCGAGTCGGTGCAGGAGCGCAACCGACTGCTGCGCCTCGCACCCCACTACGTGAAGCCGCTGCCCACGACCATCCCGATCTTCTCCACCTTCTCGGGCATCCTCTCGGCTCCCCTCCGGCTGCTGACCCACAAGCCCGGCGGCAAGACGAAAGAGCGCGGCGCCCTGCTCATCAAGGTGGGCCTCACCGGCTACGACTCGTTCTCGCGCGACGGTGGCACCGTGCCCCGCCACGAGTTCAAGGGCCACAAGAAGACGATGCAGAAGTTCCCGAAGCTCCGTGACAGCGTGAAGTACACCGCTCGTTACTACGACGCCGCCGTCGAGAACCCCGAGCGCCTCGCGCTCGACATCATCGGCGACGGGATGGTGGCCGGTAAGGAGAAGGCCCGCAAGGCCAACTATGTCGAGGCGATCGGCTCGAGCCCCGAGGGCGTGGTTCTGCGCGACACCGTCAGTGGTACCGAGTTCACAGTCAAGGCCGACGTCGTAGTGAACACCTCCGGCCCCTGGACCGATCTCACCAACGCGGCGCTCGGCAAGTCGTCGAGCTTCATGGGCGGCACCAAGGGCTCGCACGTTGTGCTCGACAACCAGGAGCTTTTCGACGCCTGTGCCGGTGGCGAGATGTTCTTCGAGAACAACGATGGCCGTATCGTGCTGATCTACCCGCTGAACGGGCGCGTTCTCGTGGGAACGACCGACATCGACGCCGACCCCAGCGAGCCCGCGGTGTGCACCGAAGAAGAGGTCGACTACTTCTTCGAGCTGGTCTCGCACGTTTTCCCAACCATCGCGATCGATCGTTCGCAGATCGTGTTCCGGTATTCAGGCATCCGCCCGCTGCCCAAGCACGACGACACTGCCCCCGGGTTTGTGTCGCGCGACTACCGCATCGAGCAGACCACCTTCGCCGGCGACAAGAAGACGCCGATGCTCAGCCTGGTCGGCGGCAAGTGGACGACATGGCGCGCACTGAGCGAGCACCTCACCAATGAGACGCTGGCCCTGCTGAAGCTGACCCGTTCGGTCAGCACCGAGAACCTGCAGATCGGCGGCGGCGTGGGCTTCCCGGCCACGGAGTCGGCGACGAAGGCCTGGGTCGCCGAGCACTCGGCCGGCCTCACCCCGGCGCGCACCGCCCAGCTGCTGAAGCGTTACGGCACCAAGGCGTCGGAGGTGATCACCCACATCGGTGAGCACAGTGACGACGCGGCGCTCACCTCGCTTCCCGACTACAGCACCGCCGAGCTCGACTACCTCGTCAACACCGAGTACGTCGTGCACCTCACCGACGTGGTTCTGCGCCGCACGATCGTCGCCTTCACCGGCGGCCTGACCCAGCCCGTCTTCGACGAGCTCAGCACGATCGTCGGCACGCACCTCGGCTGGTCGGCCGAACAGCTGGCCGCCGAGCGAACCCTGGCGACCGAGAACCTCGCCTTCTTCCACGGGTTGAAGCTCGAGGCATCGGTGCCGTCAGAGGTGGCCGAGGAGTTCACTCCCGCGAAGTAGGACTGTCGGGTGCGACCGCATCCGACAGGCGTGATTTATGCACGGATGTGCATGACAGACGTCTTGTACGCGGGGCGCAGTCGGCGCTAGGTTTCAGGTGCTCCGATACTGCGCCCCCGCGCACAGGGCGACACACACAGGCGAAGTCGCCTCAGAAGAAAGGTCAACGTGGACAATCTCGGTATTGATTTCGTTTCGGAGTTGGTGGGCACAGCCCTCCTCGTACTCCTCGGCTGCGGCGTCGTCGCCAACGTCGCCCTCACGAAGTCGAAGGGCTTCAACGGGGGCACCCTGATGGTCAACTTCGGCTGGGGCCTCGCGGTCTTCGCCGGTGTCATCGTCTCGTACGCATCGGGCGCACACCTGAACCCCGCTGTGACCCTCGGCCTCGTCGCCAACGGCGCCAAGACGTTCGGTGGGGCAGACTCCCTCGTCGACGTCAGCTTCGTGAGCGTCATCGCGTACATCGGTGCCCAGCTCATCGGTGCCATCATCGGTGCCGTGTTCTGCTGGCTGGCCTACAAGCAGCACTTCGACGAAGAGCCCGAGCCCGCCAACAAGCTGGGCGTGTTCTCGACCGGTCCCTCGATCCGTTCCTACGGGTGGAACCTCGTCACCGAGATCATCGGCACCTTCGTGCTGGTCTTCGTCGTCATCGGCTTCGGTCGCCAGGGCGCGACCGGCGGCCTCGCAGCCCTCGGCGCACTGCCCGTCGCCCTCCTCGTCGTCGGCATCGGCGCCTCGCTCGGTGGCCCCACGGGATACGCCATCAACCCGGCACGTGACCTCGGCCCGCGCATCGCACACGCCATCCTGCCCATCAAGGGCAAGGGCCCGTCGGACTGGGGCTACTCCTGGGTTCCGATCGTCGGTCCGATCATCGGTGGGGTGCTCGCCGGTCTTCTCGCCATCCCGCTGCTGCCCATCCTCGGCTAGACCCGTCCTACTTTGCGCAAAAGCACCCAAACAACACGGTTTCGGTGCTTTTGCGCAAACTGAACCATCGCTTCACGCTACGAAACAACAAAGGAGTTACACATGAGCGAGCAGTACGTCATCGCCATCGACCAGGGAACCACCTCGTCGCGCGCCATCATCTTCAACCACGAAGGCGCCATCGTCTCGACGGGCCAGAAGGAGCACGAGCAGATCTTCCCGAAGGCGGGCTGGGTCGAGCACAACCCCAAAGAGATCTGGGACAACGTTCGCGAGGTCATCGGCCAGGCCCTCTCCAAGGCCAACCTGACACGCCACGACATCGTGTCGATCGGTATCACCAACCAGCGCGAGACCGCTGTGGTGTGGGACAAGAACACCGGTGAGCCCGTCTACAACGCCATCGTCTGGCAGGACACCCGCACGCAGTCGATCGTCGACCGCCTGGCGGGCGAGGAGGGTGTCGAGAAGTACAAGGACATCGTCGGCCTTCCCCTCTCCACCTACTTCGCCGGCACCAAGATCGTCTGGATCCTGGAGAACGTCGACGGAGCCCGTGAGCGCGCCGAAGCCGGCGACCTCATCTTCGGCACCACCGACACCTGGGTTCTCTGGAACCTGACCGGCGGAGTCAACGGCGGCCAGCACGTCACCGACGTGACCAACGCGTCCCGCACCCTGTTCCTCGACCTCAAGACGCTCGAGTGGCGCGACGACATCCTCGCTGACTTCAACGTTCCGAAGTCGATGCTGCCGACGGTCAAGAGCTCCTCCGAGATCTACGGTCACGCCAGCGACAACTCGCTGCTGCGCGAGGTGCCTATCGCGGGCATCCTGGGCGACCAGCAGGCTGCCACCTTCGGCCAGGCCGCCTACGACAAGGGCGAGGCGAAGAACACCTACGGCACCGGTAACTTCATCATCTTCAACACCGACACCGAGATCGTGAAGAGCGAGAACGGCCTGCTCACCACGATCGGCTTCAAGCTGGGCGAGGGTGAGACCCACTACGCGCTCGAAGGCTCGATCGCCGTCACCGGTTCGCTGGTGCAGTGGCTGCGCGACAACCTCGGCATCATCAACTCGGCGCCTGAGATCGAGACGCTGGCGAAGACGGTCGACGACAACGGTGGCGCGTACTTCGTGCCCGCGTTCTCGGGTCTGTTCGCGCCGCACTGGCGGTCGGATGCCCGTGGTGCCCTCGTGGGTCTGACGCGGTTCGTCAACAAGGGTCACATCGCGCGTGCAGCGCTCGAGGCCATCGCGTTCCAGACCAAAGAGGTCATCGACGCGGTCAACGCCGACTCCGGCGTTCCGCTGACCGAGCTCAAGGTCGACGGTGGCGCCACCTCCAACGACACCCTGCTGCAGTTCCAGGCCGACATCCTGGGCGTACCCGTGGTTCGCCCGGTGGTCGCCGAGACCACTGCGCTGGGCGCCGCCTATGCCGCCGGTCTCGCCACCGGCTTCTGGTCCGGCCTCGACGACCTGCGCGCCAACTGGCTCGAAGACAAGCGCTGGGAGCCGAACATGGACGAAGACGAGCGTGCTCGCCTCTACCGCAACTGGAAGAAGGCTGTCACGAAGACCCTCGACTGGGTCGACGAAGACGTGCGCGAGTAGCACTTCGCCGTACTGAACGTACGGGGGGGCGGGCATCCATTCGGGTGTCCGCCCTCTTGCGTTCCCGGGCACCCGGAGTAAAGATCGACCGGGGGCCCGACCGGGAGAACCATGCCCCCACCCCCCGAACCCAGTGCAGAAGCCGCCTCGGCCCGCGACGCCGAGCGGTGGTTCCGCAGCCGCGGACTTCCCTTCTTCGCGCACCCCGGCTCTCGCGGCACGCTGCTGGTCGCCCGCACAGCTCCCGTCATCGCCCTTTTGTGTTGCGTCGAGCTCGCCGGCTCGCTGCTCCAGCGCACGAGCATCAGTATCGATGCCCGTGCGCCCCTCCCCGGCGCTGTCGTGCTCGTGGCCATGGCACTGGGTCTCCTGGTTCTCGTGGCGATCCCCGCAGCCGCGCTTCTGGCCGCTGGCACGTGGCTGCGCGAGTGGCCGCGCAGCACGACGACGGCCGGGTGGGTGCTCATCGTGTACGACGTCGTCGTCGCACCGTGGGTGGTCGGTCATCCGTTCGCCCTCCTCGACCACCTCGCGGCCGGCCTCAGCGTGGCGCTGGCCCTGCTCGCGACCCGGCTCGGCGTCGGGTCGCTCGCGAGCTGGACGATGCGCTCGGCCATCAGGCAGTTGCGCGCCCTGCCGCAGCTGGCGAGCCGGGCCCTCCCCCTGCTGATGCTCGTCGTCGTCGTCTCGTTCTTCTCCCGCAACCTCTGGGAGGTCGTGAACGCCCTGCCAGCGGTACGCCTGGCGGGCGTTGTGTGGGTCTTCGCGCTGCTCGGACTGCTGTTCATCGTTCCGGTGACGCGAACCGAGCTGATCGGGCTGGGGAACGCGGCCGACGCCACCCCCGAACTCAGCCGACTCGAAAGGGTCAACGTCACCGTCGTGCTCGTGCTTGCGCAGAGCCTCCAGGTGGTGATCTTCTCGGGACTCGTCTGCGTCTTCTTCACCGGCCTCGGGTCGATCGCGTTCACACCGGCTGTGCTGGATGTGTGGCTCGGCCCCGGGCGAGCGCCCCTCGAACTCGCCGGGGTGCGCCTGCCCGTCGACGCTGCCCTCGTCAAGACGGCAGTGTTCCTGAGCTGCGTCTCGTCGCTGAACTTCCTCATCTCGGCGACGACCACCGCGAGCTACCGTTCGGCGTTCTACGACCCCCTGTTCGACGACGCGAAGAAAGCCCTGGCGGTGCGGGCCCACTACCGCTGGGCGGTACGCCTCGAAACCGGCCAACGGATCGTTGCCGAACGGGAATAAAGCACGCGGCGCCTCAGTTGGACGCTCTATTTATCAGGTGTAGTGTCGTCACTCGTGACTAACGAACCCAAGTCAGCGAAGCGCTGGATCATCGGTGAACCGCTGCCCAGCCACAAGCTGGAGGGGCAGCTTCTGCCGAAGCGTCTAGCACTCCCGATCTTCGCGAGCGACCCTCTGTCGAGCGTGGCGTACGCGCCGCAGGAACTGCTGATGATCCTGCTCATCGGCGGGCTCGCGTTCTTCTCCTTCGCCCCCTGGGTCGCGGCAGCGGTCATCCTGCTCCTGGTCGTCGTGGTCGCCTCCTACCGCCAGCTGGTGAAGGCCTATCCATCGGGCGGCGGCGACTACGAGGTCGCCCACAAGAACCTCGGCGAGAAGGCCGGCCTGGTGGTCGCGTCGGCCCTGCTGGTCGACTACGTGCTCACCGTCGCCGTGTCGGTCGCCAGTGGCGTCGACAACATCATCTCGGCCGTCCCGCAGCTCAACGGCTTTCGCGTCGAGCTGGCAATCCTGTTCGTCATCCTGCTCGCGGCCGTCAACCTGCGAGGTGTTCGGGAGTCGAGCAAGGCGTTCGCCATCCCGACCTACGTCTTCGTCGGCAGCGTACTGCTGATGATCGTGGTGGGGCTCACCCGCACGGCGCTCGGCGGTGCCCCCGTTGCCGAGTCGGCCGACTACGGGGTCAAGGCCGAGAGCTTCGGGCAAGTGGCGGTCATTCTCCTGCTGCTGCGCGCCTTCTCGAGCGGATGCTCGGCCCTCACCGGTGTCGAAGCCATCGCCAACGGCGTGCCCGCCTTCCGCCGCCCCAAGGTGCAGAACGCCCAGCGCACGCTGGTGCTGATGGGCAGCATCGCCATCACCCTCTTCGCCGGACTCGTCGCCCTGGCCCTCATCTCGGGCGTGCACTACGCCGAGAACAGCTGCGACCTGATCGGGTTCGCCGAGTGTGCGACGACACCGCAACGCAGCCTCATGGCGCAGGTCGCAGCATCCGTCTTCGGCAACAACTCGCTGATGTTCTTCGTGATCCAGGCCGCGACGGCCGCGGTGCTCCTGCTCGCGGCGAACACGGCCTTCAACGGGTTCCCGCTGCTCGGCTCGGTGCTGGCGAAGGACTCCTACGCGCCCAAAGCGATGCTCACCCGGGGTGACCGCCTCGTGTTCTCGAACGGCATGATCCTGCTCGCACTGGCGGCATCCGCGATTCTGCTGGTCTACCAGGCGTCACTGACCAACCTCATCCAGCTCTACATCATCGGCGTGTTCGTCTCGTTCACCCTCGGCCAGAGCGGGATGATCGTGCACTGGGTGAAGCTGCTGAAGAGCGGTGCGCCCGACCGGGGGGCGACCATCCGGAGCCTGACCATCAACTCGTTCGGGGCACTGTTGACCGGTGTCGTGCTGATCGTCGTGACCATCACGAAGTTCACTCACGGCGCTTGGCTGGTGTTCGTGATCATGCCGATTCTGTACATGTTCATGCTCGGCATCAACCGCTACTACCGTGACGTGAACAAGGAGATCGAGGTCGATCCGGTCACCACGTTCGGCGCGAAGGGCGATCACGCCATCGTTCTCGTGGGGCGCATGCAGAAGCCCGTGCTCAAGGCCCTGGACTACGCGATCGCCGCACGACACGCCTCTCTCGAGGCGGTGCACATCTCGATCGACGAAGAGCAGACGGCGCAGCTCGAACGCGACTGGGCGCAGCAGAACATCGACGTTCCCCTGCGCATCATCGAGTCCCCCTACCGCGACGTGGCCGAACCGCTCTGCGCCTACATCAAGAAGCACCGCACGAAGTACGGCGCCGAGGTCGTGACGGTCTACACCCCGATCTACATCGTCGGTCACTGGTGGGAGTCCCTGCTGCACAACCACAAGGCTCGCCGCCTCAACAAGCGCCTGATGCTGGTGCACGGAGTCACCGTTTCGCTGGTGCCGTGGCTGCTCGACTCGAGCGAGCTCATCTACGGGCGCCGTTCACGCCCGGTACCCGGCCAGGAACGGCGCGGAGATCCCATGCGGCCCATCGCACGGGCCCACACGCCGTCCGTTCACGACGGCGCGCCGCGGCATCCGGCAGACGCAGGAGGCCGCACCGGCTCGATCCACCTCGGCGACGCGGGGGCTGCTGCGGAGCCGGTCACGGTTGCGGCAGGGGCTGCTGCGGGCGCCACGGCGGGGCGGCAGCAGCGGGATGTGCGGCGGCAGGCCGCGCGAGACGCAGCCGCCGAGTCGAGGCGCACGCGCAACTAGGCGTATTCCGGCGCGGTCGACGTTGATCCCGTGGTCGGCGCAGTTCACCCGGCCGTCGCAGTTCACCCGGTCGGCGCACTTCACCCGGTCGTCGCACTTCACCCGGTCGGCGCACAGAAGAACGCCGTGCGCTGCATGCTAAACTCACGTGTAGTTTTTCTCGTATTCAACTCATCCGGGTGGCGTTCATCCCCCGGCCCGAAAGGTGAGGGGGTCACGCATGGGGCGCGGCCGTCAAAAAGCTAAGCACACCAAGGTTGCTCGCGAGCTGAAGTACTTCAGCCCCGACACCAACTACAGCGCCCTCGAGCGCGAGTTGGGCACCCACTCCGAACCCGATTTCGCCGCACTCGCGGCCAAGTACGACACCGACCCCGAGGCCGACCTCGACGATCCCGACCTCGAAGACGACGACGAAGAAGACGACGACCTCGCTTCGTCCTGGGGTGCGCCAGACGAGAAGCGCCTCGCGTAGGGCGAACTCGCTGGTCGCGCTGCACTCGCCGGCACTGCAATCGCCGGCACTGCACTCGCTGGTCGCGCTGCACTCGCCGGCACTGCAATCGCCGGCACTGCACTCGTTGGTCGCGCTGCACTCGCCGGCACTTCCGGTCTGACGCAACGCCGACTGCCGACTGCCGACAGGCGTCAGCAGTCTGCCGTTCGCCTGGGTAGCGCTACTCTGCGCGTGACTCGGTAGAGGCCCTGCCTTCGGCGTCGCCGGTGGTCTGCCCTGCGGGGGCGGCATCCGCCTCACCCTGAGCGGACTCGATACGTTCCACACGGATGGTCTTCGCGCCGTGGCGCGAAGCGCGATCGATGACGAGGGCGACGACGGCTCCGGCGGCGACCCCGACGACGACGAACAGAAGGCCGAGGAACCCGAAGATCTGGGCCGGATTGAACCCCGGAGGTTCGGGGAACACGAAGGTCAGAACGAGCGCGATGATCAGCCCGACGATGGCGCCGGCCGTCATGAACCGGAAGTACCGCGGCGAACGGTGGATCGTGACGGTGTCATCGCCGACGCGCTGCTCCCCCTCGAACAGTGGCTCGTCGGGCACGACATCGTTCGGTTGCGGACGCGTCGGCTCAGCCGCAGGATCACCAGTATTGCTCACCCTTCTATTGTCGCCCACTCCCACGGGATGCGGCTTCAGCGCCGGTCATCCATCGCCGCCGTTCCGGTGTCGGACTGCCCGGCCGCGGGACGGATGCCGGCGATCGGCACGAATCCGCGGAGGTCGGCTCGCTGCCCCGAGGCGTGGATCGTTCCCCCCGCGACGCCCGCCTCCCACCCGAGTTCACCGCCTGCGAGAAGGAGCCAGGTGACGGCATCCATCTCGACCACATTCGGCGGCGTACCGCGGGTGTGCCCCGGGCCTTCGATGCACTGGATGGCCGCAAAGGGGGGCACCCGCACCTCGACGGTGTTGCCCTTCGCGCGCTCGGCGAGCAGCTGCAGGGAATACCGCACGGCGGTCGCCAGGGTCGGCCGCGGCACCGCCGTCGAGGGAGCGTGTGTTCCGCCGGCCGCGACCAGGGCGACCCGGGCGGCGTCGACGGCGGCCCACCCCTCAGCATCCGGAATGCGCGCGCGAGCCATGCTGCAAGGCTACTGAGCCGCGAGCCGCCTCGCGACCGGCGCGCGCGTGGGTTCGCGGGGCGGCCGGTGGGGGGAGACCTACCGCCCCGCGAAGAGAGTTCGTGCGGCCTGGCGCCGGGGGAAGCACCCGGCCGCACGAAGCTGGTTCGCGCGCCGACCGGCCAGCAGGGGGGGAGTTGGGGCCGACGCGCGAAATCTGGGGGTGTCGTGTGGCGGACGACTAGGGGGGGTACCGCCCGCCACACGGGTGCGAGAAGCCATGATCAGCACCTCACACAGGAAGAGAGTGGATGCCGGCCAATCCATTACGCGACTTCCGCACTTTTCTCGGGAAAGTTTTTCCTCTCCCCCCACAACAGGCGATCAAGCCGAGTTCTCCACCGTTCCCAGACCCACCCCGAGCCCTTCCTGCCGCCGCCATAGAATCGTCGAGTGAAGATTCTCGTTCTGGGTTCCGGTGCTCGTGAGCACGCCATCGTCGCTGCGCTGCTGGCCGAACAATCGCCTGTGGGTGGCCCCCACGAGATCATCGTCGCCCCGGGCAACGCCGGAATCGCGGCGGCGGTTGCCGTCGCCCCGCTCGATCCGAACGACCCAGAGGCCGTCACCAACTTCGCGAACGAACAGAGCGTGCAGCTCGTCGTCGTAGGGCCCGAAGCTCCCCTCGTGGAAGGTGTGGCCGACGCCCTCCGCACCCGCGGCATCCCCGTCTTCGGTCCGGGCCGGGCCGCGGCCGCCCTCGAGGGCAGCAAGACGTTCGCCAAGCGCATCATGGAGGCGGCGAACGTGCCCACGGGCCGAGCGATCCGTGCCGCCAGCACAGACGAGGTCGAGCGGGCGCTCGACGAGTTCGGGGCTCCGTATGTCGTGAAGGCCGACGGCCTCGCGGCAGGAAAGGGCGTGCTCGTCACGAGCGACCGCGAGGCCGCGCGTGCCCACGCCGACGAGTGGCTGTCACACGGCGATGTTCTCTTCGAGGAGTTCCTCGTCGGGCAGGAGGTCTCGCTCTTCTTCCTGACCGACGGTCACACCGTCGTGCCGCTCTCCCCCGCGCAGGACTACAAGCGCCTCCTCGACGGCGACCTGGGCCCGAACACGGGCGGCATGGGGGCCTACTCACCGCTCCCCTGGCTCGATGACGAATTCGAGAGCGAGGAGGCGTTCGTCGACGAAGTACTCGTCTCGATCGCCGTGCCGACCGTTCGCCGCCTTGCCTCGGAGGGTACTCCGTTCATCGGGCTGCTGTACTGCGGGCTCATCCTCACCCCGGCAGGCATCCGGGTCATCGAATTCAACGCCCGGTTCGGCGACCCCGAGACCCAGGTCGTGCTCCCGCGCCTGACCACACCGCTCAGCGCCCTGCTCTTCGCCAGCGCCACGGGAACGCTCAGCCAGCAGCCGAAGCCCACCTTCTCCCGAGACGCGGCGGTGACCGTCGTACTGGCCAGCGAGAACTACCCCGGCACCCCTGTCACCGGTCGTCCCATCACCGGGGTCGCCGAGGCCGACGCTCTCGAGGGCGTACACGTCACGCACGCGGCGACAGCGCTGCAGAACGACCGGCTGATCGCCACCGGTGGCCGCGTTCTCAGCGTCGTGGCCACCGGCGGCGATTTCGGCCGGGCGCGCGCCCGCGCCTACCAGGCGCTCTCCGTCATCCACCTCGAGGGCGGTCAGTTCCGCACCGACATCGCCGCCCGGGTCGATGGGTCTGCAGCGACCCCGCTTGCTTCTGCTCCGGCCGCCGCCGAACCCGCCGAAGCGACAGTCGGCGCCGAGTCTCCCGCCCCTGAGGCGCCCGCCCCCGAGGCACCAGCCGCCAAGGGTCAGCGATCCGTTCTCGCGGGGTGGCACCACGTCTACTCGGGCAAGGTCCGAGACCTGTACGTTCCCGAGGGCGCGGCTTCGATCGCGGATGCCCCGGCCGTGCTCGTCGTTGCGAGCGATCGCGTGAGCGCCTTCGACGTCGTTCTCGAACCGGGTATTCCGCAGAAGGGCGAGCTGCTCACCACCCTCAGCCGGTGGTGGTTCGACGCGCTCGCAGGGTTTCCGAACCACCTGCTCACACCGCCGGCCTCGACACCGTCCGCCTCCACGCAGTCGCTGATCCCGCAGGTTCCGGCCGAGGTCGTCGCCCGCGCGATGCTGGTGAAGCCCCTCGACATGTTCCCCATCGAGTGCGTCGTGCGCGGCTACCTCTCGGGCAGCGGCTGGATCGAATACCAGGCGACGCAGAGTGTGTGCGGTGTGCCGCTCCCCGCAGGTCTCCGCGACGGCGACAGACTGCCGCATCCGATCTACACGCCCGCCTTCAAGGCCGATCTCGGCGACCACGACGAGAACATCACCTTCGAGCGCACCGTGCAACTCGTCGGTTCTGAGATCGCGACGGCACTCCGCGATCTGTCGCTCGCGATCTACGCCCGGGCGTCGCAGATCGCGGAGACGCGCGGCATCATTCTCGCCGACACGAAGTTCGAGTTCGGCGCCGACCGTGCCACCGGTGAGATCACGCTCGCCGACGAGGTGCTGACGAGCGACTCGAGTCGCTTCTGGGATGCTGCCGCCTACGACTCCGGCGACCGAACGGCGAGCTTCGACAAACAGATCGTGCGCAATTGGCTCGCCGCGAACTGGAACAAGAGCGGCACGCCCCCCACCCTCCCCCCGGAGGTCGTCGCCCGCACCGCCGCCCGCTACGCCGAACTCATCGCCCGCCTCACCGCGCCCTGACGCCCCGGCGCAGGGTCAGCGCGCGTACGCACCCACGAGCCGCACCGCTCCGCCGTCGACACCCTTTGCGCCCTGCTCGAACCCCGCGAGGTCGGCGGGCGGGCGGGGAGCCGTTGAGACGGCTCCGACCGGCCAGGCACGGATGCCGTCGGCCGCGAGGGCCGTCACGATCGAGGCCGACGACGCGGGATCGACGACCGCGAACATCCCGATGCCCAGGTTCCACGTGCCCTCGGCGCTCTCGAGTGTCGTACCGGCCCAGTCGCTGAGCACCCGGAACACCGGCAGCGGCGACCAGGTCGAACGATCGACCTCGATCCACGACCCGCGGGGCAGCACGCGCGCCAGGTTCGCGGCGATACCACCCCCGGTCACGTGGGAGAGGGAGTGCACCGCCCCGGCGAGCGCGGGCGCGTCGAGCAGGGAGAGCAGCGGTGTCGTGTACAGCCGGGTCGGCTCGAGCAGCGCCTCTCCCACCACCCCTCCGAGTTCGTCGGAGACGGACGTGTACGAGATCGACGCTCCCGCCAGGATGTGGCGCACCAGGGAGAACCCGTTCGAGTGCAGCCCGGACGACTCGAGGGCGAGCACCACGTCACCGTCGACGACCCGTTCGGGGCCGAGCAGGGCATCCGCCTCGACCACACCCGTCGCCGCGCCGGCCACGTCGTAGTCGTCGGGCCCGAGGAGACCCGGATGCTCGGCCGTCTCGCCCCCGACGAGCGCGGTTCCGGTGGCGGAGCACGCGCGCGCGATCCCGGCAACGATGTCGGCGATGCGTGCAGGCACGACCTTGCCGCAGGCGATGTAGTCCGTCATGAACAGGGGGCGTGCGCCGACCACAACGATGTCGTCGACGACCATTCCCACCAGGTCCTGGCCGATGGTGTCGTGCTTGTCGAGCGCCTGCGCGATCGCGACCTTCGTGCCGACACCGTCGGTCGACGTCGCCAGCAGCGGGCGCGTGAACGATTTCAGCGCCGAGACGTCGAAGAGACCGGCGAAACCCCCGAACCCACCCATCACGTTCGGGCCGTGCGTCGCCGAGACGGCCGCCTTCATCAGCTCGACCGCGAGGTCTCCGGCACGGGTGTCGACGCCGGCGGCGGCATAACTGTTCGTCATGCGTCCATTCTCCCGTACGGCACCGGATGCTGCGGGCAGGCCTCCAGATCAGACCGCCGGATGCTGCGGCCCCCGGCAGTCGACCTCAGGAGTCGAAGCTGCCGCGCACGATGGAGTTCGACGAATGGGCAGGGTTGCCGTCGAGCGGCTCCGAAGACACATCGACGATGGAATACTGCGACATGTCGATGTCTGTCGGGATGGCGAAGGTACCCGAGTCGCCCGACAGCAACCCGAGGCTGACCAGCTTGGTGAGATCGGCGCTGAGCAGCCAGACCTCCCGGTAGGCGTCCGGCCGGTCAGTCGCCGCGTTGACGGAGATGACCATCGAGGTGTCGGCGCCGTTCGACTCGACCACGGCATCGCCGGTCGCGCCCGGCCAGTCCGGGAGCGCGGTGAGCGCCGCCCGTGCGAGCACCGTGACGCTCGGCGCCCCGCCCGGGGCATCCGTCGGTCGAAGAAGGAACGACGTCGTGACCCCGCCCGCCGCCGCGGCCAGCACGACCGCCGCGGCCAGGGCGAGCCAGCGCACGGGCAGACGGCGACCCCGCACCGAACGACCGCGCACCGAACGACCGCGCACCGAACGACCGCGCACAGATCGCCCGCGCACCCCCCGCCCGCGCTCACGGCGCTCCGCCGAACTCACCTCGGGCGTCGCATCCGCCCCGACCGCAGCGGCGATCTGGTTCCAGACCCGCTCGTGAGGCGCCACCAGAGCGGGCACCGAGGCCGTCGAGCGCCCCGCCGCGGCCGCGCCGGTGAAGGCCGCCAGTGTCGACGTGCAACCCGGGCACGACGCGATGTGAGCACGGTCGTCGTCACTGCCAGCGGGCTCGCCGAGCGCGAGCAGGGCCAGGATGTCGGGGTCAGTATGCATCGATGTTCACCTCCAGTCGCACTTTCAGTTTCTCCAGGCTCCGTCTGATGTGGCTCTTCACCGTACCGAGCGGTAGGGCGAGTCTTTCGGCGATCTGCACGTGGGTGAGGTCGTCGAAGAACGCGAGATGCATGACCTGACGGGCCACAGGGTCGAGCCGGGCGAGTTCGTCGGCCACGAGCAACCGGTCCGCCACGTCACCGGGGTCTTCGGAGAGCTCAGGCCCAACGGTTGCCTCGAGTTGCTGGGCAAGTGCCCGGGCGCGGGTTCGCACGGTGTGGGCATCCGCGATCTTGTTGCGCGTGATGCCGACCAGCCACGCCGGCAGTCGCGACCGTGTGCTGTCGAACTTCGCCCGTGAGCGCCACGCCGAGACGAAGACGCCCTGCGTGACATCTTCGGCCTCGCCGACATCGCCGAGGGAGCGGAGCGCGAGGGTGTACACGAGCGGCGACCACCGGGCGTAGACCGCAGCGAGCGCACGATCGTCGCCGTCGACGAAACCCTGTACGAGCTCGTCGTCGTCATCGGGCGCGGTGTCGTTCACAGGTGCGGGGGCTTTCTGAGTGGATGTTCGGCCGAGACAGCGCGTCTCGGTCGAACAGAGGACTCCATGATGGCGTGTTCCGGAATCACGCGACAGGGGTGGCGGTCACGATCACATTGTCGAGATAGTGGCCGGTGTCTGCGTCGAAGACACCTCCGCAGGTCACGAGAACGAGCCTCGGGGCCCCTGATCGGTCGAAGATCTGGTCGAGCGCGACATCCGTCTTGGGTGTTCGGGTGACCTGCGTGACGGTGTAGACGTGGATGCTTCCGTCGGCGGTTGTCAGCGAGACGGTCTCACCGGCGGCGATGTCGCGAAGCTTCACGAACTGCCCGAGCCCGAACACCAGAGAATCGACGTGGGCGGCGATCACGGTGGTGCCCGCGGGGTCGTCGGGCGCCGGACCGTACTCGTACCAACCCGCTTCCGCCGAATCCTCCGGCAACTCCATCTGGCCGGCCGCATCGACGCCCATCGGGAGCACCGCCATATCGATGTCGACCGCTTCGATGCTGAGGTGGGTCGGTGCGACGACGACAGCAGAGACCTGCGAACCGAGAGCAGACGAGCGCACGGGCACCGGCGGGGCGGTGGGTCCCGCATCCGTCGGCGGCGTCGCGGCGGAGGTCGGAACCCCGGAGGGGGCGGGAGTGGGCGAGGTGATCACGAGCGGTGGCATCGGCGTACCCAGCGGCACGGGGTCGCTGCCCGAGCATCCGGTGAGTACGGCCGCCACCACGCCGAGCGCCGCCGTGAGGGCGAGAAGGCGCGCACGAGCATCCAGGACTCTCACGGGCCTCCTCCTCCTCACGACGGCAGCTCTCGGCAACGGTGCGGCGGGCCTACGCGCCGACGCGGCTGCGACGACGCATCAGCACCACGAACCCTGCGGCAAGCAGCAGCGCCAGGGCGCTCCCGCCGGCGATCAGCGCGCCCGAGTCGTCACGGTCGCCGACCAGGCCGGCCGTTCCACTCGGGATGCCCGACGGGTTCCCGTGCAGGCCGTCGATGGTCTGTACGGCCAGCTTCAGGTTGTTCGCGGTGAGGCTGCCCCAGGCGTAGACGATCGTGTTGGTGCCCTCGGCGACGGTCACGTCGGCCGGGCCGATCACGGGCGCGGTCGTTCCTGCTGCGGCGACAGAGGCCGAGATCGTGCCCGCGGGGAGGTTCAGAACCTTCTCGCCCGGGTTCACCAGGCCGCTGATCACGGCGCTGCCACCGGCGAGCACGTCGACCGCGGGAGCCGCAGCCGTGTGTCGCACCGTCAGACGGCCCTCACCGGCGGTCGTCGTCGAGGTGTCGTTCGTGTAGAGCGTCGCCGTCGGGGTGCCGTCTTCCTTGAGGTGTGCGACGGCGGTGTAGTTGCCGCCGTCGGCGAGCGCGAGGTCGATCGGGCCGATGACGGGCTTCGAAGCGTCTGCCGCATCCGCTGCCGTGATAGCGACCGAATAGGTACCGGCGGCCAGGTCGAGCGGGCCTGCCAGGTCGCCGGGCTGGAAGTTGTCGAGCGTCAGTGCTCCGTTGACGTAGACGTCGACGGGGGTGTCGGGCACGGCGTGCAGCACCGACAGCTTGGCCCCGGTGGCCGCACTTGCACTGGTCGGAATCGCCACGCCCACCAGCGCGATCGCTCCGACGGCCAGCCCGGCGAGCATCCTCTTGTTCACGGTCTTTCTCACGATGGTCCTCCTTGACACGCCCGTTGGCGGGCTGGGGCGTCGATCGCCTTACCCAGTACTTCTGTCGAATGGGCGGTTCTGGATGCACGGCAGCTCACTTTCTTTCGAAACGGTGCCCCGGACATCCGACTCGCGCGCGCCCATAGAATGGAGAACGGCCTATTTCTCTACCCGTCTGGAGCCCGCCAAAGCATGTGCGGCATCGTTGGCATCGTTTCGTCTGAACCCGTCAATCAACTCGTCTACGACTCCCTGCTGCTGCTGCAGCACCGCGGGCAGGACTCCACCGGAATCGCCACCGCCGAACGCGACACCTTCCACGTGGTCAAGGCGAAGGGCCAGGTCAGGGAGGCTTTTCGAACCCGCGACATGCGCAGTCTGCTCGGCACGATGGGCCTCGGCCACGTGCGCTACGCCACGCACGGCAACGCCGGCAGCGAGCAGGAGGCCCAGCCGTTCTACGTGAACGCCCCGTACGGCATCATCCTCGTGCACAACGGCAACCTCACCAACACGCGCGAGTTGACGCAGGAGCTGTTCCACATCGACCGGCGCCACCTGAACACCGACTCCGACACCGAGCTTCTGCTGAACATCCTGGCCCACGAGCTGCAGCAGCAGGTCTCCGGTCTCGACCTCGACCCCGAGACCGTGTTCAACGCGGTGTCGCGCGTACACGAACGCGTCGAGGGTTCGTACGCCACGATCGCCATGATCGCGGGTCACGGGCTGCTGGCGTTCAGAGACCCGTTCGGCATCCGGCCGCTCACACTCGGCAAGCGCGTGCTCGAATCGGGGCGCGATGAGTGGGTCGTGGCATCCGAATCGCTCGTGATGGAGAGCCTGGGCTACGAGGTCGTTCGCGACGTCGCGCCGGGTGAGGCCGTGTTCATCTCGATGAACGGCGAGCTGTTCACGAAGCAGTGTGCTCCGGATGCTCGCCTCGTACCCTGCGCGTTCGAGTTCGTCTATCTGGCCAGGCCCGACTCGGTGCTCTCGGGCATCTCGGTCTACGAAGCGCGACTGCGTCTGGGCAACCGGCTCGCCGACACCGTTGCGCAGTGGGCGCCGTCGGGCGACATCGATGTCGTCATGCCGATCCCCGACTCGTCCCGGCCCGCCGCCATGCAGGTCGCGCAGAAGCTCGGTATCGAGTACCGCGAGGGGTTCTACAAGAACCGCTACGTCGGCCGAACGTTCATCATGCCCGGCCAGGCGGTGCGCAAGAAGTCGGTGAGGCAGAAGCTCAACGCGATGTCGACCGAGTTCAAGGGCAAGAACGTGCTGATCGTCGACGACTCGATCGTGCGCGGCACCACCTCGAAGGAGATCGTCGACATGGCCCGCCAGGCCGGCGCCAACAAGGTGACGTTCGCTTCGGCTGCCCCGCCGGTGCGGTTTCCGCACGTCTACGGCATCAACATGCCCTCGCGCGATGAGCTCGTGGCTCACAATCGAAAGATCCCCGAGATTGCGGCGTACATGGGTGCCGACCACCTGATCTACCAGGAGGTCGCCGACATGCAGGCTGCCATCATCGAGGGGTCATCGGTCAAGGAGCTCGAGATGAGCTGCTTCACTGGGGATTACGTGACCGGAACGGTCAGCCCCGAGTACCTCTCGTGGGTGGAGCGCACGCAGAACTCGTAGTCGGTCGGCTGGGCGGGGGTTGGATGTTCGACATCAGACGCGCGCACGTCATAGCGATCGCGCTCGCGGTCGTCATCAACCTCGGGGTCGCCGGAGTCGCGCTGCGGGTCTACGTCTTTCCCGACACGGACGCACCGGCCACAACCGATGTCGCCTAAGTCATCGGCCCGCCGACCGCGTCGCGGGTCGCGATCGCCCAGCAGACGGCCGCGGCCGGCCTTACCGCGAACGTGATGATCTCGGTCGCAGCCGACGGCGAGTTCTCCGCCGCGAACCTGCCGATCTGCACGACCCCGCAGCCGTTCGCGGTCTACTGCGAGACACCCGACCCCTTCACCACGCAGGGCGAAGCGCGCGATCTCAGCGCGCTCGCGGCCGAACACGGCTGGACCAGCGCGACTGTCATCACCTTCACCCCGCACGTCGTACGGTCCCGGATGATCATGGAGCGCTGTTTCACGGGCGACCTCCGCATGGTGGCCGATGACACACACCTCACCCCGGCCGGCTGGGCCTACGAGATGCTCTATCAGACGGGCGCGTTCGCGAAGGTGCTGCTCGACACGGGGTGCTGAGCTCGGGACGCCACGCGGTGCGGCGCGGGCGCCCGGGTCAGGCCGGGACCGGAGCCGCGTTCGCCGGCGTCCAGCCGAAGGCGGGGGCGACGTGCAGGGCGATCGACTCGATGAGGTGGGCGTTGTACTCGACGCCGAGCTGGTTGGGGATGGTGAGCAGCACGGTGTCGGCGGCCTGCACGGCGGCGTCGGCGGCGAGTTGGGCCGCGATCACATCGGGCTCGCCGGTGTAGCTCTTACCGAAGCGGGCAATGCCGCCGTCGAGGTAGCCGACCTGGTCTTCGCCGTCGCCGCGCGAACCCGCCCCGCCGCCGAAGTACCGGCGGTCGAGGTCGGTGGTGATCGGGATGACGCTGCGCGAAACCGAGACGCGCGGCTCCCGGATGTGGCCGGCCGCGGCCCATGCGGAACGGTAGAGCTCGATCTGCTCGGCCTGCAGTTCGTCGAACGGCACGCCGGTGTCTTCGGTGAGCAGCGTGGAGCTCTGCAGGTTCATACCCTGCTCGGCCGCCCAGACGGCGGTCGCACGGGTGCCCGAACCCCACCAGATGCGTTCGCCGAGCGACGGCGACTGCGGTTCGATCGCCAGCGGGGCAGACGACCTGGACATCTGCGGATTCGGGCGCGCAACCCCGGCCCCGGCGATCGCGGCCCGGAAGATCTCGGTGTGCCTGCGGGCGAGGTCCGCATCCGTCGTGCCCTCGGCGGGAACGTAGCCGAACAGCTCCGAGCCGCGAAGCGAGGTCTCGGGTGATCCACGGCTCATGCCGAGCTGTAGGCGCTCGCCGCTGATGAGGTCTGCCGCGGCCGCCTCCTCTGCCATGTAGAGCGGGTTCTCGTAGCGCATGTCGATCACGGCCGTGCCGAGTTCGATCCGCGAGGTGCGTGCGCCCATCGCAGCGAGCAGCGGGAACGGCGAGGCGAGCTGGCGCGCGAAGTGATGCACCCGCACGTAGGCCCCGTCGATGCCGAGCTCTTCCGCAGCCTCTGCGAGTTCGATCGACTGGAGCAGAGCATCCTGAGCCGTTCGCGAACGCGAGCCCACGACGGGCTGGTAGTGACCGAACGACAGAAATCCGATGCTCTTCTTCATGATCGCTACAGCAACGGACGTCTCCGCGTTATTCCCTTCTTCATGCGTTTGCATGCACAGACGAAAGGGCGGCGGATGATCGGCGGCGCGGCAGGCAGAGAGAGAGCAGCACCAGCCCGGCGACCGCGACGCCCACGTAGACGAAGCCGATCGGCGCCTGGCTGTCGTCGGGCAGGCCGGCGGCGGCGGCCATCGTCACCGCGACAAAGAGGTAGCAGATGGCACTCGTGAGGCCGCCGACCAGCCCGAGATTACGGTCGAAATACCCGAGAGTGAGGCCGTAGGCGAGCGGGCAGAGGGCCCCGCAGCCGGCGAGGGCGAGCATCCCGCCGAGGGTGATCCAGAGAAGGCTGGGCCCGACGAGCACACCGCTGAGGCACAGGATGATCGCCCCCGCGCCGAAGAACCCGAGCGCCGTGAACGCCAGAACCCGCGCCGGGACCCGCGTGGCGAAATGCGCCGTCGAGAGCTCGCCCGCGAGGTTCGCCGCCCCCACGAGCAGCGCGACACCACCGTAGAGCGCCGGCGAGAACCCGAGCTGCACCTCGTAGAGCAGAGGCGCGACCACCCCGAAGAGCAGTTGCGCCACCGCGAAGACGGCGAACACGAGCGTCAGGGCGATGAAGATGCGGCGACGGAGAGTGGATGCGAGCACCCCGCCGACCTCCCGCAGGTCGATCGGGGTGCGCCCGTCTTTTGCCAGCGTCTCGGGCAGCAGCAGCGCCACCGCGACTCCGGCGGCGAGCGCGGCGACGGCGACCGCCACGAAGATGCCGCGCCAGGAGATGTACTCCACGAGCAGCCCGCCGATCGCAGGGGCCATCACCGGCGCGAGACCCCACGAGGCACCGAGCAGACCCGATATTGAGGTGAGCCGGGCGCCACGAAAGCGGTCGGCGGCGATCGCGTACACGATGACCATGGTGGAGCATCCACCCAGCCCCTGCAGAAAGCGCATGCCGAGCAGCGTGTAGACGTCGGCGGTGAGGGCGCAGCCGACGCTCGTGACAAGGAGAAGGGCCAGGCAGACCAGAAGCGTCGGCTTACGGCCTCGGGCGTCAGCGATGATGCCGATCGGCAGCAATCCGACGCTCATTCCGAGCACGTAGGCCGAGACCGTGTTCTGCACGAGCGTATTCGAGGCGCCCAGGTCGGTCACCATCGTCGGGATGGCGGGCGTGTAGATGTCGATCGGCACTTGGCTGAGCGGGATGATCGCCAGGAGGATGACGAGCAGAAGCCGGTTCGAGCGCTTCGTCGCGGCAGGTGCCGGCGCAACATCCATTGGTCTCTCCCCCGTCGATTTTCTGGCGCCAGCTTAGGGGAATACGTCTCCCTTGCACTTAGTTGTAGCTACAATGAATCGCATGAGTACAGACTTGACGGCGCCGGCATCGAGCAGCGCCTTCCTGTCGGCAGCCACGGGGATGGGGCCGGTGACCTTACGGGTGGGCGACCTCGACGGCATGATCCGGTACTACCGCGACGGCGTGACGCTCGACCTCCTGAGCCACGACGGCCCCGTGGCCGTGCTCGGCCGCGGAACGGTGCCGGTGATCATCCTGCAGCATGCCCCCGAGCTGCGAAACCCCGAGCCCCGTTCCGCGGGCCTCTACCACTCGGCCGTTCTGTTCGAGAGCCGCGAGGCGCTCGCCGCTGCCGTCTACTCGGTCGCGGCGTTCGCGCAGGGGTCGTTCACGGGAAGTGCCGACCACAGAGTCAGCATCGCGTTCTACTTCACCGACCCCGAGGGCAACGGCGTCGAGCTCTATTGGGACCGCGACCGCACCGAGTGGAGCTGGGTGCACGGGCAGATCGAGATGGCGACGCTGTACGTCGACCCGAACGGTTTTCTGCAGGAGTTCCTCACGCCCGCGTCGGTCGAGGAGCCGCGCATCGGCGGCGCATCCGTCGGGCACGTGCACCTCTCGGTGGGCGACGTCCAGGCGGCCGCCGAGTTCTACGTGCGGAGGCTCGGTTTCGAGAGCACCTTCGAGGTGCCGGGCAGCGCGCTGTTCGTCTCGGCCGGCAAGTACCACCACCACATGGCGATGAACACGTGGGAGAGCCGTGGCGCCGGGCGGCGGCAGCTCGCCCTCGGGCTGGCGGAGGTCGACATCGTCGTGCCGTCCGCCGACGATGTCGCGGCCCTCGAGGAGCGGCTCGGGCACTACCGGGAGCCGTTCGGGAACGACGGACGCTCACTGCTGGTGGATGACCCGTGGGGCAACCGGGTGCGGGTGTCGGCGGCGACGGCCGCCGGCTAGCGCTCGAGTTGGCCAGAACCGACACGTTTTCGGCTCACCGCCGTGATAAGCGGGGCGGATGCGCGGGCCCATGTCCATTCGGGCGCTACGACCGGGCGAGGCGGCCGGAGGCGAGGAGTTCAGAGGCGAGGAGTTCAGAGGCGAGGAGTTCAGTGATACGGGCGACGGCAGCGTGCCAGATCGTGGCGGCGGGGTCGATGACGGCGAAGTGGTCGCCGGGCGCTTCGAGGAGCTCCGGATGATCGAGCTGCGCGTTCGCGGCGAGGGCGCGGTTCGGCAGCACGAGCTCCGGCCCGTCGTCGCTACCCTGCACCAGCAACCACGGTGTGCGGCGCTGCGTCCAGAGGCTCGGGGATGCGGCGGCATAGGCCGCGGACTGCCTGCGCGGGGATCCGCCGAGCGCCATCTTGACGGCTCCGTCGCTGGAGCGCCGGCGGTACGAGTCGGTCAGGTCGACCACCCCGGCGAGCGACACGGCGAGGTCGATCCGCGGTGCGCCGGAAGTGGCGGCTGCTGCGCCGGGCGCGGAGGGCGGGGAGGGCGCAGCGGGCGCGGAGGGCGGGGAGGGCGCAGCGGGCGCGGAGGGCGGGGAGGGCGCAGCGGGCGCGGAGGGCGGGGCGAGCGCAGCGGGCGCGGCGAGCGCGGGCGCGCCGGGCGCAGGGGTGGCGGACGCTCCCTCCTCCGCTAGCTGGAGCGCGAGCTGCCCGCCGGCCGAGTGGCCGATCACGACGAGCGGCGCGTCGGGCACGAACGACTCGATGCCACCCAGCGCGGCGAGAGCGGCGTGCACATCGGCGTGCGTGGCCGCCCAGCCATGGGCATCCGGTCGGCGGTACTCGACATTGAAGACCGCCCAGCCGCGGTCCGCGAGGTCGGCAGCCATCGGCGTCATCAGGTCGAGCGTGTAGGGCGAGCGGTAGTAGCCGCCGTGCAGCAGCAGAGCGGTGGCGAGGGGAGCCCGGCCGGCCCCGGGCATCCGCCACTCGCCGAACTGGTCGGGATCGTCGCCGTAGGCGATGCGAAGGCCGCCCCCACCACCAGCAGCGACCCCGCCACCCGTACCGCCCCCGTCTCGGCCTCCGACGCTCGCGTCTCCGCTCGCCCCTCCGCTCACGTCTCCTGCCACACCCGCACCTTCCCCAGCTTTCACCGTGACCACCCCGTGCATCCCGCTGCCGGCGCCCTCGACCCCGTGGAGGGGAGGGCGCGCCGGTTCGTCCGTTTCGCTGCTGCGCGCGCAGGCGCGGATGCGACAAACCACCGCGGGTCGATCACCGGTCGTCCCGGGGGGCGGGCTCGCGCGGGACGCGGGCCGCTCGCGGCACCTCGAGCGGCCCCGTGAACTGGGCACCGCGGAGGGCGGCGGAGGCGTCGCCGCTGAAGAGAGCGTCGGGGAGCGTGTCGGTGCTGAGCGTTCGGCTGCGCGGCACGTCGGACTCGAGCGGGGTCTCCGAGTGCTCCACACGGGTGCGCGGCACCGAGAGCGGCGAGACCTGCTGCACCCAGCGCACGAGCTGCTCGCGCACGAAGCAGCGGAGGTCGAAGAGAGTGGGCGCATCCACCGCCGTCACCAGGATGCGGATGTGCACGAAGCCCCCGACGGCATCCGTCACCTGCAGGATGGCGACGCGGCCGTCCCACAGCTCGGTCTGGTTCATCACGCGGTGCAGTTCGTCGCGCATGCCGTCGGGGTCGACCCGCCAGTCGAGATCGAAGTCGACGGAGCCCATCAGCTCGGAGTTCTTGCGCGTCCAGTTCTGGAAAGGGGTGGTCGTGAAATAGGTCGACGGCAGCACCATTCGACGGTCGTCCCACAGGTGCACGACGACATACGTCAGGGTGATCTCCTCGATGCGACCCCATTCGGTCTCGACGATCACGACATCGTCGACCCGGATCGCATCGCTGAACGCGAGCTGCATCCCGGCGAACACATTCGCCAGCGTCGACTGCGCGGCGAGACCGGCGACGATCGAGATCAGCCCGGCTGACGCGAGCAGCGACGCACCCGCCGCCGAGACGCCCGGGAAGGTCAGCAGAATCGCCCCGAGCGCGATCAGCACACCCGCGACGACCGTGACGCGCCGGATGATCAGCACCTGCGTGCGCAGGCGCCGGGCATGACGGTTGTCGGGCACGTCGGTGCGGTACCGGGCGAGACCTAAGTCTTCGAGGAAGATCGCGAGGGCGCAGAACAGCCACGCTCCGGTGGCGATCGATGCGATCAGCGCGGTGTGGCTCAGGAACTCCCGCCACCACGGGTCGACCGAGGTCATGGCCTGCAGGGCGATCCACAGCGCTATCACCAGCAGGAAGACCCGGAACGGCACGCGCGCCCGCCGGATCAGCCGCACCGCCCACTCCTTGCGGCGACTGATGCGGCGAACGATCAGCGCCGTGAGCGCGGTCACGACCAGCGCGCAGACGATCGCTATGGCGATGTAGACGAGGGCCTGCAGCCAGGGCGTCGAGGTGATGCCAGCGATGAAATCGGTCATTCGCTCCATCGTAAACCGCCCGACTGAGTGCTGCTTATGAGCGGGCAGTGCTCCTCATGAGCGGGCGGTGCTGCCTATGAGCTGGCCCGGGCCCGGGCCCGCTCCGAGCGCACGGCGAGCGCCCAGACCACCAGGGCCAGCCCGACGAGCACGATCGCCTGAACCGCGACCAGAGTCATCCCGCCCGCCCCGAACGCGATCGGGCCGAGCAGCGCGCCGAGCGACCCGCCCAGGAACACCGCCACCATGAACATCGTGTTCGCCTGCGCCGGCGAATGCGGATTGGCCTGCAGCGCCCGGTTCTGGTTCGCCGACTGCGCGGCCTGGTTGCCGAGCGTCAGCACGAACATGGAGATTCCGAACAGGATGCTCTGGCCGGAGTCGATGACGACGGTGATCACTCCGAGCAGCGCGACCCCGAGCGTCACCCCCGCCACCTTCAGTGCACCGAACCGGTCGACGAACCGGCCGGCGAACGGAGTGGCGGCACCGGCAGCGAGCCCGACGAGGCCGAAGAGGCCGGCCTGGGCGACCGTCCAGCCGTACTGCGGGCCTGTCAGGTGCAGCACCATCACCGTCCAGAACGAGTTGAACATCGCGAAGGCGAAGAAGTTGGTGAGCGCCGAGTAGACCAGGGGCGGACTCGTCGTCACCAGACGCAGGGTCGAGACGAGTAGCGCGCCATAGCTCCTGCCGATGCCGCTGAGCTCGACGTCGGTTCGAAGCGCCCGCCTCACCAGCGGAATGAGGAGCAGCATCAGCGCGGCGAAGATCGCGGTCACCAGGCGCCAGCCCAGAGCATCCACCAGCAGGCTCGCGACGATGCGCCCGCCGAAGATGCCGACGAGCAGGGCGCCGACCAGCGCGGTCGTCGTGGCACCCGAGCGACCGGCTGGCGCCAGCCGGTTGGCTGCCGGAATCGTCAGCTGGGCGATGTTCGCCACGATTCCGACGGCGAAGAAGCCGACGATGACGCTCAGGATGTCGGGCAGCACACTCGTCGCGAGCAGCGCGACGGCCAGCAGAACGAGCTGCACCGTGATCTGCCTGCGCGGCTGGATACGGTCGCTCAGCGGCACCAGCAGGAAGATCCCCAAGGCGTACCCGACCTGGACGGCGGTCGCGGTGAAGCTCGCGACGCCGGGGGCGACGCCGAGGTCGCGGGCGATGTTCGTGAGCATCGACTGCGGCAGGTAGATGGAGCTCACCGCAACCGCCGCGACGGTCGCGAGCACGAAGAGCTGCACGGTCCAGCGGCGGTGTGCGGGCAGGCTTGGCATTCGGCAGGTCTCGTTCGGGTTCAGATTCTGGATGCCCGGGGCGACGCACGCCGAACAGGCCGAAGGGGCCGACGCCTCACGGCGCCGACCCCTTCGTCACTTCGTACAGCAGACGTTACTCCTCGCGCGGGGAGCGCCAGGCCTGCAGCGCCAGGCCCGCAGCACGGGGCCTGCAGCTCTAGACCTGCAGCGCGACCTCGGCCTCGGACTCACGGTTGATCCCCGCGGCATTCGGCGGCGCGACGTCGGGGTCGATGCCACCGGCCGATGAAGCCTCGTTCAGCGCGGCCTCGACGCGGTCGCCGAGCGTCTGGTCGACGTTCCGCCAGTACTGCAGGGCGCGGGCCTTGATCTCGGGGATCGTGACCTGGCCGACGTGTCCGGCGATGTTATCGACGAGACGGTCGCGCGCGGCGTCATCGAGCACCTCACGAACGAGGGTTCCGGCCTGGCCGAAGTCGTCGTCCTCCGCGTGCAGGGTGGCGGCGGAGCGCTGCAGCTCGCCGTCGTTCTGCCAGCCGGCACTCTCGGCCGCGACATCCGGAGCCGCAGCGGGGCCACCGAACGAGTTCGGGGCGTACACCGGGGTCTGCGGAGCGTTGAACGCGTAGCGCGCAGCGCCGTCCTTCGAGTACGAGTTCACCGGAGCCGCGTGCGGGCTGTTGACCGGCAGCTGGGCGTGGTTCGTTCCGACGCGGTAGCGGTGCGCATCCGCGTAGCTGAAGATGCGGGCGAGCAGCATCTTGTCGGGGCTGGCGGCGATTCCGGGAACGAAGTTCGACGGGGCGAAGGTGGCCTGCTCGATCTCGGCGAAGTAGTTCTGGGGGTTGCGGTTCAGCGTGAGCGTGCCGACGCGGTGCAGCGGGTAGTCGCTGTGCGGCCAGACCTTCGTGAGGTCGAACGGGTTGAAGCGGTACGTCGCCGCATCGGCGTAGGGCATGATCTGCACCGAGAGGGTCCAGCTCGGGAACTCCTCGCGGTCGATGGCCTCGCCGAGGTCGCGGATGTGGAAGTCCGCGTCTTCGCCGGCGATCTGGTTGGCGTCAGCCTGGCTCAGGATCTCGATGCCCTGGTTGGTCTTGAAGTGGTACTTCACCCAGAAGCGCTCGCCCTCGGCGTTGATCCACTGGTAGGTGTGCGAGCCGAAGCCGTCCATGTGGCGCCACGACTTGGGGAGGCCGCGGTCGCCCATCAGCCAGGTGACCTGGTGGGCCGATTCGGGGCTGAGCGACCAGAAGTCCCACTGCATGTCGTTGTTGCGCAGGTGCGAGCCCGGCAGGCGCTTCTGCGAGTGGATGAAGTCGGGGAACTTGATGCCGTCGCGAATGAAGAAGACGGGGGTGTTGTTGCCGACGAGGTCGTAGTTGCCCTCGGTGGTGTAGAACTTCAGCGCGAAGCCGCGCGGGTCGCGCCACGTGTCGGGGCTGCCCTGCTCGCCGGCGACGGTCGAGAAGCGCGCGAGCGTCTCGGTGGTGGTGCCGGGCTGGAAGAGCGCGGCGCGCGTGTAGGCCGACACGTCGTCGGTGATCTCGAGCGTGCCGAACGCGCCGCCGCCCTTTGCGTGCACGATGCGCTCGGGCACCTTCTCGCGGTTGAACTGGGCGAGCTTCTCGACGAGGTAGTGGTCGTGCAGAGGAATGACGCCGTCGGCGCCGACGGCCTGGGAGTGCTCGTCGCTTGCGACGGGGGCGCCGGATTCGGTGGTGGTGTACTCAGTCATGCGTTCTCCTTCTTATGGTTCTGGCTGTTCTGCTGGTTCTGGCTGTTCTGGTGGCAGGCGGGGCAGAGGCCCCAGTAGGTGACCTCGGCGGTCATGATCGCGAACGTGCCCGGCGCCGCGGGGCCGGTCGGCTGGGCGGGCGTCAGGCAGGGTGCGTGGCCGACCGCGCAGTCGATGTCCTGAACCGCGCCGCAGCCGGTGCAGATGGCGTGGTGGTGGTTGTCGCCGATGCGCCGTTCATAAAGGGCGGGTGAGCCGGCCGGCTCGATGCGCCGGATCAACCCCGCCTCGGTGAGCGCCCCGAGCACCACGTACACCGACTGCAGCGAGATATCGGGCTGCGCTTCGCGCACCCGTCGATGGATCGTGTCGGTGTCGGCGTGCGGCAACCCGTCCAGGGCCTCCAACACGGCCAGCCGCTGGCTGGTGACGCGCAGGCCGGCGCTCCGGATGCTGTCGGCTGGCTCGGGCGTCATAGCTCACAGTCAAGCACTTATTGTGAGTAATTCATAATAAGGATCGCTCACGAGACGGGGTCGCCGCGGCATCCGCTCGCCGGCGGGTGCCGTTCCCCGGGCATCCCGCTCGCCTGCCCGGTACACTTAAGCCACCCGTTCGCGTCACTTTCGTAGGAGTTCCAGGTGCCCACAATCGTCGTAGAGGTCATGCCCAAGGCCGAGCTGCTCGACCCGCAGGGCAAGGCGGTCGCCGGAGCGCTCGCGCGGCAGGGTCGGTCGCAGATTCTCGGGGTGCGTGTCGGCAAGCGGTTCGAGATCGAGGTGGCGGGGCCGGCCGACGACGCGATTCTCGCCGAGGTCGCCGTCCTGGCCGATGAGCTCCTGGCCAACCTCGTCATCGAAGACGTGATCAGCGTGCACTTCGCCGGCGCCGACGGGTTCGGCATCGACGCCACCGCAGACTTCGCCTCGGGCAACGTCACGACCGACACGTCATTCGACGAGGCATCCACCCCCGAAGCGCAGGCAGAGATTCGCGAGGGGCTCTCCTGATGGCGGTCCGCGTCGGAATCGTCACCTTCCCCGGCTCGCTCGACGACCGTGACGCCGCGCGTGCGGTGCGGCTCGTCGGGGGTACGCCGGTGCCGCTCTGGCACGGAACCCACGACCTCGACGGGGTCGATGCGATCATCCTGCCCGGCGGGTTCAGCTACGGAGACTACCTGCGGGCGGGCGCCATCGCATCGCTCTCGCCCATCATGTCGGAGGTCATCTCGGCTGCTTCGACGGGGATGCCGGTGCTCGGAATCTGCAACGGGTTCCAGATGCTCGCTGAGGCGCACCTGCTGCCGGGCGGGCTCATCCGCAACGACCACGGCACGTTCGTCTGCCGCGACCAGCGGTTGCGCGTCGAGAACACGACGACGGCGTGGACGTCGGCATACGCCGGGGCTGTCTCATCCGTCGCCGGGGCGACCGAGATCACCATTCCGCTGAAGAACGGCGAGGGCGGGTTCATCGCCTCGGCCGACACCATCGCGCGGCTGGAGGGCGAGGGGCACGTGGTGTTCCGTTACCTCGATGTGAACCCGAACGGGTCGATGAACGACATCGCCGGCATCACGAACGCCCGCGGCAACGTGGTCGGGCTCATGCCGCACCCCGAGCACGCCGTCGAGCCCGGCTTCGGCCCCGACACCACCGACGCTATGCGCTCCGGCACAGACGGCCTCCCCCTCTTCGCCTCCGCCCTCACCGCCCTCCTCCCAGCCTGACCCCCCCTCCCCTACCTCGCCACCCACCCCACACCCCCCCGCCTCTCCATCGATAGGTCGAAATCCCTCCCAACCGGCCGGTTTTGGGAGAGATTTGTCCTGTCGATTCGTTGCGAGGGGGCGTGGATAAGTCTGGGTGGGTTCTTGGCTGATGCGGCAGGGTTGGTGCATGCCGAAGCACACCCCTCTCCCGCCAGAACTGGGCGGCAGAGCATTCTCCGTCCGTCGAGCGAAGCTCTGCGGTGTGAGCAACCAGCGCCTGGACGCAGTCGACCTGATCGCTCCCTTCCACGGCGTGCGGTCCAGCCTTCTGGCCATCACCAGCATCGAGGTGATGTGCAATGCCTGCTCGCCTCGAATGACTCCTGAGCAGTTCTTCAGCCACACGACAGCGGGTCGGCTGTGGCATCTGCCACTGCCTCGTTTCTTCTCGTCGTCTGAACCGCTCCGTGTTGCTACGCCCGCCCGGGACAGTCGGCCGCGGGCGGCCGGGGTCACGGCGCACCGGCTCTGCCCGCCCTCGCACCGGGCGGTCGTGCTGGGGAGGGTGCGGGTGAGCGACGCCGTGAGTACGTGGTTGCAGCTGGCGAGCATCCTGATCCCGGGCACACGGTCTGCGTTCGTACCACGGGTCGACCTTGCCTATTCCGAATGGAAGGTGCTTGTCGAATACGACGGTCAGCAGCACCGCACCGACTCGAAGAGGTACGCCCGCGACGTCAAGCGCGCGGCAGACCTGCGCGAGGCGGGCTGGGTTCTGATCACCGTGCTGAAGGAGGGACTCCACGGAGCCGGGCAGACGGCGTCGGTCGACAGGATCCGGCGGGCCCTGCAGACTGCGGGTTGGCGGCCGTGAGGATCGGATGCCGGATGGGACCAGGAGGTGTCGTACCAGGAGGTGGGGTCAGGTGGCGGGGGTGCAGCCGGGGGGCTCGGAGTTGCCGCTGATGGTGAAGTCCTGGCAGGTGAGGAAGCGGGATTGGTTGGCACCGAGCAGGAACGATGCCACGGCGATGACGAAGACGGTGAGCAGCACCAGCAGTTTGCCGCGGGCGGGGATGGACTCGCCGATCTCGGGCCAGATGACCTTGGCGAGGGCCCAGATCATGAAAGGGATGCCCACCACAACCGCGAGCGCCGCAATCAGGGCGACGACAACGGCTGCAAGATCGTCATCGCTGTCGGGCAGGATGAGCTCGATGAGCAGCACGACCGTCGGAACGAGGAGGGTGAGGGAGGTCCAGCCGAGACGCTTGCGCGCACCGGGGAGCAGGGCTGCAACGAGGAACGCAGCCGTCGCCGCAGCCCACACCGTCAGCAGGTCGTCGAAGAAGATCTCGCCCCAGGCTCCCAGGGTGAACGCGGGCCACCACACGGCAAGACTCATACCCACGGCGATGACGCCCACCTGCTGGAACGGCAGCGGCGCGCGCGGCAGGGGCTCGGCGGCGGGAGGCTCGGCGTCGGACACGCCGCCACGGTACCATCGCGCAGCGGCAGGGGCGCGGAGACTCGGGCCCGGACGGCGCACGGCGCGCTTCCCGTAGAATCGAGGGGCGAAAACCCGCGCCCCCAGAAGGAGCTCCTCCGCGTGTCTGACACCGCCGAAACCGCCGCCGCATCCGCCGCTTCCGCCGCACCAGGCGCAACCGGCGCACCCGACGCGCACGCCGAGTCCGCAGTGGCCCGCCCCGCCGTCGACAGCGTCGCCGTGGCCACCGCGACACCCGAGAAGGAGCAACCGTATGCCGCGCTGGGGCTGAAGCCCGATGAGTACGCGCGCATCCGCGAGATTCTGGGGCGGCGCCCCACGAGCGGCGAGCTCGCCATGTACTCGGTGATGTGGAGCGAGCACTGCTCGTACAAGTCGAGCAAGATCTACCTGCGACAGTTCGGTTCGAAGACGACCGAGAAGATGCGCAAGAACCTCATGGTGGGCATCGGCGAGAACGCGGGCGTCGTGGATGTCGGTGAGGGCTGGGCGGTCACCTTCAAGGTCGAGTCGCACAACCACCCGAGCTACATCGAGCCGTTCCAGGGCGCAGCAACCGGTGTCGGCGGCATCGTGCGCGACATCATCTCGATGGGGGCACGGCCGGTCGCGGTGATGGATCAGCTGCGTTTCGGCGACATCGACAACGCCGACACCGCGCGTGTCGTGCACGGCGTCGTCGGCGGCATCAGTTTCTATGCGAACTGCCTCGGCCTGCCCAACATCGGCGGCGAGACGTACTTCGACAGCGTGTACCAGGGCAATCCGCTCGTGAACGCGCTGGCGGTGGGCGTGCTGCGGCACGAAGACATTCATCTGGCGAATGCGTCGGGCGCGGGCAACAAGGTCGTGCTGTTCGGGGCTCGCACCGGCGGCGACGGCATCGGCGGGGCATCCATTCTGGCAAGCGACACGTTCGACGCCAAGGGTCCGACCAAACGCCCGGCCGTGCAGGTCGGCGACCCTTTCGCCGAGAAGGTTCTCATCGAGTGCTGCCTCGAGCTGTTCCGCGAGAAGCTGGTGGAGGGCATCCAGGACCTGGGCGCCGCCGGCATCTCGTGCGCGACCAGCGAGCTCGCGAGCAACGGCGACGGCGGCATGTACATCGAGCTCGACAGAGTGCTGCTGCGCGACCCCTCGCTGAACGCCGAAGAGATCCTGATGAGCGAGAGCCAGGAGCGCATGATGGCTGTCGTTCAGCCCTCCAAGCTCGAGGCCTTCCTTGCCGTCGTGGCGAAATGGGATGTCGAGACCAGCGTTCTCGGCGAGGTGACCGACACGGGGCGGCTCATCATCGACTGGCGCGGCGAACAGATCGTGAACGTCGAGCCGCGCACGGTCGCGGTCGACGGGCCGGTGTACGACCGCCCGGTGGAATACCCGGCGTGGATCGACCGACTGCACGAAGACAATGCGCTGACACTCCCCCGGGCATCCGACCCCGAGGAGCTCAGACGCCAGGTTCTCGCCCTGCTCGGTAGCGCCAACCTCGCGAGTAAGAGCTGGATCACCGACCAGTACGACCGCTATGTCATGGGCAACACGGCGCTCTCGTTCCCCGATGACGGCGGAATGATCCGCGTCGACGAGGAGTCCGGGCTCGGTTTCGCGATCGCCACCGACGCGAATGGGCGCTACTGCCAGCTCGACCCGTACTTCGGAGCGCAGCTCGCCCTGGCCGAGGCGTACCGCAACGTCGCTGTCACAGGCGCGGTTCCCGTCGCGGTCACCGACTGCCTCAATTTCGGCAGCCCGGAGAACCCCGAGGTCATGTGGCAGTTCTCCCAGGCCGTCGCAGGGCTGTCGGATGCCTGCCTCGAGCTCGAGATTCCCGTCACGGGCGGCAATGTGTCGTTCTACAACCAGACCGGCAGCGCTCCGATCCATCCGACGCCCGTCGTGGGTGTGCTCGGCGTGATCGACGATGTCGCACGCCGGGTTCCGAGCGGATGGCAGGACGAAGGCAACAACATCTACCTGCTCGGCATCACGCGCGAGGAGTTGGACGGGTCGGCGTGGGCCGGCACCGTGCACGACCACCTCGGCGGACGTCCGCCGGTCGTCGACCTCGCGGGTGAGGCGACGCTCGCCGGGCTGCTTCACGCCGGCGCCATGCAGAGTCTGCTCGCGTCGGCGCACGACCTCTCCGACGGCGGGCTCGCCGAGGCCCTGGCCGAGGCGGTACTGCGCTTCGGCGTCGGTGCGCGCGTCTGGCTCGACGAGATGATGCTGCGCGACGGCGTCGACATCACGACGGCCCTCTTCAGCGAGTCGACCGGGCGAGTGATCGTCTCGGTTCCGCGCGAAGACGACGTGAAGTTCATGGGCCTCTGCGAGGGCCGCGACTACCCTGTGCTGCGCATCGGTGTCACCGACCGCGGTGCGGAGGGAGCGGATGCCGCCCTCGACATCCAGGGCCAGTTCAGGATCGGGCTCGCGGAGCTGCACCAGGCGCACCGGGGCACCCTCCCCGCACGCTTCGGAACGGCGCCCGCCTGAGCCCTCAGGCCCGGGGGACGGTGATGGAGCCGGTGTCGCTCGCAATCTTCTCGTGATGGTGAATGACCTCGGCCACGATGAAGTTGAGGAACTTCTCGGCGAACTCGGGGTCGAGGTGCGCCTCTTCAGCGAGGCCGCGCAGTCGCTTGATCTGCCGCGACTCACGCTCGAGGTCGGCGGGCGGTAGCCCGTGTCGCGCCTTCATGCGCCCGACCTGCTGCGTGAACTTGAAGCGCTCGGCGAGCAGGTGTATCAGCGCAGCGTCGACGTTGTCGATGGACTCCCGGATGCTCTCGAGCTGCCGCAGCGCCCAGGCTGTCTCTTCGGAGCTGGGGATCGAATGGCCGGGTTCGTTCTCTTGCATACGTGAACTCTATTTCGTCCCGGCCTGATCGGCACGCGCGGCGAGAGCGGTACGCGCCCCCAGCAGGCGCAGGCGCTTCTGTGTGAGCAGGATACCCAGCAGCACCAGTGCCGCACCGAGCGGGGCGTTCCAGCCGAACCGTTCACCGAGCACCAGCACCCCGAGAATCACCCCGATCACGGGCGTGATGTACGTCACCGTCGATGCCGAGGTCGGGCCCCAGGATCGCAGCACGTTGATGTTCCAGACGTAGACCAGGCCGGTTCCGAGGGCGCCGAGCGCGAGCAGGCTGGCGGCGATCGGCAGCGTCAGGGTGAACGCCGAGACGGCGACCACCGGGGTCAGCAGCAGGATGACCACCGCACCCATGCCGATCTGCAGGAACGCGAACGGCACTCCTGCGATGGCCCGGCCGCTGAGGAAGCGGCGCGTGTACGCAAAGGTGAAGCCGTAGCAGATCGAGGCGAGCAGGCAGGCGAGTTGGCCGACGAGGTTGCCGGTCAGAGCGGCGTACGACCACGGGCTGATGATGACGACCGTTCCGGCCACACCCAGCGCGATGCCGAGGAACTGGTTGCCGTTCAGCCGCTCGACCCGAAAAGCGACCGTCGACATGATGGCGGTCATGATGGGCGTGACCGAGTTGTAGATGCTCGCGAGGCCCGACGAGACATATTGCTCTGCCCAGGCGAAGCACAGGAAGGGAACTACACAGCCCACGGTTCCGAGAACGAGAAAATGCAGATAGACACGAGGCTCCCGCGGCAACCGGTGTCGGCCGACGAGCGTGATCAGGCCGAGGGTGAGGGCCCCGAGAACAAGCCTCGACCAGGCCACCTCGCCGTAGCCGACGCCCGTCAGGGCAACCTTCATGAAGAGGAAGCTGGCGCCCCACACAAGCCCCATCCCGATGAACTGGGCGAGCACACGCCAGTCTTTCGAGTGCGTAGCGGGGAGGGTTGCCCGCAGGAACTTTTTGGTCACCCAGAGACCCTAGCGCCAACAGGAGCCGGCACCCCGGGGGTAACACGAACAAGGCACCGGCCCCTGAAGAATCAGCATCGATATCCTGCCACGTGGCAGGAACCAGGCTCGTTTACCTACTCGACGACAGAGATCGTCACATCGATGTTGCCGCGGGTCGCGTTCGAGTAGGGGCAGACCGTGTGGGCGGCGTCTGCGGCCTCCTGGGCCTGCTCCCTCGACGCCTTCGGAATGTAGACGTCGAGTTCGACGGCGAGGCCGAAGCCGCCCTCGCCGTTGCTGCCGATGCTGACGCTGGCCGAGACCTCGGCGTCAGTCGTGTCGACGCCCAGCCTCTTGCCGACGACATGCAGCGCGCTCAGGAAGCACGCCGAGTAGCCGGCCGCGAAAAGCTGTTCGGGGTTCGTGCCGTCGCCGGTTCCGCCCATCTCTGTGGGAGGGCGCGTGTCGAGGTCGAGGCGGTCGTCTTCGCTGCGCACGTGGCCGTCGCGGCCACCGCCAGACGCGTGGGCAATTGCGGTGTAGATAGCTTCCATTCCACAAGTCCACCACAGTTTGCGATGGCGCGTGGGGCCCTACGATGGTCAGATGGGCAACGTAGCCAACTTCCATGAGGCCGCCTCCGCATTCGTCGAGCTGGTCGCGAAGATCGCGCCTGACCAGTGGGAGTTGCCCGGGCTTGGCGAATGGACGGTGCGATCCCTGGTCGGCCATACGACACGCGCGATCCTCACGGTGGAGACCTACCTCGGCCACGATGACGCCGAGCGCATCGGACTGCCGACCGCCGAAGACTACTACGCGCTCATCTACCATGACTTCTCCGATCCGGCCGCGGTCGCACAGCGGGGTGTCGACGCCGGCGTCTGGCTCGGCGACGACCCGGTGCAGCAGGTTCAGGATGCTCTGCAGCGCGCCAGCCGCTCGATCGACGCCGCACCCTCCGGCCGTGTGGTCTCGGTCGGGGGGCACGGAATCGAGCTCTCGCAGTACCTCCGCACGCGGAGTTTCGAACTTGTGGTGCACTCCATCGACATCGGCCGCGCCATCTCGAAACCGCACGGGCAACCCGTGGGCTGCATCACCGACGCCACGTCTCTCGCCGCCCGCATCGGTGCACGGGCGGGGTCGGGCGAGGAGATCCTGCTGGCGCTCACCGGCCGCGCGCCGCTCCCGCCCGGCTTCACGGTGGTCTGAGTCGCTTCTTCAGAACCTCCGCGACACTCCGCGGTGCGCGTCAAGCCCTGTCGCAGCATCCGCCCCTCGCGTAGACCGGAACCATGAAAGCACTCACTTTTCAAGGAACCCAGAAGGTCTCGGTCGAAACCGTGCCCGACCCCCGCATCGAGCTGCCGACGGATGTGGTGGTCAAGATCACCTCGACCGCGATCTGCGGCTCCGACCTCCATCTGTACGACGTGATGGGCGCGTTCATCAACAAGGGCGACATTCTCGGGCACGAACCGATGGGCATCGTGGTCGAGGTCGGCAGCGCGATCACGAAGCTCTCGGTGGGCGATCGGGTGGTCATCCCCTTCGTCATCGCGTGCGGACACTGTTACATGTGCATCCGCGGCCTCAGCAGCCAGTGCGAGACGACGCAGAACCGACAGTCGGGCAGCGGTGCCTCGCTCTACGGCTACACCGAGTTGTACGGCGACGTTCCCGGAGGCCAGGCCGAGTACCTGCGCGTACAGCTGGCCGATGACAATGCGGTGAAGGTCGGCGCCGACCTGCCCGACGAGCGCTACCTCTTTCTCAGCGACATCCTGCCGACCGCCTGGCAGGGCGTGAAGTACGCCGACGTGCCCGAGGGCGGAACCCTCGGCATGCTGGGCCTCGGCCCGGTCGGCCAGTTCGCCAGCCGTATCGGAAAGCAGCTCGGCTACCGCGTGCTCGCGATCGATCCCGTGCCGGAGCGCCGGGCGATGGCCGAGCGGCACGGCGTCGAGACACTCGACCTCACCGATGACGCCCTCGAGAAGCTGCGCGACCTCACCGAGGGCCGCGGGCCCGACTCGATGCTCGACGCGGTCGGCATGGAGGCGCACGGCAACCCGGGTGCGGCTTTCGCCCAGAAGGCCGCCGGGTTGCTCCCCGATGCGATTGCCAGGAAGGTCATGACGACGGCCGGCGTCGACCGCCTCGCGGCCCTGCACCTCGCCCTCGACGCCGTGCGGCGCGGCGGTACCGTGTCGCTGAGCGGCGTCTACGCCGGTGTCTCCGACCCGATGCCGATGAAGGACATGTTCGACAAGGGAATCACTCTGCGCATGGGCCAGTGCAACGTGCAGAGGTGGGTGGGCGAGCTGCTGCCCATCGTCGAAGACCCCGCCGACCCGCTGGGCACCGAAGACCTGACGACGCACGCTGTGCCGCTCGACCGTGCCCCCGAGATGTACGAGACGTTCAAGAACAAGGAAGACGGCTGCATCAAGGTCGTGCTGAAACCGTAACGCGAGGGCAGCAGGCGGGGCCCGGGGCTACTTCTTGTCGAGCGCCTCGGGCTTGTGTACGGCCTCACCGCCGGACTTGCTGCTCTTCACAAGGTACTGGGGCTCGTCTTTCGACGCCTTCACATCGCGCTTCGCCGCGTGCGTTTCAGACGTGATCTTCTTCTCGACCGTGCCCTCGGCTTCGCCGCCGTGGGACTTCCAGGTCACTTCATCGCCCTTTTTCAGTTCATCAGCCATGCTCCGACGCTACGCGTTCGGCTCCGGATGACCGTGGGCTTGTTCGACGCGCGCGACAGCCGTAGGCTGCCCCCGCGCGAACGGACACATTTTCGTGCCACCTCCGGCCTCTTCGGCGCGGATGCCCCGAATCGTGTCCATTCGACCGGCGGAGACCTCCACGGTTGCGCCAGCGACCCGCCGGACGGCAACCGAGCGGCTACTGCCCGAGCAGGTCGTGCCGCACGACGATGGCCTCACGGCCCGGGCCGACGCCGATCGCCGAGATGCGCGATCCGCTCATCGCCTCGACGGCGAGCACGTAGCGCTGCGCCGCCTGTGGCAGGTCGTCGAAGGTACGGACGCCGGTGATGTCTTCGCTCCAGCCCTCGAACTCTTCGTAGATGGGCACGGCGTGGTGGAAGTCGCTCTGCGACACGGGCACCTCGTCGACGCGAACGCCGTCGACCTCGTACGCGACACAGACCGGGATCGTCGAGAGCCCGGTCAGCACATCCAGTTTCGTGAGAACGAAGTCGGTGACGCCGTTGATACGCGCCGAGTAGCGCGCGATGGGTGCGTCGTACCAGCCGCAGCGGCGCGGGCGGCCCGTGGTGGTGCCGAACTCGAACCCGTTGGCGCGCAGGAACTCGCCCGACTCGTCGAACAGCTCGGTCGGAAAAGGACCGGCGCCGACGCGCGTCGTGTAGGCCTTCACGATTCCGATGACCCGCTCGATGCGGTTCGGGGCGACGCCCGAACCGGTCGCTGCGCCTCCGGATGTCGCGTTCGAGGAGGTGACGAAGGGATAGGTGCCGTGGTCGACGTCGAGCATCGTGGCCTGGCCGCCCTCGAAGAGCACGGTCTTGCCGGCGTCGAGCGCCTGGTTGAGCACGAGAGAGGTGTCGACGACCATCGGTCGCAGGCGCTCGGCAAAGGAGAGCAGGTTCTCGACGATCTCGTCGATGTCGATCGCCCGGCGGTTGTAGACCTTCACGAGCAGGTGGTTCTTCTGGTCGAGCGCGCCCTCGACCTTCTGGCGAAGGATGTTCTCGTCGAAGATGTCCTGCATGCGGATGCCGAGACGGTTGATCTTGTCGGCGTAGGCCGGCCCGATGCCGCGCCCCGTCGTGCCGATCTGGCGTTTGCCGAGAAAGCGCTCGGTGACCTTGTCGAGCGTGCGGTGGTACGCCGTGATGACGTGGGCGTTCGCGCTGATCAGCAGGCGCGAGACATCCACCCCGCGCGAGATGAGCGCCTCGAGTTCGTGGAAGAGCACCTCGATGTCGACGACGACGCCATTCGTGATGACGGGTGTCACGTTCGGTGTCAGGATGCCCGACGGAAGAAGGTGCAGGGCGTACTTCTGGTCGCCGACGACCACGGTGTGCCCGGCATTGTTACCACCATTGAACTTGACCACGTAGTCGACTCGAGTACCGAGGAGGTCGGTGGCCTTACCTTTGCCTTCGTCGCCCCACTGGGCGCCGATCAGAACGATTGCTGGCACGGTCAGAGCCTTTCAGATGGTGCGGCGGACGACGCGGGCGTCGCAGGATCGGCGGCATACTGCTCGTTCTCGATGGCCTCGGCCGCCGTTGCATCGGCGCCGTTCAGGAACTCGGTCAGCCTCACGACCTCGTCGTTCTCGCCGATGGCCCCGGCTGCGCGCCTCAGCGCGTAAAGAGAGCGGAGCACTCCGCGGTTGGGTTCGTGCGACCACGGTACAGGGCCCTGCCCGCGCCAGCCGCCCTTGCGCAGCGCATCGAGGCCACGGTGGTAGCCCACCCGGGCATAGGCGTAGGAGGGGAGGATCTGCCCCGCCTCGAAGGCCCGGTCGGAGAGCAGGGCCCAGACGAGCGAGGACGTCGGGTGCCGACGCACCAGCGCCTCGAGTTCGGCGCTCTGCGGGGCGTCACCCGTGGGGTTGGCCGAGAGCGACTCACCCACTTCGTCGGAGCTCAACAGGGTCGGGGGCACACCTAGGAGGTTTTCACCGGTCACACTCGATCCTATCGCGGGCGCTCCGGCCCGCCCATTCGCCGATCAGCGACAACTCGGCTGCACAGAAACCCCGCCTGTCACGCCCGAGTCACGACAGCGTCACGAGTGCTCGTGCACACTACCTCCACTGAGGGGCATCTGGCCCCCCATTGAGGGGTAATCGACGCACCAAGAGGGGCACGTTCGTGAAGACGATCGCAGCACAGCCGACAGCATCACCACGCCACAGAAAGACCAGAACGGCAGGGTCGCACAGCCTCTCGCGACTCGCCTCCGTACGCTCGATCGGACTGTTCGCAACAGTCACGATGTTCGTCGCATTCGTCGCCCTGACCCTGGGCACCGTCGGAGCGTATCCCACCACGGCGGCCGCAGCCGAACCGGTGGCACTCAGCCTCTGCAACGGAACTGACAACGTCGGCGGCCAGGGTGTGACCTGCGACGTCATCGTGACGAACACCCTCAACCTCCAGACGGGCACGGAGTCATCCGTCACGAAGGTGACCGAGTGCCACGGAGCCGCCAATGCAGCCCTCACTTGCGTCACCACCACCACGCCGGCCGGCTCTCTCGTCACGTCGGTCGACCAGTGCAACGGATCGGGCAACGGCGGAGGCGGGGCGGTCGCCTGCACGGTCTCCCTCGTGAACACGATCATCGGAACCTCCACCTCGACACCCGCCACGATCAACCAGTGCAACGAATCGGGCCAGGGCGGTGGCGCAGAACCCACTGTCGCCTGCACCCCGTTGGGGAGTACCACCAATGCCACGATCTCCCAGTGCAATGGATCGGGTAACGGCGGAGGCGCCACCATCCGCGTGCAGTGCACCGTTCCGACGTCGACCCAGAGCTCAGCCATTCCCGTCGTGATCGCACAGTGCAACGGCTCCGGCAACGGCGGCGGCGCCACCGTCATCTGCACCAGCACGACGACCACGATCATCCAGCCGGGAACAGCTTCGCCGACCGCAACACCCGTCCCCACCGCCACACCGACAGCGACGCCCACCGCAACGCCCACCGCGACACCGACGCCGACCGCCACACCGACGCCGACCGCAACACCCACCCCCACCGCAACACCGACGCCGACCGCCACACCGACGCCGACCGCAACACCCACCCCCACCGCAACACCGACACCCACCGCAACACCGACACCCACGGCCACCCCCACCGCAACACCGACACCCACCGCAACACCCACCCCCACCGCCACACCGACACCCACCGCCACACCGACCCCGACCGCAACGCCGACACCGACGGCAACCGCGATCCCCGTCCCGATCCCCACCTCCACCCCCACCGCAACACCCACACCCACCGCAACCACGACCCCGACCCCCAGTGCCGCCGCCCCGACGCCCGCACCGAGCGCCTCAGCGACACACGCACCCGTCGTGTCGAACCGGTCATCGGGCACCTCCGCCAGCACCGGAACGAAGACCGGCACCACCGAGCTGGCTGAGACCGGAGCACAACTCGCGCCCGCCTTCGGTGTCGGCCTCGGTGCCCTGCTCGCCGGCATGATCGCCGTTCTGGCAATCTCTATCACAAAGCGGAAGAAGTTGTCAGCCCTCCCGCCCAAAAAGTAGACGATGTTTACTGGTTGAGTACCCCCTTCTTGGGGGTGCTCAACCTGCCAGGCTCGGCAGGGCGGGGAGGTCTCGCGCGATGTCGCACATCAGGCTGCTGGGCGGATTCTCCCTCACCGAACCCGTATACGCCCCAACGAGCTTCGGATCGCGGCGCCTGCTCGCCTACCTCGCTCTGAAACCGACCGCGATCACCCGTGCCAGCATCGCCGGCACCCTCTGGCCCGAGGCCAACGACCATCGGGCAGGCCTCAGCCTGCGCTCGACGCTCACCCGCATGGATCCGGCTCACCGGTTGCTGCTCGACATCGGCCCGACGACCCTCGGTCTCTCGCGCGACGTCGAGGTCGACCTGCACTCTTCCCATCGTCTGGCCGTGCGCCTCCTGCCCATCGATCTGACTCCGTCGCTGTCCGACATCTCGATCTCCGCCGTCGCTGCACTGTCTGAGGAGCTCCTGCCCGACTGGTACGACGAATGGGTCGTCGCTGCCGCCGAAGACTGGCGAGCCCTTCGCATGAACGGCCTCGAAGTTCAGACCCGCGAACTCCTCAAGCGCCGCCGTCTTCCCGAGGCCGGAGTTGCCGCACGAGCAGCCATCGCCGTCGAACCATTGAGGGAGAGCGCACAGGCCGCCCTCATCCGCGTGCACCTGGCGGAGGGCAACCCCTCAGAAGCGCTGCGCGTCTACCGCCGCTACTCGGTGCTTCTCGACGGTGCCCTCGGGCTCGCACCGACAATCGCGCTCGCCGCACTGATCCGCGACCACGACACCTCAGATTCATGAAATAACTTGCACAGCCGTGTGCAAGTTATTATCGTTGGGGTGTGACATCTCCCACCTCGACACCTCCCCCAGATCGCACCCAGGGCGATCGCACCCAGGGCGGTCGCACCCCCCGACGTGATGCGACCGAGAACCGCGTCGCGATCCTCGACTCGGCGCGACTGCTGCTGAACCGCGATCCCGATACCTCGCTCGACGCCATCGCCAGCGGCGCCGGCCTCTCACGCCGCGCCCTGTACGGTCACTTCGCCACCCGGGACGAGCTCATCGCCGAGCTGCTCGCCTCGGGCAGTGCACGAATCACGGATGCCCTCTCCTACTTCGATCCGGCCGACTCCCGGGTCGCCATCGCTCTGATCGGCGCCCGGCTGTGGTCTGAGGTCGAGAACGTGCGCGTCATGGCGCAGGTCGCCATCCGCGGACCGCAGCGACACCTCGTCGCCCGCACCCTCTCCCCTGTTCGGCACCGACTGCTGAGCGTCGTGACCACCGGTGTCGCCGCGGGCGAGCTGCGGCAGGACATCGCGCCTGCCACGCTGGCCCCGCTCATCGAGGGGGCCGCCCTCTCGGTGCTCGACGAGGCGGTGCGTTCGAACCTCTCGAACGCCGAAGGACACCGCCTGGTCATGCTGGCGGGGCTCGCCACGGCGGGTCTGTCGTGGCGAGAGGCAGCCGCGTTGATCGAGGAGCACGCCGAACTTCGGTTCGCTGAGGAGAAGACAGCGTGAAGATCATCCTGAACCACGTCGTGAAGGGTGAGAACGGCGAGAACCTGCCCGAGACATCCTGTTCGTTCGAATCGGGCGGAGTGACGGTCGTGGCGGTCGAGACCGCCCAGCGGCCGACCGTACTGTCGCTGTTGGCAACCGGCCGCATGGCACCCGACGAAGGCACCGTCACGATCGACGGCTCGGACGATGCCGCCCGCCTGCGCGCGGTGACCGCCATCGTCGACGCCCCCGATGTGAGCGAGCCGGTGGGCGACCTGCGCCTTCGTGCGATCGTGCAGGAGGAGCTCATGTTCGCGGGTCGCCCCTCGAACCGCAACGCGACCGCCGCCGCGCTCGACGAACTCGGCGTGACCGAGTACGCGGGCTGGGAGGTGCAGAACATGCCGACCGTCGTACGACTGCGGATGCTCGCCGAGCTGGCAGCATTGCGCCCCGGCATCGAGGCGCTGGTTCTGACCGCACCCGACCGGCGCGGCAGCGACCCGCTCGAGTGGTGGGATGTCGCAGCCGACCTCGCGCGGCGGGGACTGGCTGTGCTCGTGATCGCCAGCCCCGCCTCCGCCGCCCTGCTCGCCGAGGTGGGCGCGCGTTTCGAGGCCGACCGCCTCGCCGAGGTCGAACGCCGCGAGGCCGACCTCCTCGCCCACCTGCTCGCCGAGAACTCCATCCCCGAACCATCACCGAAAGACCCCTCGTGAAGATCCTCACGCTTGTACAGACCGAGTTCCGCAGGCTGACCGCAACCGGCCTCGCCCGCCTCGCGCTCGTCGCTCTCATGCTCGTGCCCGTCATCTACGCCGGCCTCTACCTCTGGGCCAACAGCGACCCGTACGCACAGCTCAAGAACATCCCGGTCGCGCTCGTCGTCGAAGACACCGGCGCGACCCTCGATGGCACGGCCGTCGACTACGGCACGCAGGTGCACGATCAGTTGATGAAGGACAACAGCGTCAAGTGGATCGACGCGACCGCCGATGAGGCGGCATCCGGTGTGAAGAACGGCGAGTACGACTTCGTGCTGACCCTCGGGCCCGACTTCTCGACCCTGCTCACCTCGGCCGGCACCGCCACACCCGAGCAGGCGGTCGTGCAGCTCACCACGAACGACACGAACAGCTTTCTCGCCTCGTCGATCGCCGCGACCGTCGCCGAGAAGGTGCGGCTGAGCATCTCGGAGCAGGTCGGCGAGGCTGCCGCACTGCAGTTCCTGAACGGATTCGCGACCATCCACGACAATCTCGCGACCGGCATCGACGGGGCGAACCAGCTCGTCGACGGCACCGCCCAGGCCCAGACGGGTGCAGCGTCGCTCGCCGACGGGGCCTCGACGCTCGACGCGGGTGCACAGACACTCTCCGAGGGCGCCGCCAGCGCAGCGAGCGGGGCCGCCACCCTGTCGAGCGGGGCCGCGGATGCCGCGACCGGCGCAGCCACGCTGGCCGACGGCGCTTCGCGACTGTCGAGTGGAGCATCCACCCTGTCCACGGGCGCGAACCAGGCCAGCACCGGGGCCGGTCAGCTTGCCGACGGGCTCGGCACCCTCAGCGACAGCGTGGCGGGCCTGCCCGCCGCCACCGCGACCCTCAACGGCGGGGCGCAGAAGGTCGCTGCCGGCAATGCCTCGCTGGCCACGGCGTCGGGCACGGTCGCCGAGGCGACCCAGGATGCTGCGGACCGGGTTCCCGTCGTACGAGCCCAGATCGTCACCCAGTTGCATGCCGCGCACCTCACCGAGGCGCAGATCGCCGACGTTCTCGCCCAGCTCGACACCGTGGGGACGGCGATCGACGACGGCAACGACGCCGCGAAGGGCCTGGACACCCAGATCTCGACGTTGGCCGATGGCGCGGCCCAGGTCGCGGCGGGCACGCAGCAGCTCGCGGATTCGGCACCCACCCTCGCCGCAGGTGCCGCGTCGGCGGCCTCGAAGTCGACCGAACTGGCCGCGGGCAGCGCCCAGGTGGCAGATGGCGCATCCACCCTCGCCGCCTCGGCCTCCGAGCTCTCCGACGGGGCAGGTTCGCTGCAGGCGGGCACGGCCGAGGTCGCCGACGGGGCCGCCTCGCTCGCCTCGGGCACCCAGCAGGTGGCCGACGGCGCATCCACTCTCGCCAGCGGAACGGGGCAGCTTGCGAGTGGGGCTTCGACGCTCTCGACGGGCGCCGGCCAGCTGCACTCCGGCGCGGTCACGCTGCGCGACGGTCTCGCGTCGGGCGCCGACCAGATTCCGAACTACAGTCCCGATGAGCGGCAGACGGCGGCTGCCACCATCGCGACGCCGGCCCGCGTCGACACCGACACCGTGACCAAGGCGTCGACCTACGGGGCAGGTATGGCGCCGTTCTTCATCAGCCTGGCTGCGTGGATCGGCATCTACGCGCTGTTCCTCATCATCAAGCCGCTGTCACGCCGTGCACTCACGGCGATCAGGGCACCGCTTCGCGTGACCGCCGCGGGCTGGCTCGCTCCGGCGCTGCTCGGCGCCCTCCAGATGGCCGCGGTGTACTTCGTGGTCACAGTTCCGCTCGGCTTCAGCGTGGCGAATCCCGCGCTGATGCTGCTGTTCATGGTGTTCACATCGATCACCTTCGTGGCGATCATCGGGGCGCTGAACATCTGGCTGGGGAGCGTGGGCCAGTTCCTCGGGCTCGTACTCATGGTGCTGCAACTCGTGACCGCCGGCGGCACCTTCCCGTGGCAGACGCTGCCCGGGCCGCTCGCCGCGCTGCACCACGTGCTGCCGATGAGCTATGCGGTGGACGGCATTCGGCAGCTGATGTACGGCGGCGACCTGTCACTCGCACTGAACGATGTGGGAGTGCTCGCCCTCTGGCTGGTGGGCGCCATCGCGTTCTCGATGTTCCTCGCCTCGAAGAAGACCGCCCAGCGCACCCTGCGCGACCTCCGCCCGTCGCTCATCGGCTGAGGATGCCTCGTCGAATACCGCCCCGGCCGGTCGAAACGGGGTAGCGTTCGAGCATGAGTACCTCCGAGAACACCCCCCAGCCCGACACGACCCCGCCGGAGTCCGAGAGCACGCAGCCCGCGCCGGATGTGGTCGACCCCGCACTCGACGACGCGATGCGCAGCATCCGCGGAGTCGGGGAGAACCTCCGCGGGGAGGACTGACCCTGCCCGTTCTGCCCACCCGGGCGTCGACGACGACGCTGGTGGGCGGGGTGGGGGTGGTGCTGGGGTCGCTGTACGGGGCGGTTCTGTCGGTTTCGGATGCTCTGCTGCTGCAGCGCGAAGTGCTGCTCTTCATCAATCCAGCGCTCGAGCTGGTCTCGGCCATGGTGTTCGCGGTTGCGTTCGGGGTGCTCGCGTTCGGGGTACCGGGCGAAAGCGGAATCACTGGAGCATCGCGGATCGGGCCGGGCGCGCTCTTCGTGTTCGGGGTGTCGCCGCTGGTGGTCGAGCTGTCGCAGGCGCTGCCGACCGGTTTCGAGCAGCCCCAAGCGACGATCGAGGGGTATGCATCGCTCGCGGTGACTGCTGTCGGTATCGCCGCCGGGGTGGTTGCCGCGATCGCGGTCGTTCGCGCGAGGGCCCTGCGCGGGTATGCGCGATGGGCTCTGTTTCCGGCCGTGGTGGCGAGGGGAGCAGCGACTGCGCTCGCCCTCGTTCCGCTGCAGGAGGCCGTCGTCGCGTCGACCGGGGCGGGCGGGGTCGGCGCTCTCGTGACGGTGGCGGCGGGGGTGGCGTATGCGCTGCACGGCCGGGGCCGCGACATCCAGAACCTGCTGCGGGTGCTGAACGAGAAGTGGTGAGTGGGTTAGACCGCTCTACTGCACCGTGAGCTTGATCGTGTGCCAGCCCGTCGAGCCATCGGGCGCGGGCGGAGCCTCGTCGGAGGTCTGCGTGTAACCAGACGTGTCGGTCGCTCGAACCGCGACGGTGTGGTCTCCGGAGGTGGCCTCCCACTGCAGCACCCACTGGCGCCAGGTGTCGGCCGAGATCGGATCGGCGAGCGTGGCCTGCTGCCAGTCCCCGCCATCGATCTGCACCTCCACCGTGGCGATACCGGTATGCTGCGCCCAGGCGACACCGGCGATCGGGATGGTGCCGGCCGCGAGCCCGGCGTTCTGGCGGGGCGTGTCGATGCGCGACGAGGTCTTGACCGGGCCGAGCGCGCTCCACCCGCGGGGGGTCCAGTAACCCATGTCCTGGGCGAACGTCGTGACTTTCATCTCGACCACCCATTTGGTCGCCGAGACGTAGCCGTAGAGACCTGGCACCACCAGGCGCGCCGGGAATCCGTGCTCGACGGGGAGCGGTTTGCCGTTCATTCCGACGGCCAGCAGTGACTGGCGCGAGGCATCTTGCAGCACCTCGAGCGGGCTGCCCGCCGTGAATCCGTCGGAGCTGCGGGAGAGCACCATGTCGGCACCCGCCTGTGGCTTGGCGCGCTCGAGCAGAAGGTGGAGGGGGTAGCCGAGCCAGAGTGCGTTGCCGATGAGGTCGCCGCCGACCTCGTTCGAGACGCAGGTGAGCGTGGTGTAGTTCTCGACCAGGGGTAGCGCCAGCAGCTCTGCGAACGAGATCTCGACCTCGTTCTCGACCATGCCGGTGATCTTCAGGCTCCACGTGTCGGGGTTGAGCTGCGGAACCTGCAGGGCGGTGTCGATGCGGTAGAAGTCGGCGGCGGGCGTGACCACGGGGCTGAGGTTGGCGATACCGAGCTCCGTGCCGGCGGGCAGCGCAGCGGCGGAGGTCGTCGCCGTCGGCAGAACGAGCGCGTTCCGGGCGGCGGTCACGACGGCGGCACCGGCGTTCATCGCGCGGGCCCCGACGCCCGCGATGGCCGAGGCGGCTGCGGCAACGACCATCCACGTCACGAACTGGCGGCGCTCGAGAGCGGCCGGGCCGGTGCGAACGACGGGGCTGGCAGCTGTGGTGGCGGTCGCCTTGCGCGACCCGTCTTCGCGCACGCCCCACCGCTTCAGCCGCTGCTGCAGGGCGTTGAGCACGACGACGCCCACGAGCATGCCGACCACGGTGGGAACCGCCGAGATTCCGGATGCCCCCTCCCGGGTCGTGACCGCGAACACGGCGATGGCAGAGAAAGCGACCAGAACGACCGTGCCGAACGGCTTGCGGCGGTATTCGAGATAGCCGGCCAGGGCCGCTCCCAGCACGATGATGATGCCGAGGATGGTGAGCAGGGCGGCCTTGTCACCCGTTCCGAAGAGGGCGATCGTGAGGGTCTTGACGCCGGGCGGGGCGAGGTCGATGACGAGCGAACCGACCGCGAAGAGCGGACTCGACTCGGCTCCCACGAAAACGGCCACGACCTCAGCGGAGGCCAGAACAGTCGCTGCAGCGACAATGCCCGTCAGGGCCGCCCAGACTCCGCGTCGCATATCTGGAACTTTACGCTTGCGAACCTTGGTGCATGCTGACCGATCCCCGGGTGCCGCGGGCGAGGGCGAGTCGCGTAATGGATCGCGTGATGTTGCATCTCTTTATGTGACCCGCGGCACTGCAAGCGACTCGGGTCCGCGAGCCCGACTTCGCCCTCGCTTGCCTGAGAGGAACCACACCCATGAAGCTCAAAGTCGCGAGCCTGATCACGCTGACAGTTTTACTCACCGTCTGTTCGGTGACGTCCGCCGAAGCCGCTCCTACGTTCCTGGTCAAGACCGTCATCCCCCACGGAGTCGCGGGCATCGGTGACTCGCCCGCGGCCGTCGCCTTCGATTCAAATCATGACCAGGCATACATCGCTAACGAAACCGACAATTCTGTATCGGTAGTCAATACTCGTACGAACACCGTCATCAAGACGATCACTTACGACAGGACAAGCATTGGCAGGGGGCCATCGGGCATCGCGGCAGACCCTGTGCATGGCCAGATGTTTGTCTCGAACTACATCGACGGAACCGTTTCCGTCATAGACACTTCGACGAACGCAGTATCGGCCGTGATTGCGAACGGCCCAACGTCGATCGGCGATTACCCCAAGGGAGTGGCGCTAGACCCAAGTCAGAACAAGGCCTACGTCGTCAACTCGGGGAGTCGATCGATATCGGTGATCGACACCCGGACCAGAAGTGTCTCGAGAGTGGTGGACACGGGGACCGCAAGCGACGGCACGCCCCGATCGGTCGTCATCGACGAGATGCGCCATCAGGCGTATATCGTTCTCCAGGATGGTTCGGGCGGCGACGAAGTCGCCGTTGTAGACACGACAACCGACGTCATCACGAAGGTCATCAGCAGCGGAATCGGGAAAGGCGCTTCCGGCATAGCGGCGGATGCTGGCCATCACGAGGTACTGGTCACCAATTACGCCGACCGCACGCTCTCGGTCATCGACACCACCACCGATTCAGTGAGGTCTGTTGTGCCTCTTGGCTCCGAGGCGGGGCCGGGGGCGGTTGCTGTGGACGCTTCCGATCACTACGCCTTCGTCAGCAACGAGATCAGCAGCTCTGTGACAGTCCTGGATCTGACGTCAGGGAGCGTTCTTGCGGTCATTCCCCGAGGGAAAGATGGCATCGGATTCATACCGGGCGCAATTGCTGTCGATGATGAGAACCACCAGGTGTTTGTTTGCAATTTGGGGGACGGCACGGTCTCTGTGGTCTCACGAGTCCGTGTCAGCCCGAAAATCACTTCTGGCGCAGCGCCCAATGGCGTGACCGGCGCTCCATACTCCTTCGATGTACAAGCGACCGGCGAACCCACTCCGTCGTACACAATTGTTCCGTGGAGTTCGCTTCCCGAGGGGTTGGCACTCGACACGTCGAGCGGGGCAATCCGAGGGGTGCCGACGAAGCCCGGTTCGTACCGAATCATTGTGCAAGCAACGAACGGCGTGGCGCCGAGCGACTTCGTCACCTACCCCATCACCATCCTGCCGGGTGTCAGGCCGAGTGGCCCTCTCTTCTAGCCGGGTGGCCCTCGCTTCTAGGAGGCTCCCCGGGTGCCGCGGGCGAGGGCGAGGTAGATCGCGAGGGTGACGACGCTGACGGCTGCGAGGAACGCGACGGCCCACGTCACGCCGAGGGCGTCGAAAACCGCCCCGAGGGCAAGCGGACCGACGACGGCGCCCGCGTCGCCGACAGTGCGGAAGAGGCCCACGGCACTGCCCACCCGTGAGCGCGGGGTGACGTCGGCGAGAATGACGCCCGGCACGAGACTTCCGATGCCCGAGAGCACTCCGGTCGCAACGATGAGCCCTCCGAAGAACCACGGCGACGTGGCGAGCGGATACAGGCAGATCGCCGCCGCGGCGAGCAGGGTCGGCACGATGAGCAACCCCCGGCGGTGCCCGGCGTTCAGCCGCCGACCGACCCACGGCAGGATCGCCAGCGAGACCACGGTGGTCAGCCCGTATGCCAGACCGAGGGTGAGCGGCGTCAGCCCACCACGGTCGTAGGCCACAAGGGGAATGAGTGACTGGTCGCCACCGAACCGCACGAAGAAGATGCCGAAGCCGAGCACGCACACGCCGATGAGTGCGCGGCGGCGAGCACGGGCGTCCGAAGCGGGCGAACCGGTCGGCCCAGACATCTCCGTCTCGTCGGTGGGCTCCGCGTCGTGTACGAACTCCGAGGACCAGAACGCCGGGCTCGGCCTCAGCAGCTCCCACACGATCACGAGAATGAGCGGGATGGCCGCGACCACGAACACGAACGGCAGGGTTGAAACGGTCAGCACCACTCCCCCGAGCACGGGACCGACCGCTGCGCCGGCCAGCTGTACGGCCTGCACGGCGGAGAGGATCGAACCGCGGTTCGACGGGCTGGTGCGCTGCGTGAGCACGGCGAGGCCGACCGTGACGGCCGATCCGCCGAGCAGGCCCGCCACGAATCGCGCCGCCACGAGCAGTTCGACCGTGTCGATGAAGCCCGTCACGAGGGTCAGCAGCGCGAGGGCGCCGGTGACGGTGAGCAGCAGGGCACGGGCCGGTACCCGCCGGAGGAGCAGGCCCGCCGGCACGTTCACCAGGAGCCGGCCGAGGCCGAACGAGGAGACCAGCAGCCCGAGGATGACGGCCGAGGCGCCGAACTGCTGCGCATACTGCGGCAGCGCGGGCACGAGCGCCCCCCAGGTCATCTGGGAGGTGCCGACCAGCGCACAGACGAGGATGACCTGCTCCCACGGCACCCGAGGCGTCGCCAAACCGGCGGAATCGACGCGATTCCGCACATCCGCCCCGCTATCTGCCGAGGACGGCCGTTTTCGTGTCGATTCGTCGCTGGCGCCGACGGGGGCACCGCTCACGCGAGAAGATTCTCACGGAGGGTCCGCCCCGGGTACGCCGGTGCGACCGCACCGCGGCGCCGCAACTCCGGGGCGAGCAACTCCACCACGTCGGCCAGCGACGACGGGGTCGAGAGCGGGTTCGCGACCATGAACCCCCCGCGCGACCCGGTGGCCTCGAAGTTCTCCTCCAGGGCATCCGCGACCGTCTCAGCCGTGCCCGCGTAGGTCTGGTCGTACCCCGTGGCGTAACGCCAGCCACGCTCGAAGAACTCGTCGCGCGACATGCGCGCGTCGGCGCCTACCTCGTCGATGACGAGCTGCACGAACCCCGCCTGGGTTCCCTCGGCGAGGCGGATCTGCTCGGCCACATCCGACAGTGCGAACGCCGCCGGCAGGGCCCCGAAGTCGAAACCCGAGTTGTACGAGAGGTAGGCGCCGACCGCGTCGTGGCTCCAGACATCCAGCATCGCCTGCTTGCGGGCATCCGCTTCGTCGGTGGTTCGACCCAGGATCACCTGTACCGCCCAGAGGATGCCCACGCTGGAGGGGTCGCGCCCGGCAGCGGAGAGCGCAGCATCCAGAGCCGACCGATGCCTCAGCTGGGAGGTCAGATGCCCGCCGAGGCCGAAGATGATGTCGGCGAACTGGGCGGATGCCGCGATTCCCCGCGGCGACGAACCGGCCTGCACCACGACCGGGCGGCCCTGGGGGCTGGGCACCGAATTCAGCGGGCCCTGCACCGCGAAGTGCGCCCCGCGGTGGTCGATGCGGTGCACGCCGGCCGGATCGCCGAAGATACCGGTGGCACGGTCGGCGACGATGGCCGAAGCATCGACGGAGTCCCAGAGCGCGGCGCAGACCGCCATGAACTCCTCCATGCGGTCGTACCGTTCGCCGTGCGGGGGCAGGGCCTCGAAGCCGTAGTTCGCCGCATCCGAGACGCGCGTCGAGCCCACGACATTGAACGCGATGCGGCCGCCGGTCACGTGGTCGAGGGAGTTGAGCAACCGTGCCACGTAGTACGGATGCATGAACGTCGAGGAATATGTCAGCCCGAAGCCCACGTGCGAGGTCACCTGCGCCATCGCCGCGATGTACGGGCTCATGTCCTGCCGGGGCCACTGGATGCCCCACTTCACCGCCGCATCCATCGACCCTTCCCAGGTGTCGGGAATGCTCGTGCCGTCGCCGAAGAACAGCATGTCGATGCCGCCGCGCTCGGCCAGAACGGCCAGCTCCTGGAACATGCGCACATCCGGGTACGTGCGACCCTCCCACGACCCGGGGCTGGCCCACTTGCCCTCGGTATGGGTGAACGACAGGTCGAAGGCGAGATGCATGCTCATGCGGTGGCACCGCGAGACCACAGCTCGACGACCTCCGCCGAGGTCACCACGACACCGCTGTTCAGGGCGACATTGGCGAGAGAGTTCGCCTGGAGTTCGGGCTCGTAGGCAGCGGTCGCATCCGACGGCACGAGAACGGGAAGCCCGGCCTGGAACGCGTCGCGTGCCGTCGCGTCGACGCAGCAGTCGATCGTCAGTCCGACGACGGTCACCCATTCGATGCCGCGCGCGCCGAGTTCGGCCTCGAGGGAGGTGCCGAAGAATCCGCTGTACCCGCGCTTGGTGACGACGAGCTCGTCGTCCAGCGGTGCCATGCCGTACCACTCGGCACCCGGCGTGCCGAGAACGCAGGGTTCGTCGGAGCCTGGCCACGGGGCGTCAGCGGCCACGCCTCGGAGCCACAGCGATGACATCCACGGCCGGTCGGCGCTCTGGCCGAGCTGGATCCAAACGACGGGCACACCCGCGCGCCGGGCGTCGTCGACCAGTGAGGCGACGGCCTCGACAGCCGAAGCGATGACGGGCAGGTGGTCGGCCGCGACCCACGGCAGGTAATCGGGGTCGGCGAAGGACCGCTGCACGTCGACGACGAGCAGCGCACCGGAGACACCGGGTTCGGTCAACGCCGCGAACTGGCGCTCGCGTATGCCCGAATCGGCATGTTCGCTCGCGTGCAGGTCGGCTTCGCCGGAATCGGCCACGGCAGTCACAGCGACATCCGCTCGTCGAATGACGCGAGGAGACCCGAACCTGGTGTGTTCGCAGAACTTCCGGCTCCATCGGCCTCGCCGTCGTCTGTCGCGAGTCGCCCGGTCGGACCGGGCGCCGCGCCACCCCGCAGCCTGGGCATGACCAACTCGCCGAACGGCGGCAGGTCGTCGTGGTACTCGGGAAAGATGATCATCAGCCCGTCGATGTCGGAAGCTTCCATCAGTTCGTCGATGCGCTCGTGAACCGTCTCGGGCGAGCCCGTCACGACGGCGGTCTGGAATGCCTCGAATTCCGGTTTGTCTGCACTCATCGACATCGCCTTGTCGAGCGGGAGCCCCCACGACAGCTTCATGTTGACGATGGCCTCGGTGTCGACCCCGCGGCCGTACTCCCTGAACCGGGTCTCGGCACGAGCATCCGTCTCGTCCATCACGACCGTGAGCATCGAATACGTCTTGATGTCACGGCCCTGGGCCGCGGCGAGCCCCTTCACCTCGAGGCTGTTCTCGCGGAGGCCGGGCATGTCGGCGGCCGTCAGGAACGAGCCGTCGACGAACTTCGACTGGAAGTCGAGGCCGCGCGGCGATCGACCCGCGCTGATGAGGGTGGGATGCACGGCCGGGTGCGGTCGCGACTCGCAGTCATCGAGCGTGAAGAACTCCCCGTGGTGCGTCACGGAATCCTCGCTCCACAACCGTTCGATGACCTCCACCCACTCCTCGGTGTAGCGGTACCTCGTGTCGTGGTCGAAGTCGCCCCGCCACATGCCCATCTGCTCGAACTCCCGGGCGTATGCCCCGACGACGATGTTCACGCCGGCGCGGCCATTGCTGATCTGGTCGAGGGTGGTGAACATCTTCGCCGCGACCGCGGGGTGGATCAGGTTGGTGTGCACGGTCGCCCAGATCTTCACCCGGGTGGTCGCCTCGGCGAGCGCCGCCATCAGCGTGATCGATTCGAGGGTCTGGCCCCAGTGGTCGGTCGTTCCGTCATAGCCGCGCCACTTGGCCATCGACATGATGAAGTCGAAGCCGTGCTCCTCGGCCAGCACGGCCGCCCTGCGGTTGTAGTCGTAGGTCGCCTGGGGGTGGGGTGCCGTGCTCGACATCACCCACCCTCCATTGCCGATGGGCAGGAAGATGCCGTATTCGCGCTGTTTCACGGTGCAGGCCAGATGAGGTCGGCGCCGTTGTAGATCGCCGAGACGAGCGACGGATCGGTGAACGCCGTCACATCGGGTGCGCTGGTCAGCTGCGTGCTGTCGATCAGAAAGCTGATCTCCTTGGCCATGAGGTCGGTGTTCAGCGAACCGAGCGGTGTGCCGGCGGGAAGCGAATCCTTCACGAGGCCGGTCTCGGTCTGCCAGACCTGCACGTTGTGGTCGACGTCGTAGCTCGCGCCGCCGCCGGCGAGCGCTGCGGCGTACCCGACGCACTCCTGGGCGTTCGTCTCGCAGTAGTCGTACGCGTGGAAGGCCGCGCGCAGGAAGTCCTCGGTGGTGGTGGTGTTCGACGTGACGAAGGCGGGGTTCGCCACGACGGTGCCGAAAGTACCCGGAATGTCGTAGTCCTCGGGGTTCCACTCGGTGATCGCGTCGCCCGCGGCCTTGAGCGTCAGCGGTTCGTTCGACTTGTAGCCCGTCAGCGACTGCACCTGGCCGCGGGGCAGGATCGTCGGGTCGTAGCCCACCACGACCGAATCGATCTTCGACATGTCGACACCGTTCTTCACCAGCATCGCCTCTATCTCCGGGGGAATCTGGCCCTTCTGGCCGAGGGTCGTGCCCTCGAGCTGCTTCAGGTCGGTGATGTTCGTACCGGTCATTAGGGTGGTGATCGGTACCTGGCCGTAGGTGGCGATCGCGGTCACGTTCACGCCATTCGCCTGGGCGAGCAGCAGGTCGGAGTCGCCGCCGAGATCGGTGATGGTCGCGGTACCGGCGGCGACGAGTTGCGCATTGCCGGCCGTGTCACCCGTGCCGGGCTGGATCTCGACGTCGAGGCAGAGGGCGTCGAAGTAGCCGAGCTGCTTGGCCGCGAGGATGTCGAGAATCGAGGCGGAGGCCTGGTACTGGAACCCGGTGATGTAGGTGATCTTGCCGGCGGCCTTGTTGGTCGCGCACCGGTCGGCCGAGATCGCTGAGGCGGAGGATGCGGCGGGTGTCGAACTCGAGGTGGTCGAGCCCGAGCATCCGGTGAGCGCAAGGGCGGCAGCCGCGACCAGCGATGCGGCGGTGATGAGGCGGGAGGTACGTCGGGTAGGCATATCTGACTCCTGGTTGTGGGGAAGGGGTGTGCAGGTACGGTGCGGGTGGGAGTCAGCGGCGCGTGAGCAGCTGCGACTCGTGCCAGCGCAGAACGCGCTTCTCGAGCAGCGTCACGAGAAAGAGCAGAATCGAGCCCATGATCGCGAGGCAGAGGATGGCGGCGTAGACCACCGCGAGCCGGGAGTTGGATGACGCCACGCTGATGACGGTACCGAGGCCCTTTGCGGCACCCGGCGCCGAGAACTCCGCAACGACCGCACCGACGATCGACAGGGGGAAGACCACCTTGAGGGCCGCGAACACGAAGGGAAGGCTCGAGGGCAGCCTCAGCCTCGTCAGCACCTCGAGGCGCGAGGCACGCAGGGTTGTGAACACCTGCAGGATGGGCGGCGACACCGAGTTCAGCCCGGTGATGACGTTCATCAGAATGGGGAAGAACGTGATGAGCGCCGTCACGATCAGCTTCGGACCGGGCCCGAATCCGAACGCCACCACGAGCGCGGGTGCGATGGCGACCACCGGCGTGACGTTCAGCACGACCGCGAGCGGCATGATCGCGCGGCGCAGCACGCCCGACTCCGTCACGATCACCGCGACGATGAAAGCGGCGGCGAAGCCGATGAGAAGGCCGATCAGGGCCTCCGACAGCGTCACTCCAGCGTTCTCGAGGTAGAACGCCGGCTGGGTGATGATGGCCTGGCCGATCATGCCGAGCCGGGGCAGCAGATAGGTGTTGTTGATCGCGATGATCTCCCAGAGCACGCCGGCCACGAGCAGGGCCACCACGGCCGGTACCCAGACCGTCGGGCGGAACACCGAACGGCCCGGCGCCCTGCGACGAAGGGATGTCGCTGAAGCCGTCGCCCCGGTGACGACCGCTGTGTCGATCGCATCGGCCGGGAGGGCCGCGTCGGTGGTACCGGCGTTCTCGACGACAGGGTTGCTCATGCCGTCACCGGCCCCGATGCCCAGGCGGTCTGCAGCCTGGCGCGGATGAGGTCTTCGTATTCGTGCACAGCCGCCGACTCGAGCAGGCCCTGGCGACGCGGCCGGGGCAGGTCGATGTCGATCACGGCCTCGATGCGACCGGGCCGGGCCGACATCACCACGACCCTGTCGCTCAGCACGACGGCCTCAGAGACCGAATGCGTCACGAACACGACAGTGGTGCGCATCTGCTCCCAGAGTTCGAGCAGCTGCACCTGGATGGCTTCGCGGGTGAACTCGTCGAGGGCTGAGAACGGTTCGTCCATCAGCAGAACGTCGGCCTGGATGGCGAAAGCCCGGGCGATCGCGACGCGTTGCTGCATGCCGCCCGAGAGCTGGTGCGGCAGACGGTCGAGGGCGTCACCGAGCCCGATCTTCGCCAGCAGGGCGCGCGGGTCGGCGGCGTCGCGCTGGACGTGCCCGGGGAGGGTGCGCCGCAGAGCATCCGCCCGCCGGTTGACCTTGGAGGGGAGGGTGACGTTGCCGACCACCGAAAGCCAGGGCAGCAACGCAGGGACCTGTGGAACGAAGCCGATCATCTTCGCGGCGCAGGCCCGGTCAGGGTCGGCGCCGAAGACCGAGACCTCACCGGAGTCGGCCTTCTCGAGGCCGGCGATGAGGCGCAGCAGCGTGGACTTGCCGCAGCCGCTCGGGCCGATGATGCTCACGAACTGGCCCCGTTCGACAGTGAGGTCGACGTGTGAGAGCGCCGTGACCTCCGCGGTCTTGCCGCCGTAGATTTTGAGCGCGTCGGTCACGACGATCTGGTCGGGTTTGACGGATGCGGGTTTTACGGACGCGGGTTTTACGGACGCGGGTTTTACGGACACTGTGAGCCTCCGGCTTCATGAAGCGGCCTGGAGTCCATTAAATCGTGAATTCGGCCCATGCGGCCCTCCGGTGGGTTTCTCGAGTCTCGAGACGACGGGAGAGCGGGCGGAAGCAGCTGTCGACGGCCCGCGGGATTGTTGACATTCACGACTCTAGGGGGGCTGTGTTTCGCGGAGCCGACCACCCGTGTTTCGGGCGTGTATCTTCTGCCGCGTGCGGCTGCCCCGTATCGTGTGCTCGTGACCAATCTCATCGGGCCCGCCCCCGCCGCTCCGGCCCCGCAGCCTCCCCAGCCGTCGCCGCCCGCACCGTACTTCAACACCCTCGCCATCGTCTCGCTCGTCTCGGCATTCTTCGTCTCCCTGGTCGCCGTGATCACCGGGCACGTCGCGCTCGTGCAGATCAGGCGCACCGGCGAGCGCGGGCACACAGCCGCCCTCGTCGGTGTGATCCTGGGCTACCTGGGGATCGGGTTCTGGCTGGTCGTCGCCGTCGTGGTCATCGTCGGATCGGTGATCGGCGCGGCATCCGGGTTGCACTTCCCGGGACTGCCCGGGCCGGCCGGCACCCCTCGCTCGTTCGCCACGGTCGCACCCACCGCCCCGCCGGGTTCCAGTTCTGGGTCGGACTCCGGTTCTGCGTCTGGTGGTGATCTCTCGTTCGACGACGGGCGTGACGTGCTGGCGGCCGCAACGCCCCAGATCAGCGACGGAATGCTCGGCGACCGCGACTGGGCGCTCTCCATTCCCAAGGCCGACGGAACCTGGGGTTACGCCTCGAAGGACGGCACGTGCAGTGTCACCTTCCACCAGGGCGACCTCGACGCGGCCGTCGCCGTCGACAGCACGGACGACCTCGCCACCACGAACAGCTACCTCGGGCTCATCACCGGCGAGGGAGCCGACCTCGTCGACCAGAAGGGGAAGAACGACTCCCTCGCTCTCGGGCAGCCCGACGCGGGAACCTTCGTCGAGACCCGCGGACTCAGCCGCACCGACGCCGACGGAAAGCCCCACATCACCGTCGCCCGGGCCTTCGCCGTGCCGAAGAAGGGCGTCTCGATCGACGTCACCTGCACCACCCAGGACAAGACCGTCGACGGCTACAACCACGTTCTCTCCCGCACGGGTCTCATCATCAGCTGACCGGCCTGCGGCCCGCTCGAGCTGTCTTGGAGATCGCCCTGGCCTCACCGGCCCGAGCCGGAGCCGGAGCTGGCCGCCGGGGTGGCCGACGGGGTGGCCGCCGGGGTGGGCGTCTAGCCGGTTCAGGCTCTGACAGTCGAAGCGATTCGAACGGGTGGCGTCAGAAAGGAGCCTGGCCGACGAGATGACCCTCCCGCCTTCGCACCGTTGCCGGTTCAGGAATTCCATCGGCGGGGTCTTCGGAGTGGTCAACGAAGGACACCCTTCGGGACGGGGCCGTCACGGGATGGGCCGTCACGGGATAGTCCGTCGCGGGACAGTCCTTTGCGGGGAGGGCTGTCGCCGGGCGGGCAATCGGGGTGGGGTTCACGGTGTAGACGAAGCCTGCCGGTGAGGTCCAGGTGATGGGGCCGGCCGAGCCGTCGGCGCCCGGATGCTGCTCGATCTTCCAGGCGGTGTGGTGTTTCACCCTGTGGTGGCTGGCGCAGAGCGGGCTGAGGTTGCCGAGGCTCGTTTCACCGCCGTCTGCGAAGGCGACGGTGTGGTCGAGGTCTGCTGTAGCTGCCGAGGTGCAACTGAGGGGAAAGGTGCATTCGGAGTGCACGGTGCGCACGAGTTCATCGAGTGCGGCCGGTGCCCTGTACCGGTCACGCCCGAAGTTCAGTGCGATCCCGGTCGCAGGGTCTGTCAGCACACGGTAGAACGCGGGTGCGTCACGCGTGAGCTCGAGCGCGGTGAGCCGGTCGATCGGGCCGTATCCGTCGAGTATCGCCGGGCCGGCATCGCCGGTGCCGGTGCTGGTGCTGGTGGTGGTGCTGGTGCTGGTGGTGGTGCTGGCAAGGCTGGTGTCGGTGCCGGTGCTACCAAGGCTGGTGGTGGTGCTGGCAAGGCTGGTGTCGGTGCCGGTGCTACCAAGGCTGGTGCCGGTGCTGGTGCTGGTGCTGGTGCTGGCTCTGCTGCTGTGGCCGCGTCTGTTGCCGAGGAGGGTCAGGGCGGGGACGGTCACGCGCACGTGGGCTCGCACACCGCGCGGCGCACCGGGAATGGATGTCTCGCCGTTCAGCGCAAGGTCGGCGAGCACGTCGGCCCGCAACTGGGCGAGAGTGCGTGGGTCACGTGAAGAGCGGAGTGCACGGCCGAGTTCGGTCGCTCGGTTGTAGAGGGCGACGGCTTCGACGGCCGGAAGGAAGAGGGTCAGCCACGCCATTCCGTCGGCAGCCGGGTCAAGGGTGAGACAGCGGCCGTCGGCGGCCTCGGCGTGCCGTTCGATCGCGGTGGTCGGTTGGGCCTCCTCGACGGCTGCCCGGGCCTCGCGCTCGAGTCTTTGAACGGTGACGTGCTGAGCCGTGGGCAGGAGGCGGGCTTCGTAGTCGGCGACGGATTCTGGCGGGAGAAGCATGCCGTGCTGCACGATCTTCTCGGCGTGCCGGTAGGAGATGAGGCCTCGCTCCAGCGCAGAACGCGTCTCGCGGTACGGCCCGGCGAGACCTTCGGCCGTGTCGATCTTTCGGCGGGCGTCAGTCTCACTGAGGTGGGCGCCGACCGCCAGCTCGGTGACGATGGTGCGCTGCACGACGACCTGTTGCGACCACTGCGGACCACCGGAGGACTGGTCGACGAAGTGCAGGGCGAGCCCAGCCACGCGCAGTCGCTCAACCTGCGCGAGGTGCGCCGCGGCGGCTCTCGCGGCCTCGCGTTCGCCCGCCATTACGGTGCGGGCGGCGTCTGCGAAGTCAGCGCGCAGCCGTGCCTGCCGCGTCGGTTGACTGAGTAATTCTCGGTTCATGCATTGATTCAAGCACGCAAGAACGGTGTAGTGGGGCACTCCGCAGAATCTGTGGAAAGCCCGCAATTGGGTCCACCTGTGAGGGAGAGAAGCCCGGGCGATGCCCCGGCACGGGCCCGGCACGGCACGGGCACGGCGCGGCACGCACGGCAGGACCCGAGCCGACTCAGTGCAGGTCGAGCCGAGGCGGAGTGAAGCGTGCCGCGAGAAAACGCCCGTTCGTGAGCAGAGCGGCCGCATCATCCGCGATCGCTGCGTCGCGCACCTCGGCGACCGACGTCTCGAGCAGCGCGAGCTGCCGCTGGAGCTGGGCCGCGGGAGTGCTGTGGTCTGTGAACTCGTGACCTTCCGCCCAGTCCGGCGGAAGAGTGAGGTAGGCGCGCACGGTGTCGGGCAGGTAGACCGTCGCAGCGCGCAGCACGGTCGCCTCGGCCTCACCGCGACCGGCGACCCGGGGTACTGCATCGAGGAGGAGCGTCGTGATGCGCCGGAGCGTCGCGAGCGCATCGGGCGGGAGCCGACCCTCGAGCAGAGCGGGCAGCGCACGCAGGTCGGGTTCAAGGGTGGGCTCGTCGACTCGCAGGTCTGCTGCGGCGTTCGGGATGCCCAGCTGCCCGAGTGCCACGGCCGCCGACCGGGCATCTCCCGTGGTCTCTGCCGCGATCGCGGCCACTCGCCCCGCGAGGGCCGTGAGCCACTCCCCCACGGGCAGGGTTCGCCGGGCGATCGTGACGCCGCCGGAGACGCGCTCGACCTCGGCGAGAAAGCCGCCGAGAGCACCGCCGCCACCGACACCACCGCCGCCCCCACGACCACCGCCGCCGCCGCCGCCCGCCGGGGCCAACGTGAGAACCTCCCGCGCATCCCTCAGCCGCAGGCGCGCGATCGAGCCGGGTCGCCCGGCGATCCGGTCTCCGAGCGACCGGTCACGCGCGACCACCAGCACCCCCGAGGCCTCTGCCCCGGGCAGCGCACGCCCCACGCCGGTTACGAGCTCAGCGAGGAAGCGCTGCCGATCATCCGCACCCCCGGGAGGAACAGAACCGCTCACCACCGGCCCCCATCCGTCAGCGGCAGCACAAGGCTCGGCACCGCAATCACGTGGTCGGGTCGCAGCGACCGCACGGCAGTGCCGATCGCGAAGAACTCGGTGGTGTGCCCACCCCAGCGATGGGGCAGCGAGAGCAGCTGCATGCCGACCACCCCCTCGGCCTCGAGCGCCTCACCCTCGGCCTGCATGCGGCCCATCGCCAACTCACGGGCGTCGTAGAGCGCCTCGGTGAACTGCGTGATCTCGACGTTTGCACCGATGTTGTTGAGCGACGACATCACGCCCTGGTGGGCGATGTGGTAGACGCAGGTGCCCATCACGAGGCCGAGCGGCGCGTAGCCCGCCTGGATGAGCGTCCAGAAGTCCTGGCCCGACAGGTCTGAGGTGAACGGCAGCCCCTTGTTGTTGCGCCAGACGCCGTTCGCGGGCGGCTGTTCGGCCACGACGGCCGTTCCGACCGCCACGAACTCGGCCAGGTCGTTGCCGTATTCCTTGAACTCGATCTCGAGACGCACGCCGACGATGCCGTCGGCACCGAGGGCATCCGCCTCGGCCTCCATGCGCGTCATCGCGAGCTCGCGGGCGTGGTACATGGCCGCGCTCAGCTTGTCGAGCTCCATGTTCTTGCCCCACCGCCGGGCCTGGATGCCGACGTGGTAGACACTCGAACCGAGCACCAGCCCCACCGGCCTGAACCCCGCCTGCCGCACGAGGAGGAACTCATTGACCGAGAGGTCGGAGGTGAAGAGGTGCTTCTTGCCGTCGGCCAACCGGGCCCTGGCATCGGCGGGAATCGAGACATGTGAGAGCGGATCGCTCATCAGAGCTTCCTTTCGTCGCTGAGCGGGAGGATCGTGAGCACCGAGGGCGGCGCGGTGTTGCGACGGAAGCGCGGGATGGGCACCAGCGTGGTTCCGACGGTCACCGCTTCGGCGTGGAAGTCCTTGCCCTCCTGCCCGCCGCAGGGGGTCTCGAACTCGTGCAGGGTCATGTCGGTGACCACGAGTTCGGCCCCTCCGGTGTGGGTCGCATGAGCCGCCAGTCGAACCCGCGACTCGTGCCTCGCGGACTGGATGAGCTGCGACATCCCGCTCACCTCGCCGTTGACCCAGCTCGTGCGCTGCTGGCGCAACTGCCAGTCCTCGTGCTTGGTCGAGATGGAGATGCCGAGCACGATCTCCTTCGGCTGGAACCCCGACAGGATGCTCGAGGCGGTGTCTTCGGCGTTCAGATTCGTGTGCCAGACCTCCCCCGCAACGGTGGGAAACGGCACCTTCAGCGGGTCGATGGAACGCACCGCGGTGCCGAGCGCCGTGAATTCCCAGGTCGCGCCGGCGAGGTGGGAGCGCCTGATCTGCACCCCGACCACGCCGTGCGCACCGAGCGCGCGGGCTTCGGCGAGCATCCGCTGCAGCGCCCCGTTCCAGCCCGTCTCGTAGGCCTTCGTGTACGGGGCGAATCCGCTGTACGCGCCACCGCGGCCCGAGGTGATGATGGGCGAGACGGATGCCGCGCCCAGGAATGCGCCGAGACCGCCGGTCGGTAGACCCCGCCAGCCGCACCCGGTGCCGGCCCAGCCCATGTTCATCACGAGGCATCCGAAGACTTCGCCGACGGGCACGAGCCCTGCGCTCTGCACGCTCGCGGCAGCGGGGGCCGAGAGCAGGGAGCCCGCGGTGCGGCTGGCGCGCTGTCGCTCGACCCGCTCGTGCGCCGCGCGGGGCAGACCACCGACCCAATCGTTCATGCGATCATCCAAGCACGCCCGAGGTGACCGCTGACCCCGGTGTTTCTGAGAGAACGTTCAGCTCTCGGGGCGGGCCACGAGTTCGAGGTCGATTTTCGTCGGGGTCATGCAGCGACAGGACGACCACGCCGAAGTCGGGCAGCGGAGACCTCCCCCGTGCTGAGTAATCGCGTGACATCGCCACCCTCACAACGGCGGATGCAGAGCGCCTCAGAGCGCCTCGACCGCCCCGCCGGGCGACGCTACGTAGACCTCCAACCGCAGGTCGCGCGCCGCCTGCGCGAGCCACGCGGGGTCGCGGAAGAAGCGGCCCATCGGCTCGCTCACGCAGAGCGCGATGCGGGCTTCGGCGAACAGGGTCGCGCGCAGCCAGACGAGTTTGAGAGCATCCGCCATCGCCTTGTTGCGCTGCGACGACTTCACCGCGCCCGTCGCCGAGATGCACTGGACCAGCAGGCTCTCAGCGGTGTCGACGCCGTCGATCTCGACGCGCACCCCCTCGGGCAGGGTGACGAGCCGCTGGGCGAGGGGGGTGCCGAGGTGGGCGGCGAGCGCCGAGAGCAGCGCGGCAGCAGGGTCGGGGGCGGCGGGCGCTGCGGGGTCGAGATCGAGTGGAACGGTCATCCGTCGACTCTAGGTCGAGCGTGTTTCGCGGCGGTTTCGGGCATCCTACTCGTGCTTGCCGCCGAGCTCGAGCAACAGCACGCCACCGAACACGAGGGCGATGCCGATCAGCTGCACGACAGTCAGGAACTCCTTGAACACCAGCCAGCTGATCAGCGTGACGAGCACGACGCCGGCGCCCGCCCAGATCGCATAGGCGATTCCGAGGGGAACTCCGCGTGACAGCGTGAAGCTCAGCATGACGAACGACAGGATGTAACCCACCACGACGATGATGTAGGCCCACCAGCGGTTTGCGAATGTCGCACCCTCACCCGACGTGAACTTCAGAAATGTCGTCGCGACGACCTCGGAGGCGATCGCGAGCGCCAGGAAGATGTACCCCACGCGCGCCAGCCTAGTGGGGGCGAGTGTTTAGGCTGGGGCGGTGGTGCGAAACAGATCCGAGGCGAAGGTCGAGCCGGCGTGGAGCGGGCACGAGAAGGGCAGTCCCGCCTACCGGCGCCTGCTCGCCGCGCTGTTCTTCGCCGGCATCGCCACGTTCGCCCAGCTCTACTCGCCACAACCGGCCCTGCCTGAGATCGCCGATGATTTCGGCATCGGGGCGGCCTCTGCGGCGCTCGTCGTCTCGGCCTCGACGATCGGGCTCGCGGTGGGCGTCATCCCGTGGTCGGTGGTCGCGGATCGCATCGGGCGACTGCGCTCCATGTCGGTCGCGGTCATCGCCGCCTCGGTGCTGGGGTTGCTCGTTCCTTTCGCCCCGACGATCGAGGTGTTGCTGGCCGGGCGCTTTCTCGAGGGAATGATGGTCGGTGGCGTGCCGTCGATCGCCATCGCCTACCTCAGCGAAGAGGTCATCGCCGCGCACGCTGCCCGGGCCGCGGGAACCTATGTGGCAGGCACGACGATCGGCGGCCTGCTCGGGCGCCTCGTCGCAGGCCCGCTCGCCGAGCTGGCGGGCTGGCGCACCGGCGTCTTCACGGTGGCGGTGCTGTGCAGCGTTTCGGCGGTGATCTTCATCCGGCTCGCCCCGACACCGCTCGGCTTCATACCGCGGGCGCTGCGGGCCCCCGGCACCGATCTGCCGCTCGCCCGCCGTCTCGCGGTGAACCTGCGCTCACCACGGCAGCTGGTGCTCTACGCCCAGGCGTTCCTTCTCATGGGGGCGTTCGTCGCGCTGTACAACTACCTCGGCTTTCGACTCGTCGCCGCCCCGTTCTGGCTGCCGCCCGCAGTCGTCAGCCTGGTCTTCATCGCCTACCTCGCCGGAACGTGGTCATCATCACAGGCGGGTGTGCTGGCGAGCCGCGTCGGGCGCCGTCCCGTGCTGCTCGTTTCGATCGGTGTCATGGTCGCAGGCGTCGCCCTGACACTGTCCCCCCTCCTCGTGCCCGTACTCGCAGGCCTGGTGCTGGCCACCGCCGGGTTCTTCGGGGCGCACTCCGTCGCCTCCGGCTGGACAGCAGCCGACGCTACGCTCGGGCGCGCCCAGGCCTCGTCGCTCTACAACCTCTTCTACTACGGCGGTTCCAGCCTCTTCGGCTGGCTCGGCGGCCTGTTCTTCGAAACTTCGGGCTGGACGGCGACGGCCATCATGATCGGCGCCCTCGCAGTGGCGGCAGGGTGCCTGGCCGGCGCGGGCCTCGGCGGTGCCGAGGTGCGCACGACGCCGGGGGGCGACGGATGATCAGCCGAAGCTCACGTGCTGCAACACCCAGGCATGCATGGCGACGGCTGCCGCGGCCGAGGCGTTCATCGACCGGGTCGAGCCGAACTGGCTGATCTCGACGATGGACTCAGCCGACGAAGTCGCCGCGGGTGAGAGCCCCGGCCCCTCCTGCCCGAAGAGCAGCACGCAGCGCTCGGGGAACGAGAACGTCTCGATGATCACGCTGCCGGGAACGTTGTCGATCGCGATGATCGGCAGGGCATCCCGTGCGGCGAAGGCCACGAAGTCGGCCACCGTCTCGTGGTGCTGGATGTGCTGGTAACGGTCGGTCACCATGGCACCGCGACGGTTCCACCGCTTGCGACCGATCACATGAACGGTGTCAGCGCCGAACGCATTCGCGCTGCGCACGATCGACCCGATGTTCATGTCGTGCTGCCAGTTCTCGATCGCGACGTGGAACGGATGCCTGTGCAGGTCGAGGTCGGCGACGATGGCGGCCATGCTCCAGTAGCGGTACCGGTCGATCACGTTGCGCGAGTCGCCCCGCTCGAGGAGTTCGGGGTCGTAGAAGCTCTCCGACGGGAGCGTGCCGACCCAGGGACCGACCCCGTTCGTGGTGAGTTCGAGGGAGGGGTTGTCTCGGGCGTCGGGCATTCGTCAACGGTAGCGGGTCACCGCGACATCCATTTGTTAGATGCATCGAACATTTCCTCCGAACTGCGCTAACATTGCCGGATGACAGCGACCAAGACGTCTGCGGGCACAGGTTCGACGGCGAACATGCCCGCCGCCCGTGCACCCCGGCTGTTCTTTCTGCTCGGTCCGGCCTTCGTAGCGGCCATCGCCTACGTCGACCCCGGCAATGTCGCTGCCAACCTGACGGCCGGTGCACGATACGGATACCTCCTGGTGTGGGTGCTGGTCGTGGCGAACGGCATGGCCATGATCATCCAGTACCAGTCGGCGAAGCTCGGCATCGTCACGGGCCGCAGTCTCCCGGAGCTGCTCGGCGAGCGCATGAGCACACGCAGCCGCCGCGCGTTCTGGGTGCAGGCCGAGCTCGTGGCCGCGGCCACCGACCTCGCCGAGGTCATCGGCGGTGCGATCGCCCTGCAGCTGCTGTTCGGGCTTCCGCTGCTCGTCGGCGGGGTCATCGTGGGGGTGATCTCGATGGGTATCCTCGCGGTGCAGTCGCAGCGTGGGCAGCGGCCGTTCGAAACGGTCATCATCACGCTGCTCGCGATCATCGCCGCGGGGTTCCTGGCCGGTCTGGTGGTGAGCCCGGTGAGCCTGGGCGGTGTGGCCGAAGGGCTCGTCCCCCGGTTCGACGGTGGCGACACCGTGCTGCTGGCGGCCGGGATGCTCGGGGCCACGGTCATGCCGCACGCGATCTACCTGCACTCCTCCCTCGCGCGCGACCGGCACGGGGCGTCGCTCGGGGCACACCGCGGCGCGCTGGGGGCGTCGCTTCCGTTGGTGGAACGTGAGGGGCTGGTGCGCACCGAGTTCGTGCCGACGCCCGGCCTCACGGCGGGCATCCGGCGCCTGCTGCTCGCGACGCGATGGGACGTCGTGGTGGCACTTCTGCTGGCCGGTGCGGTGAACATCTCGATGCTGCTGATCGCGGCAGCGAACCTGGGCGGCGTCGACGGAACCGACACCATCGCGGGCGCCCATACCGCGATCACCGCAGCGCTCGGCCCGGTGATCGGCGTGATCTTCGCGGTCGGGCTCCTGGCGTCAGGTCTCGCGTCGACCTCGGTCGGCTCCTACGCCGGCGCGACGATCATGTCGGGGCTTCTGCACGTGCGCATACCGCTGCTCGCGCGGCGGGTGGCGACGCTGATTCCAGCGCTGATCATCCTCGGAATCGGCGTGAACCCCACCTGGGCCCTCGTGCTGTCGCAGGTCTTCCTGAGCCTCGGCATTCCGTTCGCGCTCATTCCCCTGTTCCGTCTGACGGGCGACCGGATGCTCATGGGGCCCTTCGCGGATCGCCTGCCCCTGCGCATCCTCTGCTGGGCCGTCGCGACCCTCATCGTGACTCTCAACGTGGCGCTGATCGTGCTGACGATCACCGGAGCCGGCTGACGCCGAAAGTCAGGACGCGGCCGGGCTGACCCACACCGCATCGGAGGCACGCTCGCCCAGCTCGACGGGGTCACCCCGCTCGCCGAGCCGCACCGCGACGTCACCCGCGAAAGTGCGGTGTTCGTCGACGGTCAGCCGGACATCCAGAACTACACCCTTCTCGGCCACGTACCGCAACAGGGCCGGGTCGGAGTCGGAGATACGCGAGACGACGAGCGGGAGCCCCGGCAGAGCGTCGCTCAACCGAACGGCGTCCGGGCGGCGAGGGCGGCCATCGGCCGTGGGGATGGGGTCACCGTGGGGATCTCGCGCGGGGAAGCCGAGTTGGCGGTCGATGCGATCGATGAGGGTGTCGGAGACAGCGTGTTCGAGAACCTCGGCCTCGTCGTGCACCTCGTCCCAGGAATAGCCGAGCATCTCCACCAGGAAAGTCTCGACCAGACGGTGCCGGCGCACCATGCCGATGGCGACGGAGCGCCCGGCGTCGGTGAGCTCGATGCTGCCATAGGGCTCGTGCTCGATCATTCCGAGAGCCGCGAGCTTGCGAATGCCATCGGAGACGGTCGCCGTACTCACGCCCGTGCGCTCGGCGAGCTGTTTCACCGAGACGGGTTCGGGGGCCCATTCGGAGGCGGCCCAGATGACCTTCAGGTAGTCCTGGGCAGCGTTGGTGAGGTTCGGCGCGGCCATGCCGACAGTGTATCGGCGGGGCGATTTCGGGAGCTGGGGTGTGCCGCGCAGGCACAAACCGTCTCGGATCTCAATCCCTGCCCGCCGATCATTAGCAGACATAAACTTTCGTTGTGGCTCAGACAATGAAGACAGGCAACAACGGTGCAGCGAACACGCGCATCGTGCATCACAACGGAAACCAGTACCTCGCGACGGCCGAGATGGCCGAGATCTTTCTCGCCAAGGCCGTCGGCATCACCGAACAGGGCGACACGCAGCTCGTTCCGCTGCTGCACAGTCAAGGCGTCGATCTGCTGCTGATCTCGCCCGCGACGGTGTTCGCTGTCGCGATCATCGAAGTGGGGCGCGCGGCCTGACCGCGAATACCGGCTGGCCGGTGCGGGTACAAGGGCACGCACCGCGACGCGGTACCCAGTAGCGTCTCAGCATGACGTTCAACGACAATTCGAAGCTCGACACGAGCCGGGTCTCCAAGCGGGGCAAGACCGGTATCGCGGTCGGCGGCGGTGGCGCCGTGGTCGTGATCGGGCTCTTCCTGCTCTCACAGGTGCTCGGGGTCGACCTGACGGGGTTGGCCGGCGGGACAACGTCGCAGAGCTCGTCGACGGAGGAGGCGCTCGACTGCCAGACCGGTGCAGACGCCAACGCACGCGTCGAATGCCTGATGGTGGGGGCATCCAACTCGCTGGATTCGTACTGGCAGAAAGAGGCTCCCCAACTCGGTGTGACCTACCAGTCGCCGGCCGACTTCGTGCTCTTCGACGGCTCGACCAGTACAGGATGCGGCCAGGCCTCGAGCGCCACCGGACCGTTCTACTGCCCGCCCGACCAGACTATCTACGTCGACACGTCGTTCTTCGACGAACTGCGCAACCAGTTCGGCGCCACAGGAGGCACCCTCAGCGAGATGTACGTGGTCGCGCATGAGTGGGGTCACCACATCCAACAGATTGCGGGCACGTTCGCGCAGACCGACCGCAGCGGCACCGGAGCCGCCTCGGATTCCGTGCGCACCGAGCTGCAGGCGGACTGCTACGCCGGCGCGTGGGCAGCATCCGCCTCGCAGACGACCGACGTCGACGGCAATACGTTCCTCAAGCCCATCACGCAGCAGCAGATCGCGGATGCCCTCAACGCCGCGTCGGCGATCGGCGACGACCGCATCCAGCAGCAGAGCGGTGGAGCGGTGAACTCCGAGAGCTGGACGCACGGATCGAGCGAACAGCGGCAGCGCTGGTTCACGAACGGGTTCAGCGGAGGGGCGGGCAACTGCGACACGTTCGCCGCCGCGGACGGCGCCCTCTGACCCCGACGCCGGCGCCCAACCACCTCATGGACGACCCGCAGTAGCCTAGGGATGAGCACCTGAAGGAGCGCCATGTCCCGTCGTGACGAAATCGAATGCTGGCTGACCGACATGGACGGCGTGCTCGTCCATGAGAACCAGGCCCTGCCCGGCGCCGCCGAGCTGCTTCAGCAGTGGCGCGACGAGGGTAAGCCCTACCTCGTTCTGACGAACAACTCGATGTTCACCCCGCGTGACCTCAGTGCGCGGCTGCTGGCGTCGGGCCTGACCGTTCCGGAGGAGTCCATCTGGACCTCGGCGCTCGCCACTGCCGCCTTTCTGAAGTCGCAGCAGCCGGGCGGGTCGGCATTCGTCATCGGCGAGGCCGGCATCACGACGGCGCTGCACGAAGCGGGCTTCATCCTCACCGACACGAACCCCGACTACGTGGTCGTCGGGGAGACGCGGAACTACTCCTTCGAGGCCATCACGCGCGCCATCCGCCTCATCTCTGCCGGCGCGCGGTTCATTGTCACGAATCCGGATGCGACCGGGCCGAGCGCTGAGGGCCCGCTGCCCGCAACGGGTGCTGTCGCGGCGCTTATCACCAAGGCCTGCGGCAAGGAGCCCTATGTCGTGGGCAAGCCGAACCCGATGATGTTCCGATCGGCGCTGAACAAGATCGGTGCCCACTCCGAGAACACCGGAATGATCGGCGACCGGATGGACACCGATGTCGTGGCCGGTATCGAGGCGGGCCTGCACACGATCCTGGTGCTCACGGGTATCAGCGACCAGGCCGAGATCGCGCGGTACCCGTTCCGGCCCGACGAGATCCTGAAGGGCGTCTACGAGCTGCTGGCGCCGGAGCCCGTCGAGTCCGACGAGATCTGATCAGCGGCGGGGCAGCGGCAGCCTACTTCGGCGACAGCGCCGGCGCGCTGGTTCGAACCACCGTGGCGTACCCGCTGCGGCTTCCCTCGACGGTCACCGTGACCTTTGTGCCGAGGTCGGCGGACGTGACGAGGTAGGTCGCCTGGCTGGCGCCGGTGATCTCGACGCCGTTGCGCTTCCACTGGTAGTGGTAGGTGATCGGCGCGGGCGTCCAGTCCCCGGTCACAGCAGTGAGCGTCTTGCCGGGCGCGAGCGCCCCACCGATCTTCGGCACCACCGGCGAAATGGTGCCACCGGTGACCGTGGCCGTGGGTGCGCTGGTCTTCGTGACCGAGGTGTAGCCGCTCTTCGCTCCCGTCACGCTCACCGTGAGCACCTGCTCGGCGTCGGCGTTCGTGACGGCGTAGGTCTTGTTCGTCGCTCCGGCGATGGGTGCCCGGCCACGCATCCACTGGTAGGTGAGAGCCACCGGGGCGGGGCTCCAGGTGCCGGTCAGCGCGTTCAGGGTCGAGCCGACCTTCGCCGTGCCCGCAATGGTCGGAACCGGCGTGGCCGTCAGGGCCCTCGCCGTGACCGCCGCCGTTGCGGCGCTCACCATCGTGACGGCGTATGAGGCCTTCGAACCGGTCACGGCGACGCTCATCGTCTTGCCGAGGTCGCCGGGCGCAATGACGTAGCTGCTCGCGGTGGCACCGCCGATGTCGAACCCGTTGCTGCGCCACTGGTAGGCGAGCGCGACAGGGGCTGGGCCCCACGCTCCCGCACTGGCGGTGAGGGTCTCACCGAGCCGCGGCGTTCCCGAGACGGTCGGGGTGGGTGCCGTGAGTCCACCCCGCGTGACGGTCTGCGTGAAGTGGCCGCTGAACGAGATGACGTTGCCGCCCGGCCTCGTGTCGGTGTCTGCCCAGATGAGTTGGCCGACGCCATCCGATCGCCAGGTGAAGCCGCCCGCATCCGCGCGCCCGTTGGCCTGCGAGAGAGCCGAGAGCTGCACCGCCACGGGATCGAGCCGTGCGTTCCGCACGACCGGCAGCGCCTGGGGCACGTCGACGGCGATCGGCGACAACTGCACCGACTGGTTCTCGAGGTTGACGGTGGCCGCCGACGACCCGAGCGGAACAGCGCCCGTCACCCGGTTGTACGAGAGGTTCAGCAGCGTCACCGTCGACAGGCGGGAGGTGAACTGGATGTCGCTGAGGAGGTTGAAGCTGAGATTCAGCTCCCGCAGAACGGCGCCCGGCGTGAACGACGGTGCCGAAGCGATCGAGTTGTGCGACAGGTCGAGGAAGTCGAGATCGTTGAGGGTGGAGAGGTCGCCCACCGAACCGATCGAGTTGTACGGCACTCTGAGCGTCTGCAGCGAGAAGAGGCTGCGGAGCACGCTGATGCCCTGGATGCGGTTGTAGCCCGCATCCAGATTCTCGAGCGCGCTGAGCCCGGCGAGGCTGCCCAGGTCGGCGAGCTCGTTCTGGGAGAGGTCGAGCTCGACGAGCGCCTTCAGCTTCGAGAGGGAGGGCAGCACGGCGATCGAATTGCTGCTCAGGTCGAGGCTGGTCAGCGCTGTCGCCTGGGCGAGCGGCGTCACATCTGTGATGCCCGCCCCCGAGCAGTCGAGCCCCACGATGCCCTGCAGGTCGGCGAGGGTGACGTCGGGCCCGGGCAGGCCCAGAGTAGCGAGAACGCAGGCCTTCAGCTTCGCATCGGCAAACGGAACCACCGGGCTTGCCGCGACCGCCGGTGTGACCGCCCCGAAGACGGCGATGCCGGCCAGCACGAGGGAGGTGGCTGCTGCTGCGAGGCGCCTACGGCGGCTGAGGGTGACTCTGGGTGACATCTGCTGCTCCTGATCGGCCCGGCGGGCTCGTTCAGCTTATTGAGCATTCGCCACTTTCTGCAAGCAGTAGGTGAGAATTCGACAACTTCTTCACTTACACGCCTGACGTACCGCCACCGCCGCCTCCTCCCCCGGAGAATCCGCCGCCTCCCGATCCGCCGAACGAACTGCTGCTAGAACTCGAGGCGAGGCTCGTGCTGACGGCTCCCGAGAGCGAACCGATGCTCGACACGAACAGGGCGGAGTTGAAGGCACCGACGTTGCCGCCGTACCAGTCGGGCTGGGTACCCAGGCTCTCGTAATACGTGCCCAGCACTTCGGACCACTCCTTCTCGAGGTCGAGCAGCACGGCGAACGGCAGCAGCTTCTCGTAGATTCTGACGACCTGGCCCCGGTCGGGGGCGGACACCCGCGTCTTCAGGGCGCCCTCCGGGCTCTGCAGCATCTCGAAACGATCCTTCTCAGCCAGCCGGATGTAGAGCTTCAGACCCGAGAGGTAGTCACGCAGCTCGGCGCCCTTCGCCGTGAACGGCTTTCGGAAGCCGACGAGGAACACCACGATGACCGCGAGGATGGAGACGACGATCACGACGATCGGGCCGGCCCCGCCGTAGGCGCCGTCGAGAGCCGCAATCCCCGAAACGAAGGCCCCGACGGTCGCGGCGATGCTCCCGAGAAGGCACAGCCACGTGACGAAGTACGTGCCGCCGCCGCGTACGTATCCCTCTGTCTCGGCGCCCTTGCGGGCCTCCGTCATCAATCCCGCGATTCCCTGGGCGAGTGCGGTGTCGCGCTTCGTCAGCTGCTTCCACGCGCCGGAGGCGAGAGGCTCGCCGAACAGCTGTTTCGCGAGGGCGAGCTCGGCGGGGTCGAGCCCCTGGGCCGTCACGAAGCGCAGCCAGTACGCCGCGTCACCCCGCCCCTCGGCGGGCTGCTCCACGATCTGGATGTTGCGACGCACCGCCAGGCTCACGAACGCCGCCGCGGGGCCGCGCTGGGTCTGCCTGGCGATCACCGAGGCGAGCAGCAGGTTCACACCGGGCGGAGGGGTGTACTCGGCGATGATCGTCGGACGACCGGGGGCGTTCTTCAGCCGCACCGCGCGATTGACGATGGCGCCGATCGCGAAGAGCAGCGCGATCGACATGAAGACCAGCGCCGCGATCGCGGCACCGGAGGCGAAGAACGTGCTGTCGCGGGCGGTAAAGGTGCCGGGAGCGAACCCGATGACGACCGAGACGTTCTCACGCGCGGCGAGTTGCCGCGGTGCCGTGCTGAACGCGGTGCCGCCGCCGGAACCGGCCGCCGACGAGATGTCGCAGCGGGCCGTCGAATCGAGGGGGCCGTAGTAGCAGGCAGTCGACCCGCTGAGGCTCGACGACAGTTCGGCGGGCACATGCACCGTCGCGGTCGCCCGGGCGACCGGCTGTTCGGCGGCGGTGCCGATCGTGTCCCAGTAGAACTCGTCGTCGTCGGTGTCGGCGAAGTAGTCGGTGACGTACTTCTGGGTGAAGGTGAGAACGTAGGTCTGCTGCCCGTGCACGTAGTCATCGCCGGCCAGAGTCACGGCGAGCAGGTCGTCCTCGGACTCCGTCGAGTACGGCCGCGCACCGCCGGCGCCGTCGGTGACCGACACGAGGGTCAGGTCGGTCGGATGCTCGTGGTACTTCTCGGGGAGGTACCGGATGAACCCGCGGTTCTGGTCGGCATCCGGGAACTGCGCGACGACGGTCTCGACGGTCGTCAAGGTCGAGTGGCCTTCGGCGTCGCTTCCGAGCGTGTAGTCGCCGTCGAAGCTGGTAAAGGTGAAATCGTTGAGACCCGTGCGCGAATCGTGGGCGGGGGGCGCGGGGGCCGCCGCCGGTGGGTTCGCACTCGTCGCAGCTGCTGCGGTGACCGCGCTCCCCAACACCGGCGCACCCACTAGGGCTGCGAACAGCAGCCCGCCGAGAAAGGCACGACGGGCAGACGCTCGCCGCTGTCGTCGCTTGCGCACGCGCGGGCCTCGCATCCTGAGCATCCTTCGGTTCGATGCCCTCCCCCGAACCTACCCGCTGACGGCGGGCGCGGCAAAGCTGCCCAGGAGCGGCAGCGAACTCGAGCGACTCACGAAGCAGTAGTAGGTGCGCTGCCCTGCTTTCCACTGCGCCTCGTTCACCGGGTAGCCGGCCTGCCAGACAACATCCGGGTACGCGCCCAGGATGCTCGAATCGACGTTCTCCGGTTTCTGGCACAACAGGTTGAGCGTCTCGGAGAGTGCGGCCTGCCCAGGATAGGCGGCCGTTGCGTCAGTGCTCAGCGAGCCGGCGCCCATGACCTGCGCGCCGTGCGGAACCTGGCAGTCGACAACCGTGAACCGCTGCTGCCAGGCAGACGTGAAGGGTGCGATGCACTCCCCGCCTCTCAGCTCGAACCACTCGAACGTTCCGGCGAGCTGCGGGCCCGCGGTGGAGGTCGGCGCGGGCGTCGGGGTGGGGGTGGGCGTCGCGCTCGTCGCTGCAGGGTGGGCCAGCGACGCCGGGGCCGGGTTCAGGATGCCCGGCAGACGCGTTCCGGCGAAGAACAGTGCCGCCAGAACGACGAGGGCCAGCACCCCGGCCACAACACGCCGCCGCGCGCGCCGGCGCCGCCGGTCATCCGGAACCGCGGTCGTCTCGCCCGGGGTCGCTTCGGGGCTCACCGGCGCCCGTGCTAGCTCAGGCCGAGGTCGTCGAGGCCGATGGCGTAGAAGTAGGGGTAGCCGGCCGACTCGATGCGCTCGCGCGCCTCGGTGTTGCGATCGACGACGACCGCCACGCCCACCACGATCGCTCCGACCTTCTCGAGCGCCTCGATGGCTTTCAGCGGCGATCCGCCCGTGGTCGAGGTGTCTTCGATGACCACAACGCGCTTTCCTTCGAGGTCGGGGCCCTCCACCTGCTTGCCGCGGCCGTGGTCCTTCGGCTCCTTGCGCACCACGAAGGCGTCGTAGGTCGCGCCGCGCGCCGCACCCTGGTGCAGGATGGCCGCCGCCACTGGGTCGGCACCCATCGTGAGGCCGCCGACCGCGAACACGTCGGGAATCGCGGCGATCACCTCGAGCATGACCTGCCCGATCAGCGGCGCGACGCGGTGGTCGAGGCTCACCTTGCGGAGGTCGACATAGTAGGTCGCCTTCTTCCCGCTGGTGAGGGTGAAGTCGCCGTGGAACACGGCCTCCTCGGAGATGTACCTGATGAGCTGGTCGCGAGCGTCGGTCATGCCGCCAGTTTAAGCGGCCGGCCACCCCTGGGCAGCCAAATAGACTGGGGCGCATGCGTGTTGCGACCTGGAATGTGAACTCGATCAGGGCCCGCGTCGGCCGCGTCACCGAGTGGCTGGTGCGCGAAGACATCGACGTTCTGGCCATGCAGGAGATCAAGTGCAAGGAGTTGCAGTTTCCGTTCGAGCCCTTCACGGCCGCCGGCTACGACGTCACCCTGCACGGGTTGAACCAGTGGAACGGTGTCGCGTTCGCGAGCCGACTGCCGTTGGAGGACGTCGCGGTCGGCTTCGAGGGAGTGCCCGGCTTCGGCAAACCCGATGCCGAGGGCGCGCTCCCGACCGAGGCCCGCGCCCTGGGCGTGACCGTCGACGGAGTGCGGCTCTGGAGCCTGTACGTTCCGAACGGCAGGGATCTGGAGAATCCGCACTACGACTACAAGCTGGCCTGGCTGAAGCAGCTGGCGGCTGACACCCGGGCGTGGCTGGCCGAGCATCCGTCGACCCCCCTCGCGCTCATGGGCGACTGGAACATCGCGCCCCTCGACAGCGATGTGTGGGACCTCGCGGTCTTCGAGAACTCGACCCACGTGTCGGCCCCCGAGCGTGCCGCGTTCGCCGAGTTCGAAGACCTGGGACTCACCGATGTGGTGCGCCCGCTCGTGCCGACCGGCTACACCTACTGGGACTACAAACAGCTGCGCTTTCCGCGGAACGAAGGCATGCGCATCGACTTCATCATGGGGTCGAAGGAGTTCGCGTCGCTGGTTCAGGATGCCCGGATCGACCGCAGCGAACGAAAAGGTGTGGCACCGAGCGACCATGTTCCCGTGGTGGTCGACCTCGACCTGGGGCCGGGCGAAGACGACGACCGGCCGATGATCTTCGGCTGAGGCGCAGACAGCTGGTGCGGGACGCCCACCGAGGGCGTCAGAGGTCGAGGCGCCAGGCGCCCTCGTAGCCGATCGGCACGAAGCCCATCGCTTCGTTCACCCGCAGCATGAAGCGGTTCTCCTCGGCGTTCCAGGTCAGAATCGACGGATGACCGGGGGCTTCGCTCTGCAGATGGTCGAGGTTCGCGAGCTTCACCAGGGTGCCGGGACGGTGTCCGCGGTGCTCGCGGAGCACGAGCGTGTCCTGCTGACCGACGGGCCTCGAGGTGTCGAGTGGCACGGCGAGTTGATTGAAGGCCACGAGCCGTCCGGTCGCGCGGTGCTCGACGGCGGCGGTGAAGGTGACGCGCGGTCCGTCGTTCTCCCGGCGCTCGTGGTCGGCCAACCGTTCGACCGTCCACACGTCTTCGGGCTCGTCGAGACCGGCCGTGGGAGCATCCGTCGACATGCGGGTGAGCATCAGCGCGACGTCGCCGAGCCAGCGCTCGAGCGTCGCACCCCGCCAGAGATGAACGTCGTACTCGGCCGAAGCGGCGGCCCGGGCATCCTGGCGAAGGCCCCCATCGCCCAGAGGGTCGGCGGGCAGGGCCAGGCGGCTCGCTCGCTCGACCTGCTCGAGCCGGTAGCCGCGCGCGAGGAGAAAGCGCACCTCACGGTTGTCTGACGGCACCGATCCGTAGCCGGTCGGCGGAACGAGGCGGCGCTCGGGGAGGGCGTCAGTGTCGGTGTTATCCGCGCTGTGCGTCGACGAGACCACGTAGGTCAACAGCCGCGACTCGCCGAGGCCGCGGGCGTGCTGCTCCACCGTCTCGGCGAGGGCCCGACCGATGCCGCGCTGCTCGAAGAGGGGATGCACGTCGACATCGAGCCAACCGACCTCGGCCGCTGTCCGGAGCTGAGTCTCATGGATCGCCCGGCCCACGATCCGCCCGTCGACCCGCGCCACCCAGAGCACCTTGGGCGCGTGTTCGTCGTGCCAGTTCGGAAAGAGCTCCTCTGCTGAGTATTCGACTTCCGCCGTGCCGTAGGCGCGCACCTCGCTGGCGTTTCGAACAGCGACGCCCTCGCGGAAGTCCGCGCCGCCCGGGCCGTCGAGCGTCGGCGGTATCTCCAGCCGTTCGATCGAGAATCCGGTCACGATGCACCCCCCGTCGAGGTCGAAAGCGGTCTCTCAAGCGTAGCCGGGCACCCGCGGACCGGCTATGCCTCGCGGGGCGGGCGCGGTCTTCGGTCTGACGCCATGGGTTCAGTGGGTGAAGACCACCTTGAGGGTGACGATCACGATACTGACCGCCGCGAGAGCGAACCCCGCCCAGAGCACTCCGGCCGGTGAGCGGTTGTCGGAGAGGCGCTCGACCTCGATGCCCGTCAGGGCGATCCGCACGACGAGTATTCCGCCCGCCACGAGCTGGGCGAGGAATGGCGGCAACACTCCGAGAGCGCCGAGCACCAGCACGATCACCGGCAGCACACCCGAGCTGAGGATCGGCAGGGCATCCCGCAGCTCTGTGCTGAGATGCAGTTTCACCTCGGCGTCTGAGCGACCGATCTGCTGGCCGATGCCGTGCGAGACGACGTGCGCGAGGAAGGTCGTGACGGTCGTCGCTGCCACGACGACCACGGCTTCGCCGTGCAGGATTGCGTCGTCTGAGACGGCGACGACCGCCGCAAGCACCAGAATGTTGCCGTAAAGATAGGCCGCGACGCGGCTCCGGATGCTCGGCAGCGACAACTCGCCGGAGCTCCGCAGCCAGCGGGGCAGGCGAGGACTGTGCGGGGTATCGGTCACCCGCCCAATGTAACGCGCTGCGGGGTGTGTCTCGGGATCAGGGCGCGAGGAGTGCGGCGATGACGAGCAGTACGGGGATGGAGCTGATCGTCGTGAGCAGCACGATGTCGCGAGCGAGCGCCACGCCGACCTCGTAGCGATGGGCGTAGTTGAAGATGTTCTGAGCTGTGGGCAGTGCCGCGAGCACGACGACGCCGAAGAGGTGGATGCCGTCGAGCTGGAATGCCCGCCCGAGAATGTATGCCACCAGCGGCATCACGACGCTCTTCAGCACTGTCGCGACCACGATCTCGCGGCGGTCGGATCCGGCGGCGAGCGGGCGCTGGCCCGACAGCGACATTCCGAAGGTGATGAGCACGACCGGTACCGCCGCGCCCCCGATCAGAACGAACGGCTCGAGCAGGGCATCCGGTAGGTGCCACCCGCTCAGCGCGATGAAAAAACCGGCGAGCGACCCCAGGATGATCGGGTTGCGCACCGGCTGCATGAGGATGGTCTTCATCGAGACACTGCCCCGCGTCGAGACGTCGAGCAGCGTGAGGGTGATCGGGGCCAGGATGATCAACTGGAACATGAGCAGCGGAGCGACGAACTGCGCGCTACCCAGAACGTAGACCGCCACGGGCAGGCCGATGTTGTTCGCGTTGACGTAGGAGGCGCCGGCGGCACCGATCACGGTCTCGGCGAGGGGGCGGCGAAAGAAGACCTTCGAGACGATCAGGTAGAGCCCGGCGGAGACGGCGACGCAGATGATCGTGACCACGAGGAACGACGAGAAGATCACGCTGAGGTCGGCCCGGGCGATGACCGTGAACAGCAGGGCGGGGCTCGCGACGAAGAACACGAACCGGTTCAGCGAGGTCGGGGCATCGGCGGGCAGGATCTTCGCCCGCTGCACCACATAGCCGACGAGGATGATGAACCCGATGATCGCGAAGCCGACCAGCACGCCACTCATGCGCGGCCGCCGGCGAGAGCTGCGCGGTTCGCGGGGGCGCCTGCGCCCCGGCAGGCGCGCCGGCGGAGCGCGTTCAGCGGTTCAGGGCCGCGTCGAGCGCGGTCTTGAAGTACGGCGCCAGCGTCATCGCGAATGTGTTGGTCAGGTGGTCCTGGTCGCGGTAGACGTTCGCCCCACCGATCACGGCCAGGCAGTCGTCGGCCGTGCAGAACGTGTCGGTGAAGTCGAGCAGCGTCACGTTCTGGCCGTCGGCGGCGGAAGCGGCCGCAGCGAGGGCGACCGGCTCGTCGGCGACGAGGCCGTCGGCGCGGGGTTTCGTGCAGTCCGCCGGGTCGGAGGTGCGCAGGCATTTGTTCGGGTCGTCGGACCACGACGGGTTGTCGACCATCGTGATGACGGGAGTGCCGGTCGCGGTGACCTGCTTCCACGCTGCGGCGAACCCGGTGGCGAGCGCCCGGCCCTCGACCGAGGTGCCCGGCGCGGTCTCGTCGGCGAGCGACGCAGTGAAGACGGCGTCGTAGGGCCGGGCATCCTGCAGCTCGGCCGTGAGATTCGAGCGCCAAGTGTTGCAGGAGATCGAGAAGGCGTCGGCGCCGGTCATGGCCTCGGTGTTCCAGGCGCAGCCGCCCTTGATGTAGGTCGTGAGCGCCCAGCCGTTCTCGTCGGCGAGCTTCATGAACGGGCCGAGCAGCGCGTAGGCGTGGCTGTCGCCGACCAGGGCGATGCGCTTCGCGGCCGGGTCGGTCGAGCCGAAGTGGCACGCGAAGAGGTTGGAATCGTTGAGCGTGACCAGGCACTCGGGGTGCGTCGGCCGGTCGGCGTTGCCGAAGCCGGGCGACGGGATGATCGTGTCGGCCAGTGCCGGGTTGGTGCACCCGGGCGTGGTGACCGCGGCCTGACCGGATTGCACGCCGAAGATGACCTGCTGCAGGGCGCCGGTGATGACGGGAGACGGCCCGGCGGCGGCACCGAAGCACTCCGGCGGATTCGCCACCGTACTCACGAGCTCGCTGGCGGCCGCCTCGTACTTCGGCTGCTGCACGGCCGAGACGCCACCGATGACAAGGCTCGCCACGGCCATCGCCGCGATCATGAAGCCGAAGGTGAAGCGGGGCTTACGCAGGGTCCAGAAGCTCCAGCGACGGGTGGGGTCTTCGACGAACCTCTTCGTCAGCCAGGCGAGGACGAAGCAGATCGCCAGCAGGGCGATGCGGTTGTAGATCGACAGGCCCCAGCCCGGAACGTAGGGTGCGATGACGATCAGCGGCCAGTGCCAGAGGTAGAGCGAGTAGGAGATGTCTCCGATGAAACGCGGCACCCGACTGCCGAGCACGCTCGCGGCATCGAGCCGGCGCTCCGCCCGGTGGGAGGCGATGATGGCGGCGGTGCCGAGCACGGGGAGCAGGGCGGCCCAGCCCGGGAAGGGCGTGTTGCGGTCGTAGACGAAGGCCGCACCGATGACGGCGATAACGCCTGCGTAGCCGAGCAGGTTGCTCTGCCAGACGCGGGCCGGCCGGAGGCGCGGCAGCAGCGCCAGCAGGGCCCCGATGCCGAACTCCCAGACGCGGGTGAAGGTGACGAAGTAGGCAGAGGCGGGGTCGTTCTGGGTGAACACCACCGAGAGCACGAACGAGGCGACGGTGGCGAGCGCCACGAGGGTGATCATCGCGTTCCACCGATCGCGCCCGACGGCGTGGCCGCCCGCGGCGATGCCCGCTGCCAGCCCCTGCGACGTGCCCGCGCCCGCCGCCCCAGCCGCACCGACCGAACCCCGAGAACGGCGCCGCGCGAACCGCCGGACGCCGAACGCCGACGCCCCCAGCAGAAGGATGGGCCAGACGAGGTAGAACTGCTCCTCGAGCGACAGCGACCAGTAGTGCTGCACCAGCGACGCATCGTTCGACGCCGCGAGGTAGTCGACCGAGTTCGCTGCGAGCGCCCAGTTCTCGACGTAGAACGTGCTCGCCAGGATCTCCCTGACGTTCTCGGCAAGCGCGCTCAGCGGCATCACCGCGAGGGTCGCCACCGCACTGAAGAGCAGCACCAGAAGCGCCGCCGGCAGCAGGCGCCGCACCCGTTTCGCCCAGAACGTGGGCAGCCTGATGCGGTCGGTTCGCTCGAGCTCCCGCGACAGCTGCTGGGTAATGAGGAACCCGGAGATGACGAAGAACACGTCGACGCCGATGTACCCGCCCGTGAGCCGGCCGGGCCAGAAGTGATAGATGACGACGAGCAGCACGGCGATGGCCCGAAGACCCTGGATGTGCGGCAGGAAGTGCGCCGAGACACCGGTCGCTCGGGCAGCGCTCGCGGGGATGGTGCTGCTGGTGCTCGTCGATTTCATATGGCCCCATGCTACTTTGCGCGTTCTGCACGGAACCTCCGGCGCCACGACCGGTGCAGAACTTTGCAGCGCATCGTGGCTGTGGAGGAGCGGAGGTTGCATACTCCTCTTATGGCATTCCGTACGACGCTCCTTCTGAGCGGCAAGACCGCAACCGGCATCGTCGTCCCCACCGAGGTGTACAACGCTCTCGGGCCGGCCAAGCGCCACGCCGTCGCCGTGACCATCAACGGCTACACCTACCGCAGCACCATCACGCCCTACCGCGGCCAGATCATGCTTCCGGTCAGCGCTGAGGTCAGGAAGGGCGCCGGAATTGCTCCCGGCGAAGAGTTTGACGTCGACATCGTGCTCGACGACCAGCCGCGCGAGGTCACCGTTCCCGACGACTTCGGCGCCGCCCTCGACTCCGCACCCGCCGCCCGAACCTTCTTCGAGTCGCTCTCCTACTCCAACAAGCGCGGCTTCACCCTGCCGCTCGACGAGGCCAAGACCCCCGAGACCAGGCAGCGACGCCTCGACAAAGCCATCGAGACCCTTTCGTCTGGAAAGCTGTAGGCCCGGTGTCTGACACAACCGAACCCCGGGCATCCGGAATCACCGGCTGGCTCGCCCGCTACCGCACCGCCTGGGAGTCGAACGAGCCTGCCGACATCCGCGCCCTCTTCACCCCCGACGCCGATTACCGCACCGAGCCCTACTCGACCCCCTGGCACGGCCACGACGAGATCGTCGCGGGCTGGCTCGGCGCCGAGGATGCCGCCGGCTCGACCTCCTTCACCTGGAACGTCCTGCGGGCCCCCGACTCGTACGTGCCCGACGATCTCGCCCTCGTGCAGGCGACGACCGTCTACGCCGGCGGACCCACCTACAGCAACCTGTGGCTGATCAGGCTGGCTCCGGATGATCGGGCCACCGACTTCACCGAATGGTGGATGGAACACCCGAACGAGGCACCGAAATGACCGGGGTCGACGCGACCGGCGTGCCGGTCTTCGCGAAGAAAGACAGCGGATCGGGCAAACTCAACGACTTCAGCTACGACATGCGGCCCAAGAACGGGCGGGTGACCGTTCAGCTGGCAGGGAGCGATCCGCACCAGGAGGCCATCGGCGACGTTCTGGCGAAAGGCCCGGGCGAACTGGTGGTGTTCATCGGCCGGCGAACCGCCGAAGAAGAGCGAACGGATGCGCCTGTCGCCGTGCGCTTCTTCGTCGACTCGCGCATGACGCCGATCGTGGGGTACATGCCGCGTGGGCTCGAGGCCGTGGCGCTCGACACGCTCTCGCGGCTGGAGGAGCTGGGGCGGTCGACGCGCATCCCGGCCGAGATCGTGAAGACGCGGAGCGGCCTGCGCGTGAACCTGCTGTTCGGCCTGACCCGCTGAGCTCACAGCAGGCAGCACGCAGCACGCAGCACGCAGAAATTCAGGCGATACGCTGCGCCGAGCACCCTGCAGACCCGCCCGCGTGACTGACCTGAATTGCGGCCACCCGCGGCGCCGGGCGGGCGTCGCTGACGCAACGAACCGCCGCGCGGGGCCCGAAAGGCGCTCGATAGTCGCCCGGGCCTGCGGAAAGCACGGCGTGAATCCTCTTATGCTCGTCGGCAAGCGGGGGCGAGCCACGCCCCAGCCCCACCCCAGCAGGTCCCACGCGAACGGAGGTTCTCCTGTCCAAGCCCGCGCTCGAAAGCGTCTCGGCCCGTGACGCCATCATCGGCGAGCCGGAGGTCGTCGAAGACTCCCGCACCGCCGCCGAGACCCCCGCAGCGGGCCTTCCCGCCGCCGCCCAGCCGCACTGGCTCACCCTGAAGAACGCGATCGTCTGCCTGCAGGGCCACCAGCTGAAGGACGGATCGGCCGATCCGCTCGCCAGCCGCGACGACCTGGCCGCTCTCGTCTCGCAGGTGACGACCGAACTGCGCATGCTCGCCACGTTCTTCGAGCACGACGCCGGCTACCTCCACGCGAGCGCCGCCGACTTCGAGCGCTGGGCCGCCGGTGACTTCGCCGTGCCCGACTTTCTCGACTCGCTGACGGCCTTCCAGCCCCAGCAGCACCGGGTCGACGGCCTGCAGCACGTCGTCGTGTTTCCGATGTACACCCAGAACGGCAGCGCCGACCGGCTGTTCGAGGCCGTCGCCGTCGAGGTGATCTGGCCCGAGTTCGTGGCCCGGCTCGAGGAGACCGACTACTCGAACGCGCTGTTCGTGCCGATTCGCTTTCTCGACTTCACGCCCGGGTACGACACGAACTCGGCGGTGCTCTTTCCCGAGACCATCGCGATGCGAACGGTACCGAGCTTCACCTGGGGCGCGATCTTCGCCGACCGCGAGGCCGCCCGCTTCCGGCTCGTCGTCACCGCAGCGGCCGAGACGACCCGGCTCGAGCTCCCCGCTGACGCACGGGTTCTGCTGGCCGACCAGCACCTCGCCGAAGAGACCTTCGTGATGTGGGACCTGATTCACGACCGCACCCACATGCGCGGCGATCTGCCGTTCGATCCGTTCATGATCAAACAGCGCATGCCGTTCTTTCTCTATTCGCTCGAAGAACTGCGGTGCGACCTGACAGCATTCCGCGAGGCCGTGCGCATCGAGCGCGAGGCGCTGTACTCCCCGCACACGGTCGAGACGGCGAAACGCGTGCAGTACGCGATCCTCTTCGACCGCATCTTCCGTTTCGCCATCACCGGAACCCGCGTGCGCAACTACGACGGGCTCGGCGGCCAGCTGCTGTTCGCATGGCTGCACCAGCAGCGCGTGCTGCACTGGACCGACACGCGCCTCAGCATCGACTGGGAGCACGTCGCCGGCGCTGTCATCGCCCTCGGCGAGTCGATCGACGACCTCTACTGGCGCTCGATCGACCGGCCCAAGACGGCGCACTGGCTCGCTGCCTACGCGCTGGTCTCGTCGACGCTCACCCCGAACCCCGCGTCGGTGTGGGCGAAGGGTCCGGATGCTCTGCCGCTCGATGGGCCGCCGAGAGGCCTCACCGACCAGGTGCTCCCCGACGAGTTCCCGCTGTCGATGTTCTACGAGGCCCTGGAGAAGAAGATGAACGGCGTGATCGAGTCGACGAAGGGCATCACCGGCCAGACCGTGCTCGGCTGACGAACCGGTGGGGGTGTGGGTGGCCGCATCCCCGCCGGCCGCATCCCCGCCGGCCGCATCCCCGCCGGGCGCCTAGGGCGAGAGCGGCTGCGCAGGGATGTCGCGGGGCGGGCTCTCAGGGCCGGCCGGCGCCCCCGGGATGACCTGCGACACGGCCAGGTAGATGACCAGGGCGATCGCGGCGAGCACCACCAGCGAGCCGATGAAGAACACGCCCGACTTCAGATTGCGCACACTGCCTCCCGCATTGACGAAAAGGCGCCCGGCACCCCCACACCTACGAACTATGCCCTACCCGTGAACCCCCGCGCACCCGCCGTGCGCGAAACTGGAGACGTGATGAACTTCGACCCCGCCCTGCGCCTGCACGATCCCGCCCTGCGCGGCTTCGCCTCCGACAACTATGCGGGCGTGCATCCGCTCATCGTCGAGGCGATCGCCGCGGCGAACGAGGGCCACCAGATCGCCTACGGCGAAGACGTCTACACCGCGCGCCTGCAGCAGGTGATGAAGCAGCACTTCGGTGAGGCAGCCGAGGCGTTCCCCGTCTTCAACGGCACCGGTGCGAACGTGCTCAGCCTGCAGTCGATGCTGCCGCGCTGGGGAGCCGTCGTGTGCGCCCAGACCGCGCACATCAACACCGACGAGAACGCCGCCCCTGAACGCATCGCGGGGCTCAAGCTGCTCACCGTCGAGACGCCCGACGGCAAGCTCACGCCCGAGCTCATCGACCGCGAGGCCTGGGGCTGGGGTGACGAGCACCGCGCCCAGCCGCTCGCCGTCTCCATCACCCAGACCACCGAACTCGGCACGCTCTACACCGTCGACGACGTCAGGGCCATCGCCGAGCACGTGCACGCACGCGGTATGACGTTGCACATGGACGGTGCGCGCCTTTCGAACGCGGCGGCCGCCCTCGGGGTTCCGCTCCGCGACTTCACGACCGACGCCGGTGTCGACATGCTCTCGTACGGTGGAACCAAGAACGGCCTGCTGTACGGCGAGTGCGTCGTCGTACTCAACCCCGCAGCATCCGTGGGCCTGACCTACCTCCGCAAGATGAACATGCAACTGGCGAGCAAGATGCGTTTCGTCAGCGCCCAGCTCGTCGCACTGCTCGACTCGGGGCTCTGGCTCGAATCGGCCACGCACGCGAATGCGATGGCCGCGCGGCTGCAGGCGGCGGTCGAACGGATGCCCGGGGTCACCCTCACGCGGCCCGCCCAGGCCAACGCGGTGTTCGCCATCCTCCCTCCCGGGGTTGCCGATCGCCTCCGCGAGGTGTTCCGCTTCTACGACTGGGACAACGCCACGGGCGAAGTGCGGTGGATGTGCGCGTTCGACACCACCGAGGCCGATGTCGACGCCTTCGTGGCCGCCCTCGCCACCCTCCTCGCCGACGCTGCGTGAACCATACGTTCGCATGGAATACCGGGGCGCCTAGGATGGTTGAGTACCGCGAAGGACAATGGCGCCCTAATGACACCCCCACTGACAGGAGCAACGCCATGACCTTCACCGACACCACGACCCGCACCGCCGAAACGAGCGCACCGATTCTCGAGGTGCTTGCCGGGCGTTGGAGCCCGCGCTCGTTCGACAAGACCGCCGAGGTCAGCGAGACCGTGCTCACGAGTGCACTCGAAGCCGCACGCTGGTCGGCGTCGGCCTCGAACACCCAACCGTGGAAGTTCATCGTCGGCCGCCGCGGAACCCCGGTGTTCGACCTCATCAACAAGAACCTGATGGTCTTCAACCAGGCGTGGACGCCGAATGCCAGCGTGCTGATCGTGAACGTGGCCGAGGTGGTCGACGAGACCGGCAAGGCCCGCCGCTGGGGCATGTACGACCTCGGCCAGGCGGTCGCCAGCCTGACGGTGCAGGCGCACGCCGACGGCCTGCACGTTCACCAGATGGGCGGCATCGAGGTCGAGGGGCTCCGTGAGGCGTTCGACCTCGGCGAGCGCTGGGAGCCGTTGACCGTGACCGCTCTCGGTGTGCTGGCGCCGGCCGAGAACCTGCCCGACGAGAAGACCCGCGCCCGCGAGGTCGCGCCGCGCGAGCGCAAGCCGCTCAGCGAGATCGTCGTCTCGTAGGTCGTCGCCGCGTCAGCGCGCGCTTATCGACTCCGTGACCTGGCGAAGCGCTGCGCTGAGCGTTTCGAGTTCGCCGGGGTCGATGCCCTCGACCGCGACGCTCAACATCTCATTCAGGCCTGCGTGCATGTCCCGCATGGTCTCGTGCCCCCGGCCGGAGAGCGTCAGGTACAGACTGCGCCGGTCTCCGGGATGAGCCTCTCGCTGGAGCAGACCGGCGGCGATGAGGCGGTCCGAGAGCCCGGTGATCGCTCCGTTCGTCACGCCGAGGTCGCTCGCCAGCTGCTTCGGAGTGATCTCCCGGGTCTCTGCCACCGCGAAGAGAGCCCGGAATTCGATGCTCGACAGGCCGTGGTCGGCAGCCGCCCGCAGCCTACTGGCCTCCATGGCCCGAATGAAGGGGATCACGGCACCGGGAAAGCCCATCAGTTCGTATCGCGCATCCCCGTCGTTCATGCACCCTCCGGCCGGTGCTCCTGCACCCTGTGTCTGTCAATGGCCCCACGACGGTGTCTGCGCACCGCGCCAAATGATACTCGACCAACCTCCACAGGGGTAGCCATATATTTTAGTTTGTAAAAGATTTAGCGTCTGAATTACAGTCGAAGCTCCGGTAACCAACCGGCGACGCGACTCTCTCTGGAGGATTCCTGTGATTCCCGACACCCTGTCGAACGGGCAGTTCGAAACCGTCTACAACTTTCTGTCACTCGTGATCGCATCGCAGCTGTTCACGGCGGTGTTCCTTCTTATCTCGTTGCCGCGCATCCTTCCCCGGTACAGGCAGGCGATCACCGTGGCGATCATCGTCTGCGGTATTGCCGCCTATCACTACTTCCGCATCTTCGACTCGTTCAAGGGCGCGTTCGTCACCGACTCGGTCGGGGGAACCGGCACCTACACCCAGGCCATGGGCGAGGGTTTCAATGAGGGGTACCGGTACGTCGACTGGCTGCTGACCGTTCCGCTCCTGCTGGTCGAGCTCATCGCCGTGCTCGCCCTGACGCGCAAGATCCAGTCCAAGCTCCTCATCCGTCTCGTTCCCGCCGCGGCGCTCATGATCGCTCTCGGATACCCCGGCGAGATCAGCGGGGACAACGGCCTCCGCGGACTGTTCGGCATCCTGTCGACCATTCCGTTCGCCTACATTCTGTTCGTGCTGTTCACGCAGCTGAGCAAGTCCCTCGTGAACCAGCCGGCCGGAGTGCGTGGAACGCTGGGGCGTCTTCGTTTCCTGCTGCTGCTCAGCTGGGGCGTCTACCCGATCGCGTACCTGCTGCCCCTGCTGAACATCGCCGGCTCCGACGCCTGGGTGGCCAAGCAGGTCGGCTACTCGGTCGCTGACATCGTCGCCAAGGCGGTCTATGCGCTGATCATCTTCCACGTCGCCCGCATCAAGTCGTACGATGACGACCACGAATTCGCGGCGATCGAAACGTCTCGCGACGAGGTTCCCGACGAGCTGCGCGCCACTGGACACGACAGCGCGCGCACGTCCGCTCCGAAGGTGCGCTGACCCGTGACACTCTCCTCGACGACAGCCCATCTGCCACGAGGGGCTGTCGTCGAGGTTCCCCCGGAGCTGCTCCTGCCCGCCGGATCCACCGCGAACGGCGCAATCGGTCTGCACGACTACGTCATTCTCGGGGGAGGCTGCGCCGGGCTCTCCGCCGCCATCGCGCTCCTCGACGCGGGCGCTTCCGGCTCGATCCTGATCGTCGACTCACGTGTCGACTACCGGGATGACCGCACGTGGTGCTTCTGGGATGTGGAACCGACGCCGTTCACACATCTCGCACGGGGTCGCTGGAACTCGTGGGAAGTGCGAAGCGCTGGCTCCCGCGCAGTCTCATCCCCCTCCGCCGGTCGAACCGCCTATGTGAGCATCGCGGCGAACGATTTCTACCTGTACGCCCTCGATCGTCTGGTCACAGCCGGCACCGTGAGGCTCCTGTTCGGCGAACCGGCTGAAGCCTACGTCGACACCGAAGACGAGGTCATCGTCACAACCGCCCGACACTCGCTCCGAGCCAGGCAGGTCATCGACGCCCGCGGGCTCGGCATGAGCGGGGTCGACAGAGCGCGGTCGAAGACCTCGGGGACCTCCTTGCCCCAGGCGTTCGTCGGCCTGCACATCGTGGCCGATCATCCGGTGTTCGATGAGGACTCGTGCCTGCTGATGGACTTCACGGTCGACCAGTCATGCGGACTGCGGTTCATGTACGTCGTTCCGGTCAGCGCGACCGAAGCCCTCGTCGAGAACGTCTTCCTCACCGAAACAGGGCTGAGTGAGGCGGCGTATGTGGCCGGTATCGAGCTGTATCTCGCTCGGTCGTTCGGGCTCGAGGCTCACCAGTACCGAGTGCTCTCCCGCGAGCGGGGGTGCATCCCGATGACCGACAGTGCCTTCGACAACCGCCCCTCCCCCCGGGTCACCCTGCTCGGGACTCTCGGCGGGGCGACCCGGCCGAGTACGGGGTACACCTTCCTCCGAATCCAACGCAGCTGCCGGGCCGCGGCGGCGCGGTTGGTGAACGGATCGGAGCGGGGCGGCGAGAGCGACCCGTGCTCGCTCCTGGACTCCATCTTCCTGCGGTTCCTCCGAGACCATCCCGAGCGAGCACCCCGGGTTTTCCATCGCATGTTCGACGCCGTCGACCCGAACGCACTGGTACGTTTTCTCTCCGACCAGAGCGATTGGCGCGACATCGCGCGGCTGATCATCGCCCTGCCGAAGATCTGGTTCTTGGCCGCGGCTCTGAAGGTGCTCGTCGGGAGGCTCGGGAACGTGGCCCGGTGAGAACGCCGGGTGGCGACCTCGCCGTATGGCAGCTGGCGCGACGTCAGCTCTTCCTCCCGGTCGGCGTGCTGTTCGCCTGTCTCTCGATCGTCAGCGGCCTGGGCGTGCAGATCCCCGAACTCGTCCAGCTCCTGCCGTTCGCCGTGGGCCTGATCGTTCTGGGCCTTCCCCATGGCGCGTTGGACCACCTCGTACCGGCCCGGCTCGCGGGTCGACCCGCGACCTGGCGTACGATCGCGCCGGTCGTCGTGCTCTACGGGGTTCTCGGTGCGGTTGTGCTCGGGCTCTGGTGGGCGGCCCCTGGCCTCGCCTTCGTGTTCTTCATCGGGCTGACCTGGTTCCACTGGGGCCAGGGTGACCTGTTCGTCGTCACCCGCTGGAGGCAGGGTGCCGAGCCCGACCCCGGCTCTCCGCGGCTCCTCACACTCCAGCGGGCGGCAGATGCCGCAACCCTCGTTCTGCGGGGCGCCCTGCCGATGCTGGTGCCGCTGGTGGCCTTTCCGCAGACGTACCTGGCGACGGCGGCGAGCGCGGCGAACCTCTTCGCTCCCGCCGGAGCGACTCCCGAGTCGGCGACGTCGAGCTGGACCGTGGTCACCGTGGCCGCTCTCACGTCAGAATCCGGCCGGGTCGCCATCGCTGTCGTGCTGGGTGCGGGAGTGCTCGGCACGATCATCCTGACCCGCCTGCAGGTGGCTCGGGTGGACGGTGAAGCGGCTGGGTCTCGGCTGCACATCGCGGGTCTTCGGGCGTGGCGGTGGGAGAGCATCGAGACGCTCGTTCTCGCGGTGTTCTTCAGCACCGTGCCGCCCGTGCTCGCGGTGGGCCTGTACTTCTGCCTGTGGCACTCCCTTCGCCACGTGGTGCGCCTCTGCCTGCTCGATGAGGCCCTGCGGGCGCCGCTGGCGGAGGGGCGGTTCCCCGTGGCCTTTGCCCGGTTCACCCGCCAGGCGGCCCCCGTCACCCTCATCGCCCTCGCGCTTCTGGTCGCGCTGTACGCCCTTGTTCCCCACCCGGAAGCCGACCCGACGTCGCTGCTCGGGCTGTATCTCGTGCTCATCTCCGCCCTGACCCTCCCACACGTGGTGATCGTTGCGCTGATGGACAGGGTGCAGGAGCGGGGCGCGAAGGTCGCCGCGAGCGGGATGATCGCCCTGCGCGATCGCGCTTGATGACGACCCGTGACGCCGCTGCACGAGCGGCCGCGCGGCGGCGGGTAGCGTGAGACGGTGCCTTTGACCATCGAGAACCTCCTGAGCGAGAACCGCGTCTATCCACCGCCTGCGGGCTTCGCCGAAGCGGCCAACGTGGACGCCGGCGAGTACGACCGCGCGGCGGCCGACCCCGTGGCCTTCTGGGAGCGCCAGGCCGGGCGCCTCGACTGGGCCGAGCGCTGGCACACCGCGCACACGTGGGAGCCGGCCCTTCCGCTCGACGGGCCGCTCGCCGGGCCGGGCGCCGAGCCGGGCGCCGACGGGCAACCGCTGCTGAGCATCCCCGCGGCCGAGTGGTTCGTGGGTGGCCGGCTGAACGTCGCCGTGAACTGCGTCGACCGGCACGTCGATGCCGGGCAGGGCGACACTGTCGCCATCCATTTCGAGGGAGAACCCGGCGACCGCGAGACAATCACCTACGCCGACCTGCAGCGCCGCGTGGCGCGGGCCGCGAACGCCCTCGAAGCTCTCGGCATCGTGGCGGGCGACCGCGTGGTCGTGTACCTTCCGGTCATTCCCGAGACCATCGTCATCACGCTCGCCATCGCCCACATCGGCGCGATCCACTCGCTCGTGTTCGGCGGCTTCTCGGCCGAGGCGCTGAAGTTCCGCGTCGAAGACACCGGTGCGAAGCTGCTGGTCACGAGCGACGGGCAGTTCCGGCGGGGTGCCGCCGTCGCGGTCAAGGCGAACGCCGACGAGGCGGTCAGCGCCAGCGCCACCATCGAGCACGTGCTCGTCGTGCGCCGCACGGGCGACCTCACTCCCGACATCCCGTGGCAGCAGGGCCGTGACGTGTGGTTCCACGACGCGATCGCCGCGGCTCCCGACACCCACGCGGCGCAGAACTTCGACTCCGAGCATCCGCTCTTCATCATCTACACAAGCGGAACCACCGGGCGACCGAAGGGCGTCGTGCACACCAGCGCCGGCTACCTCACCCAGGCGAGCTGGAGCCACTGGGCCGCCTTCGACGCCAAACCCACAGACGTCTACTGGTGCACCGCCGACCTCGCCTGGGTCACCGCACACACTTACGTTCTCTATGGCCCGTTCTCGAACGGCGCGACGAGCGTCATCTACGAGGGCACGCCGAACACCCCGCACACCGGCAGGCACTTCGAGATCATCGAACGCTACGGCGTCACCACGTACTACACGGCGCCGACACTCATCCGCACGTTCATGACGTGGTTTCCGGATGGTCTCCCGCCCCGGTTCGACCTGTCGACCCTGCGCCTGCTGGGCACGGTCGGCGAGGCCATCAACCCCGAGGCGTGGGTGTGGTTCCACCAGAACGTCGGCGGAGGGCGGGCGCCGATCGTCGACACCTGGTGGCAGTCCGAGACGGGGGCGGCCGTCATCGCCCCCCTGCCCGGCGTCACGGTGCTGAAACCCGGCTCGGCGACGTTCGCGCTACCCGGCATCACCGTGCGCATCGTCGACGAACAGGGCGTGCAGGTGCCGAACGGGTCGGGCGGGTACCTCGTGATCGACGGCACCTGGCCCGCGATGGCGCGTGGCGTCTGGGGCGACCCGCAGCGGTTTCGCGACTCGTACTGGAAGAAGTACGCCGCCCAGGGCTACTTCTTCGCGGGCGACGGGGCGAAGTACGACGCAGACGGGTACATCTGGCTGCTCGGACGGGTCGACGACGTCATCAACGTCTCGGGCCACCGTCTCTCGACGATCGAGATCGAGTCGGCCCTGGTGTCGCATCCGTCGGTCGGCGAGGCCGGCGTCGTGGGTGTGACCGACCCGGTGACGGGCGAGGCGATCGCTGCGTTCGTGATCCCGTCGCGCGATGTGGCCGTTCAGGATGCTGGGGACCCCGCGTTCTGGGCCTCCCTCGAGTCGGAGCTCAGCGCCCTGCTGCGGGCCCACGTCAGCCGCGAGATCGGCCCCATCGCGAAGCCGCGTGACCTCATCGTGGTTCCGGATCTGCCCAAGACCCGCTCGGGCAAGATCATGCGGCGCCTGCTCGGTGACCTCGTCGACGGCCGAACCCTCGGCGACACCACCTCGCTGCAGGACGAATCCGTGCCCTCCCGAATAGCGGCCATCCTGGGGGCGAGAGGACGCTGAGTGCCCGTCTGACCGGGATCCGGAGCAGTCGGCGTCCTCCCCGCCAGGGTGCGGCGGGTCAGACCTCGTCGGGAACCAGCACCACCGGGCCGACCGTGAGGCCGAGGCCGTCGTCGGCGAGACCGACGTAGACGGTGTCGCCGTCGCGGATGGTGCCCGAAAGCAGCGCCATCGAGAGTCGGTCGTCGATCTCCTTCTGCATCAGCCGGCGAAGCGGCCGGGCCCCGTACGACGGGTCGTACCCCTGCTCTGCCAGCCAGGAACGGGCATCCGGAGTCACCGCCAGCGAGAGGTTGCGCTCCGACACCCGCCGGGCGAGCCGGTCGACGTAGAGAGACACGATCTGCGCCAGGTCGTCGTGCGTGAGCGCCGTGAACACCAGGATGTCGTCGAGCCGGTTGATGAACTCGGGCTTGAACGCCTGGCGCACGACCTGCAGCACGGCGGACTCCCGTGCCCCATCGCCGAGCGACGGATCGACGAGGTACTGCGACCCGAGGTTCGACGTCAGAATCAGGATGGTGTTCCTGAAGTCGACCGTGCGGCCCTGTCCGTCGGTCAGCCGGCCGTCGTCGAGCACCTGCAGCAGCACGTCGAACACCTCGGGGTGGGCCTTCTCGATCTCGTCCATCAGCACCACGGAGTACGGCCGGCGCCGCACAGCTTCGGTCAGCTGCCCGCCCTGCTCGTACCCGATGTACCCGGGAGGGGCACCGAGCAGCCGGGCGACCGAGTGCTTCTCGCCGTACTCGCTCATGTCGATGCGGATCATGGCGCGCTCGTCGTCGAACAGGAACTCGGCGAGCGCCTTCGCGAGCTCGGTCTTGCCCACACCCGTCGGCCCGAGAAAGAGGAACGAGCCGGTCGGCCGGTTCGGGTCGGAGATGCCGGCCCGCGTGCGGCGCACCGCGTCGGCGACGGCACGAACGGCGGGCCGCTGGCCGATCAGCCGCTTGCCGAGCTCCGCCTCGAGGTTCAGCAGCTTCTGGGTCTCGCCCTGGGTGAGCCTGTCGACGGGAATACCTGTCCATGCCGCGATGACGGAGGCGATCTCGGCCTCGGTCACCTGGTCGCTCACCATGCGCTCGTCGGGGTTCTGCTCGGCACTCTCGGCCTCGCGCAGCTTCCGCTCGATGACCGGGATCTCCCCGTAGAGCAACTTGGAGGCGCGCTCGAGGTTGCCCTCACGCTGCGCCTTCTCACTCGACATGCGGGCGGCGTCGAGCTGCGTCTTGAGCTCGCCGACCCGGTTCAGGATGGCGCGTTCGTGGTCCCAGCGCTCCTGCAGTACAGCGAGCTCCTCTGAGCGGCCGGCCAGGTCGGCCCGCAGCTTCTCGAGACGCTGACGGCTCGCGTCGTCCTTCTCCTTGTTGAGGGCGAGCTCTTCGAGCTTCAGCCGGTCGACACTGCGGCGCAGCTCATCGATCTCGACGGGAGCCGAGTCGATCTCCATACGCAGCCGCGACGCCGCCTCGTCGATGAGGTCGATCGCCTTGTCGGGCAGCTGGCGGCCCGAGATGTAGCGGTTCGAGAGGGATGCCGCGGCCACGAGGGCCGCATCCGCGATCGACACCTTGTGGTGTGCTTCGTACCGCTCTTTGAGACCGCGCAGGATCGCGATGGTGTCTTCGACGGTCGGCTCGCCCACGAACACCTGCTGGAACCGGCGCTCGAGCGCCGCGTCTTTCTCGACGTACTCGCGATATTCGTTGAGCGTGGTTGCGCCGATCAGGCGCAGTTCGCCGCGGGCGAGCATCGGTTTCAGCATGTTCGAGGCCGCGACAGATCCCTCGCCGCCGCCCGCGCCCATCAGGGTGTGCAGTTCGTCGACGAACGTGATGATCTGGCCGTCGGCGTCGTTGATCTCCTTGAGCACGGCCTTCAGCCGCTCTTCGAACTCGCCGCGGTACTTCGCACCGGCGACGAGAGCGGCGAGATCGAGTGAGACGAGCTGCTTGCCCTTCAGCGAATCGGCGACGTCGCCCGCGACGATGCGCTGCGCGAGCCCCTCGACGACAGCCGTCTTGCCGACACCGGGCTCGCCGATGAGCACGGGATTGTTCTTGGTGCGGCGGGTCAGCACCTGGCTGACGCGCCTGATCTCGGCGTCTCGCCCAATCACCGGGTCGAGCTTGCCGCTGGCGGCGATCTTCGTCAGATTGACGCCATACTTCTCGAGGGCGCTCTGCTCCTCGACGTTCTGCTGACCGCTCTGCGGCTGCATCGGAGTGTGTCCCTTTCATCGTACTGACGGAGGCTCGTAAACTTGAGCCCACCTAACTCAAGTTTAGCGGGGAATGCGCGCCCACGCCACCAGTTCCCTGCCGATCCCAGCGCGAACCGGTGCTTCGACATACAGTATTGACAGTGAGAAATATTCTGAGGCGCGAACTCGGGTCCCCCCTTCTGATGGGGTTGGTGGGCTCGTTCTTCATCGTGCTCGGTTCTCTCGCCGTCGGCTGGCTCGGGCCCGGTTCGAACGTGCGCAACTGGGAGCCCATCCAGGCCATCCGCAGCAATGACCTGCTCGTGCACATCTCCACCTTCGTGGTGATCGGCGCCGGCCTCCTGCTCGTCATCGCCTGGCTGAAGCTCGGCTCATCGCTCCGACAGAAGCCCGCGGATGCCCTGCGGCGGGTCATCGTCGCCTCCATCGTCTGGGCAGTGCCCCTCGCCGTCGCCGTACCGCTGTATTCGCGTGACCTCTTCGCCTACGTCGGCCAGGGCCGGCTCATGGCGGGCGGCTTCAACCCCTACCTCGACGGCATCTCCGCCATCCAGGGCTGGTTCAATATCGGGGTCGACCCGATGTGGGCGAACGCGAAGACCCCGTACGGCCCCATCTACCTGTGGCTCGAGCAGCTCACCGTGATGGCCTCGGGCGACTCCCCCATCATCGCCGTCGGCCTGTTCCGCCTGGTGGCAATCGTCAGTGTCGCGGTGATGGCGTTCTACGCCTACCGCATCGCCGTGCTGCGTTCCGTCGACCCCTCGAAGGTGCTGTGGCTCGTTCTGGCCAGCCCCGTCGTTCTGTTCAACTTCGTCGTGGCCGGCCACAACGACGCACTGATGCTCGCCTTCCTCGTCGCGGGCGTCTACTACGCGCTGCAGAAGCACCCGATCATCGCCGTGCTGCTGGTGACCGCATCGATCGGCGTGAAACCCATCGCGGTCATCGCGCTGCCCATCGTCGGCATCATCTGGGCGGGCCAGAACCGCACCATGCGAAGCACCGTGAAGTACTGGGTGATCACCGTCGTCGTCTCGGCGGCCGTGCTGGGGGTGCTCGGCTTCGCGCTCAACATCGGCTTCGGCTGGGTTCTCACCCTCGCGACGCCCGGGTCGGTCTCGCACTGGTACGCACCGGTCAACATCCTGGCCATTGCGATGGGCGGGGCGTTCGGTGCGTTCGGGCTCGACGGCGAGCTGCCGGCGAACATCGTGAAATACGTGGCGGTCGGGGCGATGGTGGTCGTCGTCGCCTGGGTGATGCTCACGAAGCGCAACATCGACCCGGTGATGCGCCTCGCGCTGGGGTTCACAGCCACGGTCATCCTGTCGCCGGTCATCCACCCCTGGTATGCGGCGTGGTGCATCATCCTCTTCGCGATCGTGGGCATCCGTGAGGGCCTCGCCACGCATCTGGCCGTCTCGGCGTCGATCTTCTTCGCGTGCGTGAGTATCGCCGAGGGCATGGACATCTCCGACTCGGTGCAGGGCGACATCCTGGGCTACGTGATCCGCACCGTGTTCATCACGGGCGGCGGGGTGGCGCTGATCGTGGCGTACTGCATCCACGAGGAGCTCTCGGTGCGGCTCATCGGGCAGCGGGTGCGCGAGTACCGCGAGCGCCGCACCCTGGCGAAGCTGCAGCGGGCGGCCGCGGGCGCTGTCGCGAAGCACCGCACCCCGGCCTGAGCTCGGGCACGCGCACGCGGCACGGGCACGAGCTCGGACAATCGACGCAAATCTGGGCATCCTCCGCAGCATGCGGCGAGGATGACCGCTTTCGTGTCGGTGCCGTCGCCGTCGGCTACAGCCCGAGCTTCTTCACCCAGTACGACAGGAACGCGGCACCGGCCTCGTCGTGGATGAGGTCGCCCTCGATCACCACCGGATAGGGCTTCTCGAGCACCCCGTCGGCCGGTCGCACATCGACGTGCGCCACGTCGTACCCGGCTGCATAGAGATAGTCGGCCATCTTGTAGTCGCTGCGCGAGTCTCCGACCGACCGCCACAGGTCGGGCAGGCCACCCTGGCTCTCGAAGTGGGCGAGGGCGCGCTCGGCGCCGCGATCCTTGTCGAGCAGAACCGATTCGACGTCGGAGGAGATGATCGTCGGGTCGATGCGGAACGGAACCTCACCGGCCGCATCGGGCACCTCCCTGTCGCCATAGCGAACCCCGAGCCCCCGCTCGACGAGAGCATCGAACGCCACGTCGTTGTACTCGAGCTGCAGGGGCTGGTACTCGGCCATCGTCAGCGTCGTGAGCTGCTCGACCGACACCATGGCGAGCTTGCCCTCATCGAAGAACATCGAATCGGCGTAGCGCTTTCCGACCATCGATCGGATGTGGTCGCGGAACTCCCCGGGCAGCGCCACGGTCCGATCGACCTCGATCTCACCCGGGCCATCGGCGCCGAGCGCGAACCACACCGCACCCTTCTCGCAGACCACGAACATCCGCCCCCCGTCTTGCAGGGCGGAGTCGAGCCCGGCCGCGCGAAGCGGCGCCACGACCTCTTCGAGCACGAAATCTGCGGAGCGACCCGTGATGAAGGCGATCGGAACACCGCCGGCCACCAGGGTCAGCAGGTCGCTCAGGATGCTCGGAATGGCGATCGACCGCGAAACGGGCGACGCGATCGGTCCGTCGATGTCGAGCAGCAGGCCGAGTGCGGGGGTGTTCGTCATGCCCCCATTCTCGCAAAGGTCACGCACGCCCCCTCACCCGCGCGCCCGCCCCCCGCTCCCCTTCCCCCTCGGGTTTTGCGCAAAAGCACCCACACGGAACGTCGTGGGTGCTTTTGCGCAAAACAGGCGAAGGGGGCCTGGGCGGCTCGGGGGCTAGGGGATGGGGCTAGGGGCGCCAGACCACCACTTCGGTGCGGCGCTGGGTGCGGGTACCGTTCTTGAGCGAGACGATCTCGCCCTCGGCCCCGGCCGCGAACACGCGGCGGCCCGGCCGGTTGAGCAGCTCGTCGGCGAGCGCCGTCTCGAGTTCGCGCACCCGCTTCGCGAGTTGCTGGTTGACGTTCTCGAGCTCCAGGATGCGGCGGATCCCCTCGAGGGTGATGCCCTCTGCACCGAGTCGCGCGATCTCGCGCAGCTGCATCACATCGCGCAGGGAGTACCGACGGGATTTGCCTGCGGTGCGCCGCGGCACCACCAGCGCGAGCCGGTCGTACTGACGGAGGGTCTGCGGGTGCATCTCGGCGAGCTCGGCCGCGACGGCGATCGCGAAGATCGGTGCGTTCTCGTCTACGGGTGCATCCATCACCGGCCTCCGGTCGTCATCGAAATGCCCGACGTGCGCTGCGCGGCCCCCGTTGCCGGGCGGCCCTCGCAGCGCACGCGGGCACTACTCCTGCGCTTTCGCGAGCAGTTCTGCCCGCGGGTTCTCGTTCGGCTCGAGGGCGTGGAAGGCCACCAGGGCCTCGCGCGCCTCGTCGGTGAGGTGCGACGGCACCGCCACCTGAACGACGGCGAGCAGGTCGCCCACACCCTTCGGGGTGTCGACGCCGCGGCCCTTGACCCGCAGCACACGACCGCTGGGCGTGCCCGGGCCGACGCGCAGCTTCACGGGGTCGCCGCCGAGGGTGGGAACCTCGATGGTCGCACCGAGCGTCGCCTCGACGAACGTCACGGGCACGGTGACCCGGAGGTTCAGGCCGTCCCGTTCGAACACAGGGTGCTTGCGCACTGACACCGTGAGAACGATGTCGCCGGCCTCGCCGCCATCCTGGCTCTGCTCACCCTTGCCGCGCAGCTTGATCTTCTGGCCGTCGGAGACGCCCGCTGGGATCTTCACCGTGATGGTCGCGCCGTCGGCCGTCTGCAACTTGATCGTGTCGCCCTTGGTGGCGGTGAGGAAGTCGACGGTGGTGCGCGCCGTGACGTCGCGGCCCCGGGTCGGGCCACCGAAACCTCGGTACCCGCCGGTCGGCTGTCCGAACCCGCGGCTCTGGCCGCCGAACATGCCGCCCAGCAGGTCTTCGTAGCCGGCCTGCTGGTAGCTGTAGTTGGAGCCGGCGCTGCCGCCCGCCCCACCGCGTGCGCCGCCGAACATACCGCCGAAGACGTCTTCGAAGCCGCCCGACTGGCCCTGGCCGCCCGCCGTGAAGCGAGCACCGGAACCCATCGCACGGATCTGGTCGTACTCCTTGCGCTGTTCAGGGTCAGCGAGAACCGAGTTGGCCTCGCTGATCTCCTTGAACTTCGCCTCGGCGGCAGCGTCACCCGGATTGGAGTCGGGGTGGTACTGCCGCGCGAGCTTGCGATACTGCTTCTTCAGGTCGGCCGCAGAAACGTCTTTCGATACACCGAGTACCGAGTAGAAGTCTTTGTCGAACCAGTCCTGGCTAGCCATTCGGCACCGCTACGACGACCTTGGCCGCACGGAGCAGGGTCGAGCCGAGGTAGTACCCCGTCTCGACGACGTCGGCGATCGTCTCGACCTCCACACCCGGTGTCGGCTGCTGGAAGATCGCCTCGTGCTCCTTCGGATCGAAGGGCTCTCCGACCGCTCCGAAGGGTTTCAGCCCGAGCCGCTCGACTCCGACGCGGAGCTTGCCCGCGATGGAGGCGAAGGGACCCTCAGCGAGGTCGCCGTGCTTCTCAGCCCGGTCGAGATCGTCGAGCACAGGAAGGAGGATCTTGACGACATCTCCCACGGTGCGCTCCCGCTCGACCTCGCGGTTCGCCTCGGTGCGCTTGCGGTAGTTCGCGTATTCGGCGGTGATGCGCTGGAGATCGGCAAGCCGTTCGGCAGCGAGCTCATCGGCTGCACCCGAGCTGACGGCGTCGAGAAAGCTCAGGTCTTCGTCGCTCAGGCCGCCCTCGGTGGAGCCGCCCTCGGTCGAGGTCTCGACATCGGGGCCCTCGGCCTCGATGAACGCACCGTCTTCGACCGGCTCACCCGTTGCCGGGTCTGAGGAGAAAGCCTCAGACCCGGCGGGGATGTGCTGGCCCGACTCGTCATCGCCGGGGGTGTTCTCGCCCCGTGACTTGTCTCTGGCCATGATTACTTCTGCTCTTTCGACTCTTCGTCGTCGACAACCTCTGCGTCGACGATGTCTTCGTCAGACGCGCCCTCGGCGGGTGCGGGTTCCTCGGCCGCGGCGGATGCTGCGGCCTCGTCGGCCTGCGTGTTGGCGTAGATGGCCTGGCCGAGCTTCGACTGGCTCTCGTTGAGCTTGTCGAACGCGGTCTTCACGGCCTCGTCGTCATCGCCGGCGAGAGCGCTCTTGAGAGCATCCACATCGGCCTGCACCTCGGTCTTGACATCGTCGGGCAGCTTGTCTTCGTTGTCCTTGATGAGCTTGTCGATCGAGTACGCGAGCTGCTCGCTGGTGTTGCGGGTCTCCGCAGCCTCGCGACGCTTCTTGTCTTCGGCGGCGTGCTCCTCACCCTCGCGCACCATGCGGGCGATGTCGTCCTTCGACAGGCTCGAGCCGCCCGTGATGGTCATCGACTGCTCTTTGCCGGTGCCCTTGTCTTTCGCAGACACGTGCACGATGCCGTTGGCATCGATGTCGAAGGTGACCTCGACCTGCGGGATGCCGCGGGGGGCCGGCGCGATACCGGTCAGCTCGAAGGTTCCGAGGTTCTTGTTGTCGCGGGTGAACTCGCGCTCGCCCTGGAAGACCTGGATCGCGACAGACGGCTGGTTGTCGTCGGCCGTGGTGAAGGTCTCGCTGCGCTTGGTGGGGATGGCCGTGTTGCGCTCGATGAGCTTGGTCATCATGCCGCCCTTGGTCTCGATACCCAGAGACAGCGGGGTGACGTCGATGAGCAGAACGTCTTTGCGCTCGCCCTTCAGCACGCCGGCCTGCAGGGCGGCGCCGACGGCGACGACCTCATCCGGGTTCACACCCTTGTTCGGCTCGCGACCACCGGTCAGCTTCTTGACGAGTGCGACGACGGCGGGCATACGGGTCGAGCCACCGACGAGCACGACGTGTGCGATGTCGGCGACCGAGACACCGGCCTCCTTGATGACGTCGTGGAACGGCTTCTCGGTGCGGGCCAGCAGATCGGCGGTCAGCTCTTCGAACTTCGCCCGGCTGAGGGTCTCGTCGAGGTTGGCGGGGCCGTTCTCGGTCAGCGAGAGGTAGGGCAGCTGGATGGTGGTGCTCAGCGAACCCGAGAGCTCCTTCTTGGCCTGCTCAGCGGCCTCCTTCAGGCGCTGCTTGGCGATCTTGTCGCCGGAGACATCGACGCCGGTCGAGTCCTTGAAGCGCTTGACGAGGTAGTCGACGACGCGCTGGTCCCAGTCGTCGCCGCCGAGGCGGTTGTCACCGGCGGTCGAACGCACCTGGATGGTGCTGAAGTCATCGTCTTTGCCGACTTCGAGCAGCGAGACGTCGAACGTTCCGCCACCGAGGTCGAAGACCAGGATGAGCTCGTCTTCCTTGCCCTTGTCGAGGCCGTAGGCGAGCGCCGCGGCGGTCGGCTCGTTGATGATGCGCAGCACGTTGAGGCCCGCGATCTCGCCGGCCTCCTTCGTGGCCTGGCGCTCGGCGTCGTTGAAATAGGCCGGAACGGTGATGACCGCGTCGGTGACCTTGTCACCGAGGTACGACTCGGCGTCGCGCTTCAGCTTCGCGAGGATGCGCGCCGAGATCTCCTGGGGGGTGTACTTCTTGTCGTCGACGGCGACACTCCAGTCGGTGCCGATGTGGCGCTTCACACTGGAGATGGTGCGGTCGACGTTCGTGACAGCCTGGCGCTTCGCGGTCTCACCGACGAGCACCTCGCCGTCTTTGGTGTACGCCACGATCGACGGCGTGGTGCGGAAGCCTTCGGCGTTCGCGATGACGGTGGGTTCGCCACCTTCGAGCACGGAGACAACAGAGTTGGTGGTTCCGAGGTCGATACCTACTGCACGAGCCATGTGCTTTACTCCTTCTTGGCCTCGCGGCCGGTTCTCAAGTTCTGCGAGACAACCCGTTCAGAGTTGAGTCTCTTAGCCTCAAGTTTACAGAAGGCCCTTTCGGTGTCAAGTCGGATCAGCAAAACCTGAGTCGATCCGGCTCAACTCTCAGGTTGGTGCAGGGAAGCAGCCTCGTCGAGGATCACGCCGAGAGCGGCGGGGTCGTGGGCGAAGCGGCCGAGGAAGATGCCGTCGACCGCCCGGCCGAGGGTGGTGAGCAGCCCGGGGCCGGCGCTGCCCCCGTAGATGACCCTGCCGTCGTCGAGGCGCTCGTCGGCGTCGAGATGGTCGCGGAGCGCCCGGCAGACGGCGACGATGTGGCCAGCGGGCGCAGGCTGGGCAGCTCCGATCGCCCAGTGCGGCTCGTAGGCGACGATGACCGCACTTCCACGAGGAGTGCCCTGCAGGGCACTGTCGAGCTGGCGGATGACCTCGGCCGCAGCATCCGGAGCCGTGCCCTCGACCGCCTCACCCAGGCAGAGCACCGGCGTGATGCCGTTGCGGAGGGCGGCCTGCGTCTTCGCAGCTGTCACCTCCTCGGTCTCACCGAACAGGCGACGGCGTTCGGCGTGCCCGACCTCTGCCAGCGTGCAGCCGATCTCCGCGAGCATCGGGGCGCTGACCTCACCGGTGAACGCTCCGCTGTCGTCGGTCGCGACATCCTGTGCCCCGATGCGCACCGGCGTGCCCGAAAGCATGCGCACCACCTCGGGAAGCGTGGGGTACGACGGGATGACGAAGAGCTCGACCGTCCCGTCGGTGACGGCCGGATGCGACGAGGCCAGGCCCGCCATCGCTTCGGCGTACTCGATGGTTCTCGCGAAAGAGAAGTACATCTTCGTACTGACGCCGATGGTGAGGGCGGGCCCGGTGTTCGTCATGGATCGATTCTCGCGTCTTTTCGAAGGGCCTGGGTCGGAGGACCTGCTGCTAGTGCACGCCCGCGCCGAACGACGCGGCGTCGACACCCGACGCGTCGACGCGTTCGGTGCGACGGGCGAGGACGACCATCAGCAGGGCCGACAGAAGCATGAACGCGCCGACGACGAACATCGGAACGACGTAGCTGCCCGTCCAGTCCTTCAACGCACCCGTGATGAACGGGGCGCTGAACCCGGCGAGGTTGCCGATCGTGTTGATCAGCGCGATACCGGCCGCCGCAGCGACACCCGTGAGGAACTGGGTCGGCACCGTCCAGAAGTTCGGCAGGGCCGCGAAGATCGCGCAGGCGGTCACGGTGATGATGGCGATGGTCGCCACCGGCGAACCGGCGAGCAGGGCGAGCGGGATGCTCACACCACCCACGAGCGCGGGAACGGCGATGTGCCACGTCTTCACTCCCCGGCGCGTCGCGTCCCTCGACCAGAGCCACAGCACGATCGCGGCCGGCACATACGGGATCGCCGTGATGAGCCCCTTCTGGATGAAGTCGAACTTGACGCCCGCCGTGGCCTGGAAGCCGTCGATGATCGTGGGCAGGAAGAAGGCCAGGGCGTAGAGGCCGTAGATGAAGCCGAAGTAGATGAAGGCGAGCATCCAGACCCGTCCGGTGCGCAGTGCGCTGAATGTGCTCGACTTCTTGCCTCCCGCCTGGATCTTGATGGCCTCGGTCTTCTCCTTGACGACGTTCTCGTCATCGAGAGCCGTGAGCAGCCAGGTGCGCTCAGGGCCCGTCAACCACTTCGCCTCTTTCGGGCTGGTGAGGTAGAACCACGCGATGATGCCCACGATGATGGCCGGGATGGCGACGACGAGGTACATGAAGCGCCAGCCCTCGAGGCCGAACACGCCGTGGGTCTGCAGCAGCACTCCGGCGAGCGGGGCACCCACGACACTGGTGAGCGGCTGCGCCAGGTAGAACAGAGCGAGGATCTTCGAGCGGTGCTGCGACGGCACCCAGAGGCTCAGAAAGAGGATGGCGCCCGGGAAGAACCCGGCCTCGGCCACACCGAGCAGAAAGCGCAGGATGGCGAGCTGCTCGAAGTTCTGCACCCAGGTGAACAGGGCGGCGACGATGCCCCACGAGACCATGATGCGGGCGAGCCAGCGCCTCGCGCCGAACCGTACCAGCGCCACATTCGAGGGGACCTCGAGCAGGATGTAGCCGATGAAGAACACGCCCGAGGCGAACCCGAACTGGGCCGCAGTGAGCCCGAGGTCGTCGTTCATGCCGTTCGGCGCGGCGAAACCGACCGCGGTGCGGTCGAGGTAGTTGATGAAGAACATCAGCGCGACGAACGGCACGACGCGCGTGGCGACCTTGCGGATCGTCGATTTCTCCAGGGCGGACTGCTCTGGTTGGGGAGTGGCGACAGTGCTCACGGTGTCATTCCTAACGTTCGATGGTGTCGAGGTGCAGCATCCGGCTGAGAACGAGGTCGAGCTCGTCGTCGCGGAAGATCTTCTTCCAGTCGTCTTTCACGATGGACTCGCGGCCGTAGTCCATGGCGATCAGGCAGGCGTCGGAGAAGGGGTTGTCGCCGTTCAGCGAGTTCGCCAGGGCGACCTGGGTGTGGCCGAGAAGGATGGCGCGGGCAGCGGGGTAGGGCACGCCCATGGTGTTGACGGCCTCGTCGAGCGACTCTTTGAGCAGCCCCCCGATCATGCAGGCGATGGTCTCGACGAGGGTCGGCTCGAGCTGGGCGAGCTGCTTGACCGTGACCCAGTGCACATCCACGACGGGCGCGTAGATGACCTTGATGGTCGCCTCGGCGATGGCCCGCTTCGACTCGTCGTCGCTCTCGATCGCGGCGACGACATCCTGCGGCGCCGCGATGCCTCCGAACGTGTCGGCGTACTCCTCGGGTGTGTGGCGCTCGAGGAAGACCGAGGGGTGGCAGGGATGCGCGACAGCGAACACGATGTCGTCGCGCGTGGCGAGCAGGCCCGCATAGGCGGCGGCCGGGTCGAGCGTCAGCAGCACGGTGCCGGGCTTCAGCAGCGGAACGACCAGCGCGGAGACCGCGGCGAGGGCGAGGTCGGGCACGGCCAGCACCACGACGTCGGCGTCTTTCACGGCGTCGGGCGTCTCGGTGATGGTGCGGCCGGCGTCGAGCGTGCGCTGCTGGCCGGCCGGCGAGTTCTCGCTGTAGAACACGGTGTGATCGGTCTTGGCGAGGTTGTTGGAGACGCGCATCCCCATCTTCCCGCCGGCTCCGATGACCGCGATGGTGAGGCTGTCGGTGAGTGTCGTCATATGGTTCTGCTCCTCAGGTGGTTCAGGGTGTGGGTGTTCCAGGTGTTCTCTTCGCGAACGGTCTCTTCGTAGGAGGCGCCCAGCGGAAGCCAGTGTTCGATGATCTGGTTGATGCCGCGCTCGTTCGGGCGCACGGTCTCGACGAGGTACTCGTAGTCGAGAAGGCCGGTGCCGAGCGGCGCGCCCTCCAGAGTGAAACCGACCCAGCCGCCGCGGCGGGTGAAGGCGAAGTCCTTGACATGCACGTTCGCCACGAAAGGCGCCGTGCGGTCGATCACGTCGCGGGGGTTCTCGAGCAGCGCGACCGTGTTGGCGGGGTCGAGGCAGATGCCGACCCGCGGATGCCCGATCGCCTCGATCAGCGAGACGAGATCGTTCGTCGGCAGCTGTTCGTATGTCTCGAGCGCGAGCGTCACGCCGGCGTCGTCGTACGCCCGCGTCACGGCGTTCAGGTCGCGCTCGGCCTCGGCGAGGGTGGGGCGGTACCCGGGCGAGAAGACCATGCTGCGCACGAGCGTCGCGTCGAAGGTCTTCGCGAGCTCGAGGTACCGCAGCAGGTGATCGGGCGAGACGCCCTTCGTGCCGAGTTCGATGCCCACCCCGAGGTCGCCGGCCCGGAGCGCGACGTCGGCCAGGGCATCCGGGGTCAGCTCATCCAGCGGAGCGTAGTCGCAGATCTGCAGCAGCCCGACGCCGCGGTCGCTCACGTCGGCGAGCACCCCGGCGAGGTCGAGCCGCCGCGGGTTCGAGGCGTGCAGCTGCCAGAAGTAGGCAAAGGTGCTGAGGCCGATCACGAGACAGGCTTCCGGATGCTCATCAGCAGCTGCCCGTGTTCTCGTACTCGCTCAGCACGGCGACCTTCTCCGCGCTGGCGCTCGACTCGTCGAAGCGGTAGGTCAGCCACTCGCGCACGAGGCGGCGGGCCAGCTCGATGCCGATGACGCGCTGGCCCATGGTGAGCACCTGGGCATTGTTGCTGAGCACGGCACGCTCGACCGAGAAGCTGTCATGGGCGGTGACGGCGCGGATGCCGGCGACCTTGTTCGCCGAGATGGCGACGCCGAGGCCGGTACCGCAGAAGATCAGAGCGCGGTCGGCCCTGCCCGAAGCCACGAGTTCAGCGGCAGCGATGGCCACGCGCGGGTAGGCGGTGTGGCCGTCGGCATCGACGCCGACGTCTTCGACACTCGCGACGAGGGGGTTGGTCTCGAGATCCTTCTTCAGGATCTCCTTGTAGTCGAAGCCGGCGTCGTCGGAGCCGAGGGCGATGCGGAGTGGTTCGGTCATGCGGGGTCTCCTTGCAGGGTGGTGTCACGGTGGGCAGCAGCGGCCGGCACGGTCGCCGAGTGGGCGGTGAGCACGTCGGCGACCACGGTCACGATGAGGGCGAGAGAGTGCGCGCCGGCGTCGGGGGTGCCGAGGCTCTTCTCGGCGTGCGGGCGGGCGCGGCCCATGCGCGGCAGCAGGGCGGCGGTCGCGGCTGCGGCCTCAGTGGCGGCCGTGGCGGCGAGGGTCCAGGCGGCGGCGAGGGATGCTCCGCCGGCTATCTCGCGGCTGAGAACGTCGCTGAACGGAACGAGCGCATCGACCATCGTCTTGTCGCCGACTTCGGCACCGAAGGTGAGGATGCCGTTCTTCGCGGCCAGCACACCGGCTGCGACAGATGCTGCGGTGGGCTTCGCGGTGTCGCCGAGCTCGGTGCCGACGGCCGTCAGCGCGACGCCCCAGAGGGCTCCGGATGTTCCGCCGGCGCGATCGGACCACGCATCGGCCGCACGCCGGAGCAGGGTCTCGGCCCCCGCACCGGCTTCGAGCACCGTGAGGGCTGCGGCGGTCGCGGCACGCGAGCCCCGCAGCATCCCGATGCCGTGGTCACCATCACCCGCCACGGCGTCGATGCGACCGAGCTCGTCGGCGTTGTCGGTGACGACCGCCTGCAGCGCTTCGAGGGCCAGCTGGGCCAACCGGGCACCCGCCTGCGATTCGGCGGAGGCGTCGGGGATGGACACCTCGACCTCGGCTTCGACCTCTGCGGCATCGAGCTGTTCGGCGACCCGCACCGAGCCCTTGCGATAGGCCGGAGTATCGGCGGGAGCCCGCCAGAAGCGCTCGAGTTCGTCGTCGAGCCAGAACAGGGTGAGGGAGGCCCCGGCCATGTCGAAGCTGGTGACGAGCTCGCCCACCTCGGGTTCGACGATCGTGACCCCGGCCTCGTCGAGCAGGCGCGCGACGCCCCGGTAGACCACGAAGAGTTCTTCGTACTTCACGGCTCCGAGGCCGTTCAGGATGAGCCCGACACGCTGGCCCTCGGCCTGCGAGATGCCGTCAGGGAGTTCGGCGAGCAACGCTTCGACGAACTGGGTCGCCAACCCGTCGGCGGTGGGCACGTCGGTCTCGCCGATACCGGGTTCACCGTGGATGCCCATTCCCACGGCCATCCGCCCCTCGGGAACGGTGAAGAGGGGGTCGGTGGCTCCGGGCAGGCTGCAGCCCGAGAACGCGACCCCGAACGAGCGGGTGCGCTCGTTCGCGAGCTCGGCCACCCGCACGACCTCGTCGAGCGGGTAGCCCTCTTGCGCCGCGGCGGCGGCGGACTTGAAGACGGTCAGGTCGCCGGCGATGCCACGGCGCTTCTGCTTCTCGGCGACACTCGCGCTGGAGATGTCATCGGTCACCACGACGGTGCGTGTCGGCACGCCGGCGGCGGTGAGGGCATCCTGGGCCTGGCTGAAGTGTAGAACGTCACCGGCGTAGTTGCCGTAGCTGAGCAGCACCCCGCCTCCCCGGTGGGCTGCGCGGGCGACGGTCTCGACCTGGTGAGCCGACGGTGAGGCGAAGAGGTTGCCCATGGCCGCGCCGCTGGCGAGACCCTGCCCGACGGGCCCGCCGAACGCGGGGTAGTGGCCCGAACCTCCGCCGATGACGAGCGCGACCTGGTTCTCGGGGGTCTTCGTGCTGCGGACGACGCCACCGGTGACGCGCCTGACCTGGTTCTGATTGGCGGCGACGAAACCGTCGATCATCTCATCGGCGAAGTCGGCCGGATCGTTGTACAGGCGTGTCATGGGGGGTAGCAACTCCAGCGGTGCAGGGGGTGGGCGACGGTGGCTGGGCACAACTATAGCTCAACCGGTTGACCAATTTGCAAGCGATCGGAGAAACTTTCTTTCGTTGATAGCCTGACGACATGCCGGCCTACCCAGACCAACCCACTTCGCAGATCAGCTCGGCGCTGGGGTCGATCGCCACGGGCAGTGCGGTCTCGGCCGTGGCGAAACGGCTGCTCGACCTGTTCATGAGCGGCGACATCGAGGTGGGCACACGCCTTCCCCCCGAGCGCGAACTGGCGGCACGCCTGCAGATCGGGCGATCGGCGGTGCGCGAGGCGCTGGCGGCGCTCGAGATCCTCGGCGTGGTCGACGTACGCCCGGGCAGCGGAACATACCTGCGCGGCACGACCTCGGAGCTGCTGCCCGAGACGCTGAGCTGGGGTCTGATGATCGGCGAACCGCGCACCCGCGACCTCATCCAGGTGCGCGGGGCCCTCGAGGTGTTCGCCGCGCAGATAGCGGCCGCGGCGATCTCCGACGAATCGCTCGCCCGACTGAAGCAGCACCTCCAGACCATGCACGATGCGGGCGAGAACCGCACCCGGTTCATCGAGGCCGACCTGAAGTTCCACCTCGAGATCGCGAAGAGTGCGGGCAACAAGGTGCTGATCGACCTGTTGCAGAGCATCCGCTCACTGCTGCGCATCTGGGTGGAGCGCGGGCTGCAGGCGAGCGCCGACGCCGACAGCGCCCTCGCAGAGCACGAGCGCATCTACGAGGCGCTGCGGGTGCGCGATCCGGAACTGGCGAGCGCGGCGATGACCCTGCACATGAAGACGGCCGGGGAGCGGCTGGGGCGCACGCTCGACGCGAAGCACGAGGTTCACCCGCCGTTTCTCGCTTGAATGTACTGTTCTCCCATGACAGGCATTTCGGGTGCGCCCGACACCGTCTCGGGCGGCGAGGGCTCGGCACGGGCATCCACAGCAGACGACCGCGTGATACCGGGGCGTCGCATCATCGCCTGGGCCCTCTGGGACTGGGGCGGGGCCGCCTTCAACGCGGTCGTCACGACCTTCGTGTTCACGGTGTACCTCACCGGCAACGCAACGAACCACCCGTTCGGCGACGAGGCTTTCGTCTCGGCCCAGCTCGGCTGGACGCTGGGGGTCGCGGGGGTCGTCGTCGCCCTGCTGGCGCCCGTGACAGGCCAGCGCTCCGACACGTCGGGCAACCGCAAGCTCTGGCTCGGTGTGAACACGTACATCGTCGTGCTGATCATCGCGCTGCTCTTCTTCGTGCAGGCGACGCCGGAATACCTGTGGCTCGGGCTGCTACTGCTGGCCGTGGGGTCGGTGTTCTTCCAATTCGCCGAGGTGAACTACAACGCCATGCTCTCGAGCGTCTCGACGAGGCGCACCATCGGCAAGGTCAGCGCTTTCGGCTGGTCGATGGGGTATTTCGGCGGCATCGTGCTGCTGCTGATCGTCTACTTCGGTTTCATCCACCCCGACGTGGGGCTGTTCGGCGTGACGAGCGCGAACGGCCTTTCGGTGCGGGTGTCGATGCTCATCGCCGCCCTGTGGTTCGGGGTGTTCGCGCTGCCGGTACTGCTCGCGGTGCCCGAACTGGTGCCCAACGGGTCTGCGGCCCGAGCGAAGGTAGGCTTCTTCGCCTCCTACGCGCGGCTCGGGCACGACATCGCGGGGCTCTGGCGCACCAACCGCCACACGGTGTACTTTCTGATCGCGTCGGCAGTGTTCCGTGATGGGCTGACCGGCGTCTTCACCTTCGGCGGGGTTCTGGCGGCCGGAACCTTCGGTTTCTCGCCGGGCGAGGTCATCATCTTCGCGATCGCGGCGAACGTCACCGCCGGGGTCTCGACGGTGCTGGTCGGTCGACTGGACGACCGGGTCGGGCCCAAGCCCGTCATCGTCGTGGCGCTGGTCGGGCTCGTCATCTGCGGGTCGGCCGTCTTCTTCCTGCACGATGCCGGGCAGGCGGCGTTCTGGGTCTTCGGCCTGGCGCTCTGCCTGTTCGTCGGGCCGGCGCAGTCGGCCAGCCGGTCGTTCCTCGGGCGGGTCATCCCGGCCGGCCGGGAGGGCGAGATCTTCGGGCTCTACGCCACGACCGGCAAGGCGGCGACGTTCCTCGCGCCGGCGGCCTTCGCCCTGTTCGTGACCCTCGGCGGCGCGCAGTACTGGGGCATCCTCGGCATCGTGCTGGTGCTGCTGGTCGGGCTGCTGGTACTCATCCCGGTCTCCTCGAAGCAGAAGCAGCTCGCCGACTGACACGGCTGCCTCCCGCGGCGGTCAGCCGTTGATCAGCACGAACCAGATGAGCAGCATCGTGACCAGAAAGCCCGAGACGAAGTTGAGGTAGAGAAACCTCCTCCAACCCACGTTGGCCCGTTCGGCATCCCGGTCGGTGATCGACCAGTAGGGCAGCACGCTGAACGCGTACGGAAGGGCCAGCAGGCTCGCGAGCGGGCCGGGCCAGCCGGTGAACAGCATCAGGATGCCGCCCAGCACGTAGGCGAAGAAGGCGAAGCGCACGGTCTGCCGCCCCCCGATCACGGTGGCGATCGACGAGATACCGCCCTCGCGGTCGGCCACGATGTCCTGTACGGCGCCGAAGGCGTGGCTGGCGATCCCCCAGAGGAAGAACGCGGCGAGGATGGCCCAGAGCGCCGGGGTGAAGGTGGCACCGGCGAGCACGAGGCCGTAGACGGCAGGGCTCACGAAATGGGTGCTCGAGGTGAGCGAGTCGACGAACGGCCGCTCCTTGAAGCGCAGCTTCGGCGCGCTGTAGGCGATCACCGCGAAGATGCTGATCGCGAGCACCAGCCAGGAGAGCGGCGAGCCGACGATGACGAGATATGCCAGGAACGGAATATTGGTCGCGGCGGCACTGACGAGCGTCACGCGGTGCAGCGACCGACTGAGCACCGCGCCCTCGACACCGCCCTTCCGCGGGTTTCGCATGTCGGATTCGTAGTCGAACACGTCGTTGATGCCGTACATCGCGAGGTTGTACGGCACGAGGAAGTACAGGGTGCCGAACACGAACGTCAGGTCGATCTCACGGGTGGTGAGGAAGTAGCCGGCCGCGAACGGAAAGGCGGTATTGATCCACGACAGCGGCCGGGAGGAGAGCACGACCTGGCTGAAGGTGCTCATCGGGTGGCTCCCGGTTCAGCCCCGCGCGTGCGCGTATTCAGGCCACGGACGCCGTCGCGTTCGAGTGGCGGCTCATCCGCCTTGCGGCCTGAATTGTGAGGTGCCTCGGTGGGGCGGCGGGCAGGGAGGAGCGTCCACAGGGCCGGCAGAAGGAGGGCGGCGCCGATGACGTAGGCGAAGTCCTCGAGCGGGGCGATACCGAGGAACGCGCCGGAGATGAGGCTGCGGTCGTAGCCGACGAGGCCGATGCCGATCATGACGTTGTCGAAGACGACACTCACGACGAACAGCACGAGCGCGGTGATCACGACGGGCAGCCGCCGGGGGTGCCGCCTTGCCATGCGCGCGAGCACAGCCACCGCGACAGCGATCACCAGGAAGATCGTATTGAGCGACCAGTAGGTCACGGGCGGCCACCTCCGCTTCGCACGGCGCCGGATGCCCGGCCGGTGTCGGTCGCGCGGGCCCTGCCGAGCATCCGCCCCACCGTCTCGAAGAGGTTCATCGTGAGATAGCAGAGCAGGGTCAGAAAGAAGACCTCCTCCAGCGGCAACTCGGGGCCGACGAGGATGCCCGTCATGAACGAGGTCTCGCCACGGAAGAAGATGCCTGCGGTGATACCCGACACGTCCCAGGCGAGGAAGAACAGCACGCCCACGACGAGCACGATCGCGGCACGTCGGGCGTCCTGCCAGAAGAACAGGCGAAAGCGCCGGTCGAGCATGACCATCCCGGTGAGGGCGACGAGCAGCGCGAGCAGGTAGAGGATGCCCATCAGCGGCTGCGCGGTGTCGGGGTGGCGGGGGTCACAGTGGTTCCGGGAGGGCCGTGGTGGAGGTGTCGCCGCGCAGGCGCTTGATCACGAGTTCGGCGCTGATCAGGCACATCGGCAGGCCGATGCCGGGGATCGTGGATCCACCCGCGTAGTAGAGCCCGCCGACCTTCTTGCTCACGTTGCCCGCGCGAAAGAATGCACTCTGTGCGAGCGTGTGCGCCGGCCCGAGGGCGGTGCCGTTCCACGTGTTGAGGTCGTTCGCGAAGTCGGCGGGGCCGATGGTCCGCCGCACGGTGATGCGGGAGGCGAGGTCGGGGATGCCCGCCCACTCCCCGATCTGCGCGATGGCCTCATCGGCGATCGCCTCGACCCGGGCGTCGCCGCCACCGTCTTCCCCGCCCGATCCGATACCGGGGTCGGCGGGGATCGGTACGAGCACGAACAGGTTCTCGCTGCCCTCGGGCGCCACCTCCGGATCGGTCGCGCTGGGACGGCAGACGTAGATCGACGCCGGACTCGGAACCGAGGTCGTCGCCTTCCGCCCGATACCGACGGCCTTGGCCAGACCGGCCACGACGCCGCCCCTGCCGAAGATCTTCTCGAAGTCGGCCTTCCACGACTTGGTGAAGAACAGCGTGTGGTGGGCGAGCTCGGGCACCGCACCCGAGACGCCCAGGTAGATGAGGACGGCGCTCGGGCCGGCCGTCTTCTTCGCCCAGTACTTCTCGGGGTAGGTCTGCAGCTCCGGGAGGAGCATGGTGGTCTCGACGTGGCGGAGGTCGGTGGCGGCGACCACGATATCGGCGTCGATCGAGTGAGCGGCGCCGGTGCTGTCGAGATACTGCACGCCCGAGACGCGGGCAGGCGTGCGGTCGGCGGGTGCGACCCCGGATGCCGCGGCCCTCCCCCGGGCGGCGGCCGGGGTCGGCGCGGTCGGGGTCGGCGCGGTCGGGGTCGCGGAGGTGGGAGCTGGGGCGGCGGCCCACGTCGCGTCGGGCGCACTCTCGGCCTCCCCCTCGAGCACCCGGCGCAGCTCGTCGCGGTCGACCACATTGGTGTCGAACTCGGTGGTGTCGTAGTCGTACGGGCCGGGTGCGGGCTCCGGGTGCGCGGCCGCCTCCACCCCGTCATCGGTGGTGACGATGCGCGACACCGCAGCGCCCGTGACGATCGTGACCCCGGCCGACTCGGCGAGCTGGCGGATGCTCTCGATCACCCGGGCGAGGCCGCCCTGCGGGTAGAGCACACCGTCTTCGAGGTCGAGATGGCTCATCAGGTGGTACATGCTCGGAGTGGAATACGGCGACGACCCGAGGAACACGGCCGGGTAACCGAGGATCTGCTGCAGCCGCGGATCACGCACGGTGCGACCGGCGAGACTGCTCAGCGACTCGAGCAACAGCCGAACGAGGCGGGGCGAGCGCTTCAGCACCGGCCCCTTCACCAGCGGTCGGAAGTCTTCGAACGTCGAATAGAGGAAATACTCCTTGGCGAGTTCGTAGGTCTCGGCGGCAGAGTCGAGGTACCCCGCCATGCGCACGCCCGCGCCGGGTTCCATCGACTCGAAGAGCTCGAGGTTCTCCTCCCGGGACGCCGCGATGTCGACGGGGTGGAACTCGTCCTGGAACAGCACCCGGTAGCCGGGGTCGAGCTTGGAGAGGTCGAGCTCGGCGTCGGCAGACGAGCCCATCAGCTTGTAGAAGTGATCGAACACCTCCGGCATCAGGTACCACGACGGGCCGGTGTCGAAGCGGAAGCCGTCTTTCTCCCAGAGCCCGGCGCGCCCGCCGACCGTCTCCTGCTTCTCGAGAACCGTCACGCTGTAGCCCTCACGTGCGAGGAGTCCCGCCGTGGCGAGTCCACTGATGCCGGCGCCGATCACCACGGCCGTCTTGCCCACTCCGGGCCGGCCGGCGGAGGCGGCAGGCTGTGTGGAGGCGCGCTGGTTCTGCAGCACGAAATCTTTCGGCAATCGGTCGATGACCTCGGTCTCTCCGTCGACGAGGTCGTCGAAGCTGTTGCCCTGGCTGGGCCCTCGGTCGTGCTCGGAACTCAACGGTTCTCCTCGGCTGTAGCGGTGGTGGTGGATGGTGGGGGGGATGTCGCGGGGCCGGTGCCGCGCGTCGCGGAAGCGAAAGCCGAGGCCGTCGCCGTCGCCGAGGCCGTCGCCGAGTACTCTCGCGGCAGGCGCCCGGCCGAAGCCGAGGCCGCGATGCGCAGTTTCACGGGGTTCGGCACACGGATGCGCGTCTCGGCCAACACGGCGGCCGGCGTCTCCCAGAGACGCCGGGTCAGCTCGCCGAACAGGCCCTGCGCCAGCGCAACGGCACGCCGCGACGTCGACGGCAGCAGCGGCAGGCTCGCCCGGGCGATGCGCAGATCGTTGTCGATGTCGAGCAGGATCCCACGCTTCGCCTCTTCTCCGAAGGTCTCGACGTTCACCCCGGGGAAGTAGCTGCGACCGAGACCGGCGAAGTCCGCTGCCAGGTCGCGCAGGAAGTTGATCTTCTGGAACGCGGCACCGAGGTGCCGGGCGCCGTCGACGAGGGCGCTCCGCCGATCATCCGGAATCGTATGCCCCCCGAGGAATGCAGCGAGGCACATCAGACCCACGACCTCGGCCGAGCCGTAGACATATTCCGTGAACGATTCGGGAGTGTGCTCGGTGGCGGTGAGGTCTGCCCGCATCGAAGCGTAGAACGGCACGACCAACTCGGGCCCGAACGAGACCTGCCGGGCGGTCAGCGCGAAGGCGTGCACCACGAAGTTCGTGCTGTAGCCGACCCGCATCGCCTGAAGAGTCTCGTTCTCGAGCGTGTCGAGCAGGCGGGCGATCTCGTCGGGGCCGAGTTCGGCCGAGGCCGCCACCCCATCGACGACCTCGTCGGCGAGCCGAACCAGAGCGTAGATGTTGTCGACGTGCCGCCGGATGGGCGCCGACAGCAGCCGTGACGCGAGCCCGAACGACGTCGAGTACCGGCGGATCACGATGGCCGCGGTCTCCATGGCGACCCTGTCGTACAGGCGCCGTGCGCGCTCGAGGTCGGCGGTGGTCATCGCACCCGCCGCAGCACGGCCTCGATCACGGGCTGGAACTCGATGCGCGTGGCGTCAGGCAGAGCATCCGAAGCCAGCTCCTCGATCGCCCGGTTCGCGAATTCGTGCGCGAGGTCTTCGGCGTAGGCGCGGGCCCCGCAACTCTCGAGCTGCGAGCGGACGACGGCCGCCTGCTCGCGGGTCAGGTCGGGCAGCCCGACCCAGCGGGAGATCTCGCTCCATTCGGGGCAGGCCGAGGCGTAGGCGATCAGAACCGTGCGCTTGCCCTCCCGGAGGTCGCCGATGGTCGTCTTGCCGGTCGACTCCTCGTCGCCGAAGACGCCGAGGAGATCATCCACGATCTGGTAGGCGATGCCGATGTTGCGCCCGAACGAGGCAAGGGCGCGAACCGCCTCGTCGCTCGCGCCGGCGAGCACGGCTCCCGCCTCGCAGGGACTCTCGAACGAGTAGACGGCGGTCTTGAGGCGCTCCATGTCGACGATCTCCTCGACCGTCGGGATGGCCTCGCGCTGCGAGAAGTCGACGTCGAACAGCTCACCGGCGGCCGAGGCGAAGAGTGCCTCGTCGAAGATGTCGTGCAGTCGCCGGCGCATCTCGTCGCCCACCCCGGCCTTGTCGACCATGCGGAACGCGTTCGAGAGGGCGAGGTCGCCCGCAATGACGGCCACCGACATGCCGCGATGCTCTGCGGCGGGAATCGGGATGCCGGCCGTCTGGGCGAAGTCGCGGTAGACGCCCGACACGTTGACGCCGCCGCGGCGGATGAAGTCGCGGTCGATGACGTCGTCGTGCACGATCAGTGCCGTGTGCAGCAGCTCGAAGGCCGCACCGATGTGGGCCGCTGCCTCGGAATCGGTGCCGCCGAGCGACTCGTAGGCGCCCATGACCATGCCCGGCCGAAAGCGTTTGCCGCCGGCCGTGTTGCGCTCGAGGGTCTGCCACAGCGTGACATACCGGGGCCCGATAGCCGAGGCGCGGTTCTTGGCTAGGCTGAAGAAGCGGTCGAGCACGTCGTCGACATGTTTCTGTCGGCGGGTGCTTGCCACCACGAGGTCGTGTGGGTCCACCTTTTGAGAGTAACCCACCCAGTGAGAAGAGGGCGCTATGGCTGTCTCAGATGAGCAGGTCGTGCTACTGTCCGACGCCGGAATACCGATCGGAGTCGCTCCCAAGGCGACCGTGCACACGGCCGACACTCCCCTGCACCTCGCGTTCTCCTGCCACGTGTTCGACGTCACGGGCCGCGTTCTCGTGACGCGCCGCGCACTGTCGAAGCGCACGTGGCCCGGGGTCTGGACGAACTCGTTCTGCGGGCATCCCGCACCCGGTGAATCGTTCGAGGGCGCGCTGGAACGCCGCGCGCTCGATGAGCTCGGACTGGGGTCGGGCGCGCTCACGAAGGTCGAGGTGGCGCTGCCCGACTTCCGCTACCGAGCGGTCGACGCGTCGGGCATCGTCGAGTACGAGATCTGCCCGGTGTACTCGGCGGTGCTGGAGGCTCCGGATGATCTGCAGTTCAGTACCGACGAAGTAGTCGAGGTTCAGTGGTGCGAGCCGTCCGCGCTGCTGGCCTCCATCGAGGCGACGCCGTGGGCGTTCAGCCCGTGGCTGACGCTGCAGCTCCCCTCGCTCATGGCGGCCCGCGCCGAGCTCGCGGCCTGAGCCCCTTCGCGAGACGAGCGGGGATGGCGTGGTCAGACCTGGATGCGGAATCCACCCTCGACAGGGATGAAGCGCACGTCGGCGAGGCTGTCGACCACGAGGTCGGCATCGAGTTCTGACGCGGAGTGGGTTCCGACGACACCGATGGTCGTGCATCCGGCAGCCCGGCCTGCGGCGAGCCCCGCGGGGGCGTCTTCGAACACCAGACAGTCGCGCGGATCGACGCCGAGACGCCGGGCGCCCTCCAGGAACGGGTCGGGATTGGGCTTCCCCAGCGGGGTGTCGTCGATTGTGACGACGGTGGCGGGCGCAGGGATGCCCGAGGCCGCCAGTCGTACCCGAGCCAGATCGCGCGTGCACGAGGTGACGATCGCGCGGCGCGGGTCGGGCAGGCTGCCGAGGAGTTCGGCAGCACCGCCGAGCGGGGTGACGCCGTCGAGGTCGACGAGCTCGAGTTCGAGGATGCGCGCGAACGCCTCGTCGACGTGCTCTGGCGCGATGACCGCGGCGACGAGACCGAGGGCGGGCTTGCCGTGCATGCCCTCCCGGAACGCAGGGTCGAGGCCGTACTCGCGGCCCCAGGTGGTCCATGAGCGGTCGACGGCGGGGGTGGAGTCGATGAGGGTACCGTCCATGTCGAAGAGCGCGGCGCTGAAGACGCGGTGCCGGATGCTGGTGGCCGGGTCGCGTGGGGCGGGGTCGCGTGGGGCCGGGTCGTGCGGGGCCGGGACGCGTGGGGCGCGGACCGCCTCGGTGGGGTGGTGGGTGTCGCTGGGGTGGGGCTGGGTCATCGGGTTCCTCCCCGTCGAGCGTAGCGGCCAGCGCGCGGGGCGGGGCGGCAGGGGGGCGCGTCCGCACGGGAGGCCATCCGGGTCGCGGGCCGGGTCGGCGCGGGCGGCCGGGGCTGCACTCAGTCGCGGTCGTAGGGGGTCGACTGGTCGAGGGTGAAGTTCCCGTCGGGTTCCCAGCGCGCCGAGAGCGCGACAGCCGGAACGAGCAGGCCCGTCTGGTCGCGATGGTCGGTCGTCGTGAGAGAGACCTGAAGCCCGCGGGCTGCGACGACAGCGACGTTCGCGCAGGTCGTGCCGTAGTCCGTGGCGTTGCCGTAAACCACGAGGCACACTTCGTTCGCCGTGTTCACGGCCGCGTAGACCGCGCCCGCGGTGTACTGGCCGCTACTCAGGGAACGAAAGGATGCCGGCCGCAGATCGACCGGCAGCGGCTCAGGCGGGAGATCTGCCGCCGACTGAGGCTGCGAGAAGATCGCCGCATACGAGTCGGCACCGATGCCGGGTGGAAAATTCGGGAACGGGGAGGCAGTCAGAGCCGGCGCAGCGGCGGCCGTCGAACTGTCTGCGGCGCCGTTCTCCCCGGCGGTGCCGTACGACGTACCGGAGCGGTCGGGGGCACTGGTGGAACCGGCCTCCCCCTGGCTCGCCGACCCGGCCGACGACGACCCGGGCCCCGCTCCCCCACCGAAGACCGCCGCGGCCGCTAAAGCGAGTCCGCCGGCCAGGCAGACCGCGGCCACGATGGCGCCGGCCACGACGAACGTCCGCCTCCGCCCGTGCTCCGGTCGGGCATCCGGAACCGCCGCATCGACCGCCTCGAGCGTGTCCCGGCGGTCACGTTCGATCATGGCCTCGAACGCCTGGAGCACCTCCAGCGCCCGGCCCTCGCGCTCCCCCGCGCCGCCGGCCTCGCCCGGTACCCTGCCGCCCGCGCCGCCCGCCTCTCCTCGAACCGCCGACCCACCCGCGTCGGGCCGGCCGTAGGCGGCGCGCTGCAGACCGGCGAGCGGGGCGAGGGGGGAGGCCGTGCCACTCGGTGCATCCAGCTCCGGATGCTCGAGCCACCACAGCGCGTCACCGACGTCGTGGCGCCCTGCGTACGCTTCGGCCACGGCCTCCCGGAACGCCGCATCGCGCTCGAAGCGCGCGTACCAGTCGCTCACTCGGCCCTCCGCTCGTCGTGCTCCCATCTTCGCCTGCCGAGCTACGCCGCGCCACCGCGCCCGTCACGACACCGCGCCCGCCGCGCCCGCCGCGCCCCGCCCCGCCCCGGCGCCGGCGGCGGCACGGGGTGGGTCAGCCGTGGCCGCCGAGGGTGGTGGGTTCGGAGGTCGAGGGCCGAGCATCCGGTGCCGTGCCCACCGCAGGAGCCCCCGTCTCGACCGCATCGGCATCCGGGGCCGCACCCGCGGCGAGACCCCCCGTCTCGAGCGCAACGGCGGCCCGGGCCACCTCGGCTGCCTCGCTCAGCTCGGCGACGCCCGCCGGGGTACCGGAGTCGTCGGCGGGGGTGGGCGCAGCACCCGACACGTCGGTGCGGTGGAAGTTGAGGTGCGACCGCGACGCCGTGGGGCCGCGCTGGCCCTGGTAGCGCGAGCTGTAGACGCCCGAGCCGTACGGATGCTCGGCGGGCGAGCTGAGCTGGAAGAAGCAGAGCTGGCCGATCTTCATCCCCGGCCAGAGTTTGATGGGCAGCGTGGCGACGTTCGAGAGCTCGAGGGTGACGTGGCCGGAGAACCCAGGGTCGATGAAGCCCGCGGTCGAGTGGGTCAGCAGGCCGAGGCGGCCGAGGGAGCTCTTGCCTTCGAGTCGCGCGGCGATGTCGTCGGGCAGCGTGATGAGCTCGAAGGTGGAGCCGAGAACGAACTCGCCGGGATGCAGGATGAACGGTTCGTCGGCCTTGGCCTCGATGAGCCGGGTGAGCTCGGGCTGGTCTTCTGCGGGGTCGATGAAGGGGTATTTGTGGTTGTCGAACAGCCGGAAGAACCGGTCGAGCCGCACATCGACGCTCGACGGTTGCACCATCGCGGGTTCGTAGGGCGCCAACCCCACGCGCCCACTGTCGAGTTCGGCCCGGATGTCGCGATCGCTGAGAAGCACGCCGCCAGCCTACCGACACGGCGCGACCCGGCACGGTCCGGCGAGGCGGTCCGCACAAGGGTCAGTACGACTGCGGCTGCGTGAAGAGCCCGTTCGGGTCGTACTGCTGCTTGAGGGCTGTCAGGCGCGGCAGATTCGCTCCGAAGTAGGCGGTCTGGGCATCCGGAACCGCCTGGTCGCAGTAGTTCACGTAGGCCCAGTTCTGCCAGTGGCTCGTCATGGTGCCGCGGAACGAGCGCACGTACGCGTCGAACGGGGCGGGGTCGGCTCCGACCGCGAATGTCGCCGTGTACTGCACCGTCATCAGCGCCCTGCGGTGCACGAATGCCGTGGCCAAGGGGTCGATCGTCGAGACGGCGCCGCCGAGGGCATCGAGCGAGATGCCTCCCTCGGTCATCCCGCCCACGGACTGCGCACCGTTGACGGCAGCAATGAGATCGGAGATACCCGAGGCGTCGAGCGTGGCGTAGGCGACATTCGAGGTGGCGGATGAGGGTTCCCGCGTCAGCGCTCCGCCCTCGCCCGTGTTGCACTGTGCGATGGGCGTGTTCTGGCAGCCCGCTTCGATCATCATCGCCTCGAGGTAGGTGTGCGGGAACGACTGGTTGTCTGTCGGATCGCCGGTCACACCCGCGAGAAGGGGCGCGAGCAGGCGCTCGAGATCGCCGATGTCACCGACGAGGGTGCCCGAGACCGAGACGCTGGGGTCGCCCGCGTGGGTCTCGCCGCCCAGCAGCTTGAGGGTCGACCAGAGGCGGTCATCGGCCCCCGGCGCCCACCCCTGCCATGACTCGATGACCTCGGATGCTCGGGACCACGGCCATTCGACGTACCAGGTGTTCACGTTCGGCGCCGATTGCGTAGCGAACGTGAGGCCCGTGACGACGCCGAGCTGGCCCCCTCCGCCACCCCGGCAGGCCCAGAAGAGGTCGGAGTCGGTGCTCTCGCTGGCCTGGTGCACCGTTCCGTCGGCGGTGACGATCTCGACGGCGGTGAGCTGGTCGCAGGCCAGGCCGAATGATCGCACCAGAACCCCGACGCCGCCGCCGAGGGTCAGGCCGGTGACGCCGACGGTCGCGCACGATCCGCCCGCCACGGCGCGCCCTGCGGTGCCGACGGCGTCGTAGACCTGCGCGAGCGAGGCCCCCGCGCCGATCTGGGCCGTGGTGCTCTCGCCCGATCCGCTGAGGGTGACGTCGGTGAGCGTCGCGGTGCTGATGACGAGGGACGGGGCGACGCCGGTTCCGGATGCCCCGCCCGCCGAGTAGCCGATGTAGTTGTGTCCGCCCGAACGAAGGGCGAGTGGCAGCGCATATTTCGTCGCGAACGCCAGCCCTGCGGCGACGTCGGCGGCGCTGGAGGCTTCGAGGATCGCCAGCGGCTGCGCGTCGTCGAACCGGGGGTTCTCGGTCAGCTTGACGGTGCCGTAGCCGGCGTCTGCGGGCAGCACCAGGGTGCCCTGCACGGCACTGGCGAGTTCGTTCCACACCGGCGGGCCGGCCGGAACGACAGTGGGGGTCGGGATGGTGGTCGCCGGCGGAGTGTGATCGGGCCCGGTGCACGCCGAGAGCAGCGCCGTCACAGCGGTCGTACCGCCTGCCGCGAGAACGAAGTGCCGCCGTGAGACCCCTGACATGCGGCAACACTATCCCCAGCCGGGCCTCACCCGAACCGGCGAATGTACATCTGTGACAAAGTCTCGTATTCTTGATGGGAAAGCGACACTTACTCACTAAAAGAAGGACTCCTCATGAGCGGAACACCCTACGCCGGCGCCAACCCGGTCAAACTCAACACCCTGGCCATCGTGGCGATCATCGGCGGCTTCGTCTTTCCCCTCGCCGGGATCATCTGCGGCGTGATCTCCCTCCGGCAGATCAAGGAGACGGGCGAGCGCGGGCACGGGCTCGCTCTCGGCGGCATCATCGTCGGAATCGCGGTGATCATCATCGGGCTGCTGGTCGGCATCATCAGTGCCGTCGCGGGTGCGGCGATGGGCGCCGGGTACTAGGCGATCGCGCGCTAGAGGCGGGCGATGCTCGTGATGTCCTCGAGGAACGCCTCGGCGACCTCCGGCGAGACCGTCGCCCGTGTCTGGCGCACCGCGCGCAGGTAGTCGTCGGTGCGGGGGCCGGTGGCAGCGCGTGCTTCGCCCACGGGGTACAGCGCGTTCTCGAGCGCGTGTTGCGCTGCTTTGTGCGCTGCGTACTCGATGTCGGCGGGTGAGAAGCCTTCTGTCTGCTGCACGAGGGCAGCCACATCGACGTGCGGCAGGGCCTCGGCGGGAATGTACCGCGACCAGATCGACTCCCGGGCCTTCTCGTCGGGCAGACCGATGGGGATGACGTAGTCGAACCGGCCGTGCCGGAGGAAGGCCGAGTCGAGCGAGCGGATGAAGTTGGTGGCGCAGACGAGAAGCCGGTTCGGCTGGTCGCGGAACGTCGGAATGATCTTCAGGAGTTCGTTCGTCACGCCCTGCATCGCTGACGGCGGTTCGCCGCCGCGCTGGACGGCGATCTCCTCGACCTCGTCGATGAAGACCACGGCGTGCTCGAGGTGACTGATCTTCTCGAACGTCTCGCGCAGAGCGCCGGCAAGGCCCGCGGGGTCAGAGGCCAGGCGCGAGGGGAAGACCTCGACGAACGACCACTCGAGCCGCGAGGCGATGGCGCGGGCGAACGTGGTCTTACCGGTGCCGGGGGGCCCGAAGAGCACCACCGCGCTGGGCGGCACGACGCCGAACTGTTCGGCCAGGTCGGCCTTCGCGAGGGGCATCACGAGCCGTCGCTCGAGCAGCTCCTTCTCGGTCTGCATTCCGCCGATCGACTCCCAGAGCCCGCGCGGGAGGATGCGTCCGCCGAGCTCGCTGAGCGCGCTGAGTTCGTTGCGCTGCACCGGGATGCGGCGCTCGAAGTAGAGGAGGTTCTGCTTCGCCTCGAACCCCTGCTCACGCAGCGAGTCGACCCGCAGCGCGGTGTCGGGAACGAGCACCGACAGCTTCGAGAGCCCGAGCGGCGCCATCCGTTTCTCGAGCGCCTGGAGCAGCTTGCCACCGACTCCCTGTCGCTGGTGCGCCGCGGCAGTGGAGAGAAAGACGATCCAGCCCTGTGCGTGGGCCGCACGGCCGACCGCAGCACCGATGATGACATCGTCCTGCACCGCGACGACGGCGTGGTCCGCCTGGCACGAGGCGAGAACCTCGCTGAGTCCGTACACCGGTTCGTACTGGGAGTCGCGCATCTCCGTCCAGAGCGTGAGAACGTCGTCGATGTCGTCGGAGTGGAAATCCCGGATGGTGAACGAGGCCATGTCAACTTCCCTGTCGATTCGAGTAAGGCTACCGTCGCCGGGCACGCCGGAGGAAGTCGGCGACCACCGCGGTCACGAACTCCCGCCGTTCATCGAACAGATCGTGCGTTGCACCGGGCACGCTAGAGCTTCTTCGACGACCGGAGAATCTCGGCGAGCTCGGTCATGTGCGCGGCCTGGGAGGCGTAGTCGAGGGCGGCACCGTTCCAGGAGTGGATCTGGCCGGCCTGCAGGGCAGGGTCTGAGGCGAACGTGGCCTGCATGAGCAGGTCGCTCTGCTGGTAGCCCTCGACGTTGACGAGCAGAACGTCACCGCTCATCACCTGGCCCGCGTTCTCCCAGCTGTAGATGTCCCAGTAGTAGTAGCCGTCGGGGTTCCTGTCGGTGAAGTCGACGCCGAGGCTTTCATAGAGCTCAAGCTCGGGCTCGTCGTTCGGCTTTGCTACGTAGAGGCCGTCTGCGTCGGCGTAGAGCTGGGTCACCTCGAGGTCGGTCTCCTGTGCAGCGGCAGTGAGGTCGGCGGCAGCGGTGTCGTACTTCGCCTTCGCCGCGGCGACCGTCTGCTCGCTGGCCCCGAGCGACTCGGCGAGCCTGTTCATGCTCGCGATGACATCGCTGCCTTTGCCGCCGATCTCGATCGCCACCACGGGGGCGATCTTCTCGATCTGCGCCTGCTGCTCCGCGTCGGCGAACGCATACAGTGGCCCGGCCAGGTCGAGCGTTCCCTCGCGGTCGGTCGGGTAGATGCCCGTCACGATGAGTTCGGGTGCTGCTTCGGTGAGGGCTTCGAGGTCGATCTCGCCGTAGCTGTTGCCGACGATCGCCGTGTTCTCTATGTCGTACGACGCGAAGCGAGGGTCGCTCGCGACATCCGTTCGGCCGAAGATCGCGACGGGGTCGATGCCGTAGCTCAGAAGACCGAGGGCGTAGTCGGCGTAGCTGGCGACCTTCTCGGGGCGCTGGTCGAGGGTGACCATCTTGCCGGTGTCGTCGGTGTAGCTCCAGGGGCCCGAGGCGACGGAGTCTGCGACAGCAGCGGAGCCGGGGGAGCTCGGGGTGGAGCAACCGGCGAGGCCGACGAGCGCGAGTGCGGGGATGAGGAGGAGGGCGGCGGACCGTCTGAGAGAGGGAAGGATTTTCACATTAGTTAGGTTAGCCTATCCTTACTAAGCCTGTCGACCGTCCTCCGGCAACGGACGGGCTCGACGCCTACCTGTGCTCGGTGTCCACGGGTACGACGAGCGGCGATCCGCAGCTCGGATCGGGAATGACGAGAGCCTCGAGATCGAAGGCCTCGCGCAGGATCGCGGGCGTGAGAACCTCCCACGGCGTGCCGTCTGCGATCACCCGTCCGCCGCCGAGAACGACGAGTCGGTCGGAGTACCGCCCGGCCAGCGAGAGGTCGTGCAGCACCATGACGACGGTCGCGCCATGTTCGCGGTTGATGCGCCGCACGAGGCGCAGTACGTCGAGCTGGTGGCTGAGATCCAGGAACGTGGTGGGCTCGTCGAGCAGGATGGTCGGCGCCTCCTGGGCGAGGATGAGCGCAATCCACGCCCGCTGCAACTGCCCGCCCGACAGCGACCCGGCGTCGCGGCCCTCGAGCCCTCGCAGCCCGGTCGCCGCCAGTGCCGCGTCGACCACCGCCGAGTCGTGCGGGGTGAACGGTCGCAGCAGGCTCTGGTGCGGGTGCCGCCCGCGCGAGACCAGGTCGCGCACGGTCGTGGCGGAGGGGGTGAGCGGCTTCTGCGGCAGGATCGCCAGCCGACGCGCCACCTCCCGTGTCGACAGCGAGCGCACCGGATGGCCGTCAAGTTCCACTGTTCCCGCACCCGGGGTGAGCAGGCGACCGAACGCCTTGAGCACCGTGGACTTGCCGCTGCCGTTCGCCCCGACCAGCGTGGTCACCCGGCCGCGCTCGATCCGTAGGTCGAGCCCATCGAAGATCACCGACTTCTCATACGAGAGCGTCACGCGGCGCGCCTCGAGCGCCGCAGAGTCCGCCGCAGAGCCATCCGCAGAGCCAGCCGCAGAGCCCGCCGGCGCCCCGGCCCGGCGGAAACGGGGGGTGGATGTCGCGGTCACAGGGTGCTCTCCTTCGTGTTGCGGCGCGTCAGCAGCCGGATGAGGTACGGCGCGCCGACCACGGCCGTGATGATCCCGACGGGAATCTCGCCGGGCAGCACTCCCCGCGCGAGCGCGTCGCCGCCCACCACGATGATCGCGCCCACCAGCGCGGAAGCCAGGAGCGGCGGGCGCCCCGAGCGCGCCACACGCCTGGCGATCTGCGGGGCGACGAAGGCGACGAACTCGATCGGGCCACTCGCCGAGACCGCCGCCGCCGTGAGCAGCACAGCGCAGAGGATCACGATCAGCCGATGACGCTGGAGGGCGACGCCCAGCCCTGTCGACACGTCGTCACCGAGCTGGCTGACCTCGAGATTCGTCGACTGCAGCAGCGCGATCGGCGTGACCACGACCAGCACGATCAACACCGGCCAGACGCTGGCCCACGAGATGCCCGAGAGGCTGCCCACCAACCACTGGGCGGCGGCCGCGGCATCCGTGATCTGCGCCTTCGCGATGAGGTAGCTGGTGATGCCCGTGAGCGTCGCCGTCGCGCCGATACCGATCAGGATGAGCCGGTAGCTGTCGACCCCTCCGCGCCACGAGAGGCCGTAGACGGCCGCGGCGGTGACCAGGGCGCCGAGGGTCGCCACGAGCGGCAGGCCGAGGCTCAGCAGGCCGGCCGCAACCGAATAGCCGCCGCCCGCGAGCACGATCGCCGAGACGGCGCCGAGGCTGGCTCCGGATGTCACGCCGATGATGTCGGGCGTCGCGAGTGGATTGCGCGCGAACGTCTGGGTGAGCGCCCCGGCGAGACCGAGAGCGGCCCCGACCAGCAGCCCCGCTGTCACGCGCGGCAGCCGGAGGTCGAGCACGATGAGACGCTCCGCGCGGGTGCCCCCGCCGACGAGGGTTCTCACGACGTCGGGAACCGTGAGCGAGCTCGACCCTGCAACGATGCCGAACAGTGCGGCGGCGATCGCGAGGAGCAGGCAGACCGCGGTGACGACCACCACGCGGCCCTGCCACTGGCGGCCGAAGAACCGGTGGCCGTCTCTCGACGGCTCGGCGCGGCGAGGCCGAGGGCCGGGCCGGGACCCGGGCCCGTTCCCGGGCTGCGGGGCGGGCTGGTTCGCGGTCGTCGCGGTCACAGGGTCGCCATCTTTCCGCGGCGCACGATGGCGATGAAGACGATACCGCCGACGACCGTGAGCACGACACCCACCGAGACCTCGGCGTTGCCCCCGATGAGGCGGCCGATCACGTCGCAGACGAGCAGCACCACCGCCCCGACGAGTCCCGAGGCAGGCAGGAGCCAGTGGTGGTCGCCGCCGACCAGGCGGCGGGCGATGTGCGGTGCGGTCAGTCCGACGAATCCGATCGGTCCCGAGATGGCCACGGCGCTCGCGGTGAGCAGGGTTATGCCCGCGAGCCCCACGAGACGGGCGCGCAGCAGGTTCTCGCCGAGGCCGTGCGCAAGTTCGGTGCCGAGCGCCAGGTTGTTCAGGGACCGGATGTTGGCGGCTGCGAAGACCATGCCGACGCCTGCGAAGAGCAGTGCGGCATCCACACCGGCCAGCGAACGGCCCGAGAGCGAACCCACCACCCAGATGCGGTAGGCGGCGAGCGTGGTCTCGTCGGAGAGCACGAGGAACGACGTGAGGGCCACCAGGAGGGAGGAGACGGCGGCACCCGCGATGGCGAGGGGCACCGGGCTGGAGAGCCCGCGGCCCAGGGCGGCGACCGAGAACACCACCACGCTGGCCACGGTCGCTCCGGCGAGGGCGAGCCAGAGGGTGGTGAGCACCGAACTCGTGCCGAGCACGTAGACGCCGATGACCACGGCGAAGCTGGCTCCGGCGGAGACCCCGAACAGGCCCGGGTCGGCGAGCGGGTTGCGCGTCTGGCCCTGCATCATCGCTCCGGCCACCCCGAGGCACACCCCGACGAGCAGGCCGAGCACGGTGCGCGGCACCCTCGAACCCCACACGACGGATGCGACATCCTGAGCCGGATCGAACAGGCCGGCCAGTACCGCAGTCGCGCTGATGAGGTTGCTGCCGAGCATCAGGCTGACCAGGGCCGTCGCGAGCACGCCGATGCCGAGCGCCAGCAGCACCAGGGGGCGCCGGGCGTGCGTCGACCGCCGCCGAGGATCGCCCGTCAGAGCGGTCGGGGCGAGGGCAGTGGGCGAGATGGGCACTTGGTAAGCTTAGCCTTACCTAATACGATGGCCGATATGGCCCGTTACCCCCGACTCATGCCAACCGACCCTCGACTCTTCACCGCGGAGGTTCTGCGGTCGGAGCGCCTCGCGCCGTCGTTCCAGCGCGTGACCGTCTGCGGGCCGGAGCTCGCCGGGTTCGAGTACAACGGCTTCGACCACTGGTTTCGGCTCTTCCTGCCTCCGCGGGCGGGGCTGCCGCTACACCTGCCGGCCGTTGCGGGTCGCGGTTGGTACAAACCGTATCTCGCCATTCCGGAGGGGACCCGCCCGCACTGCAGCAACTACACCGTGGCCGGCGTGCGCACGATCGACGGGCGCACGGAGCTCGACATCGATGTGGTCATCCACACGGATGCCCGGGGCACGGTCGCCGGAGCGGTGGCCATCTGGGCGACCACCACCACGCCCGGGTCGCCTGTGGCCCTCCTCGACCAGGGGACGCTGTTCGATCCACCGACCGACATGGAGGGCGTGCACCTCGTGTCGGACGAGAGCGGGCTGCCCGCGCTCCGCGGCATCCTGCGCCACCTCGGAGGACACCAGTCGGGCACGGCGATCATCGAGGTGCCGACGGCCGGCGACATCGAGCAGCTGGTCGCGCCCGCCGGGGTCGCCGTGACCTGGTTGACGCGCGATGCGGGCACAGATACGGGCACGGGGGCCGTCGCTGGAACGGCGCACGCCCCAGCCGCCGCCGAACACCATTCCGCACCCGGCCGGCGCGCCCTCGAGGCGCTCTGCGAAACCGTCACGCCGCACCCGCGGGACTACGCCTTCGTCGTCGGCGAATCGACCCTCGCGACCGAGGGCCGCCGCGCACTGCACCGCGCCGGCCTGCCGAAGTCGCGCATCACCTTCTCAGGCTTCTGGAAACACACCCCGCACGCCCACGCCGCCCCCTGAGCCGCAGCGCCCCGCCCCGGCCCGCCCCGGCCCGGCCCACCTCAGCGGAGGGGGTGGGGAAGGCCGTCGCGCACGGCCACCTCGACGTGGGCCCTGAACGCCGAGAGCTCACGCCTGACGATGAGGGAATCACCGCCGAACATCGACGCGAGGTGCTCGAGCGGACCGCGAGGGGTCCACTCGATTCGCATGAGGAGGCGAGACGACGTCTCGGTGAGGGGGTCGAAGACCGCCCGCCCGGCGAGCGACACCTCGCCCGAGGTGGTAATCCACTCGAGCATCCGGCCGGGGTCGTTGGCGGTGATCAGCGCGTCGTACTCCCAGTCCAGACCGGCGACCCGGAGTTCCCAGACCGAGTGCAGGGCGTCGGTGACCGTGACCCTTGTGACAGCGCCCATGAACGCCGGAAACTGGGCGAAATCGGTCCAGGCATGAAAGGCCTCCTCATGACCGATGGCGAGGTCGACGCGGTGATCGATTCTCTTCACAGACACTGCTCCCCCTCTCACGGACGCTCGCCGCGAGCCTACGCGCGGTCGACCAAGCTCCCGGCCCCGTGTCGCGGCGCGTCAGTCGGATGGCGCCTCGGGCGACGCCGACCGGCTGAGAGACCGCCGGTCAGGGCTGGGCGAGGGCCTGACCGAGGGCCGTTCCCGATTCCCAGGCGGTCGAGACGGCGGAGCGGGCACCCCACGCGTCGCCGCAGACACCCACGCGCACGCCGCCGGCGCGATCGGTGCGACCGGGGGCCGCGCCGTCACCGCCGCTGAGGAGGAACAGGTCAGGGTGCTGGGTGGCGGGCGAGGAGAAGGTCCAGCGGTGCGCGGAGGTCGAGACCGGGGCCTCCGACAGGCCGAGAAGTGCGCCGACCGCCTCGACGACAGGGGCGACAGCAGACTCCGGATGCTCGAGGTGCGCCCGTGCGAACGGCGCAGTGGTGTGCGCGACCAGTACCGGGGCTCCGTCGCCCCGACGGTCGCCGTCGTCGGCGACGAAGGCGAGCACCTCGGAGCCGTCGACGAAGGCCCCGTGCAGGTCGGCGGGCCAGAGCCGCTCGCGCCAGCGAGCGACCACGGTGATCGTGGGCTGCCAGTCTCCCGCGTCGGCGAGGCTGGCCGCGGCGATCGAGCCTGGCAGAAGCATCCGCTTCGCCTGCGGATCGGGCATGGCCAGCACGACAGTGTCGTACCGCGAGCCGAGAACGTCGCCGCCCTCGGGGATGCCTGCAACGTCGACCTCCTGGTCGAGCGGCACCCCGTCAGCCTGCAGCCGGTCGGCGAGGTCAGTGGCCAGCGAACGCAGCCCGGCGGGGGCGGCGTACCGCATCGGGCCGGACTTGGGCTCGTGCGAGCCGTCGGTCGCGTAGACCCAGAAGGTGTCGGTCCAGGGCCGCACCAGCCCGCGCGTGATCCAGTCATCGACGACGGAGGCGAAACCCGAGCCGTCTGGCACGGTGAAGTACCGGGCACCGATGTCGACGGGGCGATCATCCAGTCGCTTGCTGGCCAGTCGGCCACCGACCACCCGGCCGCGATCGACGACCCGCACCGCCACACCCGCGTCATGCAGGGCCCGGGCGCACGCAAGACCGGCGATGCCCGAGCCGACGACAAGAGTGTCGGATGTCGACACCCGGCCGGGCGAAGGGGACGCGGTCCCCGAAAGCTCACTCACTGTTGCGGGTCTGCGTCGAAGCCCTCGTCGATACCCTGGGGCACGTCGTCCTCGATTCCGAGTTCGACGGTATCGCCTGCGACGGGCTTCGGGTCGCCGAGCAGAGCCGCCCGGGAGTTGAGCGCGACGATGAAGGTGGCATCGGACACATCGGGGTCGTCGCCGGGTTCGGGAACAGCGACGAGCTGGCTCGCCGGCCCGAGCAGCATCGAGACCACACCGACCGAACCGTCTGAGAGCAGGGCGGGAACCTCCACCGCGGCAGACGTCTTGCGGCGAGCGAGCGCTTCGGCGTAGTGGATCACCGCATCAGCGATGTCGTCACCGGTACGGACTTCGCCCCCCGCAAAATGTACGACTTTCATTACTGAAACCTACCCACCGTCACGTCCGTCGAGAAAGGGATTGCGCATCTGCCGTCGGAGAACGACTATCGGGCGGGCGGCGGAGGCGACTCGTTCGAGACCTCGTCTGGCTCCTCGTCCAGAGCCGGCACCGGGATGACCGCGATGTCGATCCCGCGCGTGAGTGCCAGCAGCGCCTGCCGTGGCCTGCCTTCCCCGACATTGACGCTCAGCCATCGCGTTTCGTCGGAACCGAGGCCGGCAGCGATCTCGGCGAGGAGTTCGTCGAGGTCGCGGTTGCCGACGCTGTACGGCTGGCCGCCGTAGAAGAGATTGATGCGCTTCACCTCGTACCCCCGTTGCCGCTGCTGCTGCCGCCGCTGCCGCTGAGGGGTGAATCCGGTTCGGGAACGAGCTGCAGGCCCCCGTTGGAATTCGCGGTGTCGCTGAGAACCTGGATCCACGCCGGATTGATGCGCGGCATCTTCCCGCCGTTGTACTTGTAGACGATCGGTAGCGCCGGATGCACCCAGACCGTCGTGCGCCCGTCGCCGATCGCCTCGTCGTCACGCCAGCTGAAGTTGAACGACTCGCCACGGCGGAGCTTTGCACCGATGACGATCTGGATGTGAGCCAGCACCCGGTCTTCGAAGTCGACCTTGAGAACCGAGTCGTAATTGAACGTTCCCATGAAATCTCTCTGCTTCAGGCGCCGACGCGGCGCGACCTCAGACTACCGGGCTTCGGGGTGCGAGCTTCGAGAGCGCGCAAACGCGTCGCCTGTCACAAGTCGGCCGCGTGATCGGGCACGTACTTGTAGCGGGCGCGGTCGGGGCGCTCGTAGTCGTCCGCCGACGGGCGGGGCGGGATGTCGACCTTCTCGGGAACGCGCGGCTCGTAGGGCACCTGCGAGAGCAGATGGCTGATCGCGTTCAGGCGGGCCTTGCGCTTGTCGTCGCTCTCGATGGTCCACCACGGCGCATCCGCGTGGTCGGTCGCCTCGAACATGGCATCTTTGGCTCGGGAGTAGTCCTCCCACTTGGTGATCGACACGACATCGGTCTCCGACAGCTTCCAGCGTCGCATCGGATCGTTCAGTCGCGAGTGGAAGCGCTCCTCCTGCACCTCGTCGGACACCGAGAACCAGTACTTGACGAGGATGATGCCGTCTTCGACGAGCATCCGCTCGAAGGTCGGCACCTGGTGCAGGAACCGGCGGTACTGCTCCGGAGTGCAGTACTCCATCACGCGCTCGACGCCGGCCCGGTTGTACCAGGAGCGGTCCATCAGCACGATCTCGCCCGCGGTCGGCAGATGCTCGATGTAGCGCTGGAAGTACCACTGCCCCTTCTCGCGATCGTTCGGCGTGGGCAGTGCGGCGACACGAGCCTGGCGAGGGTTGAGGTACTGCATGATGCGTTTGATCGCGCCGCCCTTGCCCGCGGCATCCCGCCCCTCGAAGATGACGACCACGCGCGTGCCGGTCTCGACGACCCACTGCTGCATGCTCACCAACTGGATCTGGAGTCGCTCGAGCTCTTCTTCATAGACGTGCTTCGGCATCCGTTCGATCATCTTCCCACTCTGGCCCATCGGTGGGCACCCCGTGTGGGGGTTGTCGAGATTCGGTCTCTGTGCAGGCCTGTCAACCCACTCCGGGGTGTGTTTGTGTGAATACTCAGCACTCTAGGCTTGCCACATGACTGAACCCACACTCAAGACCGCTGCAGTCATCTACAATCCGATCAAGGTCGACCTCGATGCGCTCCGCGAGGCCATCGACTCCGCAGCACGCGACGCCGGCTGGGGCGAGTCCGTCTGGCTCGAGACCTCAGTCGACGATGTCGGCCAGGGCGTGACCCGCCAGGCCATCGAGCTCGGTGTCGACATGGTCATCGCGGCCGGCGGCGACGGAACCGTTCGCGCGGTCGCCGAGGCGCTCCGCGGCAGCGGCATCTCGCTCGGGCTCCTCCCGTCGGGAACGGGCAACCTTCTCGCCCGCAACCTCCAGCTCACGCTGAACAACGTTCCGATCGCCGTCACCACAGCCTTCACCGGCACCGACCGGGCGATCGACCTGGGTGTCATCGACATCGAACGCAGCGACAAGAGTCGCGACCGGCACGTCTTCGTCGTCATGGCCGGCATGGGCATCGACGCGAAGATGATCGCCAACACCGACGACGACCTCAAGGCCAAGGCCGGGATCGCGGCCTACGTCGGCGCGATCAGCAAGTCACTGCGCGACCCGCATGAGCTGCACATGCAGTTCAGACTCGACGACGAGCCGCCCAAGCGCACCACCGTGCACACGGTCATGCTCGGCAACTGCGGGTCGCTGCCGGCGAACATCCTGCTGATGCCCGACGCGAAGATCGACGACGGCCTGCTCGACCTCATGCTGATGAGGCCCGGTGGCGTGCTCGGCTGGATCCGCGTCTGGGTGAAGGTCGCCTGGCTGAACGGTATCGTGCGGCGCACCAAGGCCGGTAAAGCGCTCGCCGGTGAACACCGGAACGACGGCGACCTGCACTACCGCACCGGGAGAAAGTTCACGGCACGGCTGTCGCGCCCCGAGGAGATCGAGCTCGACGGTGACGGTTTCGGTAAGGCGACCGCGTTCAGAGCCTGGATCGAAGCCGGCGCACTGAATGTGCGCGTTCCGGTCGACGCCTCCTGATCGGCGCACCCGTGCAGCAGTACAGGGTGTTCCGGATGCCCGTGCGGGCCGGGGGCGATCGACCCACGTTCCTGCTGCTGCACGGTATCGGGCTCTCGCACCGCTCCTTCACGCGGGCAGCGAAGGTACTCGCCGGGCACGGTGACATTGTGGCGATCGATCTGCCGGGGTTCGGCGGCACGCCGCGGCCGAAGCATCCGCTGAGCGTGGAGGACGTCGCGCGGGGCGTCGGCGACGTGCTCGTGCGCACCCGCACCGGGCCGGTCATCGCGGTGGGCCACTCGATGGGAGCGCAGTTCGCCCTCGAACTCGCGCTGCAGCGCCCCGAGCTCGTCACGGCCGTCGTGATGATCGGGCCCGTGGTCGACCCGCTGCGGCGAACCCTGTGGCAGCAGGCGATGGCGCTGCTCCGGGATACGGCGTTCGAGCCGCTCCGCACGAGTCTGATGGTTCAGTTCGACTACCTGCGCTGCGGGCCGCTGTGGTTTCTCGCGGAGACCCGGGCGATGCTCGCCTATCCGACCCACGAACGCCTGCGGGCACTGACGCAGCCGCTGCTGGTGCTGCGGGGGGCGCACGATCCGATCGCCGACGAGGCGTGGGTGGTGCGGGCGGCAGCACTCGCGGGGTCGGGCGGGGGCCCGGTGTCCAGCGGCGGCGGCGGCCCGGCGATCAGCATCCCGGGCTTCCGGCACAACGTGGTGCACTCCGGGCCCGCGGCCACAGCGGGGCACATCGCCCGCTTCGCGGCCAGGCTCAGCGCGAGCGATGTCGAATGAGGGGCGGTGCCGTCGCCTGAGAGACACGGCACCCTGCGCGGAGCGCTCGAACACCGCGCCCGCCACCTGATTCAGGCGCGGCGGGCACGGTGTCTTCGCGAGTCACAGGCGCGAGCGCGTGCGCTACGAGCGGCGTACGGCGCCACGGCCCGCGAAGCGGGTGTAGATGACGAGAACGATGATCGCGCCGATGATCGATCCGATGATGCCAGCGGGCTGGAAGAAACCGTCCATCGGGTCGTGCTGGAAGATGAGGAAGCCGAGGAACCCACCGACGAACGAACCGATGATGCCCAGGAGGATTGTCATGGGGATGGAGATGTTCTGGCGACCGGGAACGATCAGGCGGGCGAGTGCGCCGGCGATGAGGCCGACGACGATGAGGCTGATGATGAGACCGAGCATGGTGTGCATCCTTTGTTCTCGCGCCGGGGGGGGCGCTTCGGGTACCGCTCGGGATGAACGGCTAGGTATAGCGAACCACCCCGGGAGGTGGCCCGAACCACCCCTAGGGGTGGTCTTTCCGCCCCAGGGGTGCTGTAGCTTCGTAAGGGTGAGCGAAACGACAGCGACCCGGCCCATCCGCGTGGCGCTCGTCGACGACTACGACGTCGTGCTCACCGGCCTCGCGCACATGTTCGACCGCTATCGCGATCGCGTGCTGGTCTGCGAGATCGACGCCAACGCCGAGCTGAGCGACGAAGTCGACATCGTGCTGTACGACTCGTTCGCGCAGCCGGAGTCGGACCACCAGGAGCTCAGCGCTCTCGTCGCAAACCCCCGGGCGAGCCGGGTCGTCGTCTACACGTGGAACTTCCAGCCCGAGCTCGTCGACAGCGCACAGCGCCAGGGCATCCACGGCTACCTCTCGAAGACCCTGCCCGCCCGTGACCTCGTGGCGGCGATCGAGTCGGTGCACGCCGGCGAGACCGTGATCAGCGACGCTCCGAAGCGCGCCGGCAGCGCCCTCGGCCTCGACTGGCCGGGCCGCCACGAGGGCTTCACCGACCGCGAGTCCGAGATTCTGGCGCTGATCACGCAGGGCAAGAGCAACGCCGAAGTCGCGACGCTCACCTATCTCAGCGGCAACACGGTGAAGTCGTACATCCGGAGCATCTATCGCAAGATCGATGTGACGAGCCGCACCCAGGCCGTGCTCTGGGGCATCGCGCACGGCTTCGCGCCCGACCACCACCGCATCGACCATTGGCTGGGCGGCCCCTGACCTTCGAAGATCGACTCGCGGCCTCGTCGTCTGAGCGCATCCGCAACATCGAGCTGTTCGAGCTGCAGGTCAACGAGGGGCCGTGCCTCGACTGCTTCCGTACCGGTCACCCGTGATCAACGCGGGCATCACGGAAGCGAGGTGCTCGCCGAGCAGCTGCAGACCGCGCTGAACAACCGTGTTCTGATCGAGCAAGCGAAGGGAATGCTCCCGGCTCGGGCGAACATCTCGCCGAACGCGGCATTCGACGTCATTCGCTCACACGCCCGCGCGAACAACAACCGGCTGCTCCACGATGCCCAGCGCGTCATCGACGGAACCCTGGTGCTGCGAACGGGCGTACTCGTCGACCAGCCCGCGCCCGCATCCGCGCCCGCATCCGACATCACCCCATGACTGCCGAGCAGCTCACCGCCGATCAGCACGATCGCGCGCGAGGTCGTCAATCTCACCCTGCAGGTCACCTGAGAACAGGGTGCCGCCGCACCGGGAGCACCGGGAGCTACTGCACAGGGCTATTGGACAGAGGCGGTCAGCCGGGCGAGGTTGTCGAGCACCTGTGACCGCACGGGGCGCTTCAGCCACTCGTCGAGCTCGAGTTCGTGCGAGCGGCTGCGGTAGCTGTCTTCGACGCGGCGCAGGGAGTCGACGAAACGCTTGCCCCGCACGAGCAACGACACCTCGAAGTTGAGGCTGAACGAGCGCATGTCCATGTTGCTCGAGCCGATCACCGCCACGTCGTCGTCGATGGTGAAGTGCTTCGCGTGCAGCACCACCGGTTTCTCGTAGAGGTAGATGCGCACGCCGGCACGAAGCAGGGTCTCGTAATAGCTGCGCTGAGCGTGGTAGACCACAGCCTGGTCGGCGACCTCGCAGGCGAAGAGCTGCACCTTGACGCCCCGCTCGGCAGCGGTGGTGATCGCGAAGAGCATGGAGTCGTCGGGCACGAAGTAGGGGCTCACGATGACGAGTCGCTCCTGCGCGGAGTAGAGCAGCGCGTTGAAGAGCCGCAGATTGTTCTCACCCTCGAACCCCGGGCCGCTGGGCACCACCTGGCAGTCGAGGGACTCGTCGGAGGGCACGACGCGAATCGGGTCTGCCTCACGGCTGAGCAGATCGTCTGTCTCGCTGTACCAGTCGGTGATGAAGATGGCGTTCACGCCTGCGACGACCGGCCCCTCGAGCCGCACCATCAGGTCTTTCCACTGCAACTTGCGCTTGATGTTCCCCCGCGTGTTGTAGCTCGGGTCGACCATGTTCTGCGAGCCCATGAACCCGATCAGACCGTCGACGACGAGCACCTTGCGGTGGTTGCGGAGGTCTGGCCGCCGCCATTTCGTTCGGAACGGATAGAACGGCAGCATCTCGTGGAAGTCGATTTCCGCCGCGCGCAGCCACCTCCTCGTCGCACGCCCCTTCGGGCTGCGGATGGTCGAGATGTGGTCGTACAGTACCCGCACCTTGACCCCGCGGCGGTGCGCCGCGAGCAGGGCCTCGAAGAACGGCTTCGTCGTCTCATCGCGGCTCAGGATGTAGAACTCCGCGTGCACGTACCGCTCCGCCGTCTCGACCGCCGCCGTCATCGATGCGATGGACTCCTCATAGTCGGGCAGCAATTCGGCGTCGTTGCCACCCACCAGGGGCATCGCACCGAGAGTGCGATTGAGCTCGACGACTGACTTGAACCACTTCGGCCAGGTCTTCGTCTTCGACACCCGGTCGAGCCCGGCCGTGGTGTCGAGAATGTAGTCGTTGATCTCCTGCTGCTTCTCCAGCCGTTCCTTCGGCAGTTTCGTCGTGCCGAAGAGGCTGAAGAACAGGCTGCCGGGGATGGGCGCCACGAAGATCGCCATCAGCCACGCCATGGCCGCCGTCGGCCGCCGGTTGGGCGGCACGATGATCACCGCCGCGATGCGGATGAGCACCTCCACGATCAGGATGACTGCCGGCAGCGATTTGGGCAGTCGTCGGCGTTTCATGTCTGCACCATATCGTCTGAACCACAGGTCACTCGAACCGCAGATTCTCCAGGCCGTGGGCAGCGCTGTCTGCCACCCGCACCATACGGGGAGCCAGCACCTCCTCCAGCACGAGCTCGACCGTGTAGTGGGTCGTCGCAGCGAGCAGATGGCCGGCTGCGGCGAGCCCGGCCCGGTCTTTGGCGCCGACCGCGACATGCAGGTGCACGGTGGGCGTGCCGGTCTGCTCGTTCCAGACCAGGGAGCCACTGCCGATGCCCTCGGTGTAGGCCACCTCGACGGCAGCGGGCAGCGGTGGCTCGGGGTCGGCGATGGGTTCGTGGCTCGCAATGAGACGCACCGAACGGAAGGCCCCGAGGAACACGGGGATGTACCCCTGCCGCACGTCGTGCTGCCGGCAGGCTTCGACAATGGAGCCGATGACGTCGTCTCCCGCCTGGAGCACGACGCCGATGCGGCGACCGGTGGTGAGTTCTCTGCTGATCATGGTGCCCCCAGGGTGCGACCGGCCTTCTGCTGGTGTCACCACTGTGGCAGAACATCGAGGTGCGCTCGACATAGGCTGGCGGTATGACGTCGACTTCGGCCGTGAGGGAGCACCGGTGACAAGCACCTTCCCGGGCATCCCGACGCCCCGGCGCACCACCGACGACGAAGACCGGATCCGAAGCGCGGTGCTGCGGCATGTCAGGGAGGCGGCCGAGAACCGTCGCCCGCTGCCCGGTGAACTCGAGCTGGCCGCGACACTCGGATGCTCCCGACAGCAGTTGCGGCACTCCCTCCTCGAGCTGGAGCGTTCGGGCATCCTGCGTCGCCGACAGGGTGCGGCAACCACGGTCGACCCTGTGGCCCTCCGCATGAGCGTGCGGATGGAGGAGCAGTTCGAGCACGCCGAACTGCTGACGCGCATGGGGTACACGGCCACGGTCGAGGTGTTGTCGCGGTCGGTCGGGGCCATCCCTGTCGAGGTTCAGGCGCTGCTCGAGAGCGACCCTGCCTCGCTCTGCCTGTTCACCGTCAAGCGGTGGCTCGCCGACGGCGTGCCCGCGATGGTGGCCGACGACCGGCTGCTGCTGCCCCCGGGCATGACCCAGGAGCCGGGCGGCTCCGTCTTCTCGGCCGCCGCCGATGTCTGGGGCGAGCCGGTGATCTGGGAGATCGCCACGCCCGGGGCCGCCATCGTCGATGAGCGCATGAGCGGGCTGCTTGCGCTGCCCCTCGGTTCGGCGGTGATGACGCTGGAGCAGATCGGCGTCAGCGCGAGCGGCCGCCGCCTCTTTCACACCGTCGAGTACCACCGGCCGGGGATGGTGAACCACTCGCTCGTGAGAACGGTGCGCCCACCCTGGTGCACCAGCTGAGTACACCGCCGACACACTCACTTGTTTACAAGTTCGTCACACGGTTGTAAAAGAGGGTGACGGATGGCACTGCAGAGTAGAGGAGGGCCCTCCTGAGGGCTCCGGGAGACCGAGACGGGTGATGCAAGCGTCACCGTGTGTCTCTGTATTTCGACTTGTTGACTAGCTTCGGCGCCCGCTCCCTAGGCTTTGGGCATCCGCTCCCCTGCTCTCACACCCGACCCTGAGGACACGCCATGACCCACAGCTCCCCCGCCCGCCAGCACACGCCCAGAGGACGGTTCGTCGCCATCCTCGCCGCCGGTGCCGCCCTGGCGCTCGCTCTCACCGCCTGCTCGGGCGGCAGCAGCAGCACCGGAACCGCCTCAGGGTCGGCCGCTGTGAGCTACGGTGACATCGACATCCAGCTGTCGTACCTGAAGAACACCGAGTTCGCCGGCGAGTACTACGCCGACAGCAAGGGCTACTTCACCGACGCGGGCTTCGGCACCGTCACGCTGACCGCGGGCGGGTCCTCGGCCGTCTCGGCCGAGGCGCAGGTGGCGACGGGCAAGTCGATCATCGGTATCAGCTCGCCGCTCATCACCGCTCCCGCCGTGGTGAAGGGCGCCGCGATCAAGATCGTCGCCGCCGACTACCAGAAGAACCCGTTCGACGTGGTCTCCCTGGCGAGCGCACCGCTGACGACCGCCGCCAGCCTGAAGGGCAAGACCATCGCGGTCGCCGACTTCAACAGCCTTGTCTGGCAGGCCTTCCTCGCCGCCAACAACCTGAGCGCCGACGACGTGAAGACGGTTCCGTGGACGAACGGCCCCGACCAGCTCGCCAGCGGCCAGGTGGACGGGTACAACGGCTACACCACCGGCTTTCGCGGAACCGTCGGTGCGGCAGCGGTCCCCGCGGTCGAGTTCCTCCTCGCCGACCAGGGCCTCCCGCTCGTGGGCGAGACCCTCGTCGCCTCCCAGGACACGATCGACAACCACCGCGACGAGCTTAAAGCCGTGCTGACGGCGATCGTGAAAGGCTGGAAGGATGCCGTGGCCGACCCGCAGGCGGCAACCGACCTGACCGTCACCGACTACGGCAAGGACCAGAACCTCGACCCTGTGACGGAGCTCGCGGCGATGACCAAGCAGAACACGCTGATGGTCACCGACGACTCCGCAGCGAACGGGTTGCTGACGATCACGCCTGATCTCATCGACCAGTCGATCGCCGCTCTGAAGCTCGCCGACATCGACATCACCGCCGACCAGCTCTTCGACACCTCGATCATCGACGAGGTCTTCGAGGACGACCCGAGCCTGAAGTGATGAACATCCCCGCACCCACAGAGTCGCCGGCGGCAGAGGGCGTCGGCGTCGCCATCTCCGGCCTGTCGAAGACCTTCAGGCTCGGCCGCTCGAGCGTCACCGCGCTCGACGGTATCGACCTGACGACTCCGCGCGGGTCGTTCGTCTCACTGCTCGGCCCGTCGGGGTGCGGAAAGTCCACGATCCTCCGCATCCTGGCCGGGCTCGACACGCCCACCACGGGCACCGCGAGCGTCAACGGCGAGACTCCCCGCACCGGTCGGAGCCGCGCGGGGAGCAATCTCGGTATCGCCTTCCAGGACTCCGCACTGCTGCCCTGGCGCTCGGTGCGCACCAACATCCGGCTGCCCCTGGAGATCATCGGCCGCCGGGACGAGGCGGCCGTGCAGGAGCTCATCGAACTGGTGGGCCTGTCCGGCTTCGAGGATGCCCGCCCGGCCCAGCTCTCGGGCGGCATGCGGCAGCGCGTATCGATCGCCCGCGCTCTGGTCGTTCGGCCCGACCACCTGCTTCTCGACGAGCCGTTCGGCGCGCTCGACGACATGACCCGCCAGCGGCTCAACCTCGAACTGCAGCGCATCTGGAGCGACCGGCCGGTGACCACCCTGATGGTGACCCACGGCATCCATGAGGCCGTGCTGCTCTCGGACTATGTGGCGGTCATGTCTGCCCGCCCGGGCCGCATCGTCGAGATGGTCGAGATCGCGCTGCCCCGGCCCCGCCCGGCAGAGATCATGCGCTCGCCGGAGTTCCACGAGATCGTCGACCACCTGAGCGAGCTGCTCTTCGAGGCGCACGGCCGGCGCGAGGCGACCGCGTGACGACGATCTCCGCCCCCGTGGTGCGGGCCCTGGCCAGGCCGTGGCTGGGCGGCGCCGTCGGCATCGTGCTGCTGCTGGTCATCTGGGCGGCCTTCTCGACCGTGCTGCCGAGCAGTTCGATCGTGCCCACCCCGTGGGCGACAGCGGCCAGCGTGTTCAAGGACTTCGGTCCCTACTACTCCGGCAACCTCGCCTCGACGCTCGGCCGTGCCGGCTGGGGCTACCTCTGGGGCAATCTCGCCGGGCTGCTCGTCGCATCGATCGTGCTCATCGTTCCGCGGCTCGAAGAGATCGTCACGCAGCTCGGAGTGGTCAGCCAGTGCCTGCCGATCACCGCGGTCGGGCCCATCATCATCCTCATCTTCGGTGGTCGGTCGGCCGCGATCTTCCTCGCCGCTCTGCTGGTGTTCTTCACGACGATGATCGGCGCGATTCTCGGGATGCGCGCGGCTCCCCGGGCCGCTCTCGATCTGGTCAGCGCCTACGGTGGCAGCCGGTTCACGCAGATTCGCAAGGTGCAGCTCGTCTCGGCCGTTCCCGCCGTGTTCACTGCCCTGGCGATCGCGGTGCCCGGAGCCCTGCTCGGTGCGGTGGTCGGTGAGTACCTCGGCGGAATCGACAGCGGAATCGGAGTTGCCCTGAACGCCGCCCAGCGCAACATCGACCCGCAGCGCGTCTGGGGAATGAGCATCCTGGCCGGCCTGATCGCGCTGCTCGGCTACGCACTCGTGTCGCTGATCGGCCGCTGGGTGACACCGTGGGTCCGCCGCGGAGGCTCGCACTGATGCCCACCATCCCCCGGCTGATCGTCAACCGTGTCGCGCTTGTCGTGCTCGCGGCCCTGATCGCCACCGGAATCTGGGTCGCGTTCCTCCCGCTCTTCCACGTCAGCCCGCTGATCGGCAAGAACCCGGCCGATGTGTGGGCCTACCTCGTAACGGGCAAGAACGCCGGCAAGAACCTGCCCGAGATACTGGGCTACCTGCTGCAGACCATCCGCGACTTCGCCGTCGGCTATGCCGTCGGACTCGCCATCGCCTTCCTCGCCGCCGTGGTCTTCAGCCTGTCGGTGACGCTCGAGAACATCCTGATGCCCACGGCGACCATCCTCCGTTCCATCCCGGTGATCGTCATCACCCCACTGATCACGCTGATCTTCGGGGTCACCATCGGCGGGGTCACCGCGATCGTCACCCTGGTCGTGTTCCTGCCGGCGCTGGCGAACATCCTGTATGGGCTTCGACGAGCCCAGGCCCAGCACGGCGACCTCGTGCACGCCTACGGCGGCAGTTCGCTGCAACTGCTGTGGAAGGTCGCGCTGCCCGGGTCGCTTCCCGCGGTGATGGCGTCGGCGCGCATCTCGGTTCCGGCTGCGGTGACGGGCGCCATGATCGGCGAGTGGCTGGCCACCGGCGGTGGGCTCGGCGGGTTCATCTCGCGCTCGGCCGGCAGTTTCGGCTACGACGCGATGTGGGCGTCGGCCGTCTTGATCACGGGCTTCACGATGCTGGCCTATACGGTGGTCAGCATCCTCGATGCCCTCGTCGACCGGCGCTTCGGCGCGCTGGTCTGAGTGGAGAACCAAGAATGAACGACGAGACCGACACCCGCGCAGAGGGAACGATCGACGGCATCACGGTGTGGAACGGCGAGCGCTCGCTCGGCCCGTCGAGGATCACCTGGCGGGGCGACACGATCGAGGCCGTCGAACCGGCCACCGAACGCTTCGAGGGGCTCGCGGTCATCCCGGGCCTCGTCGACACGCACGTGCACCTCGACACTAGCGTGCTCGACGGTTCCGGCCCCGGTGACGCCTGGCCGCTCGTCACGCCCGACGAGGAGAAAGCGCTGCACGTCGCCGGTCACGCCCAGCGGTTCGCGCGCTACGGCGTCACGACCCTCCGCGACCTCGCGGCCTCCCCGGTTCAGATCGCGGTCGGTCGGGCCTTCGACCAGGGCGTGATCGCGGGGCCCCGGCTGCTCTCGAACGGGCCGGTCGGCATGACCGCCGGCCACGGCGACCTGTTCACGCCGCCGCGTTTTCGCGACCGGCCACCCGTGGCCGACTCCCCCGACGAGTGCCGCCGGCTGGTGCGCCAGTGGGCCCGCGAGGGTGCGACGGGCATCAAGATCTACACCAGCGGCGGCATCCTCTCGATGGGCGACCAGGTCGGCTGGCGCAACCAGACCCGTGCTGAGATCGCCGCCACGGTCGACGAGGCGCACGCGCTCGGCATGCTCGTCGCCGCGCACAGTCACAGCGCTGCGGGCATCGACATCGCCCTCGCCGTCGGTGTCGACTCCATCGAGCATGCCACCGGGCTGACGGATGCCCAGCTGCCGGCACTCGTCGAGGCGAACGTCTCTGTGGCTCCCACGCTGCTCGTCAACGACATCGTCGCCGCTGGTGGCGGCGGTGTGCGCGCGGAGTCGGCGGAGAAGGCCCGGGAGGCGATCGCCGATCGTGACCCCGCCTTCCTCCGAGCCGGCCGGGCGGGCGTGCGCTTCGTGCTCGGAACCGACGCCAACGGCCGCTTCGTCGGCCACGGGGGCCAGCTCGAGGAGGTGCGCCTGATGCGCCGGGCTTTCGACTGGAGCGCCGAGCGCACCCTAGTGGCCTCCACCTCGGATGCCGCCGCAAGCGTCGGCCTCGCCGGGCGGGTCGGGATGCTCGCGGCCGGCTTCGCGCCCGACCTCATCGTCATCCGGGGCCGGCCCTGGCTCGACATCGACGACCTCCAGCTCTCCAACATCGTCGCCGTGGTGAGCCGCGGGCGGGTCATCTCCGGGGCGCTGCCGGTGCGCGAGCGATGAGCCGCCGCACGGTCGGCTCCCGAACGGTGAGCCGCAGCATCCCTGCCCGGGCCCACCCGACCGACGATTCTTCGAGCCAGAGAGCCCAACATGCACATCGATGAGAACCTGATCCGCGCCCTCCCCAAGGCCGAGGTGCATGTGCACCTCGAGGGCTCCCTCGAGCTCGCCGACCTGCTCGAGCTGGCCAAGGCCGCGGGAGCACCGCTTCCGGGCCCGGCGGCGACGCTCTTCGACGTGAGCACGCACGACAACCCCGGCGCCTTCGAGAACGGCACCGGCGGCGGGGCGAGCAACGGCATCGGTGTCACCGGCCTCAGCGGTTTTCTGCAGTTCCTCGACTGGGAGGGCTCGCTCGTGCGCTCGCGCGAGCAGCTCGCACGCATCGCCTACCGGTTCGCCGCGCGGCAGAGCGCATCGGGCGTTCGGTACACCGATGCGATCATCAATCCGACGCACTGGGCGCCCTGGGCCTCAGACGTGGCCGGTCTCTTCGACGCCCTGGCATCGGGGCTCGACGAGGCGGAGGCCGACGGACTCGCTACCGTCAACCTCTGCTACTCCCTGCTGCGCACCCAGAGCGCCGAGGCGGGCGTGCGGGCGGCGACCTGGCTCACCGAGAACCGCCCGGCGCGGGTGATCGCCCTGTCGATCGACGGTGACGAGCGCTCGGCGGGCAGAACGGGCATCCGGTTCGCCGAGGCGTTCGACATCGCAGCACGCGGAGGGCTCCGCCGCACCGTGCACGCCGGCGAATCGAGCGGGCCCGAGGGCGTGTGGGACGCGATCAGGCTGCTGCACGCCGACCGCATCGACCACGGGGTGCGGGCGATCGAAGACCCCGAGCTGGTGGACTACCTCGCTGAGCACGAGATCCCGCTCGGCATCTGTCCGCGCTCGAACCTCACCCTGGGCATCTACCCCGACCTCGAGTCGCATCCGCTCGCCGAACTGCAGCGGCGCGGAGTCATCGTCACTGTGAACACCGACGACCCGGCCCCGCTCGGCACCCGGCTCGAGAACGAGTGGGCCCTCGTCGCGGGTGCCTACGACTGGGGCCTGCCCGAGCTCGTCACGCTGGCGAAGGCGTCGGTCGCGGCCAGCTTCGCTCCGGATGATCTGCAGCGCTCGATGCTCACCGCGATCGATGACGCCGCCGTCTCCCTCGCACCCGCCTTCCGCTGACACCCGCCCGCCACGCTCGCGCAGAGAGACCCCGATGACCACCACCCTCAGCACCGCCGCCTCGCCCACCATCGCCCTCTCGGCCACCCCGTTCGCTCTGGCCGGCTGGGAGAACGAACTGGTCGAGGCCGTCGTCGAGCTCGCCCGCACCTTCGCGATGACAGCGGCGCACTATGACGACAGGGCCGAGATCGCCGTCGGCAACCTCGTGTCGCTCCACGACGCCGGGCTCTCCGAGGCGATGCTTCCACAGGAGGTCGGGGGGCGGGGCCTCAGCTACCAGGCCTTCGGCGAGATCGTGCGGGTGATCTGTGAGGCCGACCCCGCCACCGGCACCATCTTCACCATGCACTCCGGCGCCGCGGTCAGCCTCGCCCTGCTCACGAAAGACACGCTGGGATCGTTCTACGCCGACGAGGTACTCGCCGGCAAGCGGTTCTCGAACGCGCTCTCGGAGCCGACCAGCGGCAACCGCTTCCTCAACCCGCAGCAGGCCGCCGTGCCCGTCGAGGGCGGCTGGGCTCTCGAGGGGGCCAAGCGGTTCGTCTCGGGCAGCGAGATCGCCGACTACCTCCTTGTGAACGCGCTGGTCGACGGTGAACCGGTGTTCTTCGGAGTCCCCACGGCCGACGACTCCATCTCGATCATCCCGATCTGGGACACGCTGGGCCTTCGGGCGACGCGCAGCCAGCTGCTGTCCTTCGACAACACCGTGCTGCGCGTCGAACAGCGCGGGCGCACGCCCCGTCTGACCGATTTCGCGGTCATTCCCGCAGGCCTGCCGATGATCTCCCTGGGCGTCGCCGACGCCGCGCTCGCCGCGCTCATCACGCACGCCCGGGGGCGCATCATCCTCGGCAAAGCGCTCAGCCACCAGCAGTGGCTGCAGTTCGAGGTGGCCGAGGTGCAGAGCCGACTCGAGGCGGTGCGGGCGTTCGTACGCCAGACGCTGTGGCAGGCCGACCACCACGAGCCCTCGTTCTTCTCGAACCTCTCGCGCGCCAAATACCTGGCCAACAAGGTGGCGGTCGAGGTCGCCCAGCTCGCGGTGCGTGCAGGCGGAGCATCCGGGTTCCTGAAGACCTCGCCCATCCAGCGGCACCTCCGCGACGCCGAGGCGGGCCAGCTGATGGCGTACTCCACCGAAGTTCTGGCGGGCGAGATCGGCCGGGACGTGTTCGGCATCGCGCCCGGTGAGGTCGACTGACCATGGCCGATCGGCCCCGCATGCTGTTCAACGCCTTCAACATCTTCTCGGCCTCCCACCACGACCAGGGCATGTGGGCCTGGCCGGGCAGCCGGCAGCTCGAATACAACGACATCGACTACTGGGTCGACATCGCGCAGCTGCTCGAGCGCGGGCACTTCGACACGCTGTTCTTTGCCGATGTGCTCGCACCCTATGACACCTTCGGGGCGTCGCGCGAGGCATCCGTCTACAGCGGTATGCAGTTTCCCATCAACGACCCTGGCGAACTCATCCCCGCCCTGGCCTACGCCACCCGTGACCTCGGGTTCGTGCTCACCCAGAACATCCTGCAGGAGCCCCCGTACTCGTTCGCGCGCAAGATGTCGACGCTCGACCACCTCACCCGCGGGCGTATCTCGTGGAACATCGTCACCACGTTCCTGCCCGGCGCCGGCCGCAACCTCGGTTTCGGCGGACTGCCCGACCACGGTGACCGGTACGCGCGGGCCGACGACTACATCGAGGTGGTCTACAAGCTCTGGGAGGCGAGCTGGGAAGACGACGCCGTGGTGCGCGACAAGGCCCGGCGGCAGTACAGCGACCCCTCGAAGATCCACGAGATCAACCACGTCGGCCCGTTCTACGACGTGGTCGGCCCGCACCTCAGCGAACCGTCACCGCAGCGCACCCCTTTCCTGATGCAGGCGGGCGTCTCGCCGCGGGGCCGCGACTACGCGGGGCGGAACGCGGAGGGGTTGTTCATCAACGCCCTCTCACCCGACGAGGCGGGGCCGGTGGTTCAGGATGTTCGGGCCGCCGCCGTTCGGCACGGCCGCTCGGCGCAGAACGTGAAGCTCTTCGGCATTCTCGGGTTCGTCGTCGGCAGCACCGAGGAGGAGGCGAAGCGCCTGCACGAGGAGATCACCGACTTTCAGAGCATCGAGGCGAACCTGGCGAAGCAGAGCGTCTTTCTGAACTACGACTTCAGCCGGCTCGACCCGGCCGAACCGATCTTCGAGATCGCCGCGCGCCCCGAGGGCCAGACCGGCGTCGTGGCCGATCTCATTGCGATGTCGCCGAACCCCCGCTACACGATCGGCGAGCTGGTGCGCTGGTACGGCAACCTGCGCGTGGTGGGCACGCCCGAGCAGATCGCCGACCACCTCGAGAAATGGCAGGATGCCGGTGTCGACGGAATGAACGTGCAGTACGTCGTCTCCCCCGGCACCTTCGAAGACTTCGTGGACCACGTCAGCCCGGAGCTCCGCCGGCGCGGCATGATGCAGGAGTCGTACGCACCGGGCACCCTCCGCGAGAAGATCTTCCCGGGCGCCGGGCCCCACCTCCCCGACGAGCACCCCGCCCGCGCCCTCCGCCGCGCCGCCTTCGGGGGCTGACGCCCGCGCGCCCCGCGCCCGCACGCGCTGCGCCCCGTGCGCGTTTTGCGCAAAAGCACCGAAGACCGGAGGTTTAGGTGCTTTTGCGCAAAACGGGGCGGTCAGGCGAGCAGGAGGGCGATGTTCGTCTCGCCGCGCTCGAGATCACCGGCCTCGATGCGGCGGGCGATCTCGACGACGCGGGCGTTGGCCGGGGCGCTGCCGCCCACCTTCGCCTGCTCGTCGACCACCAGGCCGTTGATCTCGTGCACCTCGTTGCGGCGACCCTTGACCCAGTCCTGCAGCGACGTCGTGCGCGTCGTCGGCGACGAGAATCGTTTCAGCACCTGGTCGAGCAGCTGCTCGGCGAACGCGTCGGGGTCGTCGAGCGCGGCATCCGTCATGCCGAAGATGGGACGCAGCCGACTGCCCGAGGCCACCGCCGTACGTGCCGCCTCGCTCCCGCACTGCAGCATGAACTCGTACATTCCGGGCACCTGGATGGCGCGAGCCAGCTCGAGGTCCAGGATGGCCGACGGCACCAGCTCGGCCGCATTCACGATGAGCTTGCCCCACTTCGACGAGCGGATGTCGTCGGAGATCTCCACGGTTCCGGCATGCCCGAGAGCGGCCGCGACGGGCGCCAGCCTCGCGGCGTCGACCGCCGGGTGGATGCCCCCGATCGCGAACCACGCGTGCTCCGGCGGGGTCTCGCGGTTGACGATCCCCGGCTCCCACATGTTCGACGCCACCTCGATGACGGCACCGACGGTTCGCTCCGGCCCCACGATGTCGGCGATGTCGTCGAGGCTCATACCGTTCTGCAGCCCCACCACGAGACCGTCGGGCGTGACCATCGGCTTGATCAGCTCGCACGCCCAACGGGTGTCGTAGGCCTTCATCAAGATGAAGACGATGTCGAACGCCTCGCGCAGCTCGGCGACCTCGTAGAGGTGTTTCACGACGACAGAGGTGTTCTCGGTGCGGTCGGGCATCACGACGGTGATGCCGTTCTCGCGCATGGCCTCGACGTGCACGGGCCACTGCTCGATGAAGGTGACGTCGAGCCCGGCGCGGGTGAGGTCGGCGGCGATACCGGCACCGTTGGCACCGGTTCCGACGAAGGCGATCTTCGGTGAGGCGCTCATACGAGGATCATCCCGCCCTCGATCGCGATGACCTGCCCGGTGATGTAGTCCGAGTCGCTCGAGGCGAGAAAGACCGCGGTGGGAACGAGGTCGGCGGGGGTGGCGGGCCGACCGAGCAGGATGTCTCCCGACATCCCCTCGAAGCCGGCGTCGGGCTGGCCCATGTCTGCAAGGTCCCGGTCGAGCTGGTCCCACAGCGGTGTCGCCACCACCCCCGGGGCGAAGGCGTTCACCGTGATACCCAGGCCTGCGAACGAGCGTGCGGCCGCCTGCGTCAGCGAGATGACGGCAGCCTTGGAGGCACTGTAGGGTGCAAAACTCGGGAAGCCCTGGCGGCCGGCGATCGAGGCAGTGTTGACGACCTTGCCGCCGCCGCCCTGGGCGATGAACTGCTTCACGGCCTGCTGGGTGCCGAGCACGACGCCGAAGCTGTTGACGTTCAGAATGAGGTCCCACTTCGCCTTGGTGATGTCGAGGAAGTTCTCGGGAGCGTTCAGCCCGGCGTTGTTGAAGTACACGTCGAGACGGCCGAACTCGGCCACGGCCGCGGCCACACCGGCGGCCACCTGATCCTCGTCGGTCACGTCGACGCGCACGGCGATCGCGCTGCCACCCGCTTCACGGATGTCACCCGCCACCGCCTCGGCCGCCTCGAGGTTCAGGTCGGCGATCACGATGTTCGCCCCCTCGGCCGCCATGCCGCGGGCGATTCCGGCACCGATACCCGATGCCGCTCCCGTCACGATGATCGTCTTCGATTGCAGTCGTGCTGTCATGTCGTACTCCTTCTTCAGATCAGGGTGCTGAGGGGCTTCAGATCAGGATGCTCAGGGGGTTCTCGATGCGCTTCACGAACGCCGCGAGCCACTGCCCGGCGAGCGCCCCGTCGATCACGCGATGGTCGGCCGAGAGCGTGACGGTCATGACGGTCGCGACCGCGAGGGCGCCGTCGACAACCACCGGAGCGGGCCTGGCCGCACCCACGGCGAGGATGGCGGACTGCGGCGGGTTGATGATGGCCGAGAACTCCTGCACGCCGTACATGCCGAGGTTCGACACCGAGAAGCTGCCGCCCTCGAGTTCGTTCTGGCGCAGCTTGCCCTCGCGGGCGCGGCCCGCCAGCTCGGCGATTCTCGCGCTCACACCGGTGACCGAGAGTCGGTCGACGCCGCGGATGACCGGGGTGAGCAACCCGCCGGGAGTGGCCACGGCCACGGCGACATCGACCTGCGTGTAGCGCGTGGTGCCGTCGTCGCCCCAGGTGGCGTTGGCCTCCGGAACCTCGCTGAACGCGCCCGCCACCGCCTTCACGACGAAGTCGTTCAGCGAGACCTTGCGCGGGGCGCTGGCGTTGACGGATGCACGCAGCTCCATCAGCGCATCGACCCTGCAGTCGGCGACGAGGTAGAAGTGCGGAACGGTCTGCTTGCTCTCGGTGAGCCGCCGGGCGATGGCGCGGCGCATACCGGTGTGCGGCACGAGCTCGGTGTCGCCGGCCGGCGCTGCGGGCGCCGCTTTGGCGGGCGCCGCCTGGGCGGGCGCTGCCGCGGCCGCCTGTGCGGGCACGACCTGGGCGGGCTGCGGGGCCGAGGCGGCCGTTGCCGGGATCGCCGGCGTCGAATCGTCGGCAGCCGGCGTTGCCGCCTCAGAGCCGACGGAGACGGCGCCGCGATCGGCGTCAGCCTCATCGGGAGCGGTGTCGGCGACGCCCGCGAAGTCGGCGACGGCGGTACGGTTCAGCCCCTCGAGGTCACGGCGCACGATGCGGCCGTCGGGGCCGCTGCCCGAGACACCGCTCAGGTCGAGGCCCTGCTCCCTGGCCATCCGGCGGACGAGCGGGCTCACGAACCGCCGACCCGTCTCGACCGGCTCCTGCTCGACCGGTGCCTGCTCGGCCAGCGCCTGCTCCGCCTCGACCGGCACGGCGTTGTGGGTCTCGACCTTGGCGGTCGGCTCCCCCGTCGTTCCCGCAGCAAAGGCGTCGGCCGCCGCATCCGGCCCGCCCGCGGCGTCCGCACCTGCGGGCGCCGAACCGATGCCGACCGATGCCAGGAGCGCATCGATGTCGGCGTCTGTCTCCCCGGGCGCCGCGATCACGGCGATCGGAGCACCCACGTCGACGGAGTCACCGGGTTCGATGAGCATCCGCACCAGCGTGCCCGCCGTCTCAGCGTTGTACTCGACCATCGCCTTCTCGGTCTCGAGCTCGGCCAGCGGCTGGCCCAGGGCGATGTCGTCGCCGACCTCGGCGAGCCAGCTCTGCAGTGCGGCCTCCGTGGCGTTCGCCAGCACCTCGGGCATGCGTACGATCGTGGGCATCAGACAGCTTCCGTTCCGCGCGGTTGCGCGCCCATTCCGCGCGCGATCTGCTGCAGACCGGCGACCACTTCTTCTGTTCGCGCGATGGCCGCCCGCTCGAGCACCTTCGAGATGCTCGGCGACGCCTCCTCGCCGGTGACCCGCTCGACCGGCTGGTCGAGCCAGTCGAAGTACCGGCGCTGGATCTCGTCGGCCAGCCACGCGCCGTACGACGTTCCCCGCGCGCCCTGTTCGACGATCAGCACGCTGTTCGTCTTCTTCACGCTCTCGCCGATGGTCTCCCAGTCGATGGACGCCCGGTCGAGCCAGCGCAGATCGATCACGTCGGCGTCGAACCCCGTCTCCTCGACCGCTTCGAGCACGTGCTTGACCATCGAGAGGTAGCTGATGATCGTCACGTCGTCGCCCGTACGCCGCAGCGCCGCCTTGCCGAACGGCAGGATGTAGTCGAGGTCACCCGCCGGAACCTCGCTCTGGTCGGCGTAGAGGTCGACGTGCTCGATCACCAGCACCGGGTCTTCGAGGAGCAGGGCCGCGTTCATCAGTCCCACGTAGTCGGCCGCCGTCGAGGGGGCGACGATGCGCCAGCCCGGGCTCGTGGCGAAGATGCCGGCCGGGTCCATCAGGTGCTGCGAGCCGTAGCCCGAGCCCATCGCGATCTTCGTGCGCAGCACCAGCGGCACGGGGTTCGCACCGCCGAACATGTGCCGGGCCTTGCCGATCTGGTTGAACACCTGGTCGGCAGCCACCCACATGAAGTCGGGGTACATGAATTCGATGACGGGGCGGTAGCGCCCGTCGAGCGCCATGCCGCCGCCGAGCCCCGCGAACGCGTTCTCGCTGATCGGGGTGCCGAGCACGCGGCCCTCGAACTTCTTCGCCAGGCCCTTCGTGGCACCGTTGGTACCGCCGTTCAGCCGGTGCACGTCTTCGCCCAGTACGACGATGCGGTCATCCTGTTCCATGCGGCGATCCATCACGGCGGCGACCGCGTCGACGAACTTGCGCTTCTCGAGCTCACCTGTGTACTCGAGGGGCTCGAGGGTGCGAACATCGTTCAGCTCGCTCGTGTCGCCGCGCACACCGACGTTCACGAAGTCGATGTCGGGCCAGAGGTCGAGCTTGATGCGGCGCTTGCCGGGCAGGTCGGGATTCGCCTCGATGAGCTGGCCCACGGCATCCGTCATCGCCGCCTGCGCCTGGCTGCGGATGCTCGCCACCGCCTCGTCGTCGAGCTGGCCGAGAGCGATCATCTCGCGGGCGACGCGGTCGAGCGGGTCGCGCTTCTTCCACTCGGCCTCCTCTTCTTTGCTCCGGTAGCCGAAGGCGCTGCCGGGGTAGGGCCCGTTCTGGTGGAAGAAGCGGTAGACCTCGACCTCGATCACCGCGGGGCCGTCACCGTTGCGCATGCGTTCGGCGGCCGCCTCCATCGCGAGGTGCACGGCCAGCGGATCCATGCCGTCGACCCGCCACGACGGAATGCCGAAGCCCTGGCCGCGACTGGAGAGGCGAGGCTCGCCGGTGACCTCGTCGACGCGGGTCGACACCGCGTAGAGGTTGTTCTCGATGAAGAAGGTGAGCGGCAGCTTCCAGGCGGCGGCGAGGTTCATGGTCTCGAGAACCGAGCCGATGTTCGTCGCACCGTCGCCGAAGTAACTCACCGTGACATCCGTGGTGCCGGCGTGTTTCTGCGACCAGGCGTTGCCCGCACCGAGCGGTACGCCGCCGCCGACGATCGCGTTCGTACCGAGCGCGCCGGCCTCGAACCACTGCAGGTGCATCGAGCCGCCGCGACCGCGGCAATAGCCCTGGGCCAGCCCGAGGATCTCGGCCAGCGTGCGCTGCAGCACGGTCTGGATGTCGTCGGTCACCAGTGTGCCGAGGTCGAGTGAGCCGCCTGAGACGTGGTTGATCGCCTTCGCGAGGAACTGGTGGTGTCCGCGGTGCGAGCCATTGATCGCATCCGTCGAGCGGAGACCCACGATGGATCCGACGGCGCCGCCCTCCTGGCCGATGCTGGAGTGCGCGGGGCCGTGCACGAGGCCCTCGCCGGCGAGTTCGAGCACGGTCTCCTCGAACGCCCGGATGAGGTGCAACTGCCCCAGCATGGTGGCCAGCAGGGCCGGGTCGGCCTTCTTGTAGTCGGCGGCGGTGGTGCTCAGTTCAACCCAGGGAGCGAGCGGCTCCAAACGTCGTTGTTTCGGCATGGCGGTGGTCTCCGTTGATCGCGATTGGCTCCAATGTACAGTCTGTGCGTCGATTTTACGAGGGTTTTTGCGATTCTGGCGCTAGATTGTATCCAACGCGGGTTCGAACAAAGGAGTGACCCATGGCATCCGGAATCCCCGGCCTCGTCGGCACCGAGCACATCGGCTTCACGGTTCCCGACCTCGATGAGGCGCAGGCGTTCTTCGTCGACGTGATCGGTTGCGAGTACATCTACTCGCTCGGCCCGTTCGTGAAAGACGGCGAATGGATGCTCGACCACATGAACGTCGACCCGCGCACGGTCATGCGGGAGCTCCGCTTCTTTCGCTGCCGAACAGGCCCGAACTTCGAGATCTTCCAGTACGAGCCGGCTTCGGCCGGGGCCGAGTCACCGCCCCTCAACAGCGACGTCGGCGGCCACCACCTGGCGTTCTACGTCGACGACCTCGACGAGGCCGTCGACTACCTCCGCGAGAAGGGTGTCACCGTTCTGGGCGAACCCACCGCGAGCAGCAGCCACAGCGAAGGCCAGCGGTGGATCTACTTTCTCACCCCGTGGGGCATGCAGCTCGAACTGGTGAGCTACCCGAACGGCAAGGCCTACGAGAAAGACGCCGACGTTCTGCTCTGGCACCCCGCGCGCCCTACGCTGTGAGGGTGAGCACCTCCCGCAACGGCGTCGCCAGCGAACGCATCGCGGGGGCCCTCCGCGACTCGATCCTGCGCGGCGAGCACCCGCCCGGCACCCGGATCCGCCAGGAGGATGTGGCGGCCGAATTCGGTGCGAGCCGCCTCCCGGTGCGCGAGGCGTTCCGCATCCTCGAGGCCGACGGGCTCATCACGCTGGTCGCCAACACGGGTGCGTGGGTGTCACGCCTCAGCCTCGCCGAATGCGAGGAGATCTACCAGCTGCGGGAGCGGATCGAGCCCCTGCTGCTCGGGTACAGCATCCTGAACCTGACGGATGACCAGCTGACCCGCCTCGAAGAGCTGGCGATCGCGATGCAGGCGCTCCGCGACCCCGAGGAGTTTCTGCGCCTCGACCGGGAGTTCCACCTGCTCTCGTACGCCGGCGCCACCACGGCGATCCTCGGCGACACCGTTCGCCGGCTCTGGAACACGACACAGCACTACCGGCGCGCCTACACCCGCCTGCTCGACCCCGACGGCAACCGCATCGTGCACGACGAGCACCACATGCTCGTGGCGGCCCTGCGGCTCGGCGACACCGAAGACGCCGAACGGGTGCTCTACGGCCACATCCGCCGCACCCGACTGGAGCTCGCGCGCCACCCCACCCTCTTCGACCCCTGATGCGCCCGGCCCGCGCGTGGCGGGCCGGGGCGGGGGTCAGGATGCGGGGATGAGGGTGTACTTGGTGCTGAGGTACTCGCGGATGCCCTCGGTGCCGCCCTCGCGGCCGAGGCCGGACTGCTTGACCCCGCCGAAGGGTGCCGCCGCGTTCGAGAGCACACCCACGTTGAGGCCCATCATTCCGGTGTCGAGCTTGTCGATCATCCGCTGTCCGCGGGCGAGGCTCTCGGTGAAGACGTAACTGACCAGGCCGTATTCCGTGTCGTTCGCCAGGCGCACAGCCTCCGCCTCGTCGTCGAACTCGACGATGGAGAGCACCGGGCCGAAGATCTCCTCGCGCAGGATGTCGCTGCCGAGCGCCACTCCGGTGATGACGGTGGCCTCGTAGAAGCTGCCGTCGCCGTCGACCGGATGCCCGCCGGTACGCACCGTCGCACCGCGTTCGACGGCATCCGTCACCAGCGCATCGACCTTCGTGACTGCGGCGTCGTTGATGAGCGGACCGATGGTCACACCCTCCTCGGTGCCCCGGCCCATGCGGAAGGCCGACACCCGCGAAGACAGTCGCGACGCGAACTCTGCGGCGACCGCGCTGTGCACGATGAAGCGGTTGGCGGCCGTGCAGGCCTGCCCGATGTTGCGGAACTTGGCGGCGATGGCCCCCTCGACCGCCTTGTCGAGGTCGGCGTCTTCGAAGACCACGAACGGGGCGTTGCCGCCGAGCTCCATCGACGTGCGCAGAACGTTCTGGGCCGACTGCTTGATGAGCTGCTGGCCGACGCCGGTCGATCCGGTGAAGCTCAGCTTGCGCAGGCGCGGGTCGGCGATGATCGGGTCGGAGACGGCGCTCGTTGTGCTCGTGGTGAAGACGTTGAGCACGCCCTTCGGCAGCCCGGCCTCCTCGAGCAGCGATGCCAGCAACAGGGTGGTCAGCGGGGTCAGCGAGGCCGGCTTGACGACGGCCGTGCAGCCGGCGGCCAGCGCGGGAGCGATCTTGCGCGTGGCCATCGCGAGAGGGAAGTTCCACGGCGTGATGAGGAACGCGGGGCCGACCGGGCGCTCGGAGACGATCATCGCGCCGGTGCCCTCGGGGTTGCGGCCGTAGCGACCGCCGATGCGCACGGCCTCCTCGCTGAACCAGCGGAGGAACTCGCCGCCGTAGGTGACCTCACCACGGGCCTCGGCGAGCGGCTTGCCCATCTCGAGTGTCATCAGCAGGGCGAAGTCCTCGCGGCGCTGCTGAAGCAGGTCGAACGTTCCGCGGAGGATCTCGCCGCGCACGCGCGGGGCGGTCTCGGCCCACTCCTCGGCCACGGCGACGGCGGCGTCGAGGGCGGCGAGCCCGTCTTCGGCCCGGGCATCGGCAATCGTCTTGATGACCAGCCCGGTCGCCGGGTCGTGCACGTCGAGCGTGGCGCCGCCACGGGCATCCACCCACTCACCGCCGATGAAGAGCTGCGAGGGAACGCGTGCGAGCAGCGCGGTCTCGGCGTCGGCGACGTCGGAGGGGGCTGCGGTGTCGGAGGGGGCTGCGGTGTCGGTCTGAAGAGTCATGGGGCCTGTTTCGCGTCTGGGGAGTTGAGGAGCGTGCGGGGAACGAGCGGGGAGCACCGCTCAGAGCCAGGGGTCGATCAATATCTTGCCATCGACCTGCCCGGCTGTCAGCCTGTCGAGCTGAGCACCGAGATCGCTGAGCGGTACGACGCGCTCCACCAGCTCCTCGCCGAGTGTCGTCGAGGCCAGGATGGCGAGCGCCGCCGGCAGGTCGGTCTGGCAGACGTGGGCGAGGCTCGAGTCGAGGGTGATCTCGCGAAAGACCAGCGAGTGCACGTCGAGCGTCGGCTGCACCTTGGGCAGACCGACCGCCAGCACCCGGCCGCCGTTGCGCACGAGTGAGACGGCTGCCGCAAGTTGGCCGGGGGCTCCGCTGGCCTCGATCACGACGTCGGCCCGGCCTCCGCCGAACGCCGCCTCGACATCGGCGGTGAGCCGCTCGGAAGGGCTGACGACGTGGTCGGCACCGAGGCGCAGCGCCCTCTCCTGCTTGGGGCCCGCGAATTCGACCACGGTCACCTCGACGTCGAGCAGGTGTTTCAGCCCGGCGAGCACGAACGAGGCGATCGCCCCGCCTCCGATCACGAGCACCCGGTCGCCAGACAGCGCACCCGAGCGACGGGCGGCATGGATACCCACCGCCAGCGGCTGGGCGAGCGCGGCTGAATCGAGCGGGAGTGCGGCCGGTACCGGCACCAGGGTGCGCACCGGAACCGAGACGTACCCCGCCATGCCGCCGTCGAGGCTGAGCCCGAGCGTGTAGTAGTTCAGGCACATGTTCGTGCGGCCCTCGAGGCAGCGGGCACACTCCCCGCACCAGACCCCGGCGCCGCTGGCGACGAGGTCGCCGACGGCGAACGCGACGGATGCCCCGGGGCCGGTGGCGAGGCTGCCCGCGAGCGACGGCGAACCGGCCGGGGCGGCGGGTGACGCGGCCTCGGCCGCATCCGGAACCTCGACGATCTCGCCGACGAACTCGTGCCCCAGGACCATCGGACCGTGGTGGTGCGTAACCGCGTGCTCGCTGGTGACGGGGAACACCTTCGGGCCGACCGACCACTCCGTGGCATCGGTGCCGCAGATGCCCGAGCGCAGCACCCGCACCAGCACCTCGCCGGCACGGCGCTCGGGCGTCGGAACGTCGGTGATGCGGATGTCGTGCGCACCGTGGTAGACGGCCGCGGGCATCCGTTCGCTGATTCCCGGCGAAGTCATGTGGTGAGTTCTCGCTTCTTCTTACGCTGGCGGGCGACGGAGTAGAGCACCGCCGCCGCGAGGATGAGCACGCCCTGGAAGATGTACTGCCACATCTGCGAGAGCCCGAGGAACGTGGTGGCGTTCAGCACCTGGATGAGCAGGATCGAGCCGAACAGCGTTCCGATGAACGTTCCCCGGCCGCCCAGCAGACTGGTGCCGCCCAGCACCACGGCAGTGATGCTCGTGAGCGTGTAGCTGACCCCCTGCGCCGGGTCGCCGACACCGATCTGCACCATCAGCATGATCGCGCCGAGAAACGCGAAGATCGAGGTGAGCATGTAGGCCAGCACCACCGTCTTGTTGATGTCGACACCGATGCGACGGGCCGACTCCTCGTTCGAGCCGGTGGCGCGCAGGCGTCGGCCCCAGCGGGTGCGCCGCAGGCCGAACTCGAGAGCGATTGCGACCACGACCAGCACGATGAAGGCGACCGGCACCGAGCCGACCTTGGTGGTCATCACTGCTGTCACACCCGAGCCGATGTAGCCGTCGGGCGAGTCGCGCAGGAGAAAGCTCAGACCCTGCAGCGCGATGTAGAGCGTCAGGGTGGCGGCGATGGCGGTGAACTTGCCGAACCGGATCAGGGCGCCGTTCACGAAACCCGTCGCTATCGCGAGCACGAACGTCAGCACGAGCCCGAGAGCGACGATCGAGAGCGGTTTGTCATCGTTGAAGAAGAACGAACCGACCACCACGAGGAACCCGGCGAGCGGGCCGACCGACAGGTCGATCCCGCCGATGATCAGAGCGATCGTCTGCCCGAGCGCGATGAACCCGAGGGCCGCGACGAGCGTCAGCACCGAGTAGATGTTGAAGGCCGAGAGGTACCGCGCGTTCTGGCTGAAGATGAATGCGCCGAGCAGCACGATGATGCCGACCAGCAGCACGGTCGGGGCATAGTCGCCCTGCACGAAGCGCGAGAACCCGGCCGACCGCGCAGCCCCGACGCCCGTGGCCGTCTTCGCGCGCGAGGGTCGCACCGACGGCATCTCGACCGTGTGCGCCGTCGAGCTCACCGCGGCCCGCACGATTTTCTCTTCGGTGATCTGGTCACCCGTGAGCAGGTCGACGGCGTGCCCGCGCGACATGACGATGACCTGGTCGCAGAGGCCCTCGAGCTCTTTGGCGTCGGAGGAGGCGATGATGACCGGGATGCCCGAGGCCGACACCTGGCGGAGGATCTTGTAGATCTCCAGTCGAGCGCCCACGTCGACGCCCTGGGTCGGCTCGTCGGCGACGACGATGAGCGGCTCGGAGAGCAGCGCCCGCGCCATGACCACCTTCTGCTGGTTGCCGCCCGAAAGAGAGGAGACCACCGCATCCATGGCGGAAGCCTTGACGTTCAGTGAATCGAGGGTGGCGCCCACCTTCTCGACCTCGCGGGGAGAACTGAGGAAGAGGGCGTTCTTGAACTTGCGGAGCGCAGTGATCGCTGCGTTCTCCTGCACGGTCAGCGTCATCATCAGACCTTCGCGATGACGGTCGGCCGGCATGTAGCCGGTGCGGTGCAACAGCTCGCTCGGGGTGACCTCGCGGTCACCGATCGTTGCCGTTCCGGTGAACGACTCCAGCCCGGCGAGGGCACGCAGCAGCTCGCTCTGGCCGTTGCCCACGACACCCGTGATGCCCAGGATCTGGCCGGGCGTGGTGGCGGCATTGACGTCTTCGAAACCGGGGCCGGTGAACCCGGTGAGGGCGAAGTTGATCGCCTCGGATCCGGTCGACTCGTGCTTGGGGGGGAAGGTCGACTCGAGCTTGCGGCCCACGATGAGGGCGAGGAGCTCATCGTCGGTGATCTTGTCGACGGCGGATGTTCCGCGAAAGCGGCCGTCGCGAAGCACGGTCACCCGGGTGGCCAGCTGCCTGACCTCGGCCATACGGTGGGTGATGTAGATGACCGACGTACCGGCGGCGACCACGGCGCGAACCCGGGCGAACAGAAGGTCGACCGAATCCTGTCCGAGCGGAGCCGTCGGCTCGTCGAGCACGAGGATCTTCGGCTTGAGCGCGAGCGCCTTCGCGATCTCGAGCAAGTGCTTCTGGGCGACGGTGAGAGACTCGACCCGGTCGCGGAGGTGGGCGGTGAGGCCGACCTCAGCGAGCATCCGGGCCGCGATCTGCTCTGTGCCGTCTGAGCCCGACTCCGCCTGGAAGGCCGACTTCGGCAGCGCGACCTGCAGGTTCTCGAGAACCGTCATGTCGGGCAGCACAGCGGGATGCTGGTGCACGATGGCGATTCCCGACGTTGCGGCCAGGGCGGGGGTGAGCACGTCGATGCTCTCACCGCCCACCCTGATGGTTCCACTGTCGGGCTGCACGGTACCCGACGCCACATTCATGAGCGTGGACTTGCCCGCACCGTTCTCCCCGAGGAGGGCGTGCACTTCCCCGGGGAGAACATCGAACGAGACGTTCTCGAGAGCGACGACGCCGGCATAGGTCTTCGTGATGTCGCTGAGCGAGAGTGTCGGAACCGACACCGTCACGATCGTCTCTGCCGAGACAGACGTTGTGTTGTTCAAGAGATCACCTTTGTTCTGTGGTGCTGGTGTGAAGCGGGGACCGCTTCTGGTGCGGGTGCTTCGTCTGGTGCGGGTGCTACTTGTTCAGCAGTGCTGCCTGGTCGGCGGCCGGCATCTCGGCTGAGAGGAAGATGTCACCGGGCAGGTCGCTCTTGCACTCGACAGGGTTCGGGGTGCCCGAGACCGAGTCCTCGAAGACGGGAGCTTCGAACTTCGTGGTCGACGGCAGGGTGCCGCCGGTCGCCTTCGCCACCGCGTACTGCACAGCCAGACGCACGTTGTCGTTGCCGGTGGCGACCGTCATCATCTTGAAGTCGGGGTTCGCCGCCTTGTTCTGCTCGTAGAAGCAGCCGAGCGAGTTGCCGTCACTGGTGACGAGGGCGGGGATGGAGCGACCGCTCTTCTGGAACTCGGGCAGCGCACCGAGCAGCGACGGGCCGAAGTCGGAGACGATGACGTCGATCTTCGGGTTCTTCGCGATGGCCGAGGTGAGCACCTGCTGCGACAGCGCCGGGTCCCAGTTGGTCGGCTCGAAGGGCGTCTCCCCGATGAACTTGTACTTGGCCGGGTCGAGGATGCCGGTCATGGCGTTGTACTCGTCCTCGCCCTGGCTGTTGCCCTTCGGCCCGCTCATGAACAGGATGTTGCCGCCGTCGGGCAGGTTGGTCTGGATCCACTTGGCCCAGTTCGCGCCGTCGGTGGTGAAGTCGGCGCCGATCCACGCGTCGTAGTCCACGCCATCCTTTCCACCCGGGTTGACGCGGTAGGGAACCGTGACGACCCCGGCCTGGTAGGCGCTGCGGAGCGCGGGCAGCATGGCTTCACCGGCATCCGGGAACACCACCAGGGCGTTCACACCCTTCGCGACCATGCCCTGGATGTCGGAGATCGACTTCTGGGTGTCGCCCTGGCCGTCGGCGTATTCGTACTTCGTGACGCTCGGGCATTTCTTCACTTCGTCGGCGCCAGCGGCCGTGGTGATGAGGCGCCAGCTGTTGCCGCCGAAGCCGTCGAGCAGACCGAGGGTGATCTGCTTGGGGCCGCACCAGCTGGGAGCGCCGGCGACGGTGCCGGTGGGTACCGGCTCGTCAGCGCCGGGGGCGCCGCTGCTGCAGGCCGTCAGCGCGACGGCGCTGAGTCCGATGGCCACGGTGAGGGACAAGAACCGCTTGCGAATGGTCATTCGTCGTTCCTTCTACTTGGTGCGGCTTCTCTGCCGCAGTGGGTGACTGCTCTGTCTTGTGAGGGGAAGGGGATGGCTTGTGGGGGGGGGAGAGAGACGGCTTGTGGGGGGCTGAGGATGCCCGCCGGGCGGCGCGCGACCTAGGCCGTGGTGGCGACCGGCTTGCTCTTGGTACTGCTGCCGAACCGGGCGCGAACGCGCGACCAGTCGATCGTGTAGAGCGCGACGCCCACCGCGAGGGCCGCGGCCTGAACCAGCGTGCGCACCGCATAGGGAACGCCGACCGCAAGATTGAACTGGTCCAGCTGGCTGAGAAAGACGGCAGCGACAACCGTGGCGAGCGGAAAGCCCCGGCCGCCGAGCAGGCTCGTACCGCCCAGCACCACGACCGCCACCGCGGGAATGAGATAGGTGTTGCCCTGGAACGCCGTCGGCTGGGCAGTGATGCCGGCGAGCAGGATGCCGGCGATGCAGTAGAGCATCTGGCCCCAGACATACGCGGCGGTCTGGTGCACCCTCACGCGGAGCCCCGTGGCACGAGCCGCCACCGGGTTGGCTCCGATCGCTTCGAAGCGCCGGCCGGCAACCGTCTTCTTCACCAGGACGATGACGATGACCGCAACGGCGGCGGCGAAGAACACGGAGTGCGGGATGCCGAAGGAGACGCCGCCAGCGACCGACTGCAGAAGGCGGGTGGTCGTCGTGGGCGACCCGTTCGAGATGCCGAGAACGGTTGCGAACAGCAGGGCGTTCGTTCCGAGCGTGGCGATGATGGCGTTCAGCCCCAGTCGCCCCACCAGGAAGCCATTGAGCAGACCGGCCAGGGCCGCGAAGCCGAAGGCCAGCAGCACCGCCGGAACCAGAAGGGAGTCGTCACCGTTCGGGATGCGGCTGACCACGACGATGGCCAGCGACACGGCGCCGGGTACCGACAGGTCTATGCCGCCCTGCTGCACGACGAGCATTTGGCCGAGGCCGACGACAGCGAGCACGGAGGCAAAGGGCAGCATTCCCAGAACAGCACCCTGCGAGATGCTCGAGGGGGCGAGAACGGCGCTCGCAACGAGCAGGATGACGAGGGCGACACCGACGGTGATGAGGCCTTTCGACGCCCGGCGCCTGGGCCGTGCAAGGCCTGTGACCTGCCGCTCCGTTGCGAACATTTCTTCTCCAGCTGCTGTTGTTGAGACTCTCGACGATGAGCTACAACGTTGAGTGTAGCTTTACAGACGACCAGACCGTTCACAAGGGCTTATCGGTAACGGTTTGGTCATGGTGGCGGTCTGGCCCGTCAATCCGCGGGAGTACACAGGGCTTTGCCACTGTGTAGTGGCAGTGTACATTCTGTAGGAGCACGCACCGCGTGGTTCCACAGAGAGGTCGATCCATCGTGACAGACACCATTTCCCCGGCACGGCGCGCACTCGTCGTCGGCGCCACCGGCATCGCGGGCCAGAGCGTTTCGCGCCAGCTCGTCGCCCTGGGCTTCACCACCTACGGCCTGTCGCGCGGCGGTGACAGCCTCACCCCCGGGGTGACGCCCGTGGCCGCGAACCTTCTCGACCCCGCCTCCCTGGCCTCGGCCGTGGAGGGGCTGGCTCCGGAGCTCGTCTTCATCACCGCATGGATGAAGAAGGACACCGAGGCGGAGAACATCGAGGTCAACTCTGCGACGGTCCGCAACATCCTGACCGCTCTGGAACCCCAGAAGTCGGTGCGCCACGTTGCCCTCGTCACCGGCCTGAAGCACTACCTCGGTCCGTTCGACAACTACGCGACCGGGGTGATGGCCGACACCCCCTTCAACGAAGACGAGCCACGCCTGACGTCACCGAACTTCTACTACAACCAGGAAGACGAGGTCTTCAAGGCTGCGGAGCGCGCGGGCTTCACCTGGAGCGTCCACCGCGCCCACACCGTCTTCGGTTACGCCGTCGGCAACGCCATGAACATGGTGCTGACCCTCTCGGTCTACGCCACCCTCTGCCGTGAGCTCGGACTGCCGTTCACCTTCCCGGGTTCCGCCACGCAGTGGAACGGTATCACCGACGTCACCGACGCCGAGCTGCTCGCCGAACAGCTCATCTGGGCGAGCACCGACCCCGCCGGCGAGAACGAGGCGTTCAACATCGCCAACGGCGACGTCTTCCGCTGGCGCTGGATGTGGCCGCGCGTGGCTGGACTGTTCGGCGTGGAGCCCGTCGGCTTCGACGAGGAACCCCGTCCCCTCGACGGACGGATGGCCGGAATGGAGGAGGCGTGGTCGCAGATCGCGGCTCGTCACGGCCTGGCCGAGCCGGACATCCACCGTCTCGCCTCGTGGTGGCACACCGACAGCGACCTCGGCCGCAACATCGAGGCGTTCACGAACATGAACAAGAGCCGCGACGCCGGTTTCATGAACTACCGCACGAGCTTCGCGAGCTTCGCCGACAAGGTGGCACGGTACCGCGAGGCGCGCATCATCCCCTAGACCGCTGCGCCCCGCGCCCCCGGGCGCGGCATCCCGACACCCCACAGCCATACGAAGGAGTATGCACATGGCCATTCTCGGCAGCCACCACGTCGGCGTCATCGTGAAGGACCTCGACCGGTCGATCCGGTTCTATCACGACACTCTCGGGCTCGAATTCGACAGCGAACCGAGCCCCTGGTTCGAGGGCGAGGAGCTCGCCCGGGGCGTCGGGGTGCCCGGCGCGCGCCTTCGCCAGGTGTGCCTGCGGGCATCCGACGGCCTCATCGTCGAGCTGCTCGAGTACGCAAACCGGCCGGCCGACAATGACACCCCCATCCAGCAGAACTACCTCGGCGCCATGCACCTGGCGTTCAGGGTCGATGACGTTCGGGCGACGAAGGCGGCGCTGGAGTCGGCCGGCGTCGACTTTCTCTCCGACGTCAACACCGTCGACGAGGGTGTGCTCGCCGGCTGGCGGTGGGTCTACCTGCACGACCCCGACGGCATCCCCCTCGAGCTCGTCGAAGTCGCCTACGTGAACGAGGCCGCCCGCGCCACGGGCATCGCGCGCTACCTCGCGACGCGCCCCGAGCCTCCCCTCACCGCCCGTTCGGAGCGTGTGTTCGACGTGAACCTGCCCCCGGACCACACCGAACCCGGGCTCGCCCGTTGACCCAGGGCACTCAGTCGCTGAGGCGCGGGAGCGTCTGGGTGCCTTCGATCTGCACGGCCTGCAACGCGTTCGGGTCAAGGCCCAGCGCCTGCAGGATGGTCGGTGCGATCTGGGTTGTCTCGACCGGAACACTGACGGTTCGCGGGCCCGTGATGCCAGCACCCGAGACGATCAGGGGAACGTCACGGTCGTTGCCGGTCGCGCCGCCGTGTTCGGCGATCTTCGACGTTCCCCCGGTGTAGACGACACCCGCCTGCACGAGGCCGAGCACGTCGGGGTAAGCGGGGTCGGTGACCTTCGCGTCGAAGTAGTTCGCGACCTCGGTGCCGGCGTAGATCTTGCTGAGGCCCGAGGCGGGAAGCGTTTTGGCTGCCCCGGTGATGTCCGCGCCGGCAGCTCGGTGAGAGACGAGGTAGTTCTTGGCGAACAGCGCAGCCTGCTGCGAGTGGTCCGACAGCCAGAGTTGCATGATGTCGTCGTCGGTCGAGAAGGCGACGAGGTCGGCCGCTTCGGGGTGACGGGTCTTCCATGCGGCGTTCAGCCCGGCGATGATCGCGCTGTCGGGTACGCGGGTGAGCGCCGAGGGGTTTGTCGGCGACTGGCCGTGCTTGGCCGACAGGATCACCGTGGTGCTGCCCGCCTGGCCGCTGGAGACCAGTGCCGCTTCCATGCGGCCGACCGACGCGTCGACGTAGTCGAGGGCTCGGCTCAGCAGCGGGCCGGGTACGGTGCCACCGGGCAGGTAGCCGCCCGTGAGACCGTCTGAGGTGGGGAGCTTCTCCGCTGTCGATACGACCTGGAAGTTCATGCCGAAGATTGCTGGGACGGCGGCAGTCATCGCGCCAGAGTGGTCTTTTCCGTCGATCTCGTTGAGAACCGACTGCACCTTGTAGCCGTCGTACTGCTGTGTCGCGGCGTTGTCCGTCGTCCAGTCGCCGGTGAACGGGGCCGGCGCGTCGCTGTTGATCTCGGGGGTGAAGAGGTCGTCGACGCCTTTGCCTGAAGGTCCGTTCAGGATCTCATAGGCGGGGTGCTTGTCGGACCAGGCGGTGGTGAGGCCGGCGTTCTTGGCGACCTCGAAGATGGTGTTGACGCGCAGGTACTGGTGAGGATAGACGGGTGTGCAGGTTCCCGGGTCGACGGGAAGCGCCGCGGGGTTCAGCAGCGAGGCGGGCTGGCCCGTCATGGTGAGGATGCTCGCCGGCAGGCCGGGCAGGCCCTGGCCGGCCTCGAGGGCGAGCGGGTCCTTGTCAGCGGCCTCGGTGAAGGCGACCTCGGCGCCGGGAACGGCATTCGCGCAGTCCGTGGTGCCAGCGGGAAGCAGTACCCGGTTGTAGGTGTCGTCGTAGTAGATGCCGGTTGTGCCGGGGTTTCCGCCGGTCACCTGACCGATGAGTCCGGGGAACGAGTCCGACGGCACCGGGGTCTGGGCATTGATGTAACTCGTGCCATGAGCGACGAGAGCCGCCAGCGCCGACGCCGGATGCGCTCTCACATACCAGTCGATGTCTTTCTGGTGCAGTCCATCCACAGACAACAAAAGCACATGCTTCGCCTTGGCACTGCTGGCCACGCCCGCGCTGTTCGCTGCGTTTTCAGCGGCGACCGCCGGGGCGGCGGCCGCTGCGGTGAGACAGACCGTAGCGAGGACAACTGCTGTGCGGGTCGCTTTTCGGGCGCGTGATCTCATCTGCAGTGACTCCTTCGCGGTGACGCAGCGGCCGGGAGGCCAAAGCATTCAGATGCGATTCTTCGCATTCCGTCAGCAGTTCGGAAGGCCGTTTGCGCCGAAGTAGGTGAAGGTTCACCCGCAGTTAATCATGTGGTTTCACACAGAAAAACGCTCCCTCCGAGCAGTCGCCACAGGGAGGTTTTTCCTTCGCTCGTGACAACTTCTTTTCGTCAGCAGATGTTCACCTGGGCAGCTCTTGCCGCACCGTAGCGAAAAACTCAGTATTAGAGCACGAGTCGCTAGCAGGAAGCAGGGAACTCATGAAGTTGTCACCCAGATATCGGCGTGCTCTCGCCGCAGCCGTCGCCGTGGGCGTCGTGGTGGGAGGTGTGGGTCTCGCCGCAGGCGTTCCCCAGTTCGCTTCCGCGAGCCCGGCCCTCTCGACCACCACCTACCGCCCCCCACAGATCGGTCACGTCTGGACGATCATGCTCGAGAACAAGTCCTACGAGTCGACGTTCACGGGTCTCAATCAGAACGACTACCTCTGGAAGACACTGCCGTCGTACGGAGAACTGCTGACCCAGTACTACGGAACCGGCCACTTCTCTCTCGACAACTACATCAGCGCCGTCTCGGGCCAGGCGCCCGCCCCAGCAAACCAGGCGGACTGCCCCCAGTACACCGATGTATCGCCCGGAACCGCGGTCGCTGACGGTCAGACGCTCGCGTCGAGCGGGTGCGTCTACCCCGCGTCGGTGCCGACCATCTTCAACCAACTCGACGGCGTGCACCTGCCCTGGAAGGTCTACAACCAGGACATGGGCAACGACCCGACCAGAGAACAGGTCTACAACTGCGGAATTCCCGGCAACCCCGCAGGCGCGGGCGTACCCGACCCGGGTGGCGCGACCGCAATCGACCAGTACGTGCCGAAGCACAACCCTGCAGCATGGTTCCACTCTCTGATCGACAACCCTGCCGACTGCGCAAAGGTGGTGCCGCTGGACGGCTACGCTGCGGCGCCCGGTCACGCGGCCATCCCGAGCATCGCGGATGATCTGAAGAGCATCAAGACCACGCCATCGTTCTCGTGGATCACCCCGAACAACTGCTCAGACGCGCACGATGCGACCTGCAAGGGCGACAACCTCTCTGGCGACCCCAACAACCACCAGGGCGGACTCTATGCGGCTGACCTCTTTCTCAAGAAGTACATACCGATGATCATGGCCTCTCCGGCCTTCCAGAAAGACGGGGAGATCCAGATCCTGTTCGATGAGGCCTTTCCGCCGTACCAGATGTACGGCAACTCGATCGCTGACGACCAGTACAGCGGTGACGCCGCCCTGGGCACGGACTCAGCGAACGGCAAACTCGTCCAGGGTGAGGCGAACACGGCCCAGTCAGTGGTTGCCTGTTGCGGCGAGCTCACCGGCCCGAACGTCACGCAGCCGGGCGACAATGCCTTCAACCAGGACACCACCCCCGGCGGAGGAATCACGGGCGCCGTACTGATCAGCCGGTTCATCACGCCGGGGTCAGTGAGTGCGCAGCCGTACAATCACTACAGCTGGTTGCGTACCATCGAAGATACCTTCGGCATCCGTCGTGGTGGCATCGACGTGCAGGGTCACCTCGCCTACGCGGGAGTCGAAGGTCTTCGGCCCTTCGGGTCTGACGTCTTCAACAACCCGTCAGGCAAGGCCCTGCAACCTGCACCCTCCGGCAGTTCCGTCTATTCGGCCACGGCCAACGCGAACGAGCCCCCGATCGTGCAGGTCAACCAAGCCCCCGTACCTGTCGGCGGAAAGTGACGATCAAAGCCATCCGCCGGAGGTTCCTGGCCGCCACCACCGTCTGTGTGGTGGCGGCCAGCCTTCTCGCTGGATGCACCTCGACTCCGGATCCCGCCAGCGGTTCGACAGCTGATGACGTCACAGCGTCGCTCGGGGCCGTACCGATTCCCACCGCCCCTCCCCTGGATCCGGTCCCGACCGCAACACTGGGAACACCTCAGCTGCTGGCCATGGGCGCTCAGACGGTCGTGATCCTCGACGCCGGAACGGACGGAGAAGCCACTGCAACCGGGCCGCGCCAGACGGACACGCTGGCGACCCCCAGCGACCCCACAGCGCGAAGTACCGACGCGACCATCACCCTGAGCGTGCAGGCATCGCACGGCAGCATCGTTCTCGACCCAGCCGATCTTGTCTGCCGAGACGAAACGGGTGCACAAATCACCCTCACTCCTGCAGCCGGCATGCCAACCGGCCCCGTCACAATACCGGCCGGCTCGACCGCGACGATCGATGTTGTCGGGCACTTCGAAAGCGGAGCGGCGCAACTCACCTGGCGACCAGAAGGCCGACCCATCGCCATCTGGGACTTCAACATCGAACTCGACTGACCGGGGCCAGCGTGAAGACGGGGTGGGTTACCGTGCTGGTATGAGAATCCTCGTGGTCGAAGATGATGTGAGAATCGCAGATGTCCTGCGGCGGGCGCTGGCTGAAGCGGGCTACGCAGTCGATGTCACTCACTCGAGCACGGCCGCCCTCGAAGCGTTCGCTCTCGAGAGCCACGATCTTGTGATCCTCGACCTCCTGCTCCCCGGCCTGCCGGGCGGTGGCATGGAGGTGTGCCGGTCGATGAGGGTGGAGAACAGCGATGTGCCGATCCTGATGCTGACGGCCGTCGACTCGCCCCGAAACCGCGTACTCGGCTTGGATGCGGGAGCGGACGACTACCTGACCAAACCGTTCCATCTTCAGGAACTGCTGGCTCGGGTGCGTGCCCTTCTGAGGCGAGCACCCCGCGCAGACCACCCCATTGTGTCCGTTGGCGGAGTGTCTCTGAATCCCGCGACCCGGGTCGCGGTTCGAGCGGAGCGCACAATCCCGCTGACAAGCAAGGAGTTCGCGGTGCTGGAGTATCTGATGCGCAATTCCGGGACCATCGTCAGCGCATCAGAGCTGATAGATCATGCCTGGGATGGCAATTACGACGGCTACAGCAACGTCGTGCAGACCTACATCCGCTACCTCCGCCAAAAGGTGAACATTCCAGGCGAGTCCGATTTCATCAGGACCCACCGGGGCATGGGGTACTCGGTGGGGCCGAGCACGTGATGTTCCGGCAGGCCACGATACGGCTGACGCTCCTGTTCACGGCGGTTCTTCTCGTGGTGTTCGGTGTCGTAGCGGTCGGCGTCTACCTCTTCGTCGTCGCGTCGTTCGACTACGACAATGCGGCAAGCGATGCCGTCGATGCGGCTGAGCAGAGTTTCGCCGATCTTCGCGACGGGCTTCTCCTCGGCTACCTTGCTGCAGCAATCGTGTTGCCTGTCATCTGCCTGGTCATGGTGCGTCTGGTGCTCAGACCGGTTCGGCGCGGCTTCGAAGCGCAGGAGCGCTTCGTCGACGATGCGTCCCACGAGTTCCGCACCCCACTCAGCATCGTCCAGGGAGAGCTCGAACTGGCCATCAGCCGTCCGCGCACCGAAGATGAGTACGTGCAGGCGATCACCACAGCTCTGGACGAGGTCGATCAGCTGAACAGTCTCACCGCAGATCTGCTGCTTCTCACGCGCGGCAGCACCATCGAGCTCTCCGGAACCTTCCGCCCGGTGGACCTCCGAGCCGTGGTGGAACGGGCCGTGGGATCCAGCTCGCACAGTGGAGACGGGTCACGGGTGACGCTCTCCACGATCGATTCAGCAGCGTTCGGGTCGGAGACCCTGCTTGTACGAGCCATCGCCAACGTCGTGGACAACGCTGTGAAGTTCTCACCCGGCGAAAGCGTGGTCCTCGTCACTATGCAGGCCCAGTCCGACCGTACCCGGGTGATCGTGTCGGACAGTGGACCCGGTTTGACGGCGGAGGAGCAGGCACACGTCTTCGACCGTTTTTGGCGGGGCGAGACGTCCCGCACCCTCCCGGGGCGAGGACTCGGGCTGGCCCTGGTGAAACAGATCATGCAGGCGCACCGCGGGACTGTCGTGCTGCGCGACAACCCCGGCGGCGGTACCCGGGTCGTGATCGAACTGCCGTCGACCGAAAACGGTGCGCGTAAATGAGACCAGCATGAGAATGGCACTGCGCCCGCGCAAAGCCCGGCTGAAAACATCCTGAACAACGAGCATCAGGAAAGTGCTGGCTGATCTGAGATCGAAACCCTCCTGACCGGGGCTTCTGCTGGCCCCGAAATTGTGCAGGCGATCCCTCTCGAGGTCACGCCTGCTGCTTTCTGTGGTTCGTCTCATCGACCGTATGCCGCATCGAACGGGCTCCGGCACCATCGGTTCCCTACCATCCCCCCTATGACATCCTTCGCCGCGCCGGGGCCGCAGACCGCCCGCCACCTGCTGAGTAAGGTTCCAGCGATCACCGTCTGGTTCTGGATCATCAAGATCCTCTGCACAACCGTGGGTGAGAGCTTTGCGGACTACATCAACCTCGCTCTCGGAGTCGGGCTGCTCGCCACGGCGGGTATCTTCACCGCTGTCACCGCGGCTGTTCTGGTTCTCCAGATGTCGAGGCGGCGATACCACCCCGGGTTCTACTGGCTGACAGTTGTGCTGATGAGCATCACCGGGACCCTCTACACCGACATCCTCACAGACCAGGCCGGGGTGCCCCTCTGGGTGAGCTCAGCCCTGTTCGCCGTCGTGCTGGCCGTCGTGTTCGGGATCTGGTTCTCGCGGGAACAGACTCTGTCGATCCACAGCATCGTGAGCGTGCCGCGCGAGGCGTTCTACTGGCTCACCGTCCTCGTGACGTTCGCCCTCGGAACAGCTCTTGGTGACTGGACGCTGGAGCTGACGGGCTGGGGGCCGGGGGTGTCGATCCTGCTTCCGCTTGCGCTCATCGCTGTCACCGCCGCGCTGTGGCGGTTCGGGGCCAACCCGGTTCTCACCTTCTGGGTTGCGTACATCCTCACCCGCCCGTTGGGTGCGAACACCGGCGACTGGCTCGGACTGACTCCCGCCGAAGGCGGTCTGGGACTCGGCACCCTCGCAACTTCGATCATCTTCCTTGCGCTCATCCTCGCCACCGTCGTCTACCTCTCCGTGAGCCGGGCCGACGTCGACCGGGCAGCTGCCACTGACCCCCGGGCGGAGCGCCCGGTCCCGACGGAACGCCGCCGCAGAGCCCATCTCATCCTCGGCGCGGCCGCTCTTGCCACGATCGCACTCCTGGTCACGACAGCAAGCCTGCCGCACGAGAGTTCGCTCGCTGCCGAGGGATCGGCACCGTCGTGCTCCGCCTCATCCACACCGCTCACCCAGTCAGAGGCGCAAGCCGCCGTGCAGGCCAACTACCCCGCCTCGAACGTCACCGAGCTACAGAGCATCGTGACCGACACGCTCTCACTCGTGACGCAGGGCGACAAGGCGGGAGCGGCGTCTCGAGCAACGGATCTTGAGACAACCTGGGACGACAACCAGGCCACCCTGAATGCTGCCGACTGCCGGGCGTGGACGTTCCTCGACCAGCAGGTCGACCCCGTTCTGAAATCAGTTCGAGCCGGCACCCCCGACCCTGCGACCGAAACGAAAGCGCTGAAGCAACTCTCGACGACACTCGGTGCACCCTGATCTGCTGAAGGTGTCCGTGCGAGGCCTTCGCCTTTTCTGCCCGCACGGGCCATTCTCGGGGTTTGCTGACCCTCTCATCCTGGTCTCACGGACCTTTTCGTAGCGTCGAATCATCGGGTACTCCCGCCTGATGTCAAACGAAGGAAATCATCATGAACAAACCCCTCAAGTGGACCCTCGGGTCTGTTGGTGCTGCGGCCCTGCTCATTGGCGGCGGCTTTGCCCTCGCCATTCCCGCGCAGGCCTCCACACCCGCTCCCGCGCCTGCCTCGAGCTCGAACACCGACAGCCACGGTGCGGCCGACGGCGAGACGGCAGACGACGGCACGAACGTCAGCACCTCGAACGACAGCGAGACAGCAGACGACGGCACCCCAGTCGAGGACGGGACAAGCGACGGCGAGACGGCAGACGACACCACCCCCTCAACCCCGGGGAACTAGCACAGGGCGGGGAGCCGGGCGGCCAAGAAACCTCGAAGAATTCGATGGTGATCTTGAGGGGTGATGAAATCCTCGCGCAGATCGCCCCTCGCCCTGACCGACGGCTCCGGTCTGACCCTCCTAGCGGGCCGGAACGTACTCTCCCGGTCGGTCATCAGTTCACCGGTGTGGAAGAGGGTCACCTCGACGGTCACCGTCTTGATGGTGGGCGCGGCGGTCATCGTGGGCGTCTCGATCGGGTTGTCCGGCCCCGCCGTCTCACCGGTGACCCCGTCGATCGCCGCCGCCGCCGCCGGCGCTTCGACCGACACCGGTGCGACGGATCCTGTCACCACCGATCCGGGCGCAGCGGACGCCACGACGAGTGGGCCTGCGCCGGGCCGAACGAACGCACCTCGAGGCGCGAATGGTGGGCCGAGAAATGGTCGCCGATAGTCACTTCCGGGCCGGACGTACACAGCCGCCCGGCTTCGCCCTCAGCGCCGCCGCCGCGATTACTGCCGCCGTGCTGGGTGCTGCCGCGGTCATTCTCCTTGTACTGGCGAATTCGCCTCAGGCTCTGCCAGTGACTCCGCCGTTCATTGCACACCTGGCCGGGATGCTGGGCGGGTACGCGGTGACGCTCATGGTGCTGCTGATGTCGAGGACCCCGGCGTTCGAACGCGGCATCGGGGCGGACCGCATGGCCCGTTGGCATGGCCGTCTCGGCGGCATCACCGTCACGTTGATCCTCGTGCACGGTGTCGCCGCGACGATCGGTTGGGCCGAGGTGCAGGGCATCACACCCTGGCAGGCGACCACCCAGGTACTGGACATGCCGGGCCTCAGCGCCGCCGCGGTCGCAACCGTACTGTTCGTCGGTATCGGTATCGTCTCCGCCCGCAGCGCGAGGCGGCGCCTGCGTTACGAGACGTGGCACACCATCCACCTGCTGACCTATCTCGCGATCGCACTGTCGTTCTCGCACGAGCTCGCCGGCCCCGACCTCGCCGGCAACACCGTCGCCCAACTCCTGTGGTCATGCCTCTACACCGTCAGTTTCGCGCTGCTGCTTCGCTACCGGGTCGTGGAACCCCTGATGCAGGCGTGGCGGCACCAGCTCCGCGTCCAATCCGTCACACCGGCCGGCCCCGGCACGGTGAGCATTGTGGTGCGTGGCCGGCACCTCGAAGAGTTGGGTGCACAACCCGGGCAATTCTTCCGCTGGCGCTTCCTCGCCCGAACCAGCTGGCTCGCCGCGCATCCGTTCTCCCTGTCGGCCCCCGCGACCGAGCGTCACCTGCGCCTGACAGTGAAAGCGGCCGGTGACGGCACCGGCCTCCTGCAGACCCTGAAGCCCGGCACACGAGTTCTGGCGGAGGGCCCCTACGGGGCGATGACCGAGCGACGGCGCACCCGGCATGGCGTGCTGTTGATCGCGGGCGGTGTCGGCATCACACCCATGCGCACGCTCTTCGAATCCCTCACCGTCACAGGTCCGATGACGTTGGTCTATCGCGCCTCGACGCCCGCAGACCTGCTCTTTCGCGATGAACTCGAAGACATCGCGGCGCGGCGCGGGGCACAGCTCATCTACCTCGTCGGCCGCTCAACCGAACCAGGCAACGCCGTCACGGCCGACAACCTCACCCGGCTCGTACCCGACATCAGGGATCGCGACGTGTACCTCTGCGCAGCACCCGGGCTCTCCACAACCGCACGCGGAGCACTTGCCGGCGCCGGAGTGCCTCGCCGGCGCATCCACCAGGAGGAATTCGCTTTCTGAGGCCTCTGGCAGACGGTAGAGCCCTAAGAATCCTGGAAGAAACGGGGGGCATCGTTGTACGTACCCCGCCCTCCCGACGGAACCGAAGAGAGAACACCATGTCACTGCGAACGGCACCACCCGGCCGGCAGGCCGACCGCGCTCGCACCGCGTCCGTCGATCGCACCCGCCGCATCCGTTCCCGTCGACGCACCCGCACGGCCGACCTGATGATCGCCGCCTGCTGGGCATCCGTCGCCCTCGCGGTGTCACTGTACCTCGCCTACGGCGGCCTCTCTGAGGTCACCGATCTCGCCTCCGGGCTCACCGCTGTGGGAATCGTGACCGGGCTTGTCGGCACCGACCTCATCCTCGTGATGCTCGTTCTCGCCGCACGGATCCCGGCCATCGACCGGGTCGTCGGGCAAGACGTCGCGATGGCGTTTCATCGCCAACTCGGCAAGCCCGCTCTCTACCTGATCCTCGCCCACGGCGTACTGCTCACCATCGGCTACGCGATGACCGACGGCTCGAACATCGTCGCCTTGACCATCGTGTTCTTCCAGGGCTCCGACATGGCACTCGGCTACCTCGGTCTCGGCCTCCTGGTCGCGGTCGTCGTCACCTCCGTCGTCGCTGTGCGCCGACGGTTCTCCTATGAGGCGTGGCACCTCATCCACCTGCTCAGCTATGTCGCCGTGCTCACCGCCCTGCCCCACCAGCTCAGCGCGAGCGGAGTGCTGGCCGAAGGCACGCTGCAACGCGGGTACTGGATCGGGTTGTACGTGCTCGCGTTCGGCGCGATCGCCGTGTTCCGTTTCGCGGTGCCGATCGTTCGAAGCGCCCGCCACGGCATCAGGGTGTCTGCTGTCGAGCAGCTCGCGCCGGGGGTCGTGTCGATCCATCTCAGCGGCCAGGGCCTCGACCGGCTCCAGACCGCGGGCGGGCAGTATGCGATCTGGCGGTTCTGGACGGGCACGACCTGGTGGCACGCGCATCCGATCTCCTTCTCGGCCGTACCGACAGCCCGCTCCGCCCGCATCACGGTTCGTGACCTCGGCCGCGGCAGCGCGGCGGTCGGCCGGGTGCGGCCGGGTACCCGGGTGTCGATCGAAGGACCCTACGGGATCTTCACCGACGCCCACCGGGTCGCACCGCGCATGGCCGTCGTGGCCGCCGGGATCGGCATCACTCCCGTTCGATCGCTGCTTGAACACTCCGATCTCCGTCCCGGTGAGGCAACCGTGGTGCTCCGCGGCGGTGATCTTGGCGAAACGTACCTCTGGAATGAGATCGGAGAGTTGCCGAGCATGCGGGGCAACACCGTCTTCAGCGTGATGGGCCCTCGCCCACGCGGACTCGGAACGTGGTTGTCAGCCGAAGCGCTGGCCCGGGGTGTGACGATCACCTCGGTGTTCCCCGCGCTGCGGGAATCGGACCTGTACGTGTGCGGGCCGCAGTCCTGGGCCGATCTCGTCATCCGCGACGCCCGCGCCGCGGGGCTTCCTGCAGCTCAGATCCACGTAGAGAGGTTCGACTGGTGAGAACGAGAGCAGTGGCCCTGAGCATCCTGTCGTCGGCGGCGGTGCTCGCCGTGGGCTGGCAGCTGGGCGAACAGGGCCGGGTGCAGGATGTCGCATCCGCGGCCAGCACATCGACCCAGGTGTCCGCGCCGACCGCCACACCCACCCCTTCGTCGACGGCGGACAGCGGCACGGCGGCCAGCGGCACGGCTGCCGCGAGCGGATCGTCTGCCGCGGCGGCCACAGCAACTCCCACTCCGAGCACGGCGGCGGGCGTGTCGGGCACGTTCACCGGCGCCGTCTCGAGCACCCGGTTCGGCGACGTGCAGGTGTCGATCACGGTCGCCGACGGCACCATCACCGACGTCACCGCCCTGAAACTGACCGACAAGGAGCAGAAGTCGGTCTCGATCAGCAACCGTGCTGCCCCCGTCCTCCGACAGGAGGTGCTCGCCGCCCAGTCCGCGCAGGTGAAAAGCGTCTCCGGTGCGACCTACACCAGCGATGCCTACCTGACCTCGCTGCAGTCCGCGCTCGACCAGGCGGGTCTCTGACCGTGGGCGTACAGGTGGGAGCCCGCGTGCATGTCTTCGACACGATGGGCACCACCGTGAGCATCCGATTCGCCGACGACCGGCCGGACCCCGACGTTCTCGGCCGCGTCGAAACCACCTTCGCGTCGTTCGATGCTCGCTTCAGCCTCTACCGGGAAGACTCGGAGATCAGCCGGATCGCCCGCGGTGAACTGTCGCTGCCCGCCTCGAGCAGCAGTATGCGAGACACCTACGCAGAAGCCCTCGACTGGCGCCGCCTCACCGGCGACAGTTTCACACCGCACCGGCCAGACGGCGTGATCGACCTGTCGGGGCTCGTCAAAGCGAAAGCAGTGGATGCGGCCGCCGCCGTGCTCGAACAGGCCGGCGAAGCCGACTGGCTGATGAACGCGGGCGGCGACATCCTGAGCCGAGGCGATGATCGCGGTGAGGCCTGGCGGGCAGGGATCGTCGATCCCCTCGACCGCGCGGCTCTCCTCGCCGACGTGGCACTCGGTGTCGGCCGGCGCGCTCTGGCGACCTCCGGCACCGCCGAGCGCGGCGAGCACATCTGGCGACAGCGCCGGCCCCCAGGTGCGCAGGGGTCGTGCGCCTACCGGCAGGTGTCCGTCGTCGCACGGGACATTGTCACGGCCGACGTGCTCGCAACATCCATCCTCGCCGGCGGCCCTCAGCAACTCGACGACGCGCTCGACAGGTTCGACGTCGAGGTTCTCGCCGTCGACGAGAGTGGCGAGCTGATGGCCTCGGCGGGGCTCCGGCGCGCGTGGGGCACCTCCACCCCGTGATGGGCGGCCAACGATTGCCCGCCGTGGCCGCTCCCTATACTTCGACCATGGCCGACCGCCCGCGCATCCTGCTCGTCGAAGACGACGCACGCCTGTCCGCGATGCTCCTCCAACTGCTCGAGACAGAGGGGTACGACCTCGTACTGGCCCGCGACGGGCAGCGCGCGCTGCACGAGGGGCTCACGCAACCGTCCGACATCATCGTGCTCGACCGCGGCCTGCCACTGATCGAAGGGCTCGACGTACTCAACCGGCTGAGAAGCCGGGGGGTGCTGACCCCGGCGCTCGTGCTCTCAGCCCTCGGCAACCCCGCCGACCGGGTCGAAGGGCTCGACCGCGGCGCCGAGGACTACCTCGCCAAGCCCTTCGACATCGACGAACTGCTTGCCCGCATCCGAGCCCTCCTCCGCCGGCACCACGCCACCGTGCCGGTTCTCACGGTTCCCGGCGGGTCGCTGGATGTCGGCAGCCGGCTCGTCACCGTCACCACCGGCGGCATCGTCACACTGTCAGAACGCGAAGGACAGCTGCTCGAGAGACTCGCCCGGCGGCCGCAACAGGTCTTCAGCCGCGACGACCTCCTGGCCACCGTCTTCCCGGACGCAGACGATCTCGGCGTGGTCGACACCTACGTGCACTACCTGCGCAAGAAACTCGGCCGCGACTGCGTGAAGACGATTCGCGGCATCGGCTACCGCCTCGGGCCTCTCTCGTGAACCGCCTCAGGATCGGGCGCCAAGGGAATGGGGCACGCCCGATCGATGACCTGCGTGGTGCATCGCTGAGGCTCACCGCCCAGTTCACCGGCCTGATGCTGGTCGTGCTGCTCATCGTCGGAGGAATCGTCTACGCCCTGGTCAGTACACGTGTCTCCGAAGCTGCCGAGAACGCCCTCACCACGACAGCTCAGCTCGACTCCCCCACCGATGCCCCGAAGAACAGCTACCTCACCATCGTCGACGGCCGAAGCGGCGACAGAATCCTCTCGACGCCGGGCATACCTGCCGGGCTTCTCGATCCGCAGGCACTCAGCACGGTGACATCCACCAAGACCGACGTCAGAAGCGAGCGAACCATCGACGGTCACCGCTACCTGCTTCTGACGACGTCGTCCACCGGTGACCGCAACGGCGATCGTGTCGCACAGGTCGCCATCGACCAGAAAGAGAACACCGAAGAACTCCAGCGGCTCGTCGGGGCACTCGTACTCGCAGGGCTCATCGCGCTGGTGCTCGCAGCGGGAGCGGCCTTCGTGATGGCAGGGCGCGCCATGCGGCCGCTCGCCGACGCCCTCGCGCTCCAGCGCCGATTCGTCGCCGATGCCAGCCATGAACTCCGTACCCCGCTCACTCTTCTGAGCACCCGGGCACAGCTCCTGCGCCGCCGACCCCAGAACGACCTGCCGACGGATGTCACAGCATCCGTCGAGGAGATCGTCACCGACTCGAAAGCCCTGACCGGCATCCTCGAAGACCTGCTCATCGCCGCCGACCCCAGAAGCGTCGCCGCGCTGGAGACCGTCGACCTGACAGTGGCCGCGGCAGAAGCCGTCGCGCTCCTCGCCGACAACGCTTCGGATCATGGCCTCTCCCTCCACCAGACGGGTGACAGCTCCTCCGTTCTGATCGACGGCTCCCCCTCAGCACTACTCCGCCTGATCATCGCGCTGCTGACGAATGCTCTCGATCACGCCGACAGCGCCGTCACCGTGTCGATAACAGCTTCAGGGCGCGACGCCCTGATCAGAGTCACGGACGACGGCGAAGGTTTCGCGCCCGAGGCCGCCGCGAACGCCTTCCGCCGCTTCGCCAGCAACCGCCAGGCAACCCCGGAGGGTACGCGCCACTACGGGCTCGGCCTCGCCATCGTCGACGAGATCGCCCGGCGTCACAACGGCTCGGTCACAATCGACTCCGCATCCACGGGGGGCGCATCCGTCGTCGCCAGCATCCCCCTACAGGCAAGCTGATCGGGGGCTGGGGATGCTTTCGTGCATGGTGCTCATGTCAGTGCGGCGAGATGGTCTGGCCCCGTATCGATGGCGAGGTGGATCGTCTTCCCGCGCCTCTGCGTGACGCCGATCTCCACCTCCTCCGAAGATGCAGCCGCGAGGCTCAGCCTGTGATCAACGAGATGGCGACTCCTCCGGCGGCTCCGATGATCACCACGGCCCACGCGGGAATTCTCCAGACGATCAGCAGTACGAAGCAGATGACCGCGAGGACGAATGCTCCGGTGCCGGTGATCGCGGTGGTGAAGACCGGGTCGTAGAGTGCGGCTGCGAGAAGGCCCACCACGGCAGCGTTCGCGCCGCGCATCAGCGCTTGCGCCCAGGGGCGGGAGCGGAAGGCGTTCCAGAACGGGAGTACCCCGGTGAGGAGAAGAAAACCGGGGAGGAAGACACCCGCGAGGGCGATTGCTGCGCCGGCGATCCCACCGGGCCCGACCGTCGACAGCGTGCCCAGATACGCGGCGAAAGTGAACAGGGGCCCGGGAACGGCCTGGGCCGCGCCGTATCCGGCGAGAAACTGGTCTGGGCTGACCCAACCGGTGTCAACGACACCCGCCTGCAACAGCGGCAGAACGACGTGGCCGCCGCCGAAGACCAGCGCCCCGGCCCGGTAGAACGCGTCGAACAGTTGCAGGGCCCCCGAGTGCGTAGCGGCCGCGGCGACCGGGAGTGCCACCAGCAGCACCACGAACATTGCCAGGCAGGTCATACCGACTGTGCGCGTGACCGGGAACCGCACCATCACAGCGGCCGGATCGGATGGTTCACGGCAGAGCAGCAGACCGGCGAGTGCGCCGATGACGATGGCGCCGATCTGCCCGACTGATCCCGGGAGAAGGAGAGCGCTGGCGGCCGCGACGACGGCGATCGATGCCCGGACCCGGTCCGGGGTCAGGGTGCGGGCCATTCCCCAGACCGCCTGGGCGACGATGGCGACAGCGACGATCTTCAGGCCGGCAAGGATTCCTCCGCCGATGGCACCCTGGAACAGCGGAGCCCCGTAGGCGAACGCGACCATCAGTGCCGCTGACGGCAGCGTGAAGGCGAGAAACGCAGCGATCGCACCGGTCGGCCCAGCCCGGAAGAGTCCAAGCCCGAATCCGACCTGGCTTGACGCTGGCCCCGGGAGAAACTGGCTGAGGGCGACAAGGTCACCGTATTCGGTGTCGTCGAGCCATTTCCGGCGCTGGATCAGCTCGTTCCGAAAGTAGCCCAGGTGGGCGATGGGGCCGCCGAACGAGCTCACGCCAAGCTTCAGGAACGCCCGCAGGACCTCCCACGCCGAACCCTGTCTGGCACGCGGCGGGATAGTCGTGTTCTCACTCATGCTGTGGCTCCTGTCCCCGTCACGGTTCACACCCGTTCCCGCGCAGTGACGGGCCCGCGCCGGCCCTCAAGGGAGCGGCGTAGAACATACGGATGTCGAATGAACGGCAGGTGAACTCCGCTCACGCCTCCAGGGGTTCTTAACATAGGGACCATTCCGTGACTTACTTGTATACCCCTATGGGGTATGAATGGTGAGGTGTGGTGATGGTCGGTTACGCGTCGAACAAGGATGCTCTTCTCAAGCGGCTCAGTCGTGCTGAAGGGCAGGTGCGGGGCATTGCCCGAATGGTCGAGGAGGACACCTACTGCATCGATATTCTGACGCAGGTGTCGGCTGCGACGAAGGCGCTCGAGACTGTCGCGCTGTCGCTGCTGGATGACCACCTCAAGCACTGTGTCGCTGAGGCGAGTGCCGAGGGTGGGCCGGTGGCGGAGGAGAAGCTCCGTGAAGCATCCGCCGCGATAGCCCGCCTCGTTCGTTCCTGACGACCGCCCGTGCGCGGAGAGAGAAGAAGCTGATGAATGAAGCGACAACGAACGTGGTTCGGGCGCACTATCTGGTCTCGGGGATGACGTGCTCCCACTGCGTCGCCAGCGTGACCGAAGAGATCAGCGCAGTTCCCGGGGTGCAGAGCGTCAGCGTTTCTCTGAACGCGGGGGGCGACTCCACGGTGATGGTTGTCAGCTCGGCCCCGGTTCCGGTCGATGACGTGCGCGCCGCGATCGCCGAGGCCGGCTATGAAATGGTCTCTGGCCAGGGATGACCATGACCGACGTGAACCTCGATATCGGGGGCATGACGTGCGCCTCCTGCGCGACGCGGATCGAGCGGAAGCTCAACCGCATCGAAGGGGTCACCGCGTCAGTCAACTACGCGACGGAGAAAGCGCGGGTGCAGACAGCCGGGGTCGAGACTGCCGATCTGATTGCTGCGGTCGAGGCCGCCGGGTACACTGCCGCACTTCCTGCCCCGATTCCCGCAGAGGCACCGGCAGACGACGCTCCGGTGGACGCCGAATTGTCGGGTCTTCGGCAGCGGCTGATCGTCTCTGCGGCGTTGGCTGTTCCGGTCGTGGTGCTGTCGATGGTCCCGGTGTTCCAGTTCACGTATTGGCAGTGGTTTGCGCTGATGCTGGCGGCCCCGGTCGTGGTGTGGGGGGCGTGGCCCTTCCACCGTGCTGCGGCAGTGAACGCCCGGCACGGTGCCGCGACCATGGACACCCTTGTCAGTGTCGGCGTGATCGCAGCTTTCGGGTGGTCGTTGTACGCCCTGTTCCTCGGTCACGCCGGTGAATCTGGGATGCGGATGAGTTTCCAGCTGACAAGCACCCCGGGAAACGGAACGTCTGAGCTGTATCTCGAGGTCGCATCCGCGGTGACTGTTTTCATCCTCGCCGGACGGTACATCGAGGCGCGCGCGAAGAGGCAGTCGGGCGCTGCGTTGAAGGCGCTTCTCGCGTTGGGTGCGAAGGATGCCACCCGCGAACGCGCAGGCCACGAGGAGCTCGTACCGGTGGGTTCGTTGGTGCCGGGAGACAGGATCGTTGTGCGGCCGGGCGAGAAGATCGCCACCGATGGTCTGATCGTCGACGGCATCTCTGCTGTCGACGCCGGCATGGTGACGGGCGAGTCGGTTCCCGTCGAGGTTCACCCGGGAGATCGGGTCGTGGGCGCGACGATCAATGTCGGCGGGCGGCTGTTGGTCGAGGTGACCCGGGTCGGCGCTGACACGGAACTCGCCCGGATGGGCCGGCTGGTCGAAGAGGCACAGAGCGGCAAAGCCCAGGCGCAGCGCCTCGCCGACCGGGTCTCCGCCGTGTTCGTTCCCGTCGTCATCGCCCTCGCCCTCGTCGCTTTCGCTGGCTGGCTTCTCATCGGCGGGTCGGCAGAGACCGCGTTCGCCGCCGGGGTTGCAACGCTGATCATCGCGTGCCCGTGCGCTCTGGGTCTTGCGACCCCGACCGCGCTGCTGGTCGGTACCGGGCGCGGTTCCCAGTTGGGCATCCTCATCCGTGGCCCCCAGGTGCTCGAGCAGACCCGCACGGTCGACACCATCGTGCTCGACAAGACAGGCACCATCACCACCGGGAGGATGACGGTCACCGCCGTCGAGGCAACCGCCGGGACCGCCCCGGAGGAGCTCATCCGGTATGCAGCTGCCGCCGAAGAGGGCTCAGAACATCCCATCGGACGCGCGATCGTCACGCACAGCACGTCCTACCCGTCTGACCGGGCGAGCGTGGAAGCCTTCCAGGGGCATCCCGGGCACGGTGTGCAAGCCATCGTCGATGGTCGCCTCGTCATCGTCGGACAGCCGGCGTGGCTCTCGGATGCATGGTCGATCCCGACAGCAGCCCAGCTCCGTTCGGCGATCAGCGCATCCGAGTCTGCCGGCCTGACTGTCATGGCGGTCAGCTGGGACGGGGTGTTCCGCGGGATCATCAGCGTCGGCGACACCGTCAAACACGGCAGCAGCGACGCGGTCGCCGAATTCGTGGCACTCGGACTCCACCCCGTGCTTCTGACCGGGGACAACGCCGGGGCCGCCCAGGCCGTCGCCCGACAGGTCGGAATCAGTGAGGTCCACGCCGGCACCACCCCGTCCGACAAGCTCGACCTGATCAGATCCCTGCAGGAGGCGGGCCGGGTCGTTGCGATGGTCGGTGACGGAGTCAACGACGCTGCCGCGCTGGCCGCTGCCGACCTCGGAATCGCGATGGGTACCGGGACCGACAGTGCGATGGCAGCCAGCGACATCACCATCGTCAGCGGCAGCCTCCTGGGTGTCGCCGACGCCATCCGTCTCTCGAGACGCACCCTCGGCACGATCAAGGGGAACCTGTTCTGGGCGTTCGCGTACAACGTCGCGGCGATCCCGATCGCGATGCTCGGCCTCCTCAACCCGCTGTTCGCGGGCGCGGCAATGGCCTTCTCGTCTGTGTTCGTCGTCACGAACAGTCTCCGGCTGAGGAACTTCCACCCGGCCACGAGGGCAGACCGATGACCCCGGCTGCGCTGGGCCCGCTGAAGACCGCACCGGTGAGCCTGCGGCGAACCAGGGCACACATTCTGGGAGCGAACACCATCCAGCGGACGGTGTTTCTGTTGGCCGTGGTCGGCGCTGTCGTTGTCGGGCTCCTCGCAATGCATACCCTGCAGACCGGGATGGGCAATCACAACGCCCCCATGAACACGACCAGTGCTATGGGTGGCCCCGCACACCCGGGTGGCGAAACGGTGCGCGGCCTCGACCACGGGCCGGACACCGGAACAGCCGCCGCGCACGAGCACGCCACCGCGTCGGAGTGTTCGGGGATGTGTGATCCGGGGCACACGATGGCAGGCATGGTCTGCGTTCTCGCGCTTCTGCTCACCGGCCTCCTCCTCGCCGCGATCAGACCCGCCAGCACCTCCACCACGACACCCGTGACACCTGCCCTGCTGCAGCGCGCCGACGTCGCAGCCGCCAGGCCGAGACCTGCGCCACCAGATCTTCACGTTCTGTCCATTTCGAGAACCTGATGGCGTCAGCCCGCACCCCGGGTACTTCGCGCACTCGATTTCTCACTCCCACTGAAATGGATAGTAAAAAATGTCACAACTTCGCACCACTCTCGCCGTCACGGCCGCCCTTGCTGCCGCGGTGACACTTGCCGCGTGCTCGTCTTCCTCCGGGTCGATGAGCGGCATGGACCACGGAGACACCATGATAAGTTCCGCGCCCACAATGACGGCCGGCACCAACAACACCGCCGACGTCACCTTCGTGACTGGCATGATCCCCCACCACACCCAAGCAGTGACCATGGTCGACTCCCTCCTGACGAAGGACGGTATCGACCCGGCCGTGATCGCCCTCGCGGAACAGATCAAATCGGAGCAGGAACCCGAGATCACCACGATGACCGGCTGGCTCACCGCGTGGGGAGTGCCCACGAGCACCGACACCGGAATGTCGGGCATGGACATGGGAACCGGCACCGGCATGATGTCCGATCAGGACATGTCAGCCCTGGACGCAGCGACCGGGTCAGCGGCATCGAAACTGTTCCTGACCCAGATGATCCAGCACCACGAAGGTGCCATCGGTATGGCCAACACGGAAGTCACCTCCGGACAGGACCCTGACGCCCTGGCCCTGGCGAACAACATCGTCACCAGCCAGACCGCAGAGATCCAGACCATGACCAGCCTCCTCGGCACCATCCAGTAGCACCATCGCGGTCGTCCCCGCCGTCATGTCGCCTTGGGCTGGGCGGCGGGGAGGGCGCCGACGCTGACCTCAGGGCGAAGATCGAGACGCCGAAGCAGCTGGGCGTTCAGTGCGACGACCACCGTCGATGCGCTCATCAACAGCGCGCCGACCGCCATCGGGAGGATGAACCCGATGGGGGCGAGAACGCCCGCGGCGAGCGGCACGGAGAGGAGGTTGTAGCCGGCCGCCCACCAGAGGTTCTGCTTCATCTTGCGGTAGCTCTTCTTCGACAGCTCGATCACCGAAAGCACGGAGCGGGGGTCATCGCTTGCGAGGATGACCCCCGCTGACGCAATCGCAACGTCGGTGCCGGCGCCGATCGCGATCCCGACATCGGCCTGCGCGAGGGCGGGTGCGTCGTTGACGCCATCGCCGACCATCGCGACCGTGCGGCCCTCTGCCTGCAGCTCTACGACCTTCGCGGCTTTGTCCTCGGGGTGTACTCCCGCGAAGACCCGGTCGATACCGAGTGACGCTGCGACGGAATGGGCGACAGCCTCGGCATCTCCGGTGATCATCACGACCTGGATGCCGAGAGCATGGAGGGCATCGACGGCCTGCCGGGACTCGGGCCGGATCTCGTCTGCAAGCCCCAGTGCTCCGATGACGGCACCGTTTCGGAGCACGTGCAGGATGATCTGCCCGTCGTTCTCCCACGCTGACGTTTCCGCCAGCGGTGACTCGTTGTGGGCGGCGAGCATGCTCGGCCCGCCGACGCTGATGGTGTCACCCGCGATCGCTCCGGAGACCCCGACCGCTGTCGACGCCCGAAGATCGGTTGCGTGAAGGGCGGGGAGGTCCCGGGACTCCGCCGCGGTGGTGATGGCCCGGGCAAGCGGATGCTCACTGTCGGCCTCGACTGCCGCAGCCCAACTCACCACGTCCCGTTCCGTCATCCCGTCGATGACCGCGACCGATGACACGACGGGTTCGCCCTTCGTCAGGGTTCCGGTTTTGTCGAACAGGATCGTGTTCACCGTTCGCATGCTCTCCAGGGCGAGGCGGTCGGTGATCAGCACGCCGCCCTTCGCCGCACGCTCCGTCGCGATCGACACCACAAGCGGTATCGCCAGGCCCAACGCGTGCGGGCAGGCGATGACGAGAACGGTGACCGTTCGGATCACGGCATCTTCGGGTGTGCCCAGTGCCGTCCAGACGATGGCGGTGAGGGCTGCCGAGCCGAGCGCGAACCAGAACAGCCAGCCGGCAGCGGTGTCTGCAAGCCGCTGCGCTCGAGACGTCGAGTTCTGGGCCTCACTGACCAAGCGCCGGATACCCGCCAACGCGGTGTCGTCACCGACAGCTGTCACCCGCACCCGCAGGGCATTGTCGGTCGCGACCGTTCCGGCCACCACATGTGAACCCACACCCCTGGCCACCGCCCGGGACTCACCCGTGATCATCGACTCGTCGACGTCAGCTGTTCCCTCGACGACGTTCCCGTCGGCTGGCACCCGGCCGCCCGGGCGCACCACGACAAGGTCCCCGACAACCAATTCGGATGGCGCGACTCTGACCGTGCTCTCGCCCTCGACGCGTTCCGCCTCATCTGGCAGAAGAGCGGCCAATGACTCCAACGCCGTCGACGTCTGCGCCAGGGAACGCATCTCGATCCAGTGCCCCAGAAGCATGATCACGACCAGAAGAGCCAACTCCCACCAGAAGTCGAGCTGGTGATCCAACAGGCCGAGGCTCGCTCCCCAGGACGCCACGAACGCGACCGTGATCGCGAGAGCGATGAGGAGCATCATTCCCGGCTTTCGCGACCGGAGCTCGGTGACAGCTCCCATCAGGAACGGTCGACCACCCCACACATACATCACCGTCCCGAGCGCGGGAGAGACCCACGAAGTGACGGCGGTCTCGGGTACTGCGTAACCCAGGATCATCGCGAACATGCTGCTGAAGAAGACGACCGGGACTGCGACCACCAGCATGATCCAGAACAACGTACGGAACTGGGCGACGTGGCCGGCATGCCCTCCGTGACCGGAATGACCGGCATGCCCCGAGTGATCCATCCCGCTCTGACCCGAGTGATCCATCGCGCCGTGGCCGGACTGCTCACCGACCACCGTCCCCACAGGGGCGTGAACATCGGGGACGGGGTTGTGGCTGTGCTCTGTGCGGCTCATCTTCCGAACCTTATACCCCCTAGGGGTATCTGTCGAGAGCCGAGCGCTGCACCCGGAGCCGCACAGCACTTAGGCTCGAAGCATGACGGAGTCGCCGCTGGTCGGGCGGGTCGAAGCGCCCGACCTCCACCTCATCTCGTTCAACGTGCGACGACGGATGCCCGCCATCGGGCCGCGCACCGCCGACCGCTGGGCACAGCGCTCCCCCGCACTGGCCGCTCTGCTCGCTCTCGAGCGGCCGCACCTGATCGGTGCGCAGGAAGTGCTGCCCGATCAGGACCGCTTCATCCGTACCGCCCTCGGGAGCGACTTCAGCCGCGTCGGGCGTGGACGGGAGACGAACGGGCAGGGCGAGGGCTGCCCGATCTACTACGACCGAACCCGGCTCCAGCTGCTCGACTGGGTGCAGCAGGCGCTCTCCGACACCCCGGAGGTGCCCGGCTCGCGGTCGTGGGGCAACCTGACCCCGCGCATCCTGGTGCGGGCAGAGTTTCGCGACCGGGCCACCGGCATCCGTCTTCTCGCCATCAACACGCACTTCGACCACCTCTCGCGGCGCTCGCGCGTCACAGCGGCCCACACCATCCGCCAGCTCGTCGTGGGCCAGGCGCTACCCGCAGTCGTGACCGGCGACCTCAACAGCGGAGAGGACACGGCGCCCCTCACCGAACTCTTCGCCGGGGGCGGGGTGGTGGATGCCTGGGGTGCAGCACGCACCCGCCTCACCGCCGAATGGGGCACCTTTCCGAACTACCGCGAACCGCGGCGTGACCGCAAACGCATCGACTGGATCGCCGTCTCGCCGACAGTCGAGGTCGAGCGCATCGGCATCAACACCGAGCGGCCCGGCGGGGTCTGGGCGTCCGATCACCTCCCGGTTCAGGCCGTGCTGCGAATGCCGACAGCCCCGTGAGGGAGACCTTTCGGTCGGGGCCGCGCGGGGCATCCGCCGTTCTGGTCGACCTCGGTGGTGCGCGGGTCAGCGCGGGCGCGACATCAGCTGTCTGCCGAGCTCTGACCCGAGCAGGGCGGATGCCGCGTCGTCGATGATCGCGTCACCCTCGCTGCGGGCGATGCGACGCGAGGTGATCAGGGTCGCCGTTCCCTGCATGGTTGCGGCGAAGAGCAGTTTGAAGCGCACACGGGCGCTGCCTCTGTCGATGTGGCTGCCGTCGGTGGCGCTCGGGTCGCCGCTGCCTGGGTCGGCGGGTATCGCTTCGTCGAGCGTCTCGAACAGGCGGGACGCAGCATCCTGGAGCGCTTTGCTCGGGTCGTTCAGCTTTGCCGCGAACATCAGTTCCATCAGTGCCGCATCTTCGACACCGAAGTCGACGTAGGCGCGCCCCACCCGTCGAAACCGTTCCTCGAATGAGCCTCGGCCCGCGAGCGCCGACCTGATGTTCTCGGTCAACCGCACGAAACCCTGCTCGGCAAGCGCATCGAGCAGGGCCTGCCGGTCGATGAAATGGCTGCGTGGAGCCCCGTGGCTCACACCGGCCTGGCGGGCGAGCTCCCGCAGCGAGAGACCGTCGACGCCGGTGTTGCGCAGCATCTCCTCCGCCTGCTCGAGCAGTACTGCCCGGAGGTTGCCGTGGTGGAAGGGCCGGGAGGTCATCTGTTCAGTCTACTCGTGGACTAGACATTGACTATTTACTAGACACTGCCTAGTCTGGCGGAATGACATCCCAGACCTTCCTCGTATTCGGCGCCACCGGTCAGACCGGCCAGCACTTCACTTCCCTCGCCCTTAGAGAGGGGCACACCGTACGGGCGCTGGCGCGGAACCCGTCGAAGTTCGGGTACGAGCATCCCGCTCTGGAGGTGCACACCGGTACCGTCACCGACATCCCCGACCCCGACCTCGACGAGCTCGTGCGGGGCGTCGACTACGTCGTATCGATGCTCGGCGATGTCGAGGCCCAGAAGACCCGCAAGGTCAACACCGAATTCGTTCGGCGGCTGGTGCCGGCCATGCGCCGGCAGGGCGTCAAACGATTCCTCTACCAGGCCGGTGGCCTGAGCAAGGCCCCCGGGCAGCCCCTCCCGCCCGCGCTCTGGGCGGTGCGCAAGACCCTGGCCCGCAGCTACAACGGCCAGCACGAAGACAACGAGGCCGTCATGCAGTACCTGACCGACGAGGCTTCCGACATCGAATGGATGGTGCACCGTGCCGGAATCGGATCGAACGGCCCCTCGAAGGGGGTGCTGCAGCGCTCCAGCCGCGCGATCAGCATCGCCACCTTCATCGACTGCGCCGCCTACACCTACCGCACCGTCATGGATCCGTCGGCCGTCCACACCTGCGATCCCAGTGCCTACCGCAAGCCCTGACCCCGGTCACGGCGGTGCAGCGACGACCTGCGGCGGGCGGCTCAGCGGGGCGGAGCGGTGGACTGATGCAGTACATCCAGCGCAGTGTCGAGCGCTGCCTCGAGGGGCCAGGAGGACTTCTGGGGCTGGCTGAGCACGAGACCGCCCTGGATCGAGGCGAGGATGGCGACCGCGATGCGGCGGGGATCGGCCGAGGGGTCGACGTGCCCATTGGCCTGCATCTTCACGACGCCCGCGGCAAGAGCGTCGAGCCAGGTCGCCATGCTCGCCGTGATGACGGCGTCGAGCTCGGGGTCGGTCATCGCGGCTTGGGTGGCCAGTGAGCCGATGGGGCACGCCCAGCGGCCGAGGCCGAGGTAGTAGTGGATGAGCGCGTCTCGCCACGAGTGCCAGGACTCCCAGCTGCCCAGGTCTTCGATGAACGGCATCTGCGCGGCAAGGAGCTCACCGCCCTCCCAGACCGCGACCTCGCGGACGAGTTCGGCCTTACCGCCTGGAAAGTAGTGGAAGAGCTGGCTCTTGCTCGTGAGCGTGGCCGCGCGAACGGTGTCGAGAGTGGTTCCGCCGATGCCGCCGGCAAGGATCTGCTGCCCAGTGGCCTCGATGATGCGTTGCCGGGTAGCGCGCCCTCGCTCGGTGATCCTTGGCTCTCCCACACTCTCAGACTACCGTATTGGACTTTGCAGTCCAGCTCGTGCTAGGAATGGACCTTGAAGTCCAATAATGAAGAACTGCAGTCCCTCACCGCCGACACCCGCCTCGTCGGGCGCACCGCAATCGTCACCGGCTCCTCCAGCGGAATCGGCGAAGCCATCGCCCGCGTTCTCGCGGCCTCCGGGGCGAAGGTCGTGGTGAGCGGGCGCGACGCAACGCGCACCCGGGCCGTCGCCGATGCCATCAAGGCCGCCGGGGGTACCGCGCACGCCGTCACGGCCGACCTCGGGGAGTCCCCCGACAGCATCCGTCGATTCGTGGAGGAAGCCACCACGGCGCTCGGCGGCCGCGTCGACATCCTCGTGAACAATGCGGGCATCTACCCCGCGACGAGCACAGCCGACCTCCCCGATGCTGATCTCGACGCAGTACTGGCCACGAACATCCGTGCACCCCATGTGCTCGTGGCCGCCATCGCACCGGAGATGGCGTCGCGCGGGCACGGCTCGATCGTCAACATCGGGTCATGGATGGCCCGAGTCGGACTGCCCTTCGCGGCGATCTACACCGCCTCCAAGGCGGCCATCGAGCAGATGACCCGCACCTGGGCCGCGGAGTTCGGCCCCAGCGGAGTGAACGTGAACACGGTCGCCCCGGGTGCGACCAGCACCCCCGGAAACGCCGAGAGCGCTGACGTTCTCGCGGTGATGACCGCAGCCACGGCGGCCGGGCGCCCCGTACGACCCGTCGACATCGCCTACGCCGTTCGCTACCTGGTCTCGGATGAAGCAACCTTCGCCCATGGCACGATTCTGGACATCGACGGCGGTATCGCGAACACGCGGCTGAGCTAGAGGCGAGCCACTGCCTCGAAAGCGAGGAGCGCCTCGACCACGAGGTCGGGGCGGGTGAGGAAGGGGTGGTGGCCGGTGGGCAGCTCGACGGCGCGGGTCGCCCGGGCCGCATGCTGGCGCTGCAGCTCCACCGAGGTGCTGCGATCGTCGGCGCAGACGAGGTAGGTCGAGTCGACTCCCTGCCAGCCGGCGGCGGTCGTCGGCGTGGTGAAGGCGCCGACCGACTGGCTGGTCACCCGCCCCCAGGCCTCGCGCTGTGTCTCGCCGTCGGCATCCTGCAGGAATCGCGCCCCGAAAGACGCCGCGTCGTAACCCTCGACACCGAGGGTGCCGTCGCCGTTGTCGGCGATGGCCACAGGGTCGGTCTCGCCGCTCATGATCATGCCCTGCGCCTGCCCGATGTCGGGCAGGTACGACGAGATGTAGAGCAGATGTTCGACCGCGGGGTGCGATCCGGCCTCGGCGATGACGGTGCCGCCGTAGGAGTGGCCGACCACGATGGCGGAGTCGACGCGATCGAGGGCGGCGCGGAGGGCCGCCGCATCCGCCACCAGACCGCCGACGACCTTGCCGGGCGCGGTCTCGCCGCAGGACGGCAGCGCGAGGGCGTGGCTGCGGATGCCCGTGGAGGCGAGCAGGAGGTCGGCGGCCCGCTGCCACCACCACGCTCCGTCTCGCACCAGCGCCCCATGCACAAAGACCAGTTCCATTTCATCTCCCGCGAACAGCCCACGGAAGACGAAGGGGAACGGCGTTCGAGCGACCCCCAAAGACACATTTGGTGGTCGGGCGCAGGGGTCTCAGTATGTATTCATGGCGACCCTCGATGAGCTGCGTGCGACTGCCCACCCGATGCGGCTGCGGCTGCTGTCGCTTCCGACCGGGGTGGCCCTGAGCGCCGCGGAGGCCGGACGCGAACTGGGGCTCTCGCAGGCCGGAGCGAGCTACCACCTCCGCGTGCTCGAGCGCGCGGGCCTCGTGCGGGTGGTCGAGGTCGTGCGGGTGCGCGGGGGTGAGGCGAAGCGTTACCGGCACGAGTCCTCGGCCGAGCGGTTCGACCTCGACGCACCGCGGCCGACCATCGACGCGGCCGCCCGGGAGGAGCAGTCCGTCTACGTCGACGCCCTCATCGACGAGCTGCGTCGGCGGTCCCGCCAGCGCACCGAGGGCCCGCAGGTCTCGACCGATGCCGAGCTCTGGGTCGACCCCGAGACCTGGCGCCGGGTCGTGCGTCATGTCGGTGAGGCTTCCGCGCTGCTGCACGCGGCCGCCCGGCCCCCGCGCACGCCGGGCAGCAGACCCGTGTCGATGACAGCGGCCCTGTTCCCGCTCACGCGACCGTGACCCCGAACCCCAACCCCACGCAGACACCCCCGCCGGTTCGGAAAGGTGATGGCCCGCTGAGGCACGCTCCGTTCCGGTGGCTGCTCGCGGCACGCACGACGAGCATCCTCGGCAACGCCGTCGCCCCCATCGCCCTGGCGTTCGCCGTGCTCGACCTGACGGGCTCACCGGCCGACCTCGGGCTGGTGGTCGCCGCTCGATCCCTCGCCAACGTGGCCGTTCTGCTGTTCGGCGGCGTGATCGCCGACCGGATGCCGCGAAACCTCGTTCTCGTCGGCACCTCCCTGGCAGCGGCGGCGACGCAGGCGGTCATCGCCGCCCTGGTCATCACGGGCTCGGCGAGCATCGCGTCACTCGTCGCGTTGAGCGTACTCAACGGCGCTGTCGCCGCCGTGAGCCTGCCCGCCGCGGCCGCGCTGGTTCCCGACACGGTGCCGTCGACCCTGCTCCGGCCGGCGAACGCCCTGCTCCGGCTCGGTCTGAACAGCGGCAGCATCGTCGGCGCTTCGGCGGGCGCCGGTCTCGTCGCCGTGGTCGGTCCCGGCTGGGGCCTGGCCGTCGACGCCGCAGGGTTCGCCCTGGCCGGGGCCCTTTACACCCGGATGCGCCTGCCGAGAAGACCGCGCGTCATCGCGAGCGAGCGGCCCCGTGCATCCGTCGTCGCCGACCTCCGTGAGGGCTGGCGGGAGTTCTCAGGCCGGCGGTGGGTGTGGATCGTGGTGGCCCAGTTCACCGTGCTGAACGCGGCCTTCGTCGGAGCGACGACGGTGCTCGGCCCGGTGGTCGCAGACGGCTCGTTCGGCCGGGCCGGGTGGGGCCTCGTGGTCGCCGCGCAGACGGTGGGACTGGCGCTCGGGGCCGTGCTGGCCCTCCGCTGGCGACCGCGCAGGGCACTCGGTATCGGTGTCGCACTGATGGCCGTGACCGCCGTGCCCGTCGCGACCCTCGGCGTGCTTCCCACCCTGCCCGCCCTGCTCGTGGCCTTCGCCCTCGGCGGCGTCGCTCTCGAGATCTTCGCCATCGCCTGGGACCAGTCCCTGCAGACCAACATCCCCCGCGAGGCGCTGTCGCGCGTCTACTCATACGACATGGTGGGTTCGTTTCTGGCCGTGCCGCTCGGCGAGGCACTCGTCGGGCCTCTTGCGCACCTGGTGGGAACAGCGCCCACCCTCATCGGCTGCGCGACCCTGATCGTCGCGGCGACGGCGGTCGCGGCATCCGCGAAGAGCGTGCGACGCGTCATCGCGGCCTGAGACGTTCTTGAGTTGCAGTTATTACCGCAGATACGTACAGTTATAAGTGCATCACAGGCAACCGGCCAAGAGTGAGAAAGGCAGAGCGATGAGCACGACCATGTCGAATGGCACACTGATTCTCGATGATGAGGTGCGAGCCGACGCCCGGGAGCTTGCGTCCAAGACGCAGCTCCGCGCCGTCGCCGGCCTGACCATCACGCTTGACGACGGAGCAGTCATCGCGCTTCCGGCCCACCTTGCCGAATTTGTCGGCCGTATCCTCAACGCACTCTCACACGGTCCGCTCACCGTCAGCGCCATTCCACGCGAACTCACCTCCACCAGCGCTGCCGGCATCCTGGCCGTGTCGCGGCCGACTCTCATGAAATGGGTGAGCGAAGGTGCCCTCCGATCCCATCGGGTCGGGTCGCATCACCGGTTCGACACGAGCGAAGTGATGGCTCTCGCGCAGGCTCGACGAGCTTCCCGGGAGCAGGCCTTCGCAGCACTCCGTGCGATGGAGGAATCATTAAATGAGTAGAACTCAGTGCTCAAGCTAGACTGAGGGTGTGACCCACCGCGTTTTCCTCGACTCCAACGTCTTAGCGAGTCGCACCCTTCGGGACTGGGTGTTGTTGACCCGAATGAATACGGGCACCATGTTCCAACTCCACACAACCCTTGATGTGATCGCGGAAACAATCCGGGCGGTACGGAAAAACTATCCACGAGCCGACGGCGGGGTCATCACCGAAATCGACCGTAAGATCCGTGATGTCGTGGATGAACTGGTCGATGACTTCGCAGGGGATGTGTGTTTTGTGGGCCGCGACGAGCACGACCGACATGTGAACGCGGCGGCAACACACGCTGAGGCCGATATTCTCGTCACCGATAACCCAAGGGACTTCGGCGACCCCGCGCTGCTGCCCTACGACATCTATACGGCCGATGAGTTCCTGTGCCTCGTCGACGATGGGGCTCAGGCAGACGTGCGGCGAGTGGTCCAGATGCAGAATGACTATTGGCAAACGGTCAGGCAAGACGGTAGGTCCTCGATCAGGCACGCCAGCAAGCCTCCGAAAGGCATCGTGGCTGCGCTTGTCGACGCGGGCTGCGTGAATTTCGCTGCCCGCGTCGAAGCGCACCTGCAGGTACTGAACGGTTCCTCTCGCTGAGACAGAGCCCGGTCAGCGCAGAGAGAACAGAGGGGGCTAGCGGCCGCCGGTGATCTTGCGGAGGCGCTGGGCGACCCCCGCCGTTCCGTAGGGGTAGTCGTCGGCGCGCGGGGCGCTGGCCTCCGACAGCCGCGCGACCTCGGCGTCGCTCAGACGAAGAGCGGATGCGCCCAGGTTGTCGGTCAGCTGGTCGACCGTGCGGGCGCCCAGGATGACGCTGGTCACGGCGGGTTGCGCCAGCAGCCAGGCCAGGGCGACCTGCGATGCAGAGGCGTCGTGATCCGACGCGATCGCCTCGACGGCCTCGAGGACGTTCCAGGTGCGGTCGGCGGCATTGCGCGCCTTCCACCCCTCCATGCCGCGCTCGGGGTTCTCACCGAGGCGGGATGCGCCGGTCGGGGGTGTGTCGCGCTTGTACTTGCCGGTGAGCCAGCCGCCACCGAGGGGCGACCACGGCAGCAGGCCGATCTTCGCATCCAGAGCGGCCGGAACCACCTCGTGCTCGATGTCGCGCACGAGAAGGCTGTACTGCGGCTGCAGCGTCACAGGCGGCGCCAGATGCAGGGCGGCTGCCCGATGCACGGCCTTCGTGAGCTGCCAGCCGAGGTAGTTCGAGAATCCGTAGTAGCCGATCTTGCCGGCCGTCACCGCGTCGTCGAGAAAGCCGAGTGTCTCGTCGATCGGGGTGAGGGCATCCCAGGCGTGCATCTGGTAGAGGTCGATGTGCTCGACGCCGAGCCGGGCGAGGGAGGCGTCGAGCGCGGTGCGGAGGTGCCGGCGCGACAGGCCGAGGTCATTGGGCCCCTCTCCCATCGGAAAGCGGCCCTTGGTCGCCAGCACCATCTGTGCAGCCTTCTCGGGGTTCGCCGTGAGCCAGTGGCCGATGATCGTCTCCGACGTGCCGGCGCTGTAGACGTCGGCGGTGTCGATGAAGGTTCCGCCCCCCTCGACGTAGGCGTCGAGAATGGCGTGCGAGGTGGTTTCGTCGGCCTCAGCGCCGAAGGTCATCGTTCCGAGTGCGAGCTCCGAGACGACGGCGCCGGAGTTTCCAAGAGTTCTGTAGTCCATGGGTTCGACGCTAGCCCTCCCGCGCGTTCGCGTCGACGGCTTGACCGGTGGCGCCTCTCACCCAGGTCGCCGGAGTCGCCGCAGCGGCCCCGCTTCGCCTGACCCCCGGCGCGCTGTGAAGATACGGCGCGAGTGCCTATCCGTCAATCCCTCGGCCATCGCATGACGAAAAGACCCCCGCCGACGCCCATCAGATGGAAGAGCGCAAACGGCGCCCGTCCGGGAGGAAAAGAGAAATCATGATCGACACGAACAGCACAGGCGACCTGGCCGGCGCCACCGTCTACGGCACCGATGGCGACAAAATCGGCACCGTCGGCCAGGTGTACCTCGACACCGACACCCAGGCGCCCCTCTGGGTGACCATCAAGACCGGTCTCTTCGGCACCAGCGAGAGCTTCGCACCGCTGGAGAGCGCGACGTACGATGGCGGCGAGCTCCGCATCCCGTTCGAGAAGGCCTTCGTGAAGGATGCCCCGCGCATCGCCGACGACGGCAGCCTCAGCCAGGACGAAGAAGACGCCCTCTACGCCTACTACGGTGCCGGCGGCTCCACCACGGCCACCGGGTTCGCCGACGCTCCGGTGCGCGACGAGGCCCCCGTCGACACGCAGGGCGGCTATGACACGTCAGGCCCCACCACCGACGACGCGATGACCCGCTCCGAGGAGCAGCTCCACGTCGGAACCGAGAAGGTCGAAGCCGGTCGGGCGCGCCTGCGCAAGCACGTCGTCACCGAGATGCAGACCGTCGAGGTGCCGGTCAGCCACGAAGAGGTCACCCTCACCCGCGAGCCCATCACGGAGGCGAATGTCGGCCAGGCAACATCCGGCCCGAACCTCAGCGACGAGGAGCACGAGGTTGTACTCACCGAAGAGCGCGTCGTGGTGAACAAGGAGACCGTTCCCGTCGAGCGCGTCGCCCTCGGCACCGAGACCGTGACCGAGAAGCAGCAGGTCACCGAGGAGGTCGGGCACGAGGAGATCGAGCTCGTCGACCCCAAGACCGACACCCGCAACTAGTACCCCGCGGCCGCCGACGAGACCCGTCCTGCGCCGGCGGCCGCACACACCCTCACACCCGCACACTCTGAAAGGCACACCCGGTGGATTTCCCCGCAACACTCCAGAACGGCCTCGCCGCCGTCATCGCATTCGTTCCCCTGCTTCTGCTCGCCCTCGTCATCCTGATCGTCGGTCTCATCGTCGCGAAGGTCATCCAGAAGGCGCTCAGCAAGCTGCTGACACGCGTCGGTTTCGACCGTGCCGTCGAGCGCGGCGGCATCAAGAAGGCCCTCGAGCGTTCGAAGTTCGATGCCTCCGACATCGTCGCGAAGATCGTCTACTACGCACTCGTGCTGTTCGTGCTCCAGTTCGCGTTCGGTGTCTTCGGACCCAACCCGATCAGTGACCTGCTCGGCGCGATCATCAGTTACGTTCCGAGGATCCTCGTCGCCATCATCATCGTCATCATCGCCGCGGCCATCGCTGCCGGCGTGAAGACCCTGATCCAGGGCACCCTCGGTGGCCTGGCGTACGGCAAGGTTCTCGCGAACATCGCGAGCATCTTCATCCTGTTCCTCGGTGTCACCGCCGCACTGAACCAGGTCGGCATCGCTGACACCGTCACGACCCCGATCCTGATCGCCGTTCTCGCGATCATCGCCGGAGTCATCATCGTCGGCGCCGGTGGCGGGCTCATCAAGCCGATGCAGGCGCGCTGGGAATCGTGGCTGCACACGGCCGAGGCTGAGGCACCCAAGGTGCAGCAGCAGGTCCAGAGCGCTCCGAGCATCGAAGAGCAGGCCAAGCAGGCGGCAGAGAAGGCCAGAGCCGCCGCACGGCGCAGCTGACATCCACCGCTGATCGGTGCCGCCCCTGTCACTGTGTAAAGGGGCGGCACCACGCTCTGGCGCCGAGCGCAAGACCCCCTTCGGCCCTACCGCGTGTTCGTCGCTTGCCGATATGCTCCGTCTGGGTCGGCGTCGCTCGCGGCGAAGTCTGTTCATGACGTTCGGAGAGGTCGGTGCGATGGTTTCACTGCCCGGCCGGGACTCGCTGAGTGATGCGGATGACCGCACCATCGCCAGTCGCGCCGCCGACGGTGACATCCGAGCCTTCGAGATCCTGATGCGGCGCTACGGTTCGCTCATGCGCGCCTATGCCGCCCGCATCGTGCGACCCTCCGACGCCGACGACGTCGTGCAGGAGACTTTCGTCACGGCCTGGCAGGATCTCCCCGATCTGGAGAACCCCGCCTCCGTGCGCTCGTGGCTGACCACGATCGTCACCCGCAAGAGCATCGACCGGCTCCGGGCCGCGCGCGACCAGGACTCCATCGATGACCACGACTTCCACGACCCGGCCGACGGGCCCGCCGAGACTGCCACGGCCACCTCGCTCGATGAGGCACTCTCGCTCGCACTCTCCACGCTCCCTGAGGATCAGCGCCGGTGCTGGGTGCTCCGGGAGATCGCAGGCTACGGTTACTCAGAGATCGCGGAACAGCTCGACCTCCCTGTCTCGACGATCCGCGGACTCCTCGCGCGAAGCAGAAAGACGCTTGTCGATGAGATGGAGGCCTGGCGATGACCGACATCACCCCCGAGCCCTCGAATACGTCACCGCTCGATGAGACAAGCCTCGACGGCCACACCATCGACGAGCTCAGCGACTACCTCGACCGGGGAAGACTGCCCCGCGACCCCTCTATCGAATCCTCCGCCGCTGCGCAGCACGCACTGGCAGCGCTCAGCAGACTCCGCGCCGTGGCCCCCCGCATCATCAGGGCCGACGCCGCCTACTTCGCGCCGAAGAACGAGAACTGGATGTCCCGCATCCTCGACCAGATCGGCGTGCAGGCGCACGCGGGCCGCGACATCCCGATTCCCTACGACGTTCCGGGGGCCGATCTCTCCATCTCCGAAGGCGCCGTCAGGGCGCTGGTTCGCGCGGCCGGCGACGACACCGACGGACTGGTCGTCGAGCGCACCCAGCTCGACGGTGACCTCGAGACACCGGGCGCACCGGTCGAGGTGCACGTGATCGTCTCGACGTTCGCCGATGCCGACGATGCCCGGGTCGTTCCCGGTTTTCGCAGGCTCGTCATCGACACCATCCGTGAGCACACCGACCTCGTGGTCACGCGGGTGACCGTCAGGGTGCACGACAGCGACATCACCGACGAAGACCTCGATGACGACGGAAACCTGGTACCGCGATGAACGACGACACCGACGACGACCTCCCCACCCGACTGACCCGGCTGTTGCGGAACGTCGACGGCGTACACACCGTCTACGCCACGAAGCCCCTGCTGCCCTCCATCGTCGGTGCGGTCGTCGAAGCCGTGCGCAACGACCCGGTCGGCATGCACCTCGTCACCGTCACCGACCCCGATGACTCCGACACCATGACCGTGACGGCCTGCATCGGCGTATCCGCCGATGAACCGGCGACGATGATCTGCCGACGCGCCCACGACGCCCTTCTCGCCTACTTCACCGACCAGGGCCAGCCCCCGCCCGCGACCATCCAAGTGAAGATCGGCCGCGTCGGGTAGACCTCCCGGCCAGCCTCGATCAGACGACGGCCTCAGAGCCGGTTCGCCAGCGTGATGGCAGCGCGCGTGACGAGGCCGCGATCGTGCGTGAGGATGAACTCGAACCGCCTCCCCGGAATCGGCTGGTCGATGACCTCTCGCGCACAGAGCATCGCGCAGTAGCGGGAGCTCAAGACGATCACCGACCATTCGGCGGCCAGGTCATCGTCTTCGGCGAACGTCACGATGCGGAGCTTCGGGATGTCGGCGAGGCCCACCTTCTGTTCGACACCCTCCTGCAGATACGCCGCCACCAGGCTGGCCCGATCCGCCAGGACGCGGTATCGCCCGAGCATCCGGGCATTGAAGTTCGCGTTCTCCTGGAACGTCGAGAAGACGAGTGTCGTCTCGTCGCACTCCAGCGCGCACGCCTCGAGGAACTTGCTCATTTCGATCAGCAGTGGTTTGTCGGACTGCGTGGTGGGCTGTTCGGCGGCAGCGACTAGGAACGGGGTCGTCAGCGCAGGCTCACGCGAGGGCCTGGCGAAGCCGGGCTGAACCGGCATCCCGTGCGGAACCGGGTCTGGCCGCCCGAAGAACCAGCCCTGCCCGAGCGTCGCCCCCAGAGCCTGCGCCTTGACGAGATCGCGCTCGGTTTCGACCCCCTCGGCGAGAACCGTCGTCTGGAAGTGCTCGGTATAGGTGGTGACGGGCATCCATCACCAGGGCGGCGTTTCGGCCCGGACGCTTCTGCAACAGGCTCATATCGAGCTTGATGATGTCGGGCTGCAGAAGTGGCAGCAGGGCGAGCGAGGTGGGGTCGGTTCCGACGTCGTCCATGGCGATGAGCATGCCCGCCGCCCGTAACCGCCTGAGCGAGCGCATCAGGGAACCCGGGTCGCCCATCAGGTTGCGCTCGGTGACCTCGATGACGACGGGACGGTCCGGTGGCCGGGCGGCCAACAGTTCGATGGTCTCGGCCTCGACGTTCAGGAAGAGACCGAAAGGTGCGACCAGCTCGTGCCCGGACGCGGCTCGAAGCGAGGCGGCGATGCAGGCCTGATCGAGGGCGGTCGTGAGCCCCCGTGCGGCCGCCGCAGGAAAGAGCACGTCGGGAAGACGCAGCTCAGACCCGACGGGCCCGCGGCTGAGGGCCTCGAACGCCACCACCCGCCGAGTCTCGATATCGACGATGGGCTGGAAGACCGTGGTCAGGTCGGTCTCGGCAATGATGCGATCGAGTTCCAGCTCGCCCATGGATGCCCTCACCGGTCGATCGAATCTGTGCTGGGTCGTGAGGGCATGCCATCAGGGTATTCCTGTGCAAGGCAGAGACATGGTCGAAACTGCAGGGATGATGGCACGCACGCCGTCAGAGCGGCGGGGTGCGTGCCATCCGCCGCTCTAGAGGTTGACGGCGACCGAGCGCAGCCCGTCGGCTGACGCAGTGAGCTGCACCACCCCGTTGCCCGCGATCGAACGCACGATGGCCAGCGCCTTGCCGTGGTAGGTGTACCGGTGCGGCTGCCGGAAGCTGTCCACGTTGTGTGGGTTCGCCGACGAGACGGCCGCGAGGGTCGCGGGACCGGTGAGAGCGAAGTTCACCTTGACGACGGCGTCGGGCACGTCGTGTCCGGTCGCGTCGACAACGCTGACCAGAATGTGGGCGAGAGAACCCACGTCCTGTCCCAGACGCCCCTCCTCCACGTCGAACTTCAGTCGTGCCGGCGCCCCGACCGTCGTCAACCGCTGGGAGGCGATAGCCTGCCGCCCCTTGTACGCCGTCGCGACCAGCGTTCCCGGCGCGTAGGGAACGGAGAAAGTGGCGACCATCTTGTCGGCCTCTGTGAGCGCGACTTCGCCGACGACGACGTTGTTGAGCTTGAGAACCACGCGATCGCCCGGAGTGTAGGCCCGTACGCGCATGGCCTGCTTCGCCGGCACATTCCACGTCCAGCTGGGCAGTTCGTCATAGTACGACCAGAGCGCAATCGACTGTTCGTAGCCGGCCGGGGTGGGCCGTTCGACACCGACCTCGAGCTGGCTGTCGCCCCAGACGACCTTCCGCCACGCGAGTTGAGGCTTCGGCTGGCCGATGAGGTCGATGTCGCCGCAGTAGGAGTTGAAGACGGGGTACTTCGCTCCGAAGGAGCCCCCGCTCTGGGTTCCGGTCGGCAGGCTCTGGGGAAGACCGATGCCGGCCTCACCGAGGTAGTCCATACCGGTCCAGGCGAATTCTCCGATGACCCACCCGTTGTCGTTCACGGTCTTCGTGAAGTCGTAGAGCTGTGATCCCCACGTCTCACCGATGTAGAGCGGCTCATCGGGGTGGGCGTCATGGATGTGCTCGAACCCGTCGTCGGTCTGCTTCAGATAGTGCAGGCTGGCGACCCCCAGATAACTCCACTCGGGCGAGTCGTCGGGTAGCCGAAGCCCGAGGGCGTGCCCCATGGCACTTCCCTGAGTGACGGGGCGAGTGGGGTCGAGCTGCTGTAGGTAATCGGCCAGTGGTTTGCCGTACACATCCTGCAGCGGAGACCTCGAGCGGATGCCCAGCTCATTCTCCGTCGACCACATGATGATCGACGGACGGTTGGCATCACGGTCGATGACGCGCTTCACGTCGTGCTGCCAGGTGGAATCGAACAGCGGTGCGTAGTCGTCCGCGCGCTTGTGCTCGCTCCAGACGTCGTACAGTTCGGCGATCACCAGCAGACCCAACTGGTCGCACGCGTCGAGGAAGGTCGCCGACTGCGGGTTGTGGGACGTGCGAATGGCATTGAAACCCGCTGCCTTGACGATGCGCAGCCGGCGAAGCTCCGCCTCCGGTATCGCGGCGCCGCCGAGACCGCCCAGGTCGGTGTGCAGGTTAGCGCCGCGGAGTTTCATGGGCTGGCCGTTGACGAGCAAGCCCTTCTGGCCGGTCATGGAGATGTTCCGCACACCGAAGAGCACCGTCTCAGCGTCGAGCACCCGGCTCGCGTCGAGCAGCTCGACTTTCGCCGTATACCGATTCGGCGACGAGGGAGACCAGAGATCGGGTTTGGCCACGGTGAAGTCCAACCGAAAGTCTGCAGTGGCGCCGGCCGGGACCGCCTGCACGATCGTCGTCTGCTGGGCGATGGAACGACCCTTGGCGTTCAGCAGAGTGATTCGTGCGCGCGTGTCGACGCTGCCGGCGCTGGCGTTCTGGGCCAGGCCGGTGACCGAGACGATTGCCTGCGTCGCCGTGACATCGTGGGTCGTGACACGCACACCGAACTGTGGCACAAAGAGGGTGCTCGTCACCGCCAGGGTGACCGTTCGCAGGATACCCGAACCCGAGTACCAGCGACTGGTCGCGCGATATTGCGCACCCGCACAGAGATCACGTTCTCGCCGGTGAGGCTCAGGTACGGCGTGAGATCGTAGGCGATCGGAATGTAGCCGTAGGCCTGAAAACCGAGGTGGTTTCCGTTGATCCAGACATCGGAGTACTCGTAGATGCCATCGAAGCGGATCTCGACCCTCTCCCCTGCCTTAACGTCGGAGGCGGAGAAGTGTTTGCGGTACCACCCCTCACCGCCGACCGTCCACGCCTGGCTGCCGCCTGAGGTCGTTTCTGTCGAATCGAACGGTCCGATGCGCACGGGAGCATTCGCCGGGGTGAGCCAGGCCGCTGGGTCTGCAGTGGCGCCACCATCGGCGGCTGTCTGGCCCGGCAGATCTTCGATGGACCAGTCGTGGGGAGTGGATACGGTTCGCCACGATGAGTCGGCGAATCCCGGGGCATCCGCACCGGTCAGCGCGCCCCGGCAGAAGAGCCAGCCGTCGTCGAAATTCTTCAGCCGCACGGCGGGCATTCCGTTGACGAGGCCGGTTGGCACGGCACCGACCGGTGTCGGCTGGCCGGCCAGCGCCGGGGAGGACCATTCGAGGGTCGTGATGAGGGCCGCCGCACCCCCTATCGCGAGCAGGCTGCGTCTGGTGAGCCCGGACGCAGCGTCGGTCGAGTCTCCGGGCAGGAAGTTTTTCTTCACGTCTGTATCTCCATTGATAGGTCGAGCTGGGTGAGTGCTCGGATGTGACCGGTCACATGTGAGTGTGTTCATCATCTGGCGAACCGGTCACATCTGTCAACCCACGGTCTCGAGATTCAGCGCGGCCTTCCGGACGGGCGCCTACCGGTCGAGCGGAGCCGCTGTCGATTCGCGCACGACGAGACGGGGCAGAATGGGCCTTTCGTCGTATTCCTCGCCCCTCAGTCGGGCAAGGAGGAAGAAGATCGTGCGCCTGCCCAATTCGGAGAAATCCTGATGGATGGTCGTCAGGGGTGGGGTGAAGAACTGAGCTTCGGGAAAGTCGTCGAATCCGACAACACTGATGTCGCGGGGAATCTGGACCCCGAACTCACGACAGGCGCGCATGAACCCGAGGGCCATCGAATCGCTTCCCGCGAAGACCCCGGTGAACCGCCGTTCAGCGAGCGAGCTGAGACCCGCCGCATAGCCGGAGGCGGCAGTCCAGTCGCCCGCCAACGGCGTGTGGACCGGCAATCCGCGCGCCGACAGCTCCTCGATGTATCCGTCTATACGCGCCTCTGCGAGAACCCAGGAGTGTGGTCCCGCTATGTGCACGATCTCCCGGTGTCCGAGTTCCGCCAGATGCGCGACGGCGGCGCGCGCGCCAGCGATCTGGTCCATCACCAGCACGTTCGGTTCACCGCCGGAACCCAGTGTCACCAGGGGGATCTCGAGATTCAGCGACGAAAGAGCCGCGAGCGCGCGCTCCTGGGGAACCAGCACGATGAGTGCCTCCACGGCATGACCCCGCAGATAGTCGATGCTGGATCGCACATCGGCCGGATCGTTCGAGCGCAGATTGGTGATACTGAGGCTGTAACCGGCATCCCGGGCAGCCATCTCGATGGCGGTCAGTGCGGTCCCGGGGCCCATGAGAGCGCTGGGGGCGGCCAGCACCCCGATCGTTCGGGACCGGCTCGTCGACAGGGCGCGGGCCGTACGGTTCGGGCTGTAACCCAACCGGTCCACGAACGCCTGCACGTGCTGGCGCGTCGACTCAGAGACTCGCGTGCTGCCATTGAGAACCCGGGAGACGGTCTGGTAGGAGACGCCCGCCTCACGAGCGACGTCGCGGATGTTCAGCGCTCGGGCCTCCGGCTCTTCCACGAGTCAAGCCCCTCCCCACTCTGTTCGCTGTGCGATACCGAATCGGTCAAGGTTAGCGAACAGGCGCTGGGTGCATGGTGACCGCCCGTGCCGTGGGCATCGCGACAATACGACGGCCCTGACCCTGATCGTCTTTCTGCTGTGTCACTCTTATCACGCATGCTGAATATCGGGTGAACGAAGGAGCGGCAGTGAGTGCAGCAGTGAAGCTCAGCGCAGCGGCTCCAGCGTGAAAGTCATCGCGGTCTACAGCACGAAGGGCGGGGTCGGCAAGACAACCGCGGCGGTGAATCTGGCGTGGGAAGCAGCCCACGACTTTCGGGTACTTCTCTGGGACCTCGACCCGCAGGGCGCGGCCACCTACCTCCTGCAGGTGAAGCCGAAGGTCAAGGGCGGCGTGGCCGGCCTCGTCGACGGGCGCACCCGCCTGGGGGCGGCGATCCGTTCGACCACCATCAACCGACTCGACGTGCTGCCCGCCGACACCAGCTACCGTGACCTCGACCTCACTCTCGACCAGAACAAGAAACCGTCCGAACGCATCAAACGGCTTCTCGAGGCGGTGACCGGCGACTATGACGTCGTCATTCTCGACTGCCCGCCCGGCGCCGGTCTCGTGGCAGAGAACGCCCTGCACGCCGCCGACCTTGTCGTCGTGCCGCTCGTGCCGTCACCGCTGTCGCTCCGCTCCCTCGAGCAGGTCACCGAATTCGTGCACTCGTCACCGTCGCGCCCCCCTGTGCTCGCTTTTCTCTCGATGGTCGACCGCCGAAAGACCCAGCATCGGGATGCGGTCGTCACCATGCCGAAAGAGAACCCGGTCGTCTCGAACATCGTCGTGCCCAGCACAGTGACGATCGAGCGAATGGGATCCGACCGGGCGCCCGTCGGTTCATTCGCGCCCCACACCGAAGCAGCTCACGCCTACAGCGAGCTCTGGGTGCGCATCCAGTCCCTCATCAAAGCCCGGCAGCGAAAACGAAAGCACTCATGATCTCCTTCCCGAATGGCACCACCGTTCCGTCTCTCGGGCAGGGAACCTGGAACATGGGCGACTCCCCCACCATCCGGGGCGCCGAGATCGACGCGATCCGCACCGGTGTCGACCTTGGTCTGACCGTGATCGACACCGCGGAGATGTACGGCAACGGCCGAAGCGAGGAACTCGTCGGCGAGGCCATCAGTGGCCGCCGCGACGACGTCTTTCTGGTGAGCAAGGTGCTGCCCTCGAACGCCTCGGCGAAGGGAACCGTCGAGGCGTGCCACGCCAGCCTCCGCCGCCTGGGTACCGACCGGCTCGACCTGTACCTGCTGCACTGGCGTGGCCGGCATCCGCTGGAGGAGACCGTGGCGGCCTTCGAGGCCCTCGTGGCAGACGGATCGATCCGCGCCTGGGGTGTGAGCAACCTCGACACCTCAGACCTCCAACAGCTACCCCCGGGCTGCCAGACCGACCAGGTGCTCTACAACCTCAGCCGCCGTGGCCCCGAGTTCGATTTGCTCCCCTGGACCACCTCGGTCGGTATGCCCGTGATGGCGTACTCCCCCGTCGAGCAGGGCCGGCTGCTGGATGAGCCCGCACTCGCCGACATCGCCCGGGAACTCGGCGCGACACCCGCACAGGTCGCGCTGGCCTGGTCCATGCGGAACGGTTCTGTGCTGGCCATTCCGAAAGCTTCGACCGCCCAGCACGTTCGTGAGAATGCCGCCGCCCGCGATCTCCACCTGAGTGCAGCCGACCTGAAACGCCTCGATGACGCCTTTCCGCCGCCCGTTCGCTCGGTGCCCCTCGAAATGCTCTGAGGGACGAGAGCCGCTCTGCTCAGATTGTGAGGATGACGCATCAGCGCATCAGCGGCGCCCGACAAGGCGGTCAGATGCGTGAGAGTTCACTCCGGAGCAGTGTGACCCGGGCCAGAACGTGCTCCGTCAGCGTCGTCGAGTCGTCGGCGGCCACCCAGGCGTCGTAGCCGCCGTAGTACGCCCTGATTCCGAGGTCGGCCAGCACCCCCGCCCGCAGCGGGTCGACGCCGTGCCCGAGGAGGGCATCCTCCAGCGCCGACGTGATCGCCGAACGCTTGAAGATCGCCCGCTCGTTCAGCTCGGGGCTGGCGGCGAGGATCGGATCGAGGATGCGCCCCGTCGCGCGGTGCTGTTCGGTGTGCGCGCCCGACAGGATGCGCACACCGTTCACCATGAGCTCTGTCGGGCCCGCACCCTCAACCGCTTCATCGACACCCCGCCTCACGAGGGCTGTGAGTTCATCCTGCGCCTGGAACACGATCTCCCGTTTGTCGGCGAAGAGGCGGAAGAGCGTCGTCTTGGTCAGACCGGCCCGTTCGGCGATCTGCGCCGTCGTCGTCGCCTCATAGCCGTGTTCGGCGAAGAGTTCGAGGGCGGCGCGCAGGAGCCTCCCCTGCGCATCCGGCTCCCATCGACCCATGCTCTGATCATAGCTGATGCTACTCAGTCACATCAGGTGTATGGTGATGTTACCGAGTCACATAAGCGACTCGATGAGAGGAACCATCATGAAGGTCTTCATCACCGGCGCGTCGGGCTGGATCGGCACTGCGCTCACCCGTGAGCTCATCGGTGCTGGCCACGGGGTGACCGGGCTGGCCCGGTCGGAGGCCTCGGCCGCGAGGATCCGGGACCTCGGAGGCACGGCCGTCCTCGGCGGTATGCACGACCACGACCTGATCGTCGCTCAGGCAGCACAAGCCGACGCGACCGCACATCTGGCGTTCACGCTCGACTTCTCTGCTTTCGAAGAGACCGTCGAGAACGAACTGGCGCTGATCGCCAAGCTGCACACCGCCCTCGCGGGAAGCGGGAAGGCGTTCGTCGCGGCATCCGGCACGCCCATTCTTGAGGGACGGATGGCGACCGAGGCCGATCACCTCGACCCGACCGGGCCGGCCGGTGCCCGCGCGCAGACCGCCGACGCCGTCCTGGCGCTCTCGGAGAGCGGCATCCGTTCTGCTCTGGTGCGCATGCCCCGAACCGTGCACGGCGAGGGAGACCGCAACGGCCTGATCGCCGCCCTGGTCGGGCTGGACCGCCAGTTGGGCACGGCCGCCTACGTCGGCGACGGCCGGAACCGGTGGCCCGCGGTGCACATCGGTGACGCCGGCCGACTGTTCCTCCTCGCGATCGAGCGGGCACCCGCCGGGGCTGTGCTGCACGCCGTCGGCGAGGAGGGCGTGGCCATGCGCGACGTCGCAGAGGTCATCTCGAGAAAGACGGGACTGCCTGCGGCTGCAGTCGATCCGGCGCAGCTGGGCGTGTTCGGCGCCCTGCTCGGCGGGGACCAGCCCGCCGAGAGCGACACCACCCGCAGGCTCCTCGGCTGGGAACCGACCGGCCCGACGCTGCTGGAAGACCTCGAGGCCGGGTACTACACCGCGTGAGGCGGGTTGCTCGGGGACGGGTCGGGCGGGGCCGGCTCGCGCGGCTCAGGCCCACGGGGGGAGGCGCAGGTGCCCCACCGGTTCCAGGCGAGCACGTAGATCGTGAGCCCTGTGACGAGCCCGACGATCACCCAGAGCACGACGAGGTAGTCGATCCACGATCCGACCGGCGGTGAGCCGGGGAGAAAGTTGCGGAGCGGGATGACGGCGAAGAGCATCGCGCCGATCCAGCTCGTGAGGGTGGCCTCGACCCTGCGTCGACCGGTGTAGGCGCTGATCGCCACGAACAGCACCAGCACCGGGGTCGCCGCCATCAGCCCGAGCAGAACAATGCCGAATGCGACCGTGCTGGCCGACCGCGTGGCGGTGATCTCCACCGTCGGCAAGGCTTGTTCGCCGCTGGCTGTTGTAACACTGTTGTCACTGGGCTTCGTCTGGGTATTGAGCTGCCACCCCGGCACCGTGTCGTCCAGGCACACCTCTGTGGGAACACCGACGCGTTCATCGCCCTCCCCCGTGTAAGCCAAAGTGGTCAGGTGGGCCCGGTAGCTGTCGAAGGGCCACTCCTCCACGATTCCCTCGGCATAGTCCGACTGGGTAGAGCTGCCGAGCGCCTCGCCCTCCGGGAACGTCAAGACACTCGACCCATCGACCGGAAAGGTCAGCAGGTTGACGGTCTGGTTGGCCGTGTAGCCGTCGGGCGAGAGAAGACGGTCCGGCAGCTTCAGCGTCAGCTGGAACTGTATCCGCTGGTTCGCCGCGTTCACTGCCGCGGGCTGGAGTTCCACCTTGACCAGGTCGTCGCCGTTGAGGCGCTCGTCGCCCTTGACGACCACCACGCATCCGTTGCTCGACTCCCGCAGCCCGCCCGCATAGAGCAGCACGACCGTCGCGTAGACGAGCGCCGCCACGAGAACAGCGACGACCGGCACCAGCCACCGGCGCCGGCCCCCCACGCGTTCCACGGTCATCTGCCGAGCATAGCGAGCCGCCGCCTCCACCGAGCGGTGAAACCCTAGGGGCCGGCGGGGGCCGCGAACTCGATCTGCGCCTTGATGGTCGTGGAGGGGTTGTGCGCCGACGAGAGCGCGGAGAGCGCCTCGTCGACGTCGAACACCTGGGTGATGAGCGGGCTCAGGTCGATCTTCGCGCCGGCGAGGAAGCGCAGCGTCTCGGGCCAGACACCGGGTGAACCGATCGAACCGGTGATCGTCAGCTCCTTCGACTGGATCAGGCCGAGGCGCGCCTCGGCCATGCGACCCACGTCGATGCCGATGTAGGCGACGCGGGCGCGGAAGCCGGCGAGCTCCAGCGCCTGCGCCATGACCTCGGGGCGCCCGCTGCACTCGACCACCACGTCGGCGCCACGGCCGCCCGACTGCGCGAGAACCACGTCAGAAGCGTCACTCGGATGCACGGCAGTGGCCGCACCCAGCTGCACGGCTGTCGCCCGGCGCCCCTCGGCGGGCTCGACGACGATGACCTGCGCCCCGAGGGCGGATGCGGCCGCCGTCACCGCAAGCCCGATCGGGCCCGCGCCGAGCACGACGAGGGTGTCGCTCGCGTCGACGTTGCCCACCCGGCGGAGCGCGTAGTACGCCACGCTGAAGGGCTCGACGAGGGCTCCGTCGGCGAAGGAGAGGGCGTCGGGCAGCTTGTGCAGCCACGACGGCTTGGCGACGAAGTACTCAGCGGCCGCGCCCGAGATCGAGAACCCGAAGTGGTCGGCGCCGATGACGCACTCCCCCACGACACGGTCGCCGACGGCGAACGAGGTCACGCGCGAACCGACCGCGGCCACCTCGCCCGACCACTCGTGGCCGGGAATGAGCGGGTAGCTGAACGGGATGATGTACCGACCCTCGAGCAGGTCGATGTCGGAGTGGCACACCCCCACCCGGCGGGCCGCGACGAGCACCTCGTCTTCGGCGATCGACGGCACGGCGAGAGAGACGACCTCCGCGACATCCTGAACCGTGTACTGCAGAGCTTTCATCGTGCGTTCACCAGAACCTTCACTTGGTCGCCGGAGGGCGAGAGCAGCGTTTCGAAGCCCTTGTCGACGACGTCTTCCATCGCGATCTGGGCGCTCACCACCTTCTCGACGGGGTAGCGGCCGCGGGCGATGAGGTCGACGATGCGGGGCCAGTCGGTGACGGGGTAGCACCAGGTGCCGGCGAGGGTGATGTCGTGCTCCGAGAGCACCATCGGGTCGATCGCGGCGGCCCTGGTGTGCAGGCCGGTCTGCGAGATGCGGCCGGCACTCCGCACGGCGGCGAGGGTGGTGTTGAGGGCGCGCTCGTTGCCCGAGCACTCGATCGCGGCATCCACTCCGACACCCCCGTTCAGATCTTTGAGGTACGCGGCGACGTCGATCTGTGTCGGGTCGAGTACCTCGCCGACATCCAGCGACCGGGCGAGCGCGGCGCGAACAGGGTTGACCTCCGAGATGAAGACGGTGGCGCCGAGGGATGCGGCGTAGAGCGACGCGAGCGCCCCGATCGGACCGGCACCGGTGATGAGCACCGAGTCACCGGGGCGCACCTGGGCCGTGTCGACTCCGTAGGCGGCGACAGCACCGGGCTCGACCAGGGCTCCCTGCAGGTCACTGACGCTGTCGGGCAGCACACTGACGTGGCTGGCCGGAACGACGGCCAGTTCGGCGATGCCGCCCCACGCGAAGCTGAGCCCGACGCAGGCCATCTTCTGGCAGAGGTGGTTGAGGCCTCGGCGGCAGTAGTAGCAGGTGCCGCAGAAGAGCAGGGGCATGACCGAGACGCGCTGGCCGGGACTCAGGTGGGTGATGCCGCTGCCGACCTCCACGATCTCGGCCGAGAACTCGTGGCCGAGGATCTGCGGGGCGGTCGACCCGTTCAGCGGATGCGGCGCCGAAGGGATGACGATCGGCCCCATCGCGTACTCGTGCAGGTCGGTGCCGCAGACCCCGCACCAGTACGGCTTCAGCAGAACGTCGAATGCGCCCACTTCGGTGGGGTCGGCGACGTTCTCGACCCTGATGTCTTTTGCGCCGTGGAAGACCGCTGCCTTCATCGTGTTCTGCTCCTTTGCATTGTTCTTCTGAACGAAAACCTACTGGCGGCGCGACCGACCACGCGCGACTTCGGCGATCGACGACCAGTCATCGTCGGCGTGCCCGTCGGCGATGGCCGCCTCGAACACTTCCCGCAGGTCGGTGGCCAGGGCGAGCGGCACGCCGACCTCGGATGCGGCCCGCTGGGCGAGCCCCAGGTCTTTCAGTCCGAGTCGGGTCGTGAACCCGGCCGGCTGGTACCGCGCGTCAGCGATGAGTGCCCCGTAGCCTGCGTAGACCGGGCCCGGAAACAGACTGTCGGCCATCAGGTCGACGAACGTCGACGTACTGACGCCGCTCGCCTCGAGCAGGGTCAGCGACTCCGACATCGCCTGCAGCGCGTGGATGATCAGATAGTTCATCGAGATCTTCGCCACGTTGGCGGCGGCAGGATCGACGCCGAACGGCCAGATGCGCCGCCCCATCGCCTCGAGCCAGGGCAGGGCGCGGGCGATGCCAGCGTCTGCACCCGCGGCGAGAATGGTCAGCTGCCCCTTCGAGGCGACGGTCGAGCGGCCGAGAACCGGGGCCGCCACGTAGGCGACACCGTGCTCCCGGTGCAGGCAATCGAACATCGTCGCCGCCTCCGTGCTCACGGTCGCCATGTTGACGTGCAGCGATCCGGAGGGTGCGGCGGCCAGAACATCGGCGGTGAACACCTCGGCCACGGCGGCGTCGTTCGAGAGGATGGAGAACACGAGACCGGTCTGCAGCACGTCGTGCACGCTGTCGGCCTTCGTCGCACCGAGCCCGGCCACAGCATCCGTCGCCGCCTGCGAGCGGTTCCAGACCGTGACCTCGTGGCCCGTTTCGAGCAGTCGCGAAACCATCGCCTGCCCCATCGTGCCGAGGCCGATGAAGCCGACGCGCGGCAGGGCGGTTTTCGGCCCGGCCATCAAGCGCCCTCTTCGCCCCGACCCGCGGCCGTGTTGAGGTGCGACTGCGAGTCGCGCAGGTTCGGCAGGGCTCCGCCGACAGCGAAGTACCGCTTACCGGCCACCAGTAGGTCTTCGGCGGGGAACTTCGTGATGACCTGGCAGCCCGTGGCGGTCACGACGACCTCCTCCTCGATGCGTGCGGCCCCCCAGCCGTCAGCGCTCGGCCAGTAGGTCTCGAGGGCGAAGACCATTCCCTCTTCGAGGGTCTCGGGATGTTCGAGCGAGACCAGCCGCGAGAAGATCGGCTTCTCCCAGATCGAGAGGCCCACGCCGTGGCCGTACTGCAGGGCGAAGGCGGCCTCCTCGTCGGCGAACCCGAACTCCTCCGCCTTCGGCCACACCTTCACGATGTCGGCCGTCGTCGCGCCGGGGCGCACCAGGGCGATCGCGCGGTCCATGTACTCGCGGGCGCGCTTGTACGCGTCGACCTGCGCCGAGCTCGCCGAACCGACCGCGAAGGTTCGGTAGTAGCAGGTGCGGTAGCCGTTGAAGCTGTGCAGAATGTCGAAGAACGCAGGGTCACCGGGCCGGATCAGCCGGTCGGAGAAGACATGCGGATGCGGCGAGCAGCGCTCGCCGGAGATCGCGTTGACCCCTTCGACGTACTCCGAGCCGAGGTCGTAGAGCTTCTTCGAGACGAGGCCGACGCACTCGTTCTCGCGCACACCCGGTTTCAGGAACTCGTAGAGGTCTTCGTAGGCCGCATCCACCATCGACGCGGCCTGCGTCAGGAGCGACACCTCGTCGCCGGTCTTGATGCGGCGGGCCTCGAGGAACACCTGCTGCCCGTCGACGACCTCGATACCGAGCTTCTGCAGCGCGAAGAGAATGGGCAACTCGATGACATCGACTCCGAGCGGTTCGTTTGCGACGCCGAACTTCTCGAGCTCTCGCTTGATCTTCGCGGCAACCCGATCCGCGATCTCCGCATCGGGGCTGAACGCACCGCGCAGGGTGGAGATGCCGGCGCGCGAGCCGCTCTCGAGCCGCGGGCGCACGGCACCGTGGTGCGGGGCGTGCGGATCGGCGTCGGCCTCGGCCGTCGTCTGGTCGAGCCAGGGGTTGAAGAGGGAGTGGTGCTTCGCCGCCGAACCGAAATCCCACATGATGGGGTCGGTGACGCGGGTCAGCAGACTGAAGCGGATGAGCTTGTCCATCGCCCAGGTGCCGATGTGGGTCGACGTCATGTAGCGGATGTTCGCGAAGTCGAAGGCGAGAACGGCCCCGAGCTCTGAGGCCTCGAGTTTGCCCTTCAGCCGGGCCAGACGCTCGCTGCGCAAGCGGTCGAAATCGACCCGCTGCTCCCAGTCCACGGCGTTGGTGCCTCGTGTTGCTGTACCCATTGTGTGAACCTCTCGCCCCGACACCGCTGTCGGGGTTCAGTCTGCGTGAACGATGGTGTTCACTCTAGCTTAATTACTTTTCTGGGCCAGTGGGTCAGAATGATTCGTTCCACGAGCGACTTTCCTGCGCGGGGCTCTAGAATTCGCAGAGGGGTTGCGTCGCAGCGTGAACCTCGACTGCACAGAACCGGACTCGTTTTACGAGACGAAGGAGCGGGTCATCAACGAAGAAGTGGGTCCCAAGCTCCGCGCAGCGCGCCTGGACAAAGGTCTGAGCCTGCGCAGCATCGCCGCCGAGGTGGGCGTCTCGGCGAGCCTCATCTCCCAGGTCGAGACGGGAAAGACGCAGCCCTCCGTGAGCACCCTCTACGCGCTGGTCAACCAGCTCGGCATCTCGTTCGACGAGTTGCTGGGGTCGACGCCGGCAGCGGGGGGCGGGTCGGGTGGTTCCGGCTCCGGTTCGTCTTCCACCGGTGGTGCCGATGAGTCGCCCGAGCCCGCCGCGCGAACCGAGGTTCCCGCCGAGGGCATGCGTTCCGCCATCCAGCACGGCAGCGACAACCCGGTGCTCGAGATGGAGAACGGGGTTCGCTGGGAACGGTTGGCGACCGGATCGGGTGGCCCCGTGGATCCGCTGCTCGTCACCTACGCGCCCGGCGGCTCGAGCTCGGTGGAGGGCCGGCTGATGAGGCACAGTGGGTACGAATACGCTTACCTCCTCTCGGGTGAGCTCACGGTGCACCTCGAGTTCGACACCTACGTGATCAGGGCGGGCGACTCGCTCAACTTCGATTCGCACCGGCCGCACATGTACGTCAACAACGGGCAGGTGCCCGCCCGGGGCCTCTTCTTCGTGACCGGTCGTCGCGCGTACGCCGAGTCGACCCCCGAGCTCGGCCAGACCGGCGAGCGCGGGGCCGAGCTCACCTCCGCGGTCGATGTGCTGCATGCGATGGATCGCCTTCCATGACAGGCCGCATCATCATCGACATCTTCAGCACTCTCGACGGGGTCGGGCAGGGGCCGGGCGGGCCAGACGAAGACACGAGCGGCGGGTTCGAGTTCGGGGGCTGGCAGGCGCCCTTTCCCAACGGTCACAGTGGTGAACAGATCATGCGGGGCATCCGGGCGATGGATGCTCTGCTGCTCGGTCGGCGCACCTACGACATTTTCGCCGCATACTGGCCGCAGCTCGGCGACGACAACCCCATCGCTTCGAAGTTCAATGCCATTCCGAAGTACGTCGCGTCGCGTCGCGGCGTGGAACCCAGCTGGAGCGGGTCGAAGGTGTTGGGCCCCGATCTCGCTGCCGAGGTGGATTCGCTGCGCGAACGGCACGCCGAGATCCATGTCATCGGCAGCCTCGAGTTCGCCCGCACCCTCGTGACCGAAGGCCTCTTCGACGAGCTGAACCTCTGGGTGTACCCGATCGCGCTCGGCTCCGGAAAGCGGTTGTTCCCCGACGACGGCGCCGCGCTCTCGCTGACCCTGCTCTCGGCCGAGCCCGACCTCGTGAGCGGAGCCGTGCTGCTGCGCTACGGCCCCGGCCACGGCCGGCCCGGGACGGGCGACATGACCTGACCGGCTGCGCTCGATCCGTTCGCCCGATCGGCGAGGGTAACGGGCCGGGCATCCGGAGCTGCACGCCCCCCACGCGGGTCGGCGTCGCGCGTAAGGCTAGGCTGTCCACGCTGGAACCGGGGCAGTCAGACGCCTATCGTGGCCTCATGACAACCCCGAGCGCCGAATCCGCCTTCGCCGGCCAACCGCACGAGCCGCATGCCGGCAGCCTTGCCGGCCGCCTGAACTGGCTGCGCGCCGGAGTACTGGGCGCCAATGACGGCATCGTCTCCGTCGCCGCCATCGTCGTGGGCGTCGCAGGGGCGAGCGCCTCCTCACCCGCGCTTCTCGCGGCCGGCTCGGCCGCACTGATCGGCGGCGCGATCTCGATGGCGCTCGGTGAATACGTCTCGGTGAGCAGCCAGCGCGACAGCCAGCGTGCCCTCATCGAGAAGGAGCGCGTCGAGTTGGCGACCGACCCCGACGGTGAGCTCGTCGAACTCGCCGGCCTCTACGAGGAACGTGGCCTGTCGGCCGACACCGCTCGCCGCGTCGCCGTCGAACTGACCGAGCGGGATGCTCTGCGAGCCCATCTCGCGATGGAGCTCAACATCGACGAAGACGACGTCGTCAGCCCGTGGAACGCCGCCGGCGCGTCGGCGCTCGCCTTTCTCATCGGTGGGATTCTGCCACTGCTGGCCATCCTGCTGCCACCGGACGCCGTGCGGGTTCCGGTGACGTTCCTCGTCGTGCTGGTCGCGCTCGGATTCACGGGGGTCATCGGCGCCCGCCTCGGCGGCAGCCCTGTCGGGCGGGCGACGGTGCGGGTTGTGATCGGTGGTGCGCTGGCGCTGGTCGCGACCTTCACGGTTGGCACCCTGCTCGGCACCAGCGGGGTCGTCTAGCGCCACGAACGTCGATCTGAAGACCGTCAGTCCGCGGCCCGACGCTTGCCCTCGAAGAGTTCCTTCGTACGCAACAGACGCAGCGCGGTGACCAGCACGAGTCCGCCGAGCATGTTGAAGAGCAGGGTGTAGCCGAACCAGCCCAACCAGTCGAGGTAGGTGATGGATGCGCCCGACTGGATCGCCCCAAAGATGAGAAGCGAATCCAGAATCGAGTGGAACAGCGAGAGGCCGGCGAGGAGGAACCCGCCGATGACTGTCGCGACGATCTTCGCCGGGTCGGAGGTCGTGCCCTGCTGCATGCGGGTCATCAGCGTGATGGTGCTGCCACCGATCACCGCGAGCACGATGCTCTGCAGCCCGAACGGCGCGTCGGTGTAGTGCTGTGCCGCTTCTGCGAGCGTGTCATGCCACTGGGGGAACGCCTGAACCACAAGCCACATGAAGATCCAGCCGCCCAGGAGGTTGGTGAGCAGAGTTCCGCCCCAGAGCCGCGCCAGGTGCCCCACGTTGCCCTCACGGGCGACGACCGCGGCGACCGGCATGAGCAAGTTCTCGGTGAACAGCTCGCTGTGGGCAAGGAAGAGGGCCACGAGACCCACACTGAACGCGAGGCCCGCGAGTAGGTGATCACCGGTCTGGTTGAGCACCGCCAGGTAGGCCATCACCCCGAGCCCGACCTCGAGCCCGCCGAAGAATCCGGTGATCAGGATGGCCCGCCAGGTGCGGTGCAGACGCTCCGCACCCTCGCTGATGGTGTTGTCGAAGGATTCGGCGAGCTCGTCTTCGACCGGTTTGTCGTGTTCGCCGATCTCGCGGCGGCGTTCCTCGCTCACGAGCCCTGGCGCGCGATGGGGCTGTCGTCGAGCTCGCGCAGGAGCGCTGCGATGTCTTCGTAGACCGCGGCCGCGCCGGCCTCGAGCAGTTCCTCGCGACTGAAGCCTCCGCTCAGAACACCGATGCTCTGCACGCCGGCACGCTTGGCCGCCTCGACATCCCAGACGGAGTCGCCCACCATGACGGCCTGATCGGCGCTCACACCGGCCTTCTCCAGAGCGCTCTGGATGATGTCGGGATCGGGTTTGGCCGTGCCGACGTCTTCTGACGACGTGACGGCCTGCACCGAATCATCCACCTCGAGAACGCCCAGCAGAATCTTCAGCTCCTCCTCGGGCGCCGAGGTGGCGAGCACCACGCTGTGGCCTCGGCGGGCCAGCTCGGCCAGCAGCTCGGTGCTGTCGCTGATCGGGCGGAGGCGATCCGTCGACGAGAGGTACCTGCTGCTGTGCAGCTTCTTCGCGTCTTCGCCGAGGGACGAGGCATCCGTTCCCAGCAGACGTTCGAGCAGCTTGCCCGAGTCCATTCCGATGGAACGGTGGATGCGCCATAGGTCGACGGGATGCCCGATCTCGACGAAAGCGCGATCCCACGCGTCGATGTGCAGGTAGTTCGAGTCGACCAGGGTGCCATCGATGTCGAAGAGGACTGCCCGGCTACCGGGTTTGGTGTCGTTGGTCATGCTCCCAGCAAACCGGATCGACGAGAAACCGGTGAGGGATCGCCAAACCCGCCCGAATGTGCATTCGGGCGGGCGACGCTCAGGAGACCAGGTCCTGGCGCAGGCACTCGATGAGGTTGAACGTCTCGGTCTCGCGGTGCGGCCAGTCGGAGCTGCCCAGGGGCAGCGTCTTGTCGAAACCGGGATAGGAGACGCTGATCGTCAGGTCTTCGTCATCGGAGACCGCGACTCCGAAGCCGGTCAGCGACCGGCGGGCGAGGGCGACGACGTTCAGCTGCAGCTCGGGAGCCTGCGGGTCGGAGGAGAAAGCCGCGTAGGCGATGATCTCGTCGGTGAGCACGACCACGTCGACGAGGGAGGTGTCTTCACCCTTCGTCACCGCATAGGTGGAACTGAAGTACCGGATCTCGCTGTCGCCGACCACGAGAACCAGCGCCGACAGCAGCCGGCGGTACCAGACCGGTTCGTCGTAGCTCATGGCCACAGACCAGGTGGTCTCGGCCTTGAACCGTTCGTCCATTCGACGGGTGAGGTCGATCTGTTCGGTGATCATCAGGCGGGAGCGGGGGCGACCAGGCCCCGGTTGGCCGCCTCGGCGTCGACCTCGGAGATGAGTTCGAGACCTGCCGAGCTGTTGGCACGCTTCATCAGAGCATCGACCCACGTGCGGTTCAGCGGGATCTTCTTCGAACCGAAGAAGTTGAATTCGACGTAGGTGGAGGGGTGGATCCAGAGCGTGTTGTGACCGCTGCCGAAGTCGGCGGAGCGATCCCAGCTGAACGCGAAGGCTTCGCCACGGCGCAGTTTGGCGAGCATGACGACCTGCAGGTGAGCGAGGTCGCGATCGTCGATAGCGATGACTTTGGCTGCCGGGCCGTAGGTGAGATTTCCCATAGGAGGACCCCTGAAGGTGGTGATGGACTCGGGCCAACAAAGTCTACCGGATGTAGAGGTCGATCCAGGAGTCACTCTGGCTCGCGGGTTTCAGGCGGTGTGCACGACGGGTGCGCCGCCCGTCTCCTCCTCCTGCTCGATGTCCTCCTCCACCTGGGCCTCGACATCATCGCTCGACATGCGCCTGCTCACCGCGAAGTAGAAGATCGCGACCGCGAAGGCTGCGACGATCAGCGTGTCCCAGTCAGCCGGCAACACGTTCAGCTGGGTCGTACCGAAGTCGCCGAGGTAGCCGAGGATGCACATGCCGATCAACCACGGCCAGATCCAGAGCGCGGACTGCCACCTCGCCTTAGCGAGGTTCACGTTCCTCGCTTTCACCAGGGCTGCGATGACGAAGAGGATCTGCCCCACCAGAACGGCCGCAGACAACCGCCAGGTCGCGTCGAACCCACCCCAGTAGATGATCAGGTTGGCGAAGACGAAGCCGAGCGGAAGCAGGAACATCGGCGCGGGAACCGTGTACGGGTGCTCCCGCTTGAGGTCGGCCAGGCGGAGCGCCGCGAGTGAGATCGGGGCGAAGGCATACATGATGGCGGTCGCCCCCGTGATGTAGCCGACGAGCTGCAGCCATCCTGAACCGGGCACCAACAGCGCAGCGATGCCGAGCAGACTCGCCAGGCCGATCGACCAGATGGGTACGCCGCGGGCCGAGATGCGCGTGAGACCGTTCGGCAGACCGAGGGCGTACGAGATGCGCGCCGTCGTGCCGACGTAGATCAGGCCGGTGCCGCCGGGCGAGACGACGGCATCGATGATCAGGATGGCGGCGAGCCAGCCCGCTCCGGCCGCCAGCGCCAGCGTGTAGTACGGCCCGTAGTCGCCCTCGCCGATGGGGTTCTCCCAGCCGTTCTTGAGCAGGGTCGCCGGGTCGAGCGAACCGACGAACGCCACCTCGAGCAGCAGGTACAGCAGCGCCCCGATCGCCATGGCCAGGATGATCGCCCGCGCGACATCCTTCTTGGGGTTCTTGGCCTCCCCAGCCATCTGCGACGCCTGCTCGAAGCCCTGCAGGGCGAAAACCACACCGGCCGGCAGCGCGGCAAAGATGCCGTGGAACCCGAACGGCGCGAAGCCACCGTTGGCGGTGAAGTTCTCGGGGTGGAAGCTGAGCGAGATGAGTACGACGATCGTGAGCAGCGGTACGAGGGTCTTCCAGATGACGATTCCCGTGTTGCTGTCGCTCAACCATCGTGCGCCACCGAGGTTCACGAACGTGAACAGCAGCATAGCGAGAATGCCGACCACGATGCCCTGACCGGTGAGGGTGCCATCGGTGTTGATCAGCGGAAAGTCGGTGCTGATGCTGCCCACCGAGTTGACATAGCTGAGCGATGCCTCGACCTCGAGCGGCGCGATGAAGACGGCCTGCAGATACGTCACCCACCCGGCGGTGAAGCCGGCGAACCCGCCGAAGGCGTAGTGCGGGTACCGGGCCGTTCCCCCGGCAACCGGGTAGGCGCCGCCTAGGTCGGCGTGGATCAGCGCCAGAACGATCAGCATGATGGCCGCCAGCACCCAGGAGATGAGCGCCGACCCGCCCGCGAATTTCGCGGCCGTCAGCGCGCCGAGCAACCAGCCGGAGCCGATGATGGAGCCGAGCGAGACGAAGGTGAGACCCCAGAATCCGACCGTACGTTTCAGCGCGGGCGCGGAACCCGTCGAAGATGTGGAACCCGTTCTCGCTGAAGCAGTCATCGAAACCATCCCCTTGCGCCATGATCGGTTCGCTCTGCCGCCAGAGCGGCTTGAACCCATTAGGGCGTTTTTCGGGTCACTTCAACAGAGCTGAAACACGATCGTCACATGTGAAACCACACAGAAATCGCAGGTCAGCCCGCCACGGCGTGACGCGCGTGCGCCGGCGCGGCGTCTGGCAGAGGGCGAGGCTGTGCGGCGACCTCGTTCACGAAGTCGACCTTCACACCCTCACGGAAGTGCCCGATGAGCGCGAGAGCGAGCCCGAGCACGGCCCAGCCGGCGAGCACCAGCCACGGGAACAGTACCGAGGCCGAAGGGAAGTAGGAGAGGTCGCGAAGCAGCGTGGCACCCGCTCCCGGCGGGAACCACTGTCCGATCGCCCCCCACGGCGCCGGGAGGAACTCGAGCGGCTGGGTCGCCGCCGAGAGGGGATTGGCGATGAGCAGGAACAGCACCGGCCCGACGGCGATCCCGGCGCGGCCGACGAGCGACGAGACCCCGACGATCGTGGCGCTGACAGCGAGCAGGGTGAGCGCGATGGCACCGGAGTTCGCGAGGTAGTCGCCCTGCAGCGCTCCGAACCAGCCCTGCAGGATGCCGCCCAGAGCCAGTCCGCCCACCACCACATAGACCGAGATGGCGACAACCCGGCGCCACGCACCGACGATGAGAGTCGATGCGAGGATTCCCCCGAGCATCCCGCCCAGCGTCAGTGGGAATGCCGCCGCGGTCAGCCCGACACCGCGGGGGTCGGATGCGGCGAGCGGCACCACATCGGTGACGGCGACGGTCACGGCCTGGCCTGCGGGCGCCCCAGCAGCGGCGAGGGCTGCCGTCAGCTGTGCCTGCAGTCTCGGGGCGAGCCCGGTCAGCAGTTGGCTCACGATGGGACTCGCTGCCGACGAGGTGAGAACCTCGGGGTCCGCGCCCAACACGATCGCTCCATAGGCCTCGCGATGCTCGATCCGGCTGACCGCCTCCGCCCGGTCGCTCGCTTCGGCGAAAGCGAAGGTGTCGGGTGCGGCCGCGGTGAGCGCGGACTCGACCTGGGTCACAGCGGCGGCGGGCCCGGCGATCGAGAGCGGCACACCCCTCACCGACGAGGTGACGGTCGGCCACGAGAACGCCAGCACGACGATCGACACGAGAACGGCCAGCACCAGTCCGACGCCGACGATGCGCTTCCACGGAGTGGGCGGTGGGGTGAGGCGGTCGATGCTCATGATTACCTTTCAAAACAGAACGTTCTTTCTTTAATTATCGAACTGCCCACCTCGGCCGTCAAGAACGAATATTCTGTTTGTGAGGTGAGACGTCATGCCCAAGGTGACACAGCAGTACCGCGACGCGCGTCGCGAAGAGATCACGGCCGCCGCCCTGCGCTGCTTCGCCAGTAAGGGATTCAGGGGCACATCGATGTCCGACATCATCGCCGAGTCCGGCCTCTCGGCCGGGGCGATCTACGGGCACTTCGAGAGCAAACACGACATCATCATGGCCGTCGCCTCGCACGTGATCGGCAACCGGATGGATGATCTGCGTGAGCTGGCCGCCACGCATCCGGTGCCCGCCCCCGGCGTGGTCGTGGCGCGCGTGATGAGAGGTATCGCAGGCGATGTGGCGCATCCGGCCCTGCTGTTGCAGGTGTGGGGGCAGGCGACCATCGAAGCGGGCGTGAAAGAGCTGCTTCTCTCGGTCTTCGCCGAACTCCGGCAGGCCTACCTGGCCTACTTCACGGCCTGGGCTACCGAGCAGGAGGGCTTGGATGCCGCGGGAGCCCGCGCCTGGGCCGCACGCCTCATTCCCGTGGCGATCGGCCTCGCCCAGGGCTACATCGTGCAGTCGGCCCTCTTCGACGAGTTCGACCAAGACGCCTACATGGCCTCGATTCGCGAGCTCCTCCCGGGCTGACCCCGTCGTCGTTCGCCGACGCCAGCTCGACGCCTCGAGGATGGCTCGATGCCTGCGACCGTGAGGTCAGGGCGCGATGGCGAGGCGGGCGCGCACGAAGCCGAGGAGCAGCTCGCGGACGGTCTGCACAGAATACGGGGAGGCGCGGCTGTAACACTGCACAGCGAGACCGTCGACCATGGCCGCGGTCTCCACGGCGAAACCGGCCGGATCGGCGCAGACGAGGGCGCCCTGCTTCACACCCCGCTCGCCGACCAGAAGTCGAACCAGATGAGCCAGTGCCTGCGGGTGTCGGAGTCGTCGCGGAACAGGCCGCCGAGTAACTGCACGAGCGCGGCCGCGGCGTCGCTGGACTCCCCCGCGCTTCGCTGGAGGGCGGTGAACTCGAGGGCCGCGTCGACGAACTCACCCGGCACCAGCTCCTCGGCGACATCCATTCCGTTGCGGTGCTCCCTCGCGCGCACCAGCGTCGCCCAGGGTGGCTCGCTGCTGTACGTGGTGCTCGCGTTCTCGCTTCTGCTCGGCTGATGGCTGTTCGGCGAGGTGCCGACCGTCGCGGGCTGCTTCGCCGATCACGACGCCACCCTCGCGGCCGCCGAACGTTTCGCGGCCGACCTGGTCGGCCCATTCCGCGCCCTCGCCGCGCTCGCCACCTAAGGCGGAATAAGGCCGCCACTATTCCGACTTACGCGCATAAGTCGGAATAAGATGGGCACTATTCCGACTTATGGAGGTCACCGTGCCCGAAGAGCAGATCGACGACCTCTCTGACTGGCCCGCGCACGGCGCCGAGACCGTGCCATGGCAGAACCGCAGCGGTCGCGGGCCACGTGAAGACCGAGTGCTGCGAGAGGTCACCCCGAGCATTCCACCATTCATCGCCGATCGCACCTTCCGCGCCTCGGCGGAGATCCAGTCCAGGCAGGAGGCCGCCAGCCTGGCGCTCGCCGGCCTCGAGGCCGACGCGGGGCCGGGCAGCGTGGCAGTCTCCACATTCCTTCTGCGCACCGAGTCGATCGCCTCGTCGAAGATCGAGCAGGTCGAGGCGTCTGTCGAAGACTTCGCACGGGCAATTGCGGGCATCCGGTCCAACGAGAGCGCAACGTCGATGGTCGCTGCATCGAGCGGCTACACCCGGGTGATCGACGACGCAGGCCGAACGGGGGCGATCAGCCTGGAATCGCTGCTCGCTGCACACCGAACGCTTATGGCAGACGATCCGATGGAAGCGTCGTACGCAGGCAGAGTCAGGGACATGCAGAATTGGATCGGCGGGAACGACTTCTCCCCGATCGGCGCTGTGCACATTTCGCCCGACCCGCACAGGGTGGGCGCGCTGATCGAAGACCTGCTGGTCTTCGTGAACCGAGACGACGTTCCGGTACTCAGCCAGGCCGCGGTCGCGCATGCGCAGTTTGAATCCATCCACCCCTTCACCGACGGCAACGGCCGGATCGGCAGGGCGCTGATCGGCGCGATACTGCGACGGCGCGGATTCACGAGAAACACGACGCCTCCGATCGCGGCAGCGCTGGCGGCCGATATTGACGCCTACTTCGACACGCTCACCCGCTACCGCGCGGGCGACCCGGAACCGATCGTCCGCAGTCTTGCGGTAGCGACGCGGGTCTCGAGCGAGGAGGCGGCTGAGAGCGTGCGTGCGATCAGGGCGCTTCCCCGGGAATGGGCCGAAGCGGTCGATGCCCGGGCCAACAGCGCGACCGCGCTTCTGCTCGGGCTTCTGCTCGAGCATCCGGTGATCAGCGCCGAGGAGGCCGAAGACCTCACCGGCGCGTCGACCTCCAGCATCTACACCGCCCTCGACCGACTCGAGACGGCGGGCATTCTGCGTCAGATCACCAAGCGGCAGCGGAACCGAGTCTGGGCGGTGGCAGCCATCCTCGACGAACTCTCGGCGCTCGACATGCGCGTTGCCCGCCGCGTGCGCGACCGCGACCGCTGAGGGAAGCGATCGCGAACCCGGGTTCGAGGCCGGCAGTCGACGCCAGCGGGCAGGAGCGTCAGCGGGCAGGCGACGTCAGCGGGCGGGAGCGTCAGCCGGGAAGTCGTCGACGCCGAGGGCGAGCGCCTGGGCGCGGCGCTGCCGCATCGACGGGGCGAGCAGGGCCCCCACGATTGCGAGCACAGCGACACCGGCGCACGCCCAGAAGCCGATGGTGAACGCGTCGTCGAGGGGCAGCCCCTGCGCAGAGCTGTGCGACGAGATCAGTGCCGCGATGACGGCGGTGCCCACGCTGCTGCCGATGGTGCGCGCGATGGTGTTGACGCTGATCGCCTCGCCGGTCTGCGTGGCCGGCACGCTCTCGATGATCGCGTTCGAGGTCGAGGCGAGAGCGAGGCCGATACCCGCACCGGTCAGGATGCCCGACACGACGACCTGCCAGAGCTGGCTGTGGTCGATCGCCGGCAGAATGAACGCCGCCGTCACGAAGACCGCACCGAGCAGCATGGGCGGCTTGGGCCCGGTCTTTCGCACCAGGATGCCTGCGACCGGCCCGGCAACGATCATCATCAGCACGGTGGGCAGCAGGAACAGCCCGGCCGACGACACCGACTCCCCGAAGCCGTAACCTGTCGCGGTCGGCAGCTGCAGCAGCGTCGGCACCAGCACGAACGTGCCGAACATCGCGAAACCGAAGACCAGGGCGACGACGTGCGCCGTCCACACGCCGCGGATCTTCATGAGTCGCATGTCGATCAACGGCTCCTTCACGCGCAGCTCGACGACGACGAACACCACGAGTGCCACCGCTCCGAGGGCCAGGAGGCCGAGCGTCTTGCCGTCTCCCCAGCCCCAGTTCTCACCCTCACTGATCGCGAGCAGCAGAGAGACGAGCGACACGCTCAGGATGCCGGCCCCGACCAGATCGAGTCGCCCCGGCTTCTTCACGGGAGACTCGGGCATCCCGAAGATGACACCGACGAGGGCGATCACGATGAGGATCGCGGGCAGCCAGAACAGCCAGTGCCACGACAGGTTCTCGACGATCGGCCCGGCCGCGACAATGCCCACGCCGGCCCCGATGCCGAAGATCGCCGAGAGCAGCCCGATGGTGACACCGACCTTGTCACGCGGCAGCTCGTCGCGCACGACGCCGATCGAGAGGGGCAGAATCGCCCCGGCCGCTCCCTGCAGCGCCCGACCCGCGATCAGCACGCCGAGGTTCGGGGCGAGTGCCGCCAGCAGGGTTCCGACGAGCAGCAGCGAGAGCACCACGATCAGGATGCGGCGTTTGCCGACCATGTCACCGAGCCGCCCGAAGATGGGTGTCAGCACCGCCGCCGAGAGCAGGTAGGCCGTGAGGATCCATGAGGCGTCACTGGTCGACACGCTGAGGTCGCGGCCGATCGTGGCGAGCGCCGGCGCGACGAGCGACTGCAGCACGGCGAACGACAACCCACCCAGCGACAGGTAGATGACGATGAGGGTGGTGTTCGGCCTCCGGCGACCCGCAGCCGTCGGAACGGAGCCGGTGCGCGGCTCCTGGATCGTGTTCGACATCATTCTCCCGTTGTGTAAACAATTGCTGACTTGAGGTGAGTCTACCGATCTGGCACCGCAAGTCAATAACTGTTTACATCCGGCGCCGGCGCCGGTAGCCTCGAACTGCGAAGGAGCAGAACCATGAACACGCCCCCACCCCCCACAATCACCCCGGCGGCAGACGCGGCGTTCTCACCCGCCCGCCCGCGCGACGCCGACACCACCCGCCAGGCGCTGCTCGCTGCGGCCCGGCGGCGCTTCGCTCTCGACGGCTACGCCGCCACGACAGTGCGGGTGATCGCCGCCGACGCCGGGGTGAACGTCGCCCTGATCAACCGCTACTTCAGCTCCAAGGAAGGGTTGTTCGAGGCGTGCCTCGCGCACGTCGGCAGGGAGCTCGACCGGCAGGACGCCGAGCCGTCGAGCCTCACGCAGATCATCGAGACGATCATCCACCAGGTCGCCGACTCCCCCAGTGGCGAACAGTCGCTGCAACTGCTGATGCTTCTGCGGTCGTCGGGCGACGAGCGAGCCGACCTCATCAGGCGGAACACCCTGCAGAGGTTCGCTGAGCGCATGGCGGCAACGTCCGGATGGCCAGCAGGGCGATCGGGCGACGACCGGGTACTGCGGGCCCAGCTCGCCATTTCGGCGGCAATGGGTATGGTGTTGTTGAGGTCATCGACAGGCCTGGAACCACTCACCTCGGCAACCGTCGACGACCTGGCCGGGCCCCTGGGCGAGGTGCTGGGAGTGCTGCTCGGTGTGCCGCCCGGAACGGCAGTCCCACCCCGGGCCTGACGGCGGCGGGCACCCCCTTTTTCGCACCACGATCGGAGCCCTCCATCACCAGCGCCACCATCCACCGAGGCGACGCCCTCTCCCGGCGGGAGCGTCTCGGCTACGTCCTCATCCTCGGTGCCCTCACCGCGCTCGGCCCGTTCACGATCGATCTCTACCTGCCCGCCTTTCCGGTTCTCGAGACCGACCTCGATGTGCCGGCCACACTCATCCAGCTCACCCTCACGGGCACGACCCTCGGCTTCGCGCTCGGCCAACTGCTGGTCGGTCCGTGGAGCGACCGGGTGGGACGACGGATGCCCATCATCGCCGCCTCGTCGCTGCATGTTCTGGCGTGCGTGGGGGCCGCCCTGGCACCGGACATCTGGAGTCTCGGCGCGTTCCGCGTGCTGCAGGGCGTCGGAGCCGCGGCCGGAGTCGTCGTCGCGATGGCCATGGTGCGCGACCTGTTCGGCGGGCGTCCGCTCGTCGTGATGCTCTCCCGCCTCGCGCTGGTGTCGGGGCTGGCACCGATCCTGGCCCCGGTGATCGGGTCGCAGCTCCTGCTCGTCACGAACTGGCGGGGAATCTTCTGGTTTCTCGCGGCCTACGGCGCGATCGTCGTCGCGGTGGCCTCGGTCTTCATCGTCGAGACCCTGCCGAAGGAGGCGCGGCATGACCCCGGCCATTCGACCACCGGCCAGCGCTATCGGGCCGTGCTGACCGACCCCGTCTTCGTGGGGGTCGCGCTCATCGGCGGCATGACGTTCTCGGGCCTGTTCTCCTACCTCTCGGCGAGCTCGTTCCTGTTCCAACAGGTCCACGGGTTCGACGCCCAGCAGTTCGGCCTGTTCTTCGCGATCAACTCCCTCGGCATCGTCGGGGGAACGCAGCTGACGGCGCGTCTCACGAAGTTCATCGCGCCGCAGTGGATCATCGCCTTCTCGACGTCGGCGCTCTTCGTCTGCGCCCTGCTGATCGTGGCATTCGACCGTGTCGGGTTCGGGCTCTGGGGCACGCTCGTTCCGCTCTGGTTCTTCATCTTCTGCTGCGGATTGACACTGCCGTGCGTTCAGGTGCTCGCCCTCAATGCGCACGGCCACGAGGCGGGCACCGCAGCGTCCCTCCTGGGAGCCGCCAACTTCGGCCTGGCCGGTCTCATCTCACCCCTCGTCGGGCTGATGGGCATCGGCAGCGCCACCCCGATGGCGGTCGTGATGGCCGGCACCGCCCTGGCGGGCATCCTGTCGCTGTGGTTCATCGTGCGACCCGCCCGCGTGCCGGCCCTCGCCGCCTGACGCCGAGCCTGACCCGACCATTTTGCGCAAAGGCACCGAAACCTACAGTTTCAGGTGCCTTTGCGCAAAACGGGCCGCGGAGCTACTCCTCTAGGCGTGAGAGAAGGGCCCGGTGGGACTGCTGTGCGGCGCGGCGCACCTCTTTGTCGCGGTCGCGCAGCATGCCCTCGAGGGTGTCGGCGCTGGCGGCATCCCCGACCTCGGCCAGCGCCCTGGCTGCGGCGGCGCGCACGCGGGCGTGCTCGTCGGTGGTCAGCCGGGCGAAGTGCTGGGGCGTACCGAGGGCGCGCAGGGCGCAGACCTTCGCACACATCTCCCGCACCCGCCACGACTGGTTGGTGAGTCCCATAACGACAGCCGGTGCAGCCGAATCGTCCCACACGTAGAGCAGGGCGCGCGCACCCCACAGTTCGGGCCAGTACAGCGCCGGGGCTCCGTTCAGGATGCCCTCGGCGTGCGGACCTCCGACGACGCGCAGAAACTCCTCGCCCTCGTAGGCGCCCTCGAGCAGCGCGCGGGCCCGCCGGGCGGTGCCGGCAGTGCCGTCGCGCTCGGCAGAGGCGTCGAGCCGTGCTTCGAGGGAATCGGTCGTGGATGTCTGTGGTGCGTTCTGGTCTGCCATGGGTGCACCAAGGGTACTGCCGATCCACCTGCGGCGCTCGGCGATTGTTGCGCCGGGTGGCGCTCAGCGGGTGCCCGGCCCAGGCTGTGGCGAGCCGGCTCCCGGGGCAGACTGGGAGCATGATCGAAACCGAGCCCATCACCGTCGCCGTGACCCGCACCGTCTCACCCGAACGGGCCCGCGAAGCAGCCGCCTGGGCGCGCTCGGGCCAGGACCTGATCAGCGTCTTTCCGGGCTACCTGGGTTCGGGCTGGATTCGCCCCGACCCCTCCTCGCCCGACTGGCACATGCTCTTCCGCTTCGCCGACACCGCGAGCCTCGACGTCTGGGAGGGATCACCCGAGCGCGCCTGGTGGGTCTCCACCGGGCAGGGCCTCGTCGAACACGGCGACCAGGAGCGTCGCTCCGGCATCGAGGGATGGTTCGACGTGCCTTCGTCGGTGGAGGTGGTCACCTCGGCACCCCGAACACCACCGCGGTGGAAACAGATGATCTCGATCTTCATTGTGTTCTACCCGCTGAGCGTGCTCGCCAACTATCTTGTCGCGCCCCTCCTCGGCGACTGGCCCGTGTGGGCACGCGTGCTCGTCACGGTGCTGCTGCTGACGCCCATCATGACCTACCTCGCCCTGCCGTTCGTCACCCGGGCGCTCCGGCCCTGGCTGCTGCGGGATCGGTAACCCCGTCGGAGGTGATCACGAGTTGCAGCGCGCAGTCGAACGTCGGCGCGTACACGGGGGTGGGTGTCGCCCCCACGCAGAGCGCCTCGTGCATCCCGTGGTGCGTATGGATGAACCCGATGAGCTCGCATGCTCCAAAAGGCGACTCTGCTCTTCTGATCATCCATTTGCCGGCGTCGAGGTGAACGACCTCCACACCCGGCGCCAACAAACCCTCACTGGTCATAGCTGTCCCCGGCCAGATCCCCCCGCGAGCTCCGCTAGGAGAGTTCGCTGAGCGCGGTGAGCGCTCCGTTCCAGCTGTAGCCGTCGATCGCGTCGGCGAAGTTCGCGCCGCTGTCGCCGCGGCCGAGCTGCTCACCACTCTGCTCGTCGAACAGTGCCACGAGATGACCGCGGTCGGGTGAGCCGGCGGTCTCCGTGAACTCGACTCGCACATCACGCCCGCCGAGTTTGCCGAACACAGTGCTCTTCTCGTCGCCCTCGTTCGCCTTCACGGTGACGAGCGGGCCGCCGCCGTGCGACGCGAGTGCCTCGTTGATGTTGCTGGTGAGCGATGAGATGTTCATGGTTCCTCGGTTCTGTCGGTCGAGCTCTCACCCTAATCGCGACCGCGGTGCCCCCGTCGGCCGTTGCGGCAGCTCGCGCTCTGCGCTAGCGCCCCGCGCCGCCTGCCCCGCGCCCCTACGCCTCCCCCATCATGAGGCCCTCGATCGAGTGCTTCTGGGTGATCGGCACCAGCACGTCGACCACCGGGCAGGCGAGGTGGTCGCGCACGCGCTGCGGCAGGCTGTCGTAGAACCCGCGGGTCACCGCCATGTCGTGGTGTTCGGCGTTGCCCGCACCGGGTGCATCGACACCGAGCACGAGTACCGGGCGGGACTTCTCGGAGTGATTCTCGGTGCCGCGGTGGATCGTCAGCGCCGATCGGGCCGACAGGTCTCCCCGCTTCGGGTACTTGCGCACCGCGAGCCCCTCATAGCGCCCGTATGAGTCCTTCGACGGGAACATCTCGTGCTCGAAGCCGGTGGGCAGGTCGAACTGGGTGGACTGCGCGATCTCGAACGGCCCCATGTCTTCGTCGGTGTCGACCGCTGTCGCATTGAACGCAAGCGACGTCAGCCGGCCGGTCTCACGCGTCACGTCGGGCATCGGGAAGTCGCGGTGCCAGGGCTGGTTCTTCGCGCCGGGTCCGGGAACGTCGAAGCCGAGTTCGATGATCCGGTAGTCGGGCCCGAGGGTCGCCTCACAGACGGATCGCACCCACGGGTGATCGACGAGTTCGAGCCAGCCCCGCATCTGCTCAGGGTGCATCTCGACGTAGTAGCGCTTGGGCCCGCGGCCGACGGCGCCGTTCGGTCGGGAGTGCGCCTCGGCCAGCGCAACCTCGATGTCTTCGCGCAGCTCGTCGGCCCAGGCGGTCGAGAAGGCACCCTTCTTCGCCGTCACGCCATCGGTGTACAGAGCCGTCACCGCCGCCGCGATCTCGTCGTCGACACCTGCCGGAACGGGCAGGGGCACGGGGGCCACGATAGTGTTCACGGGGGATTGGATGGTCATGGTCGACTCCTTCAACGTCGGTGTTGAGCGCAGAGAGGCGCAGGACCAGTGTCTCAATACCCTGTCCGAAAATCTACCTGCTCACATCCCGACCGCGAACGGCGCCCCCGTCTTCGCCTCGAGCTCACCCCTCTCCACGCCCGGGGCGGCCTCCCTCAGAACAAGGCCCTCCGCGGTCACGTCGAAGACCGCCAGGTCGGTGATGATGCGCTGCACCACACCGGCCCCGGTCAGCGGCAGGTCGCAGCGTTCGACGATCTTCGGCGAGCCGTCTTTGGCGGTGTGCTCGGTGATCACGATGACGCGGGGAGTACCGGCCACGAGATCCATCGCCCCGCCCATTCCCTTGACGAGCTTGCCCGGGATGGTCCAGTTCGCGAGGTCGCCGTTCGCCGCGACCTGCAGCGCCCCCAGAATCGCGATCTGCACATGATCGCCGCGAATCATCCCGAATGACGTCGCCGAGTCGAAGAAGCTGCCGCCCTCCACCAGGGTCACGGTCTGCTTGCCGGCGTTCACCAGGTCGGCATCCTCCTCCCCGTCGAACGGGAACGGACCCATGCCGAGCAGCCCGTTCTCGCTCTGGAGCGTCACCGTGACCCCTTCGGGCAGGTGGTTGGCGACCATCGTGGGGATGCCGATGCCGAGGTTGACGTACTCGCCATCGCGCAGTTCCCGGGCGGCGATCGCCGCCATCTCGTCTCGTGACCAGGCCATGTTCTGCTCCTTCTCTTCAGGCGCGCGGGCGCACGGTTCGCTGCTCGATCTCCTTGGCGCGTTCGGTCGCCTGCACGAGTCGCTGCACGAAGATGCCGGGGGTGACGATCGTGTTCGGGTCGAGCGATTCGCCGTCGAGTATCTCCTCCGCCTCTGCGATAGTCACGCGGCCGGCCGTGGCCACATTCGGGTTGAAGTTGCGCGCCGAGTGCCGGTAGACGAGGTTGCCGAAGGAATCGGCCCGATAAGCGTGCACCAGCGCGATGTCGGCGACGATGCCGCGCTCGAGCACATAGGTCTCGCCGTCGAACTCGTGAAGTTCCTTGCCCTCGGCGACCGGCGTTCCCACCCCGGTTCTGGTGTAGAAACCTGCGATACCCGCCCCACCTGCCCGCAACCGCTCGGCGAGCGTGCCCTGCGGCACGAATTCCACCTCGAGTTCCCCGCTCAGGAACTGCTCGGCGAAGAGCCTGTTCTCGCCCACGTACGACGCGAGCACCTTTCGCACCTGGTGGTTCTCGAGCAGCAGTCCGAGCCCCTTACCGTCGACGCCCATGTTGTTCGAGACGATGGTCAGATCGGAGGCACCGCTGTCGCGCACAGCCTCGATCAGATCGAACGGGTTGCCGCTCAACCCGAACCCGCCGACCGCGATGGTAGCTCCGTCGTGAATGACGTCGTGCAGCGCGTCCTCTGCACTGCTCCGGATGCGGCTCATCGGCACACTCCCTCGTGTTCGGCCGGGCTGACCACATCGTGGTGTACCCGTTGTCGTTCCGACGCTAGCTGCCGGTCGTGATCTCGGTCAACGAAGACGCCTACACTGATTGCATCGTGGGCCCCGTGCTCGTGTATATCCACAATATGGACGCGAGGAGACTCCGTGGCAGACGTGCAGGGCGCACAGGTGGTCGGGCGGATCGGCCGCATCATGCGCGCGGTCGGAGAGAACGCGGGGTCGGGCATCCCGACCTCTGAAGTGGCACGCGTCACCGGACTCACCCGGCCCACCACCCACCGTCTGCTCAACTCGCTCGCCGCAGAGGGGTTTCTCGACCACGATAGCCAGACCGCCCGCTGGCACCTCGGGCCCGAGCTGTTCCTGCTGGGGTCGCTCGCCTCGGAGCGCTACGACATCACCGACCTCGCCCGCGAGAGCGTCGAGCTGCTGGCCCGCGAGACCGGCGAGAGCGCCTTTCTCTCGGCCCGGCGCGGCTACGAGACCGTCTGCCTGCTGCGCGAGGAGGGGAGCTTTCCGGTGCGGTCGTTCGTGCTGTACGAGGGGGTGCGGTTTCCGCTCGGCGTCGCCTCGGCGGGAATCGCCATCCTCGCGTTCCTCGGCCCGAAGGAGGTCGACGAGTACCTCGCCCACGGCTCGCAGACCGAACGGTGGGGTGAGCAGCACTCCCCGGCCGCCCTGCGGCGTCGCATCGACGAGACGCGATCGCTCGGCTACGCCGTCAACCCCGGTCTCATCGTCGAAGGCAGCTGGGGCATGGGCGCAGCCGTCTTCGACCGCCACAGCACTCCGACCTGGGCGCTCAGTCTGACCGGCATCGAGTCCCGCTTCAGCCCCAGGCGACGCCCCGAGCTCGGCCGCCTGCTGCTCGAGCAGGCGCACGTCGTGACGAAGCGCCTGCACGACGGGCGCTGATCCAGGTGTCGATGGGTCTCCGGGGGTCGGCGCTCAGCTCACCAGGGCACCCTCCGACACCGCTCCCGCCTTGATGTAGAGCCGACGCTCAGCGCGCCGGGCCACCGCCGAGTCGTGCGTCACGATGATCAGCGTGAGGCCCTTGTCGCGCCAGAAAGTCTCCAGCAGATCCATGATCTCGTCGCGCGTCGCCTCATCGAGGGCGCCGGTCGGTTCGTCGGCCAGGAGAACTTCCGGGTCTTTCACCAGCGCGCGGGCGATGGCGACACGCTGTTGCTGGCCGCCCGAGAGCTCAGCGGGGAGGTGCGTGCCGCGGTCTGCGAGCCCGACGGAGGCCAGGGCATCCTGCGCCCGTCGGCGACGCTCGTCTGCCTTCAGGCCGAGGGGTGCAAGAGCCGTTTCGACATTCTCCTGGGCCGTGAGCGTCGGAATGAGATTGAAGCTCTGAAAGACGAACCCGATCTTTCGGGCGCGCAACTCGGCGAGCCGGTTGTCGGCAAGCGACGAGATCGACGAGTCGCCGAGGGTCACCTCGCCCGAGGTCGGGCGGTCGAGCGCCCCGAGCATCTGCAGCAGGGTCGATTTGCCGCCACCCGTCGGGCCCTGGATGGCAACCATCTGGCCGTCGGGGATGCTCAGGCTGACGGCATTCAGAGCCGTGACCTTTCGCTTGGTGGCGTTGTAGGTCTTCGTTACGGCATTCAGTTCATACATGAGCGGTCTCCTGGCAGGTGTGACGAGGGTGGGAAGGGAGGGAATCAGGCGACGGAGCGCAGCGCTTCGGCCGGGCGCAGTCGCGACGCACGCCAGCCGCCGATGGAGCCGGCGATCAGCCCGCCGAGCACGGCGAGCAGAACGGCGAGACCGATCACGGCCAGGGTCACGGGCGCCTGCAGGGTGACGGTCGTCTCGACGGCCGCACTCGCGGCCGCTCCGAATCCACGGCCGCCGCCCGGGCCGGCGCCCGCTCCGGTGGCCGCCGCGCTGGTCGCAGAGCCGCTCAGGGTCGGGGCGACGAGGTTGACGATCAGCACGCCGACCAGTCCGACGACGATGCCGATCACACCACCGATCAAGCCCTGGATCACCGACTCGCCGGCGACCTGGCCGACGATGCGGCGGTTGCTCCAGCCGATCGCTTTCAGGGTGCCGAACTCACGGGTGCGCCTGGTGACCCCCGAGATGGTGAAGAGCACGGCGATCAGGAACGCCGCAGCGAGCACGATGAGTGACAACCAGGTGCCGAGGTTCGAGACCAGGCTGGAGGCGGTGGAGAGCGAGCCCGACACCGAGGAGGCGAGGTCGGCCTCTGTGGAGACGGTCGCGGTCGGCAGCGCGGTCTTCAGGGTGGCGGCGAGGGAGTCGACGTCGCTCGCCGAGGCGGCGGTGACAAAGATGTTGGTCAGCTTGCCGGCGTTGCCCGAGAGGGTCTGGGCTACGTCGAGGGGAATGTAGACGTTCGACGCGGTCGTGCTGTCGGCACCCGAGGAGGCGACGAGCCCCACGATGGTGAACGTGGTGCCACCGATGTCGATGGTTCCGCCTGTGGCGAGCGAGGCCGAGGTGGCGTAGCTGCTGTCGAGCACGGCGACGTTCGTTCCGGCATCGGTTGCGGTCAGTGAGCGGCCGTCAGAGAGGGTGACCGCCGAGAGCGGTCCTACTGAAACGCTGGCGGGGTCGAGGCCGAGCACGGTGAAACTGTTCACATCGAACGAGCTGCCGCCCGCGCCATCCGCTCCCCCGGTGGGTGGGGTCTGGGAGGTGTCGCTACCGGGTGCGCCGCCGGTTCCGCCTGCGGTGCCGCCGGACTGTGTCGGCAGCTGGCCGCTGAAGGTCGAGTTCGTGAGGGCGAGCGTGCCCGTGGCCGCTGAGACTCCGGATGTCGCGGTCACGGTGTCGAGTTGGGTGGCGTCGAACGCGGTGACGGTGCGGCTCGTCTCGAGACGGGACTGGTTCAGAGTGGTGGTGCCACCGGATGCTGCGCCCGAACCCGATCCGAAGGCGAACTGGCCCGGGGTGGCGCCGGCGGTCGGTGCGGCGGCGGCCTCGCTGATCGAGATGTCGGTACCGACACCGTAGACGGACTGCAGCACGGCGGCCTGCGCACTCTGCACCCCGGCGGAAACCGAATTGACCACGATGACGAGGGCGATGGCAAGCGCCATCCCGATCGAGATGATGATGGTCTGTTTTCGACGGTTGAAAAGTTCCCGTCGTAGATACGTTCCGAACATGCTGCTCCTTCTGGCTGGGCGAGACCGCTCGTGTCGGTCGACTGCCAGAAGCCAAGTGGATGCTGCTATGCCCTTCCCCTCACGAACCTATGGGGCGCTTATGGATGGCTCGAAATACGCCTCGACCCTGCCCTGGTCGACCTCGCTTGCGGAACGGGGCTCCCACTGCGGGTTGCGATCCCTGTCGATCACCTGGGCCCGAACACCCTCTGCGAAGTCGTGGGAGCGCAGTGCGTGCATGGATACCCGCAGCTCCTGCTCCAGCGCCGCGTTCAGGCTGGGGAGCGCGGCGACGCGGTTGAGCGACTCGAGCGTCACGGCGACGGCGATGGGCGACTTCTGCTCGATCGTGTCGGCCACCGCGAGCGCCATCCCGTTGGCCGGGTCTCTTCGAAGTCCCGCGAGGATGCCCGGCACGGAGTGCGCGGCGAACGCCTCGTCGATCCAGCCGCGGGCCGCGTCGAGCTCCGCCGCTGGTGCGGTTGCCGCGTGGGCTGCGATCGCGACATCTGCGTCAGCGGTCTCCAGCGCCAGCAGCAGCCGCGGCAGCCGGTCGCTCGGAACGTAGGTGTCGGCCAGCCCGGCCATGATGGCGTCGGCGGCCCCCACGATCGCCGCGCTGAGGGCGAGGTAGGTGCCGAGCCTGCCCGGCACCCGCGTGAGCAACCAGGTCGCTCCGACATCCGGAATGAAACCGATACCCGTCTCGGGCAGCCCGACCTTCGACCGCTCCGTCACGATGCGGTGCGACCCGTGCGCCGACAGACCGACACCTCCGCCCAGCACGATGCCGTCCATGAACGCGACATAGGGCTTGGGAAATTGCGCGATCGCCGCATTCAGCGCGTACTCGTCACGCCAGAAGGCGAGGGATGCAGCGCCGTCGCCCGAGGTGGCATCGGCGTGGAGCGACACGATGTCTCCCCCCGCACAGAGGCCCCGCTCGCCCCGCCCGAGGAGCACGACCGTCTCGACCCCGGGCTCTTCGGCCCATTCGTCGAGTTGGCGCCGAATGAGGGTGACCATGTCGTGCGTCAACGCATTGATGGCCCTCGGGCGGTCGAGGGCGATCTCGCCGAGGCGGCCGCGGCGATCGAACATCACCTCGGCGGTGGTTTCAGATTCCATGATGGACGGCGCCTTCGGGTCGGCACGGGCGGGCGGGAGCGACCGCTCCCGGTGCCTGCACGATACCAACGCCTCTCGAGCAGGGCGAGCCCACTGCCGCGGGGCGCCGGCGGCGTCAGGCGAAGTAGAGGTGCGAGTGCAGGCGGCAGCCGGGGTTGAAGCCGGCGCCGCAGCGCGGGCACGAGTCCACCCCGAGGTACTCGGAGATGCTCAGCTCGCTGCCGCACACCCCGCAGAGCACCGCGAGCGCGTCGCGCCGGTCGGCCGACCAGACCTCGGCCGCGTGCCCGGCGCTCTCGGCGTGGCAGAGGTGGCAGGGGTAGTACTCCCCGCAGCAGGCGAAACGCAGGGCGATGACGTCGAGCACCGAGTGGTAGTGGATGCAGCGGGTCTGGTCGTCGACGACCGCCCCGAGCACGCGCATCAGGCGACGCCCCGCGCCGTGAGGGCATCGCCGAGATCGTCTGCGTGCTTCAGCGACACGACGAGAAACGGAATGACGAACGAACGGATGCCCGCCCGGGCGCCCCGGGCCCGTTGCGATTCGCGAACCCCCACCGCGATCCGCGCCAGAACGGGTACCGTCGTGATGGCGACCGCGAGCACGAGTGCCACCCGCGCCGGGTCGAGCCCGAAGCGGCGAAAGCCGCCGAGGCCGAGCTCGAACGCGTCGAGCAGGTCGCCGACCCGCGTGGTGAGCACCAGCAGGGCCGCGATGACGATGGCCGCGACGACGCGCACCGTGTTGGCCGTGGCCGACTCGAGGGGCAGGAAGATCACCTGGAAGCCGAAGGTGACGACGATGATCCACCGCACGGCGACGATCTGCCGGCCGAGCTCTGCCAGCCCGATCCGTGGGACGAGGTAGCAGGCGACGGCAACACCGGCCCCGACCGCAGCCGCCAGCCAGGTCGACGGCATCAGCGAGACGGCCAAGACGATCACCAGCAGGGCGAGGGCCTTCGGTCCGGCGGGGGCCCGGTGCAGCCAGCCGGTGCCGGGACGGTAGAGGGTCAGCACGAGAGGCTCGACTCGTACCGCGCGACGATGTCGGCCGGATCGCCGTGGCCGATCATCCGCCCGTCTTCGAAGAGCACCGCCACGTCACAGCGCTGGGCGAGATCGAGATCGTGGGTGACCAGCACCAGGCTGCGATCGGTCGGGGCGAGCAGGTGGTCGGCGATCAAGCGGCTGTTGCGGGCGTCCAGAAAGGCCGTCGGCTCGTCGGCGATCAGCAGCTGCGGGCGCCGGATGACCGCCCCCACCAGCGCGAGGAGCTGCTTCTGGCCACCGGACAGGTCGTGTGCGGCCCGATCGGCGAGCTCGGTCAGACCGAATTCGGCGAGCGCCAGGCGCACCCGCTCGGCGGATTCGGCGCGGGGCAGTCGCTCGCTCCGCAGCGAGAAAGCGGCGTCTTCGGCCACTGTCGGCATGATGATCTGGGCGTCGGGGTTGCTGAAGACGAAACCGACGAGCCGTCGCACCGCCGACGCCTGCCGAACCGGGTCGACCCCGAACACCGACACCGAGCCCCCGGACGGGGCGACCAGGCCGCCGAGAACCCGGGCGAAGGTCGACTTGCCCGATCCGTTGGCCCCGATCACTGCCGTGCGCTGCCGGTCGAGCACCAGCGAGACCGAATCGAGCGCGAGCCGGTCGCCGAGGCGCACCGACACGTCGTCGAAGACGAGGGATGCCGTCACGCACGCACCGAGGGCCGCGCCCGGAGCGCCCTCGGGTAGGCCCTGACGAGGGTCATCGTGACCACCACCGTGATGGCCGCCTTGATGAGGTCGCCCGGCAGGAAGACCGCACTGCCCAGCGCGGTCGGACCGAGCGGGAGTCGCAGCACCAGGGCGGAGACCGGCACGCCGACGGCGTAGACGATCAGGATGCCGCCGACCAGCACCCCGACACTGGTTCGCAGCCAGGTGAGCCGGCGGCCACCGGCGTGCACGATGGCGCCGACGACGAAAGCACCGACCACCCAGCCGAGAAGGTACCCGGCCGTCGGGCCGACGAACACCGCGAGACCGCCGTGGCCGCCCGCGAGAAGCGGCAGCCCGAGGGCGACGAGGGCGAGGAAGACGAGCATCGCGAGTGCGCCGCGCCAGGCGCCGAGCACGGCACCCGCGAGCATGACGCCGAGGGTCTGGGCGGTGATGGGTACGGAGCCGAACACGGCGAAACCACCGGGAAGCCCCAGCACAGCGGTCAGGGCCGCGAAGACGGCGATGCGGGCGATGTCGGTGGCATCGATGCGCGAACGGATGCCCGCGGGGGCTGGGCGGGGCGTCGTCACCTGGTCGGTCATCTTTTCTCCTGAACACTGTTCACCTGAACGGTGTTCACTATAGTGGGGTCCATGACTGCAGCGCGAGAGTCAGTGCCCGGGCCGGCCTCCCCCGCCGACCGCGGCACGCTGGCGCGTGGGGGCCGCCACACGAAGAACGATGTCGCCGAGACGGCCCTGCGAATCCTCGATGAGCACGGGCTGCCCGAACTCACCATGCGGCGGCTCGCGGCGGCGCTCGACGTACAACCGAGCGCCCTCTACTGGCATTTTCCGAACAAACAGACGCTGCTCGCTGAACTCGCCGACCGCATCGGGTCGCGGGGGCGGGCGCTGCCGACGGCACCCGGGAGTGGCTCCGGCGCCGGCGACTGGATGATCGTCACCGCCGCCGAAGCGCAGAGCCTCCGCGATGCGCTGCTCACCTACCGCGATGGCGCCGAAGTCGTCTCGAGCAGCTTCGCCCTCGGGCTGGGCGCCTCGGTGCCGCTGCTCCGCCTCGAGGCGGCGATCGGGCGTGGCGGATTCGACGACGAGACCGTGAGCCGGGCATCCACCGCCCTGCTGCACTTCATCCTCGGGCATGTCTCGCACGAGCAGCAGCGGCTGCAGTACGACAGCCTCGGTGTGGCTGCGGGCCCCGACCCCACGGGCGAGGGTGCGGCTTTCGAGTTCGGTGTGCTGCTGCTCGTCGAGGGGTTGGCGCACCACGCTGCCGCCTACCGCTGAACGGAGAGCACGCACCCCGCGAGAGCGACCGGGTGTAGGTGGGTAACATGGCCGCATGAGCACCCCGAGTACCCCCGCACGCACGATCGGCCGCTTTCTGCTCGGTGGCGCGCTGGTCTTCGCCGGCACCAGCCACCTCACGTTCGCCCGCGACGACTTTCGCGCCCAGGTGCCGGAGTTCGTGCCGCTGAAGACCGACACGACCGTGCTCGCCTCGGGTGTCGCCGAGATCGGACTCGGAGCCGCCCTTCTGCTCGCCCGCCGCCACCGCAGCCTGGTGGGCACCGCAGCGGCGGTCTTCTTCGCAGCCGTCTTTCCCGGCAACATCGCCCAGCTCGTGCACCATCGCGACGCGTTCGGACTCGACACCGACCGCAAGCGGGCGCTGCGCCTGATCGGCCAGCCGGTGCTGATCGCGCTCGCGCTCTGGTCGACGCGTTCCAAGCGCTGACACCACCACCGCCCGACGCCTCGGCCCGGGGACGTCGACGCGAGGGTCAGGAACCCGCCGCGGCACCCTCCGAGGCGATGCGGTCGGCCATGTACTTCGCCCCGGCCGATGATGTGAAGGCGCCGTCGACCGGAATCTCCGCACCCGACATATACGAGGCCGCGTCGGAGAGCAGGAACGCAGCGACAGCCGCGACCTCGTCGGCCTGGCCCAACCGTTCGAGGGGTGTCAGTTCGAGCTGGCTGCGACGCATCGCGGCCGGCGCGCCAGCTGTCATCTCCGTCTCGATGAAGCCGGGGTGGATGATGTTGGCGCGGATGCCACGGGGCCCGTACTCGGTGGCCGCGACGTGGGTGAGCCCCCGCAGCGCCCACTTCGACGTTGTGTAGGCGGCCGGATAGTGGCCCGTGAGCCCAGCCGACGAGCCGACATTCACGATCGACGACCCGTCGCCCATCAGGGGCGCGAGCGCCTGGATGCCCAGCATGGCGCCCGTCACGTTCACGGCCAGAACACGGTCCCAGTCCGAGCGCTCGATTCGCCCGAGGCGAGAACGGTGGGTGATTCCGGCATTATTGAGCAGCCCCTTGAGGGGAACGCCGCCGAGGGTGGCCCTCAGGAACGCGGCCAGGTCGCCCCATCCGCCCTCGTTGGCGACGTCGAGCCGCCGGTACTCCACGCTCGTGTCGCTGAAGTCTGCCGCGGGCTCGGCCGCAACATCCGTCGCCACGACCCGCGCGCCCGCGCCCGCCAGCATCAAGGCCGCCGCAGCGCCCTGACCCCGGGCCGCACCGGTGACGACGATCGTGCGGCCGCTCAGGCCGGGGTACCCGCTCATGCTCCCATCATCCCCGATCCCGCGCCTGCCGGTGAGGGTCAGGAGGCGGGCGCCCCGGTGGGAGGTGTACCGCCCTGGCCGCCGCCGCCGGAGGGCGGGGTGCCGCCACCGCCGTTGCCGCCGGCGGGAGCCGAACCGGCGGTGGGCGTCGTGCTGGTGTCGACCCGCACGGTCAGGGCGACCCGGTAGCCCGCGGTCGCATCCCCGGTCACCGTCGCGACCTGCAGGGAGCCACCGTCGTCGCCGAAGACGTTGTCTGAGTCGAGGCTCACCTGCGCGAGGTTCGCGCTCGAACCCGCGTACGCGGGCAGGGCGTAGACGGTGTCGCAGGCATCCTGCGGCAGGGCGAGCTGGGACGTCGAGATCGCGCTGGTCGAGTCGGTGATGTCGTCGACCGTCGGATACACCTCGAAGTGCACGTGCGGCCAGCGCCCGGTGTAGCACGCCGGAAAGACCGAGGTGTAGGAGACGGTTCCGGTCTGGTCTGCGACCTGCACGCCGCGGAGGTAGGTCTCGTTCTCGATGCCGTCGGAGTACAGCGAGTAGCCGCCGGCCGCGTCGCAGTGCCAGACGTAGACGGCGACGTTCGCGAACGGCCTGCCATTGCCCGCCATGTCGAGCACGGTGAGAGAGAGCGCCATCGGAACCCCGGCCGCGGTTGCACCGCCGCCGATGCTGGAACGGATGTCGCTCCGCACGATGCCCGAACCTGACAGCGCATCGGGACCGTTCGACCCATCGCCCGGGTAGGGGCCCGCCGTCTCGTCGGGGATCTCCCCGGATGACGCGGAGTCGGCGGTCGCCGCCGTCTGGCTGCTCGCCGTGCTGTCGGAAGCGCACGCGGCCAGGGCGAAGGCACCGACGCCGAGACCGAACATGCTCAGCACGGAGCGGCGGTTGATCAGCGTGCGGATGTCGAAGGCGACACCCTGGTCGACGACCTCATCGTCGGCCCGGTCGAGCAGACGGCCCTCGTAGGCCGGCCCGTCGGGGGTCGTATCGGGTTCGGGGATCCTGCTCATCGTGCGCCTCGCTTCGAATTCAACGGTGTGTGTTCTCACATCGTCGACTGCCGAGCACGCAGGATCCTCTGCCTCGCCTATGACCCGCCTATGAAGCGAGGGCGGTGAACGAGGGGAGGCGGTCGCGCTCGATGTGCGCGTAGGCGACCGACTCCGCCACGCGCTCGTTGCCCGAGGCGATGGCGTCCCGGAGGGTGACGTGATCTTCGAACGCGTCGTCGGCATCCAGTTGGGAGGTGAGGTAGAAGAGCCAGAGCATGCGGCCGCTCACCGAACGCATGAGGATCTTCATCAGTTCGTTGTCGGCGAGATCGACGATGGCTTCGTGATACTTCGTGCTGGCCTGGGCGATCTGGTAGGCGTCGCCCTCGTGCACCACGTTCTGCGAAGAGGTGAGGGCATCGTCGAGAAGCTGCAGGGGGGCGCCACGCGAGATCTGCCGGGCGGCGAAGCGTGCAGCGCCCACCTCGAGACAGAGGCGCAGGTCGAACAGGTCGTCGACGGCCTTTCTGTCCCACTGCGCGACGACCGCGCCCCGCCGGGGGAAGGTGCGCACGAACCCATCCATCTCGAGCTGGGGAACGGCCTCGCGAAGGGGCACCCGGGAGACCTGCAGCTCCTCGGCGAGGCGCTGCTCCGCGAGCCGGGACCCCTGCGGATACCGGCCGAGGATGATGCCCTCGCGAATGGCGAGGTAGGCCTGACGCGACAGGGAGTCGGGCCGCCCGGTCTCGGCCCGAGCATCCGTCTGAAGGGTCATGTCGACTCTCTCTGGTCATGGTTTCGGCGGGTGATGCCTGGCGCACTGGTGTGCGCCTGCGCCACCCGCCGAAACGCGTTGTCTGACTGTATTACTGTCGAGTCGTCATTTCGCGATGGTGAGCTTGCTGAAGTCGAGCTCGTTCGCACCGAGGTTATGTGCCTCGGCGACTCCCGCAACCCACTTCTGCGACACGACCCAGTCCTTGTTGTACGACAGGTTCATGTAGCACCCGGTCGCCGAATAGGTCTGGGCGGCCTTCGCATAGAGCGCGGTGTCACCGGTCTGCACGGCCTGGTTCAGATCGGCATCGGTCGACGGGTCGTCGCAGAGGAAGTAGTTGATTCCTCCGGTCTTGTCCCAGAAGACGTGGCCCCACATGTAGGGGCTGCCGCCGTCAGGGCCGTTGTTGCCGTCGATGAACGCGTCTGGCCCCTGGGTCGGGTCGTTCGCCCAGCCGAAGACCTCTGAGGTCGGGAACCCCTGGGCGGTTGCCTGGATACCGTCGGCCTGCAGGTTCGCCGCCACGATGTTCGCCATCGCCATGGCGTTGGTGTTGTCGGAGGCGTAGCCGAGCACCATCGACGTGCCCGACGGGAGGGTTTTGGCGTAGCTCGCCATGACCGTCGGGTCGTAGGTGATGTTCTGCTTGTCGCTGCCGTCGGTGATCATGCCCTTGGCGTACAGGGTGGTCGCGGGCTCCGACCGGTCGCCCAGAACCTGGCTCACCAGCTTCGCCTGGTCGATCGACGACATGAACGCCTGACGGGCCTCCTTGGTGGCGAAGAACGACTTGCTCGGGTTGGTGGTGATCAGAGCGGACTGCAGCGTCGGCAGCAGGTCGCTGTTGAACCCCGCGTTGTTCTCGTACTTCGACAGGCTCGTCGAGGGCAGGTTCGCCACGCTCACACTGACGTCACCGCTGTCGATGGCCAGCTGGAGGGCTGAGGCGTCGTTGTAGACGGGCAGCTCGACCGTGGTGAACGGCGAGATGGTGCCCCAGTACTTGTCGTACTGGGTGAGGCCGTACTTCGTGCCGACTTCGGCATCGGTCAGCGTGTAGGGGCCGGTACCGAGGTCGTGGGTCTGCAGGTAGGTCTGGGCATTGTCGGATCCGGCGTTGGCCGCGAGGCCAGTGGGCGACTCCATCTTGGGGCCGAAAGGCGAGGCGAGGTAGTCGAGGAAGGCCGAGTTGGGTGCGCTCAGTGTCACGACGGCGGTGAGGTCATCCGGAGTCGCCACCGACGCGATGCCGGCGGTCATGTACGACGCTCCGCCCCCGACGGCCGTGCGGCGGTCGAACGAGGCCTTGACCGCGGCCGAGTTGAACGGCGTACCGTCGTGGAACGTGACGCCGCTTCGCAGGGTGAAGGTGAAGACGGTGTTGTCGGGCGAGATCGTCCACGAGGTCGCGAGCCGGGGGGCGTAGTCGACGTGGTCGATGTTGTTGGTGTACTGCACGAGCCCCTCGTACGTGTTCAGGACGATCGCCAAGCCGTTGTTGGCGTAGTAGACGTCGGGGTCCGGCGGCTGACCGATGTCGCCGAGCAGGCCGACGGTCAGAACCCCGTCGGTGGGTGCGGGTTTGGCCGCGGTCGACGACGAGCTCGACGAACAGGCGGCCAGCGCCAGAAGGGGCACGATCGCGAGTGCGGCGATCGCGGCGCGGGCGCGCTTGCGGGTGAGGGACAGCTTCATTTCGACTCCTTGGTGAGGGGTGGAGGTGCGGGGATGGAGCGGTGGTCGGCGGTGCGGATGGGAAAGATGGAGCGGCGGAACGGTGTGGTGCGGGTCGTGCAGATCGCCGGGCTCATGCGGAGAGGCGCGGGTCGGCGACGGCTTGCAGAACGTCGACCAGGGCATTCGCAACGATGTAGATCGTTCCGAGCACGAGGGTGACGGCGGCGATGGCGGGAAAGTCGGAGGTGGGGATGCTCGCGGCCAGGTAGTTGCCGATGCCGGGCCAGCTGAAGATCTGCTCGACCACCACGACCCCCGCGAACATGAACCCGAGCTGCAGGCCGGCCATCGACAGGCCCGGGCCGAGACTGTTGCGAACGACGTGGCGGCCGAGCACCCGGAACGGCGTGAGCCCCTTCGACTCGGCCGTTCGCACGTAGTCGGCACCGAGCGTGTTCGTAAGGCTCGACCGCATGATGCGCCCGATCGCAATGGCCGGGGCGATGGCCAGAACGACGGCCGGCAGCAGCAGGTGCTGGGCCGCGCTGGCGAACCCCGCGGGGTCGCCCGCCACCAGGGTGTCGATCAGCAGAAAACCCGTCGGCCCGGTCTCGCCGGGGCCGCGGCCGTTGGCCGGCAGGATGTGCAGCTGGGCGTAGAAAAGCACGATGCCGCCGAGCGCCAGCAGGAAGGGCGGCGCCGTTGCGAGAACGAGAAGCGGGCCGCGAAAGATCGAGCTGCCGCGCCAGCGCAGCGCACCCGACACCGCGAAGAGCCCGCCGAGCAGAACCGCGATGACGAACGACCACAGCACCAGCTCCATCGTCGCCGGCAGGAAGGCCTGCAGATCGGTCACCACCGGGCGGTGGGTGCGGTACGAGACACCCAGATCGCCCTGCACGAGGTTCGTGAGGAAGTCGACGTAGCGCACGGGCAGCGGATCGTCGAGCCCGAGGCTCTGGCGCGCGGCAGCGACGGCCGCGGGTGAGGCGTTCGCACCGAGGTAGGCCTTCACCGGGTCGGCCGTCGACACCGACTGCAGCAGGAAGATGACCGCCGACAGGATGAGGATGAGCACCACGGCCGAGCCGAGGCGCCGAAGCAGGAAGCGGGTCATCGTCGGCCTCCGATCAGGGTGCGCACGCCGTCGCCGCCGAGGTTCGCGACCAGGCTGAGCAGCAGTACCGCGAGCCCGGGAATGAGCGGGATCCACGGCTCCGTCAACAGCTGGCCGAGGTTGCGGGCAGTGTCGGCGCCGAGCTCCGGTGCCGGTGCCGGCTGGCCGAGCCCGAGGAACGACAGCCCGGCGAGCAGTAGTACGACGTTGCCGATGTCGAGGCTGGCCGTCACGATCGCCGTCGGAATGACACCCGGCAGCACGTGGCGGAACACGATACGTGCCGGTCCGGCCCCGGCGAGACGGGCCGCCTCGACGTGCGGCCGGGAGGCGAGCGCCTTCACTTCTCCCCGGATGATGCGGGCGTAGTAGGGCCACCAGACCACGCCGATACCGATCAGGGTGTTCTGCAGGTTGTAGCCGAGCGCGGCGACGATCGCGATCGCGACGAGCGTGCCCGGCAGCGCCAGGAAGAGGTCGGTGAAGCGCATCAGCAGGTTGTCGATAAAGCCTCCGGCAACCCCGGCGAGGGTACCGATGATCCCTCCGATGACGAGCCCCGACACGACGACGACGAGCGCGGCGAACCAGCTCACCTGGATTCCGTAGAGCGTGCGCGACAGCAGATCGCGCCCGATGGAGTCGGTGCCGAGAAGGTGGTCGGGGGAACCGGGCGGCAGGCTGAGCGCACCGATCGGCTGCACCGGATCGTACGGAGCCAGCAGGCGGGCGAAGATCGCCAACAGGGTGAGCAGCGCGACCAGGGCGACGAGGGCCCAGCTGAGCCCTCGCCCCGTTCGCCGGCGTGCGCGCACCGGGCCGGGCATCCGAAGCCGCGGGGAGACGATCCCGGTCGCGCTCATACCGTCGCTCCGATCTCGGGTACGGAGGCCAGCAGTCGCCGGGTGTACGGATGCTCGGGCCGCTCGATGACGTCGGCCGACGTTCCCACCTCGACGATCTCGCCCTGCGTCATCACGACGATGCGATCGCCCATCAGGCGCGCCACCGACAGGTCGTGGGTGACGAACAGCACGGTCATCTCGAGTTCCCGGCGCATCTCGCGGATGAGGTTCAGCACACTGGCGGCGAGAGAGGCGTCGAGCGCGCTGGTCGGTTCGTCGCAGAGCAGCACCGCCGGGGGAATCATGGTGGCACGGGCGAGGGCGACGCGCTGGCGCTGGCCGCCCGACAGTTCGGCGGGGCGCACGCGGGCCACCGAGAGGGGCAACCCGATCGAGGTCAGTGCCCGGTCGATGCGCGCCCGGTTCTCGGTGCGGCCGAGCCCGAGGGGCGCGAGTCGCTCACCGAGCAGCTCGCCCACGGTGAGCCAGGGAGTCAGCGACGAGCCGGCATCCTGAAATACCATCTGGGCGCCTCCCGCTGCCAGCGCGACCGAACCCGAAGTCGCCGGCGTCAGTCCGCCGATGACGCGCAACAGGGTCGACTTGCCCGATCCGCTCTCACCGACGATCGACACAGCCTCGCCCGGCTCGACCGTGAGGTTCAGACCCCTCAGGGCGCGCACCTCACGGGCGGCAGACGACCCCGCGCCGCGCTGTCGCCTGTTCTGCCTCAGGGCGAAGGTCACGGTGAGGTCGGTGACCCGCACGGCGGGTTCGCGGCCCGGCCCCGGCGCGACACGACTCGTGAGGGGGGCGGCGTTCGCGGTGTCGTGGATGAACCCCTGAACGTCGTCGACGGTGCGCCAGCACGCCCTGTCGTGGTCGGCGGGGCCGAGCCGTTCGTCGGTCGGCAGGTCGGCGGTCAGCGCCACCTCTCCACCGATGCCCGGCGCCGATGCGAGTGCGATGTCGAGGAGCGGTGGCTGCTCGACGCGGCAGCGCTCCACCGCGAGGGGACAGCGTGTGTGGTAGGCGCAGCCGAGCATCCGTTCGGCCGGCGTGCCCGTCTCGGGCCGGAGGGTTCGGAGCTCCTGGTCGCGGGGCGTGCCGAGCGAGAGCCGGGAGCGCAGCAGGCCGACGGTGTACGGGTGGGTGGGGGCGTGAAGCACCTCGCCCGTGGGGCCGACCTCGGCGATGCGACCGGCATAGAGCACGGCGATGCGGTCGGCGATCTGCCCGGCCACGGCCAGATCGTGGGTGATCAGCACGACGCTGCAGCCGAACTCGTCGCGCAGCTCCCGCAGCAGGTCGAGAACCTGGGCCTGCACGGTCACATCCAGTGCCGTGGTCGGCTCGTCGGCGATGATGAGCGAGGGCCTTCCGGCCACCGCGATCGCAGCCATCACCCGCTGCCGCAGGCCGCCGGAGAGTTCGTGCGGGTAGACCCTGAAGCGCAGCTCGGCGTCGGCGATGCCCACGGCGGTCAGCAGCCGCAGCGACTCTTCGGATGTTCCGCTCGCCTCCGTCACCTGGTCGCCGATGCGCATGGTCGGGTTCAGCGACGTCATCGGGTCCTGGAAGATCACGCCGAGCTCGTTGCGGCGAACCGCGCGGAGCTCCTCGGCGCGGCCGTGCACCATGTCGACGCCGGCCACCCGGATGGCTCCACCGACCTCGGGGTGGGAGCGATGGGGCAGCAGGCCCATCAGCGCCAGGGCGAGTACGCTCTTGCCCGATCCGCTCTCGCCGACCAGGCCGACGATCTCCCCACGGGCGATCTCGAGATCGATCCCCCGCAGCACGTCGGAGCGCACGCCGTCACGCTCGAGGCTGAGCGTGAGGCCCGAGAGGGAGGCGGCGGGGGGGGCGTCAGTCGATGTGGCCATGGGTCACCGCCTCATAGATTCTGCGCGGCTGGGTCAACCACACGTCGTCGGAGTACGCCGCAATGTGTTCGAGCGCACGGGTCAGCTGCTTCAGCCGGAACGGCACGCCCGAGATGAACGAGTGCACGATGATGCTCATCACCAGTGGTTGCCCCTCCTCGCGCGCGGCGGCCAGCAGTTCGTCGAACTCGTCGATGATCATGTCGGCGAACTCGCTGGGCGCGACCCCCCGGCCGATCATGGAGGTGCTGTCGTTCAGTTCGAGGCCGTAGGGCATCGCCAGCAGGGGCGCGTTGCGGGTGTTCAGCCAGACAGGCTGGTCGTCGAGCCGCAGATCCATCACGTAGCGGTACCCCGCCTCGGCGAGCAGGTCGAGGGTGCTCTCGGTGTGGGTGAGCCACGGGCTCGACCAGCCGGTGGGCCGCGCACCCTCCTCACGCTCGATGCGATCGGCCACCTCGTCGAGGTAGGCGCGCTCTTCGGCCTCGCCGAGACCGGCCAGCGAGTCGGAGTTCGACACCCCGTGGCCCACGATCTCCGACCCGAGCCGGCGGGCGAGGGCGACCAGTTCGGGTGCCGAATCGTAGACGGCGGTGTTCAGCAGGATGGTCGGGGCGATCCCGAACGTCTCCAGCCGTCTGAGCAGCCGGAAGGCTCCCACCCGGTTGCCGTAGTCGCGCCAGCTCGCGTTCACGAGGTCGGGGGCGGGAACGCCGTCGAGCAGGTTCTCGACGTGCCCGTCACCGAAGTGGTAGTCCTCGATGCCCACGGCCACGTACACGGCGAGTTTCTTCCCGTCGGGCCAGGGCGCCTGTGCCCGATCCGCGACAGGTGCATAGTCGTAGCGGTCGTGGGTGTTGAGCGAGCTCATGCGTTTCCGATCCATCGGGTCATGCCGACATCCGTTGCGGCGGCGCGGCGGACCATTGCCTGGTAGTGCCCGAAGACGCGGTCTTCGGCGCGCCTGGCCCGTTCGATCACGGGCAGCTTGCGGGCGAAGAACTCGCGCGCCTCAGCCAGCAGAGCTTCTTCGTCGACCCGGGTGAGGGCCCCGTTCTCGAAGACCACCTCGCCGTTCACGACCGTCAGCCGAACGCTGGTGCCCGACTCGCAGTAGACCAGTTGGCCCCGCAGATCGTTGAAGGGAGTGAAGGCATTCGAGTGCAGGTCGAGCATGGCCAGATCGGCGAGGTACCCCTCCTCGAGCATCCCGAGCCGGTCGCTCTGCAGCAGAGCGGATGCTCCACCACGCCACAGACTGTCGAGAACCTCGTCGGCGCGCGGCCACTGGTCGCTGTCGAGACCCGAGACGTTGTGGATCAACCCGGTGGCCTTCACGACGCCCCAGACGTTGGCGCTGTCGTCGCAGATCGCCTCATCGATGCCGAGACTCACGGTGACGCCGTGGTCTCTCATGCGGCGGTAGGGAGCGACACCACTGCCGAGTCGCAGATTGCTCACCGGATTGTGGGCCACCGTCGCGCCGGACTCGGCGATCAGCCGAAGGTCGGTGTCGTCGACCCATACCGCGTGGATGACGTTCATCCGATCGCTCAACAGCCCCAGGTCGGCGGTGTACTGCACGAGCGAGCGGCCGCCGAACCTCGGCTGGTCGTCGGCCAGCGTGCGCTGCACCTTCGTCTCGAGCATGTGGGCGAAGAGGGGGATATGGTGCAGCCGGCTCAGCTCGTCGAGGGCCCCGAAATACTCGGGACTGACGCGCTGCGGTGCCGAGATCGAGACGGCTGCGGTCAGTCGGCCGTCTTCGGCACCGTGCCAGCGCTCGATCAGGTGGGCGTACGCCTCGAGCAGCCCGGCGGCATCGAGGGGCGCCGGCCGGCCGAGTCCACGGAGCAGCGCCTCATCGGCCCCCTCCGCGATGAAGGGCAGTTTCTCGGCCTCACTCAGCTCCGGCTGGTCGAGGGCGACCGAGGCCCGTATGCCGCAATCGGCATATGCCTGCATGACCGCATCGATGATGTCCGGCGTCGGGTACGGCATGAGAAAGGCATCGTCCTGAACGGTCGTCGTTCCGGTGCGCAGCATCTCGAGGGCGGCGAGCATCGTGCGCAGGTACGCCTCCCGGGGCGTCGGTGCGAGCGCCGGGTCGGCCGGGGATTCGTAGAGCATGAACAGCTCGAGCGGCAGGCTCGGCAGCGAGCCCTTCAGATGGTTCGCGGGCGAGTGGAAGTGCGCGTTGATGAGGCCCGGAACGAGCAGGTGGTGCCCGCCACCGTCGATGACGCGCGAAGACCCGGTCATGGTCGTGCCCCCCGGCGCGTCGCTGGCTGCGGACGCGCCCGTGGGCTCGACTCCGGATGCGGCGGCACCCTCACGGCCCCTCTCGAAGGCCGACCGGGCATCGGCGCCGATGGTGTCGATCACCGTGCCGTCGACGTACACGTCGGTCGGCCCGTACATTCCCGACACCTCGTCGGCGTCGTAGACGAACACGCCGGTGAACAGGATGCTCATGACCGAACCTCCCCGGGTCGGCCCCAGGTCAGGGCGCGCGAGGTGGTGAGACCCTGCGCCACGAGTCCCTCGGCGAGGGTGACGGCGGCGGAGACACCCTCGATCACAGGAACCCCCAGCGCACTCGCGAGGGGTGCGACGAGATCGGCCAGCCCGGCGCAGCCCAGGATGATCGCCTCGGCCCTGTCGTCGGCGATCGCCCGTCGCCCCTCGGCCACGAACAGGTCGAGCAGGTGCAGAGACCCCGAGGTCACCTCGGACACCGGTTCGTCGACGGCCCGTACCGTGGCGCGGTGGCCGAGGCCGAGCGTTCTCACGACGCGGTCGGACTGCTCGATGGTGCGGGCGGGCATCGTGATGATGCTGAAGCGGTGGGCGAGCAGCGCCGCCGTCATCAGCGCAGCCTCGGTCATGCCGACGACCGGCCCGGTCGCGGCCTCGCGGGCGCCCGGCAACCCGGTGTCGCCGAAACAGGCGATGACGTAGGCGTCGGGCCGGGCCGCGGCGGACTCGGCGGCTTCGAGCCGCTCGACCTCGGCCAGCACGGCGGCCGAACCGTGCACCTCGTCGATATGGCTCTCGATGCTGGGGACGCCGGTCGGCGCGGTGACGGCGAGCAGCTCGGTGTCGGGCCGGGCGATCGCGCTGGCAGCCTCGACCACGGCGTCGGTCATCGAGGCGGTCGTATTGGGGTTGACGATGGCGATCAGCATCAGCGCACCCCCTCGCGCGAGACGTGCTCGACGGCGGCGGCGGCCAGGGCGTCGATGCCGAAGTCGCCGATCGCGATAGCGGCAGCCGCAGCCCCCGCGTGCGCTGCGGCCACCGCATCAGCGGTCTGCAGGTGCCGAGCGGCGAAGGCTCCGCAGAACGCGTCGCCCGCCCCCGTGCTGTCGACGGGGTTCACGCGGGTCGTGCCGACCTCAGTGACACCGTCGCCGTCGAACACGAGGCATCCGTTCTCTGCCCGCTTGATGACGACCGTGGCCGGGCCGAGCGACTGGAAGAGCCGGCCGGCGGCGAGGAGATCGGTGGTGCCGGCCAGCGCCACCGCTTCGACCTCGCTCGGCAGGAACACGTCGCAGGCGGCGACGATGCCGAAAAGCGCATCGCGCGTGCCGACGAGGTAGTCCTCCTGCAGATCGAGGTAGATCGTCGCGTCGGAATGGGCGCGCAGCCACGGAGTGAGGGCGAGCTGGGACTCGAGGCTCATAGCCGAGACCAGGATGCCGTCGGCGGTGAGCGCTGACGCGGGCACGTCAGCCGGGTAGACGCTGAGCGTGTCGAAGTCGGCCTCGCTGGTCAGCATGGTCCAGCGGCGGGTGCCGTCGGCGAAGTAGTCGATGACGTTGCGCACGGTGGGAGCGGAACGCTCGGGCAGGTCGTCGGCGCTCACCCCGGCTGCCCGCAGGGTGCGGAGAAAGGAGTCGGGCAGGTCGGTGCCGATCGGCGCGAGCATGCGGATGTCTGCCAGGTGCAACCGGGCGGCGAGCGCAGCGTAGGCGGCGTCGCCACCCATCGCCGGGGCGCTCCTGACCCGGAGTGGAGCCAGGGCCGGCGCAGCTGTTGCCCGAGTGGCGGCTACCGTCACGGCGGCCGGCGCGGCTGCGGGCGCGTCGTGCACCGCTTCGTCGATGGTGAGGTTGCCGACGCAGACGAGCGACGAACCGCCGCCCGCCCGCGGCGCGCGGGAGCCCGTCACAGCCGACCCTCCGCGAGCGCCCGTTCCGCCGCAGCGAACTTCGCCATGCCGAGGTGGTAGCCCACCATCTGGGCCGGCACGAGGTAGACGAGCGAACTCAGCGCCTCAGTGACGGCGGGCACGGTGAGCACCGCGTTCGCGTGCTCGTCGAACGCGTGCTCGCCCTCCGACGTCACGACGTAGAGCTGGCCGCCGTACCGCCTCGCGTCGCGACCGGTGTCGACGGCCCGCGGAACCGACGGTCCGCTCGGCGCGAAGATGAACAGCGGCTCGTTCGGCTTCTGCGTGTTGTAGTGGTGGTACTCCTCCACCTCGATCTCGACCGCGTGGTCGGGAGTGGTCTCCTTGACCTTCGCCGCTCCCACGATGGCTGCGGCCCAGTTCGGGCCGCCGGCCGAGAAGAGGTACATCGTGCGGGCGGCCTCGACCCGGGCGATCTCGGCGATCGGCCCGTCATTCGTGGCCAGCACGTCGGCGATCACGTCGGGCAGCGTCACGAGCTCGTCAGCGAGCTGCGGGGCACCGGCCACGCCGCGGCGTATGCCCACCTCCGTGGCCAGGCGCATGAGCAGCGCAATGGCAGCCGTCGACGACTGGGTCGGCCAGCCGACCCGTGTCGCCTCGATCATCAGGGTGCGCTCGCTCTCGAGGTCGAGCGTCGAGCCGGCCGTGTTCGTCAGCGCGATGGTCATCGCTCCGGCATGCTGGGCCACCAGGGCCGCCTCGACGGTTCGCGTCGTCTCACCCGAGCTCGACAGGGCGATCACCAGGCTGGCAGGGGTGACGAGATGGCGTTGGTAGTAGGCGAACTCGAGGCTCTGAACGGGTTCGCAGGGCACACCGAGCATCAGCTCGAGAGTGAGCCGGGCGGCGATCATGACGGCCAGCGAATCGCCCGCACCCACGAGGAAGACGCGGTCGGTCGAACGCTCGGCCAGCTGTGCCGCGATCTGGGCCACGCCGTCGCTGTTTCTCGCCCACGTTGCCCGGATCGACTGCGGTTGCCCGAACATCTCCTCCCGGGTCACCTCGACCCGGTGCCGCCGCTTGGCGTCGAGCGGATCATCGGTCGGCAGTGCCAGGATGCTCGCCCGCTCCGCGGCGGAGACGCGCACGATGACACCTTTCTGTCGCTCGTCGAGCGGGCTGTCCGCCGCGAGAAGTGGGCTGTCGAGGGTGGTGGTCATGACAGGGAACCTTCGGTCTGAAGAACGGTCGAGGTGGCACGGCCTGTGCCGCGATCGGATGCCGCGTGCCGCAGGTAGGTGCCGCCGAGCGCCTCGGCGGCGACCGGGTCGATGCGGGCATCGTGGCCGGAGCCCGTCTTCAGCACGCTGCCGAGAATGGCCCCGTCGGAGCCGTCCATCGCGGCGACCAGGGTCGCGCCGGTCACGCGACCGCCGACGATCAGGTCGAGCCGTTCGTCGCCGAAGCGGTCGCGCAGGCGCGCGATGTCGTCGAGGGCATCGGCGACCCCACTGTCCCGGGTGACGATCACCCTGTCTGCCGCACCGAACGAGCGGGCTTCGGCCGCTGCCCAGTCGGTGGTGCCCGCAAGGGCGAGACTGGTCGCTTCGTGGGCGTCGGCCCACACCTCGACAGAGCTGCCGAGCATCCGCTTCATCAGGGCGACATCGAGGGAGCAGCCCTCGATGAACCCGGTCGGGCCGGCCGAGACACCCGTCAGAACCTTCACGCGAACGAACTGGGCGTCGATCGCGTGGGCGATGGCCACCGCAGACGGCCCGTCGTTGTGACCGACCACGACGCCGATCGGTATCGAGACGGCCTGGCGCACCGCCGACCCGATGACGCTCATGGCGGCCACGGTCGCGGCTCCGACGCGGTCGGCCTGCGGGTTGTCGCTGGCATCCTGGATCATCATGTCGGTAAAACCGCAGCGTGCGAGAACCCGGGCGTCGGCAGCGGCCCGCTCGGCGGCCTCACGGACGCTGGCGCCCGCGTAGTTCGCCGCACCCGGCAGCGGGGGCAGATGCAGCACGGCCACCAGTCTGAACGAAGCCATCCGGCCCTCCTGAATCATCAGTACGAATACCCAAACGGTATACAATCCGATGTTTCAGAGGCGTTTCACCCTGTTACGGTCGCGTTAACCCGACCAACGGTATTCAAGAAGACCGCCGTGCCGGTGTTATGCGCCGTGCGCCCGGCCCCTTCTACGATTCATCTTCCGGCGGCGTAGCCCTGCCCCCCTCGCGGGTTCGCCGCGGCCGAAAGCAGTCCGGTCGCCGGATTCCGCGAGACCGCCGAGAGGCGCCCCAGCGACCAATCGCCGCAGAGGGTGACCACATGACCGCGCTGGCGGAGGTTCTCGATGACCTCCGCACCCAGTCGTCCCTCGACCACGGCTCCGCCCGGCTCCCAGTCCCGGGGCCAGAAGCTCTGCGGAAAACTCGTGGAATGGAACGCGGGGGCCTCGATGGCCTCCTGGGGCGTCTTGCCCTCAGCGAGGAGGCGCACGAGGTAGACAGCCTGCCACTGGTCCTGCTGGTCGCCACCGGGCGTACCCAGTGCGCTCACCACGGAACCCTCACGCAGGAGCAGGGTCGGAGCCAGGGTCGTTCGGGGCCGCCGACCCGGCAGGAGGGCAGAGGGACTGGCCTCGTCGAGCCACGTCATCTGCAGCCGCGTGCCCAGTGCGAAGCCCAGCGAGGGGATGGTCGGCGACGACTGCAGCCAGCCACCGGACGGAGTCACGGAGATCGCATTTCCCCACCGGTCGATGATGTCGATGTGGCAGGTGTCACCCCGCGTGACCCCGGCCGCACTGACGGTGGGCTCGCCGACGGTCGGATCGGACTCTTCGTCGCCTGCTCTCACCAACGGCGGCCTGAAGGGCGCCAGTCCGCCGGGGACCAGCCCCGGCCGCAGCTCGCGGGAGGCAGCATCCCCGATGAGAACCCGTCGCTCCGACGCATAGCTCTCAGAAACCAGCGTCTCGAGAACAGACGGGTCGATGTCTTCGCCGTAGTAGGCATCCCGATCGGCCAGCGCCAGCTTCAGCGCCTCGAGAACCCGGTGCACGCCGCCGCCCGTCGAAAGCTCGAGCTCCTCGTTCGAATACCCGTCCAGGATGGCCATGGTCTGCAGCAGAACGGGGCCCTGGCTCCAGGCGCCGGCCGTCACGATCCGGGTGTCACGAAAGGCGCCCTGAACCGGTTCCTCATAGCTGGCGGTGTAGTCCGCGAGGTCTTCCCTGTTCAGAACCCCGCGATGATCCGTTCCCGTGGAGTGCCGGTGCGGAGTGTTCGCGACGAAGTCATCGATCGCGTCGGCCACGAAGCCGTGGCTCCAGGCGTGACGCACGGCGTCGATCCGCTCGGCTCTGGTCTCGCCCACCGAGTGACGACACAACTCGTCGAGGGTCTCGGCGTACGCAGTGTTGTAGACGATCTCGCCCGCCTCGGGGGCTCGCCCCTTCGTCAACCACAGGTCGGCCGACGTCGGCCAGTGGGCCCGGAACAGAGCAGCGACCCTGTCGATCGTCGCCGCAGCCGTGGGCAGAAGCTGGTGTCCGTTGCGCGCGTAGTGGATGGCGTAGTCGAGCACCTCGGCGACCTCCCAGGTGCCGTGATCCCGAAGAAGCAGCAGCCAGGCATCCACTGCTCCCGGAGCGGTCGCCGCCAGGGCGCCGGCCCCCGGCACCAGGCCGAGGCCCTCCGCCCGGAAGTGCTCGATCGTGGCCCCCCGCGGTGCGGGCGCCTGACCGGCCAGGGTGAGCGGGGGCTGGCCGGCCGGCGCGAAGAGCCCCACGAGGTCGCCTCCGGCTCCGTTCAGATGCGGTTCGACGACGTGGAGCACGAAACCGGCGGCCACCGCCGCATCGAAGGCGTTGCCGCCGCGCTCGAGCACCGCCTGGCCCACCGCCGAGGCGATCCAGTGAGTGGAGGCGCACATGCCGAACGAACCGAGAAGGTCGGGGCGGGCCAGGAACGGGCGGTCGGGCGTCATGAGGGAGGGCCACTTTCTGCTCGGGCGCCCGAGGCTACCAGTCGCCACCACCTGCCCTCCCAGCGACCCGACGCGAGCGGATCACCCGGCGGCGATGCGGTCGTAAAGGGGGCTCTGCACCGGTGCCGAACGGGTATCGTCGGTTCCATGGGCAAGAGCGTTCTGTGAGGTCGGTTTCTCAACCGGCGAAGGTCGGTGCAGGCGGGCTCGCAGTCGCAGCCCTCGGGGTTGTCTTCGGTGACATCGGAACCAGTCCGCTGTACGCGCTGCAGACGGTGTTCAGCATCGACGGCGGGGCGGTGGAGGCGAACGCCGACGACGTCTACGGCGTGATCTCGCTGATGTTCTGGGCCGTCACGATCGTGGTGTCGGTGAAATACGTCACCATTCTCATGCGCGCCGACAATGACGGCGAGGGCGGGGTGATGGCACTCGCTGCGCTCGGGCAGCGGCTCTACACCGGTTTACCCGGCAAGAGCAGCAAAGCGGTGCTGTTCCTCCTCATCGCGATCGTCGGGGTCTCCCTCTTCTATGGGGACTCGCTGATCACTCCGGCCATCAGTGTCCTGTCGGCGGTCGAGGGGCTCGAGATCGCCGTGCCCGGCATCTCCCAGCTGGTCGTTCCGATCGCCGCGGTCATCCTCACCGGACTGTTCGCCTTCCAGCGCTTCGGCACGGCCAAGGTGGGCAAACTGTTCGGCCCGGTGATGCTGTTCTGGTTCTTCGTCATCGGCCTCGGCGGCGCAGTGATGGTCGTGCAGCATCCGAGTGTTCTGGTCGGCCTCTCGCCGACCTACGCGGTCGCCTTCATCGTCGGCCACCCGGTGACCGCCTTCGTGGCGATGGGCGCGGTGGTGCTGGTCATCACCGGCGCCGAAGCCCTCTACGCAGACATGGGGCACTTCGGCCGGCCGCCCATCAAGCGGGCCTGGTTCTTCGTCGTCTTCCCGGCCCTCGTTCTGAACTATCTCGGGCAGGCCGCGCTGATCCTGCAGGATCCGGCCACCCGCCAGAATCCGTTCTTCCTGCTCTTTCCCGACTGGGCCCGGCTGCCCGTCGTCATCCTGGCAACCGTGGCCACGGTGATCGCCAGCCAGGCCGTCATCTCCGGGGCCTTCTCCCTGACCCGCCAGGCCATCTCGCTCGGACTTCTACCGCCGCTGACCGTGCGGCACACGTCGGAGAACGAGGGCGGGCAGGTCTACCTCCCGGCCGTCAACGCCCTCCTCTTCGTCGGGGTGATGGCGGTCATGCTCGTGTTCCGGTCGTCTGCTGCCCTGGCGACCGCCTACGGCGTCTCGGTGACGGGCGCGCTCGTCGTCGACACCGTGCTGCTGCTGCTCGTCGCGCCGCGACTCTGGGGCTGGGGGCCGGTCAAGATCGGCGTGGCGGCGGTCGTCTTCGGCGGCCTCGAGCTCACCTTCCTCAGCGGCAACCTGTCGAAGGTCGTGCACGGCGGGTGGGTGCCCCTGCTCGTCGCCCTCGCGGTCATCCTCGTCATGACGACCTGGCGCAAGGGGCGGAACCTCGTCATCGAAGGTCGCATCAAGAAGGAGGGTTCGCTGTCGCAGTTCATCGACCGGGTGCGTGACCTCAAGATCGCTCGGGTGCCGGGCGTGGCGATCTTCCTGCACCCCAACCGCGACTCGACTCCGCTGGCGCTCCGCGCGAATGTCGAGCGCAACAAGGTGCTGCACAAGCGCGTGATCGTGGTGACGGTGGTGATCGAGAACGTTCCGCACGTTCAGCCCGAGGAGGCGTTCGAGTACAACGACCTCGGTTACTCCGACGACGGCATCGACCACGTCAGGGTGCGGTTCGGCTTCTCAGACACCCCGAACATCCCGCGTGCCCTGCGCAGGGCGTGCTCGCTCGGCGTGCTCGACCTCAAGGGCAAGCAGGTCGACGCGGCGTCGTACTTCGTGTCGCGCGGCGCGATCCGGGCGACCCGCGCGCCCGGAATGACCGCCTGGCGGAAGACCCTGTTCGTCGGGCTGGCCCAGAACGCGGCGAACCCCGCCGCACGCTTCGGTCTGCCGCCCAGCCGAACGGTCACCATGGGCAGCGACATCGACATCTGAGGACGTCCGGTCGAGGCAGCGGCCGTCGATGACCGGTTCCGCCTCGGCTAGTTCAGCGTTGGCGTGCGACCGTTGCTGTTCCGCTGAGGGCGCGGGTCCGGCTCGGCGCCCGGTCATTCGTTCGTAGACTTCGCAGGTGACGCCAATCAGAGGATGCCTGCAATGAGCGCGAAGGACGGTTCCCCTGAAGGAATCCGGTTTGACCGCGTTCGCGTGCGCGGTGCCCGGGAGCACAACCTGCGCTCGATCGACGTCGACCTTCCGCGAGACGCCCTGGTGGTCTTCACCGGCGTCTCCGGGTCGGGCAAGAGCTCGCTCGCGTTCGGTACCATCTACGCCGAGGCGCAGCGCCGGTTCTTCGAATCGGTCGCACCCTATGCAAGACGCCTCATCGACCAGGTCGGCGTACCCGACGTGGATTCGATCGAGGGCCTGCCGCCCGCGGTCGCCCTTCCTCAGCGTCGGTCCAGCGGCACGGCCCGCTCGACAGTGGGGAGCGCGACGACGGTCGCCAACGTCGTGCGCATGCTGTTCTCCCGGGTCGGCACGTACCCCGCCGGCGCACCGACGCTGTTCGCGGAGGACTTCTCCGCCAACACCGTGCAGGGCGCCTGCCCCGCCTGCCACGGTCTGGGTCGCATCTACGATGTGCCCGACGAGCTCATGGTTCCGGATGATTCACTGACCGTTCGCGAACGGGCACTCGCCGCGTGGCCGACCGCCTGGCACGGCAAGCAGCTCCAGGACAGCCTCATCTCCCTCGGTTACGACATCGACGTGCCATGGCGCAGTCTTCCCGCCGACCAGCGGGACTGGGCCCTGCACACAGACGAGTCACCGCAGGTGCCCATTTTCCGGGATCTCTCCCCCAGCCAGGTGCGCCAGGCCGTGGCATCCGGGGCAGAGCCCTCGTACATGAGCACGTTCCTCGGCGTCAAACGGTATGTACTCGACACGTTCGCGAACTCGAAGAGCGCCCGGATGCGCGAAAAGGCTGCCGAGTTCATGGTCAGCGTTCGGTGCCCGACCTGTGGTGGCAAGCGGCTGAGACCGGATGCCCTCGCTGTCACTTTCGGAGGGTTCGACATCACCGAGGTGCAGGCGATGCCGCTCGACGATGTGGCCCGCCTCATGGAGGCCGTCCTCCTGCCCGGGTGGGGAACCTCGAAGCAGCAGTCCGGGCGATCCGGCGAGGAGGATCTCCCGCCCGAGAAGCGTCTCGCCGCCCAGCGACTTGCAGCCGACCTGCTCCAGCGCCTGTCGCCGATCATCGACCTCGGGCTCGGCTACCTGACCCTCGACCGCACGACTCCCACCCTCTCGTCGGGTGAGCTCCAGCGCATGCGACTGGCGACCCAAGTGCTCTCGCGCCTCTTCGGCGTCGTGTTCGTGCTCGACGAGCCATCGGCGGGGCTCCACCCTGCCGACACCGAAGCCCTCGTGGGCATCCTGAAGAGCCTCCGGGATTCCGGCAACACCGTCTACTACGTCGAGCACTCCCTCGACGTCATCCGGGAGGCGGACTGGATCGTCGACATCGGCCCCGGGGCCGGAACCGCCGGGGGAACCGTCGTCTACTCGGGCCCGATCGACGGCCTGCGCGAGGTGGAGGAATCCTTCACCCGGCGCTACCTCTTCGCCGACTCCTCGGCACCCGCCCCGACCCGCACCCGCCGACGCGGCGACGCTCTTCTCAGCCTCACCAGCGTGACCCGCAACAACCTGTCGGACGTCTCCGTGGCCTTCCCGCTGGGAGCCTTCACGGCAATCACCGGTGTCTCAGGATCGGGCAAATCCACCCTCATCACCCACGGCATCCCCGACCTCCTGCGCTCGGATCTCGCCAGCGCCACCGAGGAGGTCGAGGGCGAGACCGAGCCCGCCACTGAAGACCCCCTGGTCTCAGGATCGCCGGTCGCGACATCCGGCCGCGCGTCAGGACCCGCCGATCGCGTTCGCCGTGTCGTACAGGTGACCCAGAAGCCGATCGGTCGAACGCCCCGGTCGAACGTGGCGACGTACACCGGCGTGTTCGACCAGATCCGCAAGCGTTTCGCTTCGACCCCGGATGCTCGGCAGCGCCACTACGGCGCGAGCCGGTTTTCCTTCAACCTCCCCAGCGGCCGGTGCCCGGTCTGCAAGGGCGAGGGGATGATCGAGGTCGAGCTGCTCTTCCTCCCCACCGTGCACGCGCCCTGCTCCGCCTGCGCCGGTACGCGTTACAACGCGGAAACCCTGGAGATTCGCCTGAACGGGATGACCGTGGCCGACGTTCTGGCGATGAGCGTGAGTCGCGCGCGGGATTTCTTCGCCGACGACGCCGACGTCACCCCCCACCTCGATGCCCTGCTCGACGTCGGACTCGGCTACATCTCCCTCGGCCAGTCGGCCACAGAGCTGTCGGGCGGGGAGGCGCAACGCGTCAAGCTGGCCTCCGAGCTCCGCCGCGCCCCGCGGGGCGACACCCTCTACCTCCTCGACGAACCGACCTCCGGGCTCCACCCGGCCGACGCCGATCGACTCATCGGACACCTCCAGCGCCTCGTCGACGGCGGGAACACCGTGATCATCGTCGAGCACGACATGCGCGTCGTCGCCCAGGCCGACTGGGTGATCGACCTCGGGCCGGGGGCGGGAGACGCGGGCGGACACATCGTCGCCGAGGGAACGCCGGAGGACGTCTCGAAGAGTGACGCCAGCCGCACGGCCCCCTTCCTGAGGGCCGCTCTCACACCATCGCTAGACGCCTAGGAGGGCGAGCGGGATAACGGCGATACCGTCTGTCCGTCGGTACGCGACCTTTCCTGTGGTGATGACGGCGTCGTCGAGAAGGTTGGTGCCGAGCTGGCTTCGTAGCCAGGGGGCTTTGGTGGTCTGCTGGGCGAGCTCAGTATCCGGTGTTTCCAGAGGGGTCACGAAGTTGCTCGGCGCCGCACCCTCGCGGTCGTGAAGACGTGTAGCTATCTGGTGCGTGAGAACGGGCGCGACTCCAGCCGTACTAAACGTGCATAGCTGCATACCAGTCGCGGAGGGACTGGTCGTCGAGCTTGTCGAGGAGGGACACGATGTGGCTCCACGGCAATTCTCCAACAGCCTGTTGGAGAATTGCGTCCTCCATCCACCCTTCGGCGTACCGTCTCATGTAGGCCAGGTTCGCCAGCGAGAAACCCTCCGTCGAGGGGAACTCGGCGCGGAGATCTGCGGCGAGACGGTTCAGAACTCCGCTCCCCCACGATTCGACTCGTTGACGGCCGAGAATTGTGTGACCGATCCTCCAGTAGAGGCGAAGCATCTCGGAGTTCGCTCTCCGTTGCACGGTGAAGCGGGCCTCAGATGTTGCTCATTGGTCAACGCAAAACGGAGCCCCCAGGCAACTCCGTCAACGGAGTTCAACGAGGTCGTCCCCTGCCTCGATCATTTCGACGACTCGCTCGACGAGCGGCTCGAACCATTCGATCAGCGCGCGACGGCTCGTGTTGCCGACGCGGATCCAGACAACTACCGGCGCTTCTCCGCCGAACACGAGCATGCTCGAAAAGTCTTCGTCTTTGGTGATGAGTACGGCCTCGTGGTCCAACGCGTAAAGCCAAAGATCCCTGTCGGGTGAGTCGGCGAGGCCGATATCGGTCACATGCGCGGCAAGGTGCCCGTGCGCAGACAACATGCGTGCCAGCGCAGGCGGCAGCTGAGCGTCAACGAGAAACCGCACAGTCTACGAGGCAAGCAAGATCGCGTGATCGGCCTGCGCGGCGGCGTACTCCAAGCAGGCCCGAATGTCGTCGGCCGCGAGGTACGGGTAGTCCTCAAGAATCTCGGCCTCGGTCGCCCCCGCAGCTAAGAGCGAAAGAACGTCAGTAACACGAACCCGAGTACCACGCACGGCTGGCCGGCCATGCACGATCTCCGGGTCGACGACGATGCGTTCCAACAGTGACATGCCCCAAGACTACCGCGGCATACCTCGTGGTCAATGATAATTATTCATCTCAATCAGTCTCGCGAGAGTCCCACCTCACAGGCGCAGCCAGCCCAGTACCGCCTGCCCCGGCTGCTGTCTCAGCACCCTGCACCGGATGCCCGCCCGCCGTCACCCCGAGAGCCCACCCGTTCCCGGGTGACCGTCGCCCCGCCCAAACTCACGGTCAGCCCCGCGAGCGCCGGGTTCGCCGCAGCCTTCCCCATCATGGCAGTCGCCCTCGCGACCGGAACGATGCTCACGATCGGAATGGCGCCGGCTTCGGCGAACGTGGCATCAACGCCGACATCCGAAAGTGCCGTCTCTTACGAACTGAGCGTAGGCGGCGAAAGCACCACGCTGGCTGAGGGTCAGTCTGTCGTCTACCCAATGGTGCCCACCGATCCAGATGCCGGCGTCGTCTATCCGGGAGACTACGGCACGATCACAGTCACAGCTGCGGGTGGGGTCTACCACTACGACATCGCAATGTCCGTTCCTGTCACCAACTTCATTGGTGCCTTCAGCATCATGGATCTCACCAGCGGGTTGAGTGGTGGCTCGGTTACCGAACTGATCTTCTCGGGAGATGTCCCGACCAGTAGGCTGCGCAACCATACGTATCCGGCGCGATCGCGGGAGAGGCGTTTTTTGCAGGCGCTTCCGTTGCTCACACAGCACCGAACAACACGTCGTACACCTACAACGACTTCTGACAAATCCGGATCGCAACTTCACACATCGGAGACCCAGCATGAATCCCGCAGACGAGCTAAGAATTCTCATCAGTGATGGCGGCATCACTGAAGACGCGGTGCAGAGCATCACCAGCGTCACCACTGAAAAGCTGAGGTCGTTCCTGAACCAAACACAATCGGGGATGGTGGTCGCTGATCCGGAGAAGATGGAGGTGCTCTCGATTGACGAGAGCATGAGGCTGTCCATCCTGGTTGCGCAGCTGACCGAGGGGTTCCAAATCGACGACGACGAACGTCTCACTGCGATCCTCGAGTCACTCACCCTCGAGTGCGGCCTCACGGTACCGAACATCGCGCGACTGACAGGCCTCGAAATCGAGGATCTGGAGAGCGGTCTGCACGATCCCGCATCGATACCGATCGAAAAGAAATACGCGCTTGCTCTCAGGAGTTCTTATCTCATCAATGCCGTGGGGCTGGCACGAAACCGATGAGCTGATCAGGCGACCGCGCGGTAGTGGGCTACTATCGGTGCCGCCGAACCTGGGTCGACATACGACGGCGAGATTTCTTGCCACCCAGCCACAGTCGCATCAATGTTCAACGCCCCACCGCTGCCCGACGGCTGCCGATCCGCGGTCGAAGCCTCGTTGCCGCCGTCAGTGCCATCCGCTGACAACGCCTCTTCAGAGTCCCACCACACACGCACGACCCATGCATTGGATTGCCTTCGCTAGGTCGGGTGGTGCGTCATCCTGTTCGATCTGAACGGTGAGACCCGGCCGGATGCTCAGCGCTTTGGCGTCGGCGATACGAAGGTTGGTTCGACACAAGGAAATCGGGCCGCCAGGTCAGCGACATCCTGAGCGACCGAGGCTGGGCGCTTATCGGCGAAGGTCGCGAGCGCATCTTCCGCCACTCGAACACCGAGTGGACGCCCGCTGGGCGATGGTGCTGGCGAAGTTCCCCGAAGCCCGCCGGGCCGACCGGGAGGGAGCCCGCAAAAACCTCGCCTGGCTCGGCCTCGGCCAGCTCACCCGGTCGACCTGGATGAGCCCGCGCGACAGGCTCGACGCGGCACGCAAGGCGCTGGGCGACCGGCCCGCGCTGAGCCTCGACCTGCTGCACTTCTCGAGCCTCGGTGCCGCCGAAGACCTGAGCATCGCCTCCCGCTGCTGGGACCTCGACGATCTGCAGCAGGACTAGGCGAGCTTGCTCGAGCGGCTCGCGGCCATCCCCGACTTAACGGGCAGTGCCGCCCTCGAAGCGCGCATGCGGCTGTCCGACGAGTACCGCCGCTTCCCGTTCCGCGACCCCGACCTGCCGTAGGAACTGCTGCCGGCGGACTGGATCGGGCAGCGGGCGCACAACGTCTTCCGCGAAGCCCACGAGAGGCTCGCCGGCGAAGCGGAGGCCGAGATCGAGCCCTGACGGGCCAGACCGTTGTACCGGATCCGGTCGCGCTGCAGCTCTTCGCGCGCTGACCCCGGAGCCCGGTCCGAACCGGTAGCTGACACGAATGCGGAACGAGCCGACCCTGCTGCTGTCGCAGCATCCTGTACCGGATGCCCGACCGCCGCCACCCCGAGATCCCGCCGGCGCACACCAAGCTTTAGCGTCAGTTTAATTCTTCTGGCAACCTGTTGATTGCTAGGGACAGGCCGCGTGGGCTGAGCCCAGTTACACCTTGAATCTGAACCCAGGTCGCGCCGCCTTTCAACGCCGCACGAATCAGCTCATCGCGGCGGCGGATCAGCCTTTCGCGCTCCTCGGTTACGCCACGTAACGCCGCTACGGCCTCCTCGAGCTCGTCTAAATTTTCGGTCACAAGTGCACTATATCAACCGAGTTTTTCTCACTATACTGGGTATAGCACCGACCGAAAGAAGGTAACTCAATGAACATTGAACCGCGCGACGAGAACGTCTCGCCACCCAATCACCCGATCAAACCTCTTGTGAAATTACTACGCGAAGATCTCGCTGATCTCGTGGACGGCCTGCTCCCCCCAAATATCGTCGACCACGTCACTCAAGCCACCCTGGTGCTTGAGGCGCTGAGCGAGCATACGGTCTAAAGAGGTACGGGTCTCCTCAGCTGACCAAACGAATCTCGCGTGTTCGGTAACGCCCTTCAGGGTTTCATCCGCTCACCCGATGCCATGTCGTGCGAGCCACAACCACAACGGCCCTCCGCGGCTGCCGGGAAGTACTCTCTCGGGCGGACAACCACACTTCACCCCTCATGCCACGGGCCACTGCCCGAAAGTCCTAAAAAGTGCTCGTGAGAGACGGAAGACGACGCGATGAGTTCGAGGGACAGACCGCAAATGCGAGATCCGAGGGATTCCGGTCGACAGACTAATCGACGCCTTCTTCCCGTCTGCCCCCTGTTCGAGTACTTCTCAAACTCGAGGGTCTCGTGATTACATGGATCAAATCGCGACTCATTTCTGGGCGCGAAGATCGGGGGATTTATGAGCTACAGAAATAAGACGTACGTCGCGTTCGCGAGTGAAGACATCAAGTCCTACCGCTTGATGGAGGCGTGGCGGGAGAACAAGAACATTGACTTTGACTTTTTCGATGCCCACGATCTCTTCGTCGCGCGTGACACAAGTACGCCGGAGACAATTAAGCGCAACCTTCGTGAGCGGATGAAAAACGCTAAACAGGTCGTGCTGCTTGGCAGCCCGAACGCCAAGACCAAGGGCGAGGATGGAGTTTCGTTCCTCGCCTACGAACTCCAGATCGCAATCGAACTCAATTTACCGGTTGTTGTTGCACACTTGGATGGTTCGAGGTCAGGAAACTCCGCCAACTATCCAGCCCCCCTGGAGGCTGCAGACTACTACGCAATGTCAGTATCATTCCAACCTACGATCATCAAGTACGCCCTTGACAACTACGCGGCGGGCTATCCCGCGAGCACAACCACCGGAGAACACATATACAAGTCGAGCACTTATACCAGCCTTGGTCTCTAACTTACTGAGTCGCATGCAATTTCCGTCGGCCCGGCAGTGGCGGACCGTTGGGCAACGGTTCTTTGCAGCGCTGGGTATAAGTGCTATACCAATCGGTATTCTTGCGCCGCTATCGCCTCAATGGTGGGACGGAAAGTGGTGGCTCATTCTGATCGTGGCAGCGGTCGCAGTTGCTTGGGGCCTCGTTGGTCTTAAACGGAAGGAGCCGAAGCAGTCTTACGAGGAAAACGTGACTATTCGTCTTGTCGTCGGAGACCTATTCAAGCAGGACGCAAGTGCAGTTATCGGATTCACCACCACGTTCGATACCGAAGTTCCAGACGTAATCGCACCTAACAGCCTGCAAAGCAATTTCATGGATGCGATCTATGCAGGCTCGCAATCGCGGCTCGATCAAGATCTGTCTATCGCGCTAGCAGGCAAGGCACCATACAAAACAGTCGCGAAAAGAGGAAAGACCGAGGTCTACCCTGTCGGCACTGTTGCCACACTCACTGCGTCAGCAAACATCCATTATTTCTGTGCCGCGTACACCGAAATGGACGTTCATAACAGAGCTAGCGGCACCATCAAAGGCGTTCTAAACACGCTGGACGAGTGCTGGGATGAAATGGATAAGTACGGAAATGGGGAGGTCATTTGCGTGCCGCTCATTGGACAGGGCCAGTCGCGAATAGGCGAGCTGACCCCCGAAATTTCCGCTCGACTTACCGCTTTTTCGTTTATATTGCGGACCAAGAGGTCCCGTTTCGCTAGCGAGCTACGGATTGTCGTACATCCAACAGAAAGACAGAAAGTTGATCTCGTTGAGTTCCAGGCATTTCTCACCTCACTGGCCGGCTCATGACTGACTCGAACATTGATTTGCCCACGGCCGAACCATGCGCCTTTTGTGACTATCTATCAGGGTCGCGGCCATATACCGTCCTTTGCCGATCGGACACTGTTGCGGTCCTCGTTACTCGAGAACAGCGCGGAATTGGGCATCTCCTAGTGTTACCAACGAGACACATACCGACACTGCTGGAGACTACGAAACGTGAGCGACATGCATTGATTGACACCCTTGCGGCAGCCGCCAAATTGATAGATGAGGCCTACGAGAGACCGGGCATCGCGATCTGGCAAAACAACGGTATCGCGGCGCACCAAGCAATCCCTCATCTCCACTTTCATGTCGCTGGAACACTTCCCAGCGGGGGAACTGAATTCGGCCCAGTCCCCGAACTCTCCATAGGTAAAACCGACAAGATAGCGGAACGGTTGGCCTCCTCCGGCGGACATGAGATCTGCATCGGAGGCGAGAAAGGCTAGACAATTAAACTCCGTGTAGTGACGCCTTGTATTAGTTGAGGACAGAACTGGCCACCAAGCGGTTCTTCTTATTTCCAGAGAACATGCATACCGTCGCCGAACAGACCGGGCGCACTTGCACCGGGAACCCGTCGGCACCACCGTCGTCGGACAGTACACTCGCGAGCACCCGGTCACTGCCATCCGGTTTTAGCGTCTGGATGATACTCAGCCGTTCGTATGAAAGAAGCACAACCCAAACGGCGCTCCACGGCTGACGGGCAAGTACTCTTTTCGGCGAACGAGCACACTTCACCCTCCTACGGCGGGGCACTACCCGAAAGTCCTAAAAGTGCTCGTGAGACACCGAAGATGCCACGATGAGTTTGAGGGACAGACCCCAACTGCGAGATCCGAGGGATTCCGCACGAACTGATCCAGCAGGTGGGTGCTGACGGCGCTCACTGAAATTCCCCAGTTCTGCTCACTGAAATTCCCCACCCCGGGTCGCTTCCGCGCATAGAAGCGGGCCTCCCTCGATGCTGATGGTCTTCGACCACACACCAGCTCGAGAAAGGC
>NZ_NBXD01000031.1 GCF_003399645.1 Subtercola boreus
CGAGTGGCTGTTCCGCGAGGAGATCGACCATGGCCTGTCACTGGTCGAGCAGATCAACGCCTACCGAGCCGACTACAACCACGTCCGCCCGCACGAAGCGATCGCCTGGAACCGGCCCGCCGACGTCCACGCCGGCCTCGCCGACCCCACCATCCCCAACTTCGAAATCGAAGAAACCCTGCCAACTACTTGACGCGGGACAAAATGGGGGTGTGCGGACGGGTGCCGCGGATGGTTGGGACTAAGGACCCTGTGTTGGGTGTGCGGTAGGTGGTTGACTGTCGGTGCTGCTCGCGGATCCGGTCACGTTTCTTCGCTGTTTTGCTCGGAGCTCGGATCCCGCCGGCGCGGTGCCGATAACCGATTGAGAAACGAGCCTGCCTCTATGACAACGTCCCCTCCGTGTCACGCCCGTCAGGGTATTCGGTGAATGTCATCGGTGATCTTTTCGCCGCCCAACCACTTGTAGCCTTGTTCATCACGATCGCTCTGGGCTATGTGGTCGGAAAGATCCATGTCGGTAGTTTCACGCTCGGGGGTGTCGCGGGAACGCTTCTGGTTGGTGTTGTTATAGGTCAGATCGGTATCACCATTGATCCGGGTATCAAGACCATTTTTTTCGCCCTGTTCATCTTCGCGGTGGGTTTCCAGGGCGGCCCGCAGTTCTTCCATGCGCTGAATCGTCGGTCGCTGAACCAACTCGTTTCTGCTTTCGTGATGTGTGTTGCGGGGTTGGGTACGGTGCTTGTTGGGGCTTGGGTGTTTGGTCTTGACCGGGGGCTTGCTGCTGGGCTGGCTAGTGGTGGGTTGACCCAGTCCGCGATCATCGGCACGGCTGGGGATGCGATCGGAAAGCTTGGGCTCTCCCCTGATGTCACCAAAACGATGCAAACCAACGTGGCGGTCGGCTACGCCATCACCTACATTTTCGGATCCCTCGGGCCCATCATTTTGGTGACCTGGTTCCTGCCCGCGTTGAAACGCTGGGATATCAGGGCTGAAGCGGTCAAGCTCGCAGCGACGATGTCGGGCGGTCACACCGAACTCGACCCGGGAACGTTCAACGCAGTCCGGCCCATTGTCACGCGTTTCTTCACCCTGGATAAAGCTCGAGGCTCTAGCGGAAAGACTGCGCTTGAGGTTGATGCTTCCCTCTCTGACGCGGCGGTCGAGGCCGTCGTTCGAGGCGGAGCAACTATCCCTCTCACCGATAAGACGATTCTGCAAGACCGGGATCTGGTTGCTTTGTCCGGGAGGGCTGAGGCAATGACGCGGGCCGGGGAACTCCTCGGCGAGGAATCGCCGGCACCTGACGGATTCCGGCTGGTGGAGGAAGCCCGGGAAGTGATCTTGACCAACAAGGCCCTCACGTCACGACCGATCAGCGAAATACGGAAGCACGTGAACGTGGGCCTGAGCCACGGCGTGTACCTCACCAACGCCAAGCGGATGGGAATCGATCTGCCGCTGTTGGACAACCTCGAACTCCACCGGGGCGACGAACTCCACTTCGTCGGACGTCCCGCCGATCTTGGCCGGGTGCAATCCAAAATCGGGTACATCATCAGCGCTGCAGCCCGAACCGATTACGTCTTCTTCGGCATCGGGATGACGGCCGGTCTGCTGATCGGGTTGATCACCCTGACACTGTGGGGGGTCCCGATCGCTATCGGCAGTGGTGGCGGGTGCCTCATCGCCGGCCTCATGTGCGGATGGCTCCGCAGCGTCCACCCCAGGTACGCAGCCCTCCCGTTGGGCGCGTCGAACTTCCTCCGGGACTTCGGGCTCGCCGCGTTCGTTGGGATCGTCGGTATCACCGCGGGGCCGCAAGCTCTCGTCGCGATCCAGCAGCACGGAATCACTCTGTTCCTGCTCGGCGTCGCCGTCACCCTGATCCCGACGATCTTCACATTCTTCTTCTCTTACTATGTGCTCCGCATCCGCAACCCGATCGAAGCGTTGGCCTGTGTCGCGGGCGGACGAAGCGCGAACCCGGCCTTCGCGGCGCTGCTAGAGAAGGCGGGAAACTCAACCCCTGTGGTCTCGTTCACCGTCACCTACGCCGTCGCGAACGTGTTCCTGACCTTGTGGGGCCCCGTCATCGTGGGCCTTGTCACCAAAAATGCTGCAGCCTGACCGCCCACAGAAAGAGACCACAATGCCAGCCGAGGACTATTCCAGCTTCACCAATCTCAGCCCGTTCGAACTCAAAGACAAACTCATCTCTGTCGCTTCATCCGACGCTCAACGACTGATGCTGAACGCAGGCAGAGGCAACCCCAACTTCCTGGCCACCCTCCCACGCTGGGCCTTCCTGACATTGGGCGAGTTCTCCATGAGGGAGTCCGAACGCTCCTACTCCTACCTCGACAGCGGCTTTGGGGGTCTACCCGAACGAGACGGCATCGTGGGGCGCTTCGAAGCTTTTGCTGCCCATCAAGGCCATAGCAAAGGAGTGACGTTCCTGCGATCAGCGCTGTCTTACGTCAAGGATCAGCTCGGCCTTGACCGCGACGAGTTCCTCGTCGAAATGGTCGGAGCCTTCCTCGGTTGTACCTACCCGACTCCGCCACGCATACTCCGCCATGTTGAAGAAATCGTTAAGGCCTACCTTGCCCAGGAAATGTTCGGACCCATCACCGACCAGGGTGCGTTTTCCGTTTTCGCCACCGAAGGCGGAACCGCCGCGATGGCGTACATCTTCAACAGCCTCGCGGCCAACGGGCTCATCCACCCGGGCGACAAAATAGGCATCGCCACCCCGATCTTCTCCCCGTACTTGGAAATTCCTGTCCTCAAGGAATACGGCTTGGAGATTGTTGACATCCGAATGGACCGGACGGCTGATTGGCAGCTGCCCCAAGACGAGATCGACAAGCTCCTCGACCCGGCAATCAAAGTGTTCTGCGTCGTGAACCCCAGCAACCCTCCGTCATCAAAACTCTCCACCACCGTGCTCGACCAGCTCGCCGACGTCGTCGAACATCATCGCCCGGACCTCATCATCGTGACCGACGACGTCTACGGCACCTTCGCGGACGACTTCGTTTCTCTGTTCGCCCGATGCCCGCACAACACCCTCTGCGTGTACTCGTTCTCGAAGTTCTTCGGAGCCACCGGCTGGCGTTTGGGCACTATCGCCCTTCATACTTCGAACATCATCGACGAACTCTTGGGCGGCCTGCCAGAGAGCGAGAAGACCCGTTTGGACACCCGCTACGAATCCTTGACTTCAACCCCACGCGAGTTGGCGTTCATCGACCGGCTCGTCGCCGATAGTCGTGCGGTCGCTCTGAACCACACTGCGGGTCTTTCGACGCCCCAGCAACTCCAAATGGCTCTCTTCGCGCTTAATGGGCTGATGGACCGGCTTGGGCAGTATAAAACTGCGGCTAAACAGCTGATCCGACAGCGTTACCAGACCCTGTACTCCAGTATCGGCGTCGCGGCTGCGTTCGAGCCCGACGACGTGAACTACTACAGCCTCATTGACCTGCAGGAACTCGGCCGCCGACTCTATGGAGACGACTTCGAGAACTGGTTCCTCAGCCAGGATCTCGGTACCGAGTTCCTCTTCCGGCTCGCCGAGGAAACGGGAGTCGTTCTCCTGCCCGGCAAAGGATTCGAAGTTGTTGACACCTCCGCCCGCGTCTCACTCGCTAACCTCACCGACAACGAGTACCGCGCAATCGGTGCCGCGACCCGCCGCATCGTCGACGAATACCACGACACGTTCACCGCCACCAAGCAATAGGCCATCCCGGCCCCTCGAGGGTGGGCCTGTGCTGCACGCAGAACCGCACGCTCCAGTCAGGTTCTATCATTGAGCAGGATTAACGCTTGCGCCAAGGAAGTCTGCTCTGATCCTGTGAGTTCAGTGGCGTGCGCCTCTTTCGGGGGTAGCGTCGCCGGGGTGATTCCTCTTTTGAACGTCAGTGAGCCGCTTTGGGACCTTCTGGTTGAGAGCGGGTATCTGAACACCACGGGACTGTTTGTCTTGCAACGCACTGAGACTGTCCAATCGCGGTGGCGGAGCCCTGCCCACGCCGCGAGGGTCTGGCAACACGGCGGCCTGTTCAGCCCGGCGAGTACGACCCCATTCGGGAATGGCCACGAAACCATCACCGCCCCATCACCTCAACGGCTGACTATGCTGCCAGGCGACGCTGACGGCAAACAGTCTTGCCGCCGCGTCACGTTCATCCGCCGTCCGGCGTAACTGCCGGAGGCTTGACCGGGACGGGACCTTCGAACCGGTCATCGTGCAGAAGCACCAGCGCCGACTCACGGGCGTCGGCGAGATGGTCATGTCCCTCAAATGTCCGCCTTCTTCAGACGTGCCGGCGGGGGCATGATCGCAGTGTTGGTTATCCCTTCTGAGCTTTTGCTGACGGTGCGGTCGGGAGGTGGTTTACGAGGTCGCGGAGTTCGGTGATCATTTCTTTGTGTTGGACGCAGAGCTCGATGAGGCGGTCGATTTCTACTTTCGACGCGACGTTGGTGTCGAAGTCATGTTTGGCCATCGCGGAGCTGATGGCGTCTTGTCGTTTCGCTGCGATCAACAGAATCGCTCCCTGGAGGCCGGCGAGCATTGACAGGAACAGGTTCAGGAGAATGTAGGGGTACGCGTCCCACGATTCGTTGTGCAGGAACACGGAGTTGATGACCGCCCACAGCACCATGACCAGGACGAACGAACCGATGAACAGCCAGCTGCCCATCCCGTTACGTAGGGCATCTGCCGCCCGCTGCCCCAGGGTCAGTGTCTTTGTGTGCTCGTCATGCCAGTTTCTGATCGTCATGAACCCGATGATCCACCCACAACCTGTACAGGTTGAGACGTAAAGAGTTCCCCCTCGTCCGAAAACTCTGCGACGCCAAAGAAAACACCGAGTGTCGTGAAAGCCCGACACTTCGCATAGAAGCTCGCCCAGACCCGGCAGCCTGATCTCGTCGTCACGTCATCACCCCACTGGGACCGAACAGCCTAGGGTTGCCTCTTGATGGCGGCTGCGGGTATCTGACCGGATGGCCGGGTTGGCTGCGATGATCAACTTGATGAACACGCCCATGAATTCAGAACGGCAGGAGGACAGCTCGTGAGTCTTGAACTGGTTTCGCTCAGCCCCATGCAGGCATTAGGGATACCGGTTGCTCTGATCGGATCTGTCTTCCTCGCCGCGGGAACTGAGTTCCAACAACACGGGGTCAGCAAAATCAACGCGGGAGCTCAGCAGCACACCCGGTCGGGTCTCGGTATCCGGCAGCTCGCAGCCCTGGTGCGCAGGCCGTCATGGCTGATCGGCACCCTGATGCTCGGGCTCGCGGTCGTTTTCCAGCTCTTCAGCCTGTATCTCGCACCCCTCACCGTCGTGCAACCTCTCGGTGCAGCGGCCCTGATTATTACTGCGCTGATTACCGCCCGCGTCACGAAAACGAAACTCAGCAAACCCGCGATCCGGGCCATCGCGTTCTGTGTCGGGGGGATAGGCCTGTTCGTCACCGTCGCCGCACTGACTACCACCACGATCCCTATCACGAACACTCAACTCGTCATTGTTTTGATAATTCTGGGCGTTGTCCTGCTGATCTTCGGTCTCGCCTTCGCGTCGCTGCGGGAACGATTTACCCGCATCTTCTACGTCGTTGGCGCCGGAGTACTATTCGGTTTCGTCGCAACACTCGCCAAAGTTCTCATCACCCGGGTCCAAACCATAGTGCAGGGCGGTTTTCACCTCACCCCCGCGGACGTACTGACTCTGGTCTGCTTGCTCGGGCTCGCAGCCGCTGGGATCCTCGGCTCATACTTTGTGCAAACCGCGTACGCTTCAGGCTCCCCGGAAGTCGTCGTCGCCGGGCTGACAGTCATCGACCCGCTGGTCGGCGTCACGATCGGAATTATTGTTCTCGGCGAAGCGGCCGGAGCACCACTCTGGGCGAGCTTCGTGTTCATCATCGCGGGGGTACTCGCGATCTATGGCGTCATACAACTATCCCGACAACACCCACAAGACACGGCTCAGTAGCCCTATGAAACACTCGCGAGAAACTTCGCCTTGCGAATCGGTACCATGACTGCGGCCGGAAAACTGGTGTTCGGGATCTTCGCGGCCTTGGCTGGGTTCGAGAGGGAGTGGATCGCGGAGCGCACGGTCGTGGGCCTGGCGTTTGCTCGCGCCCGGGGCCAGGTGGGTGGTTGACCCTTCATGATGGCACCAGCGAAAGTGCGCTTCGCGATGGCGTCGACGGGGAATCCCGACACGAACATTGGGGGAGCTGTGCGCGGAGCTCGGGATCTCCCGCCAGACCATCTCCCCGCTTGTGAGAATTGCGCCGACGGTGCCCGCGTGATGAGCCGGAAGCGCCGTGCCTCGATTCCTCGGACCTGACGGCGGGGCAAGCTAGGGCACGCGCCAGAAGCGTGCCCTGCTGCTCGAGCATGTTCAGGAGGGGGTTGGTTGCGCGTTCGGATGGGTCGCCTTGGGGAGGGAATGGTCCTGAGTGGCGATTCGCGTTCACAACTGGGAAGTTTGTTCAGGCTGTCGTGTGTGTTCCTCTCCGCCAGATGTGGCGGAGGTTGAGGGTGTTGGTGATGTCGGTGGTGGGGTCACCGTTCACGAGGATGAGGTCGGCGCGGGCGCCGGCCTGGATGCGGCCGCGGTCGGTGAGTGCGAAGCGGCGGGCTGTTGCGGAGGTGGCGGCGTGGAGTGCTTGGGTGGGGGTGAGGCCGGCTTGGACGAGGAGTTGCAGTTCGTGGTGAACGCTGAATCCGTGGGCTAGTCCGCCGAGGGCGGGGACGGGCATGGACACGTCGGTGCCGGCGAGGATGTCGACGCCCGCAGCGTGCAGGGCAGCAACGGTGTCGAGGACGTCGTCGAAATGGCCTTTGGGGTAGGTGTTGAAGCTGCTTCGGAGGGTTTTCAGCCATTTCGGGCTGAGCTTGGATGCGACGCGGGGATCGGTTGTGAACCGTTCACCGGTGACGCCCATGATGGAGGAGTTCAGGGACAGGCAGGGGGTCACAAAGGCGCCTGCGGCTGCGATCGCGTCGATGATCTGCGGGGTGTGTGGCCGGTCGATGAAGAGGTGCGCGAGCCCATCGACGCCGGCGTCGATGGCTTGCTGGGTGGCGTGCAGGGTGAGGGCGTGGGCAAGGACGGTTTTGCCGTGTTCGTGGGCCGCGCGGACGGCCGCGACGAGGGTGTCATTGGTCATCATCGGGAGGCCTGGGCTGGCGAGGACTGTGCCTTCTTCGATCATGACTTTGATGTAGTCGGATCCTGTGGCGACGAGCTGCTTCACGAAGGCGATGGCTTCGTCTGGTGTGGTTGCGGAGGGCATCACGAACCCGTGCGGGCCGTGTTCGTCAGCGTCCCGGCCGGTTGCGTCTGACTCGTGAGGGGTGGTGTCTTCTGGCGGCGGTCCGCCCATGAGTTCGCTGGGGTGGCCGTCGGGGGCGGAGATACCGAATCCTGCGGAGCGGAGGTCCGCCAGATCGTCGGTGGCCTTGATGGTGGCGCGGTCTTCGGCGCTCCAGTGGCCCATCATTTCCAGTTCGGTGGTGATACCGAAGCGGAGAGCGTCGCGGAGGGACTCGACGGACGTGTGGGTGTGCGCGTCGATCAGGCCGGGCAGGAGTGTCCCACCGTTCCCGTCGATGATCGTCGCGCCGGCTGGCGCGGGCTGTCCCACCGAGAGGATTGTTGGCCCGTCGAGGGTGACGGTGCGGGCGGGAAGGACGGTGTCTCCATCGAAGATGCGCACGTTGGTGATTGTGGTGATGGTCATTGGTTTCTCCTGGTTGGTGACATGTGCGGGCAAGGCGTGCGGCCTGGGTTGTGTTCTCGGGGTGGCTAGTGCTGGTCTTCTGCGGCTTTTTTGGGTAGCAACCAGACCAGGCCGAGGCAGACCGCGATGATCCCACCGACAACGGCGACGCTGATGGTGAGGGCTTGGATTCCGCCGTGGGCGGCGGCTTGGCTGAAGTACACGGTTGTGACGATCGCGGATCCGATCGCGGCGGCGAGTTGTTGCACGGCGCTGAGGGACCCGCTGGCGCTCCCGGCCTCTGCGGGGGCAACATCGCCGATGGCGACGTCATAGATGCTGCTGAAACATGCCCCCATACCTGCCCCGAGAATCAAAATCGGCGGCGCCGTCCACAGGGCGTTGACCTGGGTTCCGGTGAAGACCACGGTGAGGAACAGGGCTGCAGCGCCTAGGAGCGTGACTGCGAGACCGTCGACGACGAGGCGGCGCCCGAGGGTGGGGATCAGGGGCCGGCTGATGAGGGAGGACCCGATGATGCCGACCATGAGCGGTGCGAGCCCCAGGGCGGCCTCGGTGGAGGTGAGGCCGAGTTGGAGTTGGAAGAACAGCGACACGACGTACGCGAATCCGTTGACGGCTGCGAAATAGGCCAGTCCGAGGATCAGTCCCGAGGTGAACCCGCGGTTCCGGAGCAGGGACGGCAGGATCAGCGGGTTGGCGGCAGCTTTCTGGCGGAGACAGAACAGAACAAATCCGATGACGCCCACAGCGAGGCTGATGATCGGGACCAGGGTCCAGCCGTCGGTGGAGCCCTGGATGAGGCCGTAGATCAGCCCCAGCATGGTGAGCCCGAGAAGACCTGCGCCGAGCCCGTCGATGCGCTGCTGCCCGTCTGGGGTTTCCTCGGGCAGAACACGGTAGGCGATGATGAACCCGATCGTACCGAGGATGATGTTGATCAGGAACATGGGCCGCCAGGTGAGGCCCGCGATATTCGCGCCGATGATCAGTCCGGCAGCGATGGGCCCGAGGACGGCAGATGCGCCCATCACGGGTCCGAAGAGGCTGAAGACGAACGGTAACTGCTCACGGCGGAGTACCCCGATCAGGACGCTGATGCCCTGCGGGATGAGGAGGGCGCCGAAGCCGCCCTGGAGCAGGCGGGCACCGATGAGCATCGTCGGGTCGATGGCGAGGCCGCAGATGAGGGAGGCGAGGGTGAACCCGGCGATGCCGATGAGGAAGATGCGGCGTTTGCCGTACCGGTCCCCGAGCCGGCCCCCGACGACGAGGAGCACCCCGATAGCGAGTGCGTAACTGGCGCCCAACCATTTCACAAGGCTCTCACCACCACCGATTTCTCGGACGATGGTGGGCGCGGCGATGTTCGTGATCGTGGAATCCATCAGGTCCAGGACATCCGCGAGGAGCACGACCACGAGGATCGCGAGTTGGCGTCGGGACAGCGCGGTGCCCCGGGCAGTGGTGTGGGTGTTACTAGTAGTGGACATGGTCAAAGTTCCTTAGAAGAAGTGCGCTGAGTGTGAAGAATCCCGGTGATGAGGACGTCAAGTCCCCACCGGAATCTCTGCTCACCTGTACCTGAGAGCAGATCGTTACCGAGGCGAGCGATGTGGGGGAATACCTCGGCGTCCACGGTGGCGAGCTGCTCGGTGAGGGCAGAAAAGTCGTCGCCGTCTGCTTGCAGCGGGTCCTCGTGACCGTGCTCAACGGCGGTGACAGTTGCGAAGGACAACAGCAGGTCAACGCCCCACGCAGCGTCCGTGTCTGGGATTCCTCCCTCGCGAAGCAACCCCAAGACGCCGTTCAGCAGGCCGAGATAGTTCGTGCCGCTGGGGTGCGTTGACATACTCATCCGCGCCAGGGCCGGGTATTGAAACAAAACGGCCGTGTAGCTCGTCAGCACATCTGTGAGACGCGAACGCCACGGCCCGGCCACAGGCGGGAGCTTCACCTCGCCTAGGAGAGCATCAAGGACCTGCGCGTGCAGGTCCTCCGTGTTCCGGACGTACACATAAAGAGATGCGGCGCCCGTGTCCAGCACGGCGGCGATCCGGCGCATCGTGACCTTACTAAGCCCCTCCTCGGCAAGGATCATGAGAGCGGCATCGACGATACCTACCCGCGTCAGGGCAGGCTTAGCCGGCCGCTCACGCCGGCTGATTGGCACCTTGGGAAAAGTATTCGAGGACATGCCCCTAGCCTAGTACGAACATGTTCGTGACGCACGTGTTTGTGGAGAACGCGTTTCAAAAACGTTCTGAGGACGGGACGACCGTTACGGGGCCGGTGGCGTGCACTGAACTTCGATCATCCGTGCAGACAACGTCAAGAATCCACAGATGCCGCACCCGCACCGTTGCGATGCCCGTTACCCGACCCTTTTTATTGCCCGCACAGGTGTACTGAGTGGGCGCACGGTCGTCTCTCGCAGCCCATGGGCTACGAGACAGATAGGTTACGAGACAGCTTCGCTGGTCTTCGCGAGACAAACAGGAGACGCGTATCCGAGTTCTGGAGTCCTAGTTTTACTGGTGTGCTTTGGCGTAAGCGTCGAGAACAGTGGCGTGTATTCGTCCCCTGGTTCCTACCTCGAAACCATTCAGAGCAGCCCAGGTCCGAATGGTGGCTGGTGTCGCGCCCGTGCTGCCGATTTCTTCACGGCTCGGCGAGGGGGCCGCGGGTTCAGTCGTGCGCCGAACTGCTTGAGTTTCGATCGGGCGGGCTGGTTGCAAGTGCTTTAGCCTGGATCCACCGATGGGGCATGGGGTGAGATCGGCGCGTTAAACGGAGAATACCTTTCTGATCAGGGATAATTGTTCTTACCACAGAGACAATTGGACCCGAAAAGAGAGGCATCTCGCAGATGCAAGTTTCTCATGCCGCACGGGCCG
>NZ_NBXD01000032.1 GCF_003399645.1 Subtercola boreus
GAGCCGCGGACCCGCCAACCACAAGTCCCAACACCAGAACACCAATAAGAAACTTTTTTGCTCGCATCGAGTACCCCTACTTGTAAGAAAAGCCCAACTGCGGACAAGCTATCTCGCAACACCGTCCAACACAGTCCGCACTATGGAGGACCGCCACTACCTCTGGTGTCGCTGCTGACCAAGCTGGGATCCGCCGCCTCGGAAGGCTTTGTCCGCACCAAAACTGTTGTGCAGGCGAAGGGCGAGTTCGCGACCAGGGTCTCCTGCCTCCCAAAGGTCGTTGAAGACGCAATGCCGAACAACGGCTACCGTCCAAGCACTCCGCTAGCTGGACAACAGGTGTCTCGAACACCTCGAGGTAGCCGCTTGTTGGAGGTGTACCAAATACGGTCGTATTCGCTACACCTCCTGGTCGATAAGACCATTGGCCGCGCCGCCGCATCTTGTCTGGACCATTCCAGAGCCGATTTGTAGCGAAACTCCGGCCCGTTTTCTATGGCCCGGTTCTTCCGGTCAAGTATGAGTTTCGATACATTCAAGGCATGGGTCATCTTCTCGGCTATGCACGCGTGTCCACCAGCGACCAGGACGCAGCGTTGCAGGTTGACGCGTTGAACGCGGCGGGCTGTTATCGGGTGTTCGTCGAAACCATGTCCGGATCCCTCCAGCACAGGCCCGAGCTCGACAAGCTCCTTGACCAGATCCGGCCGGGTGACACACTCGTCGTCTGGCGGCTTGATCGCCTCGGCCGTTCGATCCGTCACCTCATCGACCAGCTACACACCCTCGCTGAACGTGACATCGGGTTCCGGTCTTTGCAAGAGACAATCGATACGACCTCCTCCGGTGGCCGGCTCATCTTCCACGTCTTCGCAGCACTGGCGGAATTCGAACGCGACCTTATAAGGGAACGCACCAACGCCGGCCTGACTGCAGCAAGAGCCAGGGGCCGCACCGGTGGTCGGCCATCCCGGTTGACAGCCGACCAGGTGAAAACGGCTCGGCGCCTGTATGAGCAGCAGGACATGACCGTCGCACAGATCGGTGATGTCCTCGGCGTCAGTCGCACCACGATCTACCGGACTCTGAACCGGAACCCCGCCCCTGCAGCACCACGCCGGCCACGGCCCGCCGTGTAAATGTCATGGACGCGGGCGAGCGTTGGCAGATCCTTCGACTTCATATCGAAGACCAGATCCCCCTGACCGTCCTCGCCCGCGACACCGTTGTCGGGCTCCGCACCCTGGAACGGTGGAACGCCCGATACCGAACCGGGGGTATCGCCGCGCTTGACCCGAAGCGGCGTTCTGAGGCCGGGCGCCGGCGTACACCGGCTGAGCTGGTTGCGTTCATCGAACGTCTTGCTTTGACAAGGCCACGCCCAAGCATCGCCACTCTGCATCGACTTGTTCTCGCCGAAGCGCAACGGCAGGATGTGCCGGCGCCGAGCTACTCGACCGTTCGGGATATTGTGCAGGCCCTGGACCCGGCACTCGTTACCCTCGCGCTCGAGGGGCCCGCGTCGTACCGGGACCGGCACGAGCTCGTCTTCCGACGCCGCGCCGAACGGCCGAACCAGACGTGGCAGTCTGACCACACCGAACTCGACATCTCAATCATCGGAATGAACGGGAAACCCGATCGGCCCTGGCTGACAACAGTGATGGATGATCACTCCCGTGCAATCTGCGGATACATGGTCTTCACCGGAGCACCATCCGCGATGAACACCGCCCTCGCGCTCAGGCAGGCAATCTGGCGGAAAACCGACCCGGCATGGGCCATGTGCGGAATCCCCGACATCCTGCACGTCGACCACGGCTCCGACTTCACCAGCCACCACCTCGAACGCACCGCTATCGCCCTGCACGTCAGGATCATCCACTCGACCGTCGGACGACCCCAAGGCCGCGGAAAGATCGAACGCTTCTTCGGCACCATCAACACCGAACTCCTCAGCACCCTCCCCGGACACACAGGCCCCGGCGCCCGCACCCCCCAACCCGTCCTGAACCTCGCCGAGCTTGACCAGGCCATCGGCGCATTCATCGGCATCTACAACTCCCGGCCCCACAGCGAACTCGGGATCTCACCGCGCGACGCATGGGTCGCCAACGGGTGGCTACCTCGAATGCCCGACAGCCTCCAAGAACTCGACGGCCTCCTCCTCACCGTTCCGAAAAACCGGGTCGTGCAACGAGACGGCATCCACTTCCAAGGCCAGCGCTACCTCGCCCCCACCCTGGCACCCTTCGTCGGGCACACCATCACCATCCGCTACGACCCACGCGATATCTCCGAAATCAGGGTCTACGACAAAGACACCTTCATCTGCACCGCCATAGACGAAGCCCACCCCAACCTCCGACTCAGCCTCCGCGACATCGAAACAGCCCGCCGCGCCCGCCGCAAGCAGCTGCGGCGGGCCATCAACGATCGCATTCCGACGGTCGCCACCCACGAAACATCCCGCACACCTGCACCAGCGAAGCCACGTTCGCGGCTTCGCACCTACGAAGAGGACAGCTGATGAACCCCTCATTCATCGTCACGAAAGAACACCGACGCTTCACCGAGTTCGCGAACGTCGTCCGGAAAGAACACACCATCGGCATCTGCTTCGGCGACGCAGGCGTCGGGAAAACCATATCCGCCCGCCGCTACGCCTCCTGGGACCTCTTCGAACCACACATCAGCGCCTACGGCCCCATCGGAGTCGACACGAAACAAGCCGCCGCCGCGAACAAAGCCCGCACCGTGTTCTATACCCCAGAAGTTCTCTGCCGCCCCCGAACCCTCGCCACCGACATCGAACACCTCAGCTACAGCATCAACACCTACATCCGGAAACACGCAGAGTTCCGGGCCGAAACCCACGAGACGCCCCGTCAGCGGAAACCCATCAGCACAACCGAGCTGATCATCATCGACGAATCTGAACGCCTCACCCCCAACGCGATCGAGATCCTCCGCGACCACCACGACCGAACCCGAACCGCGATCATCCTGATCGGCATGCCCGGCATCGACCAACAATTTCGCCACTACCCCCAGCTCTACAGCCGACTCGGCTTCGCACACCACTACCGAACCCTCGCCAGCGAAGAACTCCTCTTCGTCCTCGACCGGCAATGGAAACACCTCGGCCAAACCCTCAACCCCGACGACTTCACCGACGCCCAAGCCGTCGCCGCCATCGAACGAATCACCCGAGGCAACTTCCGCCTCCTCGAACGCCTCTTCCCCCAAATCAAACGCGTCCTCGCCATCAACGAACTCGAAACCATCACCGACGACGTCATCGAAGCCGCCGCCAGTGTCCTCGTCATTGGCAACTAGACGACACGCAACGATCACAGAACACCGCCACTCTGCGCTGAAGTCCACAGAGAGACGTAGACCCGCGTCATTTCGCGGCTGCTGTAAGACTCCAGATCACTCCGTTGGACGATCGCCTAACGGAGTGGCGAACCCTAATGCCGTAGCTCAAGCCAACCGAACATCTCGACCCTGCTCTCCGAAGTCGAGGGGTGGGCGTCGAACTTGGAATGGATGTCAGAGTCAGCTAGCCGCAATCATGATCGCAAATATGGTTGCGTTATAGAGAATATGAGCAGCGACCGTCGCTCCTAGACGCCCAGTTCGTGTCGCGACCCAGCCCGCGACAAGGCCAAAGATGAATGTTTCGACGCCAACGGACACCCCCGAGTACAGATCATGGGCTTCATGAAGGTGAAGGCCAGCAAATGCCGCGGCCGAAATGATGATGCTTGTATTGATTGCAATCTCGGCGGTTCTTTCGGCGGCTGGCCGTCGACGCAGGATTGCGTTGCGTATGGCGCGCATCAAGAGACCACGTAGAGTCAACTCCTCAACAATGGGTGCTATAGCTACCCCAACTAGTCCCTGCAGGAGAACTATCCAAATTAGCGGGGATGCGACCGGCGAGGGTGGTTGAGCAAGGGCGCCGGAGTGCCGTAAAACCGCAGAAACAAGCCCGATAAAAAGGAGCATGCCGGCTGCGATGGCGGCACCAGTACCGAGATCCGCGCGTTTGATGACAAAGCCAAAATCGCGTGACAGCTGGCGCAGGCCCCGGCGGCGGGATGCAAATACAACGACGAGCAGAGTGCAGCCGTACCCGAGAAGGTTGCCTATGAATGCTACGGGATACGTAAATGCCGGTGGTGCAGCTCTCACTAGGGCCGGCAAGAGAAATCCGCTAGCTGCTATCAGCGATACAGCCAGCAATGCCTCAGGCATGCCCCACCGGACGGATAGGTGTGGGGAATACGACTCAGAGCTGTAGGGCAGTGGTGCCACTGAGGGTTTCGGTTCTTCACCTGGAGAGAGCACGAGTCCACAGTAGGTACGCGAAGCTGGAAGGTGGGAGGGAAGAAGAACTCCGTGAGCGATTCGACGCTGGAAACTCCGATGGTTTGTGCCGAGCGAACACCAGATGGAGGTGGCCTTGTCTGGGTGCTGTCCAGAGCACTGAGACTTCACGAAGTGATCTTATTTCTTTTTCCTATTCAAAATCAGGCCCATTGATCCGCCAAAAAGGATGACCAACCCAGCTAGCGAGAATGGTGGGAAAGACTCGGGACCGTCTATGGGCTGATGTATCTCGCCGAGCAGCACCTGGGCCAGACCCAAGAAGATGAAAATAATCCCAATGACCACAAATACACGACTAAGTCGGAGGGATGTCATTCAGCGCCGCTACATTCCGCGCGGATCTGAGGTTTTCTGAGCTCTAGCAAACCAGCCCACAGATCGTCGTGTAGTAGTTAAGGTCCGTCAGGTCAGTGTCGAGTTGATCTTCATCATTTTCCTGAAGGTAGGCGGATTCGAAGCCCGCAGCACAACCGATGATGGCACCGGCGACGGCGCTTACTCCAAGCGTCTCGACATCACCCAGTGCTGCGTAACCTTCGCCGACGATAACTCCGCCCAGGCAGCCATTGACATAATCTTGGTCCGCGTCAGTGCCGAGAGGGTCTGACAGGTTTACTGGATCGTCTGCAGCGTAGGCATACCGGTTGGCATTGGCGGGGTTCAGGGGTGCGTCAAGAGTGTCCTGCTGTGTGAACCGGCCGGTGGCGGGGTTGTACCAGCGCGCGCCGTAATGGACCCAGCCGGTTTCTCGGCTTTGTACGCCGCCCTTGAAAACGTACGGGTTTTGATTGATGCCGGATCCTGTGCCGCCGGCGGTGAGGGTGGGCGTACCGTACGGGTCGTAGGTATTGGCAAGAGCCGTGCTCGAGTAGTCGGTGAGAAGGCCAATGGGGCTTCCGGTGCCGTCGTAGACGTAGAGCGCTGCAATGTCATTAGAGGTGTGCAGCATGAGGGGCTGTCCGGTCTTCGGGTCGCTTTCGACGTACGCGGTGCCACCGTTGACGTTGTACTGCTCGATGATGGGCTGGCCTTGGGCATCAGATCGTCCGTAGGCGAGGTTGTAGGTGCCCTTCGGCCCGGTCTCGGAGAGGACTTCGTTCTGCCCGGTGCCGCCGTAGGTGTAGGTGATGGTGTTGCCGCCGATGACTGCTGAGGTCATTTGCTCGGCCCCGTTGTAGGCGTATGTCCCGTTGGGGTCGGCGGTCATGTTCCCGGTTCCGTCGAAGGTGTACCCGGAGGTGGTGATCTGGTTCGCGGCGTTCGCGGTGAAGGTCTGCGAGTCAGGGTTCGCGCCTGTCACGACAGCGGTAAGGCGGTTGCCCTTGGAGTCGTAGGTGTAGGTGTAGGTGTTCGCGCCGGTCCCGGTCTGCGCGACTTTCTTCAGTCGGCCCGCGGCGGGGTCTGTAACGCTAACGGTGTTTTCGGCGGTTTTCGTTGGTAGGTTTCCGGGGCCGGCCAGCGGTCGGCGAAGGTGATGGCGAACGCGTTCAGCGCGGGCTTCCATCGCATCGTCCATCGGGTGCGGCCTTGACCGGTTGGGTCAAGGCTACGAGTGACAAGATACAGGCATTTCAGCGCGGCCTGCTCGGTGGGGAAATGACCCCGTGCTCGGACCGCGCGCCGGTATCTCGCGTTCAACGACTCGATCGCGTTCGTCGAACAGATCACGGTACGAATCTCGAGGTCGTACGCCAGGAACGGTGTGAATTCTTCCCACGCGGACTCCCATAACCGGATGATCGCACCGTATTTCGTGCCCCATTTCTCGGTGAGGTCATCCAGTGCGGTCCTAGCCGCCTCCGGTGACGGTGCGGTGTAAATCGGTTTCACGTCACGTTTCAGCGCGTCCCAGTCCTGCTTGGACGCGAGCCGGAACGTGTTCCGCAGCAAATGGATGACACACGTCTGGACCGTCGCGAGTGGCCACACATTCCCAACAACCTCCGGCAGGCCCTTCAGCCCGTCGCAGGCGAGGAAGAAAGTGTCCCTGACACCACGGTTCTTGATGTCAGTGAGCACACTCATCCAGAACTTCGCACCCTCACCACCCGTCCCAGCCCAGAGCCCGAGAACATCTTTCTCCCCGGTGATGGCGCTCATCGAATATCCCCGGTTTTGCTCGTCGAAGTTCCCCGGGTCGCAGGGTCAGGTTAGCGGAAGTTTGTGCCGGTGTTGACACGTCTGAGTTCGTCTCCCGCGGCGGCATGATTGCGGAGCCGATAGGACGCCCCATCGAGGGTGACGACGACCGAGCGGTGCAGCAGGCGGTCGAGCATCGCGGCAGCGACGGTGGTGTCGCCGAGGATCTCACCCCAGGCTCCAACGGGCCGGTTCGTGGTGATCACGATCGACGTCTTCAGGTAACGCTGGTTGATGACCTGGAACAGCGCCGATGCAGCCTCCGCGGGAAGCGGAAGATACCCCAGTTCGTCAATTACAAGGAGGGTCGGGCCAGCAAAAAAGCGCATCACCGTGCCCCATTTGCCCTCGATCGCAGCTCTATGGCAGCGGGCGGCGAGCTCAGCGGCGGAGGTGAAGTAGACCCGGTAGCCGGCTTGGACCGCGGCGTGGCCGAGGCCTGTGGCGATGTGGGTTTTCCCGACGCCGGGCGGACCGATCAGCAGCACGTTCGTCGCCGTCTCCAGGTAGCGGCAGGTGCCAAGTTCGGCCAACAGCAACCGGTCGATGCCGGACGCAGCATCGAGGTCGAAGTCGTCCAACGTCGCCCCGGTGGGGAGGTTGGCGAACCGGAACCGGCCCGTCAGGCGGCGAGCGTCGGTGGCGGTGACCTCGATGGCCAGCAGGTGTTCCAGCGCCTGGGTCAACGACCAGCCTTCGGCGGTGGCCTGGTCGAGGACGCGCGGCAGGGCGTCGGCAGCATCGGCCAACTTCAGCTCGCTCAGGTGTCCTTTCAGTTGCTGGTAGATGCTCGCGGAAGCCGCTGCGGTCATCGTCGCTGCGGTCGCCGTCGTGCTGGTTGGGGGTGTGGTTGCGGTGTTCATGTGAGGGTGTTCCTGTTCTTCGCGGCCTGCTCGTAGGCGGCCAAATCGATCACGGTCGTGGTGGGCGTCGGCGTTCCGGCTAGCGCTGCGGCAGCGGCGCGGGCGTCGCCTCCCGGCGGGATGCGTTCCTTCTTGCGGTGCGGCCGCCCGGGCGGCGCCGAGGCCAAAGCGATGGCCTCCAGCGCGGTGACGTGGCCGCTGTCACGGATCGTTACCCCCAGGCCCGGTTCGGCGACCTGGTGGCGGGCCAGGACGACGCCGGAGATGGTGGCGATATCGATGGTGTTCACTCCCAGTCGCTGGTGGACGACTACGCGTGTTGCGGCCAGCTCCGGCGGCACGGAGTAGCGGTTGCCGCGCCAGTCGATCACTGCCTGCCGGGTCGCGATGCGCTCCTCGGTCACCACGACCGGGAACAGTGTCGGCGGCAACGGTGCCAGGCGCTCGGCTGCGAACATCGCTGCGGCGGTCGTGGTGCCGTCGCGGCCCTCGCGCTTGCGGCCGTCTTGGCCGGTGGCGAACTTCGTCAGCGACTGCTGGGCCTGCTCGGGGGTGAGCTCGTCGGCGAGGTTGCGCCACCACCGCTGCGCGGCGGTGTGGTTGTTTTTCTCCACCACACCTTTGCGGTTGCCGGACCGGGGCCGGCAGGCCACCACCGCCACGGCGTGGTGTTTGGAGAACGCGGCGAACATCGGTGTCAGGTCGCTGGTGCCGGCTTTCAATACCGTCGTCATCCGGTCAAAACGCCACGACTGGCTCACCCCGCCCAGCAACCCCAGCAGCACTGTCATCGCCGCCAGCAGGTGGGGCAAGTCCATCGACGGGGCGATTACGGCCCGCCAAACACCGGAGTGGGCGAGGGATCCGACGAGGACATAGGCCCGTTTCGTGGGGAAGGCCCACCCGTCCGGCGCATCGGGCATCTCGACCCAGTCGAACTGCGTCTCCTCCCCGGGCGGATGCTCGATGATCGCGTTCGGCCGCTTCGTCACGTGGGCGCAGGCCTTGCACTCCGGACGCAGTTTCCGGTCCCGCACCTGCCGCGTCAGCGTCGGATACGAGCCGGTGAATCCCAGCGGGGTCAGCTCGTCCATCAACGTCATCGCCCACAGGTGCGGGTCTTCGGTCAGCCTCGCGGTGACGTAGTCGATGAACTTCTCGAACAGGTCCGGCCCGACGCGGTTTCGGACGCCGGGGGCGCGGTCCCCGGCGAGGTAGGCGCGGATGGTTTTTCGGTCGTGGTCGGTTCGGCGGGCGATCTCAGTGATCGTCATGCCTTGTCTTTTGAGCGCGTGGATGTCCACGTCGTCCTCCTCTGTCAGCATGGAGGCAGGGCCTTTCTCGTACTGGTGCGTGGTCGAAGACCATCAGCATCGAGGAAGGCCCGCTCTCATGCGCGGAAGCGACCCGGAGTGGGGAATTTCAGCGAGCAGAACCGAGGAATTTCAGTGAGCGCCGTCACCGGCAAGGTTCACCCCGATCGCGGCATAGAACGGCCGGTTCGCGACCTGCCCGTCACGGATCTTGACCACGATCGCGTCGATGAAGATCGCCGCGTACACCTCGGACAGTGGTCGTGTGGACCACTCGTTCATCTCGTCGATGACCCTATCGGTGATCCTGGAGACCGTCTCCTTCGACACTGATGCGCCATAGATCTGTTCGAAATGAGCCGAGATCTCACCCGTCGTCAGTCCCTTCGCGTACAGCGACAACACGATCTCCTCGACCCCGTTCAGCCGACGCTGTCTTTTCTTCACTATCTGCGGCTCAAAAGTCCCATCACGGTCTCTTGGGACCTCGATCTGAACGTGCCCGGTCGCCTCGGTCAGCACCGTTTTCGGGCGGCTGCCGTTCCGCACGTTCGTGCCCTCACGATCCTCCGCGTCCCGGTGCTTCTCGTGACCGAGATTCTCAGTGAGCTCCTCGTTCAACGCCGCCTCGAGCACGTTCTTCGTGGACAGCTTCAACAAGCCGCCCGGGCCCGTCAGCGACAAGCCCTGCTCTTTCGCTAACCGCACCAGCTCCGCTGCCGCGGTAGCCTCCGCCGACCGGCCCTCCTGATCAATTTTCTTCTTCGTCGTCACAACATTAAGTGTCGTCATCACGGCACCTTCCCCGCCAGACTCACGCCCGACGCGTTGGGCCGAAAACACCGTTTAAGAGACAGTCCCAGGCAAACGGCTTCCATTTTGGTGCGAAAACATGAGGTATAAATGCGCTGATAATGGATATTACGTCAAGTAATCGCCAGAAGAGGCCCGAAAACATGCGGATCTGAAAAATGTCTCACCGATAATGTTGCCCTCTCGTTCGAGTGAAAGCGAAGCGCGGAGCGACACCGCAGTGTCGCAATCTAGCCTCGATCGAACCTCCGTATAGCCCAACGATCCGCAACGCTTTGGCTCGGCCAGTGCCAGTGCCAGTGCCAGTGACGATGACATCGCAGCTCCTCCCCCTTTGTAGCCACCTCATTAGCCGGGGTTTTCTCAGCTTCGCTGGGAGTCGAGAGCAGAGACGTTAGTTAATCTCGATGCCGTGGGAGTGTCTAATTGCCTGCAGCGCTGGGTGTGCTTTATCGATCAGGTCGGCGCTGATGGGCTGGATTTGGCTGCCATCGATAATGGCCCAGCATGCGAAATTTCCGAGCGCGACACGTATCGGATGCCCGCGTACAACGGTCCGCCCTCCGCATTGGTCTGGGTGTAGATCCGCCGGGACGGACCGCGGGTGAGGAGCCTGCTCGGACCGCGCACCACCTGAGCGGCTGTCATACCCATTTCATCGCCTTAGGATCCCAGGCGCCCGTTTCGACAGACCCACCAAGGACTGGGTCGATGAGGGCTTTCGCAACAGGAAGCGCCTCGGCCACCGTTGGGTAGTCGCTGAGAAAGTTGATCGGTTTGGCCAATTTGGCATAGCCCGCTCCCCAGCTCGCTGGTATCTGAAATTCGGCGGTGGAACCAAGCCCGCGGAGGATCATCTCTGTCGTGAGGGCAACGCGTAGGTCGTGGGCGTCGACGTCTTCATGAAGAGCGATCGTGATCAGGTCGACGAGGTCCTTTTCACGTGATGAGCTTTTATTTCCGCTTCCGTAGGTGTCGAGGGTGGCACAGACTTTATCGGCTATCTGGTCTGCGATTGGGTAGAGCATGTAGTCGTAGGTTCGAAGCCGTGGGAGGTGCAGCCTGTTGCTGGGGGTGCGCTTCTCGATCGGGCCGGTGGGTGTGTGTCCGGTGGCTAGATCGATAGAGATGCTCCCGCGTCTGTTCACGCCTATGAAGACATCGAACGTAAGGTTCACGCCCTCGGTGTACGGCTGGTTCTCGCCGCCGATCTGTTCTGTGCTGTTGGTCAGGACGAACCGGAAATGATCACCCAGGTCAATGCCTGCCAGTTCGACGAGTTCCGCGATTGCCGCATTCGTCTCGTACTGGCTAATGGCGAGGTCGATGTCTCGGGTGCTGCGGGCGTCCTTGATGCGGGCCAGCATCCCGGTGCCACCTTTGAGGATGAAGGGACTCGTTTCGATGGAGAAGATCCGGCACAGGAAACGGTCGTAGGTTGCTTGCCGTATCAGACTGTCCACACTGGGATTTGGTTCCCGTGCTGCAATCTGAGCTGCCGACTTGATCGCAGCACGGACAGCGCTGCCGTCTCCGTAATCGGCCTGCAGCTCACTCACCCTGCCCGGCCCCTCTCCGGTCTTCATGGTGATGCGCGGATGGCCGTGCGGTGACCTTCTCGACGATGCCCAGCGTCGCAGCCTGTTGCGCGAGCTGCTGGACGTGCTGCAGCGACTGGGTGTTTTCGGCGGTCATCGCTGCAGCAGGCAGGGACGCGACGAGACGGGAGACGTTCGCGGTTTCGGCTACCGCCTTCATCAGCTTGGAATAGTCAGGGAGCTGCGCCGAGAGGGTTGCAAGGCCGGCGTAATCGATGGATCCGAGAGTTTTCCTGATCGCTTCGCTAAAGTCGGGAACTGCGAACACGAGTTTGGGCATATTCAGGCGTACTTGAGCGAGAAGTTCCTCGAATTGAGCGAGCTTGGAGAAGTTGGGCAGCTGCGCGGCAACGGCTTGCTGCACAATCGTGTTCAGTTCGGGCCACGCTGTGGATTGCCACGCTTTACTTCGAACGATCCGTGTTGCCTGTGTCGTGGCGTCCACACCGCCGCGCTCGAGTAGATCTTCCAGGAAGCCAGCACCGTCGTTTTTGTCATGACCATTGCGGGCGGCGAAGGGACCCAGGATCTCGGCGAGCCGGTCGAGCCGAATGGGAGTTCTCCGTACAGCGTCCGCGAGAACATCGGCGACAAGGCTGGTGTCCTCTTTGTCCTGGACGAGATCAGCGACGGCTCGTTCTGGGGTGCTGACGGGCAGGCCGTGGACAATCGTGATGTCGTCCGGGCTGAGGGCGCGTTGCCGATACTGCACCTCGGATCGGTGCGACTGCCGCCGGATCTGGCTGAGGAAAACGTACGGCTCCGGTTGCAGATCCCCGATCTGATACAGGTACGTGGCAGTTGGACCGCCAACAACAGCGCCGTCGGCCCCATCGCCTATGCGTTGTTCCGCGGTTCGGGTGGGGTCAAGACTCAGCCACACAGCCCGAACATCATCGTATTCAGTCGGCGGGCTCCCAGCATCCCGGTATACCCCATGCGTGAGACGCTCCAGATGACCCGCCGCCGCGAGGCGCCCAAGCTGAAGCCTGGTGACGCCCCGAGCCGCCGCTTGCCCGGTCGTTAGCATTCCCCACTGCGCGGACGACAGACCCTCTAGGGTTCGAAGAGCCTCTGTCGCAGTCATTCTCTGATTGTATCACCGTAAGAGATACAATCAGAGAACAGAAAGAACTGGGATGTGTTTACGCAGGAAGGCCTACATCAATGCCGATGTCGATGGCGACGTGGCCGAGGAGCCTGCATCTACGAGATGGTTGCAGAAGACGCTCGCAGGTGTCGAGGGCGAAGTTGGCCAGTAGGAGCAGCAGGTCCCTGCGCAAGAGGCGGAGTAAACAGCTCCCGTATGTTCTAGAAGATCGGGGTCATAGCTCAGGAGGCTAACGCGCCCATTGTTCACCTACCGGTAAAGGCGCGCGTGAAGGCGTCGCACCTCGAGGATCCCGATGACGGTGATGGCTAGCGCTACGGCGCAGATCAGCGCCCATCCGACAATGTTTTGCCACTGGCCGTGGAACGCCGAATAGGTCTGTTCACCAGCGAGTGCGAACAGGAACAGGGCTGCCCCAAACCAGACCATGACGTTCGCCGCCAGGGCAGTTTTAGCGAGGCTCCCACGTTTACGCACAACCCCACGATCCCACCCCGGCCTGCAAGTTGTCCACCGACACCCGGCCTGCGTTCCGGTCCAGGGGCGTGACGGTGTCATTCCCGGACCGGGCAGGAGGGGTGGACGCCGAGAAGATCCGCGCCGCGATCCTTGACCTGTTCTGGGAAGGCGTCGCCGACGACATACAGATCACCGTCACGAGTTCCTGAAGACACGACGCAGCCCCAGGAGCGTGTAGCCCCGCCCGAGAACATCGGGCAGGGCTTTAACGTCTCCGCAGCAGCTCGGCAGCGTTTCGGCAGCGTGGGTGGCGGGTGGTTCGTCGGCTTCGCCGCCGCTGTCCTACCTGGACGGAGCCGCGTTGCGGCACTGTTGCCGCCCCGTTCGGGGCTTGTTGTTGTGCCGTGGATCCTTCGGAAGCGTACGGGCCTGTCCGTTCCGCGCAAGCAGCCCTTCGGGCTGCCGGCTCCTTCCGAGATTTCCGGCACGCGTTCGCCCTACGGCCTCTCTTATTTCGTGCCGAAATTCTCTCCTCCCACCGCCCTCCGGGTTGCACTGCACGGTCATTCCCTAGCGGCGGTAAACCGCCTCCCTTACAGTTTTTCTTGTGGATTCGGGGCCTTCGTAAGCTTTGAAACGCGCCAGGGGTCCCGGGTATGGCTGACTGCCTCCCGCCGCGTGACGGCATGCCGTGATTAGCCGCCCGGGATCCTGCAACGGCATGACCGCTCATTGAGAAACGCGACCACGTCGCCCTGTAAGGAACTGCCGGCACGGCCGTTGACGGCGCACCCACACCCACGAAAGGAACAACCGCGTGCCCCAGCTCTGGGCCGGTATCGACGCCGGCAAAACCGAACACCACTGCATTGTCCTGAACGCCGATGGAGCCAAGCTCCTCTCGAGAAGGTTCGCGAACCGGGAAGGCGAGATCCTCGCCCTGATGGGTGACGTTGCAAGTCTTCCCGGAGGAACTGACGTGGCCTGGGCCACGGACCTAAACCTCGATCCACCGACGTCGTTGAGTGACCCGGTGCCGCGGGCTCGCTGAGGGGTTCCGTGATGGTGGGCGCGGCGAAGCCGCGGGCCTTTCTGCCCGTGGTGTTCCACTTGGTCATCTTGTC
>NZ_NBXD01000033.1 GCF_003399645.1 Subtercola boreus
CCGACCCTGCGCGGTACTTCGTACCTTCCAGGCAAAAAACGTGTGGGAGGAAGTGACAGTCGGGGCCGAGACAAACCTCCATTTCGGCTTGACAAACCTGATTGAGAATCACGGCAAAACAACGTGGGGGAAGAAAGAGAGAAGAAACCATGACACGGATTACCGGAATCCTGATCGACGCCTACGGGGTGCTGTCCACCGTCAGCATCGACGGCACCACCAGCAACACCCGCTTGTCGGGGATGTATGAACACATCGAGTGCAGCACCGTCGACGTGATCGGCCTCGAAGACGGGATCGATGTGTGGGTGGACGACGAGGGCCTGTACATGCAGGAGCCCAACCCGACCTTGACCGGAATGCTCCGCCTGACCCGCCCGTTCCAAACCCACCTGTCGGGTGCGGGCTTGTTCTTGACCACGGACGACGAGGGAGAAACCCTCCCGCTCACCCCGGAACAGATCGCCACCGTCATCGGTTGGTGGCAGGTCGCTAGCGGCGTCCCCGCACCGACCGCCGCGTAACACCCCCAGTAACAAAAAGGTCGGGGACCGAAGCATCCGAAGTGCCTCGGTTCCCGACCGTCTAACCCCATCTTATTGAAGGAAGAATATCGTGACCAAGAACACCACCACCACCACCCCGGCAGCCGACACCACCGCAGCCGACACCGCGCCTGATCTCGCTGCGAGCCTCGCAGCGGGAACTGTGACCATTGAGGCGGTCGACCCGGGGGCGGTCGAGCTTGACCCGAACATCAGAACCAGCCCGGTTCTGCCGCCGGAGTTCGTGGACTCCATCCGTACCGAGGGTGTCCGTGAGCCGGTACTTGCAAGGCGTGGGGAGGACGGCATCACCTACGTCTATGACGGACAGCGGCGCTTGCTCGCAGCCCGCGAAGCGGGCCTGACAACCATGCTCGCCGTGTTCGGTATCGCGGACACCACCGGCACCGAGTCAGGCCGGATCCTTGACCAGCTCCGCACCTTCGCCCGGACGGAGCTGACGCTCACGGACCGTATCGCGGCGTACGAGGCGCTGGCGCTTGATGGGATCAGTGTGGAGAAGATCGCGAAGTCCGCGGGAGCGGACAAGGCCACCGTCGCGGGGGCGCTCACCATTGGCAAGAGCAAAGCCGCCACGACCTATGCCGGGTACGGCACGGTCTCGTTCGATCGTCTGCTTTTGATCGCTGAGTTTGAGGGGGATGAGGATTCGATCACTGCCATTACGGACTGCGACGACGAAGACCTGAGCTATGTCGCGCAGGAGTGCCGCGACGAGAACGCCCGTCTCGCCCGGCAGACCGAAGTCGTGGCCGCGCTCGAAGCGGACGGCCTGACCGTTGTCACGTCGTGGAATTACTCGACCATGGCGCACCTGTCACGGCTCACGGACGCCGCAGACGACGCCGACGAGCGGCCCACTCTCGACCCGGGAGCGCACGCGGCGTGCGACGGTCACGCCGTGTTCTTGACCGTGAACGGGCTTGGCGCGGACGACACCGAAACGGTGCCGCTGTGCACGAAGCCGGAACTTCACCAGAGCATCTACCGCAGCTATCGCACGCAGGTTTCCGCGCCGGTCGAACTGACCGAGGAGGAGGCCGACGCCCAGGCGGAAACCAAGCGCGCGGAACGTCGAACCCTGATCGGAAATAACCGCGCGTGGGACACAAGTGTCACGGTCAGAAAGGAATGGATCGTGGCGTTTCTGACCCGGAAGAAGCTCCCCACCGATGCGGCGGCGTTCGTCGCTGTGACCCTCACCCGGCACTCGTACGAGGTGACTGGCGACAACAGTGGAGGCGCTGCCACGTACCTCGGCATCGAGGGATACGCCGGACGCGAAGCCCTCGCCGGAATGGTCGAGGCCACCCCGACCAAGGCCGGATATGTGAGCCTCGCGGTCGCCCTGTCGGCGCGGGAGAACCACACCAGCCGGGAGTCATGGCGGAACCCGAACGCGTCGGATAAGGCGTACCTGTTACAGGCCGAAAAGTGGGGCCACCGCCTGACAGCCGTGGAGCGCATCGCGGCAGGCTACCCCGCACCTGAGGTCGCTACGGAAGACCCTGAAACCGCCACCGAGTAGCCACCACCGGGAGGCGGGCCGGACAGCACCGGCCCGCCCCACCCGCACAGCTTGGGCGGGGTGTCTTACCGCCCTGAGTGCGGTGCGTTCGCCGGACCTCCCGGGTCCGGCGGCGAGGGACCTAGGCGGCCCCTCCCGCTCCCCACCCAACACCCGGTCGATAGACATGAAGATGCCCCTGCAACCACCCGTTTGGTTGCAGGGGCATCGGCGTCAGTAATCCTATGAGGTGGGCCAGGCTGCGAGGGGTTCGTACCGGGTGAGTGTGGGTAGTCCGTCGACGCTCTCGATTGTGGTTCCAGGTTCGGTGAGGCCAGCGGCGTGCGCGATCGCGGTCATCACGAGTTGCGTGTACTTCAGATCAAGGTTCGTGGTCGTCTCTCGGAGGTCGACGGGGGTGCCCTGGCCAAGGGATGCCGCGATTCTGATGAGGTGCTGCTGCCCACTACTCAGGGTTCCGGATTCGGTGAGGAGCACGTCGAAGTCGACGGCGCTGGTCTTCCACGCGTTATCGGTTCTCACCCACGGTGCCCGGTCGTAGATCAGGCCCGCCCTGATGACGAGCTCGACAGCGGCGACGAGCGGGTTCGACCCCTCCGCCCACGCCCGCACCTGGTCATACAGGGCAGCGTCGCTGTTGGTTGTCATGAGTCGTCTCCGTTCGGTTCCGTCGCGTGTGCCTCGACCGGTGCGGCGGTCTTCCGGGGCCGCGTAGTCCGGGCTGGTGTCTGGCTGGGGCGGGGTGCCCCGGTGGCTCGGAGTTCCTTCTCCGTCCAGCCCGCGGTCAGTGCACTGTTCCACGCTTTGGTGTGCTGGGTTTCCGCGTCGCTGAGTGCGGCCCGGGCGGTGTCGGTGTGGTTCGCTGCGGCAACGATCGACCGCACCGCGTCGACTCTTTTCTCGACGGACTGTTCCAGAAGCCGGCGGGCAGCGTCGGCAGCATCATCAGGATTCCTGTTGCTATCAGTCATGCCCCCAGAGTAGACGTTCTCACCGCACCCCGGGGTAGGGGTTTGCGTCTATCAGTACATGGCCTCACCAACGACACTAGGCCCCGACGGTATCGGTCCGTAGCTGCTGCCTCTCGCATCAAACCGTCAACGGCTCCACCGTGAGACAGAAAGACCAACATATTTTGGAGCAAGCTGTCCGTTTACCGCTGGTAAATGGCTTGCCGGGCTGGCGCTGCGTTGGCCGGGCTGCAATACTTGTCGTATTGGTCCCCGCCTGGGGGCGGGTTCGCTGCGCTGGCAAGGTAAAGCGGTTACGGGGAAAGGTGGTGGTCTACATTTCGGATATGAACCCGAGGCGTTTGTTCGCCCGTAAGCGTCGTGAGAATGCCCCGGATGGTGCGCGGGAGAAGTATTACCGGGTGTATGTGACTGCGGAGGAGGATGCGCAGTTGCAGGCTCGCGCGGCGGTCGCGGGTGACATTACGGTTCCTCGGTTGTTGTTCGAGTCGGCGATGAACGCTCAGGTTCGGACGGGTGCGGAGTGGAAGGGCGCGGTCGCTGAGTTGATGCAGGTTCGCGCGGACCTTGGCCGCATGTCATCGAACCTGAACCAGTTGGCGAAGTTCGCGAACACGGAGGGCCAGTTCCCCGCGCAGGTTGAAGAGTTCCGGGTGCTGTTCGTGGGGTTGGTGCCGCAAATTTCGGCGGCGTGCAGGGCGGTCGCTGGGCAATGATGCCGAACGTCACGTACGGCGCGGACATGGGGGGCCTGATGAGGTACCTCGTGGGGGAAGGGCGTGCGAACGAACATACCGAACAGCACTTAGTCGCTGGCAATTCAGCGATCATGGCGCAGTACGGATACGAGGTTCTGGACCGGAACGCGGCAGTAAAAATCGCGGCCGATCTGGATGAACCGAGGCAGGTATACGGCACGCAGGTTCGTCGGTCCGTGAAGCAGTTCGATCCGGCCACTGGGGAGCCTGTCATTGACCCGATGACAGGTCGGCAGGCGGCTGTGAAGCAGGACGCGAATGTGTGGCACTGCTCGCTGTCGCTGAGTGCAGAGGAAGGGCATCTCACGGACGAGAAATGGGGTCTGATCGCGACGGACTTTGTGCGCCGGATGGGATTTGCGGGCGACGATATTGGTAAGTCCGATGCGCGGTGGGTGGCAGTGCGTCACGGGGATTCAAAGGCCGGTAACGACCACATCCATATCGCCGTTTCGTTGGTCCGTGAGGACGGCACAAAGGCGCACATCCCGTACGATAAGCGCCTCTCGCAGAGCGTGACCCGGGACCTTGAACGGGTGCACGGTTTGGTCGAGCTGCACCCCGAGGGTCGGGAGCTTGGCGAGCGTGGAATCGTGCCCGGAGCCCGCGAAGCGGCGCGGAAGCGGGACGCAGTAGAACCGGATGTGCGCCGGTTGGAACGAAGCGTGCGTGCGGCCGCGTCAGCGTCCGTTGATGAGGGCGAGTTCGTTCGCCGCTTGCGTGCTGAGGGGCTGCTTGTGCGACCGCGTTTCGCAGTCGGTCGGAACGACGTTGTGCAGGGCTACACCGTGGCGCTACGACCACAAAACAATGAGCCGGTACGGTGGCACGGCGGCGGCACTCTGGCACGCGACCTGACGCTCCCGCAACTGCGTAACGGGTGGCCCGACGAACCCGGCCAAGCGTCGGACGCTGCCGCCGAATGGCGTGCCACAGCGAAGAACCCGTGGAAGTACGAACCCGTCAAACCCGGCCGCGAAACGGCCACCCCATCCCCGGCCCTGTTCGAAGAATACGCAGCCGACATGGCACGCCTGCATGAGTACATCCAGCGGGTGGACCCGGCCGATAAAGCGACCTGGGCGCACGTCGCCCGCGACACCGCAGGCGCGTATGCGGCCTGGTCCAGGCGGCTCGAACCGACCCCTGGCCCGCTCGCGGACGCTGCGCGGTCCCTTGCGAGATCCGCGCACCTCCGAGCCCACGAAACGACACCCCGCCCGGTAAGCATGCCGGCCATGGCCGGGACGACGGCGCTCATTCTGCAGGCTGCCGCTAAGGGCAACAATGCGGCCGCTGAGCTGCTGCTGTTCAAGCAGTTAGCGATGACCAGTCACGCAATCATGTCCGCGCATCAAGCAGCCGGTGACGCCCGCCGTACGACCGAAATCTCTACAACACTTCGGGGCCAACTGTCCGAGGTCCGCGACGGCTATCAGACCTACATCACGACGGAAAAGGCGGCAGCGAATGAGAGGGCGTGGGAGGCGCTACCGGAGAGGCTGAAAAACGCTCGTCGGGTGTCCGAAACGAACTTCCCCGTCGGCAGCCCTGTCCCGACACCGCTCACCCCGTATCAGCAGCAGGAAGCAGACCTCCTTACGCAGCGGACACGGGAAGCGCGCAACCAGCCAGACACCGACCGCGACGGCTACGGCCGATAACAACCCTCAGACCCTCCGCACGTCAACTCGCAAATAGGAAGCAGGTACACGCTCATGAGTGATCACGATGAGGTCGGCCAGGAGGTCGGCCAGCACGCCCGGGTAGCGCTCACGATCGCGTTGCAGATGGGTGAGAAGTTCGCTCGCCTCCGAGAAGAAATGTCCCGCAATACACAAACCCGCACCGCAGCCGAAGCCAGGGAGTTGTCCGCCCGGTTCGACGCGGAACGTGCCGCCGCGCGAGCGACATTGCAGGTCGTAGACAAGCCGGAGTGGTGGGACAAAGCCACCGTGCAGGACGTAGCGCGAGTCGCGGAAACAGCGCAGGCGTGGAAGACCCACGACCCGGCCGCCGCGCACGCCGCCGCCGTCGTGCAGCGCGAAGTCCTCGAACGGTACGGGGTAGACACGACAGTGTTGCAAGCCGCCGCCCGGGAGGGCCGGACGGAGCTTGACCGCGCTAAAGAATGGGCCACGGATGCAGCCCCTGAGTATTACCACCGGCAGGACGAGGCCCGTCTCACGATGCGGGTCGGCGACAGTACCGTTCCTGACGCGTCCGCGGAACGGGCGCTGATCACCGACTACCGGGCAGCCCTCGCCGGCGACACCGACCGGGTGGAGCTCAGCACCGCCGAGGAATGGAAACGATCAACCGACCCGGCAGGGTTTTCGGATTACCGGGTGCAGACCAGCATCGACTGGTCCGACACCGGCCACGCCCAAACCATCGACCCCGCGGCCGCGCAGGCCGTTCGTGCGGCTCTGGTTGAGGAATGGAAAGACACCGTTGCCCCGGAACGCGCCCGCGTCGGTGACGACCTCGTTGAGGCGCAACTGCTGATCGCGGAAGCAGACCGCATCGACCGCAGCAACACCGCCCGCACCTACGACACCCCCGCGGAAGGTTCAGCCGATGTGGACAACGGGCGGGCTGTCATGGCCGCGGACCTCGAAGCCCGCGCCGACGACTACGACCGGGACGCAAGCCAAGGCGGCACCGACACCCACACCCCGGACCAGCTCCAAGAACTCGCCGCCGACGCCCGCGCCCAAGCGCAACTCTTCCGAGACACCCCAGAGCCGCAGGACGCCAGCCAGAGCGGACACACGACGCAGGCGCCCGAGCAGTCCAGCGCGCCCGCCAGGGAGGCCGGCGAGGTCGCTTACGACAGCGCCGAACGGCGGCAGGCAACAATTCAGGCAATGGAAGCCAAAGGAGTCCCGCCGCACCTGATCCAGGCAAGGATGAGCGCCGACAGTGCACACGCGACCCCGGCCAGTAGCGCGGTGACGTCCAAGGCTCCAATGAGTAGCATCCCTAAGACCCGGCGGGACAACTCAGCCGGGCACGGCGCGGATCGAAGCGACCGCGGCCGCTAAAAACACAGAACACACAAAGAAAGGGACGCACCAAAAGCCGGTGCGTCCCTTTCTTTGTTCCGTGCTTAGGCGGGCTGGGTGCCACCCTGACTTTCTTGCCCCTCCTGTTCCTCCTGCTGCTGCTTTTGCTGCTCTGTGTAGAGCAGTGGTTGCCGGTCGTCCTTGAACATGCCGTCAGGAGCCGCCGTGTAAGGCAGCGGGGCACCGATCCGGTTCTCGTCCTTCGAGTCCGCGAACGGCCCCTCAGGAGACAGCAGGGCCTTCATATGCGGGTCGCAGTGGTTGATCCACCACGAACTCATGCCCGCCTTCTCGTCCTGCCGTGCGGCCTCCCAGGACCGCCACAACGCCTCCATCCGCTGCTGCGCTTCTTCGCTGTCCCACCACGCCGCTTTCCACCGCATTCCCCCACCGGAGCCGTGAGCTATGACACGGCGACGATACGAACCGATCAGTTGCTTACGCACGAACTCATCCGCAGACCCGAAATGCGTCGTGACCGCCGCCTCCTGCTTCTTATCCGGCTGGGAAGCCACCGCAGGTGCCGGGGTCACAGCTGGTCGTTGTTCTTCCGCGCCACTAAACCTCGATCCACCGATGTTCTTGGGTGAGAGCGGGTCGCGCGCTTGGTGAGCTTCGTGCTGGTTATGGGCGCGGCGGTGCCGCGGGCCTTGCTGCCTGTGGTGTTCCGCTGAGGGTTTCTGCTCGCGCCGGGGTGGCTGGATGGTCGGATGGGTCAGCTCTGGGGCGGCCCAGTCGCGTGAGCGAACATCGCCGTCCAGGCCGTTTCCCAGGGCCAGGATTGGG
>NZ_NBXD01000034.1 GCF_003399645.1 Subtercola boreus
GATGACCAAGTGGAACACCACGGGCAGCGAGGCTCGCGGCTCCGCCGCGCGCAACACCAGCCAGCGCCTCAGTCAGCCCGACAACACCGCGGACCCCCTCACACCCAAGAACGTCGGTGGATCGAGGCTTAAGGCGGACTTGAATACCCAACGGCTGAGAGATAACTTTCCTCTATATCGACGATCTAGCGTCGGAATAAATCGCAGGGGGTTCGCATGAAAATTTTTGGGAAGAGAAATGTCGTTATTGCTGCAGTAGTGGCAGTCGGACTGGCAGTGACGCCAGCCATCTCCGCCTCTGCGACCGCGGACACCGGCAACGTCTACAAGGCGTGCGGCTCCGCCCCGGTTCCTTACTTGCAAGTGCAGTCAACAGCGACCGGTCACGTCAACCACATGCTGGACGGAAATGTGCTCGGTTCGTGGAGCAACGGCTCTACCTCTCAGAGTCACTTTTCGCCGACAAATGTTAAGGCGGGAAATTATCGGGTCTACCTTACGGGCGTAGGCGGAAACATCACTTACGCGACAGCGGTCTGCCATTCGTAATGCAGGCTAGAACCATTTTGCTGTCTGTGGTGGTGAGCTCTCTTTTGCTCACCACCACAGCATGCTCTGACACCAACTCTTCCAGCTCTTCCCCAAATGCGCCCGCGTCTTCGACACCGATAGCTCAAGGCGATCTCGACGCTGCCACGCTCGACTACCTCAAAGCGAACGCTGCGGCTTTTGCGGATCAACTTGGTATTGCAGACCCTCCAAGCATTCAACCCATCCGACTCATCGCCCTGAATGAATGGGCTGCAACCCAAATCTCATGTCTCCAAGACGCGGGCTTCGATGTCACCGAGACGCCAGACGGCCAGGGCATCGCGTACCCCCAACTATCAGACGCCGGGCTGAAACAATCGCTGAATCTCGCCGTCTACACCTGCGAGATGCAGTACCCCACCCAACAGAAATACAGTTTGCCGCTTTCGACCAAGAGTCTCGAAGTGCTCTATGCATATCGGACAGGCCAACTTCTCCAGTGCCTGAAAGACCAAGGATACGGTTCCAGCACTAAGCCACCAAGTGAAACCGTCTTCGTTCAGAGCAACGGAGAATGGACTCCATTCAGCGATCTCGCGATAGCTGAAGGCGATCTGAAACGCGTGTACTCTTCTTGCCCTCAGACTCCCGATTCGGTCTACGGCAACTAACCGCTGCCGCGTCGGCGGCAGCGTGCGTGCCAGATGAGTTGCACAAGTTTTCTACCCGAACTTCCTGGGCAGGGAGCTACCGTCTAGGCAGCACCGGCCCGGGAGATCTGAGTGGCGTACCGGCATCCATCGGCGCGAGAAGATCGTCATACTAGAACTTCGAAGACGGCACGAGTCTTAATTTGGTAGAGAAGGGCACCACGATGGCACCCTTACTTGCGACTCGCCGGCGACGGGTCGTTCCGTGGGCGATTGGCATTATTGCCGTACTAGCAGCTGGTGCATGCGTGGGGTGGGCAGCTGCCTTCGTATTGACCCCGGCAACTGAAGTATTGGATTCGACTCCCTTCACATACGTAGAAGTTGTTGACGGCGAGGTCGGATCTTCGATTTCACTAAGCGCGGTCGCTGCTTGGGCACCGGCGCCGGTAGGGTCCAACATTGCCACTGGAACAGTAACTACTGTCGACATCGAAGCCGGCCAGGAAGTCACCGCTGGCTCGATACTCTACACAGTCAATCTTCGTCCCGTAGTGATCGCGCAGGGAAGCGTGCCCTCGTTCGAGTCCCTTTCCCAGGGATCCTCTGGCGCCGATGTTTCTCAATTACAAACCTTGCTAACAACCTTGGGGTTTTATAGCAGCAAAGCTGACGGGTCCTTCAGCGGCGCAACCCAACGAGCTGTTATTGCCTGGCAGAAAAGTTTGGGGGTGAAAGCTGATGGCGTTGTTCAGGCTGGCGACATCATCTACGTCCCTTCATTACCCACCCGAATATCGCTAGATGCCACCAAGGTGAAACGAGGGGCGGTCCTAGGGGGCGGCGAAGACGTTGTCCTTGGATTACCTCCGACGCCTACATTTACCGTGCCGGTCACTTCAACCCAAGCCGGTCTGATCTCCATCGGGGGAAGGGTCGAGATCACCGGACCGGAGGGACAGACGTGGCAAGGGTTCATTGCCGAGCAGCTTCCCAGCACAACAGACGACAGCGTCACCTTGACCCTCACTGGTGCAGAGGGAAAGCCCATCTGTGGCGATGACTGTAAATCAGTACCTGTTTCCGACCAGGCCTTACTAAGAGCCCAGGTAATAACAGTCGAAAACGTGAAAGGCCTGACGGTCCCTAGCGCGGCACTCTTCAGCAAGGCCGACGGGACTTTGGCCGTTACAGACGAGGACGGCGTGGAACACTCCGTGACTGTCACTACAAGCGCCCGAGGCATATCTGTGATTCAAGGAGCTGCGCAGGGAACGCACGTTCGCGTGCCCGCAAAATGAGGCACGTCATTGATTGAGGCCAAAAACATCAGCTTTGGCTACAGCTCGACCCAACTTCTTATCGACCGGTGGGATGCTTCTTTTGCGGCAGGAGAAGTCGTAGCGGTCACTGGCCCGTCGGGTCGCGGTAAATCGACGCTCCTCTACCTTCTCGGGCTGATGCTGAAACCTCACTCCGGAACTGTGCTTGTATCCGGCGAAGATGTCTCAGGCCTAAACGACCGCAATCGCGCGCACATTCGTGCCAGCACTTTCGGTTTCGTCTTCCAAGACGCGGCTTTAGACGCTACCCGCACCGTCCTCGACAACATAATCGAAACCGCCCTATACCGTGGAGAACCCCGCGAAACAGCAGCTCGACGTGCGCGTGAGCTGATGGATCAGTTTGGGGTCGGGCTTCGGGCTAACGCTAAGCCAGGACAAGTGTCCGGAGGTCAGGCGCAACGTATCGCGCTGTGCCGCGCCTTACTGAACAACCCCCGCATTCTCTTAGCCGACGAGCCAACGGGCAACCTTGACCCTGCGTCCGCGGATATCGTGGTGAAAGCGTTTCATACGCAGGCAGCGTCCGGCGCTACGGTCATCGTCGTAACACATGATCCTGCACTTGTTGTGCGATGCCACAGAAAAATTGAACTGTGAAACGGGCGTTTGCACTACTGCGCGAGTCCCTATTCACCGCTCTGGCACAGCCAGTGGCGTCCGTCGTCAGCATTGTTATGGTCGCCGGGATGTGCGCCACGGTGCTGCTCACCACTGGACGAACGGTCGGCGCTGAGCAAACAGTAATCGGCTCAATTGATTCGGCGGGAACGCGTTCCATTGTGATCCACGCCGAACCCGGCGCCGGACTAAAAGCTGACGTGCTAAATCGCATAGCAACTGTTGATGGCATCGAATGGGCCGGCGCCTTCAGCACTGCGGTTGACTTCACAAACGTCTCTATCCCTGACGGGACCAAAGTGCCCGTTCGACTTGCATGGGGAGCGAATCTCAGTTCGCTAGGCATAACCCCAGACCCAGCCCTTCCAAACGGCACGGCGTGGGCATCTCCCCTAGCGCTGACCCAACTAGGGATGCCTGACAAATTTGGCGGTATCGCCTCCACAGCAGGCACTAACTACCCAGTGGTAGGTGTTCTTCGCACTCCGGACTACCTAACAATGCTCGAGCCGCTAGTCGTAATCCCTGAATCGCCGGACACCCATGTAGATCAAGAAGTCAGTGTGCTTGTGGTCATAGCAAGCCGGCCAGATCTAGTCGCTCCTGTCACTCAAGCGGTCCAATCCATACTGGCGGTTGATGACCCCACGAAGGTTACGATCACCACCAGCGAAGAACTCGCAACTTTGCGCTCCCTGGTACAAGGTCAACTTGGTAGCTTCGGAAACAATCTAGTCCTCGTGATATTTGCTCTCACCGCTGTACTTGTGGCTGCCATCCTTTACGGACTCGTCATGTTGCGCCGTAAAGACTTTGGACGTCGGCGCGCGCTCGGTGCTACTCGCGGACTGATCATTCTGCTTCTGCTGATGCAGATGGCAATTCTGAGCGTGATCGGGACCCTCCTGGGCACCGGTCTCTCAATCATCAGTCTTCGTATAACTAACGACCCCTTACCCAGTTTTTCGTTCTTGCTCGCTTTAGCCATACTCGCCGTAGCGGTCGGCATCGTCGCAGCATTGCTCCCAGCAGTAGCCGCCTCCCGAAGAGATCCACTCAAGGAACTACGGGTCCCGTGATCAGGACCAGCCGCTAGGTATGGTTACTGGCGCAGCGTGGCTCACATTGCCAACCGTCCAAGAAGACGGAATCCGGACAACACCGGACACGGTGAGGTCGGCCAGACCGCTTGAATGCAGATGAGTGAACCACCGTGGCTCACCGGGTGAGGGGATGCAGTAATGAAAATGTGGATCTTAAAAGCGGCCGCCGCCGCCGTAGTGATGGTCGGCGTAGTTGGAGGGGGCCTCGTGACGGCCGAGTCGGCGCAAGCATATCCTTCCTCGTGTACCTCGGCCTTTGTGGCTAACGGTGGCGCGGCAATGTGCAACGGAGGGTCTGGGCAGGTACAGGTGGTGCTCGGCTGCCAGAACTTCTTCCAGTACTGGCAGAACCCTGGGCCGCCCCCGTTGTTAGGTCCAGTCGTTGTGGATGTCGTCGTTTTCCATTTGGTTGGTGCGTTGCCGAGCGTACTCGGCGGGCGTGAGGTAGCCCAGCGATGAGTGCGGCCGGTCGTGGTTGTATTCCGTTTTCCAGTCAGTGATCACGACGCGGGCGTGTAGGAGCGAGTAGAAGCTATTGATATTCAAGCACTCGTCCCGGAGGCGGCTGTTGAACGATTCGATGTACCCGTTGTTCCATGGCGTGCCGGGCTGGATGTAGAACAGTCCGGTGCGAGTGCCAGCCCAGTCCGCGATCGCGTCACTGATGAACTCCGGTCCGTTTTCCGAGCGGAGCACTGCGGGCGCGCCGCGAGCCGCGACGAGGTCCTCGAGGTGACCGGTGAGCCGGTCTGCGCTGATCGAGCGCTCCACGAGCCCACCGACGCATTCGCGGGTGTGTTCATCGATAATCGAGCAGATCTTGATCGCCCGGCCCTGTTCGTCGGCGTCGAACTGGAAATCGACCGCCCAGACCATGTTCGGCTCGGTCGCGGCCGGCGCTTCGACGGTCGAGGAACCGACGCGTTTGCGACGCCGGCGTTGCGGAACACGGAGGCCCTCGTCGCGCCAGAGACGCTGGATCTTCTTGTGGTTGACGGTCCAGCCCTCACCGCAGGCATCGTAGTACGCGCGACGGTATCCCCACCTCGGGTGCTTCTTCGCATACGCGCGAAGCCAGTCCCGCAACGCAGAGTCCGGATCCGCCGTCGTGTCGCCCTGCAGCGGGCGACGGTATGCAGATCTGCTCAGCCCGGCCAGCCGGCACGCCATCCGCTCACTCACCATCAGTGTCCTGATCAGGTGAGCGATCGCGGCGCGGCGCCTGCCCGGGCCTAGAAGTTTCCCTCAGCCAACTCCTTCAGCGCAGCCTTCGCCAGCTCCGCCTCGGCGAGCAGTCGCTTCAGCGTCGCGTTCTGCTTCACCAGCTCCTTGAGGCGCTTCGCGTCTTCAGCCTTAAGGCCGCCGTACTGGCTCCGCCACCGGTAGTACGTCTGCTCGCTGACACCGAGCTCACGACACACCGATGCAACGTCGCCCCCGTCGGCGAGCATCCTGTCGGCCTGCCCGAGCTTACGAACCACCTGCTCCGGGGTATGCCGCTTCTTGCTGTTCGTCATGATCTGACCAGTCTTCCCGCCCGAGGACTCGGGCAACAAAACGACTCTCACAACGACCGGACCGAAAACATGGGGTCAGCCCAGCTCGCCCATCGCTGCCTGCGAATGACGTGCGGTGTTCCACTCGTGGAAGACCTGTGCCGGGTGGTCACCGAAGCGTTCCCAGCACTGCTCGCTCCAGCCGTAAGCCGGGTCCGTAAGGAACTGCAGAAACATTCGCAGCGCGTTTTGATACCCCAGAACCGTCGAATGCGATGCACCCCTCAGAGCGCGGAGCTCGAGGAAGAACTCGTCAACCATCGACGCAGACCACGACCACGGATAGCACTCAGCGAACAGCTGGAACCGGACGGCAACCGAGCGGCGCTTATCGATCGTCGAACCGGCGAGGTTACGGGAGGCCTGCTGCGCGGCCCACCCATCCAGCATCGCCACCCACACGATTTCTTCCGTGTTCAGCACCGGAAGACTGGCACGCAAGTGGCTCGGAACGGCCCCTGGCACAACTGAATCAAACGTTCGCATATTATGCGAACAAGCGTCAAATCCCAAATAGAAAACCTGATCAGATGGCCATTATCGAAGCTATCCAGCGCGGGACCACCCTCGCGGAATGTCAATCGCTCCCACCCGCACTGCCCTAATTCGAAGCCACATAGGGGAGGTCCCACCTACCGGCCAGTTCGCATCCAATGCGAGGATGTCGTCTATTTGTTGACATAAGGGAGGTTATCAGCGCGTTTATACCTCAGGTATGTGTGCTGTATTTGTGACCTTGCTTAGCTGCGAATGTTGCCGACGGAGACAGCCAGGTTGAAGATGCGAGCCTCGGATGAGGTGAAGTCTCCGTCGAGTCGGGAGAACAGCATCCGGGCTGCTTCAGCGCCGAGTGCTTTGGGGTCATGGGAGATGGTGAGGATGGGAACGTTCATCTGGTTTGCGAGCTCGACATCATCGAAGGCGATGAGAGTCGGTGGCGTCGTGACGGAACCTGCGTCCCGGGCGGCACTAATGGCTTCGAGCGCGCCGATCGTGTTTCGGTTGTTGGCACTGAACACGGCGGTGGGTGGCGCCGAGTGCTGGAGGATCTGCTCCATCGCGCGCCGGGCAGCCGGCACGTCTTGCTGCCCCCGCAGCACGAGGTCTGGGTCAGGGGCGAGACCGAATTCGGCTAGTGCCTGGCAGAACCCCTCAAACCGGCGTGTGGCGGTGGAGACCGAGACGCTGTTGCCGAGGAAAGCAACGCGCCGGTGACCGGCCTGCAGAATGCGCTTGGTGCCCTCGTATGCACCGCTCGTGTCATCGAGCAGCACCGTGTCTGCAGATACGCCCGGGATGGATCGGGCCGCGAGGACGAGGGGAATGTGTCCGAGGGCGCGGGGTTGCAGGTGCTCTCCCGCTCCTCCGGTGGGAACGACAATGAGCCCTTCGACCTGCCGGCCGACAAAGTCTGAGATCAGCTGGGTTTCACGAGCAAGCACCTCGCCGGTGTTCCCGAGCAGGATGCGCCGTCCGTACGTGGCGGCGACTTCTTCTACACCCAGTGCGAACCCGCCGTAGTAGGGGTTTCCGAGGTTGGTGATCGCAACCCCGATGAGACCTGAAGTGTGGCCGGGTCGCATGCTCCGCGCGTTCTCATTGCGGTGGTATCCGAGCGCGGATACGGCATCCATCACACGGCGCTGTACGTCCGCGCGAACGTTCTTACCGCCGGACAAGGTTCTCGAGACAGTCATCGCGCTCACGCCGGCGTAGTCGGCGACTTCTTTCACGGTCACCCGACCGCCAGCCGTTCTCGGCTCTGCGTCACCCACCGTCTGTCCTCACTCTGTCAGGCCGGACCCTTGCGGTACAACTCTCACGTACCACTATGAGGCACTACGGTGTTGTTATCGTTATCACAAACCTGAGGAGTCGTTCATGGGAGCTCAGCTCGTTCCAGTGCTCGAGATCGGGGGCACGCATGCCACGGCGGCTCTTGTTGACCCGTCGACCTGGACCGTGGCACCCGAGCATGTCGTGCGGGCTCACATCGATGCAGCCGGTTCGGCGGAGAGTCTGCTCTCCGAGCTCGCGGCGGTCGCGAACCGGATGCCGTCTGGTCATGCGGATACGTGGGTGGTCGCGATTCCTGGACCGTTCGACTATGTATCAGGCGTCGGCCGCTTCCGCGGGGTCGGAAAATTCGACGACCTTTTCGGTGTCGATCTGCGCCAGGGCCTCCGCGATCGGATCGATCCTCGGCCGTCAGCCGTGACGTTCGTGAACGATGCTGTTGCCTTCGGAGTCGGCGAGTATGCAATCGGCGCAGCGCGCGGTCACGACCGGGCCGTTTTCGTGACCCTGGGCACGGGTGTCGGTTCGGCCTACCTTGAGGACGGACACCCCGTGACGACCGGGGCTGGTGTTCCGCTCGAGGGAAGCGCGCACCGGATCCTGTATGACGGCCGCCCCCTCGAGGAGACGTTCTCGCGGCGTGCGATACGGTCCGCGTATTCGTTGTCGACGACGTCCACGTTCTCGGTGATGCCTGATGTTCGAGAGATCGCAGAGCGGAGCCGCGCCGGCGACCGCGTCGCGGTAGCCGTGCTGAGACGAGCGTTTATAGGTTTGGGCGCCGCCTTGGCAGACAGTATTGCGATGTTCGATGCCGGCGTTCTCGTGATTGGCGGATCAATGGCAGCGTCCTGGGACATCGCCGAGCCGAACATCCGGCTCGGCATGTCAGGAATCTGCCCGAGGCTTGCTTATTTGCCGATCGTCCCAGCGGAGCGGCCCACGGATGCTCCGCTGGTCGGTGCTGCCAGGTGGATGCAGGAGACCTCGATCTGACCGCACCCTCCGGGATGTTGAGGACGGTACGGTCAGGAGTCTTCAGACTCGTTGAGTTCCCCGGACCGAGGCGGTGACGGTGCCGACGCGATGGCCGACACTGGTGCCGTGCGGAGCGAGGGTGTAGCGTCCGACGGCTGCAGGGATGATGAATGTCTCTGCGTAATGAACGACGAAAGGCGGGAAGGACCCGTCGGGGCTCTGCACGATCGCTTCGTCGCCTTCCACCAGATTGAGCACATTGACGGTGCCGTTCGTCGTGCACTCCACAGCTTCGGTGAACCAGTGCCGCCGAACTTCGATGAACTCGAACTCATGAAGGCCCGTCTTCTCCTCCACCCAGCCCGGCCCCTCAGCGATGGTCTCCACCTGCCCGACGAGGTTCCTGGTAGTCCACTCCGTGTCTCTTGACCACTGGATGTTCGCAGCAGCGTGTTCGAGATGGATGGGCCTGGGAACGCCGTCGAGGCCAACGCGGTCCCAATCCCACATCTTGAAAGTGAACAGGTACGGGGTCGCGGATATCTCCAGCACCATGGAGCCTGCTCCGGATGCGTGAACCGTGCCGGCAGGGATGCTGAAGTGGTCGTGTTTTCTCGCGGGAAAGGTATTCACGAACTGCTCGACCGGAACAGACTCCGAGCCCTCCGCCCCTCTCTGCAGAGCAGACAGCATCTCCTCCGGATCGATTCCGGTTTTCAGCCCCAGGTAGACAACCGCGTCTTCTTCGGCGTCGAGGAGGTAGTAACTTTCGTCCTGCGTGTACTGCATTCCGAAATTGTCTCGGATGTAGTCGGTCACGGGGTGGACTTGGAGGGAGAGGTTGTCGCCGTCCATGGTGTCGAGAAAGTCGAAGCGGATCGGGAATTCCGCGCCGAAGCGCGCGAAGGTGAGTTCGCCAAGCAACTCCCGCGGGTGCGTGAATACGACATCGATAGCGGGCAGTTCCACCACTGCCGTTCCGACCTGCAACAGGATGCTGTTCTCCTCCGGCACGCAGTCAAAGCCCCAGGCGTAGTTCACGGCGGCAGGGTCCAGGCCGACGACGTCTTTCATCCACTGGCCGCCCCAGACTCCGGGGTCAAAGAACGGTACGACCCGGAACGGTGCCGCCACGGCCGCAGCCATCCCAGCACGGAAGGCCTCCGCGGTGATGAGCGTTCCGTCGCTCGGCGAGCTGTTGGTGTCGAGAACGTAGTCGATCGACGGGAAGAGGGAACGCTTGTGCCTGTCCGCGACCCGCCACTCAACGAAGTATCCTCTCTTCACTTTCCGGAGGTTGTCTTCGGCCCCGTTGTCGGAGCGCCAGTTCGGAGCCCCCCGCCGGTATCGTTGCTGGATCTCCCACCGCGCCATGTCCGCAAGCACAAGGGTGGCGTCTTCCCGGGCAAGAAGACCGGCGCCCCATCCGACGACAATCGTCGCCTGTTGGTTCGTGTTCAACCGGTCACTTTCACGCTTTAGACGTTGCGGGTCGTAGAACTGGGTGAGATTGTGATGGCTGAGCACACCGAATACCCGATCGTCGGTGAGATTGCCGGCGATCAGAGCGTCGATCTGTTCGATAGGAAGGGCGGCTAACTCCTCGAGGTCGACGATCTCGTAGCTGGGGAGGGAGCGTCCGATCGATGCTTTCAAAGCGGGGAAGTCAACACCAGGGTAGGTGTCGACCAGAATCAACGTACTGTTTCGATGCGAGAGGGAGCTCTGAGCCTCAGCGTGGCGTGCGATTTCTTGCCACGCTGAGGCTCCCGTCCAGGAGTGATGCGTCCCCGGCACCGTGATGACGGGTGCTTTGTCGTAGTTGGTGCGTTGGGTGGGCATGTTTGGTCCTTACTCGGGCGGAGCCCTGACGGTGAAACGGCCGCGGTATGTCGGAGGAGTTGCGGCGGCGTTGTTATTTGTACAGAGCAGATTGGGCGTCGGCGGAGTCGAGGTTGTCTTTGGTGATGACAAACGGCTCGAGGGGCTGGTCCTTCGGGATGCTGGTGTCGCCGTCGAGGTACTTGACCGTGTTCTGCACCGCGAGGGTTCCGATCATGGCCGGGTTCTGTGAGATGAGGGCGGAGAGTGCGCCGGATTTGAGGTCGGTGACTTCCTGGGGTCCGGCGTCGTATCCGATCGTGGTGATCTTTCCTTGCAGCTGTGCCGACGAGATGGCGTTTGCGACACCGCCTGCGGTGATGACGTTGGAGGCGAAGATTCCGACCAGTTTGGGGTGGCTGGAGATGACGGGTGACACGAGGCCCGCGGCTTGGGTGGCTGAGTCTTGTCCGGCGTAGACGGTGTCGAGGATGGTGAACTTCGGGTTGGCGCTCATTGCGTCGCGGAATCCCTTCTCCCGGTCGTCGAGGGAGCTGATTCCGGGCTTAATGTGGACGAAGAGAACCTCTCCCCCATCGGGGTTGGCGTCCATGATGACCTTCGCGCCGGCCTTTCCGCCCTCGATGGAGCTCGCAGCGATCGCGGTGAAGATCTTCGTCGAATTCACGTTGTTACCGGTCGTCATCACAGGGATACCCGCCGCGATCGCCGCTTCGATCGGAGCCGCAAGGGCGGTCGCATCTGTGGGATCGATGACGATGGCGTCCGGTTTCTTCTGAACGATCGCCTGCAGCACGGGGATCTGCGTGGAGGCCTGGAAATCTGCCGCCCCTTGGACGATGGGGGTCACACCGGCAGCCTTCGCGGCCGCTTCGAATCCTGCCGTCTCCGCAGAGTAGTAGGGGTCGCAGGTGCAGCCGGGGATAAAGGCGATGGTGAGGCTCTTTCCACTGTCTCCGGAAGACCCGGGACTGGTGGTGGCCCCATCAGTGGAGCATCCCGCCAATCCTCCGAGGAGGGCGAGGGCTGGGATGGCGATGAGGATGCGTCGCGTGGTGGACCTACGGAATGTGGACAACTTTTTCTCCTTTGTAAGAGCTGTGGTGGATGTGGGTGTAGCTGGATCGCTGCAGTGTCGCGGGTGTTAGGCGCGCAGCTGCTGCTTGCGTTTGAGTTGGTCGAACGTGACGGCAACGATGAGGAACGCTCCGATGAGGACGGTCTGCCAGAAGGGCTGCACGCCAACGATCTGGAAACCGTTGGTGAGCGTGACGGGGATCAGAACACCGACGACCGCGCCGAACATCGTCCCTCGTCCGCCGAACAGGCTCGTTCCACCGATGATCACAGCGGCGATCGCGAGCAGGTTGTCGCTGTTGTGCCCGTTGATCGCGGTGGTGGTGAATCGTGCGAACTCGAGGAAGCCCGCAAGTCCGGCAAGCGCGCCCATTCCGATGAAGAGTGCGATGACGTGGCGTTCGACGTGGACGCCGCCGCGTCGGGCTGCTTCAGAGTTGGAGCCGATGGCGTAGGTGTACCGCCCGAAGCGGGTGAACGCGAGGATCAGACCAGCGATCAGTGCGATTCCGACGCTGATCCAGACCACCAGTTTGATTCCCAGAAGGTTCTGCGTGCCGAGCGCCTGCTGCACGATCGATGGCGGGAGTCCGACGACGTCTGTTCCCATTCCGATGACCTGCGCGAGCCCGAGAGCCATTCCAAGCGTTCCGAGCGTGACAACGAACGAGGGGATCTTCAGCCGGGTTACCAGGATTCCGTTGATAGAACCCCAGACCGCGCCGACGACGATACAGACCACACCACCTATCAGGATGGCCGGTACCGCGTTCGGGTAACTTCCGTCCTCCAAGGGAGTGCCGCTCAGGGCCACAATGACTTTCGCGCCGACGACGGAACTGAAAACCAGAACCGCACCAATAGAGAGGTCCAGCTGCCCGCCGATGATGAGGTAGCTCGTGCCCACGGCGAGCAGGATGATCGTGGAAGAGTTCCAGAGAATGTCACGGAAGTTGTCGAGAGAGAGGAACGTGCCTCCTCCCCATACTGAGAACACGACGATGACAGCAATAAGAGCCAGGAACACCCAGCTGCTCGTCAGACCGCTGAGTGCGCGCGCTCCGAGAGATCGCGATTCCCGGTTGGCTGGCGTCGCCGCGTCGGGTTCTGCCGTCTTTGCCAGTGTTTGTTCTGGTGCTGCGTTGTTCACGATTCCTTCTTCCCTGGCACTGTGGCGCCGGTGATGGCTGCCACGATGTCCTCGTGGGTTGTACCAACGACCGGGAGGGTGGCCGCTGACCGCCCCAGACGCATCACGACGATCCGATCCGCCACGTCGAAAACAAACGGCACACTGTGGCTGATCACGATTACGGCGATACCGCTGTCACGTGTTCGCCTGATCAGGTCTGCGACCTGGGCTGTCTGCACGAGGCCAAGAGCCGCGGTGGGTTCGTCCATGATGATCACCCGGCTTGCCCAGATGCTGGCGCGTGCGATAGCGACGCTCTGCCTCTGTCCGCCTGAAAACACACCCACCGGCGAGTTGTAATCCGGGATCCGGGCACCGAGGAGCCGCATCTGCTCAGTCGCGTCGTGTTCCATCCTCTTGTTGTCCAGAACCCCAGCCCTGCCCAGCAGTCCGCGTCGCTTGTGCTCCCGACCGAGGAACAGATTCTCTGGCGCCGAAAGATCATCCGCGAGAGCCAGATCCTGATAGACCGTCTCGATCCCCAGCGTTCGTGCCGCAACCGGGGACCCGATGACCACCTCAGCCCCGTCGACCCGGATGGTGCCACCATCCGGTGCCTGCACCCCAGACAGAATCTTCACAAGCGTCGACTTGCCGGCGCCGTTGTCGCCCATCAGCGCCAACACCTCACCCGGCGCAACCGACAGCGATACCCCGCTGAGCGCCGTGACGTGCCCAAACTGCTTGGAGATGTTCTCTGCAGCCAGGGCGGGAACGGCTGATCCCGGCGGACTCGAATAAGAATCCGAACCGGGCGTAACGCCGATCGTTTGCTCTACCAAAAAGGCCTCCTTTGGCCGCATCTGACAATCTTCGACACCATCCGGCAAATATTTGATGTGCCTTTAGATCCGTTGGCCATGATCATCGCACAAAATTGGTAACGATAACAACCCTTTCTTTGGTCCACGAAGGGGCTCCTGATTAGACCCAAACATGGGCAGAGCGCGCCCAATGGTTCGAAATCTTGTTGATGTTCGTGTTCGTATGAGGCGTTTCGCCACTAAAGCTGCACTTTCAGTCGTCTGAGACGAAGACCTCTGGTCCACCTCGCCTTGCTGGCTGAGTCAACGGCGCTGCCGTTGACTGTTCTGTCTGAGCGGAGCCGCTGCGCGGCAACCGTCGAGGAGGTGACCGCACCGGATGCTGAATAACACCACCGAGGGGCGGACCTCGCACCACCAGCCCGCCTTTTCCCGCCACCCGCAGAACGTGCTCGGTTGTTCGAGCGGTGCGGTCGCCGGCCCTCCGGGGCCGGCGGTGATGGATCTCGGCGACCCCTGACACTCCCCACCTCAGGGAGACCACCCGATTGCATAACGAGCCGTTGCGCAATCCCGTTGCCTGCTTCAGGGTTACTGAGGCTCGCGAAATTGGAATTGGAATCGGGTCACGAGGTGGTGAGTGAAGTAGTCCAGCAGCCTGCTGGACTACTTCACCGGATCAGTAGTCTGGACGGATGGCTTCTGAGATCCGACCGCTGCCCGCCGATTACGCCGCAGTTCTCAACGATCTGAAGACGCGTGTCCGTTCAGCCAGGCTCACGGCGCAGCGACGCGTGAATACCGAATTGATCAGCTTGTACTGGAGTGTCGGCGACACCATCCTGCAACGGCAGAACGATCAGGAGTGGGGTGCACAGGTCGTCGCCCGCCTCGCGGAAGACCTCCGGGCGGAGTTCCCAGCAATGAAAGGGTTCTCGAGATCTAATTTGTTCTATATGCGGGGTTTTGCGCAGGCGTGGCCTGACCGTGAGCTAATAGTCCAGCAAGCTGCTGGACTATTACCGTGGGGCCACATCATGGTGCTCCTCGACAAGCTCGACCGACAAGCCGACCGTGACTGGTATGCGGAAAAAGCCGCCACGCACGGCTGGTCACGAAACGTCCTCATGAACCAGATCATGAACCGCACCCTGGAACGAACTGGAGCCGCACCCTCAAACTTCACCGGACAGCTCGCACCCACAGACTCAGACCTCGCCGCACAGCTCGCGAAAGACCCCTACGTCTTCGACTTCCTCGACCTCACCGACGAGGTCGCAGAACGCGACCTAGAACAGGCCCTGATGGACCGAATCGTCGAAACCCTCCGAGAGCTCGGCCCCGGTTTTGCGTTCGTCGGCAGGCAGGTGCACTTCGAAGTCGGAGGAGACGACTTCTACGTCGACCTGCTCTTCTTCCACACCGAGCAGCTTCGCTACATCGTCATCGAACTGAAGACCGGGAAATTCGAACCCGCCTACACCGGCCAGCTCGGCTTCTACATCGCCGTCGTCGACGACAAAATGCGCCGCGACTTCCACCGGCCAACCGTCGGAATCCTCATCTGCGGCGGACACAACAACCACACCGTCCGCTACGCACTCGGCCAAACCCGCTCCCCCATGGCCGTCGCAAGCTACACCTACGACACCCTGCCCGCCGACGAACAACGAGCCCTCCCCACCGCAGAACAAATCGCAGCCGCACTCGACTGGAACCCAGACGCCAACTAAACCTGAATCCACCGATGTTCTAGGGTGAGGGGCTGTCTGGGGTCTATACGATTTTCGGTGCAACTCCTGAGCAAGGAGGAATCGAATGACTGACGTGAAGATCGACGTGGAGGACGAGGCCGTGGCGACGGTGAAGCATGACGGCTTGGTCGATGGCCGGCTGGTAGACCAGCTCATCGGGCGGGCACGGGAGCAGGGCGTCGCGTTGACGGGCGAGGCCGGCCTGTTGGGCCAGTTGACGAAAATGGTCCTCGAGTCGGCGCTCGAGGGTGAGATCACGGACCACCTCGGCTACGACAAACACGAGCGCGTCGAAGCCACCTCCAATGCTCGGAACGGGTCGAGGACGAAGACAGTCCTGACTGACATTGGTCCGGTCCCGATCGAGGTCCCTCGGGACCGAAACGGGTCGTTCCAGCCGCAGATAGTCCGCAAGCATCAGCGGCGCCTGACGGGCGTTGACGAGATGGTGTTGTCTTTGTCGGCTCGTGGTCTGACCCACGGCGATATCAGCGCTCACCTGGCCGAAGTGTATGGCGCCGACGTGTCCAAGACGACGATCTCGACGATCACCGATCGGGTGCTCGAGGGCATGACGGAATGGCAAAACCGGCCGCTGGACCCGGTCTATCCGGTGATCTTCGTTGACTGTATCCACGTCAAGGTCCGCGACGGCCAAGTCGCGAATCGGCCCATCTACGTCGCCTTGGCCGTCACTGTCGAGGGCAACCGGGACATCCTCGGCCTCTGGGCCGGCGACGGCGGAGAGGGCGCAAAGTACTGGCTCCAGGTCCTCACCGAGATCAAAAACAGGGGCGTTGAGGACGTCTGCATGGTGGTCTGTGACGGGCTGAAAGGCCTGCCCGATTCGATCGGGACGGTGTGGCCGGAAGCGATCACCCAAACGTGTGTGGTGCATTTGATCCGCGCCAGTTTCCGGTACGCGGCCCGGCAGGACTGGGACAAGATCGCCAAAGCCCTGAAACCGATCTACACCGCCGCCACGGTCGAGGCGGCCGAGGAACGCTTCCTGGAATTCAGCGAGGCGTGGGGCAAGAAGTATCCCGCGATCGTCAGGCTCTGGGAATCCGCGTGGGCCGAATTCGTCCCGTTCCTGCAGTTCGATTCCGAGATCCGCCGGATCGTCTGCACGACCAACGCGATCGAGTCCGTGAACGCCAGGATCCGGAAAGCGGTCCGCGCCAGGGGACATTTCCCCAATGAGCAAGCCGCACTGAAATGTGTCTACCTGGCCGTGATGAGCCTGGATCCGACCGGCCAAGGGCGGGCCCGCTGGACCCAACGATGGAAGGCCGCGCTCAACGCGTTCGACATCACTTTCAACGGCCGACTCACCGTCGGACGCTAACCCACAACAACACTAGTTACACCGAATTCTTGACAGACCCGTTCAGGGTGTCGATGCCGTAATACTGCGTGAACGCTGTAGCCGAGAGGACCACCTGTCCGTTGTCTCTCGTAGTCTGCGGTCGGATTGAGTATGCATGTAACTCGTTAGACGGACGCAACGCGATGATCTCGTCCTCCTTGTCGTTGTCGCGCGTCAGAATAGTTGGCAGGGGTAGTTAGTTGCTGATGCAACGCCCCAGCTGAGAGGTCTGAGTCATGAGTCGTCCACCGACGATCCCGGCGGAGAAGAAGCTCCGCATTGTGTTGTCCATTTTGCAGAACGAGAT
>NZ_NBXD01000035.1 GCF_003399645.1 Subtercola boreus
ACCGGCAGCAGGCCAGCGGCCGACACGAGGTTCGGGTCATCAAATGATGCGACAGCAGCCCTAGCGGCGTGAGAAACTTGCACCTGCGAGATGCCTTCCTTCTCGGGTCAATAGGTCCTTCAACAAGCTCTATTTTTCCCGATCAGAAAGGCATTCTCCGTTTAACGCGCCGACCCCACCTCAACGTCCATCGGTGGATCCAGGCTAAACGGGTCCACTCCCGTACCCGTCACGACTGCTCTCCTTCTGCCGATACCGTTGCCGAAGTCAGAACGGGTTCGCCCGTTCTGACAGGCTCAGACCGGGCAGGGGCCGGGGTGCCGTTCTGCTGGTCTTTGATGGAGGCGTTGATCTTCTCGACCAATGGTTTCGGGCCGTCAAACCACGGCACGGTGCGGAGCATCGCAGCGCGAGCGCCGGATGACATCATGATCGCCCGCCCCGTCCGCCGACCCTTCTTGGGCGTCGGCAATGTTGCGAGTTCGGCTATGTCGAGAATCTTCTCTCGCTTCAACGCCGAAGTCGTTGATCGGACACCTTTGTTCATGGACGCGGAGGTCGTTTCCCGGTCGTAGGACCCGATCAGGTCAGACACCATCCCCAGAAACTCGGGCTCAGCGATACCGCCGGCATACAGTTTGATGTTCGCCGCGGACCACAGTTTCAACATGCCCTCTTTCCCGAACACCCCGACGCCCTGTGACCAGGACTGGAACACACTCATAATCGGGATACCGCGGGAGCCGTAGTGGGAGTACAGGTCGGGGAGGTCACGCCACCGGCACACGTTCGCCGCCTCATCCAGTACCCCCAGCATCGGGGTTTGCAGGCGTCCACCGGGTGAGAGTGCGGCGAGTTCTTCGGCCGCTTCCACCGTCGCAGCCGTCAACGCCAACACCAACGGCCCGGCACTGCCCGCGCCCTCCTTCGACAGGCTGTACAGCGTCCCGGTGGACCGGACGAACCGGGCCGGGTCGAACTGAGGCCGCTTATCGGCCGGGCCGGTGGTGTTGACCCAGGGCAGGGTTGTGGAGTCTTTCAGGCATGACGCCATACGGCGGGCGGTGGAGTACACCGACCCCCGCTCCCGGTGCTCCAACCGGGTAGCACCCTGCACGCTCTTCGCCATCAGCGCGTATTCGCTGGCCATGAGAATGTCGCCCGCGGTCTCGTCGCCCGGTTTTGTTGTCCACTCGTACACGTCAGTGATCGGCCGGTTGTCAATCGCGGCCGCGAGGAGGAACCCGGCGAGCAGTTCCCGGCCGGAGGGCTCGAAATGCGAATCCGCCCGCGCCCCAACCTCGGATGACCCGGACGCGAAGTGCTGCGCCAACTTCGCCGCCTTCGTGTCGTCCGTCACATACGACAACGGGTTCCACCACCACGACGCCGGCTCCACCGCGACTTGTTGCGGGTCGAACACCCACACCCGCCCGCCCGCGTCTTTACGGATACCGCGGGTTGCGTCGAGTACGTCACGTTTGTTCGAGGTCGTGACGACCGCACCTGGTGCGTTGATGATCGCAGGGATCACGAACGAGGTGGACTTACCCACCCGGGGGCCGGCGAGCAGCAACGACATGTCCTCGAACGAGCAGAACAGTTTTTGCCCACCCGCCAGCAACGCACCCACCGGGATACCAAACGAATCCGTCACGCCCAGACGTTCCGCTTTCTGTTTCGCTTCCTTCCCGCGCATCTGTGACAGCTCCTGCGAGGTGGCCATGTGCCGGGCCGCCCAGTCCACCTGCGTCCGATGCTTCTTCCCCGCCGTCTTCGACATCAGAACCAGAACCGTGAAGAACGCCAACACGACACCGATCCCTGACCCGATCAGGGTCGCTGTCGCCGGCCACACAAGATTGCCTCTGAATACGTCGAGGACGACGGAGAAGAACTCCGACGGGTCCGTGCTCATCCCCGCGTTGACCCCATCAACCTGCGATCCGACCCGGACCGCCCCGTAGATGCTCAACGCAACGATGAGGACCCCGCCGGCGAGCCAGGCGACCCCCATTCCATTGCCCGCCTTGCCAGGCTCTTTTCGCCTGTTATTCATCGTGCCCATGAGCTTGTCCTTTCCGTTGTCATATCGAATCCGTTTGTCCGAGAAGTCCCGTGCCCGGTCACGGCAAAATCTCCACATTCACGGGGTCGGCTGCACGGCCGGCGCGGGAGGTGGTGTGCCAGAGCTTGTTCGTGTCGTTGACCTCCATCTCCGCGGAGGTCAGCTCCACCCGGATCGGGATACCGGGCCGCCCACCGACTTTGATCAGGAACCGGCCACGCCCCGGGGGCTCTGACTCGTGCCCGGATACGGGGTCCCAGGCGGGCGGGTCCTGCCACGAGGTCAGCATCGACTGCTCCGACACCGACAACGGCACCGCCGACGTCAGGAGCGGCATCTCCGCGCCCGGCAGGCCGCCGCAGACGACCATCCCGGACCGCTCCACGAACCCCTTGGCCTTCATCTGATCCTCCGACGACGCCAACGACAAAAGGTCCGACATGGTGTGCGAAATCATCGCCAACCCCACACCCCGGGCCCGGTTCAGGCGGGTGAGAGCGTCAACCCGATCCACCATCCCCCGGCCCGCCCGAAGTGCCCGCCACAACTCGTCCAAGATCACGAAGTAGTGCCGGCGCGGCTCCAGCTCCGCGTCCGCCAGCGCGGCTGCGACGTTCACCGTCCCGAACCCGGCGGACCAGCACGCCAACAGGATTGCGGCTTGCAGGTCGCCTTCGGAGTCATCGATCGAGGACACGTCGTAGACCACGGGCCGGTCCCGCCGCATCGGTGTGGTGGTCTGCTGGGAGAACACTTCCCCGAGCCGCCCGCCGGTGGTGAGGCCGATGAGGGATGCTTCGAGGTTTTCGGTGATCGCTTTGTACCGGGTGAGGTCGCCGCGGTCGAGGGCGACCTGCCGAATCTCGTCCGGGGCCTCCTGGATGACCCGGAGCAGGTCAACGAGTACCGGGATACCGTCGTGGCTCTCGTCCAGGTATTTCAGGGCCCGGTCGATGATCGTTTCCTCCCGGTCCGTCGGCGGCTCCGACCGGAGGATCGTCAACAGGGCCGCGATCATCGTGTGCCTACGGCCGTGCGCGTCGGCCAAGACCTGGTTCGCGAGGCGTTCCAGCTTCACCGCCCGGATGTTGTGCGCGGTCGCCTCATCAAGCAGCCGGGCAATCGCGTCAGGGTCCGTCTCGTTTGTGGCCCCTTGAACGGACTCGTCGGCAAGCCGCCTCGAGTCGGCCGCCTCACCGCTGAGCCGTGCAGCTGCTTCGTGCGCCTCCCCCGGGTCGAGAATGTTCAAATACCCGCGCCCACGGCCAAGAGTGATGACCTGCCCGTCAAGTGCCTGGATCAGGTCCACGTAGTCAGGCTTCAAATCCCCCAGCACGAGCGGGAGCGTCCCGTACCCGGCAAGGCCCGCGGCCATACGGCGGGTCAGTGACGACTTACCCAGGCCCGGTTTCCCGAGAACAAACATGGAAGGGTTGGAAATCAGGTTCGCCCGTTGGAACCACGAGATCGGGTCGCAGCACACCGACGCCCCCGTGGCGAGGTTCTTCCCCAGCGGCACACCAATCATCGGCGTACCGGTGCCGACGGAGAACGGGTAGAGTCCGCAGACCTGGACGGTGGTGGCGCGGAACTCATCGGCTGGCTGGATACTGACAGCCTGCCCACCGCCACGCCCCAACCACCCAGTAGCGGTCGGGCGAAGCGGCCGTTTCGGTGCCGCCTCACGGACCGTCTTCCGCTTCCCGCCCTCGTGCGGGATCGGCCGCGCCTTCCTCGCCCGCTTCGGTGCTTTCTCTCGCACGAGCGGCGAGACAGCCGGAGAGGGAACGACGGCCTTTCTTCCCGCACCCTTCCGCGCCGCCACACCCTTCTTTGGCGTGACTGGGTTCTCTCTCGCCCGCTCCCCGCGCCGGGTGGGGGCAGCGACCGCGCCGGTCGGCAGGTCGGCCAGCAGTTCCCGTGCCTCGCCTGTGCGCGCGCCGTCGGGTAGTTCTTCCGGGGTGTTGTCGTCGTCGCGGTCGTGTCGGTGGAACAGTTTCGAGGTGGTGCTCATGAGATACCTCCGTGAATGGTTGGGCGGGTGGAGCGGGGTTTAACGCCTTCCGGCACCGGGCTATGAAGCGCCGGTGCCGGAAGTAGAAGTGCGCCGGTCACAGCGCCTCCCGAATCTCGTTCGGGATACGCAAATGCCGCGGCAGGATCAGGCCCAACGGCAGTGCGGCCGCGAACGCGGAATCCTGCGACCCGAACGCAGGCCGCATCCGCAACCGTGCCGCCGCGGTCAACGAATCAATCGCCGCCCTCGCGTCCGCCTCGCGGGTGCGGTCGGTGGTCGTCGCGGTCACGATGAGGCCAAAGTTCATCAGCCCCGCCCCTGAGGCTTCTTCTGACGCGGTTGCCTGCGCCGAGCGGGTCGAGAGCGTGGAGCGTGCGGTCGGTTTCGTGGACGCACTGCTGTTGAACTGCGCCGCGTTCAAATCCGCCTCCACCAGCGCGGCCGCGCGCGCCGGGTCAATCGGCCGGTAGAGCAACGTGACCCGCTTACGCGCAATGTCCCGGTGTGGGGCCAGCAGGCGGGCGAGAATGCCCGACTGGACGACTCCGCGGGGCGGGCTGGTCATCGTCCACGACGTGGACACTGCCCCGTCATGCCGGTACGAGTCCCAATGTGATTCCGCAGCCGCGGGTCCCACATCCGTCCATGACAGGTCCGCCGTGTCGCCCGCGACCTTTGCCTGGTCGATCAGGAGGGCAGCGTCAGGGTCGTACGCGACCCTGACAACCTCGCACAGCTCTTGCGCACCAAGAGGCCGCGCAGCGCCTGCACCAGTCGCGGCAAGCCCCGACGTGAGGCCGGGGATGCGGGAGCCGAGGTCCGCCGCGACTTCGGCTGCACTTCGTTTCTTCCCGCCAATCCGGGACGTCGCTGAGAACGTCAACGCAATGTAGGCGCGGATCGTGGCCGACCCGACGGGGTAGGACTGCATCACTTCGGTCAGCATGGCCTTCGCGAACTCGGGGGCGTCAGGGTCCATCGACCCTTCCACCTCCCCGCGCAGACGAGTACCCGTATCGGGGGCTGTCTCAATCGTGACCGATGCTGCTTCGATGCCGGGTTCATCACCCAAATTGGACAGCCAGATGCCGTATTCCGCGACCTGGTTGTTGACCTGTTCTTGGTCCACCAACGCCGCACCGTCGGGTTCGGTCGCCAACACGATGGTGAAGTGCCGGGTCGCGGGGGTGCTGATCAGCGCGAACCTGTGGCCGTGTGAGTCCTCCCATTCGGTGAGCTGGGATGCCGCGGCAAGACCCGGCAGTTGGAACGTGCCCCACTTCGCCCGCCCGGTCGGCCCCGACCGGTAGATGTTCGCTCCTTTGCTTTTTGTTCGTAGCCAGTTCACGCGTACCACTGTCCTTCCGAGGGCCGATTGGCCGTGTTTGTCTTTCACTGAAACGGTCAAAAGCACGCCACCGAAAATGCCGGCGACGATCAGAGCGGGCAGGAGCCCGGCGAACATCGACGCGACAATGGCGGAGACGATCCCAACGAACATCACGATCGTCGCGAGCTGGCCCAACCCGCCAAGGCCCGCGGTTTGCGGTTTGCGCCAGTTCCCGTACGTCCGTGGTGCAGTGGCAGGGGGTGTCGCTGTTGTCGTCATGGTCTATTCCCCGTTCTCATTGCTACCGGTCGCGTCTGCGACCTGGGACTGCACTGCACCCGCGGCCTGCTTCGCACCGCCCGCGACCTTCCCAGCCGCCGCGACACCGATACCCACCGGCCCCGCCGCCGCAGCCGCACCGCCCGCAGCCGCGCCGCCGGCTGCTGCGCCACCGCCTGCCGCAGCGCCGCTAGATGCCGCACCGGTCGCCGCGCTCCCGCTACCAACCGCGGCAGGCCCGGAACCGGACGCCGCGGACATGGCACCCTTCGACCCCGCCGCCGTCGCACCACTACCCGATGGGCCACCACCAGCACCACCGCCAGAGCTGCCGCCGCCACCGGAGCCACCGCCGCCGTTACTGGCACGGATAGCGCCAGACGCCACCTCCCCGGCACCCGCAATAGCCGCAGCGCCCAGGAGCATCCCCGAACCGCCGCCGCCACCGACAGATGACACCGCGGGAACGAGAAACTTCATCAGCGCAGGCAGAGCGACCAGGGCGATCAGCATCAGGGCAAGACCGGTGACGACCTGGAACAGGCCGGTGCCGTCAGCTTTAAAGACGTCTACCCCTGTCATCCGGAACGCGGTTGCGTACACAATCGCTGCAGCGGGTTTGTAGAGCAGGAACGCGAGCGTCCACGCGAACACCTTTTTGAACCACTGCTTACCGGTTTCGGTGTTAGTGAACGACGCCGCCAACGGGAAAATCCCCGCCAAAAGAACGAGCATCGCCCCGCGGAACACCATCAAAGCGATCTGCACATACGTCATCAGAATCGCGAGCAGACCCAGCAGGAACAGCCCGATCAAACCAATCGGGGACGTGGAGGTGAGGGCGAGCATGGTTGCCATTGCTGTCCCGAAGCAATTCGATTCCCCGGTAGCTGCCACGTCGCAGTTGGTGGCGCTGTTCAGGATCGAGATAGAGAACTCATCCCCCGCAACTGACGCCAACCGGATTACCACCAGCCCGGCACCAGCGACCGCGATCAGGGTCAGGATCGACCCCATCAGCTCCTTCAACGGCACCGCCCGTTGCGTCCACGCCATACGTGCCGCCGCTATCAGGATCGAGAAAATCGCAAGCCCCGCGGTGTACCACTGCAAATGCTGCTGCACCCACCCGACCACGGACGAGGCGTTACTGCCCCGCATCGCCTGAGGTAGGAACCCGGCGACCAGCGCGGACGCGGACGACAACAGAATCACCGCTATCAGGATCACCCCGATACGGCCCAAGTGAGCTTCGCCGTCGCCGTGCCGACGGCGGCTGATCATCATCGCCCCCGCAGCGATCAGGGACACGACCGCGATCCCCGCACCCACCCACGTCACATACGACAGGATCATCTCGAACGCACCCGACCCTGCCGGGATACCGCCACCGTCGGAGCTGCCGCCACGGTCAACAACCACGACCGGGGACGGTACCCGCGCCCACGCCGTACCCAGACTCCCAATGGCGGTTCCGAAGCCTTCGAAGATGTTGTTCACGAACTGCTGCAAAGCATCATCTGTCGCTTTAGACACGATCGCGTCACCGGCGGCTTTGGTCCAGCACGGCCAATCTATGACCGCGCACGGCGGCGCAGCGTTGTCAGCGAGGATCATTTCAGGCCCGCCCAAGGGGTGTACCCGCCAAGGCTCTGCAAAGCAGTAGGCCGAAACACTTGCTGGCCGTCGTCTGTGACGACGAGTTTCCAGTCACCACCTGACCACCGCATGGGCACAGGGAAGCTGAACAACTGATCTGTCCCCGTACTTGTTTCCAGAACCACATCGATTGTTGCGTCCGTGCCGTCGTAGGAGAGCACCTTGAACCCGGCGACCTGTGCACTTGTCCCTGTGCTGCCCTGAGTGGTCTTCATAGCCATAGCCGCGTCACGGCCTGGGCCCGGGACAAGCGATTGAGCCGTGACCAGCGGGGCCAGGCGAATGTCGGTTCCCATAGCCCAAAAGTTCGCAACCGCGAACACCGCCCCAGCCGCCGTGTGGGCGTAACAGGAGCGCACACCGTCCGCCCCCGTGATGCCCGGCCCGATCGTCGTACTGCCCGGCGCGGCCATGGTGCCCACAATCTCCCACTTCGTTTCCGGAGTCGCGGTGAGCGTGTTCGTGGTGTCGTAGCCCGGTAGCCCGCAAACACTCGCCGTGGCAGGGTCAGCCGTCGCCGTGACAACAGGTGTCGAGGTGGGCGCGACAGCAGTTGCGCCAGGGTCGCCATGTACGGAGGTGAAAGCCAAGGTAATCGCGGCCGCGGCGAGGCCGGCGATGAGGACACCGCCGAGGATGAAGCCGCGGCGGGTGAAAGGGTTACGCGGTTCCGCGTCGCTCATAAGGTGTGCTCCCTGTGCTTGATGAGAGGTAACGGGTGGTGGGTGTGTGGTGCGGGGCGGCGAACCGACTTGCGGCCCACCGCCCCGCTAGTGGGTGGGCGCTAGCTAGGCGCCCATGAGGAAGCCGACGATGGTGAACGCGGCGGAAATGATGATCACGCCCACCAGGAGCCGGCCAAGCCAACCGCCGATTTCGCCGCCTTCGCCGCGGCGTGCGGAGACGGTCATGGTGACGCCGAGGATGATGAGGCCGACGACCGCGACGCCGAGGCCGAGCCATTTGGCCCAGCCCATGATCGTGGTGAACGCCTCGAACCCGGGAGGCATGGTGCCGCTGCCGGGGTTGGGAACGTCCGCGAGGAACGCGGGTACCAAGTGGCCGGTCGCGGCCGCGGTGGTGATGATGTCGTTTGCTGCAAGCAGAAGTGACAAGGGTGACTCCGTTTCGTGTTTTTTTGGTGTCCACCGTCGCGGTCGCGGGATGGAGTTTGTGAGGCCCGATGGTTCGGGCGCAGGGTTACGGGTTGATGACGGTTCCGTCGGTGAAACCCACGTCGAAATGCAGGTGGTTGAGGGTGTCGGGGAACTGGATGATGTGCGTGTACGTCGCGGTGCGGCACTGCACCTGCCCGGCCCTCGACCCGGCAGGGACCAGCGGGTCAAGGATCGACAGCAGTTTCATCGAATCCGAGTCGCAGCCGGTGAGGCCGTGACCGTTCAGTGAGTAGAAGTCCACGGCGTGGCCGCCGCCGTTGATCCAGTGCGCGGACTCCGTACCCGCACCCTCGATCGAGCCCGTGCATTGCCGGTTCAGGTCCGACACCCCGACGTGATCGAAGTTGTTGATCGCGATGGTGACGACCTGCAAAATTCGTACGTCGATGCCGCAGATACTCGAGGCGGTCCCGTCGGCGACACCACGGATCTCTGCGGCGTACCGGTCCTCCGCGAGAACGAGCTTCCCCGACGCCATAGCCGCAACCAGGCCCGCCGCAAGAGCGCGAGCGTCGCCGGAAACAGCGCAGCCCCCTCCCCCAGAACCCGCCGCACCGGCACCGGTCAAGAAGGTCATGATCGCGACAGCATCAGCCCGGAACCTCGTGTAGTAGTTCGGGTCCGCGTTACCCTGCACCGCATTGATCGCCAAAGACGGGTCCAACGTCTCCCACCCCGCAACACCGGGCAGACGCTTGAAGAACAGGGTCGCCGCGGTCGTCGGGTCCATCCGCTCCGCGACACTCCCCCAGAACCCTTGCTGCTGGAACAGCCCAATGGAGTCAGCGACCGAACCGTCAGGGTTGATCGCGCCGTCGCCGTAGGTCAGGTTACGGAGGGTGGACTCACCAATGGCGGTCTGCACCCCCAGGGTCTGCGCCGCAGCGGGCAGGTTCAGGGTGACGGCGGCGTTCGCGATCAGCGCCGCGTTGACGAGCTGGTCACGCTTGTACGCACCAACCGAGGCGTCCGCCGCGATTCCGTCGACGTTGATCTGCGCACCCGTTCCGACCGTGCACGCCGACGCGGAAGCCCCACCAAAGAACAGGACAAACATGGACAGTGCGACCACGAGTACCGGAACCATGACCACGGCAAGAATCCCGATACCGCCACTTTTCCCAGCCACCGGTTACCCGCCCGTGTAGGGCGTGATCTGCTCGACCAGCCACGGGTCCGATACGTCCGAACGGTTCAGCAGTACCGAGTACTCCCCCGCATCCGTCGGCACGAACACCCGTGTCGTGTACGACCCGTCAGTGTCCCGAAGACGGGCATCGCCCATGACCGCAGTGCACGGCACGCGGCCCGGATTGACCGTCTCATAAGAGACCGCAGCGGTCTGAGACAGAAACGGGTACAGGGCGTTGATCCATGTCTGCTGGTCAAGAGCCGGTCGACAAAATGCCGCCACAGCCCCCACTGCAATCACCTTGGCCTCAGTGGTCACGTCGGAGAGTCCTGACGGATCTTCGGAGTCGTGCGGGATAGCAGCCGAGGCAGTAGGCGATGGACTGGCGGTATCGACAGGGTCGTGTATCGCTGCGGGAACCGTATTTGTCTGTGCCGAGCAACCAGAGATCACGAGGGACAGCGACAGACCAGCCGCGATTATCAGCACAGTCCGTATAGGCGCTTGTGATCTGCAGTTGCAAAATGGATGGACCAAAGACGACTTCTCCTGACCCGGCTCACACGTTGTGTGCCCATATGGTCAGCCGGCAAGTGACCATATGGGCATGTTGTCGAGTATAGACACCTGAATGGGCAAGAGGGGATAGTTAGACTTCGTTTTGTGGACGGGACTCAGTGAGCGACAACGCCGCGATCGGGGACGAAGTGAGAAGGTCGCTGTCTGCTGCGGGTTTCACGGTGAAGGCAGCTTCGGAGCGAGCGGGTTTGAGCTATCGCACTGTCTTGCGGTACATCAAGGGTGAACGGGACATGCCCCTTTCTGTGCTGTTAGCTCTGATGAACGCTTCGGGTGCCGATCTAGTCGATCTGGCTCGGCGACTGCAGCCACGCGTCATTCCAGAGCAGTCGTCTTTCCCTGGCACAAGCAGCTCTGAGCCCACTGGGTCATCGGGCTCAGACACCGAAGCTGCCGCCGCAGGGGAAGAGCGAGTGGTCTTCGAGAGTAAAATGCGCGGGCTTGGCATTCAAGGTGTTTCTGTTCATGCGGCCGGACCGCTAGAGCAAACCGAATTGAGTGGTGCTGCAGCTGTGATTGCCGAGATCGTCACTGAACTTCGAAAGCAACAAAAGTAGTCCCTCTTTTGGGGGACAACGGATGGTCGCCTAGAGTAGATCAGCCTCCACCCATTCACCACGAAACGGAGCTTTAGCGTGGTATTCAACCAGGCCGACCGCGGGCGCGGTCGATGGAGAATGCTCCGCCAGTCTGAGGACTTTTCTAACGGATCGATCGTTGAGGCCGCAGACCATTTTGTTGCCCGGCTCGGGCTTGCTCGTACCGCTAGTTGGGGTGAGCTGCACGAGGCGGTAGAGGGTGTCTACGGCAAACCCATCTATTTGGTGGCATCGAACAGCTCATCTCTTCGTGCGGTGACCGGACTTTGGATCGACACTGCCGAGTTCGGGGCCGTTGTTTGCCGAGAACGCGACGATCTGCACGTACAGAGCCAAAATGCCTGCCACGAGCTGGCGCACATACTCTTCGTTCACGCTCCAAAAACGTGGTTCACCGATCTACTACCCCGACCCCAGGACTCGTCGAACGGGGTGCCAGGCACAACGCAGTTCTGCCCGCCTACGGCGGGCGCAGAAACTCCCGAGTCGCGGATCGAAGAAGCGATAGAAGAGGTGGCATTTGCGATGACGCGCCGAATTCAATCCATCAACCGCACAGCGGAGGAAACCTACTTCGGATGATTCAACTTATTTGTCTTTTTGCAGTCGCCGTACTTGTCGTAGTCCGGGTTCCACACGCCTTCACTAGCGAAGCGGCGAGGCCAGCCTGGTGGGCCACCGCCAGCGGTGTGGTGGCGCTTACGACGTATGGGATCCCGGTGCCGTTCACCACCTACGATCTTTTTCTCGGAAGCAGCAACATCACCACGCTTGTTCGCGACCTGGCTGCTGTTTCAGCGTTCTGGTTCTTTCGGGAAGCTCTCGCACGACGAGCGGGCAGCGTAGGACGGTTCGGAAGCAGATGGGGGCTGGCTGTCATATCCGCTGTCTGCGTTGTTTCGTTCCTTCTCATCCAGAACAAAGGCACGACAGACGTCGCCTTCATCACGAACCGGCTTGATCAGACATTCGTCTGGATCTACGGCAGCGCCTACATGGCCAGCCTCATCTGGATCTCGCTCTCAGCAATCCTGCTGGCCGCCAAAAACTGGCGAGGCGTACAAATGACGTTCATCATTGGCTTCACATCCGTCATCATCGGTTGCGTTCTCGAGATCGGTTACCTCACCGCATCGCACTTCGGATACGGAGGCCAAAGCTTCCGATACTTAGCATGGAACACCTCGGAATTACCGTTTTTTCTCGGCCTGCTCATCATCATGGCGGGAGTCGCCTGGATCGCTATCGTCACCCCAAGCCGGCGACGAATACTTGTTTCCAAGCTCCACCACATCGCTCAGCAAAACGAGCTATCCCAGCACGGCCCCGAGAACCTCGGCGTAGTGCGACGTCTTTTTTCCGAGAAGAAGATGCTTGCGCGAGCATCCGAACTGGTCCGCCTACTGGACAAGGCTCAAAGGCACGGCAATTTCCATCCCTCATCTCGCGAGACGTACATTATTGGCCAGGTGAAACAGTTCTTAACTCCCGACCCAGAATTTAGTCCCATGGTTCTCGGCAAAGCCGCCTAAATGCTTGCCCGACGGCTCATTCTTCCGGCACTACTGTCTGCGACAACACTCGGCACGGTCAGCGCGGTAGCTCTCGTCGCTTGGCGCATAATCCACCCGGCGCGTAGCCGACTAACCCAAATCCTCGACGTTTTCAGCGACGGACGCATAGTCCTCGAATCCACACCAATGACCAGGCAGGACGGCAAACTTGGCCTGCTCTACGACGGCGAAGCACAGCACGCTGTGCTTGGACCCATCCTGAACAGCGACCTAGAAAAAAAAATTGAGCGTGCTTTTGTCTTAACGCCTGGATCGCCAGTCCCTGTAGCTGGGACATCAGCGAGACCCGTGGGGAACGTGTTTGCCACCGCCGAAGCCGTCAGTGCAGACGTCCGCGAAGTCATCATTGAAACCGCCTGCGGAGACGCACCAGCCTGGCTATTTCCAGGAACTGACGACGATGCCTCCACCTGGGCCATCCATATCCACGGCAGCCTTTCCGGACGTGAGGGAGCATTTCGCACCGTTAACAGCCTCAAAAGCGCTGGAGTTACCTCTCTCGTGCCGTCGATCCGAGGCGACGGCGACGGACCACCCGCACCGCGTGGGGCCTTCACGCTCGGCCAGACCGAGTGGCACGACATCGATAACGCCGTCGACTACGCGGTGAACCACGGCGCGCACAGAATTCTGCTCGTCGGCTGGTCGAGCGGAGCATCAATGGCCCTGCGCCTCGCTGCTAGTTCAAAGCACAGGGACATCATCGACGGGCTCATCCTGATCTCTCCCGTCATCAGCTGGCGCAACAGCATCATGCATAATTCGGCGCACTTTGGCGTACCTGGCGTCATTGCTATTGCAGCGGTGGACGCTTTGGCATTCAAGCCAACCAGCCGTCTCTTTGGTCTGTCTCAACCCCTGCAGTTTCCACAATTGGATTGGTTGCTGAATAAACCTGCACTTTTACCGATGTTAATTTTCCACTCAGAGGGTGACCGGACAGCGCCCTTCAGAGACTCAGATCGGTTTGCGACGATTGCCAGAAGATCGGTGGAGCTGATGCGACTGCCTTCTACGGGCCACGCGCTCGAATGGAATTTTGACTCAGCAGCATTCGAGCAAAAGGTAACCGAGTGGCTACCTGAGGTGCAACGCCAAAGAGGGGCCGACTTTAAACCGGAGTTCGACACGCGGGCGGGGCAATCAGATTCAGAATCTTAACCACGGTACTGTCGGCACCATGACAACACAGCGCTATCGGGGCGGGCGAATCAGTAAGGGCGAACGCCAGCAGCTCATCTCGAGAGTTGCGACCCCAATTGGTGAGGCAGTTCGCACGGGCGCCGAAGAGCGTGGCATGAGTACGAACGATTTCATAGCCGCAGTGTTAGCTCGCGAGGTAGGCATGTCAGACCTCGCGCCTTTGTCATCCATTCAGCCCAAGCCGCAGGAGTTGCCAATCTCGGACGTTGCATAAATAAAAGAGCCCGTCACAACGGTGACGGGCTCTTTCTAAGTTTCGTAGCTCAGACCTTGAATGCTTGCCGGCGAATAGGTCTAAGCCAATCAACACCACACCCGCTAGGGCGTTTTGTTGTACTCCCGCCATTTGACTGGAAGGAATGCACTCATAGTAACCGATAGCGCTGTTAGTGCGCCATCTTTCTTCGCGAAGCGTTCGGGCGTGTCCTCCGACAGGTGGACGGCCTGGGCTCTGACGCGCCAGATCAGTCCCCGTGAGCATGTCGGGACGATGAAACGCGACGCATACGGTCGTCTCGACGAGAACTCGTACCCGCGCACCCATCGTCTCGGCCCCATACAGCCGTCCGCCCCGTGGCTTGTGCGCTTAGCCGATGACGCCGGTACGTTTCACCTCCTCTGCTTCGACTTCGATGGCAAAGATGCCAACGGGGTCTCCCCCGACTTGATGGAACAAGCCGCCGATGACTGCGACGCCCTCGCCGGCACCCTCGGCCAGCTCGGTATCGCGCATGTTGTCTGCCAGTCGTCCGGCACTGGTGGCCGGCACCTCTGGGTGGCCCTCCGCGGATGCCCTGCCGGTACTGTGGCGGCGCTTGCTGGCGCTGCGCGAGCGAACTACTCAACCCTTGATCACGGGATGCTCTGCAACCCTCGCACAGGCGGGGCTCGGCCACCGCTGTCACCGCACCGAGACGGCAGCAGCTCCATAGTGCTCCGCGGGTCCCTCGATGCCCTCACAGAGCCGTCGACGTCGACGGACAACGTGATGGCGCTGACCGCACAACTGAACACCACACGGCCCGCCCCGCGGCCGGTCGAGTCCAAGCCCTCCGGCCCGCTCCGTGCCGGTTACAGCTCGCACCGGCCGCTGCACGCCACCGGGCAGGCGCATATGGCCACCGTGAACGGCGGCAGTAACCCCTCCTGGACGGGGTTCATGTGCCTGCTCGCGGCCGCGTCCGCAGGATGGTCACTCGCCGACGTCGCCCGCGAAGCGCGCACCGCTCCCGGGATGGAGCACTACCGCACCAAGAACACCATCCGTGGCCGGAAACCGCGAAACGCGGCTGAGGCCGCCGCCCGCCTCGAGCGGCAATGGGCCAAAGCGCAGCACTACGCCGCTTTACAGGCCCCGCTCCCCCGCCGTCAGGCGCCTGTTGACCTGTCGGAGCTGACCGTGATCGTCGACGCCACAGACGACCTCCTGACGCGTTTTCGTGTCTCCCCGGGCCGGTGGGGCCGCACCGAGAAGGGCATCAGCCAGCGCACGATCCTCGCATGCGTCGCGTACCTGTCCCTGCAGACCGGGAAACGCACCGTCGCCGCGTCAATCCGTGACCTGGCCCTCATGGCCGGGCTTGGCCGCACAACCGCTGCAGACGCCCTCACAGCACTTACAGAAGCCGGCTACCTCGAACGGGTCAGCCTCAGCGACGGCGGCAACGCTGCCGAATGGCGCCTAACCCTCGACTTTTCCACAGGCTACGGAACACTCCGGTCACAACCACTAAATAACCCCCGCCCCCCTACCGAACTATTCAACCTTCGGACCCTAATGCTGACCACGCTGGAACGCCAGCTCACTGAAGGCCGGCACGACTTGTTCACCAGGCCAGGGCTTGGCCACCTTGCCGGCCAGCTCTACGCGCTTCTCTCGGAGCATCCCGCGGTGACGGTCAAGACCGCAGCACGCTTGTTGGGTGTGACCGTGCGTCACACCGCCACGATTCTCTCCCGGCTTAGACACCACCGCCTCATCGTCAAACACACTGATGGGTGGGCCCGCGCGAGAAAAGATCTCCGCGATCGTGCGGCGAAGACGTCAGGTGTTGCTGGTTTCCTTGCTGACCGAGCTAACCGGTATCGAGCCGAACGCGAAGTGTGGGCGTGGTGGCAGGCTGAGGTTGACCAGATGAACGCCGCACCAAGGCAGCGCAGCAGACGCCCACACGTATCGAGCCGAACCCTGACGTTCATTGGAGAGGCAGCAGGTGAACGGCAATGGCCGCGTTACCCACGTAGCCGTGATCGTCGAGCCGATCATCAATCAGCCCGCCAGCTCGTCGACGATGGAGCCTTGAAACCTGACGCCGTTTGGAAATACCTCGGAAACGCCGCTTAGTTGATCGGTGGGTTGCAGTGATTGGGTTGTTTGTTGTTGCTGACGTTGAGTTGGTGCCCAAGTAACTGGACACGCAATGGGCGAGGGGTGGGAAAGGGGCCTTTTCTGTTCGACGAGCCCCCTCCCCCGGAGATATGTTTGACCATTGTCTAGCCGCTAGTAATTGATAGCAACTGCTAGTATTAGCTAGCAGGTACTAGCGAATGCAATTACTAGCATCTGAATGCAACTGCTAGCAGCTACTAATAACAGCTAGCACTTACTATCCCATGCTAGCAATGGCTAGCACCTTTCACCGCCGGATGCTTGCACTAAGAAAGGCAGGAGTCATGATCACTCTTTTCGGAGGAACAAAAGGCGGCGCTGGAAAGACCACCGCCGCGATCAACGTCGCTACGGTGCTTGCTCATGAAGGCGCAAGTGTGATCATTGCCGACGTCGACAAGCAGCGCAGCGCCGCCAAGTGGCACGCGCGACGTGTGGACGCCGGCCACGTGCCCGCCATGACTCTTGTCGAGAAGCAGGGCAACGTGTACGCGACCCTAATTGACCTCGATAAGCACTATGACCACGTGATTGTCGACGCGGCGGGAGACGACAATCAGGAGATGCGAACCGCCATGACCGCTGCTGATTTGATGATCGTCGTTCTTCGGCCGAGCCAACTCGATGTCGAGACTTTGGAGGAGTTCACCGACGTCATCGACACCGCAAAAGATTTCAACCCCGAGCTGTCGGTGAGAAGCCTCATAAGCCAGGCCCCCACAAATCACAATGAAACAGAAACGGTCGACGTCGAAGAATTTATCGTCGAGTTTCCTCAAATCAAACCATTGGTGACGGTCGTGTATGCCCGGAAGGCATTCCGGGATTCGCTCGCAGATGGCAGGGGAGTGATCGAGGTAATGGGAGCCCCCGGCAAGAAAGCACGAAACGAGATTCAGGAGCTGGTAGCTGAGGTGTACGCATAATGGCAATCGCAAGGAATAGAAAGAGCCCGAAGGATTCGGCAGCGATCGCGGCATTCGGCGCAGCAGCAGAAGCGCGCCCCGAGCAGCCGCCTACACTGACACCTGCGCCCGCACGCGCTGATAAGGTCACACGCCCGCCCAAGCCGGTGCAGAAAGTCGACGGCGGGCCCGCAGCCAGCGTAATTCGTTGGAAGGGCCACGAGGAGCTCCGCGACCGCATCAAGACTTATGCCAAGTCTGAGCGATACACCGATCAAGATTTGATTATTCAGGCGTTGCAGCTCGGAATCAATCAGATCGAGAATCGCTAGCACGTCATAGCTCATACTAGCGTTTGATAGCGTTTGATAGCGTCTGATAACAATAGCTATCTGCGTTACACGAAGGCCCTTCGCGGGGGAGTAGCTGATCTTCATAGACCGCTCTCCTAGTCATTTGCGCTATCGGCATTTGTGCGGTCTAGCCGCCGACTTCGAGTTAATCTCCGGATTCCGATAGTGGCGAAGAAGACGGGCACCGAGACGTTCAACAGAGTGAACCACAAGGGGACTTCTACCGCACTCGATCGTGCAGCTAATCAGAGGCTGTGAATTGCGTCCCGAGGGTCTTGAGCACTTTGTGGGACTGCGATGGAGACTTCCCTGCTTTCAAGGGGTGCCCGGATGACTCAGCTTCGCGTTGCATGCTGGCAAGGAGCTCACCATAAAAGGCGCGGGTAGGGTCGCGCAGAATCACCCCGATCGTGTGCGTTTTTGCCTGAACGAGGCTCACCGCGATTGCGTTTGCGATACATTCCGTCCGCTGATAGTGATGAGTACCGGGCCGGGTACTTATCCGGCCGCGCTGCCCGTAGGGCGAGGTAGACGCCCTCGAAGACCTGGCCGACCGGCTCTACCGGGCGGCATACGACGACGAACGCCGCATCCGCAGCGACCACGTTACCCGGGCGAAACTGGAACAGCGCCGCCAGATCACCGAACCACCCGCCGAAGTCACAGCAGCAGCAGCCCCTCGCCTCATGGGGAATCGCACCCATCACAGATCCCGACACCAGCACCGGGAGAGTGGACGCGGGCTCCGCAGCACCCGGCCATGTTGGGCGACTGTCCCGCACAAACAGAAAACGCATCATGGGCGACAGCAGAACCATCACCGAACGACTCGCCACCGACCCCGAAGCGTTACGGACGGGTCGTGCATGCCGACCACATTGGTATCGACCTCACCCACCACACCGTCCAGGTACGCCGCGAAACGACCCGCCGTAGCGAACGGAGGGGGAAGAAGACAAGTAGCCCTTTAGCCGAGCTTGCGGATGTAGAGGCTGACGTGACCGGCTGGCATTTCTGCGTTGAAGCTTTTCTACTGCGGCCGCGCCAATCGGGGCGTTGATCTTGACAACCGTCCCCGTTTTCATCTAGGAGCAGAATTCCATGGAATAACCCGATTGCTGTTGTCACCGACAACAGGCGTACCGATCGCTCCTAAGAATTCATCTTTTGACAGATAAGGGAGCATTTTCTTGCACTATTCACAGGTTATGCCCTAACTTTCAGAAGAGGGCCCGGGGTGGGGCTATGTAGGCTTCGGCCGGTTTGGGTGGCGTCGTTGCTGTCGTATCGTTCTACTTTTTCTGCTGTCCTCGCTACTGTCGCCACGGTTAGTCTCGTGTTCGGGATGGCAAGTCCTGTTCAGGCTGCTGATAATCCGGCTCCTGCTCCGCAGGTTTCGACTGATGCGCCCCTGGAGGAGTCTGAGGCTCCGGTATTGCCGGATGCAGTGATGCCGACGGTTGCGGTATCGGATCTGCCGGCTGATGTGGTCCCACCAAGCGATGCAACTACTCCGACCGAGCTGCCGGAGGGTTTAAGTGTGGATTTGCAGGACTTCGATCCTGACGGCAAGCCGGTCATCGCCCAGGACGAGTTCAGCCAGACGTACGCCGGCCCTGACGGGTCGAAGATCGCTGCTGTGTCGGCCACACCGATTAATGTCCAGGATGATGCTGGTTCGTGGGTGCCGATCCAAACCGAGCTGGAGACAACAGGTTCGGCGTCGTGGCTGGGGCAGGGTGGCGCGAAAGTCGACGATCACCCGTTGCACCCGGAGTTCTCGCAGTACGCCAGCGACACAAATGTGTTGAGGATGACAAAGGGCGACGACGCAATTGGGTTCACTCTTCGAGGGGCGGCGGCATCGGTTCTCGAACGGGACTTGTCGCCGTGGTCTGAGACGAAGAATCATCTGGAGTACAAGAACGTCTTCGACAACACCGACCTTGTGTACGACATCGAGACGGGCGGCGTGAACGAGGTGCTCCGGCTTGACCTGCGACCGGATGCCCCGCAGACGTGGACGTGGCAGGTCGAAGCACCCGGCCTGACCGCAGTTCAGGACGCTGATGGCGGGATCACGTTCACGAACGGCGCAGGCGAGATTGCGTTCTCGATCCCGACACCGACGATGTGGGATTCGTCTAAATCCGACGACCCCGCCCTGTCAGCGTCAGGCCCAGTGCGGCTAACGCTGCTGAAGGAGGATGGCCGCTACCTGGTCGCGGTGCACCCGGATAAGGCGTGGCTGGATAACCCGGCTCGTGTCTACCCAGTCTTGGTGGACCCGCCAACCGGATCTAGCGACAACGACGCCGAAACCTCTTACCGCAGTTCCGACGGAACGAACGTGAACTCGACGCTCACGAATCAGGGTGTGTATGCGGGGAACTCGAACGGTAACGGGGTGTGGCGCACGATTGTGCATTACAACTATGAACAGTTCTTTGGCAAACAGATCCTAGGCGCGCAAATCATTACAACGGACATGCCGAACGTGTTCAGCTCAGACCCGCACACCGTCAACGTGAACGACATCACTTGCACAGGGTTTCCGTGCGCTGGTTCGCCGCTTGGATTGTCTCGCCCCGGGTTTAATGGAGGGTATTGATTCCCTGGAAGGGTAAGAATCGTGCCTGTTATGAAGAAGTATCCGCCGGAGTTGAAAGCGCGGGCTGTGCGCCTGGTCGTGGACGCACGGACTGG
>NZ_NBXD01000036.1 GCF_003399645.1 Subtercola boreus
GTCTTCCGGACGACGCATCACGTTGCACCTGCCCCGCGCCTGGCCCTGGGAGGCCGCCTGGACAACCCTCTTCAGCCACGCTCTCGCGCCCCCACAAAGCTGAGCACCCCGACCGACCAGCCGACAAGGCGCGAGCAGAAACACACAGTGGAACACCCAAGGCAGCGAGGCCCACGGCTCCGCCGCGCCCACCCAGCACCACCAGCTCAAACAGGGACAGACAGCCCCTCACCTTAGAACATCGGTGGATTCAGGTTTAGGGGGTCGTGGTGGCTGCTTCGTCTTTGAGGAGCTGCGTCAACAGCGGTGGTTGCAGGTCGGGTTCGAACAGGCCCTCGTCGGCGGGTTCATAGGGCAGCGGGTCCCCGATTCTGTTCTCGTCGGTGGAGTCCGCGAACGGCCCCTCGGGGGAGAGCAGAACGCTCATGTGCGGGTCGCAGTGCTCGATCCACCACGCACTCATCCCGGCCTTCTCATCGGCGCGGGCAGCCTCCCACGCCCGCCATAGCGCCTCGATGCGCTGCTGGGCCTCTTTGCTCTCCCACCACGCCGCCTTCCACCGGAAGCCGGCACCGGAGCCCTGCGCGATGACACGGCGACGGTACGTGCCAATGAGCTGTTTCCGTACGAACTCATCCGCCGAACCGAAATGTGTTGTAACAACCGGTTCCCCGGCCGGTTGGTCGCCCTCGTGCGGAGCAGGGCGCGTCGGCTGGGCCTCGGGCTCGTCAGCCCCGAACGGGTCATCACTGCTCGTCATGATTGTTCGTCCTCTTCCACGGTCGTATCCGGCTCGGTGGCGGCGGGTGCGGGGCGGTCAGACGCCGGCGCACCGGTCTGGTACTGCGCGATCGAGGCGTTGATCTTCTCAACGAGGGGTTTCGGGCCGTCGAACCAGGGCACGGTGCGAAGCATTGCGGCGCGCGCCCCGGAAGACATCATGATCGCCCGCCCTGTTCTCCGGCCTTTCCGTGGCGTCGGCAGGGTGGAGAGCTCCGCGATGTCGAGGATCTTCTCCCGCTTCAGCGCGGTCGTGGTGGACCGGATGCCTTTGTTCATGCTCGCGGAGGTTGTTTCCCGGTCGTAGGAGCCGATCAGGTCTGACACCATGCCCAGAAATTCGGGCTCGGCGATACCGCCGGCGTACAGTTTCACGTTCGCTGCGGACCAGAGTTTCAGCATGCCCTCTTTCCCGAACACACCCACACCTTGGGACCAGGACTGGAACACGCTCATGATCGGGATGCCCCGGGACCCGTAGTGGGAGTACAGGTCGGGGAGGTCCCGCCACCGGCACACGTTCGCTGCCTCATCCAACACAGCGACCATCGGGGTCTTCAAGCGCCCCCCAGGAGACAGTGCCGCGAGTTCTTCCGCCGCCTCCACTGTCGCGGCCGTCAACGCCAGAACCAGCGGGCCGGCACTGCCCGCGCCTTCCTTCGACAGGCTGTACAGCGTCCCGGTGGAGCGGACGAACGCTGCCGGGTGAAACTCTGCCCGGGTGTCGCCTGCGCAGTGCCGGTTGACCCACCGGCGGGTCCCGGAGTCTTTCAGGCAGGATGCCATGCGGCGGGCGGTGGAGTACACCGAGCCTCGTTCCCGGTGCTCCAACCGGGTGGCGCCCTGCACACTTTTCGCCATCAGCGTGTACTCGCTTGCGGCGAGAATATCGCCGGCCGTCTCGTCCCCCGGTTTCGTGGTCCACTCATACACATCCGTGATCGGACGGTTATCGAGGGCTGCGGCGAGGAGGAACCCGGCGAGCAGTTCCCGGCCGGAGGGCTCGAAGTGCCCATCGGTCCGCGCGCCGAGCTCGCTGGACCCGGACGCGAAGTGCTGCGCGAGCTTCGCCGCCTTCGTGTCGTCGGTTACGTACGACAGCGGGTTCCACCACCATTTGGCTGGTTCCACGGCGACCTGTTGCGGGTCGAACACCCACACATCCCCGGCCTCATCGCGAATCCCGCGGGTCGCGTCGAGCACGTCACGTTTGTTCGAGGTCGTGACGACCGCGCCGGGAGCGGCGAGGATCGCGGGGATCACGAACGACGTCGATTTACCGACCCGGGGGCCGGCGAGCAGCAGCACCATGTCCTCGAACGAACAGAACAGTGCCCGCCCATCGGAGAGGAGATTACCGATCGGGATCCCGAACGAGTCCCGCACCCCGAGACGTTCCGCCTTCCGTTTCGCTTCCTTCCCCCGCATCTGCGACAACTCCGATGAGGTAGCCATGTGCCGGCTGCCCCAATCGACCTGTGTCCGATGCTTCTTCCCCGAATTCTTCGACACCAAAAACAGTGTCACCAGAAGTATCAGACCCGCGCTGATGCCGGCGAGGATCAGGGTTGCCGTTGCCGGCCACACCAGTACCCCCTTGGCCACGTCAACGACGACGGCAAAGAAGTCCGACGGGTCCGTGCTCATCCCCGGGTTCACCCCATCGGCCTGAGACCCGACCCTGACCGAGATATAGACCGTCAACGCGATGATCAGTACCGTCCCGGCCGCGAACGCGACCCCTAAACCGTTCCCCGCCTTTCCCGGCTCTCTCCGCCGGTTATTCATCGTGCTCACGCTCTTACTCCCTCACTCGTTCGATCCATGCACCCAATAATCAGAACGACGCTCATGGCAGGATCTCCACGTTCACGGGGTCGGTGGTGCGGCCGGCGCGGGAGGCGGTGTGCCACAGCTTGTTCGTGTCGTTCACTTCCAGCTCCGCGTTCGTCAGCTCCACCCGGATCGGGATCCCCGGACGCCCACCAACTTTGATGAGGAACCGGCCACGGCCGGGAGGCTCCGACTCGTGGCCGGATACGGGGTCCCACGCGGGCGGGTCCTGCCAAGAGGTGAGCATCGACTGTTCCGACAGCGACAACGGGACCGCCGACGTCAACAGCGGCATCTCCGCGCCGGGCAGGCCCCCGCAGACGACCATCCCGGAGCGTTCCACGAACCCCTTGGCCTTCATCTGATCCTCGGACGATGCCAGCGAGAGCAGGTCACTCATGGTGTGCGAGATCATCGCAAGACCAACACCACGCGCACGGTTCAAGCGGGTCAGCGCGTCGACGCGGTCGACCATGCCCCTCCCTGCGCGGAGCGCCCGCCACAGCTCGTCGAGGATGACGAAGTAATGCCGTCTCGGCTCCAACCCCGCATCCGCAAGTGCGGCGGCGACGTTCACGGTCCCGAACCCCGCCGACCAGCACGCCAGCAGGATCGCGGCTTGCAGGTCGCCTTCGGAGTCATCGATCGAGGACACGTCATACACAACCGGGCGGTCCCGCCGCATCGGTGTCGTCGTCTGCTGCGAGAACACCTCGCCAAGCCGGCCACCGGTGGTGAGCCCGATCAGGGACGCCTCCAGGTTCTCGGTGATCGCTTTGTACCGGGTCAGGTCGCCGCGGTCCAACGCCACTTGCCGGATCTCGTCCGGGGCTTCCTGGATGACCCGCAACAGGTCAGCGAGAACGGGCACACCGTCGTGGTTCTCGTCCAGGTACTTCAGTGCCCGGTCGATGATGGTCTCCTCGCGGTCGGTCGGCGGCTCGGAGCGGAGGATCGTCAGGAGGGCGGCGATCATCGTGTGCCGGCGGCCGTGAGCGTCCGCGAGGACCTGGTTCGCGAGACGCTGCAACTTCTCTGCCCGGATCCGCTCCCCGGTCGCCTCCCCCAGCAACCGGTCGATCTCCGCGGAACCGGTTTCATGGGTAGCCTGGGCGATGAGCGCATTCGACAGTGCCAGAGCGTCAGCCCCAGCGCTGGCGAGCCGGGACGCGGCGTGGTGCGCTTCCCCAGGGTCGAGGATGTTCAAATACCCGCGGCCACGGCCGAGGGTGATGACCTGCCCATCCAACGCACGAATGAGGTCCACGTAGTCCGGTTTCAGATCCCCAAGCACCAGCGGGAGGGTGCCGTACCCGGCGAGCCCTGCCGCCATCCGACGGGTCAGCGACGACTTCCCAAGACCCGGTTTGCCGAGAACGAACATCGACGGGTTCGAGATCAGGTTCGCGCGCTGGAACCACGAGATCGGGTCGCAGCACACCGACGCGCCCGTCGCGAGGTTCTTACCGAGCGGCACCCCGATCATGGGTGTTCCCGTACCGACGGAGAACGGGTAGAGCCCGCAGACCTGGACGGTCGTGGCACGGAACTCATCCGCCGGCTGGATGCTCACGGCCTGCCCGCCGCCGCGGCCCAGCCAGCCTGTCGCTGTTGGCCGCAGCGGCCGCTTCGGCACAGCCTCACGGGCCGTTTTCTTCTTGCCGCCCTCGTGCGGGATCGGACGGGCCTTTTTCGCCCGCTTCGGGGCCTCCCGCACCAACGGCGAACGGGCAGCCTGGGCGGCCGCCGAACCCTTTTCCACCGCCGCTTTTTTCGTTGCCGCCTTCTTCGGCACCGTTGCGTCTTGTTTCGCGCGTGCTGCCCGCCTCGACGGGGCAGCCACCGCACCGGTCGGCAGGCCGGCCTCAGCAGGCAGTAGCTCGCCGTTGGTGCCGTGCGTAGCGGTCACCGCGCCGTCTGGGGTGTCCTCGACTACCAGGTCTTCGTGGTGGCGGGTGAAGAGTTTGGATGCGTTGTTCATACTGAGCCTCCGTTGAGGGTGATCGGGGTAGATGCGGGTGTGAGGGGTTTAAAGCCCAGCGGCATCGGGCTACGCACCGATGCCGCTGGGTAATGGTCGGCGCCGGTCACAGCGCTTCCCTGACTTCGTTCGGGATCCGGAGGTGCCGCGGCAGAATCAAACCCAGCGGGAGTGCGGCCGCGAACGCGGAGTCCTGCGACCCGAACGCGGGCCGCATCCGCAACCGGGCGGCCGCGGTCAGCGAGTCGATCGCCGCGCGCGCGTCGGCCTCGTGAGCGCGGTCCGTGGTTGTCGCGGTGACGATCAGGCCGAAGTTCATCAGCCCCGCGCCCGAGGCCTCCTCCGACGCGGTCGCCTGCGCCGACCTGGTCGAGAGCGTCGACCTGGCCGTGGGCTTCGTCGACGCGGTGCTGTTGAACTGTGCCGCGTTCAAATCCGCCTCAACCAGCGCCGCAGCCCTGGCCGGGTCGATGGGCCGGTACAGCAGGGTGACCCGCTTACGGGCGATGTCACGGTGCGGGGCCAGGAGGCGGGCAAGGATGCCGGACTGCACGACACCGCGGGGCGGGCTCGTCATCGTCCACGACGTACTCACGGCGCCGTCGTGGCGGTAGGAGTCCCAGTGCGCTTCCGCAGCAGCCGGTCCCACATCCGTCCACGACAGGTCCGCCTTCTCTCCCGCCGCTTTCGCCTGATCGATCAACAGCGCAGCGTCCGGGTCGTACGCAACCCGGATCACCTCGCACAGCTCCTGAGCACCAAGCGGCCGCGCCGCACCAGCCCCGGTCGACGCGAGACTTGAGGTGAGCCCGGGAATGCGTGCTGCGAGATCCGCGGCTACCTCCGGGGCTTTCCGCTTCTTCCCACCGATCCGGGACGTCGCTGAAAACGTCAGTGCGATGTAGGCGCGGATCGTGGCCGACCCGACCGGGTAGGACTGCATCACCTCCGTCAAAATTGCCCTCGCGAACTCGGGGGCGTCCGGGTCCATCGACCCTTCCACCTCCCCGCGCAAGCGTGTTCCGGTGTCGGGTGCTGTTTCGATCGTCACGGAGGCCGCTTCGATGCCAGGTTCGTCGCCCAAATTGGAGAGCCAGATGCCGTATTCCGCGACCTGGTTATTGACTTGCTCCTGGTCGACGAGAGCCGCACCATCCGGCTCGGTAGCGAGAACGATGGTGTAATGCCGGGTGGCAGGGGTGCTGATCAGCGCGTATCGGCGCCCGTGGGAGTCCTCATGCTCGGTGAGCTGGGATGCGGCCGCGAGGCCGGGGAGCTGGAACGTGCCCCACTTCGCCCGGCCTGTCGGGCCGGAGCGGTACACGTTCGCTCCCTTGGATTTGGTGCGTAGCCAGTTCACTCGAACGACCGTCCTTCCCAGGGCTGATTGCCCATGCTTGTCTTTCACGGCAACCGTCAACAGGACGGCGCCGAAGATCCCCGCGACGATCAGCGCCGGGCCGAGGCCGGCGAACATCGACGCGATGATGGAGGCGACGATGCCAACGAACATGACGATCGTGGCCAGCTGCCCCAGACCCCCCAGGCCGGCGGTTTGGGGTTTCCGCCAGTTCCCGTACGTTCGCGGCGCCGTGACGGGCGCAGCTGTTGTTGTTGTCATGGGTTAGCTTCCGTTCTCGTTGCTGCCTGTTGCGTCAGCGGTCGCAGCCTTCACTGCACCCGCCGCCTGCTTTGCGCCGTCCGCGACTTTCCCGGCCGCAGCGACACCAATACCGACCGGACCCGCAGCCGCCGCCGCACCACCAGCTGCAGCGCCGCCCGCGGCCGCACCACCGCCGGCCGCAGCGCCGCTACTTGCGGCACCGCTGGCTACCGACCCGCCACTGGCAGCTGCCGACCCCGCCCCGGACGCCGGCGACAAGCCACCCTTGGCACCAGCGGCTGATGCGCCACTACCCGACGGGCCGTTAGCGCTTCCGCCGCTGCTGCTGCTTCCGCCGCCGTTGCTGGCACGGATAGCGCCGGTCGCCAACTCCCCGGCACCGCCGATCGCCGCCGCACCCATCAGGAGCCCAGCACCTCCACCACCACCCCCGCCGACGGAGGACACCGCGGGGACCATGAACCGCATCAGCGCCGGCAACGCGATCAACGCGATAAGCATCAGAGCGAGGCCAGTCACGATGTGGAACAGGCCAGTCTTGTCGGTCTTGAACGGGTCCGCGGCGACCATCCGGAACGCAGTCGCGTACACAATCGCCGCAGCGGGCTTGTAGAGGATGAACGCGATCGTCCACGCCAACACCTTCTTGAACCACTGGCGCCCCATTTCGGTGTTCGTGAACGACGCCGCGATCGGGAAGATGCCCGCCAAAAGGACGAGCATCGCACCACGGAACACCATCAGCGCGATCTGGATGTACGTCATCAGGACCGCGAGAATGCCCATCAGGAACAGCCCGATCAGGCCGATCGGTGACAGGCTTGTCAGACCGATGATGCCGGCAAGGGTCGTCCCGAAACAGTTCGATTCCCCGTTCGTCACATCGCATTCGAACGAACTGTTCAAGATCGACACAGAGAACTCATCCCCCGCGACCGTCGCGAGCCGGATCACGACCAACCCAGCGCCCGCGACCGCGATCAGGGTGAAGATTGAGCCCATAAGTTCCTTTAGCGGTGTCGCGCGTTGCGTCCACGCCATCCGGGCCGCAGCAATCAGGATCGACAGAATCGCAAGGCCTGCGGTGTACCACTCCAAATGCTGTTGCACCCACCCGACCACAGACGAAGCGTTACTGCCCCGCATCGCCTGGGGCAGGAACCCGGCGACCAAAGCGGAAGCGGACGACAGCAGCACCACCGCGATCAGGATCACCCCAATACGGCCCAGGTGGGCCTCACCGTCACCATGCCGGCGACGGCTCGCCATCATCACCCCCGCCACGATCAGCGACACGATCGCGATCCCTGCACCAACCCACGTGACGTAGCCAAGGATCTGCTCGAACGCCGCCGACCCCGCAGGAACCCCGCCACCATCGGAGCTGCCGCCACCGTCAACGACCGTGACAGGAGACGGGACCCGCACCCACAGCGTGCCAAGCGAACCCAAAGCCTTCCCGAAGCCCTCGAAAATGTTGTTCACGAACTGCTGCAACGCATCGTTCGACGCCTTCGAGATGACATCGCCCGCGGCCGCGGAAGACCAGCACGGGAAGTCCCAGATCTGGCAGGCCGGGCCCGGATCGGCGGTCATCATGACAGACCCGACCACGCGTTGTAACCGCCGAGGCTTTGCAGCACGACGGGGCGAAACGGGGGTTGTCCGTCGTCGGTGAGTTCGGCTTTCCAGTCCCCTTCGACCCATTTCATGGTGGATGCGAAACTCATCAGGGTTCCGTTGTTCAGGGTGAACGCGGTGTCGATCGTGGCCTCCGCCTCGCTGTAGGAGAGGACTTTGAAACCTGCGATCTGAACGGACACACCGCTGTTGCTTCTCGTGTTCTGCGCGGCCATAGCGGCGTCCCGGCCGGGACCCGGCGCGGTGTTCGCCGCGACCGCCAGCGGTGCCAGACGTGCGTCGGAACCCATAGCCCAGGAGTTGGCGACCGCGAACAGTGCGCCGGTTGGGGTGTGGGCGTAGCAGCTGCGCACTCCGTCAGCGTCCGTGACCCCGGGGCCTGCCGCTTTGCTGTTCGGGGCGGCCATGATCCCGACAATGCTCCACTTCGTTTCCGGGGCGGCTGTCAGCGTCCCAGCAGCCTCAAACCCGGCCAGCCCGCACACGCTCGCCGTCGCCGGGTCTGCCGTCGCGGTGACGGTGACGACCGATGTGGGAGCGGCAACCGCGTTGCCTTGGCTGCCACCCCCACCCGTGGAGGTGAAAGCGAGCAGAATGGCCGCGGCCGCGAGGGCGCCGACAGTGATCGCGCCGAAGATGAACCCTCGGCGGGTGAACGGGTTACGCGGTTCTGCGTCGCTCATAGTTGTGCCTTTCTTCGTGCGGGTAGGGGGACGCGGTTAGGCGCCCATGAGGAAGCCGACGATGGTAAACGCGGCGGAGATGATGATCACGCCCACCAGGAGCCGGCCGAGCCAGCCGCCGATCTCTCCGCCCTCACCGCGGCGGGAGGAGACCGTCATCGTGACGCCGAGGATGATCAGACCGATCACGGCGACGCCGAGGCCGAGCCATTTTGCCCAGCCCATGATCGTGGTGAACGCCTCGAACCCGGGAGGCATGGTGCCAGCCCCCGGGTCGGGGACTGCGCCGTGGACCTGTGCGAAGACGCCCGCGGTGGTGATGATGTCGTTGGCCGCTACCAAAAGAGACATTGTTCTTCCGTTTCTGTTTTTTGGGTGTTCACCACCGCGGTCGCGGGGCGAAGAATAGGGGGCACCAGTCAGGGATTGATGACCGGGCCGTCGGTGAACCCGACGTCGAAGTGCAGGTGCGACAGGGTGTCCTGGAACTGCACAATGTGGCTGTACGTCGCTGTCCGGCACTGCGACTGCCCCGCACGAGAACCCGCAGGCACCAACGGGTCTAGGACTGACAGCAGCTTCATGGAGTTCGCGTCGCAGCCGGTGAGGCCCTGGCCGTCGAGGGAGTAGAAGTCCACGGCGTGGCCGCCGCCGTTGATCCAGTGCGCGGACTCGGTGCCTGCGCCTTCGATCGAGCCGGTGCATTGCCGGTTGAGGTCAGAGACGCCGACCTTCGGGAAGGTGTTCAGCGCGATCGTGACGACTTGCAGGATGCGGACGTCGATGCCGCAGATGCTCGAGGCGGTCCCGTCAGCGACACCCCGGATCTCGGCCGCGTAGCGGTCCTCCGCGAGCACCAGGCGCCCCTCCCCCATCGCCGTTACCAAGCCAGCCGCCAGAGCCCGGGCATCGCCCGAAACAGAGCAACCCCCTCCCCCCGCTGCTCCCCCGGCGGCGCCGGTGAGGTAGGTCATGATCGCTACGGCGTCGGCCCGGTACTTCGTGTAGTGGTTCGGGTCGGCGTTGCCCTGGACTTTGTTGATCGCCAGAGACGGGTCCATGGCCTCCCACCCGGCGACACCGGGGAGGCGGGTGAAGAACAACCCCGCAGAGGTTGTCGGGTCCATCCGCTGCGCTACGGTGCCCCAGGACGATTGCTGCTGGAACAGACCGATCGAGTCCGCGATCGACCCGTCCGGGTTCGTCGCCCCGTCACCGTAGGTGATGTTCACCAACGAGGACTCACCGATCGCGGTCTGGACACCGATGGTCTGCGCGGCTGCCGGCAGACCCGCGGTGACTGCCGCGTTCGCGATCAGGGCCGCGTTCACGAGCTGGCCGCGGTTGAACGCACCAACCTTCGCGTCCGCCGCGATCCCGTCGACGCTGATCTGGCTGCCTGTCCCGACGGTGCACGCAGATGCCGACCCGGCACCGAAGAACAGCACAAACAACGACAGTGCGACAACCAGCACCGGCACCATCACGACCGCGACAACCCCAACTCCGCCCTTGGCAGCCATCCGTTATTCGCCAGCCAGGGGTGTGATCTGCTCCACCAACCACGGACCAGTGACCTCGGTCCGGTGAACGTATACCGAGTAATCGCCGCCGTTCGTTGGAACGATCACCCGAACAGTGAAGGTGCCATCCCCGTCACGAACACGAGCAGCCCCGGTCACAGCAGTGCAGGGCACCCTCGCCGGATTCACCGTCTCGTACGCGACCGCGGCCGTCTGGCTGAGGTACGGATACAGACCATTGATCCACGTCTGGAAATCCAGGGTCGGCCGGCAGAACGCCGTCACCACACTGGTCGCGATCGTCGTCGCCTCATCAGCGACCGCGGGAGACGCCGAAGGCTGCTCAGCGGCATGCGGAACTGTGGGTGTCGGCATCGCGGACGCGGTGACCGGGACGTCGGATGCCGGCGTTTGGGAACTAGTGACACTGGTTACTTCGCTGGTAGCCGTCTCTGAAACAGGACCGTTCGACGGAGCACACCCCGCAAGGAGAGACGCGATTGATATCGCCACCCCACCAGCAATCGCAACTCGTGTACCGCTCATCGCGGGCCTCTTCTCCTTGATTTCGCTAGATCCAGCTAAGTTGTATCTTACAAATGTCATCATATATATTACGAACGTCTTAAGCGCGTAGTGAATGAGGGAAGGAGCCGTGCGCCATGATTGAGGACATGACTCCGCGAATGAACTGGGCTAACGATGCGCCCCGTTCTGCCGAAGTAGAGCAGGCGGTCAAGGTGTTCGGGAACAGAACCAGCCTCGGAATAATTCGCTACTTGGCAACCATTGACCGCGCGAACTATGGGGCTCTGTGCAAAGCCCTCTCGGCTAGCGATGCAGCTATTTCGACACACCTCCGAGCGCTAGAGGCGGCCGCGGTGGTCGTCGGCGACATCCCATCGGGAGAGCGAATTGGGCGCTCAGTGAACTACTCACTCGACCCAGAACGGGTACGCGTCTTGAGCGCAGCGCTGCTGCGCTATGCGCTTGGTTCAGGCGGCTCGCTTCAGTAGCCATCTCCTGCGCCGTCAAGCGACGCTTCAGTGCGTACATATGCCCCCTCGCGTTCGCGAGGAGTAGCCCTCGCTCTCACGACCCTATCAATATAGGGGTAGAGACTCTACTATTTTACGCAGGGTGCGGGTTTGGTTGACCTAGTCGCTGCTCCTGGAACCGAACCACGCCGTGATCGCCGCATCAAATTGTTCCGGCCCGACGTTGTATTCCCACGCGTGCATGGCCTCCGTGCTTTCGAATAGCTCGGCAACTCCCGGATTCGCGGAAACAGCCTTGTGCGAGAGCTCGACCGGGATCTTCTCGTCGCCACGAGAATGGATGATCAGGCACGGGACCTTCATACGAGGCCCGGCCGTCCAGTCCAGATCATCGAAGTCAATGGGCTCAGGAACGCCCACGATCCTGCTCAACCGGCGCCCACCCAACGCTCGCATAGCGAGGTCGCCGCAGAAGCGCGGCAAGCCGGCGGTGTGAGCGCCATGACGAATCGTGCTGCGCCAATCTAGCGCCGGGGAGACAAGAACCGTGCCGGTTATTTTGTCTGCATACCGAGATCGTTCAGCGGCTAGAAGCACTGTGCTCGCTCCCATTGACCAGCCGAACAAAACAATCGATCGAGCACCATGATCTACGGCGTACTGAATCGCGGCGTCCACGTCGCGCCATTCGCGCAACCCCAGCATGGATGCGCCTCGCGGAACCTCTGGCCCCTCCCCGTCGCCCCGGTAAGACACGACCAGCGATGTATAACCCAGCGCACGCGGAGCGGGAACGGTGCGTAGTGCGTTGATACGTGTCGTGCGAATACCGTGAACGTGTATTGCCCACATGCCGTTCTCGTTCTCGCCGCCCGCTGGCGGAATACGCCACGCGGGCGCTTCCCCGCCCTCAACCTGGATCATCACATCCTGGTACGCCGGATCGATATATGCGGGCCCGGCAAACACGTTCCCCTCCCATTGGGAGTAGCGCGTGGGTGTCGGGTGCCCTCCGATCGAGGCGACTATCTCGCGTTCTACCCGCTTTCGATCTTGTGAGTAGATCGGGCCGACGATCGCGTGGCCCTGTCTGTCGTTATACGCCAACCCGAAGGTCCCAGGGTGAGTCGTTCGCCGGTTGGCCTCAAGGGTGATTCGATTACCGCTCACGCCGTAGACACGGACGTTACGGAACGCCCTGGGCATCACCACGACCCGCGCAAACTTGATTGTGAGCGCGAAGAGGGCGCCGCCGGTGACGGCCACCGCGGAAGCGGCGAGCACACATTGCGACTTCATCGTGCCTCCGCCATTCCCAGCTCGCGGGTCACTAGGGCTTCGGCCCGCGAGAGCACGCGTCGCTCGCGGGCGGTGAGCTGCACGCGGCCGGCCACTGTTTCGTCATGAATGCTGATGAGGAGGTCATAAGCCACTGACAGCTGCGGGCCACCAGTTGCGGGACCGTCCTCCGCGGTGGCTGAGGTGAGCCCGGCGCGCTGGGTGATGCGCGAGAGTTGTCGGATTGCCAAAGTCATTTGTGTTTCGCGATTCCATTTTCGTACCGTAAAGGACAGGATTCCAGCGACGATGAGGATCACTCCTAGGTAGAAAAACGGGTCGAACAGCGCGTAGCCGAGGGCCTGCGTGCGCGCATCCACCGCATGTGCATGCGCGATAAACAGCCAGACGATTTCGTTGATGCAGGCCACGATCGCAAGGGCTCCCCCGACGACGAACGGCCAGTAAGCCACCAGTCGGCGCCGGCGCACCGCGAGCATGAGCTGCAAGGAAATGCCGCCAATACCGGCCAGATAGATGCTCGCACAAAGCACGGCGGCGAGCTGATCGACGTTGTCGTGAATGAACGTCGGGCTCGTCGGACCACGATCAATGAAGAGGAAGGCCACGGAAAAAGCGACGAGTATTACCCCGAGTACCCAGTACCGCCGCCGTGAGTGAGGAGTGTCCTCACTCTCCTGGCTGGCTGCCGCCTGAAGCACAAGCCAGAAGGCCGTCGTCGCAAGGAGGTTCTGCACGAGGTAGATAAGGTTCGTTCCACCCAGGGCGCCATCGAGTACGCCCAGCGGTATCACGCTCCCTAGCGTGAGGAGCGCAAGCGCTCCCACTACGGAAGCGAGCCACGACATCCGCGCGTGAGGGTTACTGCGCGCAGATCCCACCCGCAGGACCGCTACAAGGCACAGGACGGCGAACGCCACTGTTTGCAGGGTAACCATTCAGCCGAAGGACTTCTCGCCTGCCGCATACCGGGGGCGCAGCAGAGAACGACCCAGCAGGCGGGCCAGATTTTCGGCCTCACCTTCGATCGTTTCTGATCGCTCCGAGGCAACGCGAACAGCTTGCGGGTTCACGACGCGCCCGCGAACGGTGGCCCCGTCGCTGATAAGTGACTGCACGACCTCCGCGGAAGCAAGATCGCTGCACCCCGGATGGCGGTAGATGATGTGTGCCAGCTCGTGAAGGATGCAATGGGTTCGATACAAGTGGGTATCGGTCGCGCGAACAAGCACGAGGTCACTGGCCGGGTATGAAACCCACAGAGCGGTTATTGTTTCCCACCGCTCATCGCCGAGCGGCTCGATCATGACGGGCTTACCGCTGATGTTGGATACCCGTGTTACCAGCTCCTCCATGTTTCGCGGGCCCCCGAGGCCGTTGTCTTCGAAGATTCTGGCGCACCGGTCGGCAATGTCATGGCCCCCCTTCCACATGCTCTCGGTCATTACCTCATTGTCTCCGGTCGATTGATCTGATTGCTTCCGTAATAGCGATCAGAGCGCTCGGAGAAACTACTCCCAGCGCTCTTGCCGCCACCGAGTTTGCGCCCGACTCGGTAAGCGCACGTTGAAAATCGACCTCCGCCTCGACGCGTTGCGCGACCTCGTTGGATCCGAGCTCGAGCAAGTACGCCTCACTCACATCGAAATGGCCGGCAAGCGCTGTCAGTAAGGAGTGCGCCTCCTGGCGGGGCCCGGTTGCAGAGAGCAACGCAGCCCACTTCTCCTCAGTGATAGCTGCTCCCCCGGCCTGCAAGGCAAGAACAGAATCATCGGCGTGTGGGCCGGCAGCGAGAAAGCCCAGCCGCCGTGCCAATTCCAAGCGGTCGACAGCAACTAGTTTGTCCGCATCATCCTCATCAGTTAGAGAAGTCGCGATGGTCATCAGAGCTGCTGGCGACACGTTGAACACCAAGGCAATCTTCTCGATGTCATTCGTATCAAACGTGGTATCGCCGCGAAGACGCAGGTAGAAATAGTTCGGAGAGAACCCAGCTCGCTTGATCAGCTCGACATTCGTCATACCCGCTTCATCGCGCAGCCGAATAATGGCCTTCACAATCTGCCGCGAAAACGGCGATGGTGCTCCAGTCAATCGTCTACCCATTTTGCAATAGTAACGATGAACTCTCTCCGCACATAGAGAGCAGTTCCGATTGCGGGCCAGGCGCTTCCAACGCTCACGTCCAGCGGGTAAGTTTTGGAGTCGATGGTCAGTGTGTCGAAATTGATAGAGCTAAATTACCTATTTGGGGGGTGTGTCGCGTGGCGTTAACCGCAGTGGTAGCAATATGTTGGAGGAATGGTGGCGCCGAAGCGAAAAAGAGGGTCGATGATTCGGCCTATTTCCCTGGGCTGGTCTGTGGAACAGGCCTCCCGCGATGGCGTCGACCGTATGGCGCAGCGCGCGAACGTCTCCTCGGCTGTGTTCTTTGAGCGCATGGTCGAGCACTTGGAGACCGAGCTGACGGCGGAGGGTCTTCCCTTCTGGTGGCCGTCCGAGCCGACTCTCGCTGACGAGGAGTTGCCCATTAACACCGATTAACGAAAGAAGCCCGTCGTTCCCACGACGGGCTTCCAAAAGTTTCGTAGCTCAGAACCCTCACGGTTTGCCGACTCAGAGGTTCGAGCTAATCCAACGAAGATTCCGGTTTATCAGGCCGGAGCCTTTGCTGTACCCGAAGGAATCACCCTAAGGAATGCACTCATAGTAGCTCATACACACAGATATGTGCCATTAGCTCACCCAGTAAATGGCTTCGGCGTGTCCTCCAAAGTGTGGACCGCCTGGACTCTGACGCGCCAGATCAACCCGCGCGAGCATGTCGGCACGATGAAACGTGACGCCTATGGCCAGCTCCCTGAGAATTCCTACCCGCGCACCCACCGTCTCGGTCCACTCCAACCCACGGTGCCGTGGCTCGTGCGTCTGGCTGACGACGCCGGCACCTTCCGGCTGCTCTGTTTCGATTTCGACGGCAAAGACGCCAACGGGGTCTCCCCCGACCTCATGGAGCAGGCTGCTGACGATTGCGACGCCCTGGCCAGTACTCTCGACCAGCTCGGCATCGCGCATGTTGTCTGCCAGTCTTCCGGCACTGGTGGCCGGCACCTTTGGGTCGCGCTCTACGGGTGCTCTGCCGGCACCGTGGCGGCCCTGGCGGGCGCTGCGCGGGCGAATTTCTCGACGCTTGACCATGGGATGCTCTGCAACCCTCGCACGGGCGGCGCTAGGCCGCCGTTGTCGCCGCACAGGGACGGTAGCAGCTCTACCGTACTCCGCGGCTTCCTCAACACGCTCACAGAGCCGTCGACGTCGACGGACGACATTGTGGCGCTGACCGCGCGCTTGAACGCCTCGCGGCCCGCTCCGCGGCCGGTTGAGTCCAACCCCTCCGGCCCCGTCGACGCCGGCTACAGCTCCCACCGCCCGCTGCACGCCACCGGGCAGGCGCACATGGCCACCGTGAACGGTGGCAGCAACCCGTCGTGGACGGGTTTCATGTGCCTTCTCGCGGCCGCGTCCGCGGGATGGTCGTTGGCCGACGTCGCCCGCGAGGCGCGCACCGCTCCCGGGATGGAGCATTACCGCACCAAGAACACGACCCGAGGCCGGAAGGCGCGCAGCGCGGCCGAGGCCGCTACCCGCCTCGAGCGGCAGTGGGCCAAAGCGCAGCACTACTCAGCGCTACAGGCCCCGCTCCCCCGCCGCCAGGCACCTGTTGATCTGTCGGAGCTGACAGCAATCGTTAACGTCACAGACGCCCTCCTGACCCGGTTCCGCGTCTCTCCCGGCCGGTGGGGCCGTACCGAGGCGGGTATCAGCCAGCGCACGATCCTTAGCTGCCTCGCGTACCTGTCCTTACAGACCGGGAAACGCACTGTCGCCGCGTCGACCCGTGACCTGGCCCTGATGGCAGGGCTTGGCCGGATGACCGCCGCACGCGCCCTCACAGCCCTCGCAGACACCGGATTCCTCGAACGGGCAAGCCTCAGCGACGGCGGCAACGCCGCCGAATGGCGCCTAACCTCCGACTTTTCCACAGCTTACGGAACGGTTGGGACACAACCATTAGATAACCCCCGCCCCCCTACCGAATTGTTCAACCTCAGAGCTGCACTCCTGACCACGTTGGAACGCCAACTCACCGAGGGCCGGCACGACCTGTTCACCAGGCCTGGGCTTGGTCATCTCGCCGGCCAGCTCTATGCCCTCTTCGCGCAGCACCCTGCGCTTACTGTTGAGTCGGCCGCCCGGCTTCTAGGCGTCACTGCCCGGCATACGGCCACGATCCTCTCCCGGCTCCGGCACCACCGCCTCATCATGAAGCATCCTGACGGGTGGGCTAAGGCGAAACGAGATCTCCGTGACCATGCAGCCCGAATTGTCGGGGTCGCCGGCCTGCTCCTTGACCGGGTGAGCCGGTATCGAGCCGAACGAGACGTGTGGGCATGGTGGCAGGCCGAGGTCGACCAGATGAACGCAGCACCCAGGCAGCGCAGTCGGCGCCCGCACGTATCGAGCCGAACCCTGACGTTCGTTGAAGAAGCGCCAGGTGAACGGTCGTGGCCCAGATACCCTCGTGGCCACGACCGTCGAGGAGATCACCGGACGGCCAGGCAGCTCGTCGACGACGGAGCACTACAACCCGACGCCCGATGGAAATACCTCGGGCATGCTGCTTAGGGTGCCGAGCCGGAGGGTGCGTCTCGACGGTCAGCCAGCGAAGACCACGCGAGTTCGACAAGGCTCCTTCAATGTGGCATTACTTATTTCAGTAAATACTTGTTAACGTACTTCCGCAACCAAGTAGTTACGCACTTACTTGTTTACTCAATGCGTAATTGCGATAGCGTCACTGTATGAACGTTATTACGATCACAAATCTCAAAGGCGGCTCGGCCAAGACGACAAGTGCGGCATACCTCGCGCACGCATTCGCAGCTCAGGGCAAGAGTGTGCTCATCATCGACGCGGACCCGCAGGGCTCGGCTCTGCAGTGGAGCGAGGCGGGGGAGTGGGATATTCCAACTATCGCGCTGCCCGTTAAGAACCTGCACACCAGGCTCATCGGAATCGTGCCGTTGACCACGGATATTGTGATCATCGACACCCCGCCACTTGATGAGCAGGCGGGTATCGTCTATTCCGCTCTGCGCGCGGCAGATACGATCGTCGTCACCATGGCACCGACCATGATGGAGTTTGGCCGGCTGCCCGACGTATGGGCTGCTATCGAGGACACCGCCTCTCTCAGAGACACTGCCCCAACCGTCGCCGTGCTCCTGAATCGGACGATCACTAACGCGAACTCGACGCCGATGTTTCGTGAGCTGATCACCGAGAGCGGGCATGCCGTCTTGGAGACAACCATTCCCCGGCGTGAACCTATCGCCCAGGCGTTCGCCGCGCCGGTTACCGAACTCGGCAAATACGCCGACGCGGCACTGGAAATCAACAAGCTCGGAGCAAGCAAATGACAGCTAAAGATGTAGCGGCACGAGCTGCCAAACTATCCACCCGCAACCCCTCTCAGCGCCCCGCGGCCGCCGTCGACGCCAGTTCCACCGACGAGGCGCCGCAGCCCACCCGCAGCGCGGCCAGGAGTGCCCCGCGTGCCAAGCCGGTACGCGTCAGCACCGACCTTGCACCGCAGTCCTACCGGGCACTTCTAGCGTTCTGCGCGGAGCTGGCAGAGAGCACCGGGCGCGCCCGCGTTCCACACGTCGAGGTCATCCGCTCACTCATTTTGGAGCTGGAATCTAGCCCTGAGCTACGGGCCACTATCCGCGCGTCAGTAATTCAGCAAATGAGTAAATAAGTAATTGCGGACCACGGGGGGCCTTATTCCTTGACAAACTGCGTTTGCCTTTCGTTCTGCGGGGATTGTCCATTCCGGTCTGTCGGCGTCAAGCTGTCGTCGCAGTTTCGGTAAATTCTCTCTCCACCGCTTTGCTCCTCCGCGAGATTTTCTCTGCCAACGGCTTCTTTGGGTTTGACCCCGGCAGTCCTTCATGAGGGCGGAAGACCGCCGAAAGGCAAAAGAACTTGGGAGAGAGAAGAAAGGGCGCTCATGATGATCACCGTCTACAGCAAACCGAATTGCGTGCAGTGCATCGCCACCTACCGTGCGCTTGATCGGAAGGGGATCGTGTACCAGGTCGTTGACCTCACCGAGAGTGCTGCCGCGATGGAATATGTGACGCAGGAACTCGGCTACAGCCAGGCGCCCGTTGTTGTGGTCGATGAGCACGACTACTGGGCGGGGTTCCGCCCCGACAAGATCGAAGCGCACGCAGCAT
>NZ_NBXD01000037.1 GCF_003399645.1 Subtercola boreus
CCCAATCCTGGCCCTGGGAAACGGCCTGGACGGCGATGTTCGCTCACGCGACTGGGCCGCCCCAGAGCTGACCCATCCGACCATCCAGCCACCCCGGCGCGAGCAGAAACCCTCAGCGGAACACCACAGGCAGCAAGGCCCGCGGCACCGCCGCGCCCATAACCAGCACGAAGCTCACCAAGCGCGCGACCCGCTCTCACCCAAGAACATCGGTGGATCGAGGCTTAGGTCCCGCAAGTTTGTCACGATGCCAGCAGCTCATAGGGACAGGTTGATCCTGCGAGGATGAACCGAACCTTCTAAGTCCCGACTTAGACCGGGGAGCGTCTGCTGATGGCACCGGCGCTCGGCCCGATCCTGCGCAGCGCCGGGATTTTTTCGGTAGAAACGCAGGCAATTCGTCACGCTAAGCGCGTGAACATCCAAAATCGGACCACGAAGCACCCACGAAGAGTGCAGAGTTGTATGCACTTCACGGTGCATTACTATTGAGTTACGCCTTTGGGTGCTGTCTAATGGGGTTATGTCCACTACGACGCAGCGCCCGGGGCTTCGAGCTCATGAGGATTCCGTGCGGTTCTCTCAACCCGAGTTGGTGTCTGCGCTTCGGGAGGTTCTGGGCTCCAAGCTGGTGGCGTATCTTGGCCGGGTGACTTCTACCCGGCAGGTGGCGGAGTGGGCGACGGGTGAGACGAAGTTGTCTACGGACAAGCTGGATCGTCTCCGCACCGCATACTTCATCGCTGCGCTTCTTCGGGAACGAGAGGGTGCTGCCACGGTGCAGTCCTGGTTCAAAGGAATGAACCCGCAGCTCGATGATGCAGCCCCTGCCCAACTGCTCCGGGAGGAGCCGCTTGATACTGCTGGGCCCGCCGTGGTCGCTGCTGCCCGGGCATTCGCGTTCATCGGATGACGCCCCCGCAACTCGAACGCACCACCCGCGCCGAAAAGGTTTGGCATGTCGGTTTCCGGCCCGACGTGTGGGCGTGGTCCGATTGGCGATACGCGACAGACAACGGACGTTTCGATGGCCGTTGGGATGACCAAGACGGTAACTTCCGGACGATCTATACCGCCGACAGTTTGTACGCCTGTCTCCTCGAGGTGCTGGCAAAGTATCGTCCAGCACGATCCGTGGAGGATCAGGTGATGGCGGTCGACGACAGAGACGGGCACGGCGCCCTGTTCCCCGACTATCCCGCTGGCGAGCTTGATCACAGCTGGCTTAATGATCGGCTTGCCGGACACGCGACACAGGACGGCGTTTATTGCTACATCACTCACTCGACCAGCGTCGCGGCTTTGCGACGCCGGTTCAATCCGGCTGACTACGGCATGCCCGTTGCTGATTTCGATGCAGCTCTCCTGAAAGACTCAGCTCCTCGCGCCCTGACCCGATCGATCGCATCATGGCTCTACGAACTTTCGGGCACCTCCGCCGTGGACGGGGTGGAGTTTCGGTCACGCCATGGAGATGACTTGCGAATGTGGGCAATCTTCGAGCGACCCAACGACCCTGACATCAGCCCCCGCCTCACCAACAAGACACAGGGTGCGCTAACCCCCGACACCCCGGAGCTCCGTGACGCGATGACCCTTCACGGACTTCGGTGGTCGTAACCTATGGCTCCGCTCCGAGCACTCACTTCGTCGTTCCTGGCTTTGAGTTAGGACTCGCCCTCCAGCCGAGCTCTAATATCCGAAGCGCTGCTTCGACGTTTTGCCGGGAAGCCTGCGGCGATTATGCGGTCGAGTGCCCTGCACGCAAGCGGCTCCGCCGCCGGCCTGTTCCGAGAATTTTTGCCACGCGGTCGCGGTGCTCCCTTATATCGCGGCGAACATTCTCTCCCTCGCCGCCCTTCGGGTTGCGTTCCGGTCTCTCTCCCTGATCGGCACGGAGTGCCTTCCTGGCAAAAAACGATCAGGGGAGAAGAAGATGACAAGCACCAACAACCCACCACCGACGGCCCCTTGGCCGTACCCGACAACACCGCTCACAGTTCTGGGGGGCGCGGAGGTTGAGGCGGACGGGGACAACCAGACGTGTGTGTGCGGTAACGACTCGTTCTCCTTCGACTGGATGGCCGCTGACAGGACTGGCCGGATCACGTTCGAAGGTGCGGGCTCATCGGATGGGGATGAGTGCACGGTGTGTCCGGTCTGCGGCCGGGTGTACCGAAACGCCGACCTGGTGGACGCTACCGGTGACCGGTTGGCGCCAGCTCTCGCCCAGTACGACACCACCGCACCCGCTTTCCTTGCCGCGCTCCGCCGTTACAACCGTGATGCGTACGAAGACCAGCAGTAGAAGATGACCACCGACTCTCACCACCGCACCGTCACGTTGTGGCTGGCGAACAGGCCACCCCACCAGTCACCCGGGACGCCGATGTCAGGGCGTTCCAATAACTTCGTTACACAGCCCGACCCGGTCTCCGTCACGATGGGATCAGATCATGATGACCGTCTGGTGCAGTGTTGGTATTCGTCTGCGTCGTGTTCGTTAGTGCTCGGTTCTGAGTTGCGGGTATGCGTTCCAGCTGCGTCCAGCGACGTCCGCCCATCTGATGGCGGCTGCTTTGCTGAGTCCGGTCATGTCGCAGAGCGGGCCGATGGGAATGTGGCCGGCGAGGTTTGTGAGTGATGCCCCGCGAAGTGGGATTGTGTAGATGCCGTGTTTGCGGAGATCGTCCGCGATGGTGTGCAGATGAATGTGTCTGTTCGGGTGGAATTTTGAGGGGAAGAGCCATCGGTCGGGAGCCTCGGCGGTCCAGGGCGGTCGGGTATTTCGGAGCTTTGTGACGAGCTGCGCGAGCGTGTGGGGGAGTGTGATCGGGTCGGCGCCGAGGAGGAGCTGTACCGCGCCGTCGTTCTCGTAGATATTGTCGGCGGTGAGCTGGACGATTCTCGTTAGCTGTTGGCCGAAGAGCCCGACGAGGAGCCCAGCGACGCGGGCGCGCAGCGAAATGCTGGTGTCGGTCTGGAGAGTGCTGATGGCGGCCCAATAGTCACTTTCAGCGAGGGCCACCCGTGGGTGTTGCATGGCCGTGTAGGCGAGTTCCGCGTGGGGGAGATGGTTGTGTTTCTGAGTCCACCTGATGAAGTCGACAAGGCGGTCTCTTTCCCGTGGATGCTCAAGGACGTAGTCCTCGATCAGGAATTGAACGTGGCCCGTCGCGGGTACGTCGTGCGGCAGGGTTTGGAGGAACCGTGCGGCGGTGCGTATCTGCTGGCGCGCGTAGCTGGTAGAGCCGGCGCGTAAGGGCCGGCGTGTGGCCTTGTTCTGCAGCGCCGGGCTGACATGCCAGCGGGCATACCTCTGCAGCATCTGGTGGTGCGGGCCGGGCTGTGCGATGAGGTAGTCGAGGGTCCAGATGTCGAACCGGCGGAGTGTCTCTTCTCGGGCGGGTAGAAGGCCGGTGGCGAGGAACAGTTGCCGGACATGGGTTGCTGTTTGTTTGCTGGGCCAGGCGTCGAGGCTCTCGTGGGTGAGGGGGGTTTCGTTGGTCACGTAGAGCCGGATCAGCGCCGCTGAGCTGCTGCGTTTGACCCAGTTGGCGAGGCTTGATTCGCGCCCGGAATTCACCAGCAGATCACGGAGCGGGATGAACGCCGGGTTGACGTGCCCATCGCTGGTGCTGATGAGCTGTTCGGCGCGGATCTTGAGGAGGCAGGAGTAGCAGCGGCGACCGTGAAGACCGATGACGGAGCCGCAGTCGCAGCAAGAGCTCATTGTGAAGGTCGACGGATGATCGCGGTGACGGGGCGGAGATTTCCGATCGGCTGGCTGGGTCCACTGTCGTTCACGGTTTCCTGATTTGCGGACGCAGTGCGATCGATGTGGATGAGGTCGTTGGGGGTGCAGGTGAAGATCTCGCAGAGCGCGCCGAGGACGTCGAGGTTTAGGCGGATTGGGGTCTGGGTGACCAGACGGAAAACTTGCTCGCGGGACAGAGCGACGCCTCGTTCGGCGAGGAGGGGTACGAGGTCGGTGGTCTTGAAGTGGTTCCTGGTGGCCATGAGTTGGCGGAGGTTCCAAGTCACCGTGTAGGGGCCGGTCATGAAGGTAATCCTTTCGGGGTGGGGCCGTAGACCCGGGCCAGTGCGGCGGCGAGGATCCGGTTTTTGTAGTCGTTACTCACGGACGTATAGATGGCTGTTGTAGAGGCGTAGGAATGACCGACTTGTTCCTGAACGAATCGTTCTGGGTAGCCATATTCGACGAGGTGCGTGACGTAGGAGTGGCGGAGGCTGTGCATCGTGAGGTTCTTATCGAGGCCGGCGCCGTCGCGGATCGCCGCGAACCGGTTGTCGAGGTGGCGGATAGAGACTCTGCCTTTGCGTTCAGTGACCCACAGTGCGTTGGTTTGGTGGGCGAGGAATTTTGGGCGGGCTTGTTCGACCCACTGTTTCAGACCCTCGATGGCCCAGCCGAACTCGGGTACGGCGAGGACGCTGCGCCGTCTCGGCGGGCCGCCTTTGAAGGATTTACCGAACCGGACGTGCAAGACCCCGTAGCCGGCCCATTGCGGGCTGTTCGGGTTGCTGCGCAGGTCCGCAAGATCCAGCATCGCGACCTCGGTTCGGCGGAGCCCGAACGCGTACGCCGTTTTGAAGAGCTGCGCATCCCGGAGCGCGCTGAGCGCCCCCTTCTTCCCGCTCGTGATGATCGTCTCGACAAGGCTGTCTGCGTGGCTGAAGAACGCTTCGAGCTCGTCATAGCTCAGCGGCCGTTTCACGGGCAGGGCTTCGAATTCACTGAGGTGAGTGCGGGTGTTCCACTCGTGACAGATCTGGATCGGATGGGTCCCGAATGCTTCCTCGCAGCGCCGCCCCCAGTCGTACCGAGGATCGATCAGGTACGCGCAAAACGTCTTGATCCTTTGGTGATAGCCGCGGAGCGTGGAATGAGCTCGCGGCGGTTGCATGGTGAGTAACGCGGAGGTGAAGTCTTCGACATCCCCGGGTTTCCAGTGCCAGGGGTAATCGCCCGTCCATCTGCCAAAGCGCCGCATGAAACCGACCGTGCTCGATACCGTCTCGGCCGCCAACCCGCGGCTGAACTGTTGCCGCTCCCAGCCGGTCAGCATTTCCTCGAACATGCTCCGCGCCGGGTCCAGCAATATGACAGGCGCGAAACGGCCCGGTGCAGTTCCCGACTGTCGACGACGTTCGAAAATGAGGCCATAGCGACGCTTGAATATGAGGCCACCCAGACAGATTGGATGGGTGATCACTTTGGAAGATTGGGCGTTGATCAGGAGGCTTGTCGCGGACGGCGTTCCGCAGCGGCAGGTCGCGAAGGATTTGGGTGTCGGGAGGTCGACGGTCGCGAGGGCGGTCGCGTCGACGAGTCCGCCGAAGTATGAGCGGTTAGAACAACCGACGACGTTCTCGCCGTTCGAGCGTCGGGTTCGGGACCTGTTGGCGGAGCACCCGCAAATGCCGGCGACGGTGATCGCGGAACGGGTCGGTTGGTCGGGTTCAATTACCTGGTTCCGGGACAACGTGCGCCGGATGCGGCCCGAGCAGCGCCCCGTCGATCCCGCGGACCGTCTGGTCTGGGAGCCCGGAGATGCGGCGCAGTGTGATTTGTGGTTCCCTCCGGCGAAGATCCCGCTCGAGGACGGGAGCGCGAAACTGTTGCCGGTGTTGGTGATCACACCCGCGCATTCGCGGTTCGTCCTGGGCCGGATGATCCCGACCCGCAAAACGGAGGACCTGCTGCTCGGATCATGGGAGCTGCTCCAGCAGCTCGGCCGGGTCCCGAGACGACTGATCTGGGACAACGAGCCCGGCATTGGCCGGGGTCCGCGTCGCGCGGCGGGAGTGGCCGAGTTCATGGGGATGCTGGCCACCCGGCTGGTGTTGCTGAAACCCCGCGACCCGGAATCCAAAGGGATCGTCGAGCGCCGCAACGGGTGGTTCGAGACCTCGTTCATGCCGGGCCGCACTTTCGCTTCCCCGGCGGACTTCAACACCCAGTTCGCTGACTGGCTGCAGCTGGCGAACTCCCGGGTCGTGAGGACGGTCAAAGCTCGCCCGGTGGATCGTCTCGATGCCGACCTGGCCGGCATGCTTCCTCTGCCGCCGGTCGCGCTTCAACTGGGCTGGCGGAACCGGGTCCGGCTCGGACGCGACTACTACGTCCGGGTGGACTCCAACGATTACTCCGTCGACCCGACCGCGATCGGCCGCCTCGTGGACGTCACCGCAGACCTGGAACGGGTTCGAGTGCGTCTCGGCGGCCGGGTGATCAGCGAACACGCCCGGGTTTGGGCCAGAGGATCAACAATCACCGACCCCGCCCATGTTGCGACGGCAAAAGTGCTCCGGGAACAGTTCCAACGGCCCCGGGCAATCGCCGACAATGACGACCTCACCCGAGACCTGGCCGACTATGACCGCGCGTTCGGGCTGACCGGGACGGAGGCCGCCTCATGACCACGGGCAAGACAACCTCCGATGCGGTGAAGGAGATCACCTATCTCGCAGCCGCGTTGAAAGCACCCCGCATCATCGAGGCCGCGACCCGGCTCGCGGACCAAGCCCGAGACGCCGGCTGGACCCATGAGGACTATTTGGCCGCAGTCCTGGAACGCGAAGTGTCCGCCCGGAACGCGTCCGGCGCTGAACTGCGGATCCGCGCTGCCGGCTTCGGGGCAAAGAAAACCATCGAGGACTTCGACTGGGACGTCCAACCCGCGATCCGGCAACAGATCGGCGCGCTGGCCTCGGGCGGGTTCCTGACCGAGGCCCGCAACGTTGTCCTCCTAGGCCCTCCCGGGACCGGGAAAACCCATCTTGCTACCGCGCTCGGCATCGTCGCCGCCCGGCACGGACACCGAGTGCTGTTCGCGACCGCAACCGACTGGGTCACCCGCCTCACCGACGCGCACCGGCAGGGCCGCCTCCCCGCAGAGCTGGTAAGGCTGAGGCGTTACGGGCTGATCATCGTCGACGAAGTCGGCTACCTCCCATTCGAACAAGACGCCGCCAACCTGTTCTTCCAGTTGGTGTCATCCCGCTACGAACACGCGTCGCTTATCCTGACCTCGAACCTGCCCTTCAGCAGTTGGGGTGGGGTCTTCGGCGACCAAGCCGTCGCCGCAGCGATGATCGACCGCATCGTTCACCACGCCGACGTCCTCACGTTGAAGGGCGCCAGCTACCGGCTCCGCGGACGAGGCATCGACAGCCTCCCCAGCATCAGAACCCAAGAACCGGCAGACTAGAACCAAAACCGGTGGCCCCATTTTCGCCCATCAGATTGGCCTCAGATTCGAGCGTCGCCGACACCGACGAGTCCATCACACCCCTGACGTTGCACTAAACGCATCATTGTGCCTATTGAGGCAACAGTCTTGCAGTTTTTGAGTGCTGCCGTGAGGATATTTTTTGAGGAAAACGGGCGAGGAGGAGCGATGATGCGTCAAACCCCGGTCACAGCGACGGAGAGTCCACTTCTGCGCACGCTCCTCGATCTCGCCGCCCTAGGGATCGAACAGCAGAGGTCGCATTGTCGATCGGAGACCCTGCGAGCCTCCTGTTTTCGAGGCACCCGTCACTGTCGCCGAAGGGTCCAGCCAGCTGCTACCTTGTCGACACCGACAATGGCCCCCTCAAAACTACGAATAGACAGAATTTGCTCAACCGGGCGAACGATGCAAGCAACCGAATATGGCCCGCTTGTCTACAGCAAACCGAATTGCGTGCAGTGCACCGCCACCTACCGTGCGCTTGATCGGAAGGGGATCGTGTACCAGGTCGTTGACCTCACTGAGAGTGCTGCCGCGATGGAATATGTGACGCAGGAACTCGGCTACAGCCAGGCGCCCGTTGTTGTGGTCGATGAGCACGACTACTGGGCGGGGTTCCGCCCCGACAAGATCGAAGCGCACGCAGCAT
>NZ_NBXD01000038.1 GCF_003399645.1 Subtercola boreus
GAGAGTGCTGCCGCGATGGAATATGTGACGCAGGAACTCGGCTACAGCCAGGCGCCCGTTGTTGTGGTCGATGAGCACGACTACTGGGCGGGGTTCCGCCCCGACAAGATCGAAGCGCACGCAGCATGAACACCCCGGACACTGAGAGTGATGACTACCGGGCCGGGTTCCTCGCCGGGCACGCCAGCAGGCAGGGGGAGATCGACGCGCTCGACGACGTCGCGGACCGGCTCTACCGGAAGGCATTCGGTGACGAGCGCCGGATCCCCGGGGACCTCACCACCAAAGCGGAGCTAGAGCAGCGTCGCCAGCTCGTGGAGCCGCCTACGGAAGTGACCCGCGCGGCCGCGCTGGTCTCCTGGGGCCTCACGGATGAGACCGCCAGTGAACAACCGCCGGCTGATACCGCAGCTCCCGGCGAGACACCGCCGGCCGTGGTCGTGAAGACGAACCGAACGAACCGAACAAGCAGGAGACGCCTCATGAGTACCAGAACCATCGTCGGGAACCTCGCCGCGGACCCGCAAGCAGTCCAGGCCGGCCGCGTACAGATCGTGAAGCTCCGGGTCGTTCAGGACACCGGCGAATACCGGCAGGGCGGATGGGTTGCCCACGACGATGCAACAACACATTTCGTGGAGGCGAAGTTCCAGCTCGGGGAGAACATTCTCGCCACCCTCCACAAAGGTGATGCCGTCATCGTCGTCGGGTATGAGCACACCGTGTCCTGGGGTGAGGGTGAGAACAAGCGGTACGGCCGGGTCATCGACGCCGACGC
>NZ_NBXD01000039.1 GCF_003399645.1 Subtercola boreus
TGACGGCGCTCAGCGAATTTCCCCAGTCCTGCTCGTTGAAACTCCCCAGGTCGCGGGGTTAGGTTAGCGCAGGTTTGTGCCGGTGGTGATGCGGCGTAGTTCGTCGGATGCTGCGGTGTGGTTGCGGAGCCGGTAGGAGGCTCCGTCGAGGGTGACGACGACGGAGCGGTGCAGGAGTCGGTCGAGCATCGCGGCGGCGACGGTGGTGTCGCCGAGGATCTCGCCCCAGGCGCCGACGGGCCGGTTCGTGGTGATCACGATCGACGTTTTCAGGTAGCGCTGGTTGATGACCTGGAACAGCGCTGACGCGGCCTCGGCGGGCAGCGGCAGGTAGCCCAGTTCGTCGATCACGAGCAGCGTCGGGCCGGCGAAGAACCGCATCATCGTGCCCCACTTGCCCTCGATCGCGGCGCGGTGGCAGCGGGCGGCGAGGTCGGCGGCGGAGGTGAAGTAGGTGCGGTAACCGGCCTGCACTGCCGCGTGTCCCAGGCCGGTGGCGAGGTGTGTTTTCCCGACGCCGGGCGGGCCGATGAGGAGCACGTTGGTTGCGGTTTCGAGGTAGCGGCAGGTGCCCAGCTCGGCGAGCAGTGACCGGTCGATGCCGGAGGCGGCGTCGAGGTCGAAGTCGTCGAGGGTTGCGCCGGTGGGGAGGTTGGCGAACCGGAACCGGCCGGCCAGGCGGCGGGCGTCGGTGGCGGTGACCTCGACGGCGAGCAGGTGCTCGAGTGTCTGGGTAAGCGACCAGCCCTCGGCCTGCGCCTGGTTGAGGACGCGCGGCAACGCCTCGGCTGCGTCGGCGAGCTTCAGTTCGGCTAGGTGGCCTTTCAGCTGCTGGTAGATGCTCGCCGACGTCGCTGCGGTCATCGTGGTCGAGGCGGTCTGGGGTGTCGTCGGTGTTGTCATTGGAGGGTGTTCCTGTTCTTCGCGGCCTGCTCGTAGGCGGCCAGGTTGATCACGGTTGTGGTGGGGGCTGGGGTGCCGGCAAGTTCTGCGGCGGCGGTGCGGGCGCCGGTCCCCGGCGGGATGCGTTCCTTCTTCCGGTGAGGGCGCCCGGGAGGCGCCGACGCCAAGGCGATCGCTTCGAGTGCGGTGACGTGTCCGCTGTCGCGGATCGTCACCCCGAGCCCAGGCTCGGCGATCTGGTGTCGGGCGAGCACGATGCCGGAGATCGTGGCGATGTCGATTGTCGCCGCGCCGAGCCGTTGATAGACAACAACCTTCGTCGCGGCCAGCTCGGGCGGGACGGAGTAGCGGTTGCCGCGCCAGTCGATCAGCGCCTGCCTTGTCGCAGTGCGCTCTTCCGTCACGACGACGGGGAACAACGTCGGGGGCAGCGGGGCGAGGCGTTCCGCGGCGAACATGACCGCCGCGGTCGTGGACCCATCCCGACCCTCACGGCGCCGCCCGTCCTGGCTGGAGGCGAAAGTGGTGAGGCTGTGCTGCGCCTGCTCGGGTGTGAGCTCATCGGCCAAGTTTCGCCACCACCGCTGCGCCGCGGTGTGGTTGTTCTTCTCCACCACCCCTTTTCGGTTCCCGGAGCGGGGCCGGCATGCAACCACGCTGACGGCATGATGTTTGGAGAACGCGGCAAACATCGGCGTTAGATCACTCGTCCCGGCCTTCAGGACCGTGCTCATCCGGTCGAACCGCCAGGTCTTCGTCACACCGCCCAGCAGGCCCAGCAGCACCGTCATCGCGGCCAGCAGGTGCGGCTGGTCCATCGATGGTGAGATCACCGCCCGCCAAACACCGGAGTGCGCCAGCGATCCCACGAGGACGTAGGCGCGTTTCGTGGGAAACACCCACCCGATCGGCGCGTCGGGCAACTCGACCCAGTCGAACTGGGTCTCTTCCCCGGGCGGGTGCTCGATGATCGCGTTCGGTCGTTTCGTCACATGCGCGCAGGCCGTGCATGTCGGCCGCAACCCGCGATCCCGAACCTGGCGAGTCAGCGTCGGGTAGGAGCCGGTAAAGCCCAGCGGTCGTAACTCGTCGAGCAGTGTCACCGCCCAGAGGTGGGGATCTTCGGTAAGCCTCGCCGTGACATAGGCGATGAACTTGTCGAACAAGTCCGAAGTGGCACGTTTGCGTTGCCCCGGGGCGGCCTGTCGGGCCAGATAAGCCCGGATCGTTTTGCGGTCGTGGTCGGTGCGGCGGGCGATCTCACTGATCGTCATCCCTTGTCGTTTGAGCGCGTGGATGTCCACGTCGTCCTCCTCTGAAAGCATAGGAACAGGGCCTTTCTCGAGCTGGTGTGTGGTCGAAGACCATCAGCATCGAGGGAGGCCCGCTTCTATGCGCGGAAGCGACCCGGGGTGGGGAATTTCAGTGAGCAGAACTGGGGAATTTCAGTGAGCGCCGTCA
>NZ_NBXD01000040.1 GCF_003399645.1 Subtercola boreus
ACGCCCGTCGAGTTCGGAGTTCTTGTGCAGCTTGACGCCGCGAATGAGAAATCGAGCCCTGCGGATATCGCTCGGGCCGTAGAGATGCGTCCCCAGAGCGTCGCCCCCACAATCGACTCCCCGGGCCCGGTGCGGATTCGTCATCCGCGAAGGCGTACGTGGGCGGGGGCGCTCCGGCCGGCTCAGGCTCACGACGGCGGGCAGCAGTGTGGTAGACGCGGTAATGACGGATGTCCTAGAGACCAGCGCAGCCTTCACAAGCGCAAAAACACCTCCCGCGAATCTCAACGCAGCACGTTTTTCATTCCTGCGGAGCGAAAAACGCTGAGAAAGCAGGATCCGACCATCCGTTTCACCGACGAGACAGCAACACGTTTCCCGTCGTTTTTCGACACCATCCCGGGGCTGGGACGCGCGGACACCCACGTCAGGGCCACGCCCTGGCATCATCCATTACCTCTGGCGCCGGCGAAGCCGATCACACGAACGGACGAGAGAGCGTTCGACGTGGGCTGATGCACCGTCAAGGAGCATCGAATACGCGATGCCCCGATCGTTCCAAGAAACCGTCACGATAACCTCCGACTGAAGGTGTTGCGCTGGCTCCTTGAAATCGCCATTGCTGTTCCAACAAGATCGTGGGGTACTCGATCGATTCCCGGATGAAGTCCGAGCTCGCAGCCGCGGCGCTGCGTAACGCGATCGCGCTCCGAGCCCCGGCCGGCACGATCGTACATTCCGATAGGGGCAGCCAGGCCCTATTCAACTGGTCGTAGCAACAGCGGCTTGTTGTGTTGAGCGTAGCTGTTCAGCGAAGGCTTCTGCGGGGGTTCGCCAGCCCAAGATTCCTCGGGGCCGGTTGTTGATGGTGTCCGCGACGGCCTGGATCTCGGTCACACTCCACCGGGCGATGTCGGTGCCTTTCGGGAAGTACTGCCGGAGCAGGCCGTTGAGGTGTTCGTTACTCCCGCGCTGCCAGGGACTCTTCGCGTCGGCGAAGTAGACCGGCAACCCGATCTCATCTGTAAGGAGCGCGTGCGCTGACATCTCCTTTCCTCGATCCCAGGTCAGAGAACGGCGAAGACCCGCCGGCAGCACCTCGAATGTCTTCACGAGCGCGTTCTTCGTCGTGACCGCCCCGTAACCGGCCAGCGCGGGGCCGTTCTTTGTCGGCCTGATGAGTCCGTACCCGGTTTGCCGGGGAAGGTGAACCAGCATCGCGAAACGAGTCGTTCGACAGATCAGCGTCGCGATCGCAGACCGGTTCAAACCAATAATGAGGTCCCCTTCCCAGTGCCCGGCAACCATCCGGTCCTCGGCTTCCGCGGGCCGTTTGTTCAGTGTCGTGGCGTCAGTGACGTGCGCCCAAGCCTGCTGCTGCGTCCGGGCCCTCGGCATCCGTTTTGTGCGTCCGTGGCGCAGGTGCCAGGACTGCTTCCGGCTCAGACCACCCCGTGCGGGTACGTACAACGCTTGGTAGATCGCTTCGTGCGATATCCGCATTGATGGGTCATCCGGGAACTCGACCGGGAGCCGGTTTGCGATCTGTTGCGGGCTCCACGCGGTGACCCATTCCCTGTCCCCCCGGTGCGGTTTGTTCTTCCCATCCCACACCGGCCCCGCCGGGCCCAGGCGGCCACCCTCGATGGTGCGGACATGCCCGCTGAGCTTGTCATCGACATAAGCACGCAGCAGCTCGTTGCTGACGAGCTTCGCTGTCTTTGGGCGGCGGGCGCGACGCTCGGCGTGCCACTGCGCGGTGGAGGCTTTGTAATCCAACCGGTACGACCTGGTAGACGCGTTCCGGCGCAGCTCACGAGAGATCGTCGACGGGCTACGGCCCAGCCGCCGAGCGATCTCTCGCACCCCGCAGCCCTGCGCACGCCACAACGCGATCTCCTCATGATTACCTGACGTCAGATACCGTCCCGACAGTGTTGGGGCCAACTGTGGATTCACCCCGCCAGCGTGCACGAACCACCGATGCGCGACCGGCTCCGACACACCCGCCGCGACGCCCGCGTCCCGGGTCTTCGCACCCTCCGCTATCGCGGCCCAAAACCGTACCCGGTCCTCCCTCCACGCGATCGTCGGGCGACCCGGTGACACCATCTGACCCCGATACGCCCGAACCTGCTTCTGCTGATTCCCTGAACCCATCAAACACCTCCACGATCAGGTGTTGCTACGACCAGTTGAATACGGCCAGTTCAGATCCAGCCGCGTCGTGCGGCTGCTGAAGAACAACGGGCTACGCGGATCGATGGGACGCGTGGGGTCCTCCAGCGACAACGCGGCCATGGAGTCGTTCTTCTCGCTCCTTCAAAAGAACGTCCTGAACACCCGGCGCTGGAATACTCGCGAGGAACTCCGCCTCGCGATCGTGGTCTGGATCGAAACGAAATACAACCGACGCCGCCGCCAACGCGGTCTTGTCCCGCGTCAAGTAGTTGGCAGGGTTTCTTCGATTTCGAAGTTGGGGATGGTGGGGTCGGCGAGGCCGGCGTGGACGTCGGCGGGCCGGTTCCAGGCGATCGCTTCGTGCGGGCGGACGTGGTTGTAGTCGGCTCGGTAGGCGTTGATCTGCTCGACCAGTGACAGGCCATGGTCGATCTCCTCGCGGAACAGCCACTCG
>NZ_NBXD01000041.1 GCF_003399645.1 Subtercola boreus
TGAACCGTCCCGGGTTTCATGCCGCCTTTGTGTTGGCGGCATCACCGGTTGATGTGCCGTGGTCTTGAGCGTAGTAGTTGCGTTCGTATTCTTCAGGTGAGATGTTCCCGAGGTAGCTGTGTAGCCGGTCGGTGTTGTACCAGGTCACCCAGTCGAAGACGGTCTCCTCGACGTTCGTGAGGGTTTTCAGTGGCCCGGTTCTGAAGGGTGATCCGTTCCGGATGGCCTCGTTCTTGAACAGCCCCATGACGGTCTCTGCTGCAGCGTTGTCGTAGGCGTCACCCACACTGCCGATCGATGCGACGAGTCCCTCGAGCGCGACTGTTTCGGTGAACCGGATCGAGGTGTACTGGGACCCGGCATCGGAGTGATGGATCATGCCTGGGCGGACGGGCCGGCCGGTGTGATCGCGGCGCCATAACGCCATCCGTAGGCACTGCTCAACGAACGGGGTGTCCTTGATCGTTGAGCACTGCCACCCCACGATCGCGCGGGAGTACAGATCGATCGCGAACGCGACGTACACGAACCCTGACCAGGTCGGCACGTACGTGAAATCCGTGACCCAGCTGTGGTTCGGGTGCGGTGCACTGAATTCCCGGTTCAGGAGGTCGCCGGCGCGTTTACCGTTCTTGCCCGGGATCGTGGTGCGGGTCTTCCGGCCTCGAACGAGACCGTTCATGCCCTCGATCCGCATCACCCGGTCCACGGTGTGTTTGGAGACACCGTTGAACCCGTTCCGGGCAAGCCATGCCGTCATCTTCCGGCGCCCGTAGAGCACCTCGGGTTTCTGACGACCCTTCGCGTCACGCTCCCGGAGCGTGTGGAGCTTCCCGATCACGGCCGCGTCGCTGATCGTGCGACGA
>NZ_NBXD01000042.1 GCF_003399645.1 Subtercola boreus
AAACTGCCCATGGGCGGCCAGTAGTTCTGCCCGCTGGTGGCCAGGGGAATTGCCCGCTGGTGGCCACGAGTTCTGCCCACTTCTGTTTCGTGCCCGGACGCGTTGAGCGCCGGGAGCCTCTTCCTGCGATTTGATGACGATGTTTAGTCACATCAAATCTGTTGCGGGAAGAGGCTCTGAATGAAGTCTGACGGAGAAATCATGGAAATACTCGCCGCGTATGACTTGACGGGATCGCTGCGTGCTGCGGCTGCTCTTGCCGGGTGCTCGCATCACACTGTCGGCAAGCATGTTGCCGCCCGCGACGCCGGCCAGCCGATCGCCCAGCCTGCCGAGCGCCCGCGTGTCACGGACCCGTTCATGCCAAAGATCGAGGAATGGGTCGAGGCGTCCAAGGGCAAGATCCGTGCTGACAAAGCGCACGACAAACTCGTTGCTCTCGGGTACGAAGGCTCGGCACGCTCGTCACGGCGTGCGGTCGCGCAGGTTCGTACCGCGTGGCGGTTCGGCCGGGTTCGGGTGCACAGGCCTTGGGTCACAGAGCCTGGTCAGTGGTTGCAGTACGACTTCGGTGACGGCCCGGTCATCGGCGGCGTCAAGACGGTGTTGTTCGTCGCGTGGGTCGCGTGGTCAAGGTTCCGAATCGTGATCGCGCTCCGCGACCGGACCGCACCCTCGGTATTCGCAGCGCTTGATCGTACGTTCCGGATCCTTGGCGGCGCACCAACATATGTGCTGACCGATAACGAGAAAACGGTGACCGTCAGCCATATCGCCGGGGTGCCGGTCAGGAATCGGCAGACCGTGGACTTCGCCCGGCACTACGGGGTCACGGTGCTGACCTGTCAGCCCGCGGACCCCGCATCCAAGGGCGGCGTCGAAGCCTCGGTGAAGCTCGCGAAGGCTGACATCGTGCCGAAGGCCACGAACCTGCTGCCCGAATACGCGACGTTCGCTGAGGTCGAGGCCGCCTGCCAGGCGTTCATGGATCTCGTGAACACCCGCGAGCATCGGGCCACGAGGCGCAAGCCCGCGGTGATGCTCGAGGAGGAACGCCCCCGGTTGCACCGGGTTCCCGACACGGCGCACACCGTCGCGTTCGGCCTGTCACGGCGGGTACCGGATAACACCCCGATGGTCACCTTCGAAAACGGTCAGTACTCGGTGCCCGCGCGACTGCTCGGTGCGAAAGTGTTCGTCCGAACCCACGGTGCCGGCGATAGCGAGCAGGTCATCATCGTGCACCACAGCAGTGATGGGCCTATCGAGGTCGCCCGCCATGACCGGGCCCGGCCCGGTTCCCCGCGAATCATCGAGGAGCACTTCCCCGGCCACACCCCGAAACAGCCCGGCGACTACGTCATCGTGCCCCGATCGAAAGCGGAAGCTGAGTTCCTGGAGATCGGAGCTGGCGCGCACGCCTGGCTACTGGAAGCCGCAGCCGCAGGGACAGCCCGGATGAATCAGAAAATGGCGGAAGCGGTGACCTTGTCAAAGATCGGCGCTGCAGCTGATGTTGATGCGGCGCTGGGTATCGCGGCGACTCATCACCGGTTCGCGAACGGTGACCTGGCCTCGATCCTGAATGCGACCACCCAACAGTCCGCCACCCACACTGCAGCCGAAGAGAAGTCCCTCGCCCAAGGCACCGGCGGGTGGGCCGCGATCAGCACACCACCACCAGCTGTAAGCGATGCCGGGTTGGAGGAGTCCGCGTGAGCGT
>NZ_NBXD01000043.1 GCF_003399645.1 Subtercola boreus
GACGGGTAATCGGTCAACCGTTCGAGCACCATCCGAGTCGAACGCTCCCGAACCTCCGCAGGGTATTTGTTTGACATAACCGAATCCTTTCAAAAAAAGAAAACGGCACGAAACCCGGGACGGTTCACAGTGCCTTCACCGTCACCAAAGGTGGCGCCCTGGCCAAGACAAGTAAGGGTTATAAAGCATTCGGCGTTGGCGGCAAGCTAAAGAACATTCCGACGCCCCTTCTTGGGTACAAGAGCTTCATCGACAGTGATGACCCTGCTGGTTGGATCACTTGGCAGTCGAAGGGCAAAGCATTCCTAGACCTATCTGACAACTGTCCCTTCTGCTCTGTTGAAGGTGTCGATAAGGTCACGGCCACACAAGTGTCTACTGGGCGGCCTAGGGATTTCGGACGGTGGGCCCTCTTAAACTGAGGGCGCTACTGAAAGAGTGTTAACGCCAACCCAAAACAGGGCCATTAGCGCCAACTGAAAATAGGGCCACCAACCACTATGGAGGGTGATCAAATTGGATGACTGGGCAGAGATTCGCCACTTGTTTTCGACGGGGAAGTATTC
>NZ_NBXD01000044.1 GCF_003399645.1 Subtercola boreus
TGAGTATTGGCGCTCGTGGGGGCCATCGTTATTGACTTTGGGGGCCATCGGCCGATCTGGCCAGTGGCGTGTTCGGGGGCCACCGAATATTGCTGTTGGGGGCCATCTGCTTAGCTCCTCCTGCCGCGTGTAGAGGCACGCGGCAGGAGGAGTAGTCAACAATGGCACGAAGAATCCAGGCAAAGCGGGTGCTCGAGCTCCGCGCCGAGGGCATGACGGGGCGTGCGATCGCGCTCGCGCAGGGCATGTCGCGCAAGAGTGTGTTGGCGGTGTTCGACGCCGCTGACAAGGCGGGCATCGGCGGCGGTGATCACGCGAGCCGCAGCGATGCTGAGTTTATGCGTTGTTGTTCCCGGGTCGGGGCGAGCACGAGAGTGTGTTCGTTCAGCCCGACTGGGAGGCGGTGCATAAGGAGCTCGCCAAGGTCGGGGTGACGCTGAAGCTGCTCCATGGCGAGTACCTCGATGGGTGCGCGGCGGCGCAGCAACCGGCGATGGGATACGACCGGTTCTGTAAAACGTATGCCGCGCATACGTTGATCACGGGGGCGGCGTCGCGGGTGGGTCATAAGGCTGGGCGGACGGTCGAGGTCGACTGGTCGGGGCCGACAATGCAGCTCGTTGACCCGGTGACGGGTGAGGTGTCGCGGGTGTATTTGTTCGTCGCATGTCTGCCGTTTTCCCGGTATGCGTTCGTGGAGCCGGCTCTGGATATGCGGCAAGACACGTGGCTGCTGGCGAACGTGGCGATGTTCGAGTGGTTCGGCGGATCGGTTCCTCGGATCGTTCCCGACAACTTGAAGACCGGGGTGATCAAGCACCCCCGCGAGGGCGAGGTCGTGTTGAACGATGCTTACCGTGAAATGGCGGTGCATTACTCGGCAGCGGTGCTGCCGGGCAGGCCTCGGTCACCAAAAGACAAACCATCGGTGGAGAATACTGTCTCCCACGTTGCCACCTGGGTCATCGCCGGATTGCGCCATCGCCAGTTTGGAACGCTGCCCGAGCTGCGGGTCGCGATCCGGGAACGCATCGATGCCTATAACCGGGAGCCGTTCCAGAAACGCGCCGGCTCCCGCCTGAGCGTTTTCGAGGCGGAGGAGAAGGCGTTGCTGCGGCAGCTGCCGTCGGCACCTTTCGAGATCAGCCGCTGGGTCATCGGGCGCCGGGTGCAGAAGAACGGGCATGTGGTTTGGGAGAAGAACTTCTACTCCGCCCCCTACGCGTTAATCGGCCAGGGCGTCGACCTGCGCATCACGAACCAGGTGCTGGAGGTTTATCGCAACCATGAACGCCTCACCAGCCACCTATTGTTCGGCGAGCATGTCGTGAACGAATACCGCACGAACGACGCCGACCAGCCCCAGGGCGAGAAGTATCGGGAGTGGGACACGGGGCGCATTCGGGCCTGGGCGGAGAGGATCGGTCCTCACACGGTGACCATGGTCAACAGGATCTTCGAGGCCGTTCCGGTGGAGGAGCAAGGCTTCGACGCCGCCCTCGCCGCGCTGCGGCTATCCCGGCGTTACTCCAGTGAGAGGTTAGAAAAAGCGTGTCAGATCGCCCTCGAGGGTCGTGTCCGCTCGCCCCGGTATGCGCACCTACAACCAATCCTGGAGACCGGGCAAGATAAAACCGGCATCCGCAAGAAGCCACGGTTCGAGGCCACTGAACTGG
>NZ_NBXD01000045.1 GCF_003399645.1 Subtercola boreus
GCTGGTACAACGCCCGCCGACGCCACTCCGGCATCGGCTACCTCAGTCCATTAGAGTACGAACGCCGCCAGCTCACACTGGCAGCCTGACCAACCAACCACCTGTCCGGGAAACGGGGTCAGCCTCAGTTCAGGGGTTCAGGGTTTTGGGGTGGTGCGTGGTGGGGTGGAGGTGGAGGGTTCCGTTGATGATGTTTTCGGCGTCGTGTAGGAGCCGGTTGTGGTTGGTTCTTGCGTGGTCACGGATGAGGTCGAAGGCTGTGTCTGGGGTGATTTTCGCGTGTTCGGCGAGGATGCCTTTGGCTTGTTCGATGAGGACCCGGTTGTTCAGCGCAGCTTGTAGCTGGTCGGCGAGGACGGCTTGTTCGGTGTTGCCGCGGTTTTGGAGGAGGCTGATGGTGGCCATGTCGGCGAGGGCCTGGCCGAGGGCGATGTCGGGTTCGGTGAGGAGGGTGGTGTGCTCGGAGCAGAGGTTTATGGCGCCGATGATGTTCCCGCGGTGCCTGAGGGGGAGCGCGTGGGTTGCTTTCACACCGGATGCTGCGGCGACGGCTTCGAACTGGGGCCACTTCTCCCGGGCCTCGCCGATCGTCACGTTCAGGACGGGTTGACCGGTGTGGAAGGAGTCCAGGCAGGGACCTTCGTTGATTTGCAGTTCGAAGAGTTCTAGGTTCCGGATTTTCTCGGAGGAGGACGCGGCGAGTTTCAGGCCGCCGCGGAGGTCAGAGAGCATGATCCCGGCGGCATCGATGCCGAGGAGTTCCACGCACGCGTCGGCGAGGTAGTGCAGGAGGTCGGTGGCGTCGAAGGTGTCGGTGAGGGTGTCGGCGAGGGTGATGAACACCTCCGCGAGGCGGGTTTCTCGGGTCATGAGTTTTCCGTTCCGTCAGGGCTTTGAAAGTTGCTTGTGTCCCAGGTGATGAACAGTTTCCGGGCGATGACGGCCCGCGCGACACTGGTGAGGGGTTTTGTGTTGCTGTATGCGTGGGCTCGGAGCAGGGATAGCGCGGTTCCGAGGTCGGTTTTCAGCTGCGCGGAGAGCATCCCGGTGGCTTGGTGCACGTCGGCTTGTAGGGTGAACGGGTCTTCCAGAATGGGTGGAAGCACGTCGATCGTGTCGCCGTGAAGAGTTTCGGTGGCGGATTTGTCAAGGAGCAACGCGGTCGCGGCTGCGGCGTACGCCAGTACGGTGGTGAGATGGTCTTCGCTGAGTGTCCCGGGGTGGTTTCGGTAGAGCGTGAGAGCGCCGAGGCTGATCGCGCCGAGTCGGAGGGGGAACGCGAACGCCGCTTTCACCCCAACATGAAGCGCTTCGGGGGTGAAGCCTGGCCATTCGGTGTTGCTGTCCCCTAGGTGGGGGCGGAGCACGATGCGGTTGGTTTCTGCGCAGCTGATCTGGGGTCCTTCCCCGAGAATGAAGCCGATCAGTTCCAATGCGTGCCCGGTGCCCTCCGTCGCGGCGATGGTGAGCGGGGCGGAATGGGTGACGGACCAGGTCAGCGATGTTCCTGCTGCACTTGTGGCGTGTGCGCACTCGTTGACGAGGCGTTGCGCGGGAGGATCAGCGTCAGGACGGGTGTCGGCGTGGATCGTATGGAGGATCGCGGCGGCGGCCTGTTCAACATTCATCAGGAGACATCACCGTCTGCCCTTTGATCTAAGTGCGCGTGGGGGGTTGTTTCGGAGTATCGGCGCAGTCGTCGGCGGGGCGTCCGGCGACGGGCTGTGTGTAGGCGAGATAACATGGCGTCCCGACTCGTTGAGGTGACCGTGTTCGCATGGTCGATGCAGATACGGAACCGTGCTGGTAACGGCTTTCAGCTTCCGGGTTCTGGGGCGGCTGCGACCGAGTCTAACGACTGTCACCCAGAATGTGTGCGGTTCCTCATTTTTCTGGGTTGCGGGTTTCGTTGGGTGATGACTCGAGCGGTCGCGTTGAGAAGGACGCCCTTTGTTGTTCCGGGGAGTTGGCTGAGGGCTGGTGCGTGTTTCCAGATGAACAGCCAGACGGCGCTCAGGGCGGCGTCGGTGTCTTCGGGCCGGACGAGGCGGTGGCAGAGACCGTTCAGGGTCGGGGCGAATCTGTCGTAGAGCTCGCTGAGCGCCACGTGGTCACCGACCGCGACCGCAGCCAAAAGAACGGTGCTTGATCGTTCGAGTTCCGCGGACGGCGAGAGGGTTTCGCGGGGCCCGTTCACGAAGCGTTCTTCACCGGCGAGGCGTTCTCGACTGATGAAGCATGCGTTTCCCGGGCTAACGCTCCCGCGGGTGCGAGTGCGGGGGAGTTGTTGGCGAGGGGGTGTGCTGGTTGTTCGGCGGTGATCACGAGGCCATATGAGCTGTTCGCAGAATCGGTCAGCTCGGTCAACCAGGCGGTGTTGATGGTGGGGCTGCGGCTGCCGAAGAATCTGAAGTAGATCGGTATCGCGGGGTGCAACCAGATCGAGGAGCGTCCGCTGCCGCAGCCGGGTGCATCCGCCCAGGACATCACGAAGCTCTCCCCGCGGCGAAGCTTTAGGACCATCACGATCTGCACGTGGGTGAGGAGACGGTCTTCCACACTGATGTCATGGATGCCGTAGGTGAAAGTTCCCATGATCAACTACACGCCCCCTCTCTGATGTGACAAGGACTCTCCGCTTTGCGGCCTTTCGGCAGCGGGCCAGGCATCTTTACCCGGTCACGTCCGGCGTACCCGATGTCAGGCAGGGGATGGTGGATGAATCCGCGGAACGGAGCCCAGCGGGGGTCTGAGCTGCTTGGCAGCATCAGGAAGGTCGGACGTCTGACCGATGCTGTTGGGGCGCACGCAAATGGTGGCATGTCGGTGTTCTCCGATGGGGCACGAACGGGTGACCGCTGCCAAAAAGTCCGGAGCAACACGCACAGACTATGCCCCAACCACCATGCAGGAGCACATCGGGGGAAGTTCTTCTCCCCGAAACAACCACACAAGGCGGGTTTTGTGACCTGGTTCTGCCGGGTCAGACGGTGACGGTGCCGTTCACGATCCCGGTGGCGGTGGCGGCGAAGCTGGTGTTGGTGTTCCGGGTGTGCCGGCGGATGATCTGGAACGCAGCATCCATGTTCACGTTGTGAGTGTGGGAGACGATCCCTTTGGCTTGTTCGATGATCACCCGACTGTTCAGCGCATGTTGGAGTTGTTCGCGGGCGGTGTCCGCGTGGCGGATCGCTCGTTCTTGGAGGATCCCGATCGTTGCAACATCAGCCAACGCTCTCGCGGCAACAACATCGTCGCTGCTGAGGACCCCAGTGCGATCCCGGAACACGTTCAACGCACCAAGCGTGTCATCCCTCAGCCGCAGCGGCACGGAGTGCACCGCCCCGTAACCGAGCTCTCTGGCGCCCATCGCAAAAACGGGCCACCGGTCGACTGCGTCATCGAGGTCCGGGACGGAGACAACCGCGCCGCTGAGGTACGCCTGAACGCAGGGACCCTGACCGGCGTCGAGTTGCATCAGGTCAAGGAGGTGGCTTCGTTCGTTGGTCGCGGCGACGGTTTCGAGTGTGCCGCCCTGATTCGCGAGGATGATGCCGACATCCGCGGCGTCCAACACGTCAGCGCATTTCTCGACAAGGGTCTGCAGAAGGTCGATGATGTCATACCCGGCGACAAGGGTATCGGCGAGAGTAACGAGCGCCTCGACCAGCAAAGTCCGCTCAACATTCTCTGTCATCATCACTCCTCCCGCACTGTCGCACAGATCTTCGAGCAGTCTACGGTCCAGGCGATCATCGAACCCAAAACGGTTCATATTGCCTCGTTCAAGGCGCATCGAGACGCATCGACGCAGATTGGTGCAGAAATGCTACCGTCGGCTATCTGGTTTCCCTAGACCCCGGTCCCTTGATGACAATTCCTGTCCTCGAGGAGAACGGCGCCCACTGTGCGAGTGATCCGCCCGGAATTATCCCCACCCCGGCCATCACACGCCCTCGGTCCCCTTTCGGGGGAGACCTGATGGGGGATGGAGGGGACGAACACGACACCGGGCGCGGCGCATTCCACCCCGAACCGACTAGCCGAAGCGGTCTCCGATGCCCCCACCCGCGTCGGTTGGCACAACAACCGTAGTAAGTCATTCTGCCGGGTCACGGGGTCGGGGGTACCGGGTTGGGTGTCAGTACGAGAACGAGCTTTGAATTCGCCGACCGCGCCGGACTAGGCCGTCCAGTGTTACGAGTGTTGCGTACTCATCCGATGCCATCATGTCTCCCTGTTAACGCCAACCCAAAACAGGGCCATTAGCGCCAACTGAAAATAGGGCCACCAACCACTATGGAGGGTGATCAAATTGGATGACTGGGCAGAGATTCGCCACTTGTTTTCGACGGGGAAGTATTC
>NZ_NBXD01000046.1 GCF_003399645.1 Subtercola boreus
CCACGTTGTTTTGCCGTGATTCTCAATCAGGTTTGTCAAGCCGAAATGGAGGTTTGTCTCGGCCCCGACTGTCACTTCCTCCCACACGTTTTTTGCCTGGAAGGTACGAAGTACCGCGCAGGGTCGGAGGCGGGAGCGCAACCCGCAGGGTGACGGAGGAGAGATTGTTGGCACGAAAAAAGGGAGCGAAGCGACCGCGTGCGAAGAATCTCGGAGGAGTCAGCGGCCCTGGCCGCTTGCGTGGACGACGGAGGCCCGTATGCTGCCGAAGGCTTCCAGGCAAAAGCGCAAAGCGCACCAACACCGCGCCGGCCAAAGGCAGGCGACCGCTAGGCCAGGTTCGAACGAACGAGTCAGCAGTCAGATAGCAGCGGAACCGTTCTTCGCCCGTGTCGATCAAACAGCTAACGGGCTAGTGTCTTCGCGTGGCCTTTCACATGCAGCTGAGCAACGGTGTGGTCCTCCGGACCTTGACCGCGGACGATGCTGCCGCGCTTGCCGACTCGTATCGCGATAATCGAGATCACCTGGCCCCGTGGGATCCTTCCCGTTCCGAAACATTTTTCACTGAGGCCGGCCAGTCAAACGAAGTAGGGAAGTTGTTGGCCGATCAGGACACCGGGAGGGCTTTCCCGCTCGTACTCTCCGATCGGTCACGGATAGTGGGAAGAGTCAATCTTGTCGGCATCGTGCGGGGCGCGTTTGAGAGTGCAAACCTCGGGTACTGGGTCGACGCCCGCTACGCAGGCCGAGGGCTCATGACAGCTGCCGTCGGCGCCGCCGCTGACCTAGCCCGAGGTGAATTGGGCCTACACCGGATCCAGGCGGGCACGTTGGTCCATAACGTCGCGTCCCAGTCAGTTCTGAAACGCTGCGGTTTCACCGAGTTCGGACTGGCTCCTGACTACCTCCGAATCGCGGGCCGCTGGCAAGATCACCGCCTCTTCCAGCGCATCCTTTCTCCGTAAAGGTGATACCGGCACAGCGGAAGAACGAGTCAGCGCCGTCAGCTCGGTGCCGTCTTTCGGCGGGTTATACATGGTTTGATCTCTGAGGATGGCCCAGATGACGTTGATCCGGCGGCGGGCCAGGGCGATGAGGGCCTGCTTGTGCGATTTCCCTTCCCGTCGTTTCCGTTCGTAGAACGTCCGGGACGCGGGACAGGTTCTGGAGGCAATGAACGCTGCTTGGAAGCAGGCGTTCAGAAGACGGCGGTCGTACCGCCTTGGCCGGTGGCGGTTGCCGGAGATCTTCCCGGAATCGCGGGGAACCGGTGCAAGG
>NZ_NBXD01000047.1 GCF_003399645.1 Subtercola boreus
GATGACCAAGTGGAACACCACGGGCAGCGAGGCTCGCGGCTCCGCCGCGCGCAACACCAGCCAGCGCCTCAGTCAGCCCGACAACACCGCGGACCCCCTCACACCCAAGAACGTCGGTGGATCGAGGCTTAGCGTGCGCCTTGTGAGTGACGCGAGGCGTTCACCTTTGTCCCGAGATTCTTGAGTTCTTTTAGGCATTAGCGCGCTGCGGATTTACGGCATTTTTAGAATTGCATTCCGGACGCGAGAATCATTCGGGGAATGGAGGTTGTAGATTTATGATCGTCATTGACGAGGGGCTGACCTTATCGCTTCTTAGGGCTTCGTCGTCGAGCAGCACAATTCTCCCAGCTTGCCGCACGGCGGCTAATGCTGATCGGTCACCCGATGTCTCATAGACAATGCTAATTGCCTCTCGTTTGGTTACCGTCAGTCGGACTCCCACCAGCCTGAGACCTCCTCTGTTTAGTTCGAACCATTGCGTCGCAAACTCCACCTCTGGCTCGAAGAGTTCCGGTGCCCATTCTCGGGGTAGAGCCACAACGTGGCTGAGGCCGAGGACTGAGAATTCGCGAAATGGCCCTACAGACCTCGAAAGCAGTTCTGAAACTGTCCTCGATGAATCGATTGCTGCTTGGCGGGCGGCCGCGGTATGGGCACTGTCCTCCTCCGAGGCGGGCTGTGTCGCAGATGCTACGACGCGCCAGTAGTCTGTCCAGATTTCCTTAGGGCGTGCTCGCCTGGTCACAAGGTTTTCGCGAACCTGTAGATAAGTCGTCACGATCGGTGGAGGGGCGTAGTCCGCAAACATCGCAGATTGCAACTTCCGGCCTAGCGAAGATGCTAGGCCGGTCAAGTCACCGTCGAGCGCGACGGCAGTGTCGGTGATGTAGCCGTTTCCGTGCCGGGAAAGGAGGCTCTTCGCGTGCAGATCAAGCATTCGCTGGAAGTGTCTGGCGATCGCTGAACCTCCTAGCTCGGCTTCGAGGCGACCCTGGGTCGATAGAAGGTAATGCTGCGAGTGATCCAATGCAGCGTTTGGATCAGTGGGGAATCCGCCGTCAATGAGGTACTTGTCAGCGGCTTCAAATAGCTCGTCGAGGTTTATTCCAGGGTCGGATTTGCCGACGAACATATCCTCGAGTTTATGAGCGACAACAACCAACCGCATCGTTGGGTCCGATCCGGGTTGACTGGGTGATGGTTGAGTAATTGCGCCGTTCAATGCATACCAAGCAACCCCGCTGATCAATTGAAATGTTGCCTCTAGGCGAGAAGCGGTTACCTCATCCCGCCTTGTCGAGGCACCTAACCCGATTCCTGTGATTTTTTCAACCAACCGAAGTAGGAAAGTGTAGTTTACATAAGCCGATTGGGGTGAATAGAGCCAATCGAGAAGCTCGAGAACTGTCGCAGCTGCTCGATCATCGTTGCCTAGCCGCCTCAGGAGGTTCAGGCCCGAGACTGCAACTGCGCGAGCCTCTAACAACGCGACAGGGCGAAGATATTCTTTTGGACCTGTCGCGATTGTGTACATCGTGTCGTTCACTAAGAGCGGAGTGATCGTTTTGCCTAGCAGGGGCGAGCCCTGAGATTTGAGGGGTGTGTACGATACGGCGGCGCTTCCTTGCACCGCGCTCAACCACAGACTGCGAGCACGCATCGCGGCCAAGTGTCAATGGCCAATGGTTTGTGCCCATGGGTGGCCAGCGTTTGTGCCCGCTGGTGGCCATGAAAAGTGCCCGTGTATGGCCAACAGTTCTGCCCACCTGGTTTCTGGTGGTGTTGGCCATGGGTCGC
>NZ_NBXD01000048.1 GCF_003399645.1 Subtercola boreus
GTCGTCGTCGACACTCCGCACTCGGCTACCGCAGGCCCAACGAGGTCCACTACAGTTACCAGCAGCCAGCATTGGCAGCGTAAGAGAAACCATCAACTCCGCTGTCCGAAATCAGCGAAGCAGCCCAATCACCTTCCATAGTGGCTAGGTGGCCCTGTTTTCAATCGGCAGAAACGGCATCACATTCGGTCGGCGTCAACAGACCGATCCTTCGAACAACAGCGCTACCGCACCTCTGGACTCAACCTCGTCACCGCAGCAATCGTGCTCTGGAACACCGTCTACCTCGACCGAGCAATCCAAGCCCTCCAAAACAACAGCGACCAGGTGAACCCCGCGCTGCTCCAACACCTGTCCCCGCTCGGCTGGGAACACATCAACCTCACCGGCAACTACACCTGGCGCAACCCCACCCGACCCGGCCACTACCGGCCGCTCCGGACCACACCACGCCCTCAGCGCTAACGAGAACGGAGCCTGAAGTACGCCAAACCCCCTCGAAAATCGCGCCTACCGTACTCCAAGCTCCGTTTTCTCAAGGGCCCCCTACTTCTTACCCACGTCCTTCGTGTCCACATACCGGCGCCACGCCAACAGCAACGTGAAATGCCGGTTCTGCTTCATCGACGCCAACACCCGCGACAAGTCAGGCTGGTCGTACTCCTCCGAGACTTTCCGCCGGCCGTCGGGGAACCACTCCGCCAGCTCCGCATCGCTCACCCCAGTAGCCGAGGAAACGCTCCGCTCCCGGACCTCCTGCGCAACCCGCGCCACATCCCGGTGCGAGCAACCCGCGACCTCGACGACGTCACGGTAACTGCGACCCTCCAGCAACAACACCAAGATTTTCCGATAGTCCGCCATATCGAACCCGCCCCTAACGATGAGATGACGAACGCCCCATGCGCCGCCACCTCACAGCAGACCAGCCCTCAAACCCCCGCCGCTACCGTATTACCGGAATCGTGCTACCACCTGACCAGACTGCCGCTACCCACAAGCGCTACTCGCCAACTCGGCCAGCTCACACCAATCGAATTCGAGATACTGAATACAGCCGCTCTACAAGCAGCCTAAATCGGCAACACCAACCGGAAACTGAACCTTCAGCAGCCCCCACCAGCCATCCGAGTTCAATGAATTGCACCCACGAGATCGGAAAGGCACTGGCCGCAGGTCGTGTCTCGGAAGGAAGTGCGGGACCCTCCTGTTCCTACCGAAATCCTAGGAGGCTATCTCGTTGAAAAAAAGAAGATGATTTTTCTCAGAAAAACAAAGGAATAAGAAGTCCGTTGATTTGAGGTTTGTTTTTGAGGCACACATCCAGCTGTCGGCACTTCCACTTGGATCAATCTTCTGCAAGTCCGGGGTAATGAAGTAAGACAGGGAATCTGCAGGTGCCCACGTTGGGTCTGCGCTACAAACGGCGTCTGTGCATCCCCGCAATGGGGCATCCGATTGGACTAGTTCCGAGCCCGCCTCAGGTGAAAGCCTCAGCACCACAGTGGCATTTTCCCGGCCAACAATCTCGAGTGCGTTCCCCGAAACGTAGGTTGCCCCGTTCGTAAGCTCGGGTTTCGTCAGAGCATTCTGAACAGAGGTCATAGATGCCGTCTTGTTTGCAAAAGGGATAACTAGAGAAAATATGGCCACGAGTAGTAACCCAAGCACGAGGACGCTAATGGCCACCCATGCACCTCGGGAAAGGGATACGTGCGTTCTGCGAAGCGGCATGCACTTACCTTACAAACAGCCTGATGAATCAACCGGGAATGTGTGGGCAACACCTAACTGAGCAGCCTGATACTGGGCCGCGTATGCCTGGTTGGGAAAATGATCGGGGACGAAATCGTATTCATCATGAACTGCGTAACAAGAAGTGCTAGTTCGAGTAACCGTAAAACTTCCAATGGCGAAATATGTATCGGAGAGTTTATCGGACGGGTCTGCCCAGAGTTTGGTTGTCTCTTGGGGTTGATGGTTTTCAGGCCGCGTGTGCGGTTGTGTAAATTGTCTCAAACTCGACGGGGGTGAGTTTCCCGAGGGCGCGTTGTGAGGCTGACCCCGTTTCCCGGACAGGTGGTTGGTTGGTCAGGCTGCCAGTGTGAGCTGGCGGCGTTCGTACTCTAATGGACTGAGGTAGCCGATGCCGGAGTGGCGTCGGCGGGCGTTGTACCAGC
>NZ_NBXD01000049.1 GCF_003399645.1 Subtercola boreus
ACGCGACAGCGGTGCGGGAGGCGTGAGAAACTTGCACCTGCGAGATGCCTTTCGTTTCAGGCGAGTGTTGTTCTAGACAAACTCCATTTTCCCTGATGAGAAAGGCATTCTCCGTTTAACGCGCCGACCCCAACCCACCCCGCATCGGTGGATCCAGGCTAAACAAGAAGAGCGGGTCATATCGCGGCGGGCGCCTGGGCAGAGCGGATAATTCGCGTCGGATGAAGAGATGACATCTTCTCTTTACATAACCAATGTTCTTACACTGTGCATCCGAAGATGAGCTAGGAGTCGGCAATGAGGCTTGGCTTATCAAGGCTAAAAAAGATAAACGCGGCTAAACGTAATGCCGACATTACGATCCCTGCGCTATCCTTGAAGGATAAAAAGGATAAAGGAGCCTAAAAGTTGGTGAGGAACCCCTTCAAACCCACCGCCGGGGCAAGGCCGCCTTTGCTCGTCGGCCGCGAAGATGCGCTCGACGGGTTCAAGGAGGCCATCAATGATGGCTCAGGATCGCCGGGCCTTCTAACAATTTTCACGGGCCCTCGCGGTGTCGGCAAGACAGTCCTCCTCACAGCTGCGGAGGAATTCGCGCAAGCACAGGGCTGGGTTGTCATCTCTGAGACGGCTACCACCGGGTTGATACCCCGACTTACCTCCTCGATGATCTTGCGACTTGAGGAACTCGGCAATGGGCCACCCGGACGACGCTTGACCGCCGTGACAGCCGGAGGGTTTGGCGTCACGACCCAGCTGGCCCCAGCGCGGCAACGACCCTGGCGCGACATTGCAACCCAGCTCGTTACCGTCCTCGACGGCCACGGAACAGGACTGCTCATCACAATCGACGAAATACACGCCGTGAACCGTGAAGAACTTACTGAACTGGCCGCCGTCATCCAACACTTGATCCGTGAGGACCTCCCCATCGGTCTCCTCGTAGCCGGTATCCCCAAAGCAGTTTCAGACCTCCTCAACGAGGACGTTTCGACGTTCCTTCGCCGAGCCGACCGTGTCGACTTGAAAGACGTAGCAATCCGCGACGTCGAAGTAGCTCTCGCGGCCACCTTCGCTGACACCGACGTCACGATCACGCCGTCCCAGCTCAGGTACGCGGCCGAAGCAACAGGCGGCTACCCGTTTCTCATTCAACTAGTCGGCTATCACGTCTGGCGACGAGCCGTCACAGGTAGCGTGACAGACGAGTCGCTCGCAGAGGGAATAGATGCCGCCCGACGCCGTTTAGGTTCCACAGTTCTCCAAGCATCACTCGCGGACCTCTCCCAGGTTGACCGCACATTCCTGCTCAAAATGGCCGACGACGACGGGCCCTCGAAAGTGGCCGACATCGCCAGCCGTCTCGGTGAGAATACGAAGTATGCCGGGGTTTATCGCCGACGCCTTATCGATGCCGGCGTTATCGTCAACGCCGGACGCGGACTCCTAGACTTCTCCGTCCCCCACCTCAGACAGTACCTCCGAGAGCACGCGGCCTCGGGAATAGACTCGAACACCCTATAGCTGCGCTCAGTCCCGCTTCACCTTCCTGCCAGCGTGACGCGCGCGCAACTACCGCCGGAGCGTAGGCCGAGATTTCGTATTTTGCTCTCGGGTGCAGCAGCGATTTTCTCATGCGCACACTCGACGGATGCATTCGAGAGCAGTCTGCGCTGGGGTGCTGACTGATACGGCATTGACCTGAAGAAATCTGCGGCTGGGTAGCATACGAAATATGGCCATCAAGCTGGACAACGTTGGGATCGCCGTTCGTGACATCGGGGCGACAATCGCGTTCTTCACTGACCTCGATCACACGGTCCTTGGCCGCGACACGATCAGCGCCACGCCAGAATTGCCGTTCCCACAACACCGCACGGTCACGCCCTGAGCTCTTTTGAATATCTTCACCCCGACGCGATCAAGAGAGAGCCACGCTCCCTAACGAAGTAGGTATGCGCCCGTAGCGTTCTCCGTCGAAAGCATCGAGGCGGCTCTTGAAGAAGCTGAGAATCACGGCTGTCATCCGCCCCGCGGCGTGACAATCTACTCAAGACCTCGACAAAGTCACCTACCAATGCGATCCGAGCCGCATCCTCGTGCTGCTCACCAAAAACTCGCAGAAAGACTAACGGTCGATCAAGGGCAGCACCTCTTTTAGTCGACATCAACTTGACTGGGTGTTTCAGGCGCCGTACTTTGTCGGCACAAGGCTAAGCCAAAACGTTTTGTCACTGCTCTCGGGTGATGTCCCTTAACTCCAACCGGATACAGCCTTCGCGCGTTCCAATGGCCACGTTTAGCATCACCTTCAGTCGGGGGATCACTTGCCTGTTCTTTGCCAACATAGACGGTTTGGATCAAGGTCCGCCTGTGCCTACTTCAGACCATTAGACAACGACCCGAAGGTGGGACTTTGATGTCAAACGCTAATTACTACGACGTGACGATGTGGCCCGTCGGTGATGCAACCGAGGATGTCGGCGAGGTGATCAACAGCATCCTCGCCGACATCAAAGAACGGCAAGTAGGTTCTCAAAAGAACCAAGGCGGAAAGCCTGGCGCGGTGATCTACCTGCCGCCTGGTGACTACTGAACCGTCCCGGGTTTCGTGCCGTTTTCTTTTTTTGAAAGGATTCGGTTATGTCAAACAAATACCCTGCGGAGGTTCGGGAGCGTTCGACTCGGATGGTGCTCGAACGGTTGACCGATTACCCGTC
>NZ_NBXD01000050.1 GCF_003399645.1 Subtercola boreus
CCTCGATCCACCGACGTTCTTGGGTGTGAGGGGGTCCGCGGTGTTGTCGGGCTGACTGAGGCGCTGGCTGGTGTTGCGCGCGGCGGAGCCGCGAGCCTCGCTGCCCGTGGTGTTCCACTTGGTCATCTTGTGGCGCCGTGTCGGCGGGTCGGTAGGTGTGGTCAGCCTTGGGGTGGTGCAAGTGCGTGGCTGAACAGTGCTGACCACGCGGTTTCCCAGGGCCAGGCGTCGGGCAGGTGCAGGGTGATTCGTCGTGCGGAGGACGCGATCCTGCCGGGGATACTGACGAGTTTCCGGCGGATCGTGGCGGTCGTCGCGGAGGCAAGGACAGCACCAGTGATGGTGCCGGCGGTGCGGGTGAGGTTGAACGCGATGACGGCCAGAATCAGCCAGGCGGCGTTCGCGGTGAAGATCCCCGACGGGAGATGCGCGAGGGCGGAGTTCTTCAAGTCGGCGTGGACTTGCTCGATAATCGCGTGCCGGCGGTGGACCTGGTCGGCGGTGATCGTGTCGAGGGTGCTGGTGGTGAAGAACGCGTGGAACCGATACGTGTCGAACAGCGTCGGCTGAGACAACTTCTTCTTGTTCAACTCCGGAATCCGCCTGACGACCAGACGCCCTTCGATCCTGTCTTTCTTCGGTTTCGAGGAGAACGCGATGTAAGGGACTTCCGCGACTTCCGCGTCGGAGGTCCAGGTGTCGGTGTCTTGGTCGTAGATCGCGTCGGTGTATTTGATCTTCGTCCAACCGTCGTCGGGGATGGTGCCGATCGCGCGTTTCACCGCGGGGTCTTGCCGG
>NZ_NBXD01000051.1 GCF_003399645.1 Subtercola boreus
CTCAATTCACCCATCAGGTCAATCTTCTCGTAAGAAGACTTCAGGGCGCCCTCAACAATCGGCCTCTAAGGAGTGCGGGCGCCAATGAGCTCCCTAGAAACACCGCCAATTATCGCTACATTCCACAACGTCTCTCGTAACACCCCTCCGGTGAATGCTCCGGTCATGGGGTGCTGAGTGAGAGACTTTCGGCATGGCTGAACATCTCGTCGGGTATGCCCGCGTCTCCACCGACAAGCAGGACGCGACAATCCAGCGCGACGCGTTGACCGCCGCCGGCGTCCTGCCGAAACTGTTGTTCACGGATCAGGGTTTGACGGGAACGAACAGGGAACGGCCGGCCCTGAAGGAAGCGATGGCCGCGTGCCGGGCCGGTGACACCCTGATGGTCACGAAACTTGACCGGTTGGCCCGGTCGGTACCGGATGCCCGGAACATTGTCGACGAGCTCAGCCAGAAAGGGGTGAAGCTCCGGATCGGTGGGAGCGTCCACGACCCCGAGGACCCCACAGGCCGGTTGCTGTTCAACGCTCTGGCGATGGTTGCGGAGTTCGAGTCCGACCTGATCCGGGCGCGGACGAAAGAGGGCATGCGGGTCGCGAAAGCAAAGGGACGACTGAAGGGGAAAAAGCCCAAGCTGTCTCCTGCGGTGGAGGGTCACTTGGTGGCTGAGTACCATTCCGGGGACTACACGATCGCTGAACTGTCCGCGAGGTTCAGTGTGGGCGCGGCGACCGTGTACCGGGCCGTCAACCGGGCGGCAGCGAAGTCGGATGCGGTGACGGTCCTGGCACTCCCCCGCGCCCTGGGATGACCGGGCCGTGGTCGCCTGATGCGCTGTCCGAAAGAGCGCGGGCGTACGTCCTCCTCGAGCAGCTGCTGCCTTCATCTAGTCGCTTGTTCACTGAGTACCGGCAACGGTTGTGGTCGATAACTGCGGCCGTCGATAACGGCACTATGACCCCGGAACGCGCCATCGATCTCTACCGGGCATTCATCAACCAACTCATTCTGTCGGCGGCGCTCGAATTCTGGTCGCTTTCGGCGTGGTGGTTTCTATCGGTGGTCGCAACACTTCCGGAATCATGGAGGTTGTGTTGTCTATTCGTAGGGTGAAGAAGGGGCCGGGGCGTCGTCCGCAGTCGGCTAAGCGTCAAAGGTTCATGGAGCTGCGGGCGAGGGGGTGGAGCATTCTTGCTGCGGCCCGGGAGGTCGGTGTTTCCCGAACAGCGGGGAACAACTGGTCTCGCGGGTACAAGATTTACCGTCACGGCCAGGTCGTGAAAACGGTCGCACCGCTGGACCGGCTTCTGGTGCGACAGATCAGTGCGAGATTCCTGTCGTTAGAGGAGCGGATCGTCATCGCTGATTTGCGCCAGGCGGGAATGACCGTCCGCGGCATCGCGGTGCAAACGGGTCGAGCGCCGTCAACGATTTCTCGGGAACTTCGCCGCAACGCGAGGGCTCGTGGTCCGTATCGGCCATTCGAGGCTCACACGAAAGCAGCTGGCCGCCGAGCACGGCACCCGAAGAGTCGCCTCGAAACGAACATCGAGCTGCGACGGATTGTGGGCGAAGGATTGGCGGTGCGGTGGAGTCCCGCGCAAATTAGTCGGCATTTGCGAGGGAAGTTCCCTGCCAGGCCGGAGATGTGGTTGTGTCACGAAAGCATCTACCGGGCCGTTTACGAGCCCGGGTCCGCCCTGGTGCGGCCGTCACCACTGGCACCGCACCGGACGTCGCCGCTGCGAACGGGAAGAGATCATCGCAGGGCGCATCAGAAAACGGACCGCCGCCGGCCCCGATTTGAGCAGCCCGTCCTCACAATCCACGACCGCCCCTTCGCTCCGGAGGACCGGTCAACGCCGGGCGAGTGGGAAGGCGATTTGATTATCGGAAAGAACCAGGGCTCCGCGATCGGCACCCTCGTGGAACGCACCACACGCACAATCCGGCTACTGCACCTCACCGCCCGAGACAGCGAAACCCTTCAGGTAGCGCTGGAGAAGCGGATGAGCGATCTGCCGCCATCATTGCTCCGGTCGATCACCTGGGACCAGGGCATCGAGATGGCCCGGCACCTGTCCATCGCCACAGCCCTGAACACCAAGATCTATTTCTGCGACTCTCACTCACCCTGGCAGCGAGGCTCCAACGAAAACTCGAACGGCCTGCTCAGGGACTACTTCCCGAAGGGAACCGACCTCAGCGCCCATCCCCCGGAACATCTCCTTGCGGTCGAGAACGAGCTCAACAACCGGCCCAGGCTGGTGCTCGGCGACCGAGTTCCAGCGAACCTGTTCGCCGCCCTGCTATTGTCACCCGAACACCAAGTGTTGCGACGATAACTGGAACCCACCCGTTCGAAAAGTGAACGGTTTCGGGCAGTCTAGCTAGGGGTTTCGTCGGTGGTGGTGCGGATGCTTGGGAGGCTGTCGATGCCTCGTCCTCGGAGCCGGTAGCTGGCGCCCTTCAGTGTGAGGACGTCGGCGTGGTGAACGATGCGGTCGATCATCGCTGCGGCGACGGCTTGGTCTCCGAAGACCCCACCCCAGCTGGAGAACGGGAGGTTCGAGGTGAGGATCAGTGAGGCGTGTTCGTAGCGGGATGAGACGAGCTGGAAGAACAGGTTCGCGGCGTCTTGCTCGAACGGGAGGTAGCCGACTTCGTCGACGATGATCAGCCCGTAACGGCGCAGCCGGGTCAGCTCGGCGGGTAGTCGGCCGGCCCGGTGGGCGTCGGTGAGGCGGGTGACCCAGTCCGTTGCGGTCGCGAACAACACCCGGTGTCTCGCCCCGGGTTTAATGGAGGGTATTGATTCCCTGGAAGGGTAAGAATCGTGCCTGTTATGAAGAAGTATCCGCCGGAGTTGAAAGCGCGGGCTGTGCGCCTGGTCGTGGACGCACGGACTGG
>NZ_NBXD01000052.1 GCF_003399645.1 Subtercola boreus
TCGGGCTTGCGCGGCTCATGGGAAAGCGGCCTCAGCCGGATCACAGTGTCACCGTTTCATGGGTTTCACCGCAACCCAGCTGAGACCGCCGGGTGTAAAAAGGTCAGTCGATTGCGGGGGGTTCAAACGTCACGCTCGTTGTTGCCGTCGAGCCGTCGTCAGGGACCGGGTTGCCTGACAAGTCGACAGCTGCGACTCGGGCGCTACCGCACGCAACTTGCATCCAAGGGCTATCAACCGCCCCCGCTGAATATGCAGGAGACGCCCCCGCTGGGAACGTGATCGCGTACTGCGTCTCGACTCGGAAGATGCCGGGGCCGGCGCTGCACGGCGATGCACCATTGTTCTGCTGTGAGCTGGTGTTCGCATAGTCTCTCGACGGATTCGCCCAGGACTCGCCAGTCGACTTCTGCAACACGACGTAGATGTAGATCTCCGGCACGCTTGATGTGCAGTTGACGGTTCCGACCCCGTTGATGGTCCCGTTGACGTGCGTTGACGGATGAGGGTTCTGGGCCTGGATGGTACAGACCCCGATGGTGGCCGCATTGGCTGGCGCAGCGCCCAAACCAACAGCGAGTACGGCAACAGCCGCGACGGCGAATCCGGTGAGTAGCTTTCGAATTTTCATTCGTAACTCCGTTTCATCTTCCGAACAGGGCCATTCGGCCCCTGCTCGGAGGCTAAAACTCAGCACTCAACTTGTGTAGTCGACACAAGACGCGACTATCGACGTACCCCATTCGGGGGTACGCTGCCTGCCCGGCCGCCCATCATTAATCGTTTGCCGGAGAATTTAACAGGGTTCCGTCATCGACGGTTTTAGCCGCATTGTGTTGTGGAGCAAGCTGTCCATTTACCGCTGGTAAATGGCTCTGACAATCTGGAGCAAGCTGTCGACTTAGGTACCCTAAGTCTCTTACTTCATTTGGAGCAAGCTATAAATTTACCCTGTGTAAATTGGCTTGACTCCGATGGAGGGTCCCCGTTCCGGGTTCGCTGCGCTGGGCTACTGCCGCACACGCGGAGCGTGTTTGCCACTAATGGACAGGGGCGTAATGAGCGACCGGGTGGCATCAGGTGAGTACGTTTCACGCACGCGGGAAGTGCACGAGCTCGAGGGGGATCGCGACGCCGGAAGGCTGATGGTGGTTCATTCAGATACCCGAGCTAGGTCAAGGTGCGGTCGGTCAAGCCAGGCGCCGAAAAGACATCCAGGGCGCAGCTAACGAGGTCGCGGCGTTGTGGCTCGACGTCGATTTGAACCAGGTCGAAGTTGACGTCTACGTCACACCTAGGCCACCACATGGCCAGACGTTCATAGCCGCAATGATTGGGCTTCTTATCTCTTTAGGGCGACGAGCTCGCGATTGAAGCGCTACCCCTACCGAGACCACCAGCGTTTCTTCTTGAGTGCTTGGGAAGGCTTTTTTTCAACCTCAGAGGAGATTGGGCGGGCTACTTCTAACATCGCCATGGCCCGCTGGAGGTCGACTATCCGTTCTTTGCGTTCCTCTGCGATTGCCTCTGCCTTCTGACGTTGACCTAGCTCATGAGCTAGGTCACGCTCCAACTGAGAGACCCGTATTTCCAGAGGAGAAAGCTCCTGACCTAGCTCATGACCAAGGTCAGAATCGATTTGACCTAGGTCAGCGAGCCAGGTCTTCTTGGGTGCTATTTGAGCGGCCTGAAGGGCCTCTATTGGGATGCGCCACACGCCGCCACGATCTTTGTGCGCTCCGACCAGCTCCCCGGCGGCGAGCCGACGTTTCAGAGTCGCCCGGGATATTTCAAAGCGCTCGACGACTTCGCTAAGCGTCAGCTCCGGTCGCTGTCTCACGGAAACAACGGCGGGGGCATCGTGTCCGCCTCGCGTCGATCCAAGGCTCTCTTTCCGGCCATTTGAGCGGCGGGTGTAGAGATGCTAAGCAGCCCCGCAATCTCTCGCCATAACATCCCGTTGGCGCGCCACTTCAGTATCTGTTCCCCTCGCTCACGTAGCCGTTTTTCATAGTCTTCACGTGGCTCGGCGGCCAGACGTTGAATTGTGCGCGGGGAGACTCCCAGCAATTCAGCGCCCTCCCTAGCCGTGACTTTTCGTTGTCCTTGCACGCGCGCGGTCATAGCAAGACCTCTTTCCAGTTCGGAGAGATTTTGGCCGTTCGTTTCGCGGAGGCGCGTTGACTTCTTCGCCGCTGATTTTCTGACGACGCCCACTCTGCCCGGTTGCGGGCTGTCTGCTCCGGGGTGATGTTTCGCCTGGTCCATCGAGCGACTGACCGAGCGAGGTGCGTTACTTCGTTGTGTTCGAGCGGCGCGGCAAATTCTGCGTTCACATTCAGCGCGTAGGCGAGAGTGGTTTCTTCCCAAAGCGCAGCGGGTTCGGCCCAGTACCGGCTGATCGCGGGATAGGCCCATTGCCGGACCCTGTTGAAGAGTGCAACGTTTCGGCCGAGTCCGCTGTTCTCGGCTGTTTTGCGAGGGAGTGATCGGGGGAAAAGATCGCCCAAGTCGTTGGCCAGCTGGCCGAGCGTGTAGGGCTTCTCTGGGCCCCAGAACGTCTCCCAGTGCTCGTGTAGCGGGTTCTTCGTCAGCAGGCCGGCGTAGCCGGCGTCTCCGTCGAGTGCGTGCGTTAGGCCGGCCTCTACCCGGGCCGCCAGCTTCATAGGTTCCAGGCGGGCGCTGTCGGTTCTGCAGACGGGTGTTTCGAGTACCCAGCCCACATGGCCATGCCCATTTTCTGGATTGATCGACACCCAGGACGGATCGGGATGGGTTGCGGGTCGCCAGAACGACTTCAGCAGCGCGTCCTCGTGATCGACATCAACCACGAGCATCGAGAGCAACGCCCGGGGAGAAGCTTCCACGTAACGCCGTGTGCGGGCCGTCGGCCGATTCTCTCGTCTGACCCCCACCGAGAGATCGTCGGTAGCTAACGGAGCCCTAGGGAGCCACGCAGCGTCCCACAGGTCCGGAGTGAAGGTCATGCAGCAAATGTATGGTCACATCCGTTATATAACAGGTACGACTCACCCTTAATCAGATACTTCCGATTCCGGGCCTGACTTTCCGCGGATTTTCTTGACCTAAAAACCCTCTCCCTCCCCCTGATTCCACAAAAATCTTTTACCTTCTTGAGCTTTGCCTGCTGCGCCAAGCTCTTGGTTGCTACGTGGCCTTGTCCTGGATTGCTTTAGCCCGCCCAAAATTTTTTTTCGGCTCGTTTTCGAGCTGCGGTGGCAGCGATGGGCGCTCGGTAGACCGTATTCGCTCCATTGAGGCAGGCACCGTGACCGGCGAAGGCTTCGACAATGAAATGACCCGACGTTGGTGGTGGGCATGCGAGTTAGCATCAAAGAGTGGACATTAGTTCAGACGAATTCCTTGATGTCGGCGTGGAAAGAACCGCCGAAATATTTCGCGTGCGCTTTTGGTCCGTGCCGGTAAACGACTGGACGGCTGCAACGGTCGAGGGCTGGCGCATTAAAAACGCCAATGTTTCGGAAGTTTTGGAATGGGCCAGGGCAAACTGTCGGGAACGTACATTCGAACTTTTTATAGAGTGGGCAGATCAGGCACAAACCATGGACGGCAAATTGGTCCCGCAGGTCGGGCTTGCGCGGCTCATGGGAAAGCGGCCTCAGCCGGATCACAGTGTCACCGTTTCATGGGTTTCACCGCAACCCAGCTGAGACCGCCGGGTGTAAAAAGGTCAGTCGATTGCGGGGGGTTCAAA
>NZ_NBXD01000053.1 GCF_003399645.1 Subtercola boreus
TAACGTGCCCTCGGAGATCCCGAAGTCCTTCGCGATCTGAGCCGACTGGCCCTGGCCCGTCCGGGCCACCGCCACGACGTCATCGCGGAACTCTTTCGGATATGCCTTTGCCATAACTGACATCCTTACAGCGAGAATGAAATCTCACAGATCAGATGACAACCAAACCCTGGGCAGACCCGACCCTTCGGCTGTGTATACCTTTGTACTACCCACGGGTAGAGATGTTGCAAAGGTCTTGAAAGACGAATCGCTGGAGAAGACTGTCCAATCTAGTTTGTACGGAGCTCCTTTGCCATAAAAGTAGTGAAGGTAAAGGTCCACTGTTGAAGAGCGCGAGTTGGCCATCAAGGGGAGCCCAGTTCGATTGTTCGAGTTCCAAACCGCCCGACTCTCACCGCCATTTGATGCGCGAATTCCGTTCATTATGGCGCCGTAGCTACAACCTGAACCACATTCTTGTCGGTTGAGGTTGACCCCGAATTCCGGACACTGACCAGGCGGGTTTCGCGTGTTTGCGGGCCTGTCGGGGAGGATGTCCGTGATGGGCACAAGCAAGAGGAAGACTTATACGCCGGAGTATCGCCGTGAGGC
>NZ_NBXD01000054.1 GCF_003399645.1 Subtercola boreus
TGTCAATGGCCAATGGTTTGTGCCCATGGGTGGCCAGCGTTTGTGCCCGCTGGTGGCCATGAAAAGTGCCCGTGTATGGCCAACAGTTCTGCCCACCTGGTTTCTGGTGGTGTTGGCCATGGGTCGCGGGTCGGTTAGGGCATTGGGGTGACTCCTTTGCCTGCGAGTGCTTCGGTGAGGCGGATGGAGTCGCCGGAGGTTTGACAGATGTGGGCGTGGTGCAGGAGCCGGTCAACGGTCGCGGTGGCCAGTGTTTTGGGCATGAGCTCGTCGAATGCTGCGGGGTGAAGGTTTGAGCTCACGGCGATGGAGCGTTTCTCGTACGCTGCGTCGACGAGCCGGTACAAGCCCTCGGCGGCGTCGGTACCGACGGGTAGCAGTCCGATGTCGTCGATGACGATGAGGTCGGCGCGGAGGATCCGGGCCACGACCTTTGTGACGGAGTCGTCGGAGCGGTGCGCGCGGATCAGCGCGCCGAGGTCCTCGAGCCGGAACCACGCGACCCGCATACCGGCCTCGACGATGTGCTGGCCGAGGGCTTCGAGGAAGAACGTTTTCCCGGTCCCGGACGGGCCGCAGACGACGACGTTCTCTCTGCGGTGCACCCACTCGAGGGTGCGGAGGGCCTGCTGTGTGGGCGCGGGGATCGAGGACACGGTTTCGTCCCAGGTCGCGAATGTTTTCCCGGTCGGGAACCCGGCAGCCTTCCGCCTCGTGTTCAGCATCGACCGTGACCGGCCGGTGATCTCTTCAACGAACAGGGCTTTGATGACCTCGGTGGGGTCCCAGCGTTGTGTTTTCGCTGTCTGCAGGAGTTCGGGGGCGAGGGCTCTGGCGTAGGGCATTTTCAGTTGCCGCATCATCGCTTCGAGCTCCGCGGGCAGCGGAGGTGCGGTGTTCGTGGTGACGCTC
>NZ_NBXD01000055.1 GCF_003399645.1 Subtercola boreus
TGAGGCTGACCCCGTTTCCCGGACAGGTGGTTGGTTGGTCAGGCTGCCAGTGTGAGCTGGCGGCGTTCGTACTCTAATGGACTGAGGTAGCCGATGCCGGAGTGGCGTCGGCGGGCGTTGTACCAGCCGTCGATCCATGTGTAGGCGCCACGTCGTGCGGCGTCGATCGTGGCGAACACGTGCCGGTGGTAGTACTCGTTCTTGAACACGGACCAGAACGATTCCGCGGCCGCGTTGTCCCAACACACCCCCGTGCGACCCATCGACCGCAGCACCCCGAGTTCGGTCGCGGCTTTCGCGAGCTGACCGCTGGTGTACTGGGTGCCCCTGTCCGCATGGAACACGACCTTCCGTGGCAGGTGCCCGCGGAGACCGACGGCTTGCCGGAGCGCGTCCTCGACGAGGTCAGTGTGCAGACTGTCGCCGACGGTGCGTCCCAGGACCCGGCGGGTGTGACCGTCTCGCACGACGCAGAGGTAGGCCCATCCCTCACCGGTGTGGAGGTAGGTGATGTCCGAGAACCACGCCAGGTCTCGTTCACCCTGGTCGAACTGCCTCTCGACAAGGTCGGGGACGGGGAACGGATCCGCCCCGCGGATCGTGGTCGGCGGGTGCCAGGTGCGCGGGCTGATCCCCGTGATCCCCTCGGCTTGCATGAGTTTCGCGACCGTCTTCCGCGACACCGTGACCCCGGCCTCCTGCAGGTCGGCGTGGATCCGTGGTGCCCCGTACGTCCCGTCGGACGCGGCATGGAATCCACGGATCTGCCTGGTCAACTCGACCGCCCGCTGCTGCCGCGATGATGGGCCTG
>NZ_NBXD01000056.1 GCF_003399645.1 Subtercola boreus
GCCTCACGGCGATACTCCGGCGTATAAGTCTTCCTCTTGCTTGTGCCCATCACGGACATCCTCCCCGACAGGCCCGCAAACACGCGAAACCCGCCTGGTCAGTGTCCGGAATTCGGGGTCAACCTCAGTTGCTGCACTGAGCGTTTCGTTGTAGTAGCGGTTGGTTCAAGCTACGTGAGCGAGACCGAGCCGCACTTCGGGCACTCGAGGCAAGGCCGCCTCACACTTCCAACGCTTATCATCGGCTGAGCGCAGCGACCACATTGGTTAGCACCGCCCTCGGCGCGTCCTCGAAGAAGCTCGGATGTCGACTCAGTAAGACGCGCCTCGAAAACAGCAGGCGAGGTTCCAATCGATTCCGAATAGCCGCGCACCACTTCTTCAAGCCGACTGTCGACATCCTGAAGGAACTCAACGGCCGCGTCGCACTCGGTCATCATCCGCTTACGGCCTTCAAACATCATCGCATCAGCGGCGTGGTCCCAGAAAAAGTGATGCGCAAGCTGATTGCGTAGCGCAAGTGCAAGCTGAAGGTCTTGCTCAAGCTCGACATCGCTTCCGACGTACGGTCGGAATTTCTCGACCAAGCGCCCGAATACTATCTTGAAATATCGGGCGGATGACTCATCGAAATCGCTTCGCGATGCGTGGACGCCCGAGCTGACTTCGGCCATAACTATTGCGCTTTTTATCGCTGCCTCAACAGCCTGGGCGAAATACATCGCTAGGCCATAGCGGGCATACATCTCCCGCGTGTGGTGTGCTTCAGGATCAATGTCCTCTTGGATCATGAACGAAGATTATCGTCGGCTAGTCCCCACGCGGCCCTAGAGCCAACAAAGGAGTCGAATCGTATAGTCTCGGCGGCCAAACTTCAGCGAATTCGGAGCCTACGACGATTTCGCGCAGGTGCGAAGGACGCTCTTTTCAAACGAAGCGTGAAAGGAAATGCCCCGGTCGACTGTATAGAGTCTGTCCGGGGTTCAAACGTTGCTACGGTGGTGGACCTATGCGACGGATTTCAAACTTGACGCCCAAGCTCCGTCGAGTCATCCAGGAGACTGTTGACTGATCTGCGATCTTAGTTCGGTTCGCGCATCAACGCGAGCCAGTTGGAACTGTCTCCTTAGGTTCCGACTTCGGCCCGGCGCTAGCTCGATCACGCCCCGCACCATCACCTTGATCGTTGTACCGCAGCACCAACGACGAATCGGCTCGGAGAAGCTTCGGACCCGTCCAAGTCTTTAATTTCATGGCAACCGGGAGTCGCTCAGCGGGCCAGCCGACGCTCCAAGCACCTCAGAGTCCGGCGTGCTTACGACGAAACGTCGGGAAGCGCCTGCGACGTGGACGTTTGAAAGATCCGCGAGCCTGCGAACCCAACTCAAGAACGCCGGATCATTCGGATCGGTGACATCCATCGTATCGACGCGAAGATCGTCAAACTGGAATTCATTGCCGTAGCGCGCCCCGATCAAGAGCCGCGACGGTGACAGTGGCAGTAGCAGACCGACTGCACCGGCTCGTCGACCGTCTGGCCCGAGAATTAGATCCACCATTGCGTCACCCGTTATAAGGCTGCCATCGTGGATAGGCACCACTGCAATGTGTTCCCACATAGAGAGGTCAACGACCGGGGGTTGGCCGTCAACCGGCGTCCCAGCTCTCGTCGGCACGCCGTCATGCGCGGCATCAGCCAGCATCTTCTGAATCGCGATCCCGTCAGACCCGGTACCCCGGCGAGTGCTCCCATCTTTCATCAGCAGAACCGCATTGATTTCAGATTGACCCGCGAACCCCGCAAAGCGATGCCGCAAGATGGCCATGGTGATCCACCGGCTCAACGCTGCAGTGTCTGTCTCACGCAAAGCTTCGGCACTTGTCGCGGTGGCCCAGCGCCCGATCACTTCGACGTCACGTTCAGCGACCCAAAACCCCTGCTCGATATACTCCGGGTGGTTGTATCGGTCCACAACGGTTGCCTGATTCAATCCGCGCACTCGCACGGATTCGTCGTGCTTATCCCAGACCCTGACATGCGACGTCGGCACCGCCCAAGCCTCCAGATATGCACGCTGAATCATGTGTTGCCGCTGTCCACTCACGCGACCATCCCGCTCTTGAGGGGTGTCTCACGGCGCTGTAGTCCTCGGTGACCCAGGAAACACGTCGCGTAGTGGGTAAATCGAGCGAATAGCCAATCATCAGGCGCATTTTCCACCGGGGCCATCAGGCAGAACCTTTCTCACCAGTAGAGGCTAGCTCTCGCTAAATCTACCTCTGGCGTTCAGTTTGTCCGAAAACCAGTCAAGCAGTCCGAACTGCTTCGACGAACACCTTTCGAGTTTCGTCGGAGTGTTCGCCGCCGCTCGATCGATGCGAGGAGAGCCGACCGTCGAAGCGCATCACTTCGAAGAATGTCAGCGGTGCGTCGTAATCTGGCTCACCCATGGATCTCACGAATCGCGAACTCGCCTCGCTGCTGTTGCTTGTCGGCTTTTTCGCCGTGATGCTCATAAGGCCGAAAACCAGATCGACAATTCTGCCGAGCTTTCGACAAGTCATTCGAGCCCTGCTCGTATGGAAGGTCCTCGTCGTTTTCGCCGTGTACTTCGGCTACACCGCCGGCGTGGTCGCACTCGGGGCACACGCTGGTATATGGAGCTTCGATCTTCTGAAGGACACGGTAATCACGACGCTCTTCGTCGGCTTGCCCTTGGTTCTGAACGCCGGAAAGACAAGCTCGGGATCATCGCTGGTGCGCAAGGTCCTGATCGAGACACTAGGCGTCTCCGCATTCCTCGCTTTTTATTTCAACCTTGCTTCGCTGCCTCTCTGGGGAGAGCTGCTCCTCCAACCACTCCTGTTGCTCCTGAGCTTCAGCTCTCTGGTATCGAAGCGAGACCCTAAGACGAGACTAGTAGGGAAGATCTGTGATGCGCTGCTCGCGATACTCGGCTTCGGGCTACTAGCGTTCACAACCGTCAAGGTAGTGACGACCTGGAGCGCGCTGGATCTCTCCGAAATTTGGCTCTCATTTGCGCTCTCGGTGTGGCTGCCGGTTGGGCTCCTCCCCCTCATCTACATCCTCGCCATCTTGATGTCTGCCGAAACCGTCCTTGTCCTCCTGCCATGGCACAACAACAAGGTCGCGCCTCCGCTGCGAGTTCGATTCGCGTTCGTTTTTGGGACACGCTTAAGCGCGTTCTACGCCTCGCATTTCGCCGGACAATGGCTTGGCAGGTTGGCGAAGCAAACCACTTTCCGCGAAGGCCTTCGGGTCGTGGCGGACTACCGCAGAGATGTTCGCAACAACGTCACCGCAGAGAAAGGGCGCCTCGATCGGCTCAGGTCCATGAGCGGCATCGATGGCACCGACGAGAATGGCCTCCAAAGGGATCGTCGCGAGTTTGCGGCCACGAAGAAGGTGCTGAAGAGGCTCTTCTACTATCAGATGGGCCAGAACCGGAACCTACTGGGACACTATCGTCACGACATCCTCCTAATTCTGGGGGACGTCACCTCGGATGGTTTGCCTGCGGAGCACGGCATCGAAGTACGGGTCAGCGCGGATAAGAAGCAATGGTACGGATGGCGACGCACCATCACCGGCTGGTATTTCGGGATTGGCGGCGACGAGACCCTCGATGCCGAGTGGCAGTTCGACGGGCCTGGGGCACCAATGTCGTTCCCAACCAAGGGATCTGATTGGACAGACGCTACTTCGAGCCCGTCCCGACCTGAGTGGCTGGCTGCTGACGATCCGATTCGCGTTGTCTAGATACGAGACTAGATCGGGGGATATGCGTCTCAATAGAATTCGCCGATACCGAAATCTGTGCTTGATCGTAACGCGACTCTAGCGGCGCACGGCGACCGTGACACCATCCCTGCGGAACTCTCTCGGATAAGGCTTAGGCACAACAATATCCTTCCAGCCCGCCCACCCGGCAAGCCATTACAGATGTCACCTAACCGTGCAACAGACCCCACACCCTTCTCTTCGGGATATTTCGAGAGCGGGAATTCTGACTTCATATCTGCCCTGCGCGATTGTTCAGCGACCAATCAACGGCTACAGCGGCGCGGTGATAGTTCTCACGCTTGATCGATCCAACTGCAGCAACGGATCAGGGTCAGCGAAACCGGTCGTCTTCGGTGCGCCCTTGTCGGTCATCAGGTCTTGGCCGGCAAAGACTATGCAGCTGGTCACAGTGGGATCCTTCGACGAGCGCCAGAGAATGCCCTGCACAGGTCCGGCGTCACCCCTCAGCCCGTAGCGAAAGTATTCCGCGATCACCTGGGTGGGAATGTACTCGAGGTTCTGTGTGTCCGAGGGATCAGCGACTTTCGTCGCATCCTCAAGGAAGTCACGCATGAACGCGATAGGCGCTCTTAGGTGGCGCCTGCCAGCGTCGAACAACGAGGGCGTGTCAGCCGCAGTGCGAAGATCAACGACACTAATATCCCTGAGGAGCTCGAACTCCCCTGCTGTGCCGTCATCGGTTGGATCTGCGTATCCGGCGACTTCTGAACGGGCACCCGCAAGGGTCGAAGCGCCATAGAAGGCACCCATGCCTTTCGGTGACATCCGGTTGTCGCGGGCGACATGATCCGGGGGCGAGCCTAAGCCTGGATCCACCGATGGGGCATTGGGTGAGATCGGCGCGTTAAACGGAGAATACCTTTCTGATCAGGGATAATTGTTCTTACCACAGAGACAATTGGACCCGAAAAGAGAGGCATCTCGCAGATGCAAGTTTCTCATGCCGCACGGGCCG
>NZ_NBXD01000057.1 GCF_003399645.1 Subtercola boreus
CTTGTTGAAGGACCTATTGACCCGAGAAGGAAGGCATCTCGCAGGTGCAAGTTTCTCACGCCGCTAGGGCTGCTGTCGCATCATTTGATGACCCGAACCTCGTGTCGGCCGCTGGCCTGCTGCCGGTGATGCGTCTGGCCGAGAAGGCGGGCCTTCGAAGCCTTGCCGACACCTGGTTGAGCGTTCCAACGGACAAGGGCGCGAACGCCGGGTTGAAGGTCGCCTCGATCGTGGCGGGGATGGTCGCGGGTGCGGACTCGATCGATGACATGGCACTGTTGCGTCACGGCGGGATGGGCAAGATCTTTACCGCCTGTTATGCCCCGTCGACGTTGGGGTCGTTCCTGCGGTCGTTCACCTTCGGGCATGTTCGCCAGCTTGACGCCGTCGCATCCCGGGTGCTTGTGAATCTGGCCCGGGAAGCGCCGATCGTTTCGGTCCCCTCTGACGGCGGTTTCGTGTTCGTCGATGTTGATGACACGATCATCGAGGTCCACGGGCATAAGAAGCAGGGCGCCGGGTTCGGATACTCCGGTGTCCGCGGCATCAACGCACTCCTCGCCACCGTGTCCACTTCCGCCACCGCCCCGGTGATCGTCGCCCAACGCCTGCGGAAGGGAGCATCCGGGTCACCCCGCGGCGCTGCCCGGATCGTCGCCGACGCACTCAAGACCATCACCCGCCTCCCCGGTCAGAAGAGCCCGGTGCTTCTGCGGGCCGACTCCGCCTATTACGGGTCCGCGACCATCAACGCGGCGATGAAAGCCGGAGCGGCCGTGTCGATCACGGCCCGGCA
>NZ_NBXD01000058.1 GCF_003399645.1 Subtercola boreus
CTAAACCTCGATCCACCGACGTCGTTGAGTGACCCGGTGCCGCGGGCTCGCTGAGGGGTTCCGTGATGGTGGGCGCGGCGAAGCCGCGGGCCTTTCTGCCCGTGGTGTTCCACTTGGTCATCTTGTCGGTGCCCTGGCGCCGGGTCGGTCGGGTGGGTCAGCCTCGGGGTGGTGCGAGGGCATGGCTGAACAGCGTCGACCACGCCGTTTCCCAGAGCCAGTGCTCGGGCAGGTGTAGTCGGAGTCGTCGGCCGGAGGTCGCGATCCTCGCGGGGATGCTGACGAGTTTCCGGCGGATCGTCGCGGTCGTCGCTGACGCAAGGACATTCCCGGTGATGGTCGCGGCGGTGCGGGTGAGGTTGAATGCGATGACGGCGAGGACGAGCCAGGCGGCGTTCGCGGTGAAGACACCGGAGGGGAGGTGCGCGAGGGCGGAGTTCTTCAAGTCCGCGTTCACCTGTTCGATGATCGCGTGACGGCGGTGGATCTGGTCGGCGGTGATCGTGTCGAGGGTGCTGGTGGTGAAGAACGCGTGGAACCGGTGCGTGTCGAACAGGGTCGGCTGGGACAGCTTCTTCTTGTTCAGCTCAGGGATTCGCCTGACCACGAGACGTCCTTCGATCCGATCCGTGATCGGCCTCGAGGAGAACGCGGTGAACGGGACCTCGGCGACTTCCGCGTCCGAGACCCAGGTGTCGGTGTCTTCGTCGTAGATCGCGTCGGTGTATTTGATCTTCGTCCAGCCGTCGTCGGGGATCGAGCCGATGGCGCGTTTCACCGCGGGGTCCTGCCGGGCGGTGATCGACACATCCGCGCCCGCGCGGAGGGCGGCGGTCACAGTTGCGTGCCCGTAATACGCGGAGTCCGCCCGCAGCAGTACCGGGGCGTCCTTTCCGCCGGGGAGTCGGGTGACGGTCTTGAGCGCGTCGGCGACGATCCGTGCAGCGCCGCGCGGGGAGCCGGCCGCGCCTTTGCGGAGGCGTTGTCCGATGACCACAGGAGCGGTGGTGTTGGTCGATACGGTCGCGAGCAGCGCGTTGATGCCGCGGACGCCGGAGTATCCGAACCCGGCGCCCTGCTTCTTCGGCCCGTGGACTTCGATGATCGTGTCATCGACATCGACGAACACCAGCCCGCCGTCCGTGGGAGCAGGGACGATCTCCGCCTCGTTCGCGAGGTTGATCAGGAGCCGAGACGCGACAGCATCGAGTTGGCGGACATGTCCGAACGTGAACGAGCGGAGGAACGATCCCAACGTCGACGGGGCGTAGACCTGGGTGAAGATCTTCCCCATGCCGCCGTGGCGCAACACTGCCATGTCATCGATCGAGTCAGCCCCCGCGACCATCCCGGCCACCAGCGATGAGACCTTCAGCCCTGCGTTCGCGCCCTTGTCCGTCGGAACGCTCAACCATTGATCGGCGAGGCCGCGCAGTCCCGCGTTCTCGGCCAGCCGGAGGATCGGGAGCAGACCTGCGGCCGACACGAGATTCGGGTCATCAAATATTGCGACAGCAGACCGGGAGACGTGAGAAACTTGCACCTGCGAGATGCCTCTCTTTTCAGTGAAATAGGACCTTAGACAAGCTCTATTTTTCCCGATCAGAAAGGCATTCTCCACTTAACGCGCCGACCTCACCTCACGATCCATCGGTGGATCCAGGCTAAA
>NZ_NBXD01000059.1 GCF_003399645.1 Subtercola boreus
ACCGGCAGCAGGCCAGCGGCCGACACGAGGTTCGGGTCATCAAATGATGCGACAGCAGCCCTAGCGGCGTGAGAAACTTGCACCTGCGAGATGCCTTCCTTCTCGGGTCAATAGGTCCTTCAACAAGCTCTATTTTTCCCGATCAGAAAGGCATTCTCCGTTTAACGCGCCGACCCCACCTCAACGTCCATCGGTGGATTCAGGCTAAGGCGGTTTCCCAGTTCCTTGAAATTCCGCGTGTCTGCACATCCCGTTAGACCCTTCCGATGATGATTCCGGTGACGGGGCGACAAGCGTAGAGGTGAACGGATGCTCGCTAGTGGAGCCAGAAAGCGACCAATCCGCTGACCAAGCTGAAACCAGCCGCGATCACCGCCAGACCCTTGCCCGTTCTGTCGACCTGCCTGTAGGGATTGTTGTGCGAGACAAAGCGGAGCACTGCGGCGAAAATAGCCAAGGCTGATACCCCTACTGCAAAGGCCGCCGCATAGTTCTGGGCGTGCAGGCTAATGTCCCGCTGCCGCTCTGCGGCAAGGAGGGCGGCTTGGGCAACCTCCCCGCTGCTGGGGTTTGCGCCAAGGATCGTCAACGCGGAAAGCTGAGCGACCGGCAAAACGAACAGGACCCACATCCCAACAATGAACGAGACAGCCACAAGTAAGGTCACCCGGAGCACCCAATTACCCTCAGAACCATTAGGCCCGTCGTCCCCCCTGTCTCTGACCGCCCGAACAGCTGCGGCCAGCATGCAGTTCTGAACTTTCATCCCAAACTTCCCCCACCTGCCCAGCGCCTTCCCGCCGTTATTTATTCGCTTCTTCTCGGTTGCGTCGGAGTACTTAGCCACTGAGGCCTTAGCGCGTGCGCAGGTGAATTTTTGCGCGGGAGGCGCAGAAACCGCGTCCGTCACGGGAGGCGCGGAAACCGCGACCGTCACGGGAGGCACGATTGGCTCAGCCGGCGCTGCGGGCACGGACCGCGCTTCGCCTGTTCCAATACTGTCGAGGTCGCTCATGCGGTCAAGCTAGCAGCTAAGTGCGCTCCCCCGCCGGCGTCTTTTCGCGGATCGCCCATCGGACACGCACCTGTTTGGAATTCAATTTCATCTTCGAGGTTGCTACCGAAGACCAGGAGAGATGGCGCCTCACCCGCAACTTGGGCCTACAAGTGACTACAGCACTGCGTATGAATGTCCTCCTTAACCTGGATCCACCGATGGGGCATGGGGTGAGATCGGCGCGTTAAACGGAGAATACCTTTCTGATCAGGGATAATTGTTCTTACCACAGAGACAATTGGACCCGAAAAGAGAGGCATCTCGCAGATGCAAGTTTCTCATGCCGCACGGGCCG
>NZ_NBXD01000060.1 GCF_003399645.1 Subtercola boreus
CGGCTACACAGCTACCTCGGGAACATCTCACCTGAAGAATACGAACGCAACTACTACGCTCAAGACCACGGCACATCAACCGGTGATGCCGCCAACACAAAGGCGGCATGAAACCCGGGACGGTTCAGAGATCGAGACACTACTGGCTGGGCTGTGGAGCGACCTGCTGGGAGTTGAACGGATCGGACGACGCGACAGCTTCTTCACCCTCGGCGGACACTCCCTCCTCGCCGTCCGACTCATCAGCCGCATACGCCAAGAGCTCGGCATCGAACTCACGCTTCGAGATGTGTTGGTACAACCGACTGTTGAAGGCATAGCTTTGTTGGTCCAGGATAAGCGGACTGCGTCAGGCGCCATTCAGGGCGTCATTGAGCTGAACTCATCAGGCACTCAGCGGCCGCTATTCATCGTCCACCCAGCGTCGGGGGAGGTTGGATCTTACCCAGTACTCGCCGTGGCGATCGGCGAAGACACACCTGTCTTCGGCTTAGAGGCTGCCGGGCTGAACGAGGTCCCCATACTTCATCAGACGGTAGAAGACATAGCGGAGGAGTACCTCAGGCGAATACGGAGAGTTCAGTCCGTAGGTCCGTATCGCCTAGCCGCATGGTCGCTTGGGGGAGTCATTGCCTACGAGATGGCCCGGCAACTCACCATCTCGAATGAGACTGTTGAGTTTCTGGGCCTCATTGACTGCGCTAACAATACTGCGGTGGGATATACGGCTCCACGCTATTTCAGCGAGGTCGAGGACGTGCTGCTTCGCTTACCTGAACTTATTCCAACGTTCGAGGCTGGCCGCTTGGAAGGGTGGGGCCAAGGACCTCGCTCAGTCGAACAGCTGCTTGGTGCATGCCAGCGGGCCGGGTATTTCGACGACGGCCTGACATCTCAGATTGTGCTGGAGCGAACAAAAGCATGGCGCACTATTGTGTCTGCCGTAGATAAGTACGAGCCGTCATCCAACAGCAGGCTGACGATCCATCTTTTTCTCGCCAAGACACATCGAGGAAGGGAGATCGAGGATAGTTGGCGACCCCTTGTTGAGGATCGATTGGTTGTGGAGCACGTGCCAGGTGATCATCTAACGATGCTGCAGATCCCCTTCTGCAACCTCTTGGGTGCGGCGATTGCTCGGGCGCTGACTCGAACTTCGGTCAAGACAGCAGGCAGTACCCGTGGTGTCTCGAAAGCGACGATAGCAATCATCCCGTTCCCCGAGACAAGTGCATTCAATTCGAGTTACAGCCTTTCGCGTGAACTCGAAAGGTCGGGCTATCGAGTCGTGTATTACGGACCCTCCAGATATCGCTCACGAGTGGTAAACCAAGGATACGAGTATCGTGCTCTCGACATGGTGCTCCCGGAAGTGAGAACTACAAACAAGCGAGGACTGAGGGCGCTGACAAATAAATGGCGCGCTGCACGAGCCACGGTATTGCACCGACTTCTTCAAATTCGGGCTTCAGACGTTCGTTGCGAAACGGCTTTGATCGCTGACAACGTTGCAGTAGTCATCTCAGATCCGTCGACCCGAATCGGTGTGCTACCGGCACTGAAGCAGAAAATTCCAATGATCGCTCTCAACTCAACTCTGGCGTCAGAGCCTACAAGAGCCACTCCGCCAGTTTTCAGTTCGCTGACGCCGCCCAGTATTCGTAGTCGAGCATGGACAGTTCGCAATTTTCTGGCATGGGGTAACTGCTTATTTGCAGCATGGCGTAAGCAGGTAGCATCCACGGGCCTCCAAATAATCCTCGGACTCGGTAGAGACTCGTTCTGGACGGAAGTGGTCAAACGTGGGGGGAAGATCTCGTGGAGCGAGTACGGGCCTCGCATTGCAATACCTGAACTTGTTACCTCCCCCAGAAAATTCGATTTTCCCGATGCGAAGGAAGGCACCTCACGAACATATCTCGGCAGTAGCGTCGACCTGCGACGAGCAGATGGCGACTTCTCCCGGCAAGAATGGAGCGCGGAGAGGAGAACTATTTACTGTTCTCTGGGAACCTACAGCCACGAATATCCCCATGCAAAACGACTCTTCAAAGCCGTCATCGCTGCCGTGAAGGATCAGGAAGATGTGCAGACCATAATCCAGATAGGAATGGCTGCTGAGATCGCTGACTTCGGTGAACTGCCGAAAAATATCTCTGTGGTCAAGTTTGCGCCTCAACTGGAGATACTCAAAAGAGCCGACGTACTGATCACCCAAGCGGGCCACGGTTCTGTCATGGAAGCATCATATTTTGGTGTTCCGATGCTGGCATTTCCTTGTTGGAATGATCAGTTCGGAAATGCAGCCCGTGTTGAATATCACGGGACCGGAATTGTTGGAGACATTGCGAGCATCGATGGATCGAAGATCGCCGACATGCTTAGAAGGGTAGAAGAGGGTGAATTCAGAGCGGCGGCTGCAAGGATGCGGGCCACATTTCACCTTGATGTGTCACCTGTAGCGGGGCTAGAGGCTATCGAGCGGTTATTGGAATCCAACTTGCCTGTCATCGATGATTTCGTTACGCGTGAATAGGTAGAAATTGGCGCTGCAGGGCAACTGTGCCAGAAGGTACTGTCCTCCACCGCTCGTCTTTACCCCGCTAACCGTAAGGTTGCTGGACATCGGAACAGCCCGCCCGGTCTTTCGGGCGCAGTCTCGTCGCCGACTGAGAGGGACGACACCGCCACTTGCTAGACATGACACCGCGCTCAAGCTAACCGCTGAAGGTCCCCCTAACGTCGATGGAGTAGTTGATGGACAAGCGGCCCGGCACTCCGATCTCCGCTGAGCGTACTCATCGCCGCAGCATGCCTCTCTGCCTCATCCTGGTCGTTGCTCCTCGTTCTGGCTGACGCTCCACCCTTCGTGACCAGCTTCGTCAGCGTCGCGCTGTTAGCCGGAATAGTCTTGGCAGGAATAGTCGGACCCGTTCCAGGCAACACCAGCGGCTGGATTTGTATACAGCGAATATCGGTGTTGGTGCTTGTCGGTTTTCTGCTCTGCACAGCAGCTGTTCTTGTCACTGTTGTGGCGACCAAGTCCGAGCTCCGCCAACAGCGCAGTCCAGTGTGACGTCACCCTTCGAACACCGCGTTTGACCAAGATTGTCAATGGCCAATGGTTTGTGCCCATGGGTGGCCAGCGTTTGTGCCCGCTGGTGGCCATGAAAAGTGCCCGTGTATGGCCAACAGTTCTGCCCACCTGGTTTCTGGTGGTGTTGGCCATGGGTCGC
>NZ_NBXD01000061.1 GCF_003399645.1 Subtercola boreus
CGCGCGCGACTCCCGCTCCGCCGATCCACAACTCGCCAGCCACCCCGACCGGACACAACCCGCCGTGAGCATCCACCACATAAACCCGCGTGTTCGCTATCGGACGACCAATCGGAACAACCGCACCCGCAAAAGATGCGTTGCTTTCGTCGAGTAGGTAGGCGCACGACGACACAGCTGCTTCAGTCGGGCCATAGATGTTGAATACTTTGAAGTGTCGCTGGCCCGTTTTGAATGCTCCGCTCGGCAGCGCCTCACCACCCAAAAGAACCACGCGCAGTGCAGGTAACCGATTCAAGTCCTGCACGAAGGTTCCGGCAAGATATGCGGGTGTCAGATTCGCGACGGAGACTGAGAAGCGTTGCATGGTGTCGATGAGCTGGTCCCCGCCCCAGATCGTGCTGCCACGAACAACCAACGTCGCGCCGGCTGATAACGCCAGGAAGATTTGCTCGGCGGAGGTGTCGAAGCTGATGCTCGCCAATTGCAAAACCCGGTCAGCCGAGCTGATCTGGTACCGGTCAAGGCCGTCTTCCACATCGGCCACAACACCCTGGTGTTCGATCATGACGCCTTTTGGTGTGCCGGTTGAGCCGGAGGTGTAGATCACGTAGGCCAGGTGATGGGAGGTCAGTCCGAGCGCGGAGCGGTCTGGATTCGTGTCGACACCACTGTCCCGCTCGACAGTAGTCAGATCAAGCAGCGGGCAATCCAGACCCCCCGTTTCCACCATCTCAGCAACACGTCCAGCCGTGTTCGCGTCCGTGAGAACGGCCAACG
>NZ_NBXD01000062.1 GCF_003399645.1 Subtercola boreus
GGGTGAGATCGGCGCGTTAAACGGAGAATACCTTTCTGATCAGGGATAATTGTTCTTACCACAGAGACAATTGGACCCGAAAAGAGAGGCATCTCGCAGATGCAAGTTTCTCATGCCGCACGGGCCGCTGCCGCATCATTCGATGACCCGAATCTCGTGTCCTCTGCAGGAGTCCTCCCGATCATGCGGTTGGCTGAGAACGCGGGTCTGCGCAGCCTCGTCGATCGGTGGTTGAGCGTCCCGACAGACAAGGGCGCGAACGCCGGGTTGAAGGTCTCCACGCTGGTCGCGGGGATGGTCGCGGGAGCGGACTCGATCGATGACATGGCGGTGCTGCGTCATGGTGGCATGGCCCGGTTGTTCACCTCGATCTATGCGCCGTCGACGTTGGGTTCATTCCTCCGCTCGTTCACGTTCGGACACGTTCGCCAACTCGATGCTGTCGCGTCCCGGATGCTGATCAACCTCGCAGGCCACGCTCCGATCGTCCCGGCACCGGCTGACGGCGGGCTGGTGTTCGTGGACGTCGATGACACCATCATTCCCGTGCATGGGCCGAAGAAGCAGGGCGCCGGGTTCGGATACTCCGGAGTGCGTGGCCTCAACGCGCTGCTCGCGACCGTGTCCACCAGCACCAGCGCGCCGGTGGTCATCGCCCACCGTCTGCGCAAGGGCGCGGCGGGGTCACCGCGCGGGGCTGCCCGGATCGTCGCGGATGCGTTGAAGACGGTCACCCGGCTTCCCGGCGCGAACACGGCCCCGATTCTCCTTCGTGCGGACTCCGCGTATTACGGGCACGCGACCGTGACCGCGGCGCTCCGCGCGGGTGCTGCCGTGTCGATCACTGCCCGGC
>NZ_NBXD01000063.1 GCF_003399645.1 Subtercola boreus
CGCGCGCGACTCCCGCTCCGCCGATCCACAACTCGCCAGCCACCCCGACCGGACACAACCCGCCGTGAGCATCCACCACATAAACCCGCGTGTTCGCTATCGGACGACCAATCGGAACAACCGCACCCGCAAAAAATGCCGGGCGCATCCACCCAGTCGCGCAGACAGTGATCTCGGTCGGCCCGTAGGCATTGACCACCTTCGGCCCCGCGGGCAGGGCTTGCATCAACGGGGCAGTAGAGGCTTCACCTGCCAAAACAAGAGTCTGTACGCCGGCCAACTCACCCAGATCGGGTTGCCCGAGAATCAAGGCAGGCGGTAGCGTCACATGACTTATTGCCTGATCCACAATGTATTTCTTGAGCTGAACGAAGTTAACCCGCACCGGTAGCTCTGGGATGTACAGCGCCGCGCCGCTGAACAAGGCCATGACGACTTCGGAAATGCAGGCGTCAAAGCTGAACGACGCGAACTGCATGACACGACTGTGAGACTCAACATCGAAGAGTTGGATCTGAGCCTGTGCCAGATTCACAACACCCTGGTGTTCGATCATGACGCCTTTTGGTGTGCCGGTTGAGCCGGAGGTGTAGATCACGTAGGCCAGGTGATGGGAGGTCAGTCCGAGCGCGGAGCGGTCTGGATTCGTGTCGACACCA
>NZ_NBXD01000064.1 GCF_003399645.1 Subtercola boreus
TAACGTGCCCTCGGAGATCCCGAAGTCCTTCGCGATCTGAGCCGACTGGCCCTGGCCCGTCCGGGCCACCGCCACGACGTCATCGCGGAACTCTTTCGGATATGCCTTTGCCATAACTGACATCCTTCCAGCGAGAATGAAATCTCACAGATCAGATGACAACCAAACCCTGGGCAGACCCATCTGCTTCCCTCTCTCCGGGTCGACATCACGCCGACACTGCGATCGTATTGGCCAAACCCGACAGGTACACCGAAGACATGGAGAAGAATATTGGTGTCAAATCAGATCCGTTGCCCAAGCAACATCTGTGCCTCCCGGCTGGCCTGCGAGGTCACCGGCAGGGTCAGGATCTGGCTCCTGATTAGCGAATCTCCGCGGGAAAGCTCCTGTCCCACCTCGTCGCCCGCCAGTGTCCGATAGACAGTCAGTCGGCATAGTCAGAACCCTAGGTGCGGATCGCGACCGGGCCCCGGATTGTTTCTGCCACATGAACTCTTTAAGTTTCACCGCACGGCGGCGTTCGAAGAGCGTATCCTGACCATGCCTTTTCTGGCCCGTGCACGCGAGCACGCCGGTCGAACAAATGCGTTCCGACCAGCACCCCCGGCGCCGACTACCCTGGGAAAGCGAACTACCTCCACGGCTCATCAGCCGTTCATACCGACCGTGTTTGTGAAGGACGGACCCCATGGGTTATCTGATTTATGACGGCGAAGAGATCGAGATCGAGGAGACCTCATCGGTCAGGCAGCTGCTCTCAGTGCTGTCCTTTTTGGTCGGCGGTCGAAGGTCCAAGCCAAAGGTTGAAGAGCCTTCCACGTGAGTCTCGGGGCCGCCTAACGCCAGGTTGTTGGCCGGTTTTTTACGGCTAGCACCGTCATGAACACGAACAAGACTCCGCCGACAGAGGCAAGCCAGATTGCCCCAGGGCCTTGAAAACCGCTGAGTACCCCTAGCACGAGCGAGATCGAGATCACTAGGGCGAGAATTCCTAGTCCAATCGCGTAAAAGAAAATAGTTTTAGGTGGCATCAAATCTCCCGTCTATCCCGCCTCAGATGCATGTCAGTCCGATGAGGGCAGCCGGAGCTCCGAAGGCGGTGCCAACAGCAAACGAAGCACCAGCGATGCCGGCGGCAACGCTGACCCCGCCTGTTACTGGTGCCGCCGCGACTCCCGCCGCCGCTGAGGCGATGCCGCCTGCGATGCCAGCCGCAAATGCTATTCCCCCCAAGCAGCAGAAGCCAGATCTTTTCACCGTTTCAGGTGACCAATACATGGGGCACGTCAGAGTCGCCAAACCTGCCAGCACTCCCGACTCAACTCATTTTCTTTTAAGGCGATCCTTACGTTGGTCGACGACTATTGCACCCACAATAAGGACAAACCCGAGGAACCCGACAATTGTTCCAGGAAGACTTCCGTAGAGCGGGCTCGTTACCCCGATGAAAAGTGATGAGAATGAAAGCACGTAATAAGGCCAGTATCTTTTTTTCATTGCTTCACTCGAAAAATTAGCATGAGGTAACAATGCCGTAGCTAGAGGTTATAAGCCCCCAAAACCTGCGCCTAGGCCGATAGCAGCGAGGGGAGTTAGGGCGCCTCCACTCGCAATGCTTGCAGCACCACCGACAAACAAGGCGGCCTCGATTCCAACTATGGAGAAAATTTCTCCAGCGATCGCTACGCCACAAGCTTCACTTATGAGTCCAGTAGAGTCTTTGCCGTTGATGGGATTGCATCCTGCGTAGGCGTACGGGTTGGCCTCTTGTCCGCTGGGGTCTGCCTGAGTGAACCGTCCGAGGTTGGGGTCGTAGTAACGTGCGCCGAGTTTGTAGAGGTTGGCGGTGGGGTCCCAGAGCCCGCCGATGTATCGGAGTGCGTTGGAGGTGGCTTCAGCCGTGGTGGCGGTGCGGCGTGCTTCACCGTAGGGGGTGTAGCTGTAGCCGCCTTTGTAAACGCCGGCCGTGTCGAAGAGTCCGACGACGCTGCCCAGTCGGTCGGTGACGTAGTACGTGGACCCTGCGCTGGTGCGTCTGGATGCGGCATTTCCGTCGCTGGTGCGGGTGTACGCGACTGTTGCGTTAGTGCCAACGGTTTGAGTTGCGACACCGAACTCGGTAGTGAGGAAGGTGTTGTTGCCTCTCTGCAGGGTGGTGGTGTTCCCGGCACCGTAGGATGCAATGTTTTGTCCTCCGATGCGCATGACGGCGCCGCGGTTGTTGTAGCTCGAGGTCACACCCGTTGTGCCGCTCTGGGTCTGGTTGCCGGCGGCGTCGTAACCCCAGTTGGTCGTGTCCTGCGAAGTTGCTGTGATCTCGTTCGCCGCGTTGTACGTCACGTTCGCCGTAGACGTTGACGCGCCGCTGGTCCCGGAGCGGGTGTACTTGGTTCGGTTGCCGGCGTTGTCGTACTGGTAGCTCCACTTCGCGGACTGGGTAGCGCCTTCCATCTCAGTTGCGGCAGTGAGGTGGTTCCGTGAGTCGTAGGCGTAGGACGTCACCGCATTGGCGGTGATCCCTTCCTGCTTAACGGCCGTCTGATGTTGCACCGTGGTCCGGTCATCCGCAGGGGCAGTTGACCCGGGCACAGCGGTGTAGTCGTACTTGATCTGCACCACCGGGGTGCTGCTACCTGCCGGTGTCGCGGTGATATCCGTGGTCCGGCTGCTCCTATCGATCGCCGTGACCTGCTTTGCGCCACCCGGGAACGTACGGGACTTCTCGACACCGCCCGGGTAGTAGTCGAGCTTGATGCACCCTGATCCGGCCGCGGGGGCAGTGGTTCCTGTCGTGCAGGTGCCGCCGGGTTCGGTGATGCTGGTGGTGTTGTTCGCGGCGTCGTACCCGTACTTCACCAGCCCTTGTGAGTCGGTGTACTCGGTAAGGTTGCCGTTGTCGGTGTACTTATACGTCACAACATCGACCGGCTGCCCGGAGTCGTTGTACGTGTTCTGCTTCGTGGTGTGTCCGAGGGTGTCGTACTCGTACGAGATCTTGTGGATCGTCTTGTCCCACACGTATTGCTTCGCACCCGACGGGTAATACGCGTTGAAGGTCTGGTCGCCGTTGTTGAACTGCGTCTTCAGCAGACGGTCGTCGACGTCGTAACTGTAGATGGTCGTGTACCCGTTACCGTCAATAGTTTGGGTGACGCGGCCGAGAGCGTCGTAACTGTTCGTCACCGCGCCGAGGGGTGCCGGCTGCGCGATCTGGGTGAGGTTCCCGTGCGAGTCGTAGCTGTAGGTGGTGACTGCGCCGTTGCCGTTGGTGGCCGTGCAGATCAGGCCGTTGAACGGTGCGCAGGTACCTGCGGCACCGACGGCGCTGTAGGTGTACTGCTGGGTCACGGTCCCGGTGCCGCCGCCTGTGACATCGGTGGTCTTGGTCGGGTTCCCGTTCGTGTCGTAATCGAACGCCTTCTTACTCCCCGACGCATCGGACGAGCACTGGACCTGGAACGCAGTACCGGTCGCGGCCCCGGGGCAGTCCGTTGTCCCGCGAGCGTATTGCGCGGCGGTCCCGGCGCCGGTCGGCATTGCCACCGAGGTGGCGTTGCCGAGGCTGTCGTACGCGATCGTCGTTTGCCCGCCAGCAGTGCCTGAGGCAAACGCGGAGGTCGTGGTCTGGATGTCGCTGTTCGCGTTCCAGTCCTGCGCACGCGTATCACCACGCCCATCAACAGTCGAGGTCACCCGGCCCTGGTTATCGAGGTTGTACACCGCAACGTTGTCGTCGGCGTCGGTGACATTGGTCGTGCGGGTCGGGCTGAAGCTGTAATCGAAGTCGGTGACGACATCAGCGCGGGCACCCCAAGTCGGAGAAGTCGACTGCTGGTTCACCTTGGTGACCCGGTTGGTCGAGTCGTAATCGAACGACGTCGTCGTGTTGTTCGGTGATCCGGGGACGGTGATGCTGGTGAGCCGGTCGGAGTTGTCGTACGTGTACGTGGTCTGGGTGCCGTCAGCTGCGGTGACGGTCTGCAGGCGACGGTTCGCGTCCCGGATGAAGGTCGTGACCCGGCCTGCGGAATCGGTCATCCGTCCGACGTATTGGTTCGCGTCGTTGGTGTAGTCAACGGTCAGGCTGCGGCCGGAGTCCTGGGTGGCGGACACGATGTGCCCGGCGGTGTCGTAGACGTAGGTGACGCCTTGGTTGTTGCGGTCTTTGTCGCTGATCAGGTACCCGGTGGGGGTGAAACGGAGCTTCTCACCGGACTTGTTGTACGTGATCGTGTAAATCCCGAGATCCGCACCCGTGGTGGCGTCTTTGGTGAGGGCGGCGTTGAACCCGGGCGGGGGCGTGTACGCGCCGTTCTCCTTCTTGAAGAAGGCAGTGAACCCCGACGGACCCGTGAACGTCGCGCTCAGGGTGTCGGGGTTGATGTACAGGCCGACGTCGTTGGTGATCATCGATGACGACCACCCGCCACCGAACGAACCCTCGTTCAACGAGAGCCCGTTGTAGAACCGGTCCGCGCGCAGCTGGATACCAGGGCCGGACAAGGATTCGTCATTCGCGGTGACGACGAGGTTCCCGTTACCGAGGTTCACCCGGGCAACAGTGTGATCAGAGAGGGAGAAGTCCTGAAACTGGAAGTACGGCAACGACCCGAGCCCTGGGCTGGTGATGTTCCGCTCGGGCGGGACGGGGGCCCCGCGAGCAGCCATGCTCCTGCCTGCGACTGCCGGCGCCTGGGTGGGGTCCGTGGCGTCAGCGGCCGGGTTGACCGCCGACTCGGTAGGTTCGTTGTCGTAGATCGCTGGCTGGTTCGCAGCATCTTCGGCGGGCGCTTCGTCGGTGCCGCCGATGAGGGGTTCACCGAACCGGCCACCTTCTAGCGGTTCCCATGGCGCGGCCGGAGACACCGGCGTCGCGGCTGGGAGGCCGTCATCCGCTGTGTCGCCCGGCGCCCAGACGCTGCCCTCAAGATCCCCGGTACTGGGACCGTCGCCCTCATCCATCCGAACCACTACAGCAGGCGCAACGGCCGCTTGCGCCGGTGTCACACTCCCGACTGTGATCAGTGATGCGAAAACAACCCCGACGATGACAGCTCTGCGCCGCATGAATATCCCCTCAAGCCGCTCCCCCAGACGAAGCAACCCGCTCAACGTAGCAGCGAAGATCCTGAGAGGTCTACAGAAAACTTTCGCAGCTTACAAGGACGCAAAGTGAACAAACTATGAGCGCATCAACCGGGTCAGCGCACCGACCAAACGAAAAGGTTTCGTGTACTACCGCACGACCAACTGGTCGGCATCCGTCATCAGCGCCGACAGCACGCGCCTCGCTGCACCCGCCTGCGGGCGATGTCCGTGAGCCCGAAAGAACGAACCGGTTGTGTGGTTACGATCGCGAGCCCCCGCACGGACGCCGACGGGGAGTGACGGCGCCGAGTTGACGGGCTATTCTCTACCCCGAGTGGTCCGGTTTCCCGTTCACCCCCCTGACGGCGGATCATTCAAGACCCCCGGATGATCCCCCATAATGCCGGGGGTTTCCTCATCCCTGCGCACAACCAGTGCCCGCGGTCTGATCGGTCGGTCGGATAAGTCCTGCCGGTGTCGGTGGTGGGGGTACGCCTGCATGAGAGTCGACGCACCGAACGCCGCACAGCTCGGCGCCGGTCACTGTTCCGATGAGGGCTTCATCAAGCGCGCCAGCGATCGAGCAGCTGCGAGCGGTGATCCCGGAAGATCACGAGATCCTCTACGCCCGAGAGGCGTCCTAGGCGCTACTCCCCCGCTGTCCGGGGCAGGACGGTACGGCTGAGGTTCGGGCCGATGGCGTCGGCGTCGATGACCCGGCCGTACCGCTTGTTCTCACCCTCACCCCAGGACACGGTGTGCTCATACCCGACGACGATGACGGCATCACCTTTGTGGAGGGTGGCGAGAATGTTCTCCCCGAGCT
>NZ_NBXD01000065.1 GCF_003399645.1 Subtercola boreus
TGCGCGGCTTCCGGATAGAGCCCGGAGAGATCGAGGCGCAGCTGACGACCCACGCCAACGTACGAGAAGCACTCGTTGTCGCCCGCGACGACGCACAAGGCGACAAACGCCTCATCGCTTACGTGGTGACCCAGGATGAGGTGGTGGGTCTTGCTGGCGAGTTGCGGTCGTATTTGTCGTTGAGTCTTCCTGAGCACATGGTTCCAGCGGCGTTTGTTGTGTTGGACGCGCTGCCGCTGACACCGAATGGGAAGGTGGATCGGCGCGCTTTGCCCGCGCCTGCGGACGAGGCTTACGCGCGTGGTGTCGAGGAGGCACCGGTGGGTGAGATCGAGACACTACTGGCTGGGCTGTGGAGCGACCTGCTGGGCGTTGAACGGATCGGACGACGCGACAGCTTCTTCACCCTCGGCGGACACTCCCTCCTCGCCGTCCGACTCATCAGCCGCATACGCCAAGAGGGGTATGCCGTTGATGTCGCTGCGCTGTTTGAGGCCCCACGGCTCTGCGATCTGGCCGAAAAGCTAGAAAAGAAGTCAGACGTTGCCGTGGCCGTGGCCGACAATATGATCACGCCGCAAAGTATGTTCATTACGCCTGAAATGCTTCCCCTCGTCGATCTGACGCAGGCAGAGATCGACTATGTCTTGACAAAGGTGCCGGGGGGTATCGCCAATGTTCAAGATATCTATGCTCTGTCATCGCTCCAAGAGGGCATGCTGTTTCATCATCTGCTCGAAGAAAGCGGCGACACATACATCGTCGTATCAAAAATGGCGTTCTCAAGCCGGGAATTGTTAGATCGGTATTTGGGAGCTGCGCAACACGTAGTTGATCGCCACGACATACTGCGAACAAGTTTCTTGTGGGACGAGCTGACATCACCGGTGCAGGTGGTGTGGCGCCATGCTCTCCTGAATGTCAAACTCATCGAACTTGATGCACTGGGTGGCCCAGCATTAGAGCAACTAGAACGGAGCTCGGGCCTCGAGCACTATCGGATGAATCTTGCTCAAGCACCGCTTATGCACTTTGTCATCGCCCAGGACACACAGAGTGAACGCTGGCTGATGCTGGAGATTTCTCACCACTTGATCGGCGATCATTCGACTCAGGATGTGGTCAACGAAGAAATCGAAACAATCCTCTCCGGTAGGGAAGACAGCCTGTCTGATCCGGAGCCGTTTCGCAGCCTCGTTGGCGAGGTCAGGATAGGAATTACCCCCGAAAAACATATGCGTTTCTTCCGGGTCATGCTGGGCGACGTCGACGAGGCGACCCTGCCCTTTGGCTTGGGTGACGTGCGCGATGCCGACCAGAGCATTGATGAGGCGCACGAGACAATGCCGGCGGCCTTGAATAATCGGCTCCGCGATCAGGCAGGACGCCTGGGTGTGAGTCTGGCGAGCCTTTGTCATGTTGCGTGGGGCCTGGTAGTAGCGCGCACTTCGGGGCGTCAGGACGTCGTGTTCGGGACAGTTCTTCTCGGCCGCAACCAGGGAACGGCGGTCTTAGAGCGAGCTATGGGCTTGTTCATCAACACATTGCCATTCCGTTTGCGTGTGGATGCAACGGGGGTTGAGGCTGCCGTGCGCAAGACACACTCGCTTCTGGCGGAACTCTTACGACACGAGCACGCTTCGCTGGCGGAGGCACAACGCTGCAGCCGCGTCGATGCGCCCGCCCCATTATTCGGGGCACTACTGAACTATCGCCATCAAATGCCGTCCACTCCAGATCGTTCACGCGCGTTCTCTGGAATTGAGATGCTAGGAGGGCGAGAATCAACAAACTACCCGGTCGCAATGTCTGTCGAGGACTTTGGCCAGAGCCTGGGTCTTACAGCGCAGGTCTCGAAGAACGTGTCGGCATCGCGGCTATGCGCTCTGATGCAACAAGCGCTGGAAAGTGTTGCGGATACTCTTGAAAATCGCCCAACACATCCGCTGCATCAACTTGATGTTCTATCCGAACCTGAGCGGCGTCTTTTGGTGGAGGAGTGGAATGACACGGTCGTTCCGTTTGCTGAGGAGGCGTGTATTCATGAGATGTTCGAGGCCCAGGCGGAACGCTCCCCCGATGCGGTGGCGCTGGTCTACGAA
>NZ_NBXD01000066.1 GCF_003399645.1 Subtercola boreus
TGTTAACGCCGACTGAAAACAGGGCCACTTTCGCCATTTGAAAATAGGGCCATTGTTGTGTGGTTCTAGTGTGCTGTAGTTGTCGCGGATCCGTGGTTTTTGAGTCGGTAGCTGGTGCCTTTGAGGTTGATGACGTCGGCGTGGTGGACGATGCGGTCGATCATCGCGGAGGCGATGGTGAGGTCGCCGAAGACGTCGCCCCAGCGAGCGAAGGGAAGGTTGCTGGTCATGATCAGCGACGCGTGTTCGTAGCGGGAGGACACGAGTTGGAAGAACAGGTTCGCGGCATCCTGGTCGAAGGGGATGTAGCCGACCTCGTCGACGATCAGCAGGCTGTAGCGCCGTAGCTTGGCGAGTTCCGCGGGGAGTTTGCCGCGGGAGTGGGCTTCTTGCAGTCGGGTAACCCACCCGGTCGCGGTATCGAACAGGACTCGGTGACCGGCTTTGGCGGCTTTGATTCCGATGCCGACGGCGAGGTGTGTTTTCCCGGTCCCGGGAGGTCCGAGGAGGACAATGTTTTTGCCCTCGGTGAGGAACACGCTGGTGCCCAGATGTGCGATCAGGTTCCGGTCGGCGGTGGGCTGGTGGTCGAAGTTGAAGTCCTCGAGCGCCTTGTATCCGGGGAACCGTGCGGCTTTGATCCGCAGTCCCGCCCCGGAGGCTTCCCGTTCGGAAACCTCCTTTGAGAGCACGGCGGCGAGGTATTCCTCGTGCGACCAGCCGGCGTCTCTCGCCTGGTCGCCGAGGCGCCGGAACGCGTCGCTTATTCGCGGTGCGCGGAGGGCGCGGGCGTAGTACTCGATCCGGGACGCTGCCTCGCCCGTCGTCGGCGCGGTCATGATGCGACCGCCAGCACCGCAGGCGCTGCCGCGAGCGTCGTGACGGCGTTGCGGTCAAGGGCAGGGTCGACGCCGAACAGCTCGTCGTAGTGGGCCAACGACGCCAACTCAACGACCGCGGCGGCCGGCGGGCGGCGCTGGTGCTGGGCCTGGAACTGGGACCGCAACTCGGCAGCCCGTGTCACGTGGGCGGGATCGGTGACGGTCAGCTGCCTCGCCCACCGGCGTCGGTGCTCGGCGATCAGGACACCATCGTGATGAACGGCGATGGTATCGAGGCTGGCGGTGACGTCGACGAGGCGGCCGATCATCGTCGGATCGACGGAGTAATCGTTGCTGAACGCGCGGACATAATAATCCCTCGGCAAACGAACCGTGTTGCGGAACATCACCTCAGGTGCGACCGGCGGTAGGCCGCGCATCGCCGCCCGATCGGCAGCGACAAGCTCGATCGGCCGTCCGCGCCGCGACCTCGACATGCGGGCGTTCGCGATCGGCAGCCACTCGGCCAACTGGGTGTTGAAGTCATCCGGAGAGGTGAAATCCCGGCCGGGCATGAACCTCGAGCGGAAGAACCGGTTCATCCGCTCAACACCGCCCTTCGACTCCGGATCCCTCGCCTTCAAAAGCTTGATCTCCGTGCCCAGCGTCCCGGCGAATGCCGCCGCAGGCTCGGTGAGCTTCCCACGGCCGATGCCAGTCTCGTTATCCCACGTCAACCGGGCAGGAACCGCCTGCGCCTCCTCGATCAGGGACCACATTCCGCCGAGCAGATCCGGCGTCGTCCGCGACGGCAACATCCGCGCCTGGATGAACCCGGAACAGATCGAGGTCATCACCAACACCGGCGGTGACGCGTGCTGATCGTCGCCGAGCGGCAGGTCCTCGTGGGGGAACCACAGGTCGCACTGCACCTGGAACCCCGGCGGGTGCACCAGCCGATCCGCCGGATCCGGGACCGCATAGTCCGGCCTGATCCCTGCGATCTTCGCCCGGAACAGCGACTCCGACCCAGACCATCCCACCCGCTCGGCGATAGTCGCCGCCGCCATCGTCGGCGTCACAGCCAACAGCACCCGCACCTCCGCCGCGAACCTGTCAAAGCTTGAGCCCGACGGCTCGCGCTGATATGTCGGCGAACGGTCGTCAGCCAACGCCCGATCGACCGTCCCCCTCGACACACCCACCTGCTGCGCTATCTTCCGCTTCGAATACTTCCCCGTCGAAAACAAGTGGCGAATCTCTGCCCAGTCATCCAATTTGATCACCCTCCATAGTGGTTGGTGGCCCTATTTTCAGTTGGCGCTAATGGCCCTGTTTTGGGTTGGCGTTAACA
>NZ_NBXD01000067.1 GCF_003399645.1 Subtercola boreus
TGAAGGAGCGAGAAGAACGATTCCATGGCCGCGTTGTCGCTGGAGGACCCCACGCGTCCCATCGATCCGCGTAGCCCGTTGTTCTTCAGCAGCCGTACGACGCGTTTGGATCTGAACTGGCTGCCTCGGTCGGAATGTACGATCGTGCCGGCCGGCGCGCGGAGCGCGATCGCGTTCCGCAGCGCCGCGGCTGCGAGCTCGGACTTCATCCGGGAATCGATCGAGTACCCGACGATCTTGTTGGAACAGCAATCCTTGACCGCACACAAATACAGTTTCCCCTCACTGGTCCAGTGCTCCGTGATGTCGGTCAACCACACCTGGTTCGGTTCTGTCGCGGCCGTAATGAAGTCGTGCGTCACTCGGCCTTTGTCATCTGTCACACCGAGCAGATCATCGTGGACAGCCGGCCCCGGCCTGTTGCCCTTCCCGCGGCGCCGGTGATGCGAAGCCTGCAGTCCCGCGACCCTGGCGAGGCGCCAGACCCGGTTTTCGCTCGCAGCTATCCCGGCATCAGCGAGCTCATCCGCGAGGAACCGGTACCCCAACGTCGAATCGTTTTCGTGGATCTGCCGCATCACGTCGATGACGTGCGCGTCGTCCCAGTCCCGCCGGGAAACCGGGTCCCGCAACCATTTGTAATACCCCTGAGTTGAGAGTTTCAGGACCCTGCACGCCACCTTGACCGGCACCCTGACAGGGGCACCGGTCGCGGCCATTTCACGGACGAGCGGGAAGACTATTTTCCCGGCAGGTTCGCCTGCGATAAATACGCTGCCGCCCGGCGGAGAACTTCGTTTTCCTGCTCGAGCAACCGGATCCGTTTGTTCGCCTCGCGCAGCTCCCTACGATCCGCGTCATTCGCACCCGGGCGGTTGCCGTCCTCTATATCGGCTCGTTTCAGCCAGTTCGATAACGTGCCCTCGGAGATCCCGAAGTCCTTCGCGATCTGAGCCGACTGGCCCTGGCCCGTCCGGGCCACCGCCACGACGTCATCGCGGAACTCTTTCGGATATGCCTTTGCCATAACTGACATCCTT
>NZ_NBXD01000068.1 GCF_003399645.1 Subtercola boreus
GGGACTGTTTCTTAAACGGTGTTTTCGGCCTAACGCGTCGGGCGTGAGTCTGGCGGGGAAGGTGCCGTGATGACGACACTTAATGTTGTGGCGACGAAGAAGAAGATTGATCAGGAGGGCCGGTCGGCGGAGGCTACCGCGGCCGCTGAGCTGGTGCGGTTAGCGAAAGAGCAGGGCTTGTCGCTGACGGGCCCGGACGGGCTGTTGAAGCTGTTCACGAAGAACGTTCTCGAGGCGGCGTTGAACGAGGAGCTCACTGAGCATCTCGGTCACGAGAAGCACCGGGACGCGGAGGATCGTGAGGGCACGAACGTGCGGAACGGGACGCGCCCGAAAACGGTCCTGACCGAGGCGAGCGGGCACGTTCAGATCGAGGTCCCGAGAGACCGTGATGGGACTTTCGAGCCGCAGATCGTGAAGAAAAGGCAGCGCCGGCTGAACGGGGTCGAGGAGATCGTGTTGTCGTTGTACGCGAAGGGCCTGACGACGGGTGAGATCTCTGCTCACTTCGAACAGATTTATGGCGCATCGGTGTCGAAGGAGACGGTCTCCAGGATCACCGATAAGGTCATCGACGAGATGAACGAGTGGTCCACCCGACCACTGTCCGAGGTGTACGCGGCGATCTTCATCGACAAGGTCGTGGTCAAGATCCGTGACGGTCAAGTCGCGAATCGGCCGTTCTATGCCGCGATCGGGGTGAACCTTGCCGGGGAGAAAGATGTCCTCGGACCCTGGGCTGGGACTGGTGGTGAGGGTGCGAAGTTCTGGATGAGTGTGCTCACCGACATCAAGAACCGTGGTGTCAGGGACACGTTTTTCCTCGTCTGCGACGGGCTGAAGGGCCTGCCGGAGGTTGTTGGGAATGTGTGGCCACTCGCCACGGTCCAGACGTGTGTCATCCATTTGCTGCGGAACACGTTCCGGCTCGCGTCCAAGCAGGACTGGGACGCGCTGAAGCGTGACGTGAAACCGATTTACACCGCACCGTCACCGGCTGCGGCCCGGGTCGCACT
>NZ_NBXD01000069.1 GCF_003399645.1 Subtercola boreus
CCGCTTGCATGGCGAGCTCGGCCACATCCCACCCAACGAGAAAGAAGAGATCTTCTACTCACAAACCCCCGTCCCTCAACCGAGCGAACGGGTCAACTAAACCCTCCACCAAACCCGGGGCTTGACAGTCCAACCGTGGACGTGTCGATGCCAGTAACGGCGCTGGAGCGTCCGCTGAGCGTCCCGCTTGCGGGCCTCTTGCTGCGATCTAGTTGATCGATCGGTGGGTTCGCTCTTGTGGGTCGTGCGCGTTGGAGTACTTGAGCCCGGGGGGAGGGTCGTCCGAAATCTTCTAGTGTCGTTCGAGGTCAGGTGTCACGGACAGCGCGCGGCAGACGCTGCAGACAAAGTTGCGGAGGATCAAGGGTTGTTGGTGCCGGCGGCGATGACCGCGATGATGATGATGATCACGCCGATCATGATCGAAACGAGGCCAATCACGATCGCTGCGATCGCGAAGCCGCGGCCGCGTTGACCCGTGCGCTTGATCTGGGATAGACCGACGGCGCCGAGAATGATCGCGATTACATTGAACCCGACGAGAGACAGTACGAATCCGACGACTGACAGTACGTTCATTGGGGCTGGCGAGGTGTTGGCCACGCTTCCGGTCGGAGAGTTGTAGTTGGTCATCTGTAGTTCTTTCTTATGAGGTGGGAGCCGCGAGATGGCGGCGCTGGAATCCAGAATGCCATAGAGAGTGCACATGGAACTCGACGTGTGGCACACGGGAAGGGATAACGGGAGACTCACTGCTGTATCTCCTCTCTGCGCGATCGACGGCACAGCGACAGTCGTAGCCGTCACTGAACGACCCTGGCAGGTTCGGGAATGCCGGACAAATCACCAGCGGACGCAACCCTGCCACCCCCGTGGAAAACCAGCCACCTACAGCGGCGAGCGAGAGGCAGAGCCGCGCACCTAACCTGCGATCGAGGCATATACCGGGAGGAAGACCATCGCGTAGACGATTCCGAGGAACAGTGTGTGCAAGCTGACGAACAACGCCATCTGGGTGAGGTTCCCTCGCGTCGTGAAGTGGGTACGCAGTTTCCGGGCCATACCGGCGGGATGGCGGACGTCCCAACTGTTGAACCGCAGATACCGGCCCAGGTATATTCCGAACGTTCCGAGCGCTATGAGGAATATCGCGAGGACCCACGACCAACCCGGCGGGTATTGTTCGGCCCGGTTCGGGTCGTCGAAGATGATGATCGCGAAGATCTGGATCCCGGCGAGCCCGGCGATGGTGTTCGCTATCCCCGACGCGGTGAGCGTGAGGGTAGCGATGATGTCGTACCACAACGGAACCGGATCGTCGTCTTGGCGGTGGCTGAAGTTCAGTTCCGTGATCAGGTATGCGGAGTTCGGAAACGCCAACGTCCAGACCACACCCACGACCGCGAGATAGGTGAAGATCACTACTTCGTTCGCCAGGAACGGGATGGTAGCGATCGCGAGCGTCCCTACGACAAGGATCCCCAGAATGACCAGTTGCAGGACCGATAATCCAATATTGACCAGCATCGGACGGTAGATGCGTGTTCCGTACAACCAGCTCCGCGCTAGAACAAGAGCCGCAGCGTACGCGTTGAACAGGGCAAGGAGCAACAGAATTACCTGTGTGACCGCGATCAAGACTTCACCTCTCACGACGACGGGGAATGGGCCTAAGCCCTCATCATCGGCAACTAACCGTTACCAGAAAGACGCCAAAAACCACATCGACCCTCGTGCCGGTGTGACCATACCCGGTTCTTTACCGCTTCTACGCGGGTGCCATCTCCGGTTGGGATGGCGTGTTGAGACCAGCGTAGTAGACGGTCCCGACAGAACGCCCGCTTTGTCTACGTCCAGCAAATTAGGGGCGAACGGCATCTCGCGACCTTCCGTTAGCCGATCGTGCACCGGCTGTGTTCGCACAAGGTTCGCGGCGATCGCAATCGGCTCGGGTTCAGCCTCCAGTTGGTTACCGCCCGGCATCTGGGCACGTTTCTTGAGGATCCTCTCGACGTGCCAAACGCAGTGGTGGAGCATATGGCCGCACAAGTCGGGGTGGCTGAACCGTCCTGCGTGAACGGCTACCTGGACCGCCGAGCGACGAGGTTCGAGCATCAAGCGGAGATCGCCGAAGTCTACGGGTATGTCTCCTATGCCTCGGCGGAGGCTGAAATGATCGACTGGTTAGACGGGCAGGCGTGGACAACCGGCGATCAGCCCAAGCCGCTTTTCTACGCGGCGGTGGGATGGCTTCGCGCGAGGCGAGTTCTCCTGCCCGGGGTCACGACGCTACGGGATGAGGTGGCCAGTGTTCGTAAGAAAGCAGAGACCAGACGGTCAAGTCCTTGGACGTGGTGTATCTGATTCGTGATCTTTCGAGCATTTCGGGTCAGGCGGTGAGGGCTCGGTAGTCGGGGTCGGGTGTCACCTCCTCGGGTTCGGGTTCGCCGACGCGGTGGGCCTTTGCGAGGGCCTCGAGGCTGAGGTAGCGGCGTTGCTCGACCCATTCGTCGTGTTGCTCGGCGAGGACGGCTCCGACGAGGCGGATGATGCTGTCGCGGTTCGGGAAGATCCCGACGACGTCGGTGCGGCGGCGAATCTCCCGATTCAACCGCTCGGTGGGGTTGTTGGACCAGATCTGCTTCCAGATCTCTTTCGGGAACACGGTGAAGCTGAGGATCTCCTCCCGCGCTCCCTCGAGGTGCGCGAAGCTCTTGGGGAGCTTGTGTTCGAGCGCGTCGAGGACCCGGTCGAACTGGGCGTGCACGGATTCCTTGTCGGGCTGGTCGAACACGGTCTGTAGCAGCGTCTTCACCCACGGCCACGAGCTCTTCGGAGTTACCGACATGAGGTTCGCGGCGTAGTGGGTGCGGCATCTCTGCCAGCTGCCGCCGACGGTCGCTCCGATCGCGGCGACCAGCCCAGCGTGCGCGTCGCTGGTGACGAGCTTCACGCCGCCGAGGCCGCGGGCGACCATGTCGCGCCAGAACGTCAGCCAACCGGCACCATCCTCTATCGAGGAGGTTTGAACCCCGAGGATCTCGCGGTATCCCTCCGCGTTCACCCCGGTGGCGAGCAGCACGGCGACCTTGACCACCCGCCCGCCCTCACGGACTTTCATCGTCAGCGCATCCGCCGCGACGAACGTGTATGGGCCGGCATCGAGGGGTCGGGTGCGGAACTGCTCGACCTGCTCGTCGAGGTCTTTGGCCATCTCCGAGACCTGCGACTTGGACAGCCCGGTGATCCCGAGAGACTGCACGAGGTCCTCCATCCGACGGGTGCTGACGCCGAGGAGATAGCTGGTCGCGACGACCGTGGTCAACGCGGCCTCCGCCCGCCGGCGACGCTCCAGCAACCATTCCGGGAAGTAGGTGCCCGAGCGAAGCTTCGGGATCGCAACGTCCAACGTGCCCGCGCGGGTGTCGAAGTCGCGGTGCCGATACCCGTTGCGACGATTCGTGCGATCTGAGCTCACCGCCCCGTAAGAGGCGCCGCAAACCTGGTCAACATCCCCGGACAGCAGCGCATTGATGAACGAGGTCAGCATCTCCCGCAACAGGTCGGGGCTGGCCTGAGCGAGGTGTTCGTGAAGGAAACGGGCAGGGTCGATATCGTGTGGTGCGACGGTCATCGTCGGGGTCCTTTCGAGATGGATTTAGCGGTTCTCTCGAAGAATCACGCGGTGACCGTCGCTACGTCAACAGCGACACGCCACCGAACGTTCCGTACACCACCCTGCCGGACGCAACCAGACCAGACTGCACGCCGCGCTGGCTGGAGCAGTAACAGGTGGACAGGCCTTTGAGCTCGAGAAACTGCTGCAAGTGCCGGAAAGTGGTCGTTGGTCGCAATTGGAGATGTGGCGCAAAGCGGGGAAGAACACGACGGGGCGTGGGATGGTCATGGCGCTGAACCGGGTCTCGGAGATCGCCGGGCTCCGTCTGGGAGAGGCGGATGTGGCCGGAGTGCCCAAGCGGCGGTTGATCGCCCTGGCGAAGGAGGGCAAGAATGAAACTGCGACCAAGCTTGACCGGTTGCCGTACGAGAAGAAGATCGCCACGCTGCTGGCCACGGTGCGGTGGTTGGAAGTGTCTGCGACCGACGATGCCCTGGAATTATTTGACGCATTCATGTCCAACGAGCTGATCGGGCGAGCAAACAAGGTCGCGGAGAAGGCCGCAATCAAGCGGGCTCCGGTTATCGCCCGGCACGCCCGGGTTCTCCAATCGGTGGTGGAGCTTTTGCTCGATGCCGAGGGTGCGAGCGAGTCGATGCCGTTGGGTATGGTGTGGGAAATGATCGAGGCCCAGGTGGGCTCCCGGGCGCAGATCGCCGCGGCGGTGGCGGGAATTCAGGAGATCATCCCGCCGTCGCAGGCCGAACCAGAGGGTCAGTGGCGGGAGGCTGTCGTGGAGCGGTATGCCACCGTGCGCGGCTTCGCCAAAATGCTCTGCGAGGTAGTCAGGTTCACCGCGACCGCTGATGCACACAAGATCCTTGCGGCGATGCAGGAGCTGGCGCAGTTGCTGGATCTGCGGGAGACGGTGAAGGTACCCAAGGGGTACCTCGATGCCCGCAAAGTCGATCTGTCGGTGGTGCCGAAGGGCTGGTGGCAGAAGCTGGTGTTCCCCGCTGGCAGGCCTGAGGAAACGGTGGACCGTAACGCCTACGTGTTCTGCGTTCTGGAGCAGTTCCACACTGCGCTCAAACACCGCGACATCTTCGCGGCAACTTCTGACCGCTGGTCAGATCCTCGGGCCCGGCTATTGTCTGGTCCGTCCTGGGAGAACGCGAAGGGCCCGGCGCTGAGCGCGCTACTGCTGCCGGAGCAGCCCGACTCGCTGCTCGCCGAGCTCGCCTTGACGTTGGATACGGCTTGGCGAACAGCGGCCGACGGGATGACCGCAGGCGGGAACATCACCATAGACACCGACGGCCGGATGCATCTCGGTAAGGACGATGCCCTGGATGACACCCCGAGTCTGAAAGACCTACGCAGCCGGGTGGCAGGAATGATCCCGCGCGTGGATCTTTCCGAACTGGTACTCGAGGTGATGGGCTGGCACCCGGACTTCACTGCCTCCTTCACTTCCGCAGCCGGCGCATCCTCTCGGCTGACCGACCTACACATCTCAGTCGCCGCGCTGCTGACCGCGCACGCGCTCAACATCGGATTCGGGCCGGTGATCGCCGACGCTCCGGCCCTGACCCGCGACCGACTCTCCCACGTTGACCAGCACTACCTGGGCTCGGACTCCTTCGCCGCAGCCAACGCGGTGCTCATTGACGCCCAGGGTACCAACGAGCTGGCGCAGGCGTGGGGCGGCGGGTTGGTCGCCGCCGTAGACGGGATGCGGTTCATCGTTCCGGTCCGCTCCGTCGACGCACGCCCCAACCCCAAGTACTTCCACCGCAAAAAGGGCGTGACCTGGCTGAACATGATCTCCGATCAGTCCGTCGGGCTGGCAGCCAAAGTAGTGTCGGGCACACCAAAGGACACTCTTCACTTCGTGGATCTGCTCTACAACCCGGACGACAGCCAGCGGCCCGAGATACTGGTCACCGACCAAGGCTCGTACTCCGACATCGTGTTCGGACTAGTCACCTTGCTGGGATTCGACTACCGGCCAGTCCTCGCGGACCTGCCCGACGCCAAGTTGTGGCGGATCAACCGGTCAGCGGACTACGGCCGACTCGACACGACCGCCCGGGGAAAAATCGACGTCGAGAAGATCCGCCGGCACTGGCCGGACATCTGCCGGATCGCCGCCTCGATCCACACCCGCGAGGTCTCCGCCCACGATGTGATCCGCATCCTGCAACGCGACGGCCGTCCAACAGATCTGGGCGAGGCCGTTGCACACTACGGCCGGATCTTCAAAACCCTACACGTCCTCACCTTCGTCGATGACCCGGCCTACCGGCGGGAGATGAAAGCGATGCGCAACCTCCAAGAGGGACGCCACGCACTGGGCAGGCACATCTTCCACGGCCGCGAGGGCAAGCTGCACCAGGCGTACCGTGAGGGGCAGGAAGACCAACTCGGCGCCTTGGGCCTCGTCCTGAACTGCGTGACGCTGTGGAACACCATCTACGTCGAGCACGCCCTGACCTCGCTACGGGAACAGAGCTACCCCATGCTTGACGCCGACGTCGTTCGCCTATCGGCGTACGTGCGCCGCCACATCAACGTCCACGGCCACTACTCCTTCCAACTTCCCGACCTCGCCGGAGGTCGACGCACTCTGCGCGATCCCGACCAGCACGACAGCAACGAAGAATAGGAAGAGCCCGATAGGCGACCAAACGAGACCAGGGAGTGTACGTGTCGACAAACGATCCTTCACCGACACCACGACCCTACCGGCGAAACGCCGCCATATCTACGTCGAAAACTCGCGCCGCTAAACAACGCCGACAAACCATCAACCCAAGTATTCTCGACACATGCTAATCGGTTACGCCCGCGTCTCAACCGCGGACCAGAAACCTGACCACCAAATCGACGCCCTCACTCGCGCCGGCGTCGGCCCCGAGAACATCTACCTTGACCGGGCCAGCGGCGCCAAGGCGTCACGCCCCGAGCTCGACAAAGCCCTGGCCTCGGCGAACAGGCGCGGCGATCAACTCGTCATCACGCGGCTCGACCGGCTCGGCCGCTCCGTGCTCCACCTCGTTACGCTCGGCGCTGCCCTGAACGAACGCGGTGTCGGCCTCCGAGTACTCGAACAGGGTATCGACACCAGCACCGCGGAAGGCCGCGCCATGTTCGGGATGCTCTCCGTTCTCGCAGAGCTCCAACGAGAACTGATCATCGCGAACACACGAGATGGGTTAGCCGCCGCACGAGCCAGAGGACGAAAAGGCGGCCGCCGGCCAAAACTCACCCCCGCCCAGGCCTCCCACGCCCAAGAACTCTACGACGCCGGCACCTTCACCGTTCAACAAATCGCAGACCTACTGAAAACGCCGCGATCCACCATCTACGGACACCTCAACAAAGAAAGCATCGGCCGGGGACCACAACCCGCATAACCACCATAAGAATCACGAGACAATTCCGCTGCTCCAGCTCCAGCTCCAGCCTGCTCGCTTAGCGTGACTTTCCCGAGCATTGGTCCTCAAGCCCCAATTTGTTCCGGGGTTTCCGCCGCCTTTGTATGCGCTCCATCGTGTTCGGTGTGGATGAGGTAGCCGATACCGCATTCGCAGCCGGTCATGAACCAGTAGAAACGGCCCTGTTGTGCCTCGAAGAACAAGTCAGCCGGGTAATAGGCAACGTGTTTTCCGCACAGCGTCGGCATTTCGATCATGGACCCGATTAGGCTGCTCTCCTCGAGCTCAGTCGCCGGTCGCCACGGTCGAAGCGTCACGTTTTCATCCGACACGACAAAGGCCCGACCTCGGGCAAGGGCGAAAAACTGGTCCTCCGTGATCTCTCCTGCGACGGATGCTCCAGCATCGAGGGCGGCGGGCCAAAGGTCTCCCAGCAGATGGCGGGTTGCTAGGTCCACCGGAAAGGGCAGGTGTGTGAAGCGAACTCCGTGAAGAAGCAACGCGCCGAGAACGATAGTCATCGAATAGCCGTCGGGCAGATCGGACTCCGGGTGCCCGGCGACTCCTACTGACAGGGGCGTGACCCACACCGACCCGTGCCCTAACTCACCGACGTATCGTCCAACCCAGAACCTGCTTGTCCCGAGGGGCTCAAACGTGTTCCGCTGCTCGTAAAGCAGCCGATACTCCGACGGCGGGACCCCGTAGCCCGCCTCCCTGTCCTCAGCTGAGGACAGCAGCATCGCCATAAACGCGGTCTTTTGCAGCCACATAGCGACTGGCCCCTGGTCGTCGGCGCGGATCTCGTCCGACTCGCCCAGTAGAAGAGAAGTAAGGACGCGTTTTGCGTGGTTTTCGAGACCGCTCATCCAGCCGTTGTTGCAGGCCGCGCACACGTTTTTGACCGTCTGCTGAAGGGGCGCACCGATGCCCATCGATTTCGGGATTCGATTGTGCAGGCCGGCGAACTTTTCGACCGGATCGTTAGCCAGGCCGATTTTGCTCAGCCAGTTCCCCAGTACGTGTTCGCGAGTAAGTCGTTCGGAACTGCCGCAGAACACGCACGACCGGCCTTCTTCACCAGTCATCGCCTACACCTCGAGGTCACGGTTTTGCCAAGCCCCGTAAGTGAGGCCAGTGCTGTCCTCCACCCATGACGTCCGGCCGTTAGCGGACCGGCCAGCCACGACTGCAGCCGCTGCTGACGGGCTGGCGAATACTTGATTCTTCGTAAACAGTGCCGGGTCCGTCGTGGTGTCGATGGTGCCGTCGCGTTCCAGCCGCTCCCGGAGCCCGACGTACGATCCGCCGCCGACTTGTTTGCGGCGTGCCTGGGAGCCGGACAGGACGGCGAACTCGCCATCCACCTCGGTGGCGTGGGCCGTGAGACCTTCCCGGGGTTGCTGCATCGTGAACTGCGGAGGTGACTGAGACACCTGATGATCGTCAGAGACGTTCGCGGCGGGATGCGTGCTGGTGGCAGTCGCGCGGAGGACGTTCACGCCGAGGACCGGTAGCGCGATCAGCGCTTGGGTGATGAAGTACTCCATATCTGACACGTCGCCCTCGGGAAGCGCGATCAAAGGCGGAGCCGTGCCGTTGACGATCTCTGAGCGTTGCGCGTCGCGAGCGATCTGCAAGAAGCGGGACTCCAGGTATCGGGCATGGGCTTTGGTGAGGTTTGCATCTTTGCTGGTCAGAAGCACCGCGCGTTCCCAGAAGTCCTTCTCGCGCGCGTGGCTGGTCAACCGGGTACTGATGTCGTCACCCTCGCCGATGTACACCTGGGTACCTCCGATGCTGTCGGGTGCGTCTCCGAGGAGGAGGTAGACGCCGGTGCGGCGGGCCTCTTCCCGCCGGAGAAGGGCGAGAAGGTCGGAGCGGGGTCCGGCGAGGAGATGCCCCGTCCAGTTCATGATCTCCGCCGTGACGAGGCCGCCGGGGGTGCCATCTACTAGAAACAACCGAACAGACTTACCCGATGCCGCCACCGAAACCCCCGCTTCCCTGCTTTGACGCAGTTTACGGTCAACGAAGAGTCGAGGTGTGCCCGCAGCATCGCCCGACCGGGCGGGAACTAGTTGGCGTGTTCGGGCGGTATTGGCGTTGAAGGTCAGTGGTTTGCCCAAGAATGAGGGGTGTGAGTATCGCGCCCCTCCCCCACGTCTCGGACACGCCGGATCTCCGGAAAGCGCGCGGCGCGTTTTTCACCCCAGAACCCCTCACCCGCTTCATTACCGACTGGGCCGTCCGCACACCCACAGACCTCGTAATGGAACCCTCCGCCGGGGACGCCGCATTCCTCATCGAGGCCGTCCGGCGCTTGAAAGATCTCGGCCAGGACACGCCGACGGTTGCTGGTGTGGAGATTCATGCGCACAGCGCCCGGGTCGCCCGGGACCGGATCACCGGCGCCGGCGGGGTAGCGGACATCACCCACAGCGACTTCTTCCTCGTCCACCCCCAACCCACCTATGACGCGGTGATCGGGAACCCGCCCTACATCCGGTACCAGGACTTCACCGGTGAATCCCGCACTCGCTCCCGTGCCGCCGCTCTGAAAGCCGGCGTGGCACTGAACGGTCTGGCGTCCAGCTGGGCGGCATTCACCATCCAATCCGCCCTGTTCCTGAAATCCGGCGGTCGTATGGGCTTGGTACTCCCCGCGGAACTGTTGTCCGTCAATTACGCGGCACCGGTCCGCCAGTTCCTCTTCGACCGGTTCAGAAGCGTCGAACTGGTCCTGTTCAATGAGCAGGTGTTTCCGGAAGCGGAAGCTGACGTGGTCCTCCTTCTCGCCGACGGGTACAACCAAGGCCCCACCGATCATGCGGTCATTCATCAGGCCAAAGACGCGGTGGCACTGGAGACGTTGGGGGTGCCGTTGACTTGGTCACCAGGAAGCCCCGCTGATAAGTGGACTGGGCTGCTCGTCGGGACGGAGGCTCTTCGTCCGCTTCGCACTCTCCGCGCTTCGGGAGCATTCACCGACCTAGAGCAATGGGGTGACACCACCCTTGGGATGGTCACCGGCAACAACTCCTACTTCGCCCTCTCCCCCGCCCGTGTCAGAGAACTCGGCCTCACCCGTCAAGACCTCCTCCGCCTCTCCCCTCCCGGCAGTACGCACCTTCGAGGCCTGTCGCTGACCCGGCATCAGATGACGGATCTTGGAAACGCCGACAAGGCGACGTGGTTGTTCCGGCCCGGAGACAACCCGTCCGAGGCAGCAAAGTCGTACATAGATGCCGGCCACAAAGCGGGCGTCGATCAGGCGTATAAATGCCGGGTCAGGAGGACCTGGTATCAAGTCCCCCTCCTCCCGCCAGCAGATCTGTTACTGACGTGCATGAACGCAGACACCCCCCGCCTGACGACAAATGCCGCCAGAGCGCATCACCTCAACTCCGTCCACGGCGTTTACCTGAAGGGCGAGCACCACGAGTTGGGGTGCGAGTTGCTGCCGTTAGCGAGCCTGAACTCCGTGACGCTGCTGAACGCGGAAATGGTTGGCCGCTCCTACGGCGGCGGGATCCTGAAAATCGAACCCCGCGAAGCCGACGTCTGGGCGATGCCGTCTCCCGCCCTTGTCGCAAAACGCGCCGACGCCCTCCGAGCCATCAGGACCACGGTCGCGAGCCTGCTCCGAAACGGTGACCTCCTCACCGCCGTCCAGTTCGTCGACCAAGCCCTCCTCCTCGAATCCGGCACCCTGACCGTCGACGACATCCACCTGGTCCGTCACGCGCATCACGCCATGACAACACGACGAGTAGCGAGGGCAGAAAGTGGCCGCTGAACCTTCCGCGAAATCCAAGGCGTGGGCGATTTTTGACCGGATCTGCGCCGACGCAGCGCCCGACAATCAGCACACCAACCCTTGGACCCGAGACCAGACCGGCGCTCTCCGTTACGAACCAGACTTCGATGTCCTCGAAAAGCTCCTCGGCGTACCTCTATATCTGAAGGCACCGACAACGTCGGGTGTGCCAGCACTGGCCTTGGATGTTTGGATTTCGTACGAGCTGCGGCGGGCAGGGTTTGACCAGGACGCCACCTGGCCTCGCGGGAAACACCCACGTATCATGCCCGCCCCCATCGTCAACCTCCTCGCTGGCCTGCCAAGAAAAGAACGTGACCTCGTTGAGGCCCGTCTGTTGAAAGCGTCACCGCTGAAGGGTGTTGTCTCGTCGTCGGCGAACATCCTCGGGAAGAACTACCTCAAACAAGTCGACGTCGTCATGTCCGACTGGGACACCGGACCAGAACTGCTCATCAGCACCAAACGGATGGACTCCAGCTTCGGCAAAAACGCCGCCAACCGGGTCGAAGAAAGCTACGGCGACGCCAAAAACCTGCGCCTCCGACACCCACTCGCCGCCCTCGGCTTCGTCTACGGACTCCGCTCTACGATCCTCACCGAAGAACCCGATAAAGCCGAATGGCTCATCGACCTGCTCCAAAAACTCGGCCGAGAAGACGACGCGTACCACGCGGTCGCTCTCATCATGATCGAGTACGGCGCTGAGCTCGCGCCTACCGACGACCCCGATGCTGCACTCACCGATGACGCCCTCACCGCGGCCGGCCTCGAAACGTCTGAAACGGAAGCCGAAACGGAGGAGGTACCGACTTCTGCTGTCGAAGACGCTCTCGCCAACCTGCCACGGGTCACGCTGAGGCACGAGACCGTCCCCGAACCCCTTCAGCCTGGACGGTTCCTCGCGGAGATGATCAACCGCGTCATCGAGGCAACACCAGTAAACCGGCACAAAGAGGCCAGGCGCCGCCGTGCCACCCTGTAGGCAGTACACGTCATAAATCCGTGATCGCCAGCGCTCAGCCCTTACTCTTCTTGGCGCGCTCCTCTGATCGGAGAATAGGCTTATCCGTCCGCCGCCTTCTTTTTTCTTGACGAGGAAGCGTTTGGGTCTCCACTATTGACCTAGGTATGCAGGGCATGCCCGACGGGGAATGAAGCGAACAGCACGTCGCTGACTGCTCCATAGCATCGATGAGGGAGCCACCGTGACGCTGGTTACGAAAATTGCCGCGCCACTCGAATCAGAGCCACCTGAAGACCATCTGATTACGATCAAGAACTGCAACAGCATTGGTGAGGCAACCATCTCGCTTCGCAGCGGATCCCTAAACATTAAGTACGGCCCGAATGGTCTCGGCAAAAGCACCATCGCGCGTGCACTAACCCTGCGAACTGAGGGTGATGGGAATTTGGATGAGCTAATTCCCTTTAAGCACAGAGCTTCCAGTAATGGACCTCGGCCAGAGGTTAGTGGTGCGGACTCGATAACAACCGTTCTGACCTTCAATGATGACTATGTGTCCCAGTTCGTTTTCCAGCGCGACGAGGTCCTCAAGAACAGCTTTGAAATATTCATCAATACAGACGAGTACAAACAAGGTCTTAAAGACATTGCGTCGATGTTCGAAGCCCTGCAGGACACGCTCACCAACGAAACGGCCTTCGATGAGGCGCTCGTCAGCTTCAAGGAGCTGCACAGTGAACCGTCCCGGGTTTCATGCCGCCTTTGTGTTGGCGGCATCACCGGTTGATGTGCCGTGGTCTTGAGCGTAGTAGTTGCGTTCGTATTCTTCAGGTGAGATGTTCCCGAGGTAGCTGTGTAGCCG
>NZ_NBXD01000070.1 GCF_003399645.1 Subtercola boreus
GCGCGAGCAGAAACACACAGTGGAACACCCAAGGCAGCGAGGCCCACAGCTCCGCCGCGCCCACCCAGCACCACCAGCTCAAACAGGGACAGACAGCCCCTCACCCTAGAACATCGGTGGATTCAGGCTAAACAAGAGTCGGTATATGGTCGAGACCTGCACGCCGCCGCACGAGTCAGTTGGGACACCCAGCAACACGTCGACGTGCAAACAATTCATGCCCGAGACCTCCGCTGATCCTCGACGATTCGGATTCCTTCGATGAGGCGAACCAACCAGAAGCCAGAAGCATGAAAAACTTCTCTTGCCCCGAGGCATTCAGGCTCGACCTCGCTAACCGGCAGTACCGCTGAAAGGTCCCATGTCCAGATTTGATTTCGGAATCGACCGGCTCCGCAGCTATCGGCCAACATTGTCCATACCGACAGACTTCGACGCCTTCTGGTCGGACACTCTGGCCGAGTCACGATCCGTAGCCCGTCCTGTCATCGCAACTCCCTACGAGTCTTTCCTCCCCAACTTCGAAGTCCTCGACGTTGAATTTTCTGGATTTGGCGGGCACCCCGTGAAGGCGTGGTTCCTCGCACCGGCCGGAGCGATAGAGCCGCTGCCAACGGTCATCGAATACAACGGCTACGGAGGAGGGCGAGGTCTCCCCCACGAGCGTCTTACGTGGGCGGCCGCGGGCTACGCCTACCTCCTCATGGACACCCGGGGGCAAGGAAGCTCTTGGGGTTCCGGCGGCAGCACCCCTGATCCGGTCGGTTCCGGACCGGCCACTCCCGGATTCATGACACGAGGAATCGAGAACCATTATTCCTACTACTACCGCCGAGTCATCACCGACGCAGTGCTCGCCGTCGACGCCGTCCTACAACTCGCCAGCGTCGACCCGCACCGGCTCGCTGTAACCGGAGGCAGTCAGGGCGGTGGGCTCGCCCTCGCAGTGGCAGGCCTGCGCGAGGATCTTCGCGCAGTGATGCCCGACGTGCCGTTCCTGTGCCACTTCGAACGGGCAGTCGGCCTCACGGACTCTGACCCCTACAACGAAATCGTCCGCTACCTGTCGGTTCATCGAGACCTGACAGAGCAGACATTTAACACCTTGTCTTATTTCGACGGCGTCAACTTCGCAGCGCGGTCACACCCACCCGCCCTTTTCTCGGTCGGACTAATGGATCCGGTCTGTGCTCCATCGACAGTGTTCGCCGCTCACAACAATTACGCGGGCGAATCTGCCATCGAGATCTACCCCTTCAACGAACATGAGGGAGGCCAAGGACAGCACTGGAGAAAACAGGCTCGTTGGCTTGCCACCCACCTGTAAAGACTAGATTCAAACACTCATTGCACCACCAGAATCTTGATCCTCTCACCTGGGTGGCGTATCCGCGCCGGCCCCGTGGTCGACGGTTCAAAATGGGGTCCCGAGAGGCTCGATTGAATGCACACCTTTCCGGCGAAGCGATAGTTCGTTGTGCGAAGTCTTCCCCAGCGCATTGAGGAGGCCTCGGGTTGCTGCTGCAGTCGCCCCACCAGCTCAGCCCTTGGTTCTCGTCAGCGAACGCACCCCCACGCTCTATACCGGCGCGGGGCAGTCGCGGATCAAGGTGAATCCGGGGGTCTGAACGATCTTCGGTGTAGCTCCTGACAATGGAGGAACCGTAATAACCGCAGTGAAGACGACCGTGGAAGACGAAGCCGTCGCGACGGTAAAGCATGACGTGGTGGACGGCCAGCTGGTGGAGCAGCTCATCGGGCGTACCCGGGAGCAGGTGTTGACTCTGACTGGGCCGGGATGGCCTGCAGGGTCAGCTGACGAAATGGTGCTCGAATCGGCGTCGGAGGGCGAGCTCATAGGTCACCTCGGCTACGGCAAGCATGAACGTGCCGGAGACGTTTCAATGGCCCGAAACGGGATTCGAACGAAGACGGTCCTGACCTCTATTAGAGGTCAAGTCCCCGGTGGTGGTGTAGCGGTGGTTCCTTCGGTTTGAGGGTTTAGGCGCTGAGTGAGTATTGGCGCTCGTGGGGGCCATCGTTATTGACTTTGGGGGCCATCGGCCGATCTGGCCAGTGGCGTGTTCGGGGGCCACCGAATATTGCTGTTGGGGGCCATCTGCTTAGCTCCTCCTGCCGC
>NZ_NBXD01000071.1 GCF_003399645.1 Subtercola boreus
TGTGGAATGTAGCGATAATTGGCGGTGTTTCTAGGGAGCTCATTGGCGCCCGCACTCCTTAGAGGCCGATTGTTGAGGGCGCCCTGAAGTCTTCTTACGAGAAGATTGACCTGATGGGTGAATTGAGTTCAGCTACGACGTTAATAAACGGTTGGCGGGCGGTATCGTTCGTCAGAGATTTCAGCGAAATCTTCAACCTCAGACCGAAGACGCTGGACCATGAGGCTGCCTTCGGCCCAAGAAAAGGCCTCACTCTCGGCCGTATCCCACCCTGACTCGCACGAGTAGTGGGACTGCCAAAAGTCGTACCAGGACTTCATCTGAACTTCGAGTTCACTCGAGAGGCCAAGATCGCCCGGCAGAGGTGTGGGGTTCTCGGATTGGTCCTCCCATATTGGCCATTGGTATCCGACCTCAGGGAATACTCTGATTAGGCGTTTTGGGGAGCTCATTTACCCTCTTTAGCAGGACGTCCCGGTTTGGGGGAAAGCCGTGATAAGTCGATCGGTTGTTCGTGAGTATGCAGCCCGTGCGTTGAAAGTGTAGACAATGCCGACTCCCGTTTTGAAGAAGTCCACGTTCACGACGACACACGTCGTCTGATCTACGGCACTACCGCCAGTGAAGTTCGGGTAGGAGATGGCGTTGCCGGCCGCAATGTTCATGAGATCGTCCCACGACTCCAGTCCTTGGCTTGAAGGCACCCACCCTGAATTTTTTGCTGCATTGAATTTATTTTGCCAGGCGGCCTCTTTGCCAGTTCGGATGTGCTTGTACCCGAAGCTGGCGTCACCGCATCTCAGGTTGATCTGCCGCCCCGGCTGCGAGTTCTTGGATGGTGTGTAGTAAGTGGAAAAGATGTCGTCAGCGTGGTTCAGCGAGAAGCATCCGTACCACTGGTCCCAGTTGATGAGGTTCGGTGATACTCCGCCAGGCTTTGGGGCTGGGGTGTCGTGAAGGTGTAGGGCACCGTTGGGAAAGTCCGCACTGAAAGGTACCTCTTGCCCATTGACTCGTACCATCAGTTTGACATCGCCTGATCCTGTTTCAGTGCTGGCAGTAGCCGGAGCCGCGGACCCGCCAACCACAAGTCCCAACACCAGAACACCAATAAGAAACTTTTTTGCTCGCATCGAGTACCCCTACTTGTAAGAAAAGCCCAACTGCGGACAAGCTATCTCGCAACACCGTCC
>NZ_NBXD01000072.1 GCF_003399645.1 Subtercola boreus
TGCGCGGCTTCCGGATAGAGCCCGGAGAGATCGAGGCGCAGCTGACGACCCACGCCAACGTACGAGAAGCACTCGTTGTCGCCCGCGACGACGCACAAGGCGACAAACGCCTCATCGCTTACGTGGTCACGACGCCCCCGTCAGAGCGGGATGTTGAGAGCGAGAGTCGAGCAATAGCGGTTTGGAAAGAGGTCTACCAAGAAGAGAACAGCAAGCCATCACCAGATCCTTTTGGCCATGACTTCCATGGCTGGAACAGTAGTTACGATGGTCGGCCGATACCCCGTGATCAGATGGAGGAATGGCGTGCTGCCACTGTTGCCAGGATTCTAGAACTCAAACCCAAAAAGGTTCTAGAAATCGGAGTCGGTACGGGTTTGCTCCTTTCGCAGCTTGCCCCGAAATGCGATGAATACTGGGGTACTGATTTCTCCCAACGAGTCATTGAAGGGCTCAGGGATCATGTCACGTCGAGACCAGAGCTGACAGGTCATACTCATCTTCGTTGTCAGCAGGCAAATGTCTCCGAGGGACTTCCCACATGCTCGTTCGACACAGTGGTCATCAACTCGGTCGCACAGTACTTTCCATCCCAGCAGTATCTCGTCGACGTCATCCACCAGGCAATGAACTTACTGGGCCCCGAAGGTTCCATATTTCTCGGTGACATCCGTAGCCTGCCCTTACTCCGGTACTTTTGCACAGCCATTGAGCTAACGGGGCAACAGGAGAGCGTGTCGATTGAAGCCGTCCGAGCGGCTACTGAGAGACGCCTTCTCCTGGAAAAGGAGCTGGTGTTACATCCCCGCTTCTTTCTGGAACTACAAAGTTCTATGAGTGGCATTTCCGGCGTGGACATTCAGGTAAAACAGGGGTCGGCCGCTAACGAGTTAAGTCGATATCGCTACGACGTTGTCATCAGGAAAGGAGTCACGGGACTGCCCTCTGTAGCAAATCTTCCTAGATACTTCTGGGGCGAGGGCGTTAGGGACAGTTCATCTGTCCTGTCAGTCGCCGCGAGTCGGCCGGACGGCGTTCGCTTCTGCAATGTTCCGAATGCCCGTTTGTGGGAAGATCTATTGCTGATCGCCGACTATGAAGACCCGGACCTCGCTCGATATATCGATGCGGCCCGTCCCTTTTCGATTTCGCTTGACACCTTCGTCTCGCTTGGCAAAAAGACGGGCCACCGGGTTGTTGCAACGTGGTCTCACAGATCGTCGTCCGGAGAGATGGACGTTGTGTTTCTTCCGCAGGACTGCACCGCGGTGACGGATCTGTATCTTCCGGATCCCGCTGCGGACCTCTATACCAACTATGCGAATAGTCCTGCCCGGCAGGATGAGGTGGTGGGTCTTGCTGGCGAGTTGCGGTCGTATTTGTCGTTGAGTCTTCCTGAGCACATGGTTCCAGCGGCGTTTGTTGTGTTGGACGCGCTGCCGCTGACACCGAATGGGAAGGTGG
>NZ_NBXD01000073.1 GCF_003399645.1 Subtercola boreus
ATCTCGTTCTGCAAAATGGACAACACAATGCGGAGCTTCTTCTCCGCCGGGATCGTCGGTGGACGACTCATGACTCAGACCTCTCAGCTGGGGCGTTGCATCAGCAACTAACTACCCCTGCCAACTACTTGACGCGCGACACGTGGACCCAGCGGCACCACGGGTGATGATGACCAGCACGGCTGTTTTGGCCAGGAGACGTGTAGCGACGTCCTCTCCCGACAGACCGGGATAAAGCCACTCAGCATCCTCGTCGCTCATTTTGACAATGTCCGTTTCAGCGAAGAAGTTCTCCGCGATGGCGATCTGCGCCTCCCGCTGATCGCCGGTCGTCGGTCGGATGTTGGCGTCGACCGTTATCAGTGAGCGTTCACGAGAGCTCTGGATGAGGTTGAGCACGGCGCCGTGCCCGGGTGTCAGAGCGATCGCCAGTGAGCCGGTGTGCACGATAGCGGCCGGCCTGGCCTGCACACCGAGAGGTATGTTCCAGGAGATGTCGAACTCGTAACTGGCCGCACCGTTCTCGGAGAGCACAGCAGTCGCCGTGGAGGTGCCGGACGTCGTGACGGTGGCGGGGTCCAGGATGACGGATGAGCGCCTCAGATGATCGCGAATGAGCTGCCCACGTCGAGCGTACCCGAGGGAGGTGAGCAGTCGGACGTCTTCCCCCAGCCGCCCGAGTCCGACGGCAACATTCAGCGGAGACCCACCGGGGTGTTCTGCGGCGAATCCGTCTCGAGACACGATGTCCACGATGGATTCACCGATGACAAGTATCTGGCCGGAGCTCACTGTCCGGGGTAGACGATTGCCTTCAGCTGGCCAGCCTCCCGCCCGATGGTCAATGCGCGTTCCGCGTCGGCGAGAGCGAACCGGGCCGTCACCAGAACGTCGAGGTCGACCCGCCCACTATTAACCAGTTCGATGGCGAGGGGCCAGGTGTTGGCGTACCGGAACACCCCGCTCAGCCATATCTCCCTGTTCTGGATGAAGGAGACCGGTAGCTCCACATCGTCGGTGCCGAGGCCGACGAGTATGACGCGTCCCGCGGGCTTCACGGCCCGGATCCCCGCACGGACCGCCGATGCGACTCCCGTGGCATCTATGAAAGCGTCGACTTCCAGACCATCGACCGCGTCGACCGTCGGATCGAGCACCCGTGACGCACCGTGCTCTGCAGCGAAAGCTCGGCGCGCAGCGTCGATATCGGTGACAATCACCTCGGACGCACCGAACGACTTAGCCGTTTGAGCGAGAATGACCCCGATCGGGCCGGCACCCGCGATGAGCACCCTGCTACCGGGACCGACTTCGGCGCGTTTGCAGGCCCAGATACCGACGGAGAGTGGCTCGAGCAGAGCGGCGGCCTCATCGGAGACAGTGTCTGGAATGTCGTGCGCGAAGTCGCTCTGAATGGCTACGAACTCGGCGAAGGCACCATTGATGGGGGGCGTGGCAAAGAACTCCATGTGTGGGCAGAGGTTGTATCGGCCCGCTTTGCACTGCTCGCAGACCCGACAGGCACGCTGTGGTTCAACGGCCACACGTGACCCGATCCTGTTCTGGTTGATCGCCGATCCCACGTCTTCGATGCGCCCGGAGAGCTCGTGGCCGAGCACGAGCGGGTCTTTCACCACGTACGGCCCGATCCGGCCGTGTTCGTAGTAGTGCACATCGCTTCCACAGACTCCGACCGCTGACACGCGCACGAGTACCTGGTCTGCGTCGAGGGTCGGTACGGCTGCTGGTTCGAACGCGATCTCGTGTGGTGCATTCAGAACTGCGGCGTTCATGAGGGTCATTGGGTGTGCCTTTCAGGGTTAACAATCGAGGGAGTGCGCAGAAGGTTGCGGAGAGTTTCACGAGCCCCGCTGGAATGCAGGGCCCGAACGGCGGGTGAGTACGCGGCGACGAAACGCGGTTCGTCGGCGAGGTCACCGAACAGCGCCTGATTCTCGATGAAGGCAAGCGGATGCTGGCTTTGTGTCTTCGCGATGCGGGTCAGTTCCTCGCTGAGGGCGTCGACGACGATAATCGGGTCGCCGTTTTCATCCACCGCTTCTGCGTACCGGGCCCAACTGGCGACGATGGCTGCGGACATGGCGACGCTGCCGCCGTTTCGCAACTGCTCCCGGATGACCGGTACGAGCCATTTCGGAATGCGGTCTGAGGACTCAGCACAGAGCCGCGCGAGGGTGTCGCGAACTTCAGCGTTCAGAAATCGGTCGATCAGAGTGCGTTTGTAGAGCCCCAGGTCGACCCCCGGTACGGGCAGGAGTGTCGGCGTGGCCTCCTCGTTCATGTAGCGCCGGAGGAATTCGGCGATCAGAGGATCACCAACTGCTTCGTGGGCGTAACGGTAGCCGCTGAGGAAGCCGAAATAGCATAAGCCTTGGTGACTGGCATTCAGGAGCCGGAGCTTCATAAGCTCGTAGGGTTCAACGTCGCTGACGACCTGCGCTCCCACTCTGGCGAAATCAGGTCGCCCCGTCGGGAAGTCATCTTCGATCACCCACTGGAAGAAGGGCTCACACACGACCGGCCACTGGTCGATGACACCGGACTGCTCGGCGGCTGCCGCGATGTCTTCTGGAGAGGTCACGGGAGTGATTCGGTCCACCATCGAGTTGGGGAAGGCAACGTTCTGCTCGATCCACTGTCCGAGATCTGCGTCTTTCAGAGTTGCGTAGGCGACGAACATGCGCTTGGCCATGTGTCCGTTGCCCTGGATGTTGTCGCAGGACATCACGGTGAAAGGAGGAACACCTCGATCTCGCCGCCGACGCAGGGCAGCTGTGACGAAACCGAAAACGGTGGTGGGTGTCGCGCCTTCTTGAAGATCCGCCACCACCTCGGGGAGGTGGGCGTCGAACTCACCCGTCACCCGGTCGAAGTTGTAGCCACCCTCGGTGATGGTGAGCGAGACGATCCGCACGGCAGGGTCAGCCATTTTCTCGATGACTGCCTCACCGTCATCCGGTGCGAAGAGGTATTCCACGATGCTGCCAATTACCGAAGTCTCCCGGCTTCCGTCAGCGTGCTTGAGAGTCAGCGTGTAGAGGCAGTCCTGCTCATCGAAGATCACCTTCATACGCCGATCGCTCTCGAGCAACCCGACACCGCAGATCGCCCACTCGTCGGAGCCACCACGGGCAATCAGACCATCAAGAGCCATCGCCATGTGCGCGCGGTGAAACCCGCCGACACCGATGTGCACGATTCCCGCCCGCAACGCAGACCTGTCATAGTCCGGGCGTCTGACGCTTGGGGCGACCCCGGCCAGTGTCTCCATGGACAGCTGACGCAACTCGGTATTGCCGCCTGCGGTGGTCACTTGACCGAACCCAGCGAGAGTCCCTGAACAAGCTTGTCTTGCGCGGCGAAGCCGGCGATGAGCACGGGCAGGGAGACGGCGAACGACGCTGCGCACACCTTGGCAAGAAATAGTCCGCGACTTGTGATGAAACTTGTCAGGAACACGGGCGCCGTTGCCGCGGAGACGCTCGTGAGGGCATTGGCGAAGAGAAGTTCGTTCCAACTGAAGATGAAACAGATCAAAGCCGTCGCTGCCAACCCCGGTGATGCGAGAGGGATGATGATCTTCACGAATTTGAAGAAGAAGCCAGCGCCGTCGATCTCGGCGGCCTCTAGGATCTCGGCCGGGATCTCCTGAAGGAAGGAGCGCATCATCCAGACCGCGATCGGGATGTTCATCGAGGTGTAGACGAGGATAAGGATCGTGGTGGTGTCCAACAGGCCGAGCTGCTTGGCGATCAGGTAGATCGGAAGCAGGCCCGCCACCATGGGGAGCATCTTCGTGGTGAGGAAGAAGAACATCACATCCGACCACTTCTTGACCGGGCGGATGGACAGGGCGTAAGCGGCCGGTGTGGCGAGGATCAGCACGATGAGAGTAGAACCAAGGCTGGTCACCGCTGAATTGATGAAGTAGGGCAACGGGCTGACGCCGGTCTCGGCGCCAAAGAAAGACGCCCACCCCTCAAAGGTCCAGGGCGCAAAAAGGGAGGGCGGGTTGGTGGCGGCCGTTGTCTCGCTGTGGAACGACGTCAGAATCATCCAGGCGATGGGAGCGAATGCGACCAAGGCGATGACCCACGCCAGCACGCCCAGCCACGCCTTGCGGTTACGAACCCGCGTTCTTTTCTCCGGGGTGGATGTGCCGATGAGCGTGCGGGGCAGGATCGCGGTCATTTGCTTTCATCTTTCAGGAGAGTGGAGACCGTTCGGAGCGCGAAGGTTGCCAATGCGATGGAGAGGAAGACAACGACCACCCCTGAAGCGGACGAGCCCCCGTAGTCGTGGCCGAGGGTGAACTGTTGATAGATCGTGAACGGGAGGTTCGCGGTACCCAGACTCCCCGATGTCAGCGTGAAGACGGAGTCGAATGTCTGCACAACATAGATGCTGCCCAGAAGCGCTGCAAGCTCGAGGTACTGACGCAGGTGCGGGAAGGTGAGGTATCGGAAGATCTGCCACTCCGAGGCGCCGTCCATCTTGGCCGCCTCGATGACGTCGAGCGGCCTGCCCTGCAACCCTGCGAGCAGGATCAGCATCATGAATGGTGTCCACTGCCAGATCAGTTCGAGTTCCACGCTGTGTAACGGGAATTGCGAGATCCAGTCGGGCTGGGGCGCTTGGCTCCCAGCACCGAAAAGACCCCAGATCCAGGTGAGAATACCGTTGAAGAGGCCGTACGACGGATTGTAGAGCGCGTGCTTCCAGACGAGCGCCGCCGCGACGGGCACGATCAGGAATGGCGCGATCAGCAGCGTTCGAACAGCACCCCGACCCCAGAATTTACGGTCGAGCAAAAGCGCGATGCCGAGGCCAAGCAGAAGGCTCACCAGAACGACAACAACGGTGATCTGTACGGTGACCAGCATCGCATTCCGCAGATCGGGATTCACGAAGACGGCGACGTAGTTCGAAAACCAGGAGAAGTAGACGTCGTTCGGATACAGCGAGTTCCAGTTGAAGAACGAGATTATCAGAGTCAGCACGAACGGCACCTGAGTGACGATGATCATGAAGACCAGAGCAGGCAACAGGGGAAGCCGTTTAAGCAGGGGGCCGTCTTTGTGGAACCGCGACTGCGCGACAGGAGGGTTGATTGCGTCCGTGACGGGGACGGGCTTCTCAGTTACCAACGACATTGTGAGTAAATCCTCTGGGTTCGATCGGGGTGGCGCCCTCCTGAGGACAGACGCCACCCCGACAACGATGTGATGCTATTTCTTGTACTTGTCGCCAACGGCCTGAGCGACAGCCTGGCCATCGCTGAGCGCCTGCTGCACGGTCTGCTGTCCGGCTATTGCCGCACTCACGCCCTGCGATACCTGGGTTGCCATGTCGGCGAACTCGGGAATGGCGACAAACTGAATACCGGGCGCCGGGCGGGGCTGCAAGCCCGGGTTGGTGGGATCAGCGCTCAGGATTGCGTCCTTTGTCTGCTGGAAGAACGCAGACGAGGCCTTCGTGTAGTCCGCGTTGTCGTACGTCGAGGACCGTTTGCCCGCTGGTACCTGCGACCAGCCGAGCTGAGTGCCGACCAGATTCTCGTACTTCGAGCTCGAAGCCCATTCGATGAATTTCTGAGCAGCATCCTGGTTCTTCGACGCCTTCTGGATTCCCCAGGCCCATGACCAGAGCCACCCTGAGCTCTTCGTCTTGTCCACGGGCGCTGCGACGTAGCCCATCTTGCCTGCAACCGGAGAGTCGGAAGCCTCGAGAGAACCCGCCGCAGAGGTTGCGTCGTACCACATCGCTACCTTGCCCTGCGTCATATTCGTCAGGCACTCCGTGAATCCGGCCTGTGCAGCCCCGGCCTCACCATGAGCCTTGACGAGGTCCACATAAAACTGCGTTGCCGCCTCGAATTCAGGCGAGTTCACCCCAGCGTTCCAGTCCTTATCAAACCAGGTCCCACCGAACGTGTTCACGACGGTGGTGAGGGGGGCGAAGACCTGTCCCCAGCCCGCCTGCCCCCGCAGGCAAATACCCTTCATATCGGGTTCGGCGCCGTCCACTTGAGCTGCCAGATCCGCGACCTGCTGCCACGTCGGGTTACTGGGCATTGTCAGGCCCTTCGCAGCGAATATATCTTTGCGGTACATCAGGAACGATGACTCGCCATAAAACGGCTCAGCATAGAGGCTGCCGTTGACGGTCAGCGCCTGGGTCAGAGAGGGAAAGACGTCGCCCTGATTGAAGTCAGACGAACTAGCGATTGAATCCAGAGGCGACAGCCACCCGTTTGCGGCGAACGAGGGAACTTCGTACGCACTGATGGAAGCCACGTCGTACTGCCCCGCCTGCGCCGAGAACTCTGTGGAAATCTTCGCGCGAGCATCGTTCTCGGGGAGAGACGTGTAGTTGACCTTGATGCCAGTGTCTTTGGTGAAGTTGTCATCAGTCAATTTCTGCAGATCCGCCATCTGCGGATTGTTGACCATGAGAACGTTGATGCTCTGATTGTTTCCGCCATTCGAGCCGCCGGCTGCCCCAGAACATGCTGACAGGGCAAGCGAGACACTCATAACAGCGACCGACGCTGTGATGATCCGTGATCTTTTTTTCATGAGAAGGGAACTCCTTTGTCCGTTTGATGCAGTGACGGCTGCTGTGCCGTTACCCCCGTTCATGACCTCTTATGGCCGAGAACGCTTCACGATAATGCTGCGCCGATATCACTTACTAGCAAGTTCAGAGAGCGTTTATGATACTTTTTTGCTCACAGATGTATCGGTGGGATACCCGCCGAGAACGTTTCTAAAGTGGAGTAAAGATGAGTTCCAGTCCGAAGAACTCGGCGAAAAGGCCAGCCGTACGAGAAGTGGTGCCCTATCTGGACGGCGGATCGTTCCGGTGGACGGAACACGACTACCCCAGCCCGGTGGCTCGGTGGAACTATCATCCAGAGGTTGAGATCCACCTGATCCGTCGCGGAACCGGAAATTACATCATCGGAGACCGAGTGGGAACCTTCGGTCCGGGTCATGTCGCAATCGTTAGCGCAGGTATACCCCACGACTGGATGAGCGAACTGGCCCCCGATGAATGCATCGTCGGCAGGGACGCGGTCATACAGTTCACACCCGACTGGCTCGAGCGGGCCATCCGGGCCATGCCAGAGCTGGGACCTGTGCGATCGCTCATCGAACCGACCAGCAGTGGGATCATCTTCACTGGCGACACTGCCGCACGCGCCGCGGAACAGATCGAGTTGACGGGACAGCACTCAGGCCCTGGGCGAATCGCTCATCTCTTCACGCTCCTGGGCCTACTGTCGGACGCCCCGACAAGCGACCGCACCGCGATCGCGCACAAACTATGCGCAGAGGACGCGGGTCGCGAAGGCAAATCAGCAGTCGATGCCGGACTCTCGTACGTGATGCAGAACCTGGGAGGGCAGATTCGCATGGCTGACGCTGCGCGTCTCGCGTTCATGAGCGAACCGTCCTTCTCGAAGTACTTCAAGAAAGCAAGCGGTATGACGTTCTCCAACCTTGTCAAACAACTTCGCATAGCGAGTGCCTGCCGCGCCCTGAAGGAGTCGGACGCTTCTATCTCCAGCGTGGCGCTGGCTGCGGGCTACACGAACCTTTCCAACTTCAACCGACAGTTCTTGTCCGAGATGGAGGTGACCCCACGAAGGTACCGTGAGCAACATAGCCGCGACCACCGCGGAAGAGACGGAGCGTTGACCAGCCTGGAAATGAGGGCGCATCGCGGATGAAGTGCGCGCGCGCCCCTCATCGCTCATTCGTCTTCCTCGCCGGCCCAACCAACTTCTGCGTAATTCGTTTCGACAATACGACTCCTAAACTGGCTGATGTTGCAACGACCGTTAGAGCCCACCCCGTCACGCCTGGGCCAAATCAACCTGATAGAACAACTACGTCTGGAACGAACCTTACGGTCCCTCGGGACTTCGATCGGGGCCGATCTAATAGAGTAGTGCCCCTTAAAGTGGTGTAGCCCCGGTGGCTGGCCTCGTCTTGGACGTGGGCGCGGTCACCGTGGTGTTCCTTCGAGAAGTCTCTTACCTCCACTCGAAAGGCATCAACACGATGACCGCTCCACATATTGTCGACCCTTCCGGCCTCCTTAGCGAAGCCCTGAGCGACGCGTCTCCGGATCTGATGCGCAGCCTGCTGCAAACCATGATCAACGCCCTCCTTTCCGCCGATGCTGACGCGGTTGTTGGTGCGGAGTGGGGCAAACCCTCACCCGACCGCACTGCGCAGCGGAACGGGTACCGGCACCGCGACCTCGACACTCGTGTTGGCACGATCGACGTCGCCGTTCCGAAGCTCCGTTCGGGCACGTATTTCCCGGAATGGCTCCTCGAAAGACGCAAACGAGCCGAAGCAGCGATGATCACCGTGATCGCGGACTGCTACCTCGCCGGGGTTTCCGCCCGGCGGATGGACAAGCTCGTGAAAACCCTCGGGATCCACTCATTATCGAAATCACAGGTATCCCGGATGGCGGCCGAGCTCGACGAACACGTCGACCAATTCCGGCACCGGCCCCTCGGCGACGCGGGCCCGTTCACGTTCGTCGCCGCCGACGCGCTGACCATGAAAGTCCGTGAAGGTGGCAGGGTCATAGGCGCCGTCGTTCTCGTCGCGACCGGCGTCAACGCCGACGGACGCCGCGAAGTCCTCGGCCTCAAAGTCGCAATCAGCGAAACCGGGGCAGCGTGGAACAGCTTCTTCGCCGACCTCACAGCCCGCGGCCTCACCGGTGTCCGACTCGTCACCTCCGACGCCCATCAGGGCTTGGTCGAAGCGATCGCAGCGAACCTGCCCGGCGCGTCCTGGCAACGCTGCCGCACTCATTACGCCGCGAACCTGATGAGCGTGTGCCCAAAGAGCATCTGGCCGGCCGTGAAAGCGATGCTGCACTCGGTGTACGACCAACCTGATGCCCGACAGTGTGAACGCCCAATTCGACCGGCTCCTGGACTACGTCGAAGACAAGCTCCCCGCAGCGTTTGAGCACCTTGATGCTGCGCGAGCTGACGTCCTCGCGTTCACCACCTTCCCCGAAGGGCTCTGGCAGCAGGTCTGGTCCAATAATCCGAACGAGCGCCTGAATCGTGAGATCCGGCGCCGTACCGACAGCGTCGGGATCTTCCCGAACCGCGACGCCATCATCCGCCTCGTCGGCGCGGTCCTCGCCGAACAGACCGATGAATGGGCCGAAGGACGCCGCTACCTCGGCCTCGACATCCTCACCAAATCCCGCCTCACACTCGTACCCGACAACGGAAACGAGGTGACCGAAGCAGCCCTCGCCCTCAGCTGAGTATTTGACTGTGTGGGGGCCGGGGAATATTGCCTTCGGGGGCCACTTGTATTGCCTCCGGGGGCCGGGGTGTCGCGCGGTCAGGGGCCAGTGACGCCCGACCGCGCGAGGTCCTATGCCTTGG
>NZ_NBXD01000074.1 GCF_003399645.1 Subtercola boreus
TCGGCGCGTTAAACGGAGAATGCCTTTCTCATCAGGGAAAATGGAGTTTGTCTAGAACAACACTCGCCTGAAACGAAAGGCATCTCGCAGGTGCAAGTTTCTCACGCCTCCCGCACCGCTGTCGCGTCATTCGATGACCCCAATCTCGTGTCGTCAGCCGGGCTACTCCCGGTGATGCGGCTCGCCGAGAAAACCGGCCTCCGGGCCCTTGCCGACCAGTGGCTGACGGTCCCGACGGACAAAGGCGCGAACGCGGGATCGAAAGTCGAATCGATCGTTGCCGGAATGGTGGCCGGGGCGGACTCGATCGATGACTTGGCCCTGCTCAGGCACGGCGGCATGAACCGGCTCTTCGCATCCTGTTACGCCCCGTCGACGTTGGGATCGTTCCTCCGAGCGTTCACCTTCGGTCACGTCCGGCAACTCGACGCTGTCGCCTCCCGACTCCTGATCAACCTCGCCGGTCAGACACCCCTCGTCCCGGCCGGTAGTAACACTGTGTTCGTGGATGTCGACGACACCATCATCGAAGTCCACGGCCACCAGAAACAGGGTGCCGGGTTCGGGTACTCCGGCGTCCGCGGCATCAACGCGCTCCTCGCGACCGTCTCGACCGAGACCAGCGCTCCCGTGATCATCGCCCAACGCCTCCGACGAGGAGCCACCGGGTCCCCGAAAGGAGCCGCCCGGATCGTCGCCGACGCCCTGAAAACGGTGACCCGGCTGCCGGGTGAAAGGACGACACCCGTGTTGCTGCGGGCGGACTCCGCCTACTACGGGTTGCCGACCGTGAACGCGGCCATCAAGGCGGGTGCTGACGTGTCGATCACCGCCCGGCAGGACCCAGCCGTGAAACGTGCGATCGCCACCATCCCTGAAGACGCCTGGCAGAAAATCAAATACACCAACGCTATCTTCGACCACGACACCCGCACCTGGATCTCGGTCGCGGAAGTAGCCGAGGTGCCCTTCACCGCGTTCAGCTCGAAGGCGAAGAAGGACCGTGTCGAAGGGCGTCTGGTCGTGCGGCGCATCCCGGAGCTGAACAAGAAAGACCTCGAGCACCCGACCCTGTTCGACACGCACCGGTTCCACGCCTTCTTCACCACCACCGCTCTCGACACAGTCACCGCGGACCAGGTGCACCGTCGGCATGCGATCATCGAGCAAGTCCACGCGGACTTGAAGGGTTCAGCCCTCGGGCACCTGCCCTCGGGCCGGTTCACCGCAAACGCGGCCTGGCTTGTTCTCGCGGTCATCGCGTTCAACCTCACCCGCACTGCCGCCACCATCACCGGGCCTGACCTCCGGTCGGCGACGACGGCGACGATCCGCCGGAAACTGATCACCGTCCCGGCGAGGATCGCGTCTTCCGGACGACGCATCACGTTGCACCTGCCCCGCGCCTGGCCCTGGGAGGCCGCCTGGACAACCCTCTTCAGCCACGCTCTCGCGCCCCCACAAAGCTGAGCACCCCGACCGACCAGCCGACAA
>NZ_NBXD01000075.1 GCF_003399645.1 Subtercola boreus
GCCTTTCTCGAGCTGGTGTGTGGTCGAAGACCATCAGCATCGAGGGAGGCCCGCTTCTATGCGCGGAAGCGACCCGGGGTGGGGAATTTCAGTGAGCAGAACTGGGGAATTTCAGTGAGCGCCGTCAGTAAGGATTGGAAGGAGCAGGGGGTATTTCGTTCGCACCCCCTCGAACATTCCGGTGCTGATGAAGTACGGGCACACGACGAGTGAATTGACTCCAGCACTGTCTTTCAATAGCTCCACCCGGAGTGATTCGGCGAATCCGAAGGCGGCGAATTTGCTGGCGGAATAGTCGGTTTGCTTTGCCACCCCGACAAGCCCCGCGGCGCTAGAGATAGTGACGATAGTGCCGCGGTGATTGTTTATCATGTTTCCCAAGAAGGCCCGGGTGACCCAGAACAGGGCGAGTGTATTAACACGAATCGTTCGCTCGATGGCGTCGTCGGTGGCATCGAGCAGGTTCTTTCCGGTGATGATTCCTGCGTTATTGATCACCACGTCCACCGGACCGGTAGCTGCTGCGGCCGCCGCCACCGAGTCGCGGTTGGACACGTCGACGGTATGTGCCTCGGCGTGGTGGCCCGCAGCGACGATTTCCTGCCGGACACTCTGAACGGCGACCCCAGACAGGTCCCAGAGTATGACCCTGGCTCCACGTTCCGCAGCGCCCACGGCAATAAGCCGCCCGATGCCGCTTCCGCCGCCGGTGACCAAAACGGTTTGGTTCTTGAGCTGATGAGTCACACTAATTCTCCTTCATCGGTAGAGCTTCACGAGTTGAACTCCCGTGCTGCGAATGTTTATTACCTCCGCACAGCTGCCCGGAGTTGGACAAACTCCCACGGACCGCGCCGACAGCAGCCTTAGCGACATCGACGTCAGTAGGGCGAGCATCGCGTTCTTGCTGGCAACCCCCACAAAACTTTCGATGAGTCACGCAGCACATTGCACGGCGACGGCACGGCCTGTGTCGCCGTGGACCCGGAGAACACAACGAAGTTAGCAGGCTTCTTCGAGTCAACATCCGACTCGGATGCTCACGGGAAGACTCCGACGACGCTGTCATCGACGGGTTTCGCACCACGATCTGGCCGGGTCTGTTTCTAGGCGCGCGAAACTCAGCGGTCTAGTCACAGCGGACGCCAGCGAAATAGCACTCATTGGCCCATTATTGACCCGCTGGTCAGTGAAACACAACTGGGTGGTCTGGAGTTGTGGCTGGGGCGAAGAAGTCAGAAGTCAGAAGTCAGGAGGCGCGGGGCGCGGGGCGCGGGGCGATCGTTGCCGGGCGAAGATCGCAGCGCTCAATGGTGGGCTGGACAGCGTTTCAGCCCGGCCTGTTGCCGCAGAAGCCGGCCGGTCTAGCGGTCTCGTCCGGTTCCACGCGTTCTTCACCACTAGCACCCTGGACACCGTCACCGCGGACCAAGCCCACCGCCGCCACGCGATTACAGAGCACTCCGGCGGATACATGTTCATAACAGGCGCGATTCTTACCCTTCCAGGGAATCGACTGCCTTTATTGAACCCGGGGCGAGACACCGTTGCCTGATCCAGGTCGCGGCGACACAGTCTTCCATACGGTCGCGGCTCAGGCCATCGAGCTCGTTCTCTTCGACGCCACCGATTTCCGCAGCTATGCCGGGCGTCTGCTTGACTCGTTCGAAGATCACCCCGACATTGTCCGACTGACGATGTGGTACCAGTTGGAGCGTCCTGCAAACAGGCCTTCGAAGGGTGTGTGGCCTCGAATGCCTCGAAGTTGTCGGCGCTGCGTATGGTCATTGAACACAGCGATTTGCCCAATCACATCGAGCCTGTTGAGCTCGGCGACCGCCGCCGCGCCGTCGTGGTCGTCGCCGTTCAGCGCCTTGCTGCCTCCGAGTGAAGCGGCACCCCGGCATCGCCTCTGATCGGGCTCCAGTTGATGGTCGATTGTTACTACCGACTGCAGGGCCGCAGCTACGGAGCTGGCCACGGCATTGTGCTTCATTGTCCACGGCGCTGAGACGTGTGCGTCTGTCTGGGAACGGCCAGCCGTTGCGGGCCAAGGTGTTCACGGACTCGGAAAACCGCGGTCAAGTTTTCAGGGCAGGGTTTCGCTACCCCAGCTTTCAACGTGCCATCCGTGATCAAAGTCGCCACTCATCGTGACAATATCCGTGTTTTTTAGCGCGTGCGTGCTGGTGTAGTCCGGGCCCACGTTGTTGGCGCGCCCTGCGACCCAGACGCGCATACAGCCGTCGTGGCTGATGAGCGCCACGGTGTCACTGTCGGTGTGGCGATCGACGATGGTGGCGATCGCAGCATCGAAACGGGTGAAAAAGTGCGTACCGTCGTGGCCTCCCGGGATGGATGCGGAAAAATCGCCCTCGCCCCACATCAGAAGGGGTGCCACGTAGGCACGCATGGCTAGAGCGCCACTGGCGCCTTCCAAATCGCCCCCCTCGATCTCGTGTGTCCCGTCCAGAACGGTGAGGGGGAGGCCTTGATCGAGGGCGAGCGGTGCCCCTGTTTGTTGTGTACGAATCAAGTGGGACGTGTAGATGCCGTCAAGAGGCGTGCGGGTCAGGCGAGTGGCCAAATCTTTGGCCTGGACGCGTCCCGTTGTCGTCAGGTTTTCACCCGGCGACCAGGACGAGATCGTCCCCGCTACATTTGCTTTCGTTTCCGCGTGCCTGATCAGCAGTAAGCGCACGTTTCATCCCCTTTCCAGTGTTTGGCACTAGCCAACTAACTCAGGCAGCAGATGCTAAGCCAGGCGAGACGACGGCTCTAGAGTTTTCTGACCGTCTACGATCCAGTATTGACCATCGGTTCAATGGGGGCAATGGGGGCAATGGGGCAATGGGGGCAATGGGGGCAATGGGGCAATGGGGCAATGGTTATTCTGGAGTCATGGTCGGGGTGAAGAAGCCAGAAGGTGAACGACAAGACGACATCATCGCGGCCGCACGTGCAGTGGCGCTACGCGGAGGGCTGGAGACGGTGTCCGCGCGGACGGTTGCGGCAGAGGCTCAGCTCTCGAGCGGGCTGGTGTACTTTCATTTTGGTTCCAAAGACGGGCTCTTGCAGGCCTTGCTGCGACACCTCATGGACACGGCGCTGGACGGCCCCCGAAGAGGGTTCGGTCAAAATCTTTCCGCAGACGAGGCGTTTTTCAGTATGGTCGCGAATGAAGTCGCGGGCCTCAACGAGTTTCGTGACGAAGCCGATCTTCTCTTTCAGTTCTACTTTTTCCGACGCGGAACGGAGTTTCGCAGCACGATCAACGCGGGCTTGAACGCGTATTCCGAGAGCATGAAAGACGTCACGGACCGTTTCGCCCTTGAGAAAGGCCTTGCCCCCGATGCCTTTCGTTCATCACTTCTGGCCCTCATCCAGGGGGCAGCGGTCGATGCCGTGCGTCGTCCGACAGAATTCGACTCTGAACAAATCATTCAGATCATTCAGAACTTTTCAGCCACTACTCAAGATCTCAATAGGTTCACTTGAGCGTGCCGCTAACCCGCGCGGTAGCCGCACGATCACCACTCGCCGCCCATGGAGGGTCTGTCTCGATAGTCAAGTTCCCAGCGGTGGATGCTCCTATTTCTGTCAAGCTGCCTCGGGGTGCTCTAGACGAGAGCCAACCACGGTCGAGCCGTCGGCTCCCGGGATGGGGTATTCAATCAGGGCGTATCCCGCGCCGTGTTGGAAGGCGACCCGCTATCGGGCACCTGATCACGGCGCTACCGTGCAAACCGCTTGCCGCGGCGTACGGCTTGTTGCAGGGGCTCTACAACTCGAATGAGCAGATTGACCCGCCCCACGAGAGGTGGCCGGAAAGCTATGCAACCCAAGCGCGGCAGACGGCGTCTGACCGGCGTAGCTGATGACCCGGTCGATGAAAGTCCGTACCGCTGATCTCGAACAAGCTTTTCCGCTGCTCGCCCACGGCAGTGCCGTTCGGCCTGGCTTTTACTCCCACTTGATTTCTGTGTCATCTGCCCAGCGCGCCACGACTGAGAGGACAGATAAGTACTTAGTTGCGATGTGCTCTGGCCACGGCTCGTCTTCGTGCGGAGATATTGCGGATGCCAGCAAATGCACCTTGCGCGATGAGGTGAAGCCCGGACTCGCGGGAACGCCATGACTCGTCTTCGGGACCACCCGAGAAGTGGAGCCTAGCAGCGCCGGCTTTTGGTTCTTCGGGGCTGAATGCTTCCTGCATAAGCTTACGATCCGTGGGCTTGGACTTCGTGCGCGCTTTGACGTGCATTGCTAACGCGAGTGCGGCTTGAGCAACAGCTACTCGGTACTCACCCTTGTCCTGGATAACGGCTGCGGCACGCCATACGATGGGATGAAGCTCGTCGGCGGCGAATTCGGGTGATTCTGGAGCGAGCTTCGCTTCGACTTCCTCGCGATCTCGGAGCGCTCCGATCCCCCGGCGAATGTGCAATTCGGCATCGTTGCCGCTGCTGTACGACGGTGGGAGCAGAGGACGAGTGTCTGCAGAATCGATGTGTGTCACGATTTACTGAACCGTCGAGAGCATCAGCTCGGCCTGATTGTTCAGCGCCTCGGCTCGATTGTTCCAGTACTCTCCCGGCACCACGGCTCCGTTGACCTGTCGACTCAGAGCTAGATAGATCTCGAGCTTCCGTACAGCCCGCTCGACGTCCATATCGAAAGGGATATCGGCACCGTAGGGTTCCAGTCGGCACCAAGTTGAGCGGTGACGGCGCTCACTGAATTTCCTCAGTTTTGCTCGGCGGATTCCAGCGGTCGTGGCTACACCTGAGGTATAGAGGTAGGTATGCGTACTGGTTCTGGTCGTCGTCCGGGTCGGCAGCCGATGGTGGATAAGCAGCGGGAGTTTGCTCGTTTGCTCGGGCGGGGTGTGTCGTTGTCAGAGGCGTGTCGTCGGCTCGGTATTGATCGGAAGACGGGTCATTGGTGAAAGAACGGCGGGACGATCATCCGCGGTGGTGCAATCCGGGTCGTCTTACCGGTCGTTGGTCGGCATCCGCCGCGACCGGAGTCGGGCCGTTACCTCCGGGAAGAAGAGCGGATCCTCATCGCTGACGGCGTGCTCGCTGGGCGCTCGGCCCGGAGTATTGCGGCGGGATTGGGCAGGGCGGTGTCGACCGTTGCCCGGGAACTGAAACGAAACCGTGCCGCGGATGGTAGCTACCGCCCTTTGGTCGCGCAGGCGTTGACGCGTAGTCGTCGAGCCCGCCCAAGGCCCCGCATTCTGGAACGGGACGACGAGCTGCGCGGACTCGTGCAGGCTTGGTTGGACAAACGTTGGAGCCCTGAACAGATCGCCCACGAACTCCTCGCCGTTCACGGCAGGAAGATCGCGGTGGAGACCATCTATCAGACGCTTTACAGCCCCCACCAAGTCATTGGTAGGCAACCGCGCATGGTGCTTCGAACGGGGCGCCCTCACAGGCGGCCCCGTCGGCGCGGTGATAAACGCCGGCCGCGGTTCATCGTCCCGATTACCCTCATCGACGAAAGACCAGACGAAGCCCAGGACAGGCTCAATCCCGGGCACTGGGAGGGCGACACGATCGTCGGGGCGTTCAACCGGTCCGCGATCGGGACTCTCGTGGAACGCACCAGCCGGTATACGCTCCTCACCCACCTGGGTGGCGGCGCCAGGGCTGATCGGCTTCGCGACCGGCTCATCGAGACGTTCACTGCGCTGCCGGCGCATTTGCGGCGATCGTTGACCTGGGACCAGGGCGGAGAGATGTGTCACCACCACACCGTCGCTGCGACTGTCGGGATGCCGGTGTTCTTTTGCAACCCCGGGCGACCCTGGCAACGGCCCAGCAATGAGAACACAAACGGTTTGTTAAGGAACTACTTCCCCAAAGGAACTGACCTGAGTATCTACACCCCCGACGACCTCGCACGGGTCGTCGACGAACTCAACCACAGGCCCCGGAAAAGTCTCGGATGGCGCACACCGCACGACGTCTTCACTAACCTTCTAAGCAACGCCGTGTAGCCACGATCGCTGGAATCCGCCGAGCAAAACTGAGGAAATTCGATGAGCGCCGTCAATATCGTTCTCTTCCTTCGTGACTGGTTAGGTGTTGGACGTTGGGTTACCGGAGTAGCAGATGCCTCCTCCGATGATTTCCGCGAACGATCCGAAGCTGACGTGAGCTGTCACACCCGTCGAGTTCGACACGTACACGACCGCCTCGCCCGTCCAGGTGGTGGACGCATTCAGGCCAGAGAAGTCATGAAAGTAGCCGCCCGTTCGACTGATGGCGTCCACTCCCCAGTTTTGCGCGACCGACGGAAAATTGACCCGGTAGGAGGTAACTTCTCTGATGTTCGCTGTTGACGTCCGGGTGATCGCCGGGCTGGAAATACCGCATCCTCCGCTGACGGTACCGTTCGGGCTGGCTTTTGCGATGCTCTTACCGCCTGTGGCCGCTTTCGCGGCCGCGGTCACAGGGATGGAGCGGGTGACCCCATCAGCGCCGGTGACGATCTCGAAACCTTCTGCCTTCGCGCGTTTTGCATCGGCACTAGGACGGAAGGATGCCCCGATGCCCGCCGTGAGCGAGCGGAAGCCCAATACCAGGGAGCGGTCGATCCGAGGCCGTGGCCCTTGCTGAGCTTCGAGGTTTCCGCCAGTTCGATACCCGCGCAATCGGATCAATTCCGGGCCTCGCTGCGAATGAGCTTGCAAGCGCCGTGAGTACTTCCACCGAAGTCGTGCGGCTTCCCCGCCTACCGCTTGGCGTAGTGGGGTGCGAGGTTACGGCGAAGGATCGCATCGAGCGTCCGGTCGGTAACGATGCGAGCTACCCGCACGAGAATAGCTGCGTCGCGACCGATGGTGTACCTGGTGCGGGGGTTGGGTGTGGTGATCGTGTCGGCGATTGCGCGTCCGGCGATATCGGCGGGTACTCCGGTCTTCGTGAACGACGCGGCCTGAGCGGTGATTGCACCGATGAGTCCGTCATAACGGCCGTGCTGGTCGGAAGTCATCCCCTCCGCGAGCTGGTTCGCGGTGGCGATGCCGCGCCCTGCCATCTCTGTAGTGACCCCGCCGGGTTCGACGATCACGACCTGAACCCCCAGGGGGGCCAGTTCTCGTCGCAGGGAATCGCTGACCGCCTCGAGAGCGAACTTCGCCCCCGCATATGCCCCGTGGGTTGGCATGGCGATCTTCCCACCGACAGAGGTGATATTGACAATGCGACCGCGGCTGCTGATCAGAAAGGGCAAGACGGCTTGGGTGACAGCGATGTGCCCGAAGAGGTTCACGTCGAACTGTCGGCGCCACTCTGCCAGCGGGAGCACCTCGACCGGAGCGTTGACTGCGATCCCAGCGTTGTTAACGACGGCACGAAGCCTACGGCTCCCCGAGTCTTGGCCGACACGAGCAGCAACTGACTCGATATCGTCCGGGGCGGTGATGTCCAAGATGACGGGTTCGATCCGGTCCGCTTGGATCTGGTTGGCGTCGGTTTCGCGGCGGACGCCGGCAAGGACGTGATACCCGCGCCTGGCGAGTTCTCGGGCGGTGGCCGCTCCCATACCGGTAGACGCGCCGGTAACTAGTACAAGTTCATTCTTCGCCGGCAAGAGTTGAGTTGACGTTGTCATCTTTAAAGACTAGCAGGTGAAGTGACAATGTCAACTGTATTGTGGGGGGATGGTTACTCGAAAGGAATCCGCGGCATCGACGCGACGCTCCTTGCTGGATGCAGCCTCATCCTTGCTAGATGCCGGCGGACCTGGGGCCGTCACCCTGCGGGAGGTCGGGGCTCGAGCCGGGGTGTCCCGCGGGGCTCCATACCGTCACTTCTCCGACAAAGAGAGCCTTCTGACGTCCGTCGCTACGGCGGGCTGGGATGGGGTCGGAGACGCCCTTGAGGCGCTGGCCGCAGGCGCTGGCCGTTCGAGCGCTAGCGACCTGAGGGACGCCGTCATGGTTCTCGTCACGGTTGCGCGCCAGCATCCACACCGCTATACGTTAATGTTCAGCACCCCTTCGGGGGATCCCACAGCTGCCATCCGCGCGGCCGGGAGGACGCAAGACCTGTTCCTGTCCCTGGTCGCGGAACTCGTCGGGCCGGAGGAGGCCATTCGGTTTGGCGCCATCCTTCTCGCAAGCGCCCACGGCATCGCGGGGCTTGAACTCAGCGGCCATCTTTCGGTCGAGAAATGGCACACCACCGCCGAGATGCTCATCGACGACATCATCGCTCTGCTCCCCACGACCGGAGGCAATCTAAAAGTCCCCTGTGAGCCGCCACACCGAGTTCCGATCGACAGACGGGGCTAACCTCCGCCCAGCTCTGTGCCGACGGGCCCGATTTGGGTTGAGAACCTCGCCGCTATTTAGCCTCGATCCACCGACGTTCTTGGGTGTGAGGGGGTCCGCGGTGTTGTCGGGCTGACTGAGGCGCTGGCTGGTGTTGCGCGCGGCGGAGCCGCGAGCCTCGCTGCCCGTGGTGTTCCACTTGGTCATC
>NZ_NBXD01000076.1 GCF_003399645.1 Subtercola boreus
CGCGCGCGACTCCCGCTCCGCCGATCCACAACTCGCCAGCCACCCCGACCGGACACAACCCGCCGTGAGCATCCACCACATAAACCCGCGTGTTCGCTATCGGACGACCAATCGGAACAACCGCACCGTGAACCGAGGAGACCTCAGTAACAGCGCAGTGAGTAGCGAAGACAGTCGTCTCTGTCGGTCCATATTGGCTGTAGACACGCAGGCCGGGCAGCCGCTCGCGAAGACGACTCACCATCTGTGCCGACAACGATTCCGCCCCGGACAACAACATGACTAAGCTCGTGCAGCTGGCTAGATCACGCTGCTCGAGTAATGCGCGGATGGCTGAAGGGACGGCGTAGAGCGCCGTAACGTTCTCTTGCTGAATGAGTTGAGTCAGATAAGCAGGATCCCTGTGGCCTTCGGGCCGCACGATGACCAGTTTCGCGCCGCAAATGAGTGGCCAGTACAGTTCACGCACTGAAGCGTCAAAGCCAAACGGTGTCTTCGCTAAAACGACGTCCTGTGGGCTCAAGGGATAAGTGGAGCGCTGCATATTCATGAGATTGGACACACCACGCTGGGTGATCATGACGCCTTTTGGTGTGCCGGTTGAGCCGGAGGTGTAGATCACGTAGGCCAGGTGATGGGAGGTCAGTCCGAGCGCGGAGCGGTCCGGATTCGTGTCGACACCACTGTCCCGCTCGACAGTAGTCAGATCAAGCAGCGGGCAATCCAGACCCCCCGTTTCCACCATCTCAGCAACACGTCCAGCCGTGTTCGCGTCCGTGAGAACGGCCAACG
>NZ_NBXD01000077.1 GCF_003399645.1 Subtercola boreus
TGTCTCGCCCCGGGTTTAATGGAGGGTATTGATTCCCTGGAAGGGTAAGAATCGTGCCTGTTATGAAGAAGTATCCGCCGGAGTTGAAAGCGCGGGCTGTGCGCCTGGTCGTGGACGCACGGACTGGTCAGAATGCGCGCGGCGCCAATGCTCGGATCGCGCAGCAGCTTGGCATCAAAGAAGACACCCTCCGTGGATGGGTTCACCGCGCCGAAGTCGACAACGGGCTCAAGCCCGGTGTGACGTCGGATGAGTCGGCGCGGCTGGTCGAGCTCGAACGCGAGGTTCGGGAGTTGCGTCGGGCGAACGCGATCCTACGGAGCGCGTCGGCTTTCTTCGCGGCGGAGCTCGACCGCCCCTCCAGCCGATGATCGATTACATCGACGCTCACAAAGATGAGTTCGGGGTCGAGCCGATCTGCAGGGAACTGCCGATCGCCCCGCAAACCTACTACGCAGCGAAGACCAGACCGCCGTCGAAACGGTCGGTCAGTGACGAGCAAACGACCACCGATATTCGCAAAATCCACAAGGACAACTACGGCGTGTACGGCGTCCGGAAAGTGCACGCACAGCTGCGCCGCGACGGGAAGACGGTGGCGAGGTGCACCGTCGAACGGCTCATGCGCCGCGAAGGGCTACGCGGGGTTCGGCGCTCGAAAGGACCACGAACCACGATCCCCGGGCCGCTCGTTGATAGGCCCGGCGATCTCGTCGAGCGCCGCTTCACTGCTCCGGCACCGGACTGCTTATGGGTCGCCGACATCACGTACATTCGCACGTTCTCCGGATGGGTTTACGCCGCGTTCGTGACCGACGTGTTCTCCCGCCGGGTCGTGGGCTGGCAGCTTTCCACGAGCCTGCACACCGACCTCGCGTTGGATGCGTTGGAAATGGGGATCTGGACCCGTCAGCGGGCCGGCCGCGACCTGTCCCAATTGATACATCACAGCGACCGAGGAGTTCAATATCGTGCGATTCGCTACACCGAGCGCCTCGCTGACGCGGAAGCTGTCGCATCCGTGGGATCGAAGGGCGACAGCTATGACAACGCGATGGCGGAGGCGTTCAACTCGCTCTTCAAGGCCGAGCTGATCCGTAACCGCGGCCCGTGGAAAGGGATCGACGACCTCGAGATCGCGGTCGCGGAGTACATCGACTGGTTCAACCACCGCCGCTTGCATGGCGAGCTCGGCCACATCCCACCCAACGAGAAAGAAGAGATCTTCTACTCACAAACCCCCGTCCCTCAACCGAGCGAACGGGTCAACTAAACCCTCCACCAAACCCGGGGCTTGACA
>NZ_NBXD01000078.1 GCF_003399645.1 Subtercola boreus
CGCGGAACAGCCACTCGTATTTCATCGATCCGAAGCCGCGTTCGCGTGACCCGTTCTGGCCCGGCGTACGCACCCGGGTACGAACGTGCCGGAGCTCGGGATGCGCGGCGATGAATGCCTCGAACCGGAACGACCGGAACGGGCCACCGTTGTCGGTCACGATCGTGAGCACAGGCGTAATCTCGCCTGTCTCTGGGTCGACGACAGCGTCATCGATGAGTGGGTGGCCGAGGAGTTGTTCCGCCTCGGCCAGGGCGAGTTCGATCGCAGCGATTGCGTCGTGCTGATTGCTGGTCGGTGACACGTGCGCGTCGTATTCGTACTTCGACCAGTAGTCCCGGCACGCCGCGATCCGCCACACCCCACCAGCAGTGGTCTCGTAGTCGGAGAAATCCAGCTGCCAGACCTGGTTCGGGCCCGTCGGCTCCGTCGCGAACGCGGCCTTCCTACGCTCGGCGAGCTTTCGGCGTTCGCGCTGGTAATCGGCAGGCAAGATCAGGCCCTCATCGCGCAGCAGCCGCAGCACCGTCGCCTGCGACACCCGATGACCGTCGTGCCTTGTCATCGCCCATATTTTCCGGTGCCCCCACGCCGGATGAGCCATCGCATGCTTGATCACAAGTTCACGCGCGCTGACTCGGGCGGGCTGGGGCCACGGCCCTTTCGGCGGGCGTGACCGGCGCGCTTTGGCCTGCCAACGCCGCCAGGTTCGTTCGGGCATGTCGAAGAGTTCGCAGAACCTCGTGGTCGACATGCCCGCATCTTTACGGATCACCTCGAGGTCCTCGAAGGGCCCAAGCGACCCTCGGCACTCTTCTTCCACACGCGGATCTCGACCGCCGCCTCACCCAACGCCTGGGTAAGCTCGGAGACTTCGTCCTCGAGCTGCCGCTCACGCGACGACAGCTTCGATTTCCCAGTCTCGATACCGGCCTTCCCGGCTTCGAGGAACTGACGTTTCCAGTTCCCGATCGACTGCTCCGAGACCTTCTCACGCCGAGCGGCCTCAGCGACCGTGATCTCGTTCTGCAAAATGGACAACACAATGCGGAGCTTCTTCTCCGCCGGGATCGTCGGTGGACGACTCATGACTCAGACCTCTCAGCTGGGGCGTTGCATCAGCAACTAACTACCCCTGCCAACTA
>NZ_NBXD01000079.1 GCF_003399645.1 Subtercola boreus
CGGCCCGTGCGGCATGAGAAACTTGCATCTGCGAGATGCCTCTCTTTTCGGGTCCAATTGTCTCTGTGGTAAGAACAATTATCCCTGATCAGAAAGGTATTCTCCGTTTAACGCGCCGATCTCACCCCATGCCCCATCGGTGGATCCAGGTTTAGCAGTGATCTATGATCGCAAAATGGCGGTATCGGCACTCAGTGTGATTAACCCCTCACGTGCATGGCGGCTGGCTTTATTGCGGGAGCCGCGGCGCGAGTCTGGTCTCAGGCGGTGCGCCGGGGTGATAGCGCGGAACCGCCGCGGCTCAGCATGAGGCCGGCGGTGCCCAGGTGGATGAATGCGGCAACGGACGCGCCGACAACACCGGGCGTCCCGAATTGCGCAGCGATCGCCGCATCGCCGACCTGAACGAGTCCGCCGCCCGCCAGAGCGATTGCTCCGACAACAGGAATGCGTCGCAGAGTCAGGCTCGCCGTGACGAGACTCGCGGCGATGACGATCGATCGAACGGCGTACATGTCGACGTAGAACCTCGTGTCAGGGTTCGGCGAGACGGTATGCCCGACAAGCGATGACGGGGCGGCCAGGGCGACTGCCCCGAAGATACCCGACGCGAGTGCGGCAAGGATGTTGACGCCCATCAGCACGCGCGAAGCGGCCAATCGTGTGAGAGGTGAATCATTCGTAGTATGAGTCATTCTTGGACTGTAGCATTGCTTTATGCCCACTCCGCAACTACTAACGAGCACTGTCTTTCGGCTCGGCGTCCTGGGCGCTCGGTGGGAGGACGCATTTGCCCGCTCCATCGACCACGAAGGCGTCCGGCCGAAGCACGTGGCTATCCTCGCCCTGCTTCGGGAGGGTGTGCCTCGATCTCAGCAGGATCTCGCCGAGACAATGGGTGTTGGTCCCAGTCTCGTGGTTGCGCTTGCTACCGAACTCGAGACGAGCGGGGCGATCGTTCGCGAGCGTGACGCCCGTGATCGGCGCCGACAGCAACTGCGCCTCACCCCCACTGGCGAATCGTTGCTCGAGCGGTGCGAGGCGGCCATGTCGGGGCTCGATAATGTTGTGGCGGAGGGCCTCGGGGACCGCGCCGCCGACCTTGACGGTGCTCTCGCCGCACTCGAAGAGATCCAGCGGCCCAGTCCGCAGCCGGCCCCGGGGGCCGACCGATCAGCGGGCGGCGTTTCACCGAGCCATCCCAACCGGATTTGAGGCTGTTTTCGACTTCGAGGGGTGCCCGCAGGGGAATGCCCGCCGACAGAGCTGCGGCGCGTGGATCCTTGAGCGTCAGCTATTGGGCGCTTTTCAGCTCTTGAGTGTGTGGCGAAAATGGGGCTAGAGCTGCGAATACCGCTGTCGGGTTTTCGAGGTATGGAAGGTGGCCCGAGTCCGGGATGTGGACGAACTCTGAGCCAGGAATAGCAGCGGCAAACGCACGTCCGTAGCCCAGGTCGACAATGCGATCTGACTCGCCCCAGATCACGAGGGTGGGGATCGTGATTGCATGGACGCGTTTCATCAGCTTGGGGTCCGAGTCGACCGAGAGAGCGGCCAGAGTCGCCGCGTTGCCCTGGGCAATCGCAACGCCTTCGGGAGTGGGCGGAGGTAGACGCAGCTTCGACGGGTCGTGGAAGCTGTATTGGGCCAGCTCCTGCGGAGACATTCCTCTGATGTCACGAGCGGGGTGACTCTCGACCTCGAAGCCGGCGGCATTGATGGGGACGATGCCGGAGATGCGGTCGGCCGCAGATCCAAGCGCGAGTTCGGTAGCGACCCATCCCCCCACTGATGAGCCCACGACGAGCACATTGCGTAAGTCACGCTCGATCAGGTAGGTGGCGTACGCGTCCGCGAGGTCGCGAACAGTGGTGATTCTTGGATCACGTGCGGTTCCATTGAAACCGGGGTGGGTGGGAGCAATAACGCGGGCAGACTCGGCTAGGTGTTGAACGAGTAAGGCTGTCGTGAACGGACCGCCACCGCCGTGAAGGACAAGGACGGGACGACCGGCTCCCAGCTCTGAAACTTCGGTAAAGGGTGAACTCGTCATGATCGAAAGACTATATCAAGATGTTTATATACACAAGCTGTTACGATGTCGAGGTGAAGAAATCACTGCGATGACTGACCCAGCTGCCACTGGGCGGCTTCTGAAGCGAGCCCAGTATCGCAATCACCGCGCTGCGGACCGTGCCCTCGCGACCGTCGGCACGACTCTGGCCCAGTGGGATGCTCTGCGGGCGATCTCGGAGTCCCCCGGCTCGTCCGCGCACGACCTAGCCATCACGACATTCCAAAGCGACCAGGCATTTGGCACACTCGCGAACCGACTCGAAGCGCAGAAGCTCATCGTCCGTTCACATGGGCACGGACGCCGGGTCGAGCACGCGATCACCGAGGACGGTCGTTATGTATTCGAGGCCGGGCTAAAAGTCACGCGCGACGTCAACGAGAAATCGTTCGCAGGGCTGACAGGCAACGAAGTAACTCAACTCCACGACCTGCTCGATCGCGTCGGGGAAGTGCCGGAGTAAATGCCGTCCGCTGCTCCACCACCGTCTGCCGCCAGAGCAGCCCCGACCAACTCCCCATCCCAGAACTTTATTCATAATCTGCGCCGTGCTCGCCGTCCGTCAGCCTCCGGCGACACGCTCGGGTCCACCAAGACACGTTCACCAGTGGATGCCCGTAGGCCGGACGGCCTACGGGCACTCCCCCGCCGTTACTGGCATCGAGGGTTCAAAATTTCCGAGGGTGCCCGTTTAGGCTGCATGACATTAAGCCCGACTCCCGGGGGCGTCTTACGCGCCAAGCAACTGTCTCGAAAACCGAAAGGTTTGTGGGATGTCTCATTGTGTCGGCTCCCTTTTGAGATCCGCGTTGCAAGACCCATGATTGCAATGCTTGGCGCCGGCCAGCATCAACGCACTTGGAGGTTTATAAGACACTCGGTGGAGGTCCTGGCGGGCGTTTAGCTTTGAGTGGTGACGATTGACTACCAGACGGGGTAACTGCATCTATCGACTATCCCCTGCGGGTTGGTTGTCGTTGTCAGCGCTACCGAGAGATGTGGGCCATGTAGCTTCGTTGCTCGTAGTGGTACAACTCAAAGTGTGACTTCTACGCTCTGTAGACTGACGCTGGCATAGACGGTGAGGGGCATGGGATGAGCGACAGAGCGGCGCGTGTTCTCCGCGGCGTCTCTGCCGCAGGTTTCGCCGTGTTCGTTGCCGCGTTCTCCCACGTCGCCGTCGGGGGTACCGCACCGGGGATAGTGGGTCTGGCGCAGGGTCTGGCGTTCGCCGTTCTGGTGTGCGTGGCGTTGGCTGGCCAGTCCCTGTCGGTTCTGCGCCTGAGTATCGCGGTCGGGCTGTCACAGCTCGTCTTCCACCTGATCTTCAGCCTCGGCGCCCCTTCCGGTGTCACCGCGGTGACCTCCGGGCATCACGACAGCATGGTGACGTTTACCGCAGCCTCCGGCGTAGGTGACGCCGTGATGCAGGGCTGCGACTGGATGTGGGCAGCACACACGGTCGCCGCCATCGTCACAATCTTCGCGCTGACCAAAGGCGAACGGGTCATCCGTAGCCTCTCAGCGACGGCGTGTGTGCGCCTCCGCCGCTTGGTCGCTCTGCCATTTAGTGAGCCGCTGGCCCCGCACAAGGTAACGGTCGACGCTCTCGAACTCGAACCCGACCGTGCGAAAAACGTCTGGGTGCTCCTCGGGTCGATGAGGCACCGTGGTCCGCCGGCCGGGAGGCCTGTCATCGTCTGAGCGAACGTGTCGCCCTGACGATGACAGGTGATGAATCTTCTCCCACACCGCTCCGCCCAAGCAGGCAGGTCTTTTCTGTCGGTTCGCGAAGCCGCGGTGTGGGCTCCCTCATTGATCACATTTCTTCGTGCGCGCATCCGCAGCGGTGAGTGCACAGTCAAGGACACCTCTTTCTCATGAACAAACGAACCATCCTCCGTGTCGGCGCAGCTCTTACCGCAGCCGGCCTCCTCTCGATCAGTGCACCGTTGGCGGCGTCCGCGCATGTCCGGGTGAACCCGGACCAGGCGGCTGCGGGCACAACAACCGCCTCGCCAACATCGCAAAAAGGGACGCCGGGCACTGACCGAACCTGACCTGTGGCACAATCTGCCCATGCACTCCTCAGACCAGTACGAGCTCATCGACGGCTCACCGGACGTCGCAGACTATGTGCGGCTGCGTACGCTGTCCGGGCTCTCACCGAAGACCGAGGAGCAGGCCCGAGGCGCGATCGCGGGGAGCTGGTCCTTCCGGCACGTACGTGACGAAACAGGCCAGACCGTTGCTATGGGCCGGGTCGTTGGAGACGGCACTTGGTACTTCCTCATCGCCGATATGGCCACCCTCCCCGAACACCAAGGCCGAGGGCTTGGCGGCAAGCTCCTCGACGCCCTCCTCGGAGACATCCGCCGTCTCGCACCCGAGGGCGCGTACGTGACGCTGACCGCCGATCCGCCGGGCAGGCGCTTGTACGAGTCACGCGGGTTCTCGGATGTCGCCCCCGACCGGACAGGAATGCATCTCGTCATCGGCACGTCCCATGCAGACGAAGTTATTAGCCAGCCATAGCCCTATCGGAACCGATGGTTCTTCTGATGTACCCCACTCCCCCAGGGATCTGTGGGCGGTTGTGGGGCATCACGAAGTCGAATTGGAGACTCAGAGATGAGTCGTGTTTCTTCTGCGCAAGCCTCCGTGAGCCGTTAGGAACTTGCCTCGTCCTCGGCCCAGGCCGAGAGACGGCTTTCTGGGCGGCGGGGACGTCGCGCTCCCATGCCCAATGCAAGCACTACCCCGCCGATCAAAAGCCCGACGACCAGGACCGATGATGGCTCACTGCCAGAGTAAGTCGAGCTGATCCCACCCTCGGCAGCGCTATCCCATTCGCACGAACGACCAAGCGGCCACATCGAAACGGCACCAGTCACAACCCACGGACTATCAGCCGATGCCGAGTGAGGTCCCTCCACAATGCACGCGTAGGTGGACCCCTGGTAGTTGGCAGACACAAGCTGCGCTGCAGCCAAAACCAGCCCGATAAGTACCAGTACGAGGGCGGCAACGGAATAGCCGTACCTACGCTGCCGGTGTCTCATGCGGCCCGCCTGAGCTCGTCACCAGCGTCGGACGCCCATCTACCATTCGAGTACTCCGTTTGCCGATCAAAAACCGGCATTGGTATCGCCTGTAGGCATGTCATCGGGGAGGTTTGAGCGGGCGGCGTGGAGGGCGAGAGCGACTCCGATAGCGATGATCCCGGCGGTGAAGACGCCGATGAGTGTGCCCTGTAAAGCTTGAGCGATTTGCCAGAGCTGAACATACCCGCATGTTGCGCCGCCACACAGCAGCCCCGCGTTTTGCTGAAGTTCCCTGGTCAGCAGCACGACGAGGATGCTGCTGAGCAGGATAGCGATACCGCCTGCAATCACGAGGCGACGTTTCAGCGGGTTCATTTTTCTGCCTGCTCGTGCTGACCGTCTGTTGTGGCGGGCCGCATGAACGGCCGATAATTGCCCATCTGTTCGCCAGCTAATTTCAGGGCGCCCGGGTCGGGCTCGAATCCATGAGTTGCCGGGGCAATCCGCTCTGCGATGACACGTTCCGACAGATGCCGGGACGGCTCGCTCGATTCGAAGGGGCCTTGTTCGAGAGGCTTTGCATCGGGCGCTGTCGCGCGGGTGTAACGGGCTCTGGCAACGAACGCCATCCCGAAACAAACCAGCCCTGCAGTGAACATGCCGGGTCCGAGTTGGGCGATGACCTGCACGGCGGTGAATGTCCACAGGTACAGGCAGTTCCCTTCCCTATCGCAGCTCGTCGGTGGATACGAACCCGGGTTCGCCGTCGAGACGATGAGTGCGGTCCCGGACACGACGGTCAGGAACGCAGCGAATAGCCACAGCGGGTTCAGACCCCGGACGGCCCAGGGCAGCGGCGGCGGTAGAAGCGGAGGGTTTTGGCTCATGGCGGGCTCCTCAGTGGGTGAAGACATCGTTCAGCGTCACGGTCGTCAGCCCGCGGTCGGTGATCAGTCGGTGTAGTTGCGGGAACACGTTCGTGACGGGCAGGAAATTCAGATGCCCGATCACAATGTGTTCGGGGAGGAACCATTGGGTGGCGAAATCAACGACCTGCTGCTCGGTAATGAGGCCCGAATCGGATATCGACCCGTACCAGAGCACGGGGGTGGTGTACCCGATCGAGGCGGCAAGTTTGTCGGTGCGGTGGTCCCGGTAGCCGTACGGCGGACGGTAGAACGGTCGAGGATCCACCCCATATGTGTCCACGATGAAATCGTGGTTCCTCTGCAACTCGCTTACGACGTCGTCATCGGACAGGGAGGTGAGATCGGCGTGGGAGAAGGTGTGGTTCCCGAGCTGGATCTGACCCGACGCGACGAGAGGTTTCAGGAGGTCCGCGTGCTCGGTCCACGCCGGACACGAACCGTTCAGAAAGAAGGTCAAACGGGTCCCCGTCTGCTGGGCAAATTCCGCATAGAGCCGGACCACTTCACTGTTCGAACCGTCATCCACCGTCCAGGCAATCAATTTCCCATCACCTGGCAGGGCCGTCATCACACCATCCGGGATGCCTACCTTCACCAAATTCGGGACGGCCGCAACGGGCGCCGGCGTGAGGGTTGGTACGAGTGTCGGCGGTGGGGCGGGTGTCAGGGTCCGGGTCGGAAACGCTGGACCCGGGGTGGATGGCACGGTTTGCGGGCCGGAGTGCGCTGCACATGCGTTCAGCGCGAAAGCGCCGCTACCGGCCGCGAGAAGGCCTAGGAAAGTTCGGCGGTGCACACACAATCCTCACGGTTCAGACCACACCAAGAAGGGATTTCCTCACGGCGGGGCCCTGTACCCGGGCACGGGAAACACTCGCACCAGCATGACCGGAACGCCCGCCCAGAACCAGTCCTCCAAGATGAGGACACACCTAAAGCAAGCCGGGGATCAACGGTGCACCACGACAGTCGTCTACCTTGTACTTACTGCGCTCGAGCTAATGAACTAGCCCAGAGCTAGACACAGGTTGCCCGATCTTCCGGTCGAGCAACCTGCCGCCGGTCCCTTCCGACAGCCTCACTCACTCATGTGCCGTTTCTCTGACGATGGTGGTTGTGTTCGTCATCGTCGAAAGTTGCAGGCGGGCGTGTGTACTCTGCAGATCGCCGAGTCGATCAGTAGATTCTCGGCGCTTGGTACACCTGGTCGGCCGCGAACCAATCTGGCTTGCTGAGTCGGCGATCGGCGACAGCGATCGCGATCTCCAACGCTCGCTCATTTGACATCCCTGCTGGCACAATCTTTCGTTCGCGACGCATCCGAAGTTCATCCACCGGTGCCGTCGCACCTGACAGGCTCTCCCCAGCTCCTCGGTCACTTCGACAACGCCCCGATCCGCCGGTACAGCGTCGCCCGGGACATACGCAGATCCCGGGCTACCTGAGGCGCGGGCTCGCCCGCATCGATCAGACGTCGCGCATTCAGGATCTGGCTGTCTGTGAGCTGCTGCTTCCGGCCACCCAGATCCTTGCCAGCGGCGCGGTGTTTCGTGACACTGTCGGTGATGCGGTCTCGTTTGATGTCGAGCTCCATCTGAGCAAGCGCCGCCATCACCGTAAACACCATCGACCCCATCGGTGTCCCCGTATACACATTCACACCACCCAGGTTCAGCACCCGAAGACCAGCGCCTCTCCCCCGGAGCTCCTCCGGCAGAGCCAACATGTTCTGCGTCGAACGCCCCAGTCCTAACAGAGCTGTGCCAAAAAGCTAAAGGTTTTTGATACACCCCACTCCCCCGCGAGCCAGCGGGTAAGAAGCCCGGGATTCCGCGTGAGTCGTTTGTCTCGATAACTCATCTCGCCGTCCCAGGTGTCTTGGTCGCCGGTTTTGGGATTTTTGAGTCGCTGCCGGTCTTTGTCCGGCCGCGCGTCGATGATGCCCGGTTAGCGGGTTGTAAAGTGCTCCTTGTTTGCTGTGACCCAGGCCTCGAGGGTGGTCGCGGGTCGGCCGGTGATTTCCTGAACGTCGTTTGTCTGGACATTTGCGTGGTCGAGTCCCTTGCGAACGACGCGGGCGAATTGATGCCGGAGTCCCTCTGCTGTCCAGGCATCGGCACCGCCGAGCCGGATGACACCGGCGAAGACACGGCTGGGCAGGTGCACGTAACGCACCCGTCGGCCGAGAACCTTCGAAAAGGTGCCGGCGATTTGAGCTGAGGTGAGGAGCTCGGGACCGGTAATGATGGGTTCGGCGCCGGTGTGGACTCCCTTCCGAAGAAGGGTCGTAGCGACCCGGGCGATGTCAGCGGCATCCGTCCATGCGACACAACCCCGTTGTGTGGTCTGGGGGAAGAAGCCGCGTTTGATGGGAGCTGCGAACTCGGTCAGGTTCTGCATGAACGCGGACGGGCGAAGGATTGTCCATTCCATTCCGGAGAGCTGAACGAGTTGATCGGTGTGCCACGGCGCGCGCGCCCAGGGGATGTCCGATTCGGGATTCGCGTCCGCCGTTGACAGGTGAGTGATCGCCCGAACACCCGCTGCCCGAGCTGCGAGCACCACGTTCCTGCCGTGTACGGATTGTTTCGGGCTGGCTGCTGTGACGAGCATCACCTGATCCGTGCCTTGAAACGCTTTCGTGAGGGATTCGACGTCGTCGAGGGTGGCAAGGGCAGCATCGATTCCCTCCGACGCGAAGTGGGAGACCTGCTCCGATCGCCTGGCAACAGCACGCACGTTCGCACCCGCCTCATGAAGCATGTGCAGGGTTCTCCCGCCGATCTCGCCGGTCGCGCCCGTGATGGTGATGGTGTCACTCATATTGCTCCTAAATCAGTTTCCTGATTCCAACGATAGTCTTCGTAGGATGGGTGAATGCCGCATCAAGCTCAGTTCACAACCGCCGACATCGACGCTGTCATCGGATGGACTGTCATCCGCGCTGCACGCCGGGCGACGCGACTCCTGGCTGCCGCGTTGACGGAGCAAGGTCTCACCCCGGTCGAATTCGGTGTTCTCGTGCAACTCGCCGCCGCAGACGAAGAGCTGAGTCAAGCGGACATCGCCAGGGCCGTTGAGATACGACCCCAGAGCGTCGCGCCCACCATCGACGCCCTCATCACACGCGGCTACCTGACAAGGGAAGGACCACGAGGAAGCGGCCGCACCAGCCGGCTGAAGCTCGCGCCCGCAGGGAACAGCGTTGTGGAAGCGTCGTTCCAGAACGTCTCCGCAACGAACGCGGCGTTCACCAACGACGCAGCCCCCACCATGGCCCTCAACTCGGCGCTCCTCACCTTTCTAAGGAACCAGAAGAGCTGATTCGAGTCATTGGACAGGCGTGTCTGAAGGGGGCGCGGAGGTCCATTTCCACCTCCCGGTGACCGTCCCGTCCGGAAGCGCCGACTTAGGGATTTTCTTCCCCAAGTTGCACCTTCACCGCTTTCAATTCATCCACAATCTGGTTCCTCTGATAAATACTCACAAGCTGTTCAACGCTCATCTTTCTGATGTGACCGATGTCCTCCTCAGGGACGTCCAGAAGAGGGGCAACCGACGTGAGGTAGGCACCACGGTCCGGCGCCCGCCTGGCTATCTGGATGATCTCCTCGGCGAGTCCTTGCGCCAGCAATATCGTCTCGAGCACCCGTTTCAGTCCACGCAGATTCCGAGTTGTTTCGTTTGAATCGCCCCTTGGCTCACAATATTCAAACCAATGAAGTTACCTCCCGGCCCGACGCAACACCGTCCCTCAAGTCGTCCGTCTGCTGGCCCTCCCCGAAACATAACGCGGTCAAGGATGAAGTGCCCTTGAACGTCAGGATACATGAGGTTGACCCCGAATTCCGGACACTGACCAGGCGGGTTTCGCGTGTTTGCGGGCCTGTCGGGGAGGATGTCCGTGATGGGCACAAGCAAGAGGAAGACTTATACGCCGGAGTATCGCCGTGAGGC
>NZ_NBXD01000080.1 GCF_003399645.1 Subtercola boreus
CCTGCGAGATGCCTCTCTTTTCAGTGAAATAGGACCTTAGACAAGCTCTATTTTTCCCGATCAGAAAGGCATTCTCCACTTAACGCGCCGACCTCACCTCACGATCCATCGGTGGATCCAGGCTAAACCACGGTGGGACAGGGCTTCTTCAGTCGTTGCTTGGCAGCCATAAGCAACCCCTGCACTACATTCCGGGGCGGGCCATCCACCACGCTTCCCTCACCTACGCCGGCGAAGCCAAAACTGATGCGAGAGATGCCGTCGTCATCGCCGACCAAGCACGCATCCGGCACGATGTGAACCTCATGCGTGAACCCGACGAAGTCACCGTCGAGCTCCGCCTACTTTCCGCCCGACGCGAAGACCTCGTCCACGACCGTACCCGCGCCGTGAACCGCCTCCGTGCTCTGATGGCCCATTACTTCCCGTCGCTTCAGGCAGCATTCAATTACGCAACCACAAGAGGACCTCTGGTCCTGCTGACTAAGTACCAGACGCCCGCGGCGATCCGCCGGATAGGAGAGCGCCGCCTGGCGACCTGGCTGAAAGGCCAAGAGTGCCGGAAATCTGCAGTCATCGCCGCTGCTGCCGTTCAGGCGGCTCACGAACAGACCGCGGTCGTGGTCGGGGAGGCTGCTGCTGCCCGGCTCGTTAGCCGCTTCGCCCGGGACCTTCTCCGCATCCGTGACGAGCTCGCGGAGCTAGAAGCCGAAATCGATACAGCACTCAAGGGCAACTCCTCGGCTGTGCCGCTGATGACAGTTCCCGGGTTTGGGATGCGGCTCGCTGCAGACTTTCTTGCCGCGACCGGTACTGATCTGATGGCTTTCGAAACTCCGGACCGGCTCGCTAGTTTCGCGGGCCTTGCACCGGTTCCCCGCGATTCCGGGAAGATCTCCGGCAACCGCCACCGGCCAAGGCGGTACGACCGCCGTCTTCTGAACGCCTGCTTCCAAGCAGCGTTCATTGCCTCCAGAACCTGTCCCGCG
>NZ_NBXD01000081.1 GCF_003399645.1 Subtercola boreus
GGCCCGGGGAGTCGATTGTGGGGGCGACGCTCTGGGGACGCATCTCTACGGCCCGAGCGATATCCGCAGGGCTCGATTTCTCATTCGCGGCGTCAAGCTGCACAAGAACTCCGAACTCGACGGGCGTGAGTCCGTGCGGCGCCAGGGACGTCGCGAACAGCCGTGTGGCTCGGCGTGCGGCACGGATAACGGTCCACCCGATCACGGCATCGATGTCCGCCGTGGTGATGGGGACCCTGTCTGGCATGTCTCTATCGTGTGGGGGCTACCGTTGAGAATGAGGAAGCTGATTTAGGGAGAGGTATGAGCGACATCATCACCATCACGGGCGCAACCGGTGAAATCGGTGGACGGACACTTCGCACGCTGCATGAGGCGGGAGCAGAAGTCCGGGCCGTCGCGAGGCGGCCGGAACAGGTTGCCCGATTCAAGTCCGAGGGTATCGATGCCGTCCTGTCTAATCTCGATGACGTCGAGGCTCTGACGAAGGCGTTCCAGGGTTCGGATCAGGTGATGCTCGTGACCGCTGCGAGCCCGAAGCAGGCCGTCCATGGTCGGAACGTGGTGCTGGCTGCGCGGGCGGCGGGAGTTCGCGCGATCACGCACTTGTCGACCGCGGACGCGAACCCGGAATCGGACATTCCCTGGGCGCGTGCGCCGTGGCACACTGATCAGCTCATCCAGCTTTCCGGGATGGAATGGACGATCCTCCGACCGTCGGCGTTCATGCAGAACTTGACCGAGTTCGCAGCCCCCATCACACGTGGCTTCTTCCCGCAGACGACCCGGCGGGGCCGTGTCGCGTGGACGGATGCCGACGATATCGCCCGCGTTGCCGCAACCGTCTTGCGGGAAGGTGTCCACGTCGGCGCGGAACCTGTCATCACCGGGCCGGAACTGTTTTCCGCACGCCAGGTCGCCGACACGTTCTCGAAAGAGCTCGGGCGCCGCGTCCGATATATTCACCTGCCTAGCCGTGTGTTCGCCGGCGTGATTCGGCTCGGCGGCGCCGACGCTTGGACAGCCGAAGGCCTCCGGCACCAGTTCGCGCGAGTCGTCCGCCACGGGATCGACCACGCTGACGTTCTCACCGACGACGTCGAGCGCATCACCGGCCGACCTGCCACCACCCTCGAGGCCTGGGTGCGAGCAAACAAGACACGCTTCGCAAGGTAGGAACCCGCCATCAGCCCCTCGGGGGCGATTAGCGGTCGCACTCAAAACCCATCAACCGCGGTCGCCCGCCCATGTCCCAAGCGAGGTCCGAAAACATGATCTGCGGTGGCGAAAAGCCGAGCCCTTAATTTTCGGGTTCTGCTCATGCTTTCGCACGTGGAGGGGTGCTGCCGATATTGGCTAGGTAGTCAAGAGCCATACGAGCGCTGCCGTGTTGACCGCCGCGGTGATCGCGGGTCCGACAGTCTTTGTCCGGTCTTTTGACCTCGCTCCGATAACGGCGTCCAGAGCCTGAACGACAATCATCGCCAGAGCGGCAGCGGCGACAAAGGCAATGTTCGGGGTGAAGAGAGCGACGATCGAAATCGCGACCAGCGCAATACTGCGGGACAAGGCATATTCCGATGCGGCCCT
>NZ_NBXD01000082.1 GCF_003399645.1 Subtercola boreus
CCGCTTGCATGGCGAGCTCGGCCACATCCCACCCAACGAGAAAGAAGAGATCTTCTACTCACAAACCCCCGTCCCTCAACCGAGCGAACGGGTCAACTAAACCCTCCACCAAACCCGGGGCTTGACAGATCGATGGTCGTGAACAACAACGATCCTGTCGGTACTGACCCCAACGACCGGCGTCTTCAAAATAAGATTGCCGATTGGGTTCGAGCTGGCGCGAGCGGATATAACTTCATGCTCGGCGGTGACGAGACTCCCGGCCAGTACACCCTGAAAAATGTTCAAACCCGCTTGCTGGTGGGATATATCGATTTCGCTTCTACCGGCAATTCGCCGACGCCTGCAAATGGTGCGACTCAGCAGAGCTTCACTCCGACACTTCATGTAGACGGTGCGAATTCGCCGGAGAACCTGCCGCTCAATTACCTCTTCCGATTGGGTAAGAACCCATCAAACCCAGATGATCATTCAGTCTTTGACAGCGGCTGGCAGTCCAATGCGTCAGTCACAGTACCTGCTGAACGGCTGGAGGCGAATACAACCTATTACTGGCGCGTATACGTGATGAACACGTACTACAACGCTTACCCGGCCTACCCTGTGTGGCCGAACAGTAATACTTACAGTTTTACGACAAATAACCCGGCGGTTACTTCCAAAACAAATGCGTCTCCGTCGGACAAAGCTGTTGTGGCGACGTCAACACCAACGTTCTCAATCAACGGGACAACTCACCCGAACAATTTAGGTTTTACCTACAATTTCCGGATTACAACAGGTACCGACGCCCTTACGGGCTCGGTGTTGGACTCTGGTTGGCAGACGGGAACGACCTTTACCCCGTCTGATCCGACGTCACTTCAGGACGGTGGAACTTATACCTGGACAGTGTTGACCAAGGACAGTACAGGCACGTACGGGCCTTTCTGGGTAAGTACCTTCACAGTGAACTGGGCTGCTTCGCTGATTTCGGACAGCGGAGTTGATGGTTTCTCTTACGCTGCCAATGCTGGCTGCTGGTAACTGTAGTGGACCTCGTTGGGCCTGCGGTAGCCGAGTGCGGAGTGTCGACGACGAC
>NZ_NBXD01000083.1 GCF_003399645.1 Subtercola boreus
CGGCTACACAGCTACCTCGGGAACATCTCACCTGAAGAATACGAACGCAACTACTACGCTCAAGACCACGGCACATCAACCGGTGATGCCGCCAACACAAAGGCGGCATGAAACCCGGGACGGTTCACTGTGATGTTCGCGCGGTGCTTCGACGCGATCGTGTCCCGGGAGCGCCGTGAGCGCTTCCTTCCCGCCCTGATCGCTCTGACCGTCGACGCTCACCCGAACCGCCCCACGGATGACGTGGTACACGGCGTGCTCAGTACCGACTCCCAAACACGCCTCAGAAACCTCCTCAGCGCGACACCGGCAGGAGCCCGGGTCGGACTGTCATAACCGCCCGTAGCCGGCGTGTGTCGGTGGCGGGCGGCAGACTGGCCGCATCTGGGAGCTGGCACACCGGACGCGCGAGGGCGTGACAGGGACCGTCGTACAGGTCGACGCGACGTCCAGCGCGGCCGCGATCGAGCAGCTGCGGGCGTCTATCCCGGAGGACCACCTGATTCTCTACGTACGCGACGCCTCCTGAACGGGACTACTCCCCCGCAGCCGACCCCGCGCGCCGCGGCGCACTGGTGGATTGTGCGGTACTGCGGCTGAGGTTCGGGCCAATCGCGTCGGCGTCGATGACCCGGCCGTACCGCTTGTTCTCACCCTCACCCCAGGACACGGTGTGCTCATACCCGACGACGATGACGGCATCACCTTTGTGGAGGGTGGCGAGAATGTTCTCCCCGAGCT
>NZ_NBXD01000084.1 GCF_003399645.1 Subtercola boreus
AAAGAGAGATCTGCAGGATGACTGCATCACGACGGCGATTCAGCCAGGAGTTCAAGGACGAGCTGTGCCAGGAGGTGATCTCGACCTCGAAACCGATCCGGGAAGTCGCTGAGGCCTATGGTGTCGGTCCCGAGACGCTGCGTAACTGGTTGGTCAGATACCGAGACGCGCGCGGGGGCACCGAGACCGAGCTGACGATCACCGAGCGAGCCCGGCTGAAGGATCTCGAGCGGGAGAATCAGGAGCTCCGGGCGGAGACCGCGTTCCTAAAAAAAGCCACCGCCTACTTCGCGAGGGAACAGCGATAGTGGGCAAGTACGAATACATCGATTCCCTCCGAAACGACCCTGCCGAGATCAACGCGGTGTGGAAGATGTGCCTCTGGTTGGCGGTGTCAACGTCGGGATTCTATGACTGGCTGAAGCGCCCGCAATCGGCGACAGCCGCGCGCCGGGAGGTCCTGGCTGGACGGGTCCACCACTTCTTCACCACCTCTGATGGCACCTACGGGTATCGGCGGATCCACGCCGATCTGATGGACGAGGGCGTGGAGTGTTCGCCGGAGCTTGTGCGCCAGATTATGCGGCACGAGCACCTCGTGCCGTGCCAGCCACGCCCGTTCCGGGTCACGACCGAAGCCGACGCCGAAGCCGCGGCACTCATGCCCGATCTGGTGAAGCGGGACTTCACCGCAGAACGGCCCGGGATGAAGTTCGTCGGCGATATCACCTACATTCACACCTGGCAGGGCTTCATCTATCTGGCCACGGTCATCGATTGCTACTCGAAAAAGGTCGTCGGGTGGTCGATCGCTGATCACATGCGCACCGAGCTCGTCGAAGACGCGCTGCGCAACGCCGCATCGACCACGGTGATCGAGCCAAACGCGATCTGGCACTCGGACCGCGGCAGCGTCTACACCTCGGCCGATTATCGGTCGTTGGTGAAGCGTCTGGGTATGCGATCATCGATGGGTCGCACGGGCGTGTGCTGGGATAACGCGATGGCCGAGTCGTTCTTCTCTGCGTTGAAGAACGAACGCGTCTACCGCACCGTCTACGCGACGAAAGAGCGCGCCAGACGCGACGTCATCGCCTACATCGAGGGGTTCTATAACAGTCGTCGTCGACACTCCGCACTCGGCTACCGCAGGCCCAACGAGGTCCACTACAGTTACCAGCAGCCAGCATTGGCAGCGTAAGAGAAACCATCAACTCCGCTGTCCGAAATCAGCGAAGCAGCCCA
>NZ_NBXD01000085.1 GCF_003399645.1 Subtercola boreus
TGAGTATTTGACTGTGTGGGGGCCGGGGAATATTGCCTTCGGGGGCCACTTGTATTGCCTCCGGGGGCCGGGGTGTCGCGCGGTCAGGGGCCAGTGACGCCCGACCGCGCGAGGTCCTATGCCTTGGCCCGGCCGGCGGTGTGTTCTCGCATGTTGTGGCCACCGGTCTCGACCCAGATGGTGTTGTGCACGATGCGGTCCATGATCGCGTCGGCGTGGACGCCGGAGCCGAGGCGTTTATGCCAATTGCCTTGGGCGTACTGGGTGCAGAACACCGTCGATGCCTGGTCGTAGCGGCGCTCGAGGAGCTCCAGCAGCATGCTTCTGGTGGACTCGTCGGGCTCGTCCAGCAACCATTCATCGATCACCAAGAGCGTGAACGCGGCGTACTTGTTCAAGAACTTCGTCGTCCCGGACGGCTTGTCGCGGGCCAGCTGCCACGCCTCTTCAAGCTCCGGCATCCGGATGTAGTGCGCCCGCACCCGGTGCAAGCACGCCGCTTTCGCTAACGCGCAGCCCAGATACGATTTCCCTGACCCGGTGAAGCCGTGAAAGACGACGTTCTGCTGCCGATCGATGAACGAGCACGTACCGAGCCCGGCGATCATGGACCGGTCGAGGCCGCGTTCCTCGACGAGGTCCAGCCGGCGCAGATCCGCGTTCGGATAGCGCAGGTTCGCCCGACGGATGAGTCCCTCGACCTTGGTTTGGGTGAAGACGGAGTGGGCGTCGTCGACGGCGAGCTTGATCTTCTCCTCGAACGCCAACCCCAGCGTCAGGACGTCGTCTTGCGCGTCGAACGCATCCAACAGGGTGGCAACACCCATTTCACGGAGTTTACGTTTCGTCTCGATATCGATCCGGCTCATCGCGCACCGCCCCCGGCGTAGTAGTCGGCGCCGCGAACATAACCGCCGACTTCCAGTT
>NZ_NBXD01000086.1 GCF_003399645.1 Subtercola boreus
CAGGATGAGGTGGTGGGTCTTGCTGGCGAGTTGCGGTCGTATTTGTCGTTGAGTCTTCCTGAGCACATGGTTCCAGCGGCGTTTGTTGTGTTGGACGCGCTGCCGCTGACACCGAATGGGAAGGTGGATCGGCGCGCTTTGCCCGCGCCCGCGGACGAGGCTTACGCGCGTGGTGTCGAGGAGGCACCGGTGGGTGAGATCGAGACACTACTGGCTGGGCTGTGGAGCGACCTGCTGGGAGTTGAACGGATCGGACGACGCGACAGCTTCTTCACCCTCGGCGGACACTCCCTCCTCGCCGTCCGACTCATCAGCCGCATACGCCAAGAGCTCGGCATCGAACTCACGCTGGCGAAGCTTTTCGCTCAGCCGGTTTTGTTTGATATGGCTGGGGTGATCGCCGAGCTTGTCGAGAAGTCCGGTCGCCAGTTGCTGCCCGCGATCGAGCCTGTGGATCGCGGGGGTGTGCTGCCTCTGTCCTTTGCCCAGCAGCGCTTGTGGTTCCTTGGACAGTTGGACGGGATGAGCGCCAGCTATCACATTCCGTTGGCTCTGAACCTGCGCGGGCCTCTTCATCGTGCCGCCCTCATCCGTAGCCTCGACACGTTGTGGGAACGTCACGAGGGGTTACGCAGCGTCTTTGTCGCCCAGGGTGGCGAGCCGCATGTTGAGCTTTTGGCTGCGGAGACAGGTTTCGGATTGGTCGAGCATGATCTTCGCGGCGTCGATCAGGCGCAGACGCGCCTGACGGAACTGTGCCGCGAAGCGTCGGATGCGCCCTTCGATTTCGCGCGCGGCCCGCTTGTCCGAGGCCAGTTGATCCGGCTCGGCGACGAGGAGCATGTTCTTACCCTGACTCAGCATCACATCATCTCAGACGGCTGGTCGATCGAGGTTTTTCTCCGCGAACTACGGACGTTGTACGGGGCGTTCCTGCGAGACGGCGAAGATCCACTGCCGGCACTCCAGATTCAGTACCCCGATTACGCGGTCTGGCAGCGCGAATGGATTTCGGGAGAACGTCAGGCGTTGCAGGCACGGTACTGGAGTTCTGAACTTGCTGATGCGCCGGCCCTGCTGGCGTTACCCACGGATCGTTCCCGTCCGGCGCAACAATCGTTTGCAGGCGCGCACGTGGATATTTGGCTCGACCCTGAATTGAGTCGCCAGTTGAAGGTGTTGAGCCTTCGTTACGGGACGACGTTGTTCATGACGATTCTGGCGGCGTGGGCAAGTCTGCTGTCACGGCTTTCCGGCCAAGAGGACATTGTGATTGGCACGCCGGTCGCGAACCGTGCCCGCACCGAGGTGGAGGGGTTGATCGGGTTCTTCGTGAATACGCTCGCGCTGCGAGTGGATCTTTCCGAATCGCAGGACCTCGAGACGCTCTTGGCGCAGGTTCGTTCGAAAGTCGTGTCGGGCCAAGACCACCAGGATCTTCCCTTCGAGCAGGTTGTCGAGATCGTTCAACCCGCCCGCCGGCTCGACCACACTCCCTTGTTCCAGGTGATGTTCTCTTGGGAAAACGAGGATGTCGTTGCGGCAACGAAACTCGATGGCCTTTCTGTGACGCCGCTCGAGACGAATTATGAAGTAGCCAAATTCGATCTCGATCTCGCTTTACGGGAAGCCGGCGACGAAATCATCGGGGTTCTCGTGTACTCGAGCGCGCTCTTCGACGAGTCAAC